>JBCCAU010000002.1:0-508895 GCA_039814625.1 Pseudomonadota bacterium
CGGCGCTGTTATTTGGCTTAGACGCTGCCAAAATCGAAGAAAGTGCCAATCCCGTTCGGCCCTGAAACAGGCTGCCTTTGTCGATCTTAGATCATCTCGCGTACATCTGTCAGACGCCCTGTGATCGCGGCAGCGGCCGCCATTTCAGGTGAGACAAGATGCGTACGTCCTTTATAGCCTTGGCGACCTTCAAAGTTGCGGTTAGAGGTCGACGCTGCGCGCTCACCTTCAGCAAGTTGATCTGGGTTCATCGCAAGGCACATAGAACACCCAGCCAAACGCCATTCAAATCCAGCTTCCTTGAAGACATCTGCTAGACCTTCTTCCTCGGCTTGCGCACGCACAAGGCCAGAACCCGGTACAACCATCGCCCGAAGACCTTTTTTGATTTTTTTGCCTTTCAGAATTTTTGCCGCCGCCCGCAAATCCTCAATCCGGCCATTCGTACAGGATCCCAAGAAAACCGTATCAATTTCGATATCCGACAATTTCTGACCCGGCGTCAGGCCCATATATTCGATTGAGCGACGCGCTGCATCCACCTTGCCGCCCTCAAAATCATCGGGGTTTGGCACCACTTCGGTAATCGGCAGCACATCTTCGGGTGATGTCCCCCAGGTGACAACAGGCGCGATATCCTGGCCCTTCAAGGTAATCACCTTGTCGAAATGTGCGCCCTTATCGGTAAACAAGGTCTTCCAATAAGTGATCGCTTTTTCCAAGGCCTCGCCTTTGGGCGCATTTGGACGCCCCTTAACATAGTCAAATGTCTTCTGATCTGGCGCGATCAACCCTGCGCGCGCGCCCCCCTCAATTGCCATGTTGCAAACCGTCATTCGGCCTTCCATGGAAAGCTCCTCGATTGCCTGACCACAATACTCAATCACATGGCCTGTGCCGCCTGCCGTTCCTGTCGCACCGATCACGGATAGCGTAATATCCTTGGCAGTGACGCCGGGGCGCAAAGAGCCTGTGATCTCAACTTTCATGTTCTTGGACTTCTTTTGGATCAAGGTTTGCGTTGCCAAAACATGCTCAACCTCGGATGTGCCAATGCCATGCGCCAAGGCGCCAAAAGCCCCATGCGTCGCTGTATGGCTGTCCCCGCAAACCACAGTCATACCGGGCAAGGTCCAACCCTGCTCGGGGCCAACAATATGCACAATACCCTGCCGGATATCAGAAACCGGATAATAGTGGATGCCAAATTCCTTCGCGTTCTTGTCCAAAGCGGCCACTTGAATTGCACTGTCTTCGGTCATGTTGGCCGGATCTTCACGTCCCGCTGTCGTTGGGACATTGTGATCTGGAACCGCAATCGTTTTCTCAGGCGCACGAACCTGACGCCCCGCCATCCGCAACCCCTCAAAGGCTTGCGGTGATGTCACCTCATGAACCAGATGACGGTCGATATACAAAAGGCATGTGCCATCCTCGGCCTCATGAGCCACATGTGCATCCCAGATTTTATCATAGAGTGTCTTTGGTGTGGACATCGGTCTTTCCTCCTGTCGCTATAGATCAGATTTTGATTTCAAAAATGACCTCAGCCTAGAATAGCGTCGCGGGCGCGTAGTCGACCATAGAACCGCCCTGGCAGTCTCTTGGAATCGTCAAGTTGGATACGCTTTACCATTCTGCGTGAATAGGTCCGCAATTCAGATCATTCAAGGGATGGAATGGCACAGTCTTTGTTCTGAAAACCCGATCTTTGTGTTCTGCGGAAAGACGATATCCAGTCCAAAGCCACAACGCTAAATCAAAATGGTCTTTTTGAAGGAGCCCGCAATGACATCCGCCCGCGAAAACGCCATAAACCTGTATATGCATGGGATCCGCGATGGCCACCCCGAAGACGCCGTCGCCGCATATACAGGGGACCGATATACCCAACACTCAACAGGGGTTGCCGATGGGCAAGAAGGTTTCATTGCATTCTTTAAACCCTTCATCAAACGCAACCCTATCCGAGACATTCAAATCGTTCGCGCGCTTCAAGATGGTCCGAAGGTTTTTGTGACGGCGTATCAAAGCCTCAACAATGGCGAGAGCGAGTGGGTCACAACCGACTTTTTTGACAGCGACGAGACTGGCAAAATCATCGGGCATTGGGATGTGATCGCACCCTTCATGGGTGCAAACCCTTCTGGCCGCACGCAAGTTGATGGTCTAACGAAGGTCACAGACATCGACAAAACAGAAGCAAACCGCGCTTTGGTCACCGCGTTCATTCAGACAGTTTTGATCGACGGTAAAACCGACGATGTTGAGGCATTCATCAACCCGGACAAATACCTCCAGCACAATCCAGAAGTTGGCGATGGACTGGACAACTTCATAGCCTTTTGGAACGCGCCAAACCGCCCGCTAACCTACCAAGAGAACTTTATGACCGTCGCAGAAGGCAACTTCGTGGCCACGCTAAACCGTGCCCGTCACGAAGATCAGGACCTGTGCCAGGTGGATATTTTCCGCGTGGAAGATGGCTTAATCGTGGAACACTGGGACAATTCCGAACCCGTGCCACCAAAAGAAGAATGGGCAAACTCGGGTAAGTTCTAAACCAATTTTGGATCCGGACCGTATCAGCTTTATGAAAAGCCTTAAAATATTACTGGTCTTGATCATGTCTCTTTCCAGCCCTGCGCTTGCCGAAACTTACAAAGGCTATGCGATACCCGATTATGATGTGGTCGAAGAAATTGGCGACTTTGAGATCCGAAACTATGCACCATTTACAGAAGCACGCGTGCGCCGGACCGGCACACAGACCAACGCGGCAGGGTCGGGATTTCGGGCCCTCGCAGGATATATTTTTGGCGGCAATGAGGCTGGAATAAAATTGGCCATGACGGCCCCTGTTGTGCAAGAACCATCGGACAGCAGCTGGACGGTGTCCTTCGTTCTTCCCAAAGACATAACTCCCAATCAAGCACCGACCCCCAACGCTGAAGACATCGAAATCATCACAAGACCTGCAACGAAGATGGCCGTTATTCGTTTTGCTGGATTTTGGAATGGACCTCGTTTGTTGCAATACGAGACCGTTCTTCGAGAGGCCCTTGCCAAACACCAGATCACGGCCGTAGGGGGGCCAGTCTACATGTTTTACGACGATCCTTTCACGCTGCCATGGCAGCGGCGCAATGAAGTCGGGCTTAGGATTAAAGACTAAGCGCTTTGTCTGCTTCGCCAATTGTTTGAACTTTTGACTAAACTCTTCCCTAACCAGCCGCACCGGCGTATAAATCGGTCAAAACAACAAGCCCATAAACAGGGAGCAGAGCAGAATGTCACAAAAGATCGCTTCACTTGCACTGGCTGCAACAACCGTATTGGCCGTGGCCTTTCCGGCAGCGTCACAAACGGCAACGCGCAAAGACTCCAAAACCGATTGGTCCATCTTTGTAGAAGAACCGCCTGCGGTACAGCAAAAGACATGTTGGTTGGCCTCAGCACCATCAAAGGTCGAAAACACGCGCAATGGCGCACCAGCTGAAGTCAACAGGGGTGAAATCGTTCTTTTCGTGATGTATCAACCTGGCGAGGGTATAACCGGTGAGGTCAGTTTTGCATCTGGCTATCCCTTCCCGGAAAACGCCACGGTGGATCTACAGATTGGATCGGCGCGGTATTCGCTTTGGACCAAAGAAGAGACGGCGTATTCCCTTGATCCTGAAGTTGATACACAGATCCACGAATCTATGAAGCGCGGGGCAGAGGCTGTCGTCACCGGCCGTTCGGCACGCGGTACCGACACAAAGGACACTTTCCTATTGAACGGGTTTACGGCTGCGATCGAAGAGATTGAACAGCTCTGCGGCGCTTGATGTAACCCGTTGCGGGGGTTAAATCCCCCGATATGGACGCTCCAGTTACTCCAGATGTTAAAACGACCCCGCGGATCGTTATCGAACCGCGGCCTAATCTGATCGGTCTGACACGCGATCAGTTGGCCGCCGCTTTGGTCGGAATAGGCGTGCCGGAAAAGCAAATCAAAATGCGCAGCGGTCAGATTTGGCAATGGCTGTATCAAAAGGGCGTTCAAAACTTTGACGAGATGACAAACCTGGCCAAAGATTTCCGCGCCAAACTGGCCGAGAATTTTGTCCTAGCTCGGCCCGAAATTGTCACACGCCAAATCAGCACGGATGGAACACGCAAATATCTTTTGCGCATCGAAGGTGGCCATGAAGTTGAGGCGGTATTCATTCCGGAAGACGACCGTGGCACCTTGTGTATTTCCAGCCAAGTGGGATGCACATTAACCTGCACGTTCTGTCATACAGGGACGCAACGCCTTGTGCGCAATCTGACCGCCGCCGAAATCGTGGGTCAGGTTCTGATTGCGCGCGACGATCTAGAGGAATGGGGAAAGCCTCCGGGCGACAAACGCATGCTTTCAAACATTGTTTTGATGGGTATGGGAGAGCCGCTTTATAACACCGATCAAGTGCGCGATGCGATGTTGATCGCGATGGACAATGAAGGGATCAGCCTCTCTCGGCGGCGCATTACCCTTTCGACCTCCGGTATTGTACCCGAGATCGCCCGCGTCGGTCGCGAGATTGGCTGTATGTTGGCAATCAGTTTTCACGCCACCACAGATGCGCTGCGCGACGTGCTGGTTCCAATCAACCGAAAGCATAAAATCAATGAATTGCTACAAGCCTGCCGCGATTACCCCAGGCTTTCGAACGCAGAGCGGATTACGTTTGAATACGTGATGCTTAAGGATGTGAATGACAGCAACGCAGATGCGCGAAGATTGGTTAAGCTTATCCAAGGTATTCCAGCCAAGATTAACTTGATCCCGTTCAATCCCTGGCCAGGTTCGCCCTATGAGCGGTCGGATTGGGGCAGAATCGAAGAATTTGCCGCTATTGTGAACAAAGCAGGCTATGCAAGTCCCGTCCGAACCCCTAGAGGTGAAGACATTATGGCCGCATGCGGTCAGCTTAAAAGCGAAACAGAACGGACGAGAAACGTCCGCAGAGCTTAAAGGTAGGGACATGAAAAGACGATCATTTATTTTGGCGGCGCCAGCCGTCCTGACTGGCGCAGAAGTTTTTGCCGCCCGTCCAAAGATTCGAACTTATGACGGTCCGATGGTCACGCAGATTACAATACATAAAGGGGCACGCCGGATGTATCTGTTGAACGGCACGGACGTCATGAAAACGTACAAAGTGAAACTGGGGATCAATCCGGTTGGCCACAAACAGTATCGTGGCGACAATCGCACTCCAGAAGGTCTTTATCTAATTGATCGCAAAAATGATGAAAGTCGATATCACCTCTCGCTCGGGCTTTCTTATCCAAACCGGGCGGATTGGGATTATGCGCGTTCAATCGGCAAACACCCCGGCGGAGACATCTTTATTCATGGCGGGCCTTCGACCCGCAAAGAAAAGAAACGCGGTCGCGACTGGACCGCTGGCTGCATCGCTGTCAAAGACCGCGAAATGGAAGAAATTTACCCGATGATTGATATCGGGACTTTAATTCATCTCACAGCTTAAAAGGCCGCAACCTGAGTTGTTGACGACGCTGTTCCAATCAATTGGACCCACCAAATTTTCGCGTTCTGCTCTTGATCCCAAGCGAGCGCAATAAACCGCGCATTGGGATCAAGAATAATCGATCTTGAATTTGGATCTCGCAGCCAAGCATCCAGCGTCACCATATCGTTCTCAAAGGTTTCTGATACGTTTTCGCCAAGGAGCTGCCCTTGAAAACCCGCTCGTGCGGCACGTTCAATCGGGGAACTACCATCGGAGCCAAAATGCCAAGCCCGTTTTTGCTCTCTTATGTTGACCGCATGGGATTGTGCTGCAGCCTGCAATTCCTCAGACCATTCCAATGGGACCAAACCTTGCGCCAGCCGTGCCGCGTTCACAGCCTCTAAATGTTGGACAGGTATGCGCCGCGCAACAAAACTGTTGATCCGGTACGCTTGAATCACATCTGGCCCAGTGCTGGCGGGCGGCGGTACTGGATCACACGCGGCGATCAAAAAACCTGCCGCAACCAGAACAAAACTTCGCAAAAGATACATAAAAGCCCCCATCGAATCCCGAAATCCATTCTTTCGTTCACTACATGGATGAAAAGACCCTGCTTTGACAATCCTGTGAGTTGAGTAAGACGGCTTAGGCGGTTAAGAACTTATCAAAGGAGTCCCCTTATGACACAGAAAACGACTGATTTCACCCGCCGTGGCCTGCTCATTGCAGGGGCAAGCGGCTTAGCAATGCCGGCAATCGCGCAATCCACAGGTGGCTTGCCACCAGAACGTATCCCTGAAAACGCGGGGGAAGCGCCAGATCCGTTCATCGAACCAGAGCGCATCGCAGATGCAGAAAAAGGCACTGTAAAACGGAACGCCTCTGGTTTTAAGACGCATCGCTGGCAGGACTATTTCGATAGTACCAAAAACGGTATGATCCTTTGTGACACAAAGTCCAAAGCCCTGCATTATTGGTCGGAAGACGAAACGATCTACAAGCTCTATCCAACGTCGATCCCTTTGTCGCCAGATTTGACTCGCACCGGACGAACATCTGTGATCCGCAAAGTCGTTGGACCAGATTGGTCGCCAACAGCAAATATGCTCAAGCGGAACCCGGATTGGCCACGCTATATCCCGCCCGGACCAGATAACCCGTTGGGCACGCACGCGCTTTATCTGTCCTGGCAATATTACCGCATCCACGGAACACATGACACACGGAAAATCGGCCGTCGATCCTCCAATGGATGTATTGGTCTTTATAACCAACATGTCGAAGAGCTATTTGCATTTGCAAAAGTCGGCACGCAGGTTTTGCTGATTTAGCAAAATCAAAATTGATATCTGGAGGGCCCTCGCTGGGCCCTTTTTTATCTTTCGCTCGCCAGGATCGCCCGAAGACCACTTTTGTAATCGGGATATTTCAGTTCGACACCCAGCTCTGACTTGATCAGATCATTCTTTGTTCGTTTGCATTCAGCATAAAAACTGCGCGCCATAGGTGTCATGTCCGCCGTCTCAAAATCTATTGCAGGGGGCAGTGGAACACCCAACAACTCCGCAGCATAGGCAAGAACATCTTCGGGCGGTGCAGGATCATCATCATTGACATTATAGATCGCACCAGGCCTCGGTTTTTTGATAGAAGCTAGGACCGTCTGCGCAATATCCTCGGCATGAATGCGACTGAATATTTGGCCAGGCTTAATGATCCGGCGTGCCGTTCCATTGCGCACTTTTGCAAAAGGTCCCCGTCCGGGCCCATAGATTCCTGCCAATCGAAATACATGCACCGGCAAATCCAACGCCAGCCAGTCCCGCTCGGCCTGTTCGCGATACTTTCCGCGCTGCGTGGTCGGGTTTGTCGGTGTCGTCTCATCGACCCAAGCCCCTTGATGATCACCATAGACCCCGGTGGTCGATAGATACCCAACCCACTCCAAATGCGTCGCCTTCTCCAGCGCATCCTTGGCTACGCGCAACACCGGATCACCACCGGCATCCGGCGAGACCGAGGTCAGTATATGCGTCGCTTGCGCGATGTACGGGGTCAGATCAGCGTCTGGCCAAATCACCGGGGCTAACCCTCGACTTCGCAGGGTTTCAGCTTTCTCAGGCGTTCGCGTAGTTGCAAAAACCTTCCAACCCAAAGGCAAAAGAAAGCGCTCTATATAGCTGGCAGAAAACCCATGCCCAATGCTCAGTGCTGTTTTCATAAGCTCTCCAGTTGGGTCACCGCCCAATCTGCGGCATCCTTTACAACCGGGTTGGCGTCATTTGCCAAACCCTTCGCGATGTCTTGCAGAGCCAAATCCCCAGAATTGCCAATCGCATATAGCACGTTGCGCACAAATCGATCCCGTCCAATCCGCTTGATCGGACTTTTGCGAAACCGCGCGCGAAAGCCTGCATCCGTCAATATGGCCAACTCCGCCAAAGGTGGGAGATGGTTTTCGTCTCGCATTACATAGCGCGCCTCTGATGCAGTTTTAGCAAATTTGTTCCAGGGACAGACCGCCAAACAGTCATCGCAACCATAAATTCGGTTTCCCATGGCCGGGCGCAACGCTTCGTCCACTGGACCTTGATGCTCTATCGTTAGGTAAGAGATGCATCGCCGAGCATCCAATTGATAGGGCGCAGGAAAGGCATCCGTTGGGCAAATGTCCAAACAGGCGCGACAGGACCCACAATGATCAACCGCCGTCACGTCATGCGGCAAGTCCAACGTTGTGAAAATCGCACCCAGAAAGATCCAACTACCAAACTCCTGTGAAACCAGATTGGTATGCTTGCCCTGCCATCCCAGACCGGCGGCTTGTGCTAAGGGTTTTTCCATCACAGGCGCTGTATCGACGAACACCTTTATCTCTCCCCCGGCATGATCGATCAGCCAACGACCCAAACGCTTCAGTCGCTTCTTGACGACATCATGGTAATCTTCACCGCCCGCATAGGCAGAGATCACACCCCGGTCGTGCGCCTTCAAGTCATCAAGTGGGTTGTGATCAGGCCCATAATTTTCAGCCAACATGATGACCGACCGCGCGTTAGGCCAAAGCGCTGTAGGGTCGCCTCGCCAAGCCGTCCGTTCTGCCATCCAGGCCATGGAACCATGATGCCCAAGCTCTAAAAACCGGGCCAGACGATTGGCGGCATCTGGTATCGCATCGGCCGGGCATATACGGGCTGCGCTGAAACCCTCGCGCAACGCTTGCGATATCAGCGCATCTTTCAGACCCACTAGAAATCCAGATCAGAATAATGGGCGGGGGGTGGAAAACCAGGCAACTGATCGGACAAAAGCGACCGAAATGCTGGTCGAGATTTCACCGTAGCGTACCATTCTTTGACCAATTCGGACCGGGTCCAATCCACATCAGAAATGTAATCCAAACAACTCAGATGTGCGGCAGCTGCAAAATCCGCAAAGCTGATTGCATCACCACCCAACCATTTCCGCCGATCCAGCAGCCATGTCATATATTCCATATGAAACCGCGCCGCCTTCATGCCCGATTTCACGGCCTGACTGTCGGGATGCCCTTGGCCTGACAGTTTCTTAAAAACCCGTTCGGTCAACAAAGGCTTGGACACTTCATGATAAAACTTATCGTCAAACCAGCCGACCAGTCTTCGAACCTCAGCCCGGGCCTTAAGCGTCTTTGGCAACAAAGCAGGTTGCGGATGTTTTTCTTCTAGATACTCACAGATGGCTGAAGAGATAGGTAAAACCACTTCTGTGTTGCGCAACACTGGCACTTGACCCGCAGGGTTTAGTCGCAGGAAATCTGGGCGCTTTTGCCAATAGAGCTCTTCGACCAGTTCCACCTCAAGACCCTTTTCCGCTAAGGTAAGGCGCACCTTTCGGCTAAACGGAGAGAGAGGGTAATGATATAGTCTTTGCATAAGGTTATCGTTTAGCGAAGCTTCGCGAACTGGCAAGGGCAGCTGTGTTTAATCAAAGCAATCGGCACGCCCATCGGCCTGAATTGTTGCGGCGCCATCAACAATCTGATTGGCACGACGATTTGTAAAGCTCCCTGGGTTTGACGCAGACCGATCTTTGGGATCAGGCAAAATGCTGGCCAGTCGTGCGGCTTGTAGCGCGCTCAAATCAGCCGCACTGACATTAAAATAATGATAAGCTGCCGCCTCTACGCCAAAGACGCCCTCATCAAACTCGGCAACATTAAGGTAAACTTCCAATATACGCCGCTTTCCCCAAACCCGGTCAATCACAACGGCCAATGGAATCTCTATGCCTTTGCGAAGATAGGATCGACCATGCCATAGAAAGACATTTTTTGCGACTTGTTGGCTGATGGTTGATGCACCACGGTTGCTGCCTTCTTCGATCACTTCGAAAAGCTCATCCCAATCAACACCGTTATGGACGCAAAAATTTGCATCTTCAGCGGCCACGACAGAACGTCCCATAACGGGTGCAATCTCTTCATAAGGACGCCATCTTTGTTCAAACCCCTGCAAGCGTATACCTTCAGACATCATATAAAAACCGGGTGGAGGACGCACAGATGCAAAGACAACGATGATCACACAAAGAAAAAAGAACAAACCCAAAGCAACGCGCCAAAACAGCAAAAGGATGTGACGAAGCCTCAGCCCATTTCGTCTTTCCCTTCGAGTTGTCATGCCTGCGCACCTTGGTATCCGCTTGGAGGCAGCCAAACGTCAATTCAAGTACAAGATCAAGCCTTCTAGCCTTGGTTCACAGCGCGGGCGTGATTCAAACGCCATCTTCCACATTGCTTCGACTTAGAGTTGCCCGAATTGTGTCAAATTGCTTGTCCGCAAATGTCACTTGAGAAAAGACAGATTGTAGAAAGGGATCATCCTCTATCGGACCGTCCGAGTAAGTGTAGGATGCATCGAACCCCGTGATCGAAAGATATAACATCTCTGATTTCGACTGAAACAGGATTGTATACTCTTCCCCTTCAATGATGCCCTTGAAGTATTCTTGAACCTTTATGCCTTCAAAATTATAGGCCCGGTCACGCAAGGAAACACCAAAGATATTTTGCATCAACCACCGAAGTGGTATGTCCAGAAAGAATGGCATCCATGCCAACTCATCGACGATCACACCATTATGGCCAAGGTTTGTCACAGTTGACACCGCTAATGCAAAATTCTCATCTTGAGTTGCGAAAGACACAAAAACACCATCATCACCGAAATACCATTGCGGATCCAACCATACATCGGAGCGGTGACAAAAAGTGACAAGCCCTTCCGAAATCGACACGCAATGATCGTCGAGCTGGTCCTGCGCTGTCAGCGGCAAAGCCCATAGGAATAAGCCCGAAACCAAAAGGATATACCAACGTAAATTCACCCACTAACCCCTGCTTTTGCGCCATATTGGGACTTTTGTGCCAAAAGAAAAGCGGGCCGCTTCCGACCCGCTCAAGTGCACCTTAGAGAATACAATTCTTTTTGTTAGGGATCACTCCGCCGCAATCGCAGCTGTCGCCTCTGTCTGTGTTGCATTCAGAACTTGCGTCATAGCGGCGCCCCAGCGTTCCACTGTGCCAGCCTGCGCATTCGGACCCATCAGACCCAAACGCCAAACCTTACCTGCAAACGGTCCAAGACCCGCGCCAAGCTCAATCCCATAATGCGTTAATAACTGGGTTCGAACGACTGCATCATCAAGACCCTCAGGGATCACAATAGCGTTCATCTGGGGCAAGCGATGTTCTTCCGCCACAAGAAACTGTAGACCCATCCGGGACATAATTTCCTTCAACACACGATGCGCGTTTGCATGGCGCTGATGACTGACTTCCAGAGTTTCCTCACGCAGGGCTTTCAGGGCAACATACAAACCGTAAATCGCATTCACCGGCGCTGTATGGTGGTAGGCGCGTTTTCCTTCACCTGACCAGTAGCCCATGACCAAGCTCAGATCACAAAACCAGCTTTGCACTGGCGTTTTGCGGTTGCGGATCGTTTCCAGTGCCGCATCTGAAAATGTCATTGGCGCCAATCCCGGAGGCACACCAAGGCATTTTTGGGTGCCAGAGTAACACACATCAACACCCCAATCATCAACGCGCACCGGAACCCCAGCCAAGCCGGTTACGGTATCCATGATTGTCAGCATCCCAGCGGCTTTTGCGATCGCACAGATAGATGCCGCATCCGAACGCACACCCGTCGACGTTTCGGCATGAACAAACCCAACAAGTTTCGCATCAGGGTGCGCGCGCACGGCAGCGTCAACTTTACTGACAGCAACTGGCGTGCCCCAATCGTCTTCGATCAAGATCAACTCAGCACCAATACGCTTTACGATATCTGCCATGCGTCCACCGAAAACGCCGTTTTGACAGATGATCGCTTTATCGCCACGCTCTAGCAGATTGCAAAGCGCACTTTCCATCGCCAAAGAGGCAGGAGCGGACAAAGGAAAAGTCATCGCATTTTCAGTTTGAAATGCGTAGCGGAGCAAGTCTTTTACCTCTTCCATGATCGCCCCAAACCGCGGATCCAAGTGACCCAGCGTTGGTTGCGCCATTGCTTGCAAAACTTCTGGAGCGGAATTGGATGGACCTGGTCCCAGCAACAGAACCTCTGGCTGTGTGAATGTCATGGCACGATCCTCCTTGTTCGTGTTTTTCGCGCCACTCCAAATCGAAAAACGTAAAGGGCACGATCACCGGACGATTAACGATCTCCGGAAAGTTTAAATTCTGTGGGTCACTGCGCAAATTTTTTGCTTGGTGACGTAAGGTCTCTTTGGAAAAAAATTTGCTGGCCGTCATCTCAATTCGTGTTACTGTGTGTTTTGTTAAATTAACAAAGTTACAAATTGTTAGGTTGTTATGTCGGAACTTGCAGGCAAAACATTTGTCGGACCGCGCTTGCGACAGCTGCGCCGCCAGAAAAGGCAAACGCAAGCACAGGTCGCAAAAACGCTTGGCGTTTCACCGGCCTATATCACGCTTCTTGAAAGCAATCAGCGCAGTCTTTCGGTGCAAATGCTGATGCGGCTCTCTGATGCCTATGACATCGATTGGCGTGACTTGATCAGCGATGATTCTGCCTTGCGTTTAAACGAGCTGCGCATGGCATTTCAGGACCCCGTTTTCAGCGATGAACCTGATCTCCAGGAACTGCGTGCTGCCGTGGATCATAGTCCAACTGTCGTTGAAAACTTTCTGATGCTGCAAAAAAATTATCGCCGGCTGGCTGAAACTGTCATGCGTGACCGTTCGGAAACCGGACGCGAGGGAATGGTGCGCTCGGCGCCCGAGGGTCAGGTCCATGACTATTTCAAGCAAAACAAAAACCATTTTCCACTGCTCGAGAAGGCCGCCAACAAAGTCCGCAAATCCACAGCCCTGAACATGGATGTCGGTTTTGCCACGTTAAAACAGCGTCTTTTGGTAACATCCGAAATCACCGTCGAAGTCTTAAGGATGGAGCAGATGGACGGTGCACTGCGGTTTTATGACGCTCAGAACAAACGCCTTGCCATCTCCGAAGCGCTCGATCATCAAAACAAGATTTTCCAGCTGGCCCATATAGTTGGTCTTGTTGAATTCGGACCAGAGATCGAGGAGTTGGTTACAGGATCGAAGCTTGACGGCGATCGCGCGCTAGAGCGGTTACGCGTCGAGCTGGCAAACTATTTCGCAGCCGCACTATTGATGCCTTATGGCGAATTCCTTTTAAACGCCCAGGAAAGCCGATATGATCTTGAACTTATAGCGACACGTTTTGGCGTAAGTTTTGAGCAGGCCGCGCATCGTCTGACCACGTTACAAGCGGACAATAACAAAGGCATACCGTTCTTTTTCTTGCGCGTCGACAAGGCAGGAAATGTGACCAAACGCTTCAACGCAACATCGTTTCAACTGGCCGAGTATGGCGGGGCTTGTCCCGCTTGGAACATGCATACGGCCTTCAGAACACCAGGGCGTATCATCACACAACGTGTGGAAATGCCCGATGGGGCAGAGTTCTTTACCCTCTGTGGGACCAGCGAGCGACCCTATAATGGTCAATCAAATGAGGAAGAACGTCGCTTGGTCATTGCCTTAGGGTGCCCAATCGAATTTGCCTCGGAACTGATTTACGCTGAGGCCACGCCAGAGACTCCGCAGCCGATCGGCATCAACTGCCATCTCTGTTCGCGTCAGGGATGTTCGCAACGCGCGCATCAGGCGCTTTATATGGATTTACCGATTGATCCTAGTCGCCGGGGCTCGACCCGCTATGAAAGCTAGGCGCGATCTTGCGCTGCAATTTTACCCCGCAGCGCAATCAAGGCTTGTACCGTGTCAATCGTTGGCGTTGGAACATCCACGATGCGACCTAGTTCTTGGACCGCGGTGACCAGGGCATCATACTCCATCGGGCGACCCATCGTCAGATCTTGCAACATAGAGGTCCGATGGGCGCCAACCGCAGCCCCGCCTTCAATACGGCGATCCACATCAATTGGGAATTTGACACCCAATTTGGTTGCAATTTCTTCGGCCTCTACCATCATATTGCGGGCCACCGATCGTGTACCAGGATCGGTGCATAAGACATCCAATGTCGCATGTGTCAGCGCCGAAATCGGGTTGAAACTCAGATTGCCCCAAAGTTTGACCCAAATCTCATCCCGGATTTTCGGACGCACTGGCGCTTTCAATCCCGCTTCACCTAAGGCCTTTGACAATGCTAAAGCCCGATCAGACTTCTGACCATCAGGTTCCCCCAGACTAAACCGATTGCCCTCAATATGTTTGACATGACCTGGCTCAATCACTTCGGCTGCGGGATAAACAACACAGCCCAGAACGTTGTCGGGACCAAAACTCTTCCATTGAACCCCGCCGGGATCGACCGTGTCCAGTTGGGTGCCTTCATGGGGTCCGTCCAGTTTGTGGAAATACCACCATGGCACACCATTAACACCAGAAACCAAGGTGGTTTCTTCACCAAAAAGCGGCTTCATCTTGTCTGCAACAGCCGGGACGGAATGCGCCTTCAATGTGACAATTACATAGTCCTGTGGCCCAAGATCGGCTGCATTGTCAGAGGCGTTCACTTTTACATTTGTCTCAAGCCCGCCGTCTTCGTGCAGGGTCAATCCGTTCTCTTTCATGGCCGCCAAATGGGGTCCACGCGCCACCAACGAAACATCAGCACCGACCGAAGCCAATTTGGCGCCCATATAGCCACCAATTGCGCCTGCGCCAAAAATACAAATTTTCATTATGCTTCTTCCGTCAATCCCAACATTTCAGCCAGGCCGATACGCACCAGCTTGCCAGTGGCACCTTTGGGGATTTCATCCATAATGACAATCTTCCTTGGCACTTTGAAGTCCGCCAGAAGTGTCTTGGCAAAGTCTCGGATCTCACCCTCGGAGGCCGACATCCCGTCGCGCAGAACAACCGCAGCTGCCACATCTTCTCCCAATTTCGGATGTGGCAAAGCAAAGGTTACAACCTGCTGAATGCTAGGATGGTCCATCAATGTGGCGTCAACCTCTAAAGGGGAGACCTTCTCACCACCGCGATTGATGATTTCCTTCAAGCGCCCCGTCAGGGACAAATACCCTTCGGGATCGAACGTGCCCTGATCACCGGTGCGAAACCAGCGTTTGCCATCCGCCTCAAAGAAGTTCTTTGCGTTCGCGTCTGGGTTGCTTTCATATCCCATTGTGACATTCGGACCTGAGATGACAACCTCCCCGATGGCGGTGGAATCGACCAATTTATTCTCAATCTCATGGGCGATACGGACCATCGGTCCTGCCTCTATCCCGACAGAACCGGGCTTCTGCGCGCGCGGCGGCAAAGGATTGGAGGCCATCTGATGTGCCGCTTCCGTCATGCCATAGGCCTCGATCACGGGGGCATGAAAGGTCTCAGTCAGTGCTGTCATCACCTGAGGGGGCAACGATGCCGAAGAGCTGCGCAGGAACCGCAGCCCGACCTCTTCGATGATCTCTTTATTGCGCCCAGCGCGCGCCAAAATCGTCTGATGCATGGTAGGCACGGCCGTATACCATGTGGGACGCGCTTCTTGCAGCCAACCAAAGAACTTCAGCGCGTCAAAGCCCGGCGCGCACCAAATTGATCCCCCGGCCGAAAGCGTCGCAGAAACCGCAGCAACCAATCCGTGAATATGAAACAGAGGCATCACATTCAGACAGCGATCTGTCGGTTCCAACGCCAAGCCACGCGCAATGTGCTGCGCACTGGCGGCCACATTCGCTTGTGATAACGGCACGATCTTAGGTCTCGAAGTTGTGCCGGACGTGTGCAGGATCAACGCGACATCATCGTGATCTGGCACATCTGTATCTGACTCGCCAGTGCCGGCCTCGACTGTCAGGTCAAAATCCCCAGCCGCAGATTTCGGCGACAACCTTACAATCGTCAAATCGTGCTTTTGTGCCGCCACCAAAGCAGGCCCTTCATACCCGGCTTCCAGAATGATCGCCTTTGCGCCGAGATCCTCAAGATAAAATTCAAACTCATCTACTTTGTAATTCGGGTTCAAAGGCGCAGTGGTTGCGCATTGTGCCACCGCAAAAAAGGCACTGGCCATATCGGGACCATTTGGCAGAACAATCGCCACCCGGTCCCCACGTCCTACACCGCACCCGTTCAAAGTGGCTTTCGTGCTGGTTGCAACGGCCTTCAACCCACCATAATCCAGCCAGTCGCGCCCTGGCGCACCAAAGGCTTTGTTGTCCTCCGGATGATCCGCAATCAATTCTACGATACGGTTTTTCATCTGCTCACTCCCTTAGTATTTTGCAGGCGATAGCGCGTTGGCTTTTCGCTTTTTCATCAGTTTCGAAATCAACGGCATCGCAACAAACACCACGGCCAGCCCGATAAACGCAGCCGACATTGGGCGGGTCACAAAGATGGTCATATCGCCTTGCGTTGCGATCAACGCCTGACGGAAACTTTTCTCCATCAACGGCCCAAGAACCAATGCCAGAACCAAAGGCGCCAATGGGTAATCGGCCTTCCGCAGAAGATACCCTCCAATGCCAAAACCTGCGATCAACCATACGTCATGCATTTTTTGCGATGGCGCAAATCCACCCACGATGCACAACACAATCACAAGCGCCGTCAGAACCGAAAAGGGCATCCGCAATGCCCAGACAAACAAAGGTATCAAAGCAAGATTGATCAGGACCGCAGCAGTGTTGGCCGTATAAAGGCTAGAGATCAAACCCCAGACGAAATCTGGCTGTTCAATGAACAAAAGCGGGCCTGGAACCAATCCCCACATCACCATACCGCCCAAAAGCAAAGCCGTTGTCGGAGACCCCGGAATACCCAGCGTCAGCATCGGCAACAATGAACCGGTCGAGGCGGCATTGTTGGCCGTCTCCGGCGCCATGACACCTTCGATGTTGCCTTTGCCGAAGCTCTCAGGCTCTTTCGATGTCGATTTTGCAATCCCATATGCCATCAACGAGGCAGGTGTCGCGCCAGCCGCAGGCAACATGCCCACGAAGAAGCCAAGACTGGATCCCGCAAGCATCGTTTTCCACGATCGCAACAAGCGCTTCAATCCGGCCCAAAGCTCTCCGAAGGTGATGCGTGCATGTGTAACGGTTTGCTCTTCGTTCGATTTCTCAATCGTCCAAAGAATTTCGCCAATGCCGTAGACCCCAATGGCCAAAACCAGAAAGCTGATGCCAGAGTAAAAACCCGGTTGATCAAAGAAGATCAGTCGCGGCTGACCCGATATAAGATCCAGCCCTACAGTCGACAGAACCAGACCCAACAAGATCATAATCAAGGTTTTGTAAGGATCATCGCCGCCCAAACCAAGAAATGTCGTAAAGGCCAGCAAGACCAGCGCAAATTCTTCTGCTGGCCCGAAAGCCAGCGCCAGATCGGCCAAAGGTGCCGCCAGAAAAGTAAACAAAACAACCGAGATCGTACCCCCTACAAAGGACGCACCCGCCGCTGCGATCAGGGCCATTCCGGCCTCCCCTTTTTGGGCCATAGGACGACCATCAAAGGTCGTGGCCACGGCCGTCGAGGCGCCTGGAATGCCCAATAGGACAGAGCTGATCGCCCCGCCATACATTGCCCCATAGTAGATCGCGGCAAGCAACATAATCGCGGAGGCCGGAGGCACAATGAAGGTCAAAGGCAAAACAATGGCCACGCCGTTGACCGAACCCAAACCTGGCATTGCACCTATAAACAAACCTGCGGTCACACCAATGATCACAACAATCAAATTGAACGGCGACAAAGAGGTCGCAAAGCCTTCAGCAAGAAGTCCTAAGATCTCCATCATTCCGTCCTTTAAAAGAAAATCGCGTAAAGTGGGATGAACAGCGGTTCTGTGATGCCCTTAGGCAGCAGAATTTTCAGAGTCACTTCAAAGAAGAAGAACATAAACAAAGCCGTTCCAGTCGTCAGAGTCGAAATCAGGAACCATCCATGGCCGCCCATCCAACGCAGATAAACAATCATGAAAATCGGTAGCGCTACATAGGCTCCGGCCCAAACCATAATACCGATGGTGGCAAGCACCATCACGCTTGTCCAAGCCACGAGATGCCAAGTTTCGGGATCGAAGAAAGGGCCGACAACTTGATCTTTCAAAGATCTTACAAGGACCATGCCAGACGCTAAAAACATGCCCAGGGACAACCAAAATGGAAAGGCACCGCCGCCCGGGCCTGCCTCTGGTACCCACCAGATCGGCAAAACCGTTGCGTGCGACATCAAATAAACCGAAAACGCCATCAAGGCGCCGGCAACAATCGTATCCGCTTTAATCATAATCTGTCCTGATACGTCAGTTTAAGGACGCGCCATCCCGCACATTTTGGAGAGAGAGATAGGATGACGCGCTATTACCAGAGATTAGGAACCCTGGATTTCACCTGTATCCGTCAGGATTTGACGATGCAGTTCACGCTCCTCGAGGAAGTAATTTTGTAGGTCATCACCCGTCAGAAAATCAGGCAACAGCGCCTTGGAAGAGGTGTATTCCTGCCACTCAGCGGATGCGTTTAGACGCGAGAACAGCTCGGTATAGTAGGCCACAGCCTCTGCCGGCATGTCCTTGGGGGCAACAAATGAACGCTGCATTGTGTAAACCAATTCATGGCCCAGCTCTGTCATCGTCGGCACATCTGGAAATGCTTCCAAACGGCCGTTTGTGAATGAAGCAATAGGACGGGATTTTCCAGCCTGCCAGAAGCCCATTTGCTCAGAGGGATTGTTTACGGTCGACAACACCGTGCCACCCACCAAAGCTTTGGCAACATCGCCCCCACCTTTGAAAGGAACATATGTGATTTCCATACCAAATTCTTTTTCGAGCATAGCCGTGACCAGGCTGTCTTCTTGGCCTGTCCCAGTACCACCCATGGTCCATTTGCCGCCCGTGGCCTTCACAGCCGCGACATAGTCGTCAAGGGTTTGAATATCAGAATCCGCTGAAACCCAGAGGATGAACGTGTCCAAAGCCATGCGTGCAATTGGCTGAAACTCTTCGATGTCAACGCCGATATCTGTCCGAAGTGGCGTCGTGTAGTACGAGTTCAGCGTCGCCATGATTGTGTGACTGTCGCCACCTTTGTCTTTCAAATAGCGCAAAGCCTCAGCACCGGATCCACCGCCTTTGTTCACAGGCAGAACTGGCATTTCAGCCAGATTTTCTTTCTGAATGATGGATTGGAACAAGCGTGCCAAACGGTCAGCGCCGCCACCTTGGCCTGCCATGATCACCATTTCGATTGGTTTGTTTGGCTTAAATTCTCCGGCAACCGCGGGCAGCGCCAGCGCCATTGCAGCGGCAGACGCCAAACCAAGTGCCAAACGACGATTAATTGTCATAATCAGTCCTCCCAGACTTTCCGCAGCCTATCCTGCGATATTACCAAAATAGCGCATCGTCGTTCTCTTCTTACCACCTCAACGCGTTTTGGTTATTTGTGCTTTTTTCTTGGAACGTCACGATGTTTCGAGTTAATGTGTTAATTGTAAACTAAACATTGCGTCATTTAGTTAATTTGTAACATTGAATACAACATTGTTGGCGTTTCGCACTTCAAACAAGCGATGCGTAAAGATATGTCCCAGCTAAGCGAGGGTCATATGACGAAAATACTCTTAACAGGGGGCGCAGGGTTCATCGGCTCCCATACTTATGTTGCCTTGATCGATGCAGGCTTTGAGGTCGTCATTCTGGATAACTTTGTGAATGCGCGCGAAGATGTCCCCGAACGATTGCGCCAAATCACGCAGCGTTCGGTTGCGTGTGTTCGGGCAGATATGCGCAACACGACCCAAATATCAGACGTATTTGATACCCATCATTTCGACGGCGTGGTCCATTTTGCAGCTCTGAAAGCGGTGGGCGAATCCGTTTCTCATCCGTTGGAATACTTCGAAACCAATGTCACCGGCCTGACCAATCTTCTCAAGGTGATGGCCGCCAAAGATTGCCGCAACCTGGTCTTTTCATCCAGTGCAACGATCTATGGTGAACCCGAACTCTTACCCATTCCAGAGACCGCAGCGCGGTCTTTCACAAGCCCCTATGGAATGACAAAACTTATTGGGGAGCAATTGCTAGAGGCAATGCACCTATCGGACCCAAACTGGCACTTCGGTATTTTGCGGTATTTCAACCCAGTCGGCGCGCATGCCTCGGGTATGATCGGCGAGGACCCGATGGATATTCCAAACAACCTGATGCCCTATATCGCCAAGGTGGCCAGCGGCGACTTGCCCGAACTCTCTGTCTTTGGTGACGATTATGACACAGCCGATGGCACAGGCATACGCGACTATATTCACGTCACCGACCTAGCACAAGCCCATGTCTTATCTTTGCAAAAATTGATTGAGGGGAAATCGCATATCGTAAACATCGGCACAGGCCAAGGCTATTCAGTCCTCGAAATGGTTCAGGCTTATCGCAGGGCCTCGGGCAAACCGATACCCTTCAAAGTGACAGACCGACGTCCGGGCGATACCGCATCGTGCTATGCAGACCCGCAACGTGCCAAAGACATTTTGGGATTTTCAGCCACACATGGGCTTGATGACATGTGCATCGACAGCTGGCGTTGGATTTCTTCAAATCTGTCATAGCCCTGTCACAGGTTTTGCGCTATTCTAACCGGCTGCGAGTTAAGCAGCCTCTAAGAAAGGCACACCGATGTTCCGCTGGTTTGAAAGTCTTGTTGATCCTTATGTCGCATATAGTGAGACGGACACCCCGCCACGCACACTCTTTGCGTTCATGTGGGAATGGTCGAAACCATTTCGCGGAAT
Organism: Pseudomonadota bacterium; assembly: GCA_039814625.1. Lineage (GTDB taxonomy): Bacteria > Pseudomonadota > Alphaproteobacteria > Rhodobacterales > Rhodobacteraceae > Amylibacter. Next base: position 20,824 of record JBCCAU010000002.1, read on the forward strand.
ATTCCTTTGGCTGACGCTGTTTTCTTTAATTGTTGCAGCCATAGAGGTCGGCCTGATTTTCTATATGGGTCGTCTCGTGGACCTGTTCGGGCAAACCTCGCCTTCAGAGTTCTGGTCAAACCATGGTCTCGAAATGGCCCTGGCGGCAGGTTTCGTGATGATCCTTCGACCGGTCGTACAGGGCATAGATGTGTTGTTGCTGAACAATGGGTTGATGCCAAATTACGGTACTTTGTATCGTTGGCGGGCCCATAAGCAGGTGCTGCGCCAATCCGTGGGTTGGTTTGAAAATGATTTTGCAGGACGCATCGCCAATCGGATCATGCAAACGCCACCCAGCGCAGGCGAAGCCATTTTTCAAGTATTTGACGCAATCACCTTTTCAATGGCGTATCTTATTGGTGCAGCTGTTCTCTTGGCCGGCGCCGATCCGCGCCTTGTCTTGCCGCTCTTGGGGTGGTTCGTCCTTTACGGTTGTCTCGTCAACTGGACGCTCAAGCGTGTCGGACCGGCCTCAAAGGCCAGCGCCGATGCCCGCTCTATGACGACGGGTCGTGTGGTTGACAGCTATACCAATATCCATGCCGTCAAACTCTTTGCCCATCACGACCATGAATTAGAATATGCCAAAGAGGCCGTCGAAGAGACGCGCCGAACATTTGCGCAAGAGATGCGCATATTCTCAATCATGGATATCGTCCTGACCATCTTGAATGGTCTTTTGATCTTGGGCGTCGTTGGTTGGGCGATTTGGCTTTGGTCCATCGGCAGCGCTTCGGTCGGCATTATCGCTGCAGCCACCGCACTGACTTTGCGCCTCAATGCGATGACAGGTTGGATTATGTGGGCGCTGTCCTCGTTCTTTCGGTCTTTGGGCGTAGTCCAAGAAGGAATGGAGACCATCACAGATCCTATTCAACTCACCGACACGGCCAATGCCGCACCGATTGAAATGGCAAACGGGCAGATCGTTTTTGACCGCGCGACCCATCACTATGGAAAAATGACAGGTGGCCTTACGGATGTGAACCTGACGATCAAACCGGGCGAGAAGATTGGATTGGTTGGGCGCTCAGGCGCGGGAAAATCGACGCTCGTGAAGTTGCTGTTGCGCTTTTATGATATTGAGGGGGGCTATATCCGGATCGATGGGCAAGACATCAAGGCCGTTACTCAAGACAGTTTGCGTGCCCAAATCGGCATGGTCCAACAAGACAGCACATTGTTGCATCGTTCCGTCCGGGACAACATTCTTTACGGTCGACCTGACGCCAGCGAAGAGATGATGATCCAAGCGGCCAAACGTGCCGAAGCGCATGATTTCATTCTTGATCTTGAAGACCCAAAAGGACGAACGGGCTACGATGCCCATGTCGGAGAGCGCGGTGTTAAACTTTCGGGCGGACAACGCCAGCGCGTCTCGTTGGCGCGTGTGATCTTAAAAGATGCTCCAATCCTTGTTTTGGACGAGGCGACCTCTGCCTTAGATTCAGAAGTTGAGGCCGCCATTCAAGACACGCTTTATGGCATGATGGAGGGCAAGACCGTGATCGCGATTGCCCATCGGCTTAGCACAATTGCGCAAATGGACCGGATCATTGTCTTGGACGAAGGTAAAATCATCGAAGAAGGCACCCATACTGCGCTTTTGAAGAAAGCCGGGCTTTATGCCAATTTCTGGTCACGTCAGTCGGGCGGTTTCATTGATGCAGCTTAACCAAACTTCACCATTGCATTTCTGTTCTGTTCCCGCGCACTACGAAAGCGGGAGTGGACTATGGCAGGTAAATTTCATCAGATCGGGTTTTACGCGCTAGCCGCTGTCTTTACGATTGTGGTTGTTGCAAGCGCCTCTGAATTCATCGCCGATGACGCTGTAGGATATTATATCGCTGGGCATTTTGCCAATCTCAATGATTGGACCTTTGTCTATCCATATGGCTTTCCAGCCGAAAGCCGCGATGCGATGGACTTCAGGTCGCAAGTTGCAGCATTGAATATTCGGCCTGAGCCGGGCTTTTCTCCTTTTATTTACCCCCCGCTCTGGGCCAAGGTTCTTGGTCTTGCAAACAGCCTGCTTGAATTCGGGCAATTTAAATATGTGATGGCCGCTATTGTTGCCGTTTCCTTGCTTCTGATGGCAGAGGCCGCCCGGCACATTGTCGACGCCTCCATTGATCCTGCCAAAGCCCTTTTGTTGCAAATTGGCCTATGGGCCACAACGACGGCAGGATTTGTGATCTTGAATGAGCTTCAGTTTCAGGCCTTTGTCAGCGCGCTTATCCTTTGCGCTTTCTGGTTGGGTTCGACCGATCGGCCTAATTCTGCTGGGCTTTGTCTTGCCTTAGCTGCCAGCATCAAACTTACTCCCGCACTGCTGATTGTGCTTTGGATTGCGCAGCGCAAGTGGCGCCCTTTGATTGCCTTTGCAATGTTCGGTGGCGCGCTGGGCCTTTTGTCTCTCGGGCTTGCCGGGATCGAGGCCCATCAGACATATTTGGCCGCCATTGGTCTTCTGAATGAAAGTGTTGTTGTTCGCTACACGTCGCTTGGACTGAATGCCGTCTATGCCATCTTGTTCGATCCAACTTTATCAGGGGTCTTCTCTGGCAAAGCTCCAGACAGTTATCAGGATTTCAAAATTGCCATTCCGACGCTTCAGGCGATATTGCCCCGCATCGGCCTTGTCGCGCTGCTTGGCTTTGTTGCATGGCGCGGCCAACACCTGTTCGGAAAGGCGATATTGTCCAAAGGGCTTGGCAGTTTGATCCTCATCATTGCGTTGATTGCCCCCCTAAGCTGGAGCCATCATTACCTCAGCGCCTTCATGCTGATCCCACTCTTTTATTTGCGCAGCCAAAACCCGTTTTGGCTTTGGACTTTTGGACTTTGCCTGTTTTGTCTTTCAATGTTTTGGGTGTTCCTCATCTTAGAGGATCGTATCCTGTTAACCATTACTATGCCCCTTATCGGGTCGGCCTTCACGCTGTTCTACCTCTCAATATTGATCGGGCGATCACGAAATTCTGAAATCCATCGGGGTTGAATTTGTCTCATTCTTCATTTGGTCCTATTTGTCTTTTGAAAGGACAAATTTTCCGTGACTTTTTCCAATCTTGTTGATGCGTTTCGGCCCGCCGACAGCGCCCCTCCCAAGTCTCTGGGTGCATTCTGCGTTTGGGCGCTCAGCGGCGCTTGGAGGGTCATTGGTATCACAGCACTTTTGTCGATGGCCGTTGGCATCACCGAGGTTATTGCCTTTTTTGTCATCGGCTGGCTGATCGACTTTATTCTGGTTCAAAACCCCGACACGCTCTTTGCAGAAAATTGGGTACCCCTGACAGCAGTAGCTTTGTTCTTTGTCGTGCTGCGCCCCTTCCTGATGTGGCTAAACGCGGCCATGCAAAATTTGGCTGTCCTCAACAATATATTTCCGCTGATCCTATCACGTTTGCACCGCTATACACTTGGTCAAAGTGCACGTTTCTTCGATGATGATTTTGCTGGCCGTATTGCCCAGAAACAGCAACAGACGGCCCGCTCTCTCAGCGACGTTGTCTCTGAGATGTTGCAAGCAGGCGGCTTTGCCAGCGCCGCCGTGATCGGCGCTGCCATTGGCGTTACAACAATCAGCTGGACCTTGGGCCTAACGCTTACGCTTTGGACAATCGTTCTGATAACGGTGGTCCGCTGGTTCATGCCCCGCATTCGAAGACGCTCTAAAGATCGCGCGGCCTCCCGTGCCCAAGTCACCGGACAAATTGTCGATACGATCACCAATATTCGAACGGTGAAGCTGTTTGCCCATGGCGAATTTGAAGACGAAGTGGCAACAGATACCTTGCGAAGTTATCGAGAAATAGGGCTCAAGTTCTCGACACTCACAGTTGCATTTCGCATCTCAATTATGACTTTGGCCGGGCTTTTGCCCGTTTTGTTGATCGGTGGCGTCCTGATCCTTTGGTCCCGCGGTTTGGCAACGCCTGGTGATATCGCAGCAGCCGCAATGGTCTCCACAAGACTGGCGCAAATGTCCGGCTGGGTCAGTTTCACCGCCTTGGGTGTTTTTGCAAATATAGGCGAGGTCGAGGACGGCGTCCGAACCCTGACAAAGGCTCATGAGGTGACCGATCGTGACACAGCCCTCGACCTGCCATCGACCCAACAGCCAATTGGCTTTCACGATGTGACCTTCACCTATGGCGGCGATGGCCGCGCGCTGACGCAGTTTAACCTGACAATTCAACCCGGTCAGAAAATCGGTATCGTTGGACGCTCAGGCTCAGGCAAAAGCACAGCCGTCTCTCTTCTGATGCGGCTCTATGATGTCGAAAAGGGTCGCATCCTGTTCGGCGACACAGATATTCGCGACATAACACAAAGCAGCTTACGCCGCAAAATTTCGATGGTCACGCAAGAGGCCGCCATGTTCAATCGCTCGGCCATGGACAATATCCGCTATGGGCGCCCGAATGCAACAGATGCAGAAGTCATCGATGCCGCAAAACGCGCCGAAGCCGATGACTTCATCCGCGACCTCAAAGACTACCGCGGCCGCAACGGATACGACGCCTTCCTAGGCGAACGAGGGGTCAAACTCTCTGGTGGACAACGCCAGCGCATTGCTTTGGCGCGCGCCATTCTCAAGGACGCACCAGTCCTTGTTCTGGACGAAGCGACATCGGCTCTCGACTCAGAGGTTGAAGCGGCAATTCAGGCTTCTCTCGCTGACTTGATGCAAGGCAAAACAGTCCTTGCCATCGCCCATCGCCTCAGCACATTGGCCGAAATGGACCGTATTGTGGTGCTGGATCAAGGGCACATCATCGAAAGCGGAACCCATGATCAACTGATCGCCGAAAATGGCCTTTATGCCAATCTCTGGGCTCGCCAATCCGGTGGCTTCATTCGCCCCGATCTTGCCGCCGAATAGCACAAAGAAGCGACTTGGATTTGTCACCATTCAAAGCTAGCCATGCCGCATGAGCGATCTGCCCAAACCCGAATATACGCAGCCCCTTGGGGGTACCGTCATATTTTGGGCCGCAAAACGTGTCTTCGATATCATTTTTGCCCTTGCTGTGGTTTTGGTGATCACTGTCCTAAGCATCGGGCTTCTAATCCTAAATCCGATTTTTAATCCCGGTCCACTTTTCTATCTCCAAAGACGCATGGGTCGAGACAACCAGGCTTTCACAGCCGTCAAATTTCGCACCATGTTGCCCGTAAGAGAAGAGCGCACGCAAACCGATGCCCCGCTCGAAGTGGATCGCATCACGCCCATCGGGCGCTGGCTGCGCCGCACTCGCTTTGATGAACTACCTCAGGTTTTGAACATTCTGGCCGGCCATATGAGCTTGCTCGGCCCCCGGCCCGAAGTCTATGTTCATGCCATTGAATGGTTGGAAAGGATCCCAAACTATGCCGAACGCCATCGCGTCCGACCCGGGATGAGTGGGCTGGCCCAAGTTCGTCAAGGCTATGTCCTTGGACAAGAAGCCATCACTGAAAAGCTTGATTATGATCTGACATATCTGCAAAATGCGGGTCTACGCCAGGAACTCCAACTCTTAAAAGAAACCTTTTTCACGGTTGCACGCGGCGACGGACTTTAAGGCCCGCTTGCCTCTCGGAATTGGCAAAAATACCTTGGGGTGTGCGAGGGGTCAAACCCCTCGCAAAGCGGCTTAGGCGCATGGGTGCGCCTCAAACCTGATAATAATCGCGATACCATTCCACAAATTTACGGATGCCTTCGCGATACTCTGTCTTGGGTTTGTATCCTGTCAATTCAACCAGCTGGGTTGCATCAGCAAAGGTCGCAGGCACGTCTCCGGTTTGCATCGGCAAGTAGTTGCGATGGGCTTTTTGCCCGATCTCGTCTTCGATTGCTTCGATGAAGTCCAACAACTTTACAGCGCTTGAATTTCCGATGTTTACAATACGATAAGGTGCAACAGGTGACAGCGTATCCCATTCAGGCGGGCGCGTATCGTCATCTGGTCGCTTTGGGGCTGCATCCATCAACAAATAAATGCCGCGAACCAAATCACTTACAAAGGTAAAATCACGCGACATATCCCCATTGTTATAGATGTCGATCGGCGTGCCTTCGATGATCCCTTTTGTGAACTTGAACAATGCCATATCAGGGCGTCCCCAAGGCCCGTAGACCGTAAAGAAGCGGAACATCGTGGTCGGCAAGTCATGCAAATGGGCATAGGAATGCGCCATCGCTTCATTGGCCTTCTTACTGGCGGCATAAATCGTTAGCGGCGTGTCCGCCTTTTGAAGCTCGCCAAAAGGCATGTGTGTATTCGCGCCATAAACAGAACTGGTCGACGCCATCAGCAGATGCTGCACGCCAATTTCGCGCGCGCATTCCATCACATTGAAGGTGCCTGTCACATTGGTCTCGATATAGTCTCTGGGGTTTTCGAGAGAGTATCTGACCCCCGCTTGCGCGGCCAGATGGACAATCACATCAGGTTTGAAAGACACAGCGGCCTCTTGCAATGTATCAAAGTCCTGCAGCATTGCTTCTGTGCAAGAAAAGCCTTCATGTTGCATCAGCTGGGCGTGCCGTCGTTCTTTCAAACGTGGATCGTAATAATCCGTCATGCCATCGAACCCGGCGACAACATGCCCTTCATCCAGCAGGAGTTTGGCCAAATGAAATCCAATGAAACCCGCTGTGCCAGTTATAAAAACCCGCGTCATGCTTGCCCTCTTACTTTACGCCCAGCGCTATCAGTCAAATCTTAACGAAAAGAAAGGCCCGACAAGTTGTCGAGCCTTCAAACCTAAGCCGATTTCTTGGCGGTATCTTCTATAGGATGCTCAAGCTTATCCAACATCTCAATCGGGCAAGCTTGCACAAAATGCACCAGTTCCTCGTCCCAGCGATGCAAGATTTCACGCGCCCTTGGGCTTCCGGTTTCGACATAGTGTTCTTCGATCAACTCACCCAAAACACCGCTCCAATATGCCGCTGTCACGGGCACAGTTTTCAGCGTTTCAGGGTTGACCATCGTCTCAAACCGCTTCTTTGGATCATAGATGAAGGCCATACCGCCGGTCATTCCCGCCCCAAAATTAGCCCCAACATCGCCCAGAATGACGGCCGTCCCACCGGTCATATACTCACAACCGTTAGAGCCGCAGCCCTCGACCACAACCAAAGCGCCAGAGTTTCGAACGCAAAACCGTTCACCCGCGCGCCCATTGGCGAAGAGTTTACCTGCCGTGGCACCGTACAAAACCGTATTTCCAATGATTGTGTTCTGATCCGGGATCAGTGGGCTGCCTTGCGGTGGACGCACGACAATGACGCCACCCGAAAGGCCTTTACCGACATAATCATTGGCGTCTCCGGACACTTCAAGCTTCAGACCTGGCGCTGCAAAAGCCCCTAATGATTGCCCGGCAGACCCTTTCAGCTTCACAGTCAGATGATTTTCTTGAAGCTCATTTCGCATACCAAAACGGCGCACAATATGGCTCGAGGCCCGCGTACCGATGGTGCGCAACGTGTTTTGTACCGCATAGGAAAGCTGCATTTTCTCACCATCCTTGAAGAACGGCTCGGCATCACCGACGATCTGTGCATCCAAAGTGTCCGGAACCGCTTGGCGTGGGCGGTTGCGATCGTAGACCAAACCCTGACCTTCATCGACAGCGATCAGAAGCGGGTTCATGTCCAAGTCATCCAGATGCGCAGAGCCGCGAGATGTTTGGGTCAACATATCGGCGCGCCCAATCACCTCATCCAATGTCCGACATCCCAGTTCAGCCAGGATCTCGCGTACCTCAGAGGCATAGAATGTGATCAGGTTGACTACCTTATCCGCATTGCCAGTGAACTTCGCTCGCAGGTCGTCTCGCTGCGTGCAAACCCCTACCGGACAGGTGTTCGACTGGCACTGACGCACCATGATACACCCCATTGCGATCAGCGCTGCTGTCCCTATGCCAAATTCCTCGGCACCAAGCATCGCCGCCATGACGATGTCACGACCCGTGCGCAAACCACCATCGGTCCGTAAGGTCACACGATCCCGCAAATTGTTCATCGCCAGAACCTGATGACCTTCTGACAGACCCATTTCCCAAGGCAGACCCGCATATTTGATCGACGTGGACGGCGACGCTCCGGTTCCGCCATTGTGACCAGAGATCAGGATCACATCCGCTTTGGCCTTTGCGACACCAGCGGCAATCGTTCCAACACCGCTGGACGCCACCAGTTTCACCGTCACTTTACAGCGCGGATTGATCTGCTTCAGATCATAGATCAGCTGCGCCAAATCCTCGATCGAATAAATATCATGATGCGGCGGCGGAGAGATCAGCGTCACTCCCTTGGTCGAATGCCGCAGACGCGCAATCAAATCAGTCACTTTGATCCCGGGCAGCTGCCCGCCTTCGCCCGGCTTTGCGCCTTGCGCGACTTTGATCTCCAGCTCTTCGCATTGGTTCAAATATTCGGCTGTAACGCCAAACCGGCCCGACGCCACCTGCTTGATCTTAGCGGATGGATTGTCACCATTTGCCTCTGGCGTGAAATGCGCAGGATCTTCACCACCCTCACCAGAATCAGACTTCGCCCCAATCCGATTCATCGCCACATTCAAGGTCTTGTGCGCCTCAGGGCTGAGTGCGCCCAAAGACATCCCCGGTGTGACAAACCGTTTGCGGATCGATGTAATGCTTTCGACCTCATCCAGCGGAATGGGTTTGCGTGCCCCCTTAAAGTCCAGCAGATCGCGCAAATGGATCGGCGGGTTTGCCCGCATCTTGGCCGAATACTGCTTCCACAGATCGTAACTGCCACGGTCACAAGCCGACTGCATCAGATGCATCGTTTGCGCTTCCCAAGCATGTTTTTCGCCCTGACGGCGCGCCTTGTAAAACCCACCAATCGGCAAAACATCCGTGCCTGCTTTCCAGCCCTTGGCATGAACTGCAACCGCATTACGCTGAATGCCCGTCAAACCAATTCCGGAAATACGGCTGATCATGCCTGGGAAATACTCGGCCACCATGGCCCGCGACAATCCAACAGCCTCAAAATTCAGGCCCCCGCGATAGGATGAAATGACCGAAATTCCCATTTTCGACATGATCTTCAACAGACCCTGATTGATCGCCTCGCGATAGCGCGCAATTGCCGTCTCAAGGGTCATATCGAGCAACCCACGTTCGATCCGATCTGCCAAACTGTCTTGCGCCAGATACGCATTGACCGTTGTTGCCCCAGCACCGATCAGCACCGCAAAATAATGGGGGTCGATACATTCCGCGGTTCGAACATTGACCGAGCAAAAAGTGCGCAACCCGATCCGCGTCAACCAGCTGTGAACTGCCGAAGTGGCAAGGATCATCGGTATCGCAACGCGATCTGCATTCTGATGCTCATCCGTCAAAACAATTTGACCAAGGCCCGAGCGTACAGCCTCTTCGGCTTCGGCACGGATTCGCTTGATCGCTGCAAATAATGCCCCCTCGGTGGGATCAAAGCTACAGTCGATAACCGTCGCCGTCTCTCCGAACTCTTCCATCAAACCATCAAATTGCGCATTGGATACAAATGGACTGTCCAAGGTCCAAATCTGCGTTTGCTGGCTGCTCTCATCCAACACATTTCCCAGATTTCCAAAACGGGTTTTCAAGCTCATCACGCGATGCTCACGCAAACTGTCGATGGGCGGGTTTGTCACCTGAGAAAAGTTTTGGCGAAAAAAATGACTGAGTGGCCGGTACTTGTCTGACAAGACCGCCGAAGGTGTGTCGTCGCCCATCGACGCGATGCTTTCCTTTGCATCGCTGGCCATCGGGTGCAGGATTATCTCCAGCTCTTCAATCGTATAGCCCGCCGCAATCTGACGCCGGCGAAGATCATTGCCCTCAAATTGCACCCGCTCGACATGTCGGGCGACCTTTTCTTCCATATCTGTGATTGATCCGACCCAATCACCAAAAGGTTGTGATGCTGACAACTCATTCTTCAACTCTTCATCATGCAAAAGACGGCCATCACCCATATCCACAGCGATCATCTGACCGGGGCCCAACGCACCTTTTTCGACAACATGCATTTCATCTATCGGGACCATTCCGGCCTCAGATCCGGCAATCAACAACCTATCACCCGTCACAACGTAACGCATTGGACGCAAACCATTTCGGTCCAAACCCGCAGCGACCCAACGCCCATCTGTCATTGCCAAAGCCGCAGGTCCGTCCCAGGGTTCCATCACAGAATTGCCATAGGCATACATGTCCAGCCATTCAGGCTTTACTTCTGTGCCATTCGAGGATTCAGGCACCAACAGCGTTTTGGCCATCGGCGCATTACGCCCTGCACGCACCAAAACCTCAAACACAGAATCCAATGCAGCCGAATCCGAGGACCCATTTGGGATGATCGGCTTGATGTCTTCGGCATATTCTCCAAAATTTTTAGAGGCCATGCGGATTTCATGGCTTTTCATCCAATTTACATTGCCCTTCAGGGTGTTGATCTCGCCATTATGCGCCAACATGCGAAAGGGTTGCGCTAACCACCATTGGGGGAAGGTGTTCGTAGAATAGCGCTGATGGTAAATCGCAAAGGACGAGGTAAAGCGCGCATCCATTAGATCAGGGTAAAAAACGGCCACCTGCTCGGCCAGCATCATTCCTTTGTAAATGATTGAGCGGCAAGACAACGAACAGATATAAAAATCCTTATGGGCATTGGCTGCTTTTTCGATCCTGCGCCGGATCACATAAAGCTCACGCTCAAAAGTCTCTTCATCAACCCCCTTTGAGTTTGACAAAAGGATTTGTTCAATTTCAGGCCGAGTGGCATTGGCCTTTGAACCCAAGCAAGAAATATCCACCGGCACCTGCCGCCATCCATAGATGTAATATCCCATCTTCAGAATTTCAGCCTCAACAATGGTTCGGCAAGCCTCCTGTGCGCCAAAATCCGTGCGCGGCAAGAAGACCTGACCCACTGCAATCACTTCATCGCCATTTTGCTTATGGCCCGTGCGCTCAATCTGGTCCTTGAAAAATTCGGGCGCGATCTGGATATGAATACCTGCACCATCTCCGGTTTTGCCATCGGCATCGACAGCGCCGCGATGCCAAATTGCCTTCAATGCATCAATCCCGTTATCGACGACCTGTCGCGACCGTTTTCCTTCGATCGACACCACCAAACCCACACCACAGGAAGAATGTTCGTCTGTTTCAGAGTACATTCCATGCTCGGCCATATAGGCACGACGCGCCTCCTGTTCGGCTTTCCAATTTGCATCGAATTTTGTCATGTCAGTCTCCTAATGGCTGGCGTGACCGGAATGCGCACCATGGGTGCCATATCCGCGCTTTTGGTTGTAAATTGCGATCTGCTCTTCACTCAGCAGCGGCGTCACTTTAAGATGTGCGATCAAATGAGCATTGCGAAGCTGCGCCAGAACCTGGGCCGCTTCAGCCGTAAGTTGAACAAGACGATCTTCGGTGATCGTGTCCTGTTCGAAAGCATCATCCAAAGCGGCCTCGATCGCTATATATTCGGCACCCAGTGCCTGCGCAGTCTCGGTCATTTCCGATTTGATAAGTCTCACTTGCACTTCTTGCGCAGAAGATAAGGAAAGCGCGTCAGACAATTCCAGAACATGGGCTGGTCCGGGAAAGCCGTTCAGCTCGGCCGGGCGAGCCAATCCCCACCCACGTCCTGCAAGTAGGTCTTCAACATCTGTTCCCGACAGCGCCGCGATTTCGCGACTATCTTGGCCTGAATATGGTGCCGTTTTATCGTCCGAAAGGTGCCAGACGAAAAAAACAGAAAGCACCATAAGGCCCGTCACAAGAACGGCCGTCATTTTGATCCATCGCTTCATCTGTTGGATCTTGTGGTTCGGGTCAGGTTGATTGACCTAATGGTTTTACGAATTTTGCGCCTCGGGAAATTTTGTCCCACGGGTGTCCTACGGATGTCCCACGCATATCCTACGGCTGTCATACGGCACATTTTGACTTACTCCGCAGCAATGGCAGATTTGGAATTGAAATAATCCAAGATGCTTTCTGCGGCCTCACGGCCATCGCGGATCGCCCAGACCACCAGGCTTGCACCCCGGACAATATCACCTGCAGCATAAACGCCTTGCAGACTGGTTGCATGTGTTTTGAAATCCGCTTTGATGGTGCCCCAGCGTGTCACTTCAAGTTCAGGCGTGTCCCAAAGTGTCGGCAGATCCTCTGGCTCAAAGCCCAGCGCCTTAATCACCAGATCTGCATCTTCGGTATAGTCTGCCCCTTCGATCTCTTCTGGGGATTGCCGCCCCGAAGCGTCAGGCGCCCCAAGTCGCATCTGCGCGACCTTCACACCTGTAACATCGCCCTCACCCAAAAAGCCTTTGGGCGCAGAAAGCCAAACAAAATCAACACCTTCCTCGATTGCATTGTCAGTCTCACGCGCTGAGCCCGGCATATTCGCGCGATCGCGGCGATACAGGCACTTGACCGATTTTGCACCTTGGCGGATCGCGGTGCGCACACAATCCATCGCTGTATCACCCCCGCCGATCACAACGACCTTCTTACCCTCGGCAGACAGTTCCCCGCTCTCGATTTCGGGCACTGTGTCCCCAAAATTCACACGGTTGTTGGCGGTCAGGTAATCAATCGCTTTCACAATGCCTGCATTGCCCGATCCGGGTCCTTTGAGATCACGGGATTTATAGACACCCGTCCCGATCAAAAGCGCATCATGCTGGGCGCGCAGGTCTTTGAAGCTGATGTCTTCACCGATATCGCAATTCAGTTTGAACCGGATACCAGCAGCCTCTAGCTGATCATTGCGGCGCGTAACCACATGTTTTTCCAGCTTAAATCCTGGAATGCCGTATGACAACAAACCCCCCGCGCGGTCATAGCGATCGTAGACAGTGACTTGTACACCTTGGCGGCGCAACATATCTGCCGCGGCAAGACCTGCGGGTCCGGCACCAATGATTCCTACAGTTTCAGGACGTTCTTGCATCGGCGTGCCGGGTGTCACCCAACCCTTTTCCCATGCCGTATCCGTGATGTATTTCTCTACCGATCCAATGGTAACGGTGCCATGTCCAGATTGCTCAATCACACAATTGCCCTCACATAAACGGTCTTGGGGGCAAATCCGGCCACAAATCTCTGGAAATGTGTTGGTGGCTTGGCTGATTTCATAGGCTTCTTGCAAACGCCCTTCGGCGGTCAAACGAAGCCAGTCAGGTATGTTATTGTGAAGGGGACAATGTGTTTGGCAATAAGGCACACCACATTGCGAGCATCGTGAGGCTTGCTCTTCGGCTTTCTCGGCTGCGTATTGCTGATAAATCTCATCATAGTCTTTTGTGCGCAGATTGGGGACGCGCTTCTCAGGCATTGAGCGGTCTACCTCTACAAATTTGAGCATCTTATTCATTTATATCACCGTCTTCTCACCCGGGAGTCGCCGTCTACTAACAGTTTTGCCAAAAGAAAAGACAGTCTTTATGACCTAAATAAAAAAAATACCAGTTATATGAAGCTGTTCTGCTAAATCTAGTCAAGTTTTAGGTCAATATAGCTGCCATATATACGCAATTGAATTTGTGCGTGGCGGTGTTAGCAGGCGCGCATGACCACATTCCATGTATTTTTGTTGGCAATCATTCAAGGACTGACCGAGTTTCTTCCCGTATCCTCTTCAGCGCATCTTGAGTTGTGGCATAAATTTGTAGGCGAAACAGAAGATGATCTCGCACTGGACGTCGCAGTTCACTTGGGCACTTTGGGCGCCGTTATATTATATTTTTGGAGAGACGTAAAACTTGCATTTTTTGGCGGCCTGAACCTTTTACGAGGGCGCTTGTCTGAGCCCGGCGTTCACTTGGCGATCGCGTTGGTTGTGGCAACATTCCCAGTTGTCGTTATCGGCCTCATTATGCATGTAACCGGAATTTTCGAATTGGTGCGATCTCTTGCGGTCATAGGATGGGCTATGATTGGTTTTGGCATCCTATTATGGTTGGCCGATAGAAATCCCTTAGCACAAAAAGAGGCCAACGAGTGGACTTTGAAAGACGCAGCCAAACTTGGACTTTGGCAGGTCTTGGCTCTTATACCCGGTACATCACGGGCCGGAATTACAATCACCGGCGGCTTGTTTGCAGGCTATACCCGCGAAGCGACAGCGCGCATCGCTATGTTGATGTCCATTCCAACGATTCTGGCTTCTGGAGCAGTCTTGTCAATCGACGTTATCGGGTCCGCAGACTGGGAGTTAGCGGGCGTTGCTCTCATGGCCGCAGGGTTTGCCATGATGTCTGCACTTCTCGCTTTGGTATTTATGATGAAACTCTTAAAGTCCGTTAGTTTTTTGCCTTACGTAGTTTACCGGATTATCTTAGGGGCAGTTATCTTAGGCTTTGCATATCTTAGTTAAGATCATGCCGACGCGTCCTTGCTGCGTTGGTCATTTCTGAATACTGACCATATGGGCGGTGCATATACAAATATTCTGGAAGAATTGCGCCCATTGCCGTCGGAGTAATTCCTAAGTCTTCGAAGCTTTTGGCCTTCGCTCCGACGATATTATCTCGCTGTAGCTGCTTTATTTGATCTGCGGTGATCAGCTCATTTTGGAAAAGCCCAAAGCTCAACCTTTCCAAGGTCGTAAATCCAAACGCCATTAATCGCGCCACAAACTTGGGCAGGCTAACAATAACACGTCTCTTCTCGATAGTTTCGAGCATGATTTGCATTAACTCTTTGAAACTTTTGACCTCGGGTCCGCCCAATTCATAGATTCCGGAATTAACTTCCCCCAAAGCTGCTTTTTCTACCGCAAGGGCCACATCATCGACGTAAACTGGCTGAAACTGCGTTTCCGCTCCAACGATTGGTAGGGCAGGCGACAGTTTGGCCATCGTCGCAAACCGGTTAAAAAACTCATCTTCAGGGCCAAACACAATTGACGGTCGCAAAATGACTGCATTTTTCATATGTTTTAGGACAAGACGTTCGCCCTCTCCTTTAGAGCGTGCATATCCACTATCACTATTTGTGTTGGCGCCGATGGCAGAAATATGAACCATGCGTTCAACACCGTGTTTCGCGGCAAGACGTGCGATCCGACCTGCAGCCTCTGCCTGCACGCTGTCAAACCTTTGTTTTGGCGTCTCTGAAAGGATGCCAACACAATTGATAACAAGTTGGGAGTTGCGAATAGCGTCTTCTGTGGAGTTTTCATCGCGAATGTTGGCAAGTATCGGATCAACTTGACCAACATCTCCATAGCTGCGTGTAAATATTGCTTCGTTCGGGCGTCGAACGGCAACACGAACCGACCAACCTAACCTGGCCAATCGATAAGTGATATATCGGCCTACAAACCCAGACCCACCAAATATGGTCGCAGTTGGTCTATTCATTTTCATTAAACTCTCCTCTAAAGAGGTATCTATTTGTGGCAAAAAACAGGAACAAGTCGAAATCGTCTCTTTTTATCACTGTTTTTGAAAACAAAGATTTGAAAATGAGGGTGATTTATGTTCTAAAATGCCAAGGAAAGGGGATTATGATGAAAAAAATCTTAACATCACTTGGCATCGTTTCAATTGCTGCTTCATCGGCTACGGCAGGGGGTCTTGATGAGCCGGTCGTTGAATCACTAGAGGAAGTAGCTCCTGCAGGCACAACTTCGGCACAATGGCTAATTCCACTTGCTGCCGTCGCTTTGATTGCTTTGGCAGTATCAGGTAGCGATGATGACGACGACAAGAAGAAGAAAAAGAAAAAGAAAAAGCTTAAGCCTTAATAAGTTTTATCGGCCGGTTTGAGTCACTTTATACTTTAGATAAAGTGGCTTCTACGGACTCTAAATCGACTATTGAAATCACTTGATCAGGGGTCAGTTTTGACCCTTTTTCTTTTTCGATCTCCAAAATAAGCCGCATATGCGCCAGACTGTCCCACTCTGGCGTGTTATTAAGAGACATTGAACTGTCTACCTTATCGACAGAAATATTCAAAGCTACAGAAAGCACTGCCTTAGATTTGGATATGTCCTTAGTCATTTTTACCTCGTGCTGAAATCCAATCTTCAGACAGCATTTCAAACAATACGATGTCCTCATGTTCCTTCGTTAGTGAATTAACAAGACACTTACGTTGATAGCCGACAAACCTAAATCCAAGCTTCTGATAATTAAAAATTGATTGAAAGTTTCGCGCTCTAACTCTGGCGCCAAAGCGTACAATCTTGGGATGATGGCAAAATTTATCGATAATGGCAGCGCGGACCTCTTCAAAAACGCCCTTCCCATGAAATCTTGGCGAATGGACAACGATGATAAGCCCCGCCGATCCATCGTCAGAAATTGACATTTTATGAGATCCAATCGTCTTCTTTTTTTCTCGATCAACAATCGCATGTGTATAGCGTTTGTCGTTAACCCGAGAGCGCTTCATCCATTGGAGATTGGTATATTTTTTATCCAACATTAAATTTTGAATGACATCATCGTCATTACGCCAAATTTCAGTCACGCGGTAGGATTCAATCCAATTGCAATTCACAACGTCAAACCGTTTGGTTCTAATGGCTTTGGTGAATTCAGACTGCGATTGCCCAATCATTTGATCAGCTCCTCAAAAAGCGCCTTTGCTACCCCTCGATCTAGTTTACCACGGTCATTGCGCGGCAACTCATCTACAAAGACCAGTTTTGCTGGCACAGCTTCAGGGCGTGCACGCTCTTTGCACCACGCGCGAACGTCTTCACTTTCCAAAGCTGTATTCACTGCGATTGCCGCCGCAACAACCTCTCCCGCAACTTCATCAGAAATTGGGAAACTGCAGGCCTCGCGAACCATTGGGTTCCTCTCCAAAAGCATGTCCACTTCTTCGGCCAAAACCTTAATGCCTCCAACGTTGATTTCGTTCTTGAGACGCCCAACCAAACGCAAGGCACCATCCTTGGTCAACTCTCCAATATCACCGGTTAAGAAGTGCTCTTCAAAAATCACATCTTGGGTTTTCTCTTCCGCATTCCAATACCCCAACATCAATGTAGGGCTTGAAATTGCAACTTCGCCTTTGCCACTGGTTTTGAGTTCACCGTCAATCAAAACCTTAAAAGAACCACCCCAAATTTTACCAACCAAACCGTCAGAAGCACCGGCCTGATCCCGAAGCATGCCGGAAATCCAATTTGCTGTTTCGGTCATACCATAAGTGTTGAAAACTTTATTTGTGCCAGACCAATTTTCGATCTCGCGCCACAATTCGTCAGACAACGGCGCAGAACCTACATGAATACGCTGCAAGGAATTTTTAGGGCGGGGACTTACTCGGAGCGCCAAATACCAAAACGAAGGGACCGAACTTAGAAATCTCACGCCCCATTCATCTAGGTTTTGACCCAGGGTTGATAATTCCGGAAGCGTCGGCTTCACTAAAAAGCTGATTTGGGCATTGGCAGCCATTGCTGTAAGCGTGTTTCCAATCAAACCGTGACCGAATGACAAAGGCAAAACGCATAATGTGTGGGACATGTTTGAAGCGCCGATGGCGTCGACATTCAGAGCGAGACGCTTCCTTAAGGCACTAAGCGAAAGAGTTACACCCTTAGGTACACCCGTCGTCCCAGATGTCAAAAGAATAAGCGCAGGATCATTTTCCTTGAGTCTTTCGCTAGAAACAGCCCCATCCTCAACTTTGAGAACAGACACATGATCTGTCATCCAAGCACTGGCATCTACAAATTCCCGGATACGATTACGTTCTTCGTCGGTGATACTGTTTGCGACCAAAACAGCGCAAAGACCACATTCCCAAACTGCAAAAAGGTTTACGAGAGTTGCGATTGGTTCTTGGGCCTCAATAACAACACGCGCGTGCGGGGCAAAACCACAACCTGAAAGTTCTTTCGTTTTGTCTTGAACCAAAGTCCAAAATTTAGCCGAAGACACGCGATCTCCAAGACGACGATCATTGAGGATAAATGACGTCCCGGAGTTTCCAAATATCATCTGCGATGAATCAAGAGAAACTTTGACCATAGCTCTACATGGCCCTAAACGCTTATCCCTAACAACAAGGTTTTTGCCTTTTCATGATAGATGTTTGAAGCATGGCTCTTTGCGTTGACTTGATGCCGGGCTAGGGCTAAGCGCGCTCCACCAATCTCACCTGCCCAGGTGGCGGAATGGTAGACGCGCTAGCTTCAGGTGCTAGTGCCCGAATGGGCGTGGAAGTTCGAGTCTTCTCCTGGGCACCATTGACTTTCTGTTTAAAAGATCCGTCATTTTCGTGAGACGGTAATGCCAGAGCTGATACCGCCAGTCGTTTGAAAATATTGTGTCTTTGGCGCGTGCGAAGTATGGCCAATCAACAGTTCGAAGGATTGGATAAAATTGCAGCATAGTGTTTACCAACGAGACCTTCCTGATGATTTAGACCTAGGACCCATAGTTGCTATAGATTGCGAAGCGATGGGTCTGGACCCGCATCGCGATAGGTTATGCGTCGTGCAATTATCATCAGGCGATGGTGCGGCCCATCTTGTTCAGATTGAACGCGGTCAGAGCAAGGCACCAAACTTAGAAAAGCTGTTGAGCGACCCTAAAACCCTAAAGTTGTTTCACTACGGCCGTTTCGACATCACGGGTCTTGCAAAGACCTTCGGGGTTTGGACCGCGCCTGTCTACTGTACAAAAATTGCCTCAAGGCTTGTCCGAACATACACCGACCGGCATGGGCTTAAAAACCTGCTAGTTGAGCTGGTGGGAACAGACATCTCCAAGCAACAACAAAGTTCTGACTGGGGAGCCGAGACACTGTCGCAGGCCCAGATCGACTATGCCGCGAGCGACGTTTTGTATTTGCACCAACTCAGAGAAAAATTGAATGAGATGCTGAAGCGCGAAGAACGAATGGAATTGGCACAAGCATGTTTCGACTTTTTGCCAACACGTGCAAGGTTGGATCTGGAAGGCTGGCCAGACATCGACATTTATGCGCATTCTTAGGCGGTGTTTTACGTCAACCGCATAAAGGGCTTAGCCTATTCTGGCTGGATCAAAACGGCAGAGCGAATGTTGTGGATTTTGTCCATATTCGCCGCCGCAAGCGTGTTTATTTTTTCGATCCAAGAAACAAACCCCAACACCTTCATATTTGAAAACTCTGACCTTGTTGCTTTGGCACTTGGTGAACAAATTACAGATCCGACATTTACTGGCGTGACCGACACCGATGATGCATTTTCGATCGGAGCGCGGTCAGCAACACCAAATGGCCCAAGACCAACTTTGATCGAGTTGGATGGACCAACGACAAGTGTTGAGTTGGCCAGCGGAGATTTCTTGTTTGCACGCGCCAACGGCGGATCTGTGGATCTCGAAAGCAGAACAGTTGAGCTGAGCGGGGGTGCAACAATCACAACATCAAACGGGTATCAGATTTCGTCTAACGATCTGTCTTTGCAATTTTCGAAAACTGCAATGTCATCTAATGCTCCGGTTGAGATTTTGACTCCATTTGGATCTATTAGCGCGGGTCGAATGACCGTTACCGCAAATTCCGGCCAAGATCCCAATAATAATTTAGTCATAGACTTCTCAGACGGTGTGAAAGTGCTATTCAACTCCTCAGAGGAGCGATGAACATTGTTTAGGGTCATTGGGATCACATTTATTTTTTTTGCGGCTGCGACAATCAGCTTCGCGCAATCTGGAATTTCATTGCTTGGTGCACAACAGGACACGAGTTTGCCCGTCGAGGTTACTGCAGATAATTTGTCCTTCGATCAAGCTGCAGAGTCTGCGGTGTTCTCTGGAAATGCCATTGCGACCCAAGGCGAAGTGACTTTGGCGGCCGACACACTTAACGTCATGTATTCTCAGGAGACCGGTCAAATTGTTCAACTTGTAGGCGAAGGGGATGTTCAATACACCAACGGGGTTGAAACCGCATCTGCACAAACAGCAAACTATGATGCGGAGACACGCGAGCTTACACTTTTAGGATCTGCAGTTTTACGGCAAAGGCAAACGATGATTTCAGCCAACCAAATTATAATTGATACCCAGACAAACGCGGCGCAATTGCGTGGGAACGTGCGTACAAGATTCATTCCGCAAAACTGAATGTCTGGTTTAGAAGTTTCGTCAATCCGTAAGTCATACAAAACCCGCACTGTTTTGCGGGATGTCTCATTGCGGCTTGATCAAGGCGAAGTTGCCGCTTTACTGGGACCAAACGGTGCTGGAAAAACTACGTGTTTTTACACTGTTGCCGGGCTGGTTCAGCCCGAGAGCGGCTCGGTAACTGTGAATGGGCATGATGTCACCAACCTGCCGATGTATCGGCGTGCTCGGCTTGGTCTTGGCTATTTGCCACAAGAGGCCAGTATTTTTCGTGGTCTCACTGTCGAGAAAAATATCATGTCTGTTTTGGAGCTTTGGATCCGGAATGGGTCTGAACGAAGGGAAAGGTTAGAAACCCTGCTGGCTGATTTTTCGATTACGCATATTCGCAAAAGCCCGGCATTGGCCTTGTCCGGTGGGGAACGTCGTCGCGTTGAGATTGCAAGATGTTTAGCCAGCAATCCAAGCTATGTATTGCTGGATGAGCCATTTGCCGGGGTTGATCCTATTGCCGTGGGCGACATACGGGCGCTCGTATCAGAGCTCAAAAACCGAAAAATTGGCGTTCTCATTACAGACCATAATGTCCGCGAAACGTTAGAAATCGTTGACCGGGCATATATTTTACATGATGGTAAAGTTCTTAAATCTGGCACGACAGAAGAAGTGGTTGCGGACCCAGAAGTTCGACGTGTTTATTTGGGCGAAAACTTTACTTTATAAAATCTGAAAAATAGAAAGCTTGCGCGACTCGGGTTTTCGGGTCTAGCCTAAACTTATGATGGACAATGTGCATCACTATCAGGTCGCGGATTGGGTTTCTCTCAAACCCCTGATTTTTTTAACAAAATCTTAAGCAAAGGAGGTCCCATGCGTTACAGCGTGAGTGGTCAACATATTGATATCGGAAATGCCCTTCAGGGATATGTAAAAGACAGTATCCAACCCATCGTATCTAAGTATGCCGAACGACCAACTGACGCGAATGTAAAGTTTTCAAAAGACCGATATGTGTTCATATGCGAAAGTTCGATTCACTTATCGACGGGCCACCAAGTAAATGCCAGCGGTAAAGCAGACGATATTTATGCGGCCTTTGACAAATGTTCAAACCGGATTGAGAAACAACTACGCCGCTATAAAAGACGTCTAAAAGATCATCACCTTCAGCGCGCAACTGAGGTTGAAACACCCCATATGGAGGTCTATACGCTCGGCACGCGAGATGAGACAGATTCGGAAGCCAGCCAATGCGAACCGCTTATCATCGCTGAGAATAGTTCGAAGATTAGAAAGATTTCCGTCGGTGAGGCCGTGCTTGAAATGGAACTAACAGGAGATAGCTTTCTGATCTTCAAAAATGAAAGCAGTGGAAGCTTGAACGTTGTCTATCAAAGAGACGATGGCAACTACGGTTGGTTAGACCCAACCCGTTAAGGAAAACAAGGACTCGAAATGAATTTGGGCGACATTCTTGATGCGCAGGCCGTGCGCGTTCTATCCGCTGTATCGAGCAAAAAACGTCTTTTGCAAGATATCTCGGACCAAGCCGCTGAGGTTTATGGCTTTGATCGCGACGAAGTATTTGCAGCCTTGCAAGACCGCGAAACTCTGGGCTCGACCGGCGTTGGACGCGGGGTTGCAATCCCACACGCACGTTTCGGAAGTTTAGAACGGGTTGTGGGTTTATTTACACGTCTTGAAAAGCCAGTTGATTTCGACTCTGTCGACAGCCAGCCGGTCGATCTTGTATTCACGCTGCTTGCCCCCAATGCGGAAGGTGCTGAACACTTAAAGGCGCTTGCTTTAGTTTCCCGAACTTTGCGTGACGAGAAAACCTGTTCAACTTTGCGGTCCAACAATTCAAGTTCTGCAATTTTTGCTTTGTTAACTGATGGCTCTCAGAATCAGGCAGCTTAAGACACATATTGGTCGAACAAACCGAAACGAAAGATGTCTTCCGCGTAGGCTTTACCTACAAGGTTTATGATATCCTCGTCCAAAAACTCGGCCAAACTGTAAAGGCCAGAGAAAGTCGGTAAATTGATCTTAGTTTCACTGAAGTTTGAGTCTAAACGCTGCTCGACTATTGTGGTTCTTGGTATTCGCGATTGAATTGCCTGCAATCGCAAATACTGAAAGTTCCAATCATGATGTGGCTTGCTACGCGTCTGGCCCAAAAGATGCTTTTCCAAGAAGCGCAAAAAGGTTTTGAAATCCTTTACATAGTTCGCAAGTGAATAGTCCTTCGGCGAAACTTCAAGTATGTGATCCAAGTCCCAGTCCAAGCCATAAAACAGAATCAAGTTGCGCCTCATGTGACGCGCGGCACCATGTGGTGGTCGCAATACATAAGTATCGAAGGCCCGATAAGCCCGATGAACCGGGTCTTCGACACAAAAAAACATCTCATGTTCCGGGTGCTTCATTTGCCAAGTTTTGATCTTGAGATCAGAGGTATCGATCTTCGTTGCGCGAGCTCTCGCACCTTTTTTAACATACTTAATCAAAGCTTCAGAGAAGAACGTGTTTGATAAGTCGGCGCCCCGTGCGGTTGTTAAATTCATAGCCATAGAGGTCTCAATCGCATCGATCTTTGAAACAGGTGGAGCGGGGAGCGTCTCTTCTGTTGCATATGGAATGATGGCCTCAGGGTTTGACACCTTCTCCTCCAAGGGTTCCGGATTTTGTCGAATGAGGCGCGATTGAGGGCGTGCCTTGTAGTCGTTAACTCCGAGATACTTGAACACACCGTTCCAAATTTCCACATCTTGCAGGTCCTGAAAGTTGATCCAAAACGCTGTTTGTCCTCGTTGTTGCAGTTCTTGGTTGATCCACCCGTAATATGCGTTTTGTCGATCTCGAAAAGCTTCGAACTCTTCAGGATCAAATACCACTTTAGATTCTTTGCGTTTTGCAACATCAGCCAATCGCCACTGATCTGTTTGCGAAACGATTTGACGCGATAAGAAACAGTGCAGAGGATCGCGTCGAAGGACTATCTTTGCGCAGCTTGTATCAGAAAGCACATGAGACAGAACTCTATCATCATGCCCATCAAACAGTCGAAACCCCAACAGTTTTGCCTCCGACTGACCGATTAGTTTGTCCAGAAACCCAACCGGATCGACCTCTCGTAATTGGAAATCTGGGTGGGCTTCACGATTGAACTTTGGACGACCAATGAATCCCGGATTGAATAGTTCACCTCGCATTTCAATCTTTGGGCAAAGATTTGCAGTTTCTTCGAATAAGTTAGACCCTGTTCGCATCGAAGCCAGCAAAACAAAATACTTGTATTTATCTTGGCGCAATATGCCCACCCTTAGAAGCTGGTTTGGTTTTATGGTTCTGAGAGCTTTGGCGCTTTAGGGCGACAGCTTCAAATGCCGCAAGCGGATCTGATGTAAAGGATGACCAGGAAACGACGGTCATTATAGCGCGTTTAGACTTCAGCAAATCCCGGTTCAAAAGTTTACCATAGGCGGACTGAACCCTTTGAAGGCGTTGATGGCTTCGAATCTTATTGTTCAATCTTCCTTTCCAATGATCTTCCAAGAATACAATGTTGGCTTTTGGGGATCTTAAGAATGTCGACCACATCCCATGATTTCCACCAGGTTCAAGTATGAGGGCGGGCGGATTTTCATAATCTTGCGCCAGGATGTTTGCGGTCACTGCATGGGGATTGTATCGTAACATTTGTGGAGAAATCAGCTGATTGCCCTTTGTCAGATTCGCCTTTGGTGTTTCGGATCGAGAGTAAACCAAAGCCATAGCACAAAGATCAAAGTTCGCCTCCAACCAATCTCGAAAATTTGGCATTGCTTGGGAGAATCCAACGAAAATGTAAAACGGCTTATCCGTTAACTGATACGATCTTGCTCGAACATCTAGAACTTGGCCAAGATTGGTGACATGCCGGGCGGCTTGCACGCCCTTCCGCCGCATTCGGATCGCGATCGGTGTTTTTGGGACATCGTAGGGTAAAAGAAAATGCTCATAAATTCTATTAGCTTTTGGCCAAATCTTGCGAGCAAAAAAAAGTCGGTTTTTCTTTAACAATTCTAGGTGATCGTCATAAAATGTGTAAGGTTTTCCAAGTCGATCAAACTCAACAAAAGTAAGACTGGGTAATATTTTTCTATTTGGCAAAGCAGACAGCATCGTTTGAAAAAACAGCTCGTCAGAAATCCATGCGGATCGCATAAACCGTTTCATCGCCTCAAATTTTTGATGGTTGAAGATGTCCTGCAAACTGGCCCTAGAGAGCAACCACCATTGATCGCCGATGCTTGGTGAAAAGCCGGTTGGAAGTTTTCGGCTCACACCCAAAATTCGTTGGATCCTAACACTCAGATCAAAGAGGAACCGACGCTTGCGATAAGAAAATGGATGAAACAAGGTCAATCGTTCGGTACTAAGCCCATCACCAATCCAACCTTCTTCCGCCAAGGGTTTGGTTGTTATGAAATCTGTGTCAGGATGATTTTCCAAGAACGAGATCAGCTCTTCCAGCGGACGCGTTGGAACACAACTCTCACTCAAAAGCGCGATATGGGTGACCTCGCATGAATGTGCCAAGAGATCTTTGGCAGCACTAAGACTTGCATCAACCAAACCAAAACCTCCCCATTCACATGCAAATTGGTTGGATACCTTTAGGTTCTTGTGACTTTTCGGAAGCGTGACTGAACTTCGTTTGTCAAAGTGAATATGGATGATCGCACCTTGATCACATAGAAACTCTGCGACTTTCATTGCGCGGTCCACATTTTGGTGTACCAGTATAATGATGCCAAGTTTAGCGCGCCTCATACCCAATCTCCGCGAGACATGAGACCCAGTTTTTCCAATTGCTGCCAACCTGTGTAAAAAACTGAGTTCTTCGTCCAAAGCTCAGTTGAACCGCTTTCATTGTAGGCCCTATATTCTCGGCTTGCCGCAAAGTGTTGTTTACGAACAATTTCTTCTTCTGCTTTTTGTGCAAATGAACTTAAAAACTTGTAGTGCAACAAGCACCCACAGGGGGCCGCTAACGGTCCAAAACGATAAGTGACGTTTAGAGCGCGCGGCAACAGCTGATGCATAGAACTTCGATACACAAAACCTTTTTGCCATTTAACCAAGGGGATTTTGTTTAACGCGGGACCGCGGTCCGGTTTGTCTGTAAAAAACACGCGTTGGCGCGGTCCGCCTTGAACCCAAATATTCTGGTAAAATGGTTCTAGTCTGGACTGGTAATTTTGCGCATCAAAGTATGGCGAAACGTCTAGAGGATTTTCTCCTGGACGACAAAAGGCCGAGTTGGCGTCTCCGCGCGGGTACAGATCCAGTAGAAGCGTTCCAAAGCTGCGTTGAGAGCTTGCATCTAGCCAATCAAGCAAAGCCGCAAACGGTCTTTTATCTTGATGAGGGAAAACCAAAAATTCATCAGGATCTACGGTAAGTGTCCAATGCCCAGCGGCGTACTTGTTTTGAAGTGCTGTTAACCAATCCATTCCAAATCGCGAAGACTTGTAAGATGACGTTGTTGTCCAAAATGAGCAGTCTTCTTGATTGGTCAAGAACGGAACACTTTCATCATCTGATCCGTTATCAACAACAAAAAAATGTCGTACGCCGATCTTTCGGTAATACTCAAAAAAGTAAGGAAGGCGAGGGCCTTCATTTCGGGCGCAAAAGAATAGGATAAGATCTGATTTTTGAACTTTGTCAGTTCTATCCCGAACACAAGTCAGCTCGTAATATTTACGATAGGATCGATAAATCAGCTTTCGACGCTCAACCCTCAATCGAAGGATATCCCAAAACCGTTTCATAGACCGACTAACTCAAAATGCTGATCCCATGTCCAAGGTCTTGGTTCATGCTGAAATTTTTCAGGATACAGCAGAGCAGACTTCCATGCTTCTATATCTTGTGGCGATAACAGTGGCGCATTTGGACCCAACAACTCACGAAACACAGGAATGTCAGAGGCGATGACAGGTTTACCGATTTCAATCGCTTCCATCAGAGGCAGTCCATAACCTTCAGCTAAACTTGGAAACAAAAGCGCCGTACACTCGCTATAAAGGCTCAAAAGAAGCGCATCATCCGCATCTCTTATATGGTCAACGCGACCTATTTTTTGAAGCTCTTCAATCTTTTCAAAAACTGCTTTTTCGGCCCAGCCATCTTGTCCAACAATCACCAATTTTGGCAACCTGTTGCCTTTTTCATCTTTTCCGTGCTTCCAAATATCTAGCAACAAGTTGTGGTTTTTTCTGGGTTCAATTGTGCCAACGGTCAGAAAAAAGGGGTGCTTTGAATTGACACCTCTTTGGAATGGTCCATCCACTCCAAGATGCGCGACAAGTTCCTTAGTATTTGAAAACAGACCCTTTGCCGCGATTTGGCTGGCCTGAGAGTTGAAAATAACGCGGTCTGCGATATCCGATATTGAGTTTATAAACTCTTTAAACCGTGGTGGTATGTCCACGCGGACCATCTCAGGATGGGTCAAAGGGATTACGTCATGGACCATAAACCAGCTTTTGCATCCTATTGTGTTTAGACACACCTGCACCTCTTTTGACATGCGGCTATGGCCCACATTGATATAGATATCATTCTTTGAGATCTCACTTCTCAACTTAAGGCATAGTCTTGCGCGATCCGTCCAACCAATGGAGCGTCGAAGACTTGATTTCACCTTACGTTGATCCCGTGTTAATTTTAGTCGAACCTTATCTATTAGGCCGATCTGAGCACCGTCAAAGTTCTTATGTGACTCCCTAAAAAACGTTTCCAAATCGCAGAAAAGATACTCGCGGCCCAACTTAGCCAAAGCAAAACTACCGGGATGATTCTCTAGAACACGCCGAATGTAGGCCGCTTCGACCCGATCAATCCCCGTGGCGGCAGGAAGATGCAGCCGAGACACCGTTCGTGAAACATCGATGACAACACGTTGGTCCACGCCAAGTGTGCCCGTTATTCCGCAGCACGTTTTTGGCCTGCAACCGACTGAATATAGTCTGAGAAGTCATCCCCAAGCTCCGGATGGGACAAACCGAAGGCCACCGTTGCTTCGAGATAGCCTGACTTTGACCCGCAATCATACCGACGCCCATCAAAGCGATAACCAAATACGTTATCCCCGCTAGAGATCTGCTGCGC
Source organism: Pseudomonadota bacterium (assembly GCA_039814625.1). GTDB lineage: Bacteria > Pseudomonadota > Alphaproteobacteria > Rhodobacterales > Rhodobacteraceae > Amylibacter. The sequence continues at coordinate 48,156 of JBCCAU010000002.1, forward strand.
AATTGCGTCGGTCAGTTGGATTTCACCTCCAGCACCAATAGATTGCTTATCCAAGGTGTGCATGACTTTCGGATCAAGGATGTATCGACCTATTACCGCAAGATTCGAGGGCGCTGTCCCCCTTGCCGGTTTTTCGACCATTGCTTTGACATGGGCAAGGGGACCGATGTTTTCTGCAACGTCTAATATTCCATATTTAGATGTATCTTTGTCAGAAACCTCCATCGTGGCAACCATATTGCCGCCTGTGTTGCGATATGCATCAACCATCTGGTGCAAGCATGACTTCTCGGCAGCAATTACATCGTCAGGGAGCAAAACAGCAAAAGGCTCATCCCCGATTAAAGACCGGGCACACCAAACAGCGTGACCAAGGCCCTTTGGATCATTCTGCCTGACATATACAATTTCCCCACTTTCCATATTGGTTGCTTGAAGCAGTTCCAGAAGATCGGTTTTTCCTTTTGCCTGCAGTGTCATTTCAAGATGAGGAGAGCCATCAAAGTAATCCTCGAGCGCACTTTTTCCCTTCGAGGTAACAAATATAAACTCTTCGATGCCAGCTTCACGAGCCTCGTCGATCGCATATTGAATTAGTGGTTTATCCACCAAAGTTAGAATTTCCTTTGGTATGGATTTTGTTGCCGGTAAAAAGCGGGTTCCCATTCCTGCTACAGGTAATATGGCTTTGCGTACTTTGCTCATTCGCTCCTCAAGAATTTTGTCATGTTTAATTGAAACGCGACACATTAACCATGACTGTATAAAATGGATCGTTCCTAGGCAATTTTAGACAGACTGTTTTTCAAAAGGATCAGTTCGAAATGCGTGAAAAATTGCCGTTTTTTTGAACATTCGACGCTCACCAAGTTCTGCCGAAATATCCTTTGCAATATTTTTAAGACCAAAGATCGGTTGTATCTTTTTTCGGCCCAATCGACCAATCCATCCGCCGGATTGCACGAAAATCTCATTCTTAAATCCACGGCGATGGGCCAGGGGCAGAAATCCGCAGATCACCAAAGTTACACTATGTCCTTCAGCTTGCGCTTGCTTTGCATATTTGAGAGCGTCTTTCTTCCGGTTGATAAAGGCAACAATCAAGACCCCATGACTGTACATCTCAGAAGGATGGAAAGGTGCTTGAGCGAGACCGATATGGATAACTTCTGATCTAAATCTGGGTAGATCGACCTTGGGTGTGTGGTAGCTTGCCAAGACAACCTGAACATCCCTGGCTTCCAACCGACCAATATGAAAGGCATCAAGGACACGGGCATGCTGAAGCCTATAATGCGCACGAACACAATCGTGCGGTGAACTGGCGTGCTTTGCGGCATAATGCCGGACACTTTGACCGATCAAATTCAAGCTTCGTGGTGCGCGCGAGGCATATCGGCTGCAATTTTCCGCAAATAGGTGATGCACGCGGGCGGTTGGCACAAAGGCCGTTGCACAGCCCTTTTGCGCAAGCCTCAAACACAAATCCGTTTCATCCAAAAAATACGCGAACTCTGGATCGAACAAATCAACCTGTTCCAATGTCTTTTTGTCGAATGCGCAGTTTGTCCCTTGGGCTTTCACGAAATGATCGGCCTTGGGTAAAAAGACTTTCGTTTCGTTAGGGGGTGGCTGATGTTTGACATCAAGTCCATTCTTATCAACCCAAGTCACGCCCCATTGAAGCGAAAAACCGTTTTGACCGATGACGGCTCCAGTCGAAATTTTCACGCCATGCGAAAGAAATGGCTTTACCAATTCAGAAAGCCAATCTGGCTCAGGCAAACAGTCATCATCACAAAAAGCAATAATCTTTCCGGTGCTATTTCGAACACCCAAGTTTCGCATGATCGAAATGTTTTCGATGTCTACAGAGATAATTTTAGCACAATGGTCTCTAAGACTATCTGATAAAAGTGCTGGATCAGTATTGGTGACGAGGACCAATTCAAAGACACATCCGCGCTGGTGCTTCAAGCAGTCTATAAGGCGGAGAAGCTCGGTCGGTCTGTTTCGGCTTACGACCACCAAAGTCACTGCCAAAGATGTCATTCGATCCCTTGAACCTTTAAAATGTGTTCGATCCGGTCAACATCTTCTGGATTATTTAGTTCCCAGAACTCTTGCCCGCGATCTTCAACTTCGACACATCTTACCAGTTGGCGGTTCACAATAAATCTCAACTGCTCAAGCCCTTCGCGCTTCTCCAGTTCCGTCTCCTCAAAGCTCATGTAATTTTTAAGCCCGTCGCGCCGATAAGCATATGCTCCAACGTGATGAAAGACCGGTAAACCGCCATTGCCAAAACCGATGGGCGTATGGGGTAAGACCTCCTTGGAAAAGTAAATCGCGTGACTATCGTTATCCACGACAACGGTTGTTCCTCCGACGCGATCATTCCGTCTGTCGTCTTGAAATTTTGCCAAAGTTTCTGGCCGCGTTCTTAAAACAGGTGTTGCCATGGCGGCATCTGGTGAGAGGTCCAAACCTTCGATCAGTGCTGTAATAAACCACGGCGGCGTCAAAGGTGCGTCACCTTGAAAATTCACGAAGACTTTAAAATCGGGAAACTTATCAGCAACTTCGGCACACCGCTCTGTTCCGTTTCGATGTTCTGAGCTTGTCATTACAACCTCACCGCCAAAGTCTTCGACATGCCCGCGAATACGATCATCGTCTGTCGCCACCACAACTTTATCAACGTTTGATACCAGTTTTGCAGCTTCCCATGATCTTTGGATCAATGTCTTCTTCAAGCCTGTAACACCCGTCAGGGGCGCCAAAGGCTTCGCTGGAAACCTAGAAGATGCGTAACGCGCGGGGATTACGATAAGCACAGACATGAACCCTACCGCAGTTTCGTTCCGTTGGATGCGGCAATGAAGAATGGGTTCGAAAAACCAGATTTTCCGTAATACAATGGCTCGCGCGTTTCAAAATCTACAACAAACCCACCTGCGGCCATTAACACGGCTTGACCAGCAGCGGTATCCCACTCCATCGTTCGTCCCAACCTTGGGTATAAATCCGCTTCTCCCGTCGCAAGAAGGCAGAATTTCAGTGAAGACCCCGCCGCTTTAAAATCACCGACGCTATATTTCGCAATATAATCGTCCGTTGCTTGATCACGATGGGACTTTGATGCAACCACCGCAAGGTCTGTATCTTTGGGAGGTGCTGTAGATACACTGTAACAGTCGCCCGCTTTTTCAGGGTCAAAAGGTCCGAGCTCTTCTAGGGCACCGCCACCAGGTTTTGTCATAAATAGTCTGGATTTTGCCGGCGCATATACAACCCCAAGCACAGGGACGCCTTCAACAACGTAAGCGATATTGACCGTAAAGTCGCCGCGACGATGAATAAACTCTTTGGTTCCATCCAATGGATCAACAATGAAGAAGGTCTTTGCTTTTATAGAATGTGTTGAAGACTTTTCTTCTGTCACAATTGGAACACCTGGAAATGCCTCAGACAAACCAGCATGAATCAGAGTATCTGCAATTCGATCTGCCTCGGTGACAGGGCTATCATCGGCTTTTGAATCAACTTGAAGCTCGTCACGATCATAAATTTCAAGAATTTTTTCACCTGCTTTAATAGCCAGTTCACGAAATTTGCGACAGATATCATTATCGGTCATACTAGCTCCAATCAGTGTTCTCTGTGCTTATGGTGATCGGCCCACAAAGGATCAACAAAACAAATGACCTATTTTGATCAAGGGCAAAAGTTGCCATTTAAGTATACCGTTTTAGGTCGGATTTTGGAATTCTTCCGGCTGGTTTGGGTTGTGACGATTAACAAGAGCCGTCAGGGCAGTTCAAACGCTCTGAAAGCAATGCTGATGCGCAGCTTGCAAATGGTTGTCATGATGGCTGCTTTCTATGCACTCATCTCGGTCACAGGTCTTCGAAGTATGAGCGTGCGCGGCGACTTCATGCTGTTTTTGGCCAGCGGCATTTTCCTTTTGTTTTTGCATCTCGGGGGGCTTAATTCTGCAATGGGTATTGGTGATACAGAACATGGCGCAAATGTTCATGCCCCGGTCACTCCATTGCTCAACTTGGTATCATCAGCACTTAGCCAATTACATACCAATGTCATTACCATCGCAGTAATTCTGTTACTTATTCACTTGTTGATTGAACCGGTAAAAATAGACAACTTACAAAAGGTCGCTGCTGCCTGCGGCGTGACGTTGTTATCAGGTATGGCGATCGGGAGTGTGATTGGTGGCATTGGGTCATTTATACCCTTGGTCAAAAAATTCGCACCCATGGTCTTTATGCGGGTGAACATGGTCTTCAGTGGGAAGATGTTCGCGGCAAACTCACTTCCAATTTCAATGATTCCATTTTTTTGGTGGAACCCTCTATTTCACTGTATTGACCAAGCCCGTGATGGCATTTTTGTGAATTACACCGCAAAACACACAACGCTTGCATATCCATTGTGGCTTTCCTTTGGTTTATTTGCGCTTGGATTCATGTTAATGCACGCTTCGAAGAAGCTTGTGTCGCAAAGTTGGTCCGCGCGGCAATAATATCACCCCACCACCTTGCGATGTTTTTCCCTCGCACTTATATCGCACGCTGATCGAGAGGAATGATCCTGTGATCAGGGATGGGTACGTATGCCATTTGGGTTCGTACCAATAATCGCCGCATGAAAGGATAAGTTATGGGAAAAGTGATTGGTATCGACCTCGGCACAACGAACTCATGTGTCGCAATCATGGATGGGTCCCAACCGAAGGTTGTCGAGAACGCCGAAGGTGCGCGCACGACGCCTTCTATTGTAGGCTTCACAGATGATGAGCGTTTGGTTGGACAGACGGCCAAACGACAAGCTGTAACAAACCCGGAAAACACTTTGTTTGCCGTTAAGCGTTTGATCGGTCGCAACATCAACGACGCAGCAATCAAAAAAGATATGAAGAATTTGCCGTATAATGTCATTGACGGCGGCAATGGTGATGCTTGGATCGAAGTTAAGGGAGAAAAGTATTCGCCTTCGCAAGTTTCTGCTTTCATTTTGCAGAAAATGAAAGAAAGCGCCGAGGCTTATCTTGGCGAGACGGTCAGTGAAGCGGTCATCACAGTTCCTGCATATTTTAACGACGCGCAGCGCCAAGCAACTAAAGACGCAGGAAAAATCGCAGGTCTTGATGTACTTCGGATTATCAACGAGCCTACGGCAGCAGCTCTTGCCTATGGATTGGACAAAACCGGTTCAAAAACCATTGCCGTGTACGACCTTGGTGGCGGAACATTCGATATTTCTATCCTCGAGATCGATGACGGCTTGTTTGAAGTAAAATCGACCAATGGTGATACGGCCTTGGGCGGTGAAGACTTTGATATGCGCATTGTCGACCACCTGGCAGACGAGTTCAAAAAAGAAAACGGCGTTGACCTAACAAAGGACAAGATGGCCTTGCAGCGCTTGAAAGAAGCTGCTGAGAAGGCAAAGATTGAGTTGTCCTCTAGTCAATCAACAGAAATAAATCAGCCCTTTATTTCTATGGACGGGAAAACCGGTCAACCACTGCACTTAGTTGTAAAATTAACCCGGTCAAAGTTGGAATCCTTGGTGTCTGATCTGATCGATCGCACAATGAAACCCTGTCAGGCCGCTTTGAAGGATGCCGGTGTTTCCAAAGATGAAATTGATGAAGTCGTTCTTGTGGGCGGGATGACACGCATGCCCAAAGTGATTGCGGACGTCACAAATTTCTTCGGCAAAGAGCCTCACAAGGGTGTAAACCCAGATGAAGTCGTTGCGATGGGCGCCGCGATCCAAGCTGGTGTTCTGCAGGGCGATGTTAAAGACGTGGTTCTATTGGATGTGACGCCACTGTCATTGGGCATCGAAACCTTGGGCGGTGTGTTCACCCGCCTGATTGATCGGAACACAACAATCCCAACAAAGAAATCTCAGGTTTTTTCGACTGCAGAAGACAATCAGAATGCGGTGACCATTCGGGTCTTCCAGGGCGAACGTGAGATGGCAACGGATAATAAGATCCTTGGCCAATTCAATCTTGAAGAAATCCCACCAGCGCCACGCGGTATGCCACAGATCGAAGTGACTTTCGATATTGATGCAAACGGGATTGTATCAGTTTCGGCGAAAGATAAGGGAACCAACAAGGAACAGAAAATCACGATCCAAGCCTCTGGTGGCCTTTCCGATGAGGATATCGAACAGATGGTCCGCGATGCCGAGGAAAACGCCGAAGCGGATCGTGAACGTCGCGAACTGATTGAAGCAAAGAACAACGCTGAAAGCTTGATCCACACAACCGCAAAGTCTTTGGAAGATCATTCCGACAAAGTTGACCCTTCAACGGTTGAAGTGATCGAAATGGCAAAATCTGCGTTGGAAGAGGCCCTGGACAGCGAAGACGCAGGCAAAATCAAGTCGCTAACTCAAGACCTTGCGGAAGCCTCAATGAAGCTTGGTCAGGCCATTTATGAAAGCCAACAAGCAGATGGCGGTTCACCAATGGATGACGAGCCAAAATCAAGCGATTTCGATGATGATGTTGTCGACGCGGATTTCGAGGACCTAGGAAAAGACGATCGTTAATCGATCCCTTTAATCCGACCGTTGGCCGATTACCTATAAGGGATCGGCCAGCCGGTTTTGGAGATCAGATATATGGCAAAACGCGACTACTATGAAACCCTTGGTGTTTCCAAGTCAGCTTCAGAGGCCGAGATCAAGAAAGCTTTTCGCAAGAAAGCGATGGAATTGCATCCGGACCGAAACAAAGACAATCCAGATGCAGAAGCAAAATTCAAAGACGTAAACGAAGCTTATGACGTTCTAAAGGACGGTGAAAAGAAAGCGGCTTATGACCGTTTTGGACATGCCGCGTTTGAAGGCGGGATGGGCGGCGGCGGTCGTGGTCCCTTTGGCGGTGCAGGTGGCACTGGAGGTGGTTTTGAATCTGCTTTCTCTGACGTGTTTGATGACCTTTTTGGCGATTTTATGGGAGGACGTCGCGGCGGCGGCGCAAACCGAGCGTCCCGCGGATCTGACCTGCGATATAACCTAAGCGTCACTTTAGAAGAGGCTTTCTCTGGAAAATCAGAGAGCATTAAAATCAACGCATCAGCAAATTGCGACGTATGTTCTGGCACCGGTTCCAAAGCCGGATCCCAGCCCTCGACCTGTCCAACCTGCGGTGGCATGGGCAAAGTACGCGCACAGCAAGGTTTTTTTACGGTCGAACGGACGTGTCCTACCTGCAATGGACGCGGGGAAATCATAACAGACCCGTGCGACAACTGTAGCGGCTCAGGTCGTATCAACAAAGAGCGCTCTTTGCAGGTCAATATTCCAAAAGGTGTTGAAACTGGCACACGCATTCGTCTGTCTGGCGAAGGTGAAGCGGGACTGCGTGGTGGCCCTACGGGAGATTTGTACATCTTTATCGAAGTCAAAGATCATTCAATCTTTGAGCGTGATGGCACAAATCTTTATTGTCGCGTTCCCGTTCCTTTAACAACGGCCGCACTTGGTGGCGAGGTAGAAGTACCAACAGTGGATGGCGGGAAGTCCAAGGTGTCAATTCCAGCTGGCGCACAATCGGGTAAACAGATGCGCCTTCGCAGCAAAGGCATGCCCGCCTTACGTTCTGGCAGCTTTGGCGACCTCTATCTTGAGATTGCCGTGGAGACACCCGTCAATTTGACCCCTCGTCAAAAAGAGCTTCTCAAAGAGTTTGAAAAGGAAAGCCCTGACAACTCACCAGAAAGCGAAGGTTTCTTCGACAAAGTGAAAAAGTTCTGGGCGTAACTTCTGGGGCAAACAAACGTCGCCGGTTGGAATTAGCGTCTCGTTCCAAAATCACAGCTGGCCATAACCGACATGTTCAGAATATCGTTTACGGTTGATGTCATAGAGCACAGCTGAATCGACTTATCTACACCTGTCAAAATGGGTCCGATCACCGTCGCACCACCCATTTCTTGAAGAAGTTTCACGGAGATAGATGCCGAATGCCGGGCAGGCACGACAAGAATGTTTGCCGGGCCGCTTAACCGACAGAAAGGGTATTCAGCGCGGACCCTATCGTTCAACGCGACATCGACAGTCATTTCTCCATCATACTCAAAATTGACTTCGCGTGCGTCAAGAACCCCTGGTGCCAAGGCCATCTTTTCAGCGCGTTCGGATTGCGGATATCCAAAGTTTGAAAAAACTCACAAAGGCCACACGCGGGTCGAGACCCATCGTTCTTCCAAGATCTGCTGCGCGTTCGGCAATATCAGCCAGATCTTCCGGCTCTGGCCATTCATGTACCAATGTATCTGCAATCAACAAGAGACGTCCGCGCAGAAGAACCGCTGTAATACCAACTGCGCCATCTCCGGGTGCGGCGTCAAAAACGTGGTTTATTCTTTCCAGAACAGCCGCACCTTTTCGCGTAGCCCCCGTAATCATCCCATCCCCATGGCCATGTGCAAGCATCAATGCAGCGAAGACATGACGGTCACGCGAGGCAAGTTTATGTACGTCCTCTTGGTCGTGACCGCTGCGTTGTAAGCGTTGATACAAAAAGTCTTTGTAGTCTCGTAGGTGTTCGGTTTTAGCCGCATTCATAATCTCTATTTCATCGAAAGCATCCGCAAGGCCAGCCTCAGATAAACGACGATGCACATCTTTCTCACGATCAATAACAATAGCCCGTCCAAGTCCGGCGCGCGCATAGGACACCGCGGCCCGCAATACGCGCGGATCATCGCCTTCGGCAAAGATCATCGTGCTTTGATTGGCGCGAGCGCGACTATACATTGCCTGCAGAACTGAAGCTGCCGGATCGAGGCGCGCGCGTAAGTTATCTGTATAGTCTTCAATGTCTACGATCGGACGCCGCGCCACACCGGTATCCATACCCGCCTTGGCCACCGCCGGTGGGATGATATGTATCAAACGTGGATCAAATGGCGTTGGTATAATATAGTCTGGTCCAAAAGACAGTGTTCTTCCATAGGCCATTCCAACTTCATCAGGCACGTCTTCGCGCGCCAAAGAAGACAACGCCTCGGCGCACGCAATTTTCATTTCATCATTGATCGCACGGGCGTGGATATCCAATGCACCTCGGAACAAATATGGAAAGCAAAGAACGTTGTTGATTTGGTTGGGGTAGTCCGAACGACCGGTTGCTATAATCGCGTCATCTCGCACGGCACGCGCATCTTCTGGTGTAATCTCTGGATCTGGATTGGCCATGGCAAAAATTACAGGATCTTTCGCCATCGATTTGACCATTTTCTGTGTGACCGCTCCTTTTACTGAGACACCTAAGAAGACGTCAGCATCTTTCATTGCCTCTTCGAGCGTCCGCAGATCGGTTTTAACCGCGTGGGCAGATTTCCACTGGTTCATACCTTCGGTTCGGCCTTGATAAATTACCCCCTTTGTATCGCAAACGACGCAGTTTTCGTTCTTCGCGCCCATGCGCTTGATCAACTCCAAGCAGGCAATTCCGGCAGCTCCAGCCCCGTTTAAAACAATTTTAACATCTTCAATTTTCTTGCCTGAGATATGCAATGCATTAATCAACCCCGCTGCACAAATAACAGCTGTTCCATGTTGGTCATCATGGAAAACAGGGATATCCATCTGCTCTTTGAGGGATTGTTCAATGATAAAGCAATCAGGTGCTTTGATATCTTCTAGATTGATTCCACCAAAACTTGGACCCATCAGCTTTACAGCATTTATGAAGGCCTCGGGATCTTCTGTGTCCAACTCCAAATCGATGGAGTTCACGTCCGCAAACCTCTTAAAAAGAACCGACTTTCCTTCCATTACTGGCTTTGAGGCAAGGGCCCCAAGATTGCCCATACCCAGAATTGCAGATCCGTTGGAGATCACCGCAACCATGTTGCCTTTTGTTGTGTAATCATAGGCTGTCTCCGGATTGTCTGCGATGGCTTGTACGGGCACAGCAACACCCGGCGAGTACGCTAGCGATAAATCTCTTTGTGTGGCCATGGGTGTCGAGGCATTGACCTCCAACTTACCTGGAGTGGGCTCCAGATGATACAACAACGCATCACTGTCGGTGATCTTGGTTTTATCAGACATGCGGCTCTCTCTCCAACGCCAATGCAATCGGTCTAACGGGGTTTTCTATAAGGTTAAAGCAATTCCCCTTCACCTCTTGCTGCACCATGCCTAAGGATAGTGCATGAACAGCGTAAACGCCAATGTAACACCGATGATGGCGCAGTATCTGGAGCTTCGCAAAGAGCATCCTGATGCCTTGTTGTTTTTTCGCATGGGCGACTTTTATGAGTTGTTTTTCGAGGATGCCGTCCAAGCTGCCGCAGCCCTGGACATTGCGTTGACCAAGCGCGGTAAACATCTAGGCGAAGACATCGCAATGTGTGGTGTTCCAGTTCACGCAGCAGAAGGATACTTGCTGACTCTGATCCGAAAGGGGTTTCGTGTTGCCGTTTGCGAACAACTAGAAGACCCATCAGAAGCAAAAAAACGTGGAGCGAAGTCGGTCGTAAAGCGTGGTGTGGTTCGCATGATCACACCAGGTACCCTGACTGAAGATAGCCTACTTCAGGCGCGGCAAGACAACTTTTTAGCAGCATTTTCCCAAGTGCGGGACAAGGCAGCACTCGCCTGGACCGATATGTCCAGCGGCGCTTTGCACGTCTCGGAATGTTCCCTTGCCGAATTGTCGCCTCTGCTCGCCCGACTGGCCCCAAAAGAAATGTTAATTAGCCAATCTGCCGAGAACACAATTGAAGATTTGATTCTGGAAGCTGGTTGCAGTGTTACCCGATTGGCGCCGGCCAGCTTTGACAGTGCATCCGCAGAACGAAGGCTTTGCGACCTTTACAAAATTCAAAGCTTGGATGCATTCGGAGGATTTCACCGCGCCGAGAAGGGCGCCCTTGGCGCAATCGTCGAATATCTGTCTTTAACACAGAAAGGAAATTTACCTTTCCTGCGCCGGCCTGAAAAAGAAACCGCATTGAAATCGGTTCAAATCGATGCCGCAACCCGAAGAAACTTGGAGCTCACAGAAACTCTGTCAGGGGATAAACAAGGCTCTCTTCTCTCGGTCATTGACTACACGATCACTGGGGCGGGCGCGCGCCTTTTGGTCAACCGACTGACAAATCCAGTCCGAGATATCAGCATCCTAAAGGATCGGCTAGATGCCGTTGAAGCATTAGCTTCCTACGCCGACCTTCGTCAAGATTTGCGTGGAAACCTAAAAAATATTCCAGATCTTGCGCGCGCCTTATCTCGTGTGTCTTTGGACCGGGCGGGCCCGCGGGATCTTGGTGCCATTCGAACAAGCCTTGCCACGGCCCTATTGATCCACAAAACCTGTGAAAGTCAGGTACTTCCAAAAGAGATTGATAGCGCCATTCACGCGTGCATTGGGCATGATGATCTGATTGGGGTTTTAGATGCTGCTTTGGTATCTGAACCGCCATTGCTGGCCCGCGACGGCGGCTATGTCGCTGCCGGATATATCCCGGAATTAGACAATCTGCGAAACTTGCGAAATGACAGTCGGTCGATCATTGCCAGTTTACAAGCTGAGTATTCGGAACAATGCGATATCGGATCTTTGAAGATCAAACATAACAATGTGCTGGGATATTTTATTGAAACCCCAGCAAGTTACGCCTCCAAAATGATGGCTACACCACTGGCTGACATATTTATACACAGACAAACCACAGCAAACGCTGTCCGTTTTACAACCGTTGTTCTGTCTGAATTAGAGACCAAGATCCTGAATGCAGGAGCACAGGCCCTGATCTTAGAAAAACAGGTTTTCGATCAATTAACGGCCGCAATTTTAGAAACGGCAGCTGAAATTCACGCGACATCTCAAGCAATTGCGGTATTGGACACAAGCTGCGCCTTGGCAGAACTTGCGTCTAAAAAGAGTTGGTCAAGGCCCATTTTAACTACAGATCAAAGGTTTGCCATTGTGGGCGGGAGCCACCCTGTTGTCGAAGCCGCTTTAAAAAAAGATGGCGGAAATTTTGTTGTAAATGACACGGACTTATCACCTCAATCTGGTTCCTCGCTCTGGTTGTTAACGGGACCGAATATGGCAGGAAAGTCCACTTTTTTGCGGCAAAATGCATTGATTGCTTTGCTTGCACAGATTGGTAGTTTTGTCCCTGCTTCCAAAGCAGAGATCGGTGTTGTGTCTCAGATATTCTCGCGCGTTGGGGCATCAGATGATCTGGCACGTGGCCGCTCGACCTTCATGGTTGAAATGGTCGAAACTGCTGCCATTCTAAACCAAGCTGACGAGAACGCTTTGGTCATTCTAGACGAGATTGGACGCGGTACCGCAACCTATGATGGCCTATCAATCGCTTGGGCAACTGTGGAACACCTTCATGAAGTCAACAAATGCCGCACTCTTTTTGCCACACATTACCATGAGCTTACAGCCCTGCATGAGCCGCTGGAGCGGGTGATGAATGCTACGGTAAAAGTGAAAGAGTGGGACGGCGAGATCATCTTTTTACATGAAGTCACTAAAGGGGCGGCGGACCGATCTTATGGTGTTCAAGTTGCTAAACTTGCTGGCCTTCCTCTGGCAGTGACCGAACGCGCGCAGGAAGTCTTGACCAAACTAGAAGCAGACAATCTTGCAGGACATTCCGGTATTTCGGCCGAAGATCTCCCCTTATTTTCAGCACAACCCAAAAATTACGTCACACCGAAAAAATCGAAAACGGACGAAATCCTAGAGACTGTGTCCCCTGATGAGATTACGCCGCAAGAAGCTCTAAACCTGATCTACGAACTAAAGTCTTCAGAAAGCTAAGTTAGCTTCCTACCCCAACATCTGCGGCACGCAACAAGCGTTCACCGATCTTGAAACCGACATTCATGACCTGGATGATATGGCCCGGCTTGGTCCCAGGGACTGGCGCTTCAAACATGGCTTGGTGTAAGTTTGGATCAAATTTTTCACCCTCAGCAGGATTGATCGGTTCTATCTGATGCTTTGAAAACGCATCTAAAAGACCCTTTTTGGTCAACTCTAGGCCTTCAACCAAAGCCGCCGCTTTTTCCTTTAATTCTTCATCAATGACGCTCATAGCGCGATCCATATTGTCATAAACTGATAACAAATCGCGCGCCAATCTCTGCCCGCCATAGACTTCTGCATCTCGGCGATCGCGTTCCGCGCGTTTGCGCAAATTCTCCATCTCAGCCATGGCGCGCAACAATTTGTCTTTCAATTCGTTGTTCTCAGATTCCAACTCGGTCTCTCTGTCAGTTGGTCCTGCGCCATCTAAATTGGCCTCAAAAGCACCTTCATCAGCCAAATCCAGTAATCCCTCCAAGTCTGGAAGTGATGGTTTCTTTCCATCATCGCCAGTCTCTTGTGCGTCAGCTGCGTCCAGCTCTGCTTCGATTTCTGCCTCTGTTTTTTTGTCTTCAGACACGTCAACCTCGTTCCGTCAGCATGCGCCCAACCAACTGGGCAGTATAGTCTACGATGGGCACCACACGCCCGTAATTCAACCGTGTTGGACCAATAACTCCGACCGCTCCAATCACCTTCTGATCGGCGTTCATATAAGGGCTTACGACCAAGGACGACCCCGAAAGAGAAAAAAGTTTGTTCTCAGAGCCAATAAAAATTTTGACCCCGTCGCCCGCCTCGGCCAGGTCTAGAAACTCGGCCAGTTCCTTTTTACGCTCAAGATCGTCAAAAAGGTTTTTAACCCGATCCAAATCTTCTTCGGTCTTGGCATCATCAATAAGATTCGATCGCCCGCGTACAATCAGCCGAGCCTCGGATCCATTATCCTCGTCTGACCAAGCGGCCAAGCCTGCTTTGATCAAATCTTCAGCCACAATATCGATTTCCTTTCTTCGCTCTTTGATCTCAGATGTGATTTTCTTTTGAATACTTGATAGGGTTTCGCCTTGAAATACGGCATTCAAAAAATTTGCGGCTTCGCGCATCGCCGAAGGTGTTAAACCCAAAGGCGGTACAAAAAGGCGATTTTCCACGTGTCCATTTGCATAGACTAGCACGACAAGGCCTTGTTCCGGGGACAAAGACACAAACTCGATATGTTTAACTGGTGCCTCGGATTTTGGTGCCATAACGATCGATGCAGTCTGTGTTAGGCCAGACAAAATTTGACCGACTTGATCCAAGAGACCACCTAGATCACCTTCCGGTCCACTAAACGAACTTTCGATTGAGGTTCGCTCAGTGTCCGCAAGATCTCCAACCTCTAACATGGCATCAACGAACAGCCTTAGGCCGAGATTTGTTGGTACGCGACCTGCAGAAATATGAGGGGATTCAAGCAAGCCAAGATACTCTAAGTCTTGCATAACATTCCGAATTGTCGCTGCAGAGACTTTCTCACTAAGCGTACGTGTGAGAGAGCGGGAACCGACAGGATCGCCTGTTTCAAGATAAGCCTCAACTAGCCGGCGAAACACATCGTGGCTCCGTGCATTGAGTTCTGAAAGGCTGGTCTTTTGCGCATCCATTGTTATGAAGTCTATCCGATTTCGAAAGGGCAAGTCAGATGTAAGCATAGCGCCGCTGGCGGTCAATCGGGCTTTAAGCGCGAAACGCCCTGCGGTAAGGATTGAAACACTTAAAGGGATTGAAAGTATGAGACCGTCCGGACGCGCAGTAAACGAAATGCGACACATCTCCATCGAAACACATGTGACCATGCATGCCGCAGGCTCTTGCATTATCAAATGCGGGAACACCCATGTATTTTGTACAGCCAGTGTCGAAGAAAGAGTTCCGCCCTTTTTGCGCAATGCAGGACAAGGTTGGGTAACCGGTGAATATGGAATGCTGCCAGGTGCAACATCGACGCGAAACAGACGTGAAGCCTCCAGTGGCAAGCAATCAGGGCGCACACAAGAAATACAACGTTTGATCGGCCGATCCTTGCGGGCCGGCATTGATCGTTTGTTACTCGGAGAGCGCCAGATCAGTGTCGATTGTGATGTCTTGCAGGCCGATGGGGGTACGCGCTGTGCTTCCATCACCGGCGGGTGGGTTGCCTTGAAACTCGCCGTGCAAAAGCTGATGGCTGATGGCTTGTTGAAAGAAGATCCGATGCCAGACCACGTTGCGGCTGTGTCTTGCGGAATCTATGCGGGACAGTCTGTTTTAGATTTGGACTATGCCGAGGATTCCGATGCTGGAACTGACGCTAATTTTGTTATGAATGGGTCGGGTGGCATTATCGAAATACAAGGATCAGCCGAGGGCGCCGTATTCACACGCGGGCAATTTGGTGAAATGGCAGATCTTGCTGAAAAAGGGATTAGCGAACTGATAAACGCCCAAAAAGCCGCTCTTGCATGAGAGTTTTGACAGAAGATAAGATTGTTCTCGCCTCGCACAATACTGGAAAGTTGCGAGAAATCTCGGCCTTGGTCCAACCCTTGGGTATCGAATTGATATCGGTCGCTGATTTGGGTTTGGATGAACCCCTAGAAACCGAGAACAGTTTTTCTGGAAACGCACGGATCAAGGCGCATTTTGCCGCGCAAGAAAGTGGGTTGCCTGCGTTTTCTGACGATAGCGGAATCGAAATTGATGCGCTGTCAGGCGCGCCTGGTGTTTACACAGCAGATTGGGCTGAAACGCCGAAAGGTCGGGATTTCATGATTGCAATGACGCGAGCTTGGCATGAAATCCAAGAGAAGGGCGTGGAACCACCATTTACAGCCCGGTTTTGTTGTACTTTGTGCATTGCTTGGCCAGATGGGCATGATGAAATCTGCGCTGGCAAAGTCGACGGAGTATTGAGCTGGCCCCCTAAAGGTGGGTTGGGTTTTGGATATGATCCTATGTTTATCCCAAATGGTGAAACAGAAACATTTGGCGAAATGGATCCAGCAAAGAAACATCAGATGAGCCATAGAGCAGACGCTTTCAACAAGCTTTTGAAAGGCCCGCTCAATCGTGGATGATTGGAAGAATGGCGGTTTTGGCATCTACATTCATTGGCCATTCTGTCAGGCGAAATGTCCTTATTGTGATTTCAATTCCCACGTGAGCGCCCATGTCGACCACAACCTGTGGCGCAAACGACTCTCTGAAGACATTCGGTATCAGGCCGGCCGTGTTGGAAATCGTAGGGTGGAGTCAGTTTTTTTCGGTGGCGGTACACCCAGCCTGATGGAACCTGCAACAGTAGAAATTTGTCTTGATACAATTGCTGACGTTTTCGAACTGAACGCCGAAGCTGAAGTTACGTTAGAAGCCAATCCAACATCTGTAGAAGCTGAAAAGTTTGAGGGATTTGTTCATGCTGGCGTGAACCGCGTTTCCATCGGTGTTCAGGCATTAAACGACACTGATCTTAAGCGTTTAGGTCGTTTGCACTCTGTATCAGAAGCAATCAAAGCAATCGATCTTGCCCGCCAATATTTTAAGCGAATGAGTTTTGATCTGATTTATGCTCGGCAGGACCAAAGTTTAGCCGATTGGACAAAAGAGTTGAAAACGGCGATCGCTTTGGCCGCGGACCATTTATCATTATACCAATTAACCATTGAAGACGGCACAGCCTTTGGCGCACTTCAAACCGCTGGTAAGCTCAAGGGTTTACCGAAAGATGATTTATCTTCTGATTTGTATGAAGCCACACAATGGATCTGCGAGGATGCCGGCTTACCAGGTTACGAGATTTCGAACCACGCCCGGACGGGAAGTGAAAGTCACCACAATCTGATTTACTGGAACTATGGTGACTATCTTGGTGTTGGTCCCGGCGCGCATGGGCGCTTAACGATTGATGGTGATCGCATCGCAACCGAGGCCCGCGTACTACCAAAAGACTGGTTAGCCGCAAAAGTGAATGAAGCTGTAAAAGATGCTGAGCTTCTAACACGTGAAAACCAAGTCACCGAGTTTTTGTTAATGGGACTTCGTTTGGATCGGGGTGTGGCGCAGAAAAGGTTAGCTGAGTTTGGGCATAGTGAAGTCACAAGACGCGTATCTAAGATGGTACAAAGCGGAAAATTATTAGAAGAAAGAGGTTATATAAAGGCGCCAAAAGAAAGAAAAATTATTTTAAATCAATTACTTATGGAAATTTTGGCTTAATCATTTCCCATTAGCCGTTTTATAAGGTCATCCAGTTCATCCAGTGATTTATAGGACAGCTTCACAGTTCCCGATCCGCCTTTATCATCTATTGCCACTTTCAAACCAAGCTCTGCCTTTAGGTTGTTCTCTAACTCTATTGTATCTTGTGCCTTCGGTTGCTTGGGTCCCGCTTTACTTATTTGCACCGTTTCCCGGGCTTTCATCAAGGCTTCAACTTCCCGAACTGAGAGGTTCCTCTGAATGATTGCCTGCGCCAGGGCTACAGCATTCTGGCTTGGCACAAGTGCACGGGCATGGCCCATCGTCAATTGCCCGTCTCGCAAGTAGTCCAGAACCTCGCGAGGTAGGCCCAAAAGTCGTATGAGATTGGCGATATGGGATCGGCTCTTGCCAAGCGCTTTTGATAGTTGTTCTTGAGTATGGCCAAACCGTTCCATCAACTGGCGATAACCCGTTGCTTCATCTACCGGATTAAGATCTGAGCGCTGAATGTTCTCAATAATGGCAACTTCTAAAACCTCGAGATCATCCATCGCTCGGACAAGAACGGGCACTTCGTGAACACCTGCAATTTGAGATGCGCGCCAACGCCTTTCGCCGGCAACAATTTGGTATCCGCCCTCGTGGGTTGGATCAGACCGAACAATCAGCGGCTGAATCACGCCACGCTCTTTAATTGAAGATGCAAGTTCGTCCAATTCGTCTTGAACAAAACTGCGGCGCGGCTGGTCTGGGTTTGGATAAACGGTTTCAATCGGTACGTGCAGTTCCGAGGGCGTCGCCTGTGTTTTGATCCCTTGGTTTTTTGACGAAGCGGGCCTGGCATCAATATCAGCCATCAAAGCGGACAATCCACGCCCAAGGCCTTTTGTTGGTTTTGCTTTCGGCTTTGCCATTTCTTATCCTAAGCCATTTGCTTCAGAAATTCATCTGCCAAATCACGGTATGCTTGGGCCCCTTTCGAAGACCGATCATATTCTATTGCCGGGATACCAAACGAAGGCGCTTCTGACAGGCGAACGTTGCGCGGCACCATGGTCTGCAAAACAATATCTCCAAGATGCTCGCGTGCGTCGGCTTCGACCTGTGCAGACAATCGATTGCGACTATCGACCATGGTCATCACAACAGAGCTAATGTGAAGCTGAGGGTTTAGGTTTTCGCGAACCTGGCGCACTGTAAGAATGAGTTGGGACAATCCTTCCAAGGCAAAAAACTCTGCCTGAAGGGGCACTAGAACGCTGTGTGATGCTGCAAACGCATTCAAAGTCAAAACACTTAACGATGGCGGGCAATCGATGAAAACATAGTCGTACGCGTCTCTAGAAAAACTTGGTTTCTCCAGGGCATTCCTTAATCTCACCAACCTTTGTTTTTCTGTCGCCATATCAACATCAGCAGAACTAAGATCACCCGTTGCTGGCAAAATGCGCAAGTTATCAGTCGATGTATCCATGATAGCCCGATCAACCGGATAGTCATCCACAAGTACATCATAAGTTGTCGAACCTCGGTCGCTGGTCCCAATTCCAAGTCCTGTTGATGCATTTCCCTGAGGGTCAAAATCAATAATGAGTATACGATTCCCTCTTTCAGCCAATGCCGCGCCAAGGTTTATTGCCGTTGTTGTTTTACCAACACCGCCCTTTTGGTTCGCAATCGCTAAAATCTTTACCATCTTTTCCTGTCATTTGCGCGACGCAACGTTCCAAAGCTTAATTATCACCGCTTCTGGGTTCGTCTCACTGTTCCTTGTTGAATGCTCGAAGGACCATGATTCTCGGGCAGCATCAAGTTCGTGTCGGGCGGTTTTTCCTTTTGGGAGTATAAAAACTGTGGACATGTCTGTGAGTTGTTGGCTGAAACGCAAAATATCGGAAATAGGCGCAAGCGCTCGCGCTGACAGAATATTTGCATCGACACCATCGAGCATTTCTACTCTTTTGTTTTCAACGGATAGTGAAATTTCCATTTCCCGCGCTGCTTGGCGCAAAAAAACGCATTTTCGGGTGTCACTTTCAACCAAAGTAACCTTCAGCTCTGGTTCTAGCTCTGCTGCGATGGCTGCTATTATAATGCCAGGTGCGCCCCCTCCGGAGCCGATATCAACCCATGTTGATGCTTTAGAGGGCCGTAAAGGCCAGATTTGCGCTGAGTCTATGACATGGCGTCGCCAAAAGTCATCCAAAGTGCTGGCCGCAACCAGATTGATTTTGTTAGTCCATTTGCACGTCAGCGCTTCAAAAAGCTCAAGACGTTCAATTGTTTCACGTGAAACATCCTTTAGGATTGTCACGCCGTTTGGGCCTTTTGGGCTTGTTTTAAACGTCCAAGGATCAGGGTCAGTGCTGCCGGTGTCATGCCGTCGATCCGACGTGCTTGTGCCAAGGTTTCAGGTCGAATGCGCTGAAGTTTATCCTGAAGCTCATTGGATAGTCCCGATATGCCAATAAAAGAAAAATTGAGCGGAATTGTAAGCGCTTCGTCGCGCCGCATTGCATCAATGTCTCGAGACTGCCGATCTAGATAATTGGCATAGATTGCATCACGTTCCAACTGATCAATAATATATTTCTCTGCATCCAAGTTGGGCCAAATGGCTTTCAGCTCAGCATAACCAACGCCTTGAAATGATAAGAACTCTAGACCAGTACGGCGCTGGCCATCCTGATTGACATGTAGTCCAGCGGTTTTTGCCTGCGTTGGGGTCAGAGATCGTTCTGAGAGGGCAGATTTAGCCGCGAGAAGCGCATCCATTTTTTGATTGAAATATTCCTTACGTTGATAGCCAACGCATCCAAGCGCGATTGCTTTGGGTGTCAAACGCTGATCGGCGTTATCGGCACGCAGGGACAAACGATATTCTGCGCGCGACGTGAACATTCGGTAAGGTTCGCTTACGCCCCGAGTTACCAAATCATCGATCATAACACCAATATAAGCTTCTGCACGGTCGAAGGTGATGGGATCCTTGCCCTGCGCCTCTGCCGCCGCGTTTAGACCAGCCACAAGACCCTGAGCCGCCGCTTCTTCGTACCCTGTGGTTCCGTTGATCTGCCCAGCGAAGTATAGGCCAGGTACATGCTCTAGCGACAGGCGCCGTGTTAAAATTTGAGGATCAACATAATCATATTCAATCGCATAGCCCGGTTGAAGAATGCGAACATTTTCCAAGCCGACGATGGATTTCACATAGGCCTGCTGTACATCTTCCGGTAACGACGTCGATATCCCATTGGGATAGATCACATCGTCTGAAAGACTTTCGGGCTCCAAGAAGATCTGATGTGAAGATTTATCTGCAAAACGTACGATTTTATCTTCGATAGAGGGGCAATACCGCGGACCGACCCCATCGATATGACCACCATACATTGCAGAACGTTCCAAATTTTTCTCGATAATCCCATGGGTTTCCGGGTTTGTGTGTGTGATCCCACAGGCGATTTGGGGCGCTGTTGCACTTGTCGATAAGAATGAAAAGAGAGTTGGATCATCATCAGCTTCTTGTTTATCCAAACGACCCCAATCAATAGTTGTACCGTCCAGACGTGGAGGCGTACCCGTTTTCAAGCGCCCAAGCGGCAGTCCAAAACTATCGATCCTTTCAGCCAGTCTTACCGTCGGAGCATCTCCCATACGCCCACCAGGTATCTTCTTCTCTCCAATATGGATAATGCCTCGCAGAAATGTGCCTGCCGTCAGAACGACAGTTGACGACTTTATCTGACTGCCATCGCCAAGCTCAACACCCGTAATTCGGCCATCCTTGATCAGGATATCTGCTACCTCGCCTTCAGCGACTTGTAGTCCATCCCTTTCAGTAAATTCTGCCTGCATCGCTTTTCGATACAACGCGCGATCCGCTTGGGTTCTGGGCCCTTGCACCGCTGGACCCTTACGGCGGTTAAGTAAACGAAACTGTATGCCCGCCTGGTCCGCAACACGTCCCATAACACCGTCCATGGCATCAATCTCACGCACCAAATGGCCTTTCCCCAACCCACCAATCGCAGGATTGCAGGACATTTCACCTATCTTCTCAAATTTATGTGTGACCAATATCGTAGCAGCACCCATGCGCCAAGCTGCCTGAGCAGCCTCAGTTCCGGCATGCCCACCGCCAATAACAATGACATCGCAATGTTTCACGTGAAACACTCCTTGGGGTTTGATCACTTACCCAGACAGAATCTGCTGAACACTTCGTCCAATATATGCTCTACGTCCACATCGCCAATAAGCGATGACAGCGCATCTGCCGCGTCCATCAAAGCTGCAGTGATCAGTTCGGGAAATTCCAGGAGTTCGTCAAGACCGGCTAACGCTTTATCGAGTTGTTCCAAAGTACCTTTAATTGCATCTCCGTGACGTGCATGCGTAGCAGAACTGCCGAGAACCGCACGGCTTAAAAGCGTCTTTTTTGCACGATGGAGCAGTTTGTCCACTCCTTCACTCGTTACTCCAGAAACGCGAAGACCTTTCCCATGTGATTTAATATCTGATTTTGGAGACACTAAAATATCCTCTTCCAGCATCGGCAAATAGGCCATGGCATCTTCGCCCATGTAAATCCTTAGGTCCGCTGTCTTGGACCGCTCAACAGCGCGTTCGACCCCTATCCTTTCGATCTTATCTTCGGTTTCGCGCAAGCCAGCCATATCTAGAAAGGTTACAGGTAAGCCACCAAGGTCCATATGAACCTCAATCACATCTCTTGTGGTGCCAGCAATACTCGAAGTGATTGCTGCTTCGCGTCCAGCAAGGGCATTCAACAATGTTGATTTCCCAGCATTGGGAGCACCTAGAATTGCAATCTCAAACCCTTCCCGAAGGCGCTCAGCGTACGGGAGGCCTTTTAATTCCTGCAACAAAGCTTCTCGAACCGTTTCTATCAATGCTTCAACTTCTGGACGGACATCCACCGGAACGTCTTCATCCGCAAAATCAATCGTCGCAGAAACCAAAGCCATTGCTCGGATCAAACACTCGCGCCATTGAACGATATTCGAAGATAAACGGCCCGACATGGTGGACAAAGCCTGTTTTCGTTGTAGTTCAGTTTCTGCAGTTACCAAGTCAGAAAGGCCTTCGACTTGCGCTAGATCTAACCGTCCATTCAGAAAAGCGCGGCGTGTAAATTCGCCAGGTTCTGCCAGTCGTAAACCTTTTAACGCCAGCTCTGATTCTAGAGCCGCCACAACGGCGGGCGATCCGTGACAATGGTATTCAACGACCTCTTCACCAGTGAAGCTTGAACCAGATCCAAATCGCAGAACCAAGGCTTGGTCGATCTTAGTTCCATCAGAAGCTCGAAGAACACGCAGAGATGAAACACGCGCGCGAACTGGCTTTCCTGTTAATGAGACAAGGGTTTTATGCGCATCTGGCCCTGACACGCGCACAATAGCGACGCCGGCCGATCCGATGCCTGTCGCTCGCGCAAAAATTGTGTCATTCATGGGGTTAACCCATTGTTATTGTTGCTTTTTTATGTGTTCATCGAGTCGAAAAACTCTGAGTTTGTTTTTGTCGATTTCAGTTTACCCAGTAAGAATTCAATCGCGTCTGTGGTTCCCATTGGATTTAGGATACGTCGCAGAACGAATGTCTTCGTAAGATCGACTTTGTCGACCAAAAGATCTTCTTTCCGTGTACCGGATTTCAAAATATCAATCGCTGGGAACACGCGTTTATCCGCGATCTTACGATCAAGAACAATCTCAGAATTACCTGTTCCTTTGAATTCTTCAAAAATAACTTCATCCATGCGCGAACCCGTATCAATCAAAGCAGTCGCTATAATGGTCAAAGAGCCCCCTTCTTCAATATTACGTGCTGCGCCAAAGAAACGCTTGGGACGCTGCAAAGCATTTGCATCAACACCGCCCGTTAAAACCTTACCAGAACTTGGGACGACTGTGTTAAACGCACGACCAAGCCGTGTAATCGAATCCAGCAAAATTACAACATCGCGGCCATGTTCAACAAGGCGCTTCGCTTTTTCAATAACCATCTCAGAAACTGCAACATGGCGGGTCGCAGGTTCATCAAAAGTTGAGCTGACCACCTCCCCTTTGACCGAGCGCTGCATATCCGTCACCTCTTCAGGACGCTCATCAATTAGAAGAACGATCAGATAACATTCAGGATGATTTTTTTCGATGCTATTTGCGATATTCTGCAAAATGACTGTTTTACCCGTTCTCGGCGGCGCCACAATAAGAGACCTTTGCCCCTTGCCAATCGGCGACACCAAATCAATAACGCGTGCTGATTTATCTTTGATTGTCGGATCTTCGACTTCCATGGTCAGACGTTCATCAGGATAAAGCGGTGTCAAATTATCAAAATGAACCTTATGCTTTGCAGCTTCTGGATCTGCAAAATTGATCGATGTTACCTTGGTCATAGCAAAGTAGCGCTCATTTTCTTGGGGCGCAGCGATCCAACCTTCGACTGTGTCACCTGTTCGCAAAGAGTGCTTCCGGATCGTATCAGGCGATACATAGATGTCTTCTGGACCTGGCAAATAATTTGCTTGCGGCGAACGTAAAAAACCAAATCCATCTTGCAGAACCTCCAGAACACCGTCGCCAGAAACTTCGGCACCCTCTTCAGCCATTTCTTTAAGAATAGCGAACATCAGTTCGCCTTTGCGCATAGTTGACGCATTCTCGATCTCTAAATCTTCCGACATTTTCAAAAGATCAGCGGCCGAAGTCGCTTTCAATTCAGACAGGTTTACTTTTTCCTGATCTATAGCCATCGCGCATTTCCGCTTATTGTAGCGGCCCCTATTTTCAATTTTGGAATCGGTATAAATGGGCAGGATGCCCGAACCGTGGATTTCATATCCCGATTAATTTACAGAAGTCAAATCTTAGAACGGTTCAACAACTGCCATAAATACGATGACTACCATAAAGAGAGTTGGGACTTCATTCATATATCGGTAAGTCCGAGTTTCATATTTTTGTCTGCCGTTTTCGAACAGTTTTCTTTGCTTGCCGCACCACATATGGAACCATGTCATACCAAGGACCATCGCAATCTTAATCCACGGCCAAATCATTGACCAATCTATGACATCAGCTGCGATCATCAATAGCCCAAAAATCCAGCTTGAAACCATCGCTGGATTCATAATCGCCTTTAGCAGGCGACGCTCCATTATCCGAAAAGTTTCGATTTGAATGGTTTCGCTCTTCCTGGCATCATTGTGGTATATAAAAAGCCTTGGAAGGTAAAATAACCCTGCCATCCAAGCAATCACTGAAATGATATGAAAAGCTTTAAACCAAAGATATCCGGTTAAAAGAAGATCGCTCATTTCACCTACCTATAATAATAAATAAATAAGAAAAAGATGTTGTAGTTGTAGACAAGTGTAATTTCTGTGGACGCAATATTACCCCCAAAGTTATCCACATATTACATTGTATATACATACTATAAACAACCTGTGGGAATCGGTAATAAGCTAAAAATACAGTTGTAAAACATAGACTTAACACTGAACGCAAAAGGTAGTCTTCGTTGATAGTCTATCTGTCCCTTATATAGTGAAAAAAAAATATCCTTATCCCCATGGTAAAAAACAAGGATGAATACGAATTTTAGGCTTGGAACGTACCAAATTGCTTAACCGTTACTTGCCTTAGACAGTCCCGGTACGAAAGTACCTGACTTGAAGCTAAGTTTTCCACAGAGTAGTTCATAGAAATGTTCACCTTGGCGTCTCAATCATCTACGCGAGCAAATCTTTTGAAGGGGGCTGGCCTACCCTTTGAACAACGACCAGCTTCTATTGATGAAGGTATGCTAATTTCCTCACTTGTTGCTGACCAAGTTCCTCCGCGAGATATTGCTGATACCTTGTCTGAATATAAAGCCCGCCAAGTAAGTGGCATGTTGGGGGGATTGATCTTGGGTTGTGATCAGGTTTTGGAATTCAACAATACGGTCATAACCAAAGCACCTGATTTAGTGTCTGCAAGGTCACAGCTCTTGGAACTTTCTGGCAAAATACATTACTTGCATTCTGGAGCGGTGTTTTATGAAGACCACAAGCCTGTCTGGCGTGTTGTGCGAACCGCAAAGTTGTCTATGCGGCCACTCTCAGAACACCAAATTGAAGTATACTTAAAGGAAGTAGGAGAGAAAATTCTTTCATCTGTTGGTTGTTACCAACTAGAAAGCATTGGCTCTCAGCTCTTCACGCGGGTCGAAGGTGATTATTTTACCATTTTAGGGCTACCGCTTTTGGATATCTTAGGGTTTTTGCGCACGAGGGGGATTGGATTGTGACTTTAAAGGCAGGCGTGATTGGTTGGCCTATCTCGCACAGCAAATCTCCTTTAATACATTCCTTTTGGATCCAAAGTTTAGGACTGAATGCAACATATGAAGCGATTGCAATCGAACCGGAGAACTTCGTTGCTGGTGTTTACGATCTTATCAAAAAAGGATTTCAGGGAGCAAATGTAACAATCCCTCATAAAGAGGCAGCGTTTCAAATTTGTGACGCGCGATCAGAGCGCGCCCAGAAAATTGGAGCCGTTAACACGCTTGTTTTTCGAAAAGGCCAAATTTTTGGTGACAATACCGATGGAGAAGGTTTCCTTCAAAATATAACCACAAACCATCCCACTTGGTCTGTAAAGAATGGACCTGCTCTAGTTATCGGTGCCGGCGGTGCCTCGCGGGCAATTATTTGTGCGCTGATTGAGGTTGGATGCCCAGAGATACGGATTTGGAATAGGACTTTTGCGCGGGCCAAGAGGTTACAAAGCGAGTTTGGTAAGCCATCTCTAGCCTGGATGGATACTTTGGATAAGGCCTGCGAGGGCGCAAGCTTCTTGGTGAACACAACATCATTGGGCATGAAAGGCCAAGACGATTTGGTTATCGACTTAAGTGGATTGAACAAAGGAGCGCTGGTGACTGATATTGTGTACACACCCTTGATAACCCCTTTGTTATGTGCAGCGAAAGCGTCGGGCTTTCCTGTAGTTGATGGTTTTGGAATGCTCTTACATCAGGCTGTACCGGGATTTGAATATTGGTTTGGCGTCCGGCCTGCTGTCACAGAGAAGTTGCGCAAGGCTGTTTTAAAGTGAGATTTACCTTAGGCCTAACCGGTTCTATCGGTATGGGTAAAACTACAACATCCAATATGTTCAAAGAAAACGGAATTCCAGTATGGAGTGCTGATGATGCCGTTCATGACATTTACCTAAACGATGAAACGGTTATTTCAAAAATTGGAGAACTTGTTCCTACGGCTTTGGAAGCAGCAAGTCTGAATCGTAAAAATATGCGTATTGCAATTCGAAATGATCAAAACCTGCTGCATAAAGTTGAAGGCATTGTTCATCCCGCTGTGGCGCATCACCGTATGAATTTTCTAGAAGCTAATGGGAATGAACAGCTGGTCGTCTTGGATATACCACTTCTTTTTGAACTTGGTTTGGATGCTTTGTGTGATGGTGTTTTGGTCGTTTCGGTAGATAAAGAAACGCAAAAAAAACGTGTTATGGAACGCGGAACAATGAGTGAATATGACCTCGCCTTGATCCTTCGAAAACAAATGCCCGATGCAGATAAACGAGACCGGGCAGATTATGTCATCGAAACCAATTCGTATGAAGAAACCAACCAACAAGTCATTGAGTTGATT
This sequence comes from Pseudomonadota bacterium, assembly GCA_039814625.1. Taxonomy (GTDB): domain Bacteria; phylum Pseudomonadota; class Alphaproteobacteria; order Rhodobacterales; family Rhodobacteraceae; genus Amylibacter. The sequence goes on from JBCCAU010000002.1 coordinate 74,972, forward strand.
GAAAAGCTAACTACGAATTGAGATATAGTTGATATGAGAGAGATCGTTCTAGATACAGAAACAACAGGCTTTGATCCGTCGGCAGGCGATCGTATTGTTGAAATTGGGGCTGTTGAGCTGAACAACCATATGCCAACGGGGCGCGTTTATCACCAGTACATCAATCCAGAACGAGATATGCCCGAGGAGGCGTTTCAAGTTCATGGTCTGTCCAACAAGTTTCTATCCGATAAACCGGTCTTTGCATCAATAGCAGACGCATTCATGAACTTTATTGGCGACGCAAAGCTCGTTATTCACAACGCTGCATTCGACGTGAAATTCCTCAATGCTGAGCTCAGTTGGCTTGAGCGACCAAATATTCCCTGGGCTCAGGCGATCGACACACTTGAAATGGCGCGAAAAAAGTTTCCCGGCGCTCAAAACTCTCTTGATGCTTTGTGCCGTCGTTTTGGCGTCGACAATTCAGGTCGAGAGAAGCATGGTGCATTACTAGATTCTGAACTTCTTGCAGAAGTTTACTTGGAGCTCGTGGGCGGACGTCAGCCAGACTTTGCGTTATCGACTGTCGGAGTGCGAGGGGCTGTCGGATCTAATGAAGATAACCAGATAGACGAAACGCTTCCTACGCGTGGTAAAAGCCTGGCGTCTCTCCTTACAGAAAAAGAAAAGGCAGATCATGCTGCCTTTGTTGATACTTTGGGCGAAACACCGCTTTGGCGTACTTTAGATTAGTGGCTTATCGCTGTTGGTATTTTCTGTTCGGCGGCGTTCAATCTCGTTTCGATAGAGCATAACAAAATCAATATTGTCTACATTGAGTGGTGGGAATCCGCCATCGGCTGTAACATCGCGGATGATGCGACGGGCGAATGGGAATAACAAACGCGGACATTCAATCATCAAAACAGCGTGAAGTTGTTCTTCCGGAACGCCTTTAATCACAAACTGCCCAGCATATTCTAGCTCAAGCAAAAAGACGTCAGCGCCTTCAGATTTTGCTGTGACGTTCAGTTTCAAGATTAGCTCAAAGCGTTCCTTCTCCATTGCTTGGGCATCAAGATTAACCTGAACGCTGATCTCTGGCTTAAGATCGCCCTTGAGTGATTTTTGGGCTGCAATGTTTTCAAATGACATATCACGAATGTACTGCGTGATGACATTGACAGATGGTTGTGCCTGCTTTTGGGCTTCTTCTGACATGGTTTCTCCTAAACGTGGTTGGCGAGGCGCTTAACAAGAGCAATGCAACTATTCAACGCGGTTGGTGGTCTTGATCCTCATCAATTCGTGTAAACTCACCTTCAACATAGTCCTTAGGCCTTGGTTCACCCTGTGAAGACCCCGGGGTGACCACATGGATGTTTCCTTTAAGTTTCGACCCAAGATATCGAATCGCTTCGCGTCGAACAGAAGGGATCAGAAGCGAAAGCCCTACCGCATCGGTAAAAAAACCCGGCGTTAAGAGTACAATTCCAGCTATGAGTATCAGTGCGCCATTTGCCAAAGAGTCTAAAGGGTCATCAGCACCTTGAAGACTGCTATTGATGCGTCCCAAGGCTTCCAATCCTTGTGCCCGAATAAGAAATGATCCCGCAAAGGCGGTTGCTATGACGATCGCCAATGTTGGCCAAAGTCCGATCAAACTGCCCACTTGAATGAAAAGTGTAATTTCAATCAAAGGCACCACGATGAAAATCAATAGTAGCAACATATATACACCTCGTGAGTTGCGGTGGACGTCGTGTCCAACCCCTCCTAGATAAGAACGTAAGGAAGAATGGCCAACAGGTCAGATAAACAAAGGATTAAAAAATGGGCGGCCCCCTCATTCAGCTATTGGTTCTTGCAGGCATTGCCATCTTTGTCGCTTTTCACTTGAGTTCTATTCTAGGCACGCGGGATGGCTTTGAGCCGAACCCAGAAGACGATGTTGAAAGCAAAAAATCACGTCGTGGGTTTGAAGTGATTGAAGGTGGTCTAGACCAAGATATCTCAGACCATTTTGATCTAGACAGCGCTGAAGCAAAAGCTTTGATGTCAATGAAGGCCGCAGAGCCGGAATTTACCGTTGAAGAATTTATGTCAGGGGCGCGACAGGCCTATGAAATGATTTTAATGGCTTTTGAGAACGATGATCGCGATGTTTTGGAGCAGTTCCTAGCGGAAGATGTATATGAAGGTTTTTCGGCAGCGCTCGATGAACGTGCCGACAAGGGGCTTATTGTTGAGGCAGAATTTATAGGCCTGCGGGATATCAAGATGGCTGGCGTCACGTTTGATGAGGCAGCAAAATTTGCGGAAGTCACTATGTCCTTTACTGGTGAACTAAGTTCGGTTGTGAAAGATCATGACGGGAAAGTCGTTGAGGGCTCTAAGTCTGAGATTAAGCGTCAAAAGGATGTTTGGACATTTGCCCGTACAATGGGTGCAGATGATCCGAACTGGGAACTTGTGGCCACAGGTGGATGACCCGACGGCGTAAGTTGACCGAGGCGGATAAAGCAATCTGGACTGAGGTTAAAAAGTCGATAGCTCCGCTGCGGCCAAAGGTGGAAAAACCTTTGCCAGATTATTCCGATGTATCGAAACGGCGGCCGATTGGCATAACTCCAAGTGCCAAAATGTCGCCGTTCACAATTGGGCAGACTGCATCTTCCTATAAACCAAATGTCGAACCGTACTCGCAACCCAAGCATGTACCGAATATGGACAGGCGGAATTACAACCTTTTGGTCAAGGGTAAGAAAGCGATCGACCTTACGGTCGACCTTCATGGAATGACTTTGACCCAAGCTGAGAAGCATATCCAAAAACAGCTTTTTGAGGCCTATCGATCTGGTAAAAGACTGATTTTAGTTGTCACAGGAAAGGGAAATAAAACATCTACGGATGAGTTTAATCGCCCGCGATCCGGGGTTTTGCGGCAAAGTTTACCTCAGTGGTGCGCAAAATCGCCGCTGTCTTCAATCGTTCTTCAAGTGACGCCGTCACAGCAGAGACATGGTGGTTCGGGCGCTTATTACGTGTATCTTAAACGCGCGCGGTAAACAGTATAACTCGCTAAAACAGATGCAGCTAAGATCATGATTGTGATGCTTGGCATTTGTTGTGGAAATGAAGTGCCACGATCAATCAAAAATCCGGTGACGGCAGGACCAATCGCTGAACCTGTAACCATGATTGCGGTTGCAGTGGCTTTGATACTTCCCAGATAGCGCGTTCCATACAACTCAGCCCAGAACGAAATAGACAAAGTAGACCATCCGCCTTGCATCAAAGCAATAAAGACTAAGGATAGGGCCGCCCCAGCAAACCTGTCTGTATTGGAGAGGATTAAGAAACCAATTGCTGCGGGTATTTGCGAAAAAGGGATCATACGGGAAGCGCCGAAACGATCAATCAAGACACCAAAAACCAACATCGCGATAACAGTTGTCGTGGTATATAGTGGGAAAAGCGTTACTAGGTCTGCATGATCCCAATCCTTTACTTCGGCCAAGTGGACCTGTTGGAAAAATAACGCAGTCCCATAAATGCTGGGCCCTATGACAAGTGGCAAAAGTGCCCAGAACATCCAGTTTTGGATGGCGTCCATGCGTGTCCAATGTCGATTACCCAAGCCAGTTGAGGACGTCTTTTCGGCCGCTTCGGCTGGTGTCCGCTCTTCGTTCAGTTGCCAAAGGATCAATGGTATGAATGCCAACACCGCCACACCCACGCCGATCCAAATCGACTGCCATGACACATATACCAGAATGGCAACGGCCAACATGGGGAGGAACGCCTCTCCAATAGAGAAGCCTAGACCTGCAATCGCTACGGCTTTGCCGCGATTTTTTCCGAACCAACGGGCCATACCAACCATCGCGGTATGATGCATCATGCCTTGGCCACAAAACCGAAGACCAAAAATTATGACAGGCAAGAGAGATGCAGTGGTATTCATTGCCATAGCGATACAAAACCCTGCTAGACACATCAGCAGCGTAACTGACAGCCATTTAGCCTTAACTACGTCTGTCAGCGCGCCAGCCCATATCATTAAAACACCAGACACCATGGTTCCTGTGGCGTAAGCTGCGCCCCATTGCCCATCCGTTAACCTATAATGGGCCATGATTTCTGCGGCAAATATGGAAATGAAAAAAGTCTGCCCAAAGCTTGATGTAAAGGTCATCGCGAGCCCAGCAGACAACCATCGGAAATTTTCCGTTAAAAAACGGATCACTTCGAAATCAATGCGCTAGGCTTTAAAAAGCGCGCCAAAACGAATGCAATCGTCAAAACAAAAAAGATCGAAAATAACGTGTCTGACGTAAAATGTGCGCCAAAGACAATGCGTAGGACAATCCCTGTAAGAGCCAAGATAAGGGCAATGCTGCGCAGTCGATGCCTGAGCCTTTCATCTTGTAAACCATGCGTTAGAACCCAGACGGAAAGCGCCATTGCTGTAGCACCTGCACCCTCGCCAGATGTAAACGAACAATTGAAATCGCACTGGTCAGAGATTTGAAAGACGGGGGTAAAGGATAGATCACCTCCGAATTCAAAAACATCTCTGGGGCGGGCCCGGCCCCAAAACTCTTTGAAGAGAGAGTTCACCAGAAGCCCGGGACCAAGGATGTAAAGAAACGTTACAAATGCCCAATCTCTTTGTGGGACCAACATCGGCCGTTTGTAGACCAATGACATCACCAACCCCAGAAGGCCAAAAAACCCTGTTGCCAACATAAGTTGGTGAATGATGTGGCGAAGGTTGGATCCCAGCCAGCTTTGGCCAAGCCAAAATCCACTGACGGGATGATAGAATAACCCAGAAACGACAAGATCCAACGCAGGCCAAATGGCAAAGGGTAAATGGAGGACAATGAATGCGATCAGAAGGCCCTGCGGCGTGACGGGAATCTGATAGGCGCGCATAATCATAAATCGCCTGTAAACGAGCCGTGCGCGCTGCGCAAAGCTAAAGCATCGAAAGCGCGCTTAGAACTTTTGGAACAGCCTTCTTTACTTTGAAGAAACCGGCCGTTGCATATGGCCAGATTGCCTGATCCCACGGTCGCATAACTTCTGCGACTGGAATGTCTTGGCAAATGATCCAATCGCGCAACGGACCGGTGGGCATAAAGCTTGTTACGATTTGTTTGCCAGAGTGTGTGATATTCAGCAAATCTTGGGGATTGTTGGCCGCTAAAAATTCTGCGCTTGGAAGCCCTTGTTGGCGCAGTCGTTCTGCAGCATCTTGTAAAGCGGCATCTTCGAAATTGCAAACCATCGGGCCTAGATTCTTTCCGCGAAGATGCGAGGATTTCAGCGCAATGACTTGGCTGAAGGTCAGATTGGGAAAGAAGCTAAGATCGGCAGAACAATCCTCTTCGGTTAACAGCAGTACAGAGCTTTTTTGCGGTTTAGGGGTGTTTGGCCGTCGAACAGATGTTGGCTTGGGTAGAGTTGCGTTGGGATCAATCGGACCGGTGACAGTCGCCAGATCACTGGGCTTTGGTGAGAAACGACCGCCGGAAAATTTCTCTATATTCCAGGGCTTTGCTTCATAATACTTGCCCAAACTGTGAAGGCCGCCAACCCATCGCCATGAGCAAGTGTTGGATGCTGGATCCCCGTCAAGAAGGTGCCGCATAAAGAAATCTGCACCAAGCTCCCATGGCAGCCGAAGCGTAAAAATCCAAATCGAAGCAAACCACATCCGTGCGTGGTTGTGCAGATATCCGGTGGTCGTCAGTTCATCTATCCAAGTGTCAAAGCACGCAATTCCAGTACGACCTTCTATGGCCTGCATGTAGGTCTCCCGAAGGTGGTGATCTGTTTCCATGGTGAGGCAAAGCCCATCCAGTTGATTTTTGTAGTCCCGCCAGATGGCGGGCCGTCTTTCTAACCAACCCTTGAAATAACTGCGCCAGAAGACTTCTTGGATGAATTTTTCTGCGTTATTTAAGCCATGCGCTTCTAGGGCCAATGAAACCAATTCTTGTTCGGTGATAATGCGCCGGCGTGTATAGGGCGACATCAGCGAAACGGCCCTATGACGACCTTCGCCAAGATCATAGTTTCGACCAGTGGCATAGCGTCGGCCCATTTTGGGTTGAAAGGCACGAGCCATTTCGAGGGCCGTCTTCCGGTCAGCAGGGTGTGTCAATGGTAACATCAATAACAGGTAGAGGGTTTGTGGTATGCGGCCAGTTTTGCCAAAAAACCAGCGTATGATTTGTGTGGACAGTTTTTCGGCATCGCATGTGCGAGGCGTCTTCAAAAAACTGCATGATTTTTCGGGCCACCGCGTTAGGCTGCAAGCGAAGAGAAGACAAATGGAGCCTAAAATGAAGGATCATCCGCAAATTACGCCTTATGAGAATGGGCCGCTTGGCGTGTCCAACGCGCCGGACTTGAAGATGCCAGATGGATCAGAGGTCAAAATAAAAGGTGCGCTGTGCCGATGCGGTCTGTCCGCGAACAAGCCGTTTTGCGATGGGTCTCATTCGAAGGCTGGCTGGGAAAGTACGAATGAGGGGGATATTCGAAATGCTCCAATTGATTACACAGGTACGGTCGATGGGGTTGAGGTGACGGTATCTTACACGCCTGTGCTTTGTACCCATGCCGCGGAGTGTCAGAAATACGCGCTGAATGTTTTTAATCCAAAAGAGAAGCCGTGGATCCAACCAGAAAACGGTTCGCTGACGGAAATTTTAGATGTGATGGTGAACTGCCCGTCCGGCGCACTGCGCGTGTCCGTGGGCGACAACGCCAAAACACATATGACCCCGCCCGATCTGGGTATTCGGGTAGAGAAAAACGGACCCTACCATGTGACCAATTTGGATTTAGATGCAGAGTTCAACGGAGCCGAGGCCAGCCGCGGAAAGTATTCACTCTGCCGATGTGGGTTGTCGAAGAACAAGCCATTCTGTGATGGCACCCATTATGAGCAGGGCTGGAAGGAGTAAGACTTGTCAGAATCTCAGGCCTAACTATACTTCGGGCTGTAAACTTGGAGATATCAGTATGCAAAGAGCACTATCCACAGTCTTTATTCTTTTTTCTTTATCTTTAACGTCTCCACTTTATGCAGATGTACTGAAGTCGACAAAGATATCGGGTTGAGACGTTCGTGTACTTCAGACGCCCAGAGATGGCCTTAGTTGCCAGGCAAAAAAATGTAACGTTCGAAATTGTCAGAGTGAAGAAAATGTAGCTGAAATCCTTCTATGGGGTTCTAAAAATAGGTCTGCAGTTACCCCAATGATTGGTGCAAATTTCGCTCTCGAACGTGCAAGACGGCCAGTAATGATCGTAGATGGACAAAATTCAAACCTGAGCGCGCCAAAACAAATGAAAAAAGATTCATTGCTGTGAACGCGTCTGATGATATCAAAATGATGAGAGCAATGTCGGTTAATGAAGAAGGAACCGTTACCTTTCATAACAAAATCGGTAAGCCATTTTCAGCCTAAATGGCTTTGAGCGTATACAGAAGTACTTTCAACGCGAGTGTGGGATTCCTCCAGCTTAAACTGAGCTAAGTGGTCATAACTTGGAAATCATGTCCTCGAACCCCACACAGAGAAGCTAGGTGTGCTGATCGCGCGCATTCCATCGCCGGCCCGTCCCGTTGTGCTGGAAGCGCACCTCTGGTGCGGGGCGCTTCGCGCTGTTAATCCGCCCACGGGCGCACGCTCTAAAAAACAAAAAGGCGGCTGAAGCCGCCTTTAGTTCTTAATCCGATCTGTGTGGGGCCGCGTTTTGGCAAGGCCAAAACTCTCACCCCACCCTACATAACCGCCGCAGGCGGTTACTCGAGAGTCCGTGCGATCTCTTCGGTCTCGAAGATCTCGATCACATCGCCTTCGCGGATGTCTTCATAGTTTTCAAAGGCCATACCGCATTCTTGTCCGGCATTGACCTCTTTCACTTCATCCTTAAAGCGTTTCAGCGTTTTCAGCGTGCCTTCGTGGATCACAACATTGTCGCGCAGCAGTCGGACACCTGCTGCACGGCGGGCGACACCTTCGGTGACTTCACAGCCACCGATTTTGCCAACGCCCGTGATCTTGAAGACCTCTTTGATCGTCGCATAGCCGATAAACGTCTCTTTGATTTCAGCCGACAAGAGACCAGACGCGGCCGCTTTTACATCATCGACCAGATCGTAGATGATGGAATAATAGCGGATCTCGACGCCTTTTTGGTTTGCGGCGTTCCGTGCGGGCGCATTGGCACGCACATTAAAACCGATGATCGGTGCCTGAGACGCTTCGGCGAGGTTCACATCAGATTCTGTGATAGCCCCCACACCGGAGTGCAAGACACGCACACGCACCTCGTCATTGCCGACTTTTTCCATGGCTTGAATGATTGCTTCGGCAGAGCCCTGCACGTCCGCCTTCATCAAAATGGGCAGTTCTGTGACGTTTTCGTCGGCCTTCTTCTTCGCCAAAAGCTGATCCAAAGTGGCCGCCGCACCGGCCGCGGCTTTTTTGTCTTTCTCGGCCTGAATGCGGTAATCTGCGATTTCGCGGGCTTCCGCCTCAGAAGCGACAACGTTCAGGATATCACCCGCCTCGGGTGTGCCGTTTAGGCCCAGAACTTCGACGGGAACCGAAGGCCCGGCTTCGTTCACGGTTTTGCCTTGGTCGTTGACCAAAGCCCGCACCTTACCCCATTCAGAGCCTACGACGAAGATATCACCGCGCTTAAGGGTGCCATGTTCCACCAGAACGGTGGCGACAGGACCACGACCTGTATCAAGTTTTGCTTCGATCACTGCGCCAGAGGCGGGACGATCCGGATTTGCTTTGAGTTCCAAGATTTCGGATTGCAGCGAAATCGCTTCAACCAGTTCGCCAAGGCCATCACCCCGCAAGGCCGAGACCTCGACATCTTGGACTTCACCAGACATCGCTTCGACAACGATTTCATGTTGCAACAACTCGGTGCGAACGCGTGTGGGATCCGCGCCTTCAACATCGATCTTGTTGATTGCGATGATCATTGGCACTTCCGCGGCTTTTGCATGGGCAATCGCCTCGATCGTTTGGGGCATCACACCGTCATTGGCGGCAACGACCAAAACAACAATGTCTGTCACTTGTGCTCCACGGGCGCGCATTGATGTAAATGCGGCATGGCCTGGCGTATCGAGGAAGGTGAGGACATTCCCATCATCTGCCGTGATTTGATAAGCGCCGATATGCTGAGTGATACCGCCTGCCTCGCCTGCCACAACATTTGTTTTTCGCAAGGCGTCCAGAACGGAAGTTTTACCGTGGTCAACATGGCCCATGATCGTGATGACAGGCGCACGCGGTTTCAAATCCTCTGGTTTGTCTTCAACCTGCTGGATCGCGTCTTCGACGTCAGCGTCCGAAACGCGGACAACTTTGTGGCCGAATTCCTCGACGATCAGCTCGGCCGTATCGGCATCGATGGTTTGGTTTTGCGTGGCCATGATGCCATTTGTCATCAAAGCTTTGACCACTGCGGCTGTCTTTTCTGCCATTCGGTTTGCAAGTTCGCCCACCATAATCGCTTCGGGGACCTGAACTTCGCGGACAATTTTCTCGCGGTCGCCACCACCTTCTTGGGCACGACGCCGTTCGCGCTCTTGGGCGCGGCGTACAGATGCGAGTGAACGTTGACGTCCCTCTTCACCACCCAAAGCCTGTGATATTGTCAGTTTGCCCGAAGATCTTCGGTCGCCACCACCCTTTGATTGGCGTTCCTGCTTTTTGGTATCGCGCTCTTTTTCTTTCTTGCCGGCAATTTTGTTGCTGGGTCCGCGTTGAGCGGCCGCTTGGGCCGCGGCAGGATCAACGGGGGCATCAGCTTGTTTCTGAGTTGCTGGTTTTTGACGCGCCGTCTTGGCCTTTTCGTCAGCTTCTTCCTTGGCTTTTAGTTCGGCCTCTTCTTTGGCTTGACGGGCTTCTTCACGTTCCCGCACTTCACGCTCTTTTTCATCGCGCTCGCGGCGGCGTGCCTCGCGTTCGGCCTCGCGCTCTTTAGTCTCAGCTTCTTCTTTTGCTTTCCGCTCTGACTCCATGGCCTGCGCAGCGACCAAAGCCTTTTTGCGGCGCTCCATCTCGGCGTCTGAAATGCCCACAGCGTTTGGATCGCCCGCGCCTGGTTTATTGCCACCTGCGCCGGGCTTGCCCGGTACGATCACGCGTTTGCGCTTTTTCTCAACGACCACAGATTTCGAGCGGCCATGAGAGAAGCTTTGCTTGACAGTCCCGCTGCCACCGCCCTTCAAACCCAATGGTTTACGTCCACTCGTGTTTTCGTCGCTCATTCAATCACCCTTTCGTTCCGGCAGGTCTTGCCGCAGTCTTTGGGTCAGCCCGAAAGCCAACCAATCTGTTTGCGGCGTGCTGAACAGCGAGGGTCATCCCCCCTGCCAGAAGCACCGCGTGTATCACATGTTCGCGCCCGAATGCCAAACCCAATTCGTCGCCAGTAAGCTGGTCAAAAAACACGTTTTGGCCCTTTGGGGGGCGTAGTTTTCGTTTTTGGTCTGGCGAGCCGTCCGACGCTTGGAAGAGGATTCGCGCTTGTTCGGTCAGAAGTGCAGACTTTACTTTATCAAAGCCAGCAATGGCTTTGCCGGCTTTGCGTGAAAGAGAGATGAGCTCGATCAGCTTTTTTGCAAGGAGTTCTGCGGTGATTTCTACCAAATTTTCAGGAGCTTCGGCTGGCTTTTTTGCCGATCCCGCAAAGGCATTACGCTTGACGGCCTGTTGCAAGGTTGCTTCGTTGGATGTGACCCACATGCCCCGACCCGGCAGCTTCTCGGCAATATCGGGTGTCACCACGCCTTCAGGTGAAAGCGCAAAACGGATCATACCCGCTTTTCCGCCTGTTTCGCGCGTTACGATACACCGGCGCTCCGGTGCATCTGATCTATCTTTTGAACCGCCCCGCGTCATTCGCGCTGCCCAAGATCCGAGGCATCACGCCTCGGCCCCCTCTGCGTTGTCTTCAGCTTCGGCAGCTTCAGCTGCTGCTGCATCTTCGGCCAGCTGTTCTTCGGTCACCCAACCAAGTTGCAGGCGCGCCGTCATGATCAAGTCCTGCGCTTCCGCCAAGTTGACGCCAAATGTCTCAAGTGAGCCATCGTCTTTCACTTTCTTTCCGTCAATTGTGGTGTAACCGCCCGCCAATTCCCAATCGGCACATGTGGCGAAATCTTCAAGGGATTTGACGTCATCTTCACCTAACGCGACCAGCATTTGCGGGGAAAGGCCGTCGAAATCAATCAGGTCCTGCTGAACGCCCAATTCACGCGCCTTTTCGATTGCTTTAGAGTTGATTTCATCAAGGGACTCGCGGGCGCGCGCCTGAAGCTCTTCTGCGGTGTCTTGATCAAACCCTTCGATACCAAGAAGCTCATCAACCTCAACATAGGCGACCTCTTCCAATTCAGTGAAGCCTTCTGCAACCAAGAGCTGGGCCACAACCTCGTCAACGTTCATTGTGTCCATGAACATCTTTGTACGTTCTTCGAACTCGGCTTGGCGACGCTCAGACTCTTCAGCCTCGGTCATAATGTCGATATCAAGCCCGGTCAGCTGTGAGGCAAGACGCACGTTTTGACCGCGACGACCAATGGCCAAGGACAGCTGATCGTCCGGCACAACAACTTCGATGCGTTCCGCTTCGTCATCCAGAACAACTTTAGAAACCTCCGCAGGTTGCAATGCGTTCACCAAGAATGTAGGAGCATCTTCATTCCAAGGAATAATGTCGATCTTCTCGCCGCCAAGTTCGTTGACCACGGCCTGTACGCGCGATCCCCGCATACCGACGCAAGCGCCAACCGGATCAATGGAATTGTCATAAGAGATCACACCGATTTTTGCGCGTGATCCCGGATCGCGGGCCACGGCTTTGATCTCGATGATGCCATCATAAATTTCTGGCACTTCCATTTTGAACAGCTCGGCCATGAACTCTGGCGCCGTCCGAGAAAGGAATATCTGTGGGCCGCGTGTTTCTGAACGGACCTCTTTTATATAGCACCGGATCCTGTCGCCATTTCGGAACATCTCGCGATTCACCAGTTGGTCGCGACGGCAGACCCCTTCGCCCATACCAACATCGACAATCACATTGCCGTATTCCGTGCGCTTGACTAGACCATTGATGATTGTGCCCTGACGGTCCTTGAATTCGTTATATTGTTTCTCGCGCTCGGCTTCGCGAACCTTTTGCAAAATGACCTGCTTGGCAGATTGTGCCGCAATCCGGCCCATATCCATTGGTGGCAATTCATCGATGATCAAATCACCAACCTTAGGGTCATCCAAATGGGCGCGGGCATCATTGGGCGTCATCTGGGTCGAGAAATCCTCAACCTCTTCGACGACTTCACGAACGCGGGTCATTGTCAGCTCGCCCGTTTTGCGGTCAATATGGGCACGAATATCGAGGTCTTGGCCGTATTTTGTCTTGGCTGCTTTTGCGTAAGACTCTTCCATCGCGATGATCACCAAATCCGGGTCGATCAGTTTTTCGCGCGCAACTGAGTCCGCGATTTGCAATAATTCCAAACGGTTTGCAGATGTAATGGCCATTCAGCCCTCCTCGGTTTCGATATCATCGAAGGCATCTTCATCGATATCTTTGCGGTTCTTGAGCGTCTCGGCGATCAACTCATCTGTGAGGACAAGCTTGGCATCAGAGAGCCACTCAAATTTCAAGCCGATCGTCCCTTGTGGAATGGTGACCAGCACTTCTTCGTTTTCGGTTCCGGCCAGCGCGCCTTTGAAGCGCCTCTGACCCTCGATCATCTCAGTTGTTTCTAACTTGGCCTCATAGCCATGCCACACGTCGAAATCTTTAAGACGCGTCAGTGGTCGGTCGATCCCAGGGCTTGAGACTTCGAGATTGTATTCCTCTTCAATCGGATCTTCGATGTCGAAGACGGCCGAAAGCTCGGTCGAGATTTTCGCACAATCGTCGACTTCAATCCCACCATCCGGGCGATCTGCCATAATCTGCAAAGTGGGCGTTTTGCCACCCATATAGCGCAGACGCACCAGCTCAAAGCCCAAGCCTTCGATCACCGGGATGGCGATCTCAGACAAGCGCTTGTCCATGGATGTCTTTGCGATCAGGTCAGACATGAGGTCCTTAAACAAAAAAACGGGCGCGAGGCCCGTATGTGATTTCCGGTGGAGGGTCGGGGTTGGAAGCCGATCCGCCTCTGTTGGTGTGCACATATGCTGGACCATTGGGAATTGCAAGAGAGAGAGTTACCGTTGATAACGTCACGGTTAAACTCGGTCATCCAAGGACACTTATGAAACGCTTTATTGTCCATATCGGTCACGTAAAGACTGGCAGTTCCACAATTCAGGCGGCGTTGCGTAAAAACCAAGAAGAACTAGCAAATGCGGATTGCGTGTTCTTTGACAGAGAAAGCATCAAAACAAACCTCACTTCATTTCAGAACAAATCTACTAATCCTACCAATGACCGAAGTGTTCTCCAAGAAATCGGAAACACGCAAGAGAACCTCCTTGCGAAACAGGCCAGAGAATATGACACAGTAATAGTCTCAGATGAAGCGCTTGCCCGCACCAAGTTGGAACGGACGCGCGCGATCCTTGATGAAATCTGGCCCTATAAAAAGGAAGTCCATTTCATCGTTTATATCCGTGAGCCTGTTGAGCATTATACGTCATTAATGGCGTACAGGTTGCCGGATAATAGGAACATATACAGTCCGACGCGATACAAACATTTAGCCTATGAAAAGTTGAACGAGTTTCGCCAGATTGGCGATCTGACCTTTCGAAAATTCGAAAGAACGGCCCTCATCGACGGGGATGTGCAAATCGATTTCGAAACTATACTGACCGGTATTTTGCAACGTCGCCTTGATTTTCAACGCGTCAAATCCAAAAATGTTAGTCTGACGGCCGAACAAGGCGTATTTCTGAACCGATATATCAGAAGTTTCCAACCCGAATTTTTGGAACAGAATCAAAAAATCATCGCGTGGTTGGTTCGGCTGTTCAAAGTCGCCAACAACGATCTTAGGATTGGAACTAAGTTGCGTTTAAAGCCGTCGGTGCAAAGACTGGTTCAGGAGAACTGTATCGATTTTTTCAAGGCTATGTCCCGGCTTGATCCTGGACTCAAATGGGAGCCTCATGATTTTTCATCTATTTACGATTGTGATTGGACGGATGATGGACGGGTCGAATCCATAGTGGACGAATTCGACGAAGATCTGGTTAGAGAGTATCAGGTATTTGTCCCCTTTAGCGATGGGGGAGAACTCAAGATATCAGAAGAGAGTTACAAAAATGGTCTTTTGGATTTTTACAAATCAAATGGCATTGAAAACATCAGCAGACCACTTTTGGGGAATCTAAAAAAATTCTTTAGCTTGTCCGAAGGGACCGATACCCGCTAGCCAAGGGGGCGGGCGTGATCATGCATGATCTAGATAAGTGCGATATTCAAATGCGCTTATATCTGCGAAGAACCTTTCGATTTCTTGTTTCTTCGCCTCGGTAAGGGCATGGATCAATAACGGATCAAAAGGGGCATCCTCGAACAATGTGATGGCCTCAGACCAGTTGGTCGGCAATTGAGGTAAGCCTTGCGCATAGGCGTCGCCCTCTATGGGATTTGGTGGGGCAATCTTGGCTTCAATCCCATGAAGTGCAGATTGAAGAACTGCCGCAAGAACAAGATACGGGTTTGCGTCCGCGCCTGACACGCGGTGTTCGATACGGGTCGCGGCAGATGAACCACCTGGTATGCGGATGGCGGTTGTGCGGTTCTCCAGTCCCCAAGCGACGGCACTGGGTGCGTGGCTATGGACGGCAAACCGTCTATAGCTGTTTTGATGTGGTGCAAAGACCGCCATACAGCCGGGCATTGCGCTGAGACATCCTGCAACCGCGTCCTTTAGTTTTGGAAACCCTTGAGGCGTGTCGCGGTCGAAAATGTTTTTGCCCTCTGTGTTGAGGATTGAAAAATGGACGTGAAACCCGTTTCCCGACCGATCCATAAACGGTTTAGCCATAAAGGTCGCTGCAAGTTTGTGATGTTTTGCAACTGCTTTGACGGTGCGTTTAAAAAAAACGGCGTCGTCAGCGGCGCGCATGGGATCGTCCACATGTTTGAGATTTATCTCGAACTGGCCCTCGCCATTTTCAGAGATTGCAGTGTCGGCTGGAATATTCAGATCATCGCAAACGCGGTAAAGGTCATCAAGAAATGGGCCGATCTGACCCAATTCTTCAATGCTGACCATATTGTACTCATCCAAAATGCGGTTTGAACGTTGCGAGGTTGCATAAATTTTTTTGGGGTCGGTCAGGTAGAATTCAAGCTCGGTTGCGACAACGGGGGTTAGGCCAAGACCCGCGTATGCCCCGGAAACCTTAGACAAGGCTTGCCTTGGATCTGCTGCAAAGGGCGCGTCATCATCGGTAAAGAGCATGCAAGGCAGAAACATCTCTTCGCGATCGCCCAGTTTGGTGATCAGTGGTCCGCGATCCGTTGGGATGACTTTTCCGTCTGCATCGCCGGTCTCAAACACGAGCCTTGATCCTTCGGCGTCGCGCCCCCAAATATCGACACCCATAAGGGAAACCGGCATTCGGAAGCCTTCTGTTTCTAAGACGTCCCGTTTCGATAAAGGAAAGCGTTTGCCTCGGATTTGTCCGTTTAAGTCCATAACACCTGCCGTCAAACTCTTCGCCATTATCACCCCAATGCTCACTTTCAACCAACGGACGAAAAATTTAACACTTTCGCAAGGGCTTTTGCCGTGATATCGTACGCAGCCCCTTTGAGAGGTGCCTTATGTCCGAATTGCTGACCATCCGAGATTTTGTCATCTTCATGGGGATGCGCTTGGTGATGATCTTTGGGTCCACGATTTTGTCTGTGGCTGTTGGTTGGCATATTTATAAGATCACGGAAAATCCGTTGGCGCTGGGTCTTATTGGGCTTGTGCAATTCCTCCCTTTTATTGCGAGTTTTTTGGTTGCCGGTTGGGTGGCAGATCAGGTGGATCGGCGGTTCATTTTGTTGATTAGCAATAGTGTTGATGCTGTGGCTGTCATCGCTGTTGCTCTATTCTTTCTAAATCCTCCTGAACAGTTCTGGTTAATTTACTTGCTGTTGGTTTTTCATGGAACCGCGCGCAGTTTCACGCATCCAGCACAGCAAGCGCTGCTGACAAATTTGGTGCCAGAGGATCTTTTCCCTAGAGCCGTTGCGATGTCATCAAGCGTGCTGAAACTGGGGCAGTTGGGTGGGCCTGCATTGGGCGGCATCCTGATTGCTACGGTGAACTATGGATCTTACTTTGTGTCTGCGGTTTGTTTTGGTTTGGCGGCGGTTTTGTCGCTGCTGTATCGCGCCAATCTTCGGATTTCAGAAGGCGCTGCTCTGAATTGGGAGAGTATTACGGGTGGGTTTCAGCATATGGGGCGAGAGCCCTTGGTGCTGGCTGCTGTTTTGATTGATTTGATAATCGTCTTATTCGGGAGCGTAATGGGGCTGTTGCCGATTTATGTCCAAGACATCTTAGGTGCGGGGCCAGAAACTCTTGGTGTTTTGCGCGCAGCGCCCGGTCTTGGAGCTTTGGTTGTGGCGCTGATCCTGGCCCGCACAACGCCAACCTTCCATATGGGCCGGATGTTTTTGGCGGCGCTGATGGCCTTTGGATGCTCGATCTTGGTTTTTGGCTTGAGCACGACGGTTTGGATATCTTTGATTGCCCTGCTGCTTTATGGTGCCACGGATATGTTAAGCGTTTATGTCCGCATGACTTTGGTCCAATTGCGGACCCCTGACGCCCTGCGGGGTCGCGTAAGCGCGATCAATTCCGTCGCGATAAATGCTTCAAACGAATTAGGTGATTTCCGGGCCGGCACGATGGCCGCGGCCTTTGGACCTGTCCCGTCTGTGGTTATCGGAGGAGCGATGTGTCTGGCAACAGCCCTGATCTCGTGGCGTGCTTTTCCGCAATTGCGGGCGCTGAAGGTCCTGAGTTGAGTTTCGATCGCTTTGTGATCGACGGAGCGGCGCCTTGGAGACGCCCTTTTGTATCGCAAAATTCACTTGCAGGTATTACAATCAAATCCAAACGGAAAAGATGATTAGCGCAGAAGCCCTGCTTGCTGGATAAGAGGAACGGCATCGTCCAAAGATTTGGCAACTTTGCTGACCAGCTCATCGACATTGTCTTTGGTGAAAATCAGAGGCGGCGAGGCGGCGAGGCTGTCTTTGATGCCCCTGCACATGACGCCATTTGAGATACAAGCGTCTTTCAAAATAATGCCTGCCTTTCCAGGAGTATGAAAAACGGCGCGACTGCCTGCGTCGGGTGTCAGTTGAATGGCCCCCAACATGCCCTTCTGGCGGGTCTCTCCGACCAGTTCGTGATCGGCAAGCGTTGCCCATTGCGTTTCAAAATAGGGAACTATTTCAACGCCACAGGTCTCAATGATTTTCTCTTCATCTAGAATACGGATGTTTTCCAGGGCCACGGCCGCTGCAACGGGGTGTCCAGAATAGGTGTATCCATGGAAGAATGGCCCGGCCTTGGCGGCAAAATCATTGGCGATCTTATCTGAGATGATGGATGCGGAGATCGGCATGTAGCCTGATGACAAGCCTTTCGCGATGGTAATGATGTCTGGTCGAATGTTGTATGTCTCAGATGCAAACCATGGCCCGGTGCGACCAAAGCCCGTGATCACTTCGTCAGCGATCAAGAGGATTTCATAGGTGTCACAAATACGCTGTAACTCAGGCCAGTAGCTGTCTGGTGGGACAATTACACCACCGGCTCCTTGGATTGGTTCTGCGATAAAAGCCGCGACGTTCGCTTCGCCCAGTTCAAGAATTTTATCTTCGAGCTGTTTTGCCATACGCTGACCAAATTCGGCGCGGTCCTCTCCCTCATGTGCATTTACCCAGTAGTTCGGTTCGTCAATCCAATGGATGCCTGGCATAACGCCGCCCTGAGCATGCATATGCAGCATACCGCCCAAAGATGTCCCTGCGATTGACGATCCGTGATACGCGTTTAAGCGCGAGATCACCGCCTGTTTGGAAGGCTTGCCCATTGCGGACCAATAGTGACGCACAAAGCGAAGATTTGTGTCATTGGCATCAGAGCCAGAATTGCCAAAGAACACCTGATTCAAATCGCCAGGCGCGATCTGTGCAAGCTTAGCGGCCAGTTCGACCACTGGTGGGTGCGCCGTTTGAAAAAATGTATTGTAATAAGGTAGTTCGCGCATTTGGCGGTCTGCGATTTCGGCCAACTCGTTGCGCCCATAGCCGATATTCACGCACCATAGACCGGCCATACCGTCAAGTATTTGTACCCCGTCATTGTCGTATAAATAAACGCCATCTGCGCGCGAGATAATACGTGACCCTGGTCCCTTGGTCACCGCGCCATCTGCAAAAGGTTGGATATGGTGGTCCGCGTTGAGTTGAACCAGCTCTTCTGTGGGGCGGTGATTGATTAGATGTTTGTTCATATCCACGTCTCGGTTTTTACGAAGAAGGCTATGGATATGCGCTTGGCGCAAGCAAATTATTCGGGTGAACGGATATATCTTTGACAATACGCCCAGTCCGCGGACCATTGATCGCCCCATTTAGAGGCGATGTCTTGCGGGAACGTTATTTTCTTACGGGCCCTCCCGGGCGCGATAATATAGCGATCGCGAAGTTCAACCAGCTCCTCGATAGACAGTTTCTTTTGCCGAACGTTTTCTTGCGCAATAATCAATTTTTCGATCTGGTCTTTGGACAGGCTTTGTCTGACAACTTCGCTGGTGTATTTTAAATTGCCCTGTGAAAGCCCGACTTCTTTAAAAACAAATTTAAGCCAATTTGGAGGTCCTGCGTTCATGTCCTCAGATGAAAATACATAGAAGTTTTTTGCATCTACATGCTGCTGAATGTCGGCAATCAAATCCGCAAAGCTTATGCTTGCCAAATCGACCTGATGTAAGAACTGGTCGAGCGTGTTTTGAAGGACTAAGTTCCTTATACCTTCCGCATAGATTGATCTGAGATAAGCGCTATGTGGGCGCAACATGAGAAACATCGTCAGGCTTTGACGATCGATCCCTTGTGTCAAATACCCGATCAGGTCCTTAGCCAAAGGATAGAACTGTGCGGGACTACGTTTTTCCAACAACTCTGTATAAAGTGGCGTGCCGATATAGTTTTCATTTGTATCAATCACGACCTGAGCACCGGCTTTTCTTGCGCGCTCAAGGATTTCTGAATTTATACTTTTAAGAGTTTCTATCGCGCCAGCGGCGGCTTTGGTTTGGTTTCTAATCTGGGTATATGCGCGCCGTCTTACCTTGCGCGCCTCGGGAAAATCATGGTCGATCACGAAGGCCCCAGCTTTTCTTAAGCGACGAGTGTTCTTTTTGAGTGTCGTTTGAATGAAAGTCGAACCCGTTTTGTGCATTCCGAGATGCAACAGATAGCTAAGTTCAGTTCTTTCCACTGGGAAATTCATCGCAACATTTCATAAGAGATTTCACACCTGATGGCTATAGGGGACTAAAGATTATGAATAAGTCTGGTGTAATCACTTTCTGCGCGTTGTTTTTTTAGGTAGATTTGTCGAATGAACCGTTTTTCGGAAATGGAATCCTTTGTTGCAGTGGTCGAAACAGGCGGTTTCACAGATGCCGCACGGCGTTTGCGCTTGTCAAAGTCTGCTGTGTCAAAGCAAATCAGCGCCTTGGAAGACCGGCTTGGCGCGCGGCTTCTTGATCGGACGACGCGCAATGTTCAGGCGACGGAGATCGGCCTGTCTTACTACCAAGAGGCGGTGCGCGTTTTAAAGATCGCGTCAGATGCGGATGTGATGGTCGCATCCATGCAGTCGTCGCCGCAAGGGCGTTTGAGGGTCACCGCCCCGATGGATCTTGGACAAACCTTGATCGCGCCCATGGCAACTGAGTTTTTGCGCGCGTTCCCTGATATTTGTGTTGATCTGGTTTTGGAAAATCGGATCGTTGATTTATTGGCCGACAAGTATGATCTGGCCATTCGGATCGGCCCGTTGCCTGATAGTGGTTTGATGGCGCGAAAGTTGTCTTCTTTTCGGATGGTCTTGGTCGCAGCACCGGCTTATTTGTCTGCGAAAGGCCACCCGAATACAGTGAAAGAGATCGAAGCGTTTGATCTTTTGCATTTCTCAAATAATCAAACCGGGACAGTTTGGGCCATTGATGATGGAAGTGGTACGGTGCCCATTCGCGCGCTCAATTCTCCGCTGACCATCAATGATGGTATGTCCCTTTTGCGGGCGGCAATAGATGGTGTCGGGATTGCTTATTTGCCCGATATTATGGTCGGTGGCGCGATTGCAAGCGGCCAACTGGAACAGTTGTTTCCGGCGATCACACCAGAGGAGCGGACGGTTTCGGCAGTCTATCCGTCAGGACCTTTTATTCAGCCAAAACTACGAAGTTTTCTCGATTTTCTCATCGATGCGTTTAAGCGTCAGGGTCTTTGATTCGATAGTGATAGAAAGACACTTCACAATATCCAGCTTTCTTAAACAGAGCACGTGAAGCCTTGTTTGTTGCAACCGTGAGGGCCGAGATTTTGCGTGTTGGCGCCCAAGTGCAGGCCTGTTGTTCCAAAGCCGTGCCGATGCCTAGCCCGCGGCGGTCTGCTGCAACCTCTAGGGCATGGATCATTGCGACGTCATTATGGCACGCAACAAAACCACAACCGCCTTTGGTTTGGATCACAGTTTTAACGCCTCGAGCGCGGTTCATAACTGCGCGACGCGCCGGCCCGATACCACCTGCCTCCCAGAGTCCAATAGTTGCATCGCTTGGCGTGTTCTGGTGCGCGTCTGCCTTGGGTGTTGTTAAGGCTTTAGCCAGAACAACAACGGGATCAATGATGACATAGCCCAGCCTATCAAGCTCTGCGTCTAGTGCGGCGTCTTCTGGCCTGATCATAAAAAGCAAATCTTGGCCAAGTGCGCGCTGGGCTTTCTCGGCCTGCGCAATGTCCCCTGATCCGCTGGCGGCCGAGACGCGTTTGCCTCCGCCCTGACCTTCTCGGATAATCCATCCGCTCTCTTTGTAATACGCCGCTGCGGGCCAGGTTGCATCAATGATGGCAAACCAATCTGGCGCGCTCATAAAAGCTCGGCTTTGATACGGGACATGGCCGCACTGATCTTCGTTTCAACAATTCCGCGCACCACGACATTTGTGCCATAGCTTTGACCTTCGTAAAATGGATAGGATCCGATCGATAGCTCAGGGAACGCTTTGGCGATTGCGCCAAGCGGGGCTGAGATTACACTTTCAGGTTTTTCAATGCGAATGCTTTCAGACTGAACGGGGCGTCCGCCTATCAAGGTTGGGAGTAAACCTGCCAGCATCGCATTGAAAACCGAAGGGATCCCCGCCATCACATGAACATTGCCTATCGAAAAGCCAGGCGCTTTTGAGACCGGGTTGTCGATCAGCTTGGCTGTATCGGGAATCCGAGCCATCCGCAGCCGTGCTGGCGTGAGGTCTGCCTCTCCGTTTGGGTAGTTGGTTGCAAGGACGCGCCGGGCGTCTTCACGTATATCGATTTTGACCCCAAAAGCCCTTGCGATGCAATCTGCCGTGATGTCGTCATGTGTTGGCCCAATTCCCCCGGATGTGAAAACATAGTCCTGTTTTTCCCGAACGGCATTGATCGTTTTGACAATTTGATCGCCATCATCAGAGATGAAACGCGCCTCAATCAGGTCTATTCCCGCAAGTGTCAGCTCTTTGGCGATATGGTGCATATTCGCGTCACGCGTGCGGCCAGAGAGAATTTCATCCCCAATGACAATCATGACGGCAGTTGGGTTTTTCATAAAGGCTCCTATCTCTATCGGGACAGATAAACGACTGACATCAAATGTCACGAACGGTGACCTGAATGCGACCCTGTCCCTTGAGTCAAAATTGCGCTAGGGGCATGCCTCGAAGGAGAATGATTGTGGAAGGAAGACAGTCTTTGACACGCGACGGGATTACGCTGCACGGATCAGAGGATTTTCGCGGCATGCATAAGGCAGGTGAATTGGCCGCGCGCGCATTGGATATGATTGCAGATTATGTCGTGCCGGGCGTCACCACAGAAGAACTGGATCAGCGCTGTCATGAATTCATCGTGGATCATAATGCGGTGCCTGCCACGTTGGGTTACAAAGGCTATCCAAAATCAAGCTGCATTTCGATCAACCATGTTGTTTGTCACGGGATCCCTTCCCATGATAAGAAATTGCGGGACGGCGATATTCTGAACATTGATGTGACAGCCATTCTGGATGGCTGGCATGGCGATACCAGTCGGATGTATGTGGCTGGCAAAATGAACCGCAAGGCCGAGCGTTTGGTCCAAGTCACGCATGACGCGTTGATGATTGGGATAGACCAAGTAAGGCCTGGCAACACTTTCGGCGATATTGGTGCCGCCATCCAACGCTATGTTGAGGCGCAGCGTATGTCGGTTGTCCGCGACTTTTGCGGTCACGGGTTGGGGCGCGTGTTCCACTCGCCGCCAAATGTTCTTCACTATGGCAAATGGGGGACGGGTCCCGTTTTGGAAGAAGGTATGTTCTTTACCATCGAACCTATGGTGAATTTAGGTCGCCCAGAGACCAAGATATTGGCTGACAACTGGACTGCGGTCACGAAGGATAAGTCTCTTTCTGCGCAGTTTGAACACTCGGTAGGTGTCACAGCCGATGGTGTCGACATTTTTACACAATCGCTGACGAACACCTTTCATCCGACCTACGCTTAGCGTTTTCTTAACCAATTTTGCGTCAAATCAATAAATGGGTGATGCGAAGACCTTGGCCTTTGATTTTGAGGATGGTGATATGACTCCGTCACCGATTTTCGATGTTCAGACAGGTCATCGGGCGCGTTTGCGTGAACGTTTTATAAAGCGTGGCGCGGACGCGCTCGCCGATTATGAGTTATTGGAACTGTATTTGTTTCGGACGTTGAAACGGCAAAATACAAAAGAGGTCGCACGCATTTTAATCGAGAAATTTGGAAGTTTTTCGGCCGCCTGTTCCGCCCGTTTCTCCGCGTTGAAATCGACAGGTGGTGTGGGAGATGCGATTGCTTTTGATCTTAAATTGGTCGAGGCATTGGCGCACCGGTTCGCAACCAGCGAGTTGCGACAACACATCATGATGTCCCGATGGGAGCAACTGGTTCGCTATTGCCGTACGACAATGTCGCATCGCGAGACAGAGCATTTGCGCGTTCTGTATTTGAATTCTAAAAACTTTCTGTTGGCCGATGATCTCAGCCAGTCCGGTACGATCAATCATGTTCCGGTTTATCCTCGAGAAATCGCGCGACGTGGGTTAGAATTGGGTGCAGGTGCCGTTATCTTGATCCACAATCACCCTTCGGGTGACCCGACCCCAAGTGATGCCGACATCACAATGACAAGGCAGGTTGAGGCCGCATTGGGACTGTTTTCGATTGCGCTTCACGATCATGTCGTCGTTGGCCGAAATGACGAAGTCAGTTTTCGCGCCCAAGGCCTTTTGGGTTAGCTGTAAAATTCGGTTGGTAAAACGACATCAGGCTTGGTTGCGACATTTTTTTGGTCCAAGCGATGTGGAAAATTTCTGATGGGCTGATGCTGTTTGGTGCGATCTTTGCGTAGCAAGGTCAACTCCAATATTCTAGGGACTTGAATACCAAAAACTGTGGCCAAGGATTGATCTCCTCCGTGATTGTTTGGGTGGAGATGAACAATTTGATGATCGCGCGTTAAGACATCTATAAAGTTCGAGAAGGCCGCGATATTCTTTGGTTGAAGCTCCCGTCTTAAATAATGGATCTCTAAAACGATGATCCGAAAAGAGGACATTAAACGACGCGAAATGTTGGGTAAAACATCATATTCTGCGCCCTCGATATCCATTTGAAGGATAAAGTCCTGACCATCCCATTCAGGGAACTTTTGGTCGATCCAATCTTCCAAGGTCATAAACTCATCAATTGTTTCTTTGCCCAAAAACACTTTTTCAAAGTCAAATAAGTCATGATTGATCGGTAATGCATCCACGCTGTAGTCGCACATATAGCAAGGCATTCCATAAACCCGGGCCATATCGTTTTCGAAATCTGCGATTTTGCTAACGCCAGGTGAAAAACAGGCCGAGATACCATCAAAGTCGTTGGGCAAAAGGTACCCGCCGTCGAAATCTCCGCCGTAACGAACCAAGGGAATGCCACTGTCAAAAGGTTTCATTTTTCGAACAACCTCTAGGACGGCGTCTCTATTTGTTTGGTCGTTGTTCGGATCGTGCATAAATGGTCGGCGCCTTTTGCGTCACTATATTTTGCCGTGGCAATGTTTGAACTTCTTACCAGACCCGCATGGGCATAGATCGTTTCGGCTTGGATTGCCCCATGTTGTCGGATCATTTTCGTCAAAGCCGTTTTTTGCGGCGATTTCTTCTTGTGCGGCTTTCTGTTCTTCGCGGAGCATTTGTTGTCGTTCTTCATCAGACATCAAACGGACATGGGACAGGTTGCTAATCACATCTGCGCGCAAACTGTCCAACATGGTTTCGAACAACTGGAACGCCTCGGTTTTATACTCGTTTAGCGGATCGCGCTGCGCGTAGCCGCGAAATCCAACGACAGAGCGCAGATGTTCGAGCGTGATCAAATGCTCGCGCCATTTTCGATCAATTGTGTTCAGCAAAATTTGTTTTTCGAGTGTGCGCATTAGATCTGCACCAAAGTTTTTGGTCTTTTGCTCAATCAGTTTATCGGCTGCCAGTGTAAGGCGCTCTCGTATGGCATCCTCGTCCATTCCATCTTCGGTAACCCAGGCCTCTCCTGGAATGCGGAAGCCTAAAATCTTCGCTACACTTTCCTGTAAACCCTTGCCATCCCACTGATCTGCGTAGGATTTTGGTGGAATATGTGCTACGATTAGGTCATCAATCACTTGGTCGCGCATGTCTTTGGTGATCTCGGACAAGTCCTCGCTTTCCATGATATCAAGACGCTGCTCAAAGATTGCCTTACGCTGGTCATTCATAACATCATCAAACTTCAAAAGCTGTTTGCGGATGTCAAAATTATGCCCCTCAACCTTCGCTTGAGCGCGTTCCAAAGACTTGTTGACCCATGGGTGAACGATCGACTCGCCCTCTTTCATACCTAATGTTGAAAGCATCTTCTCAAGCCGGTCTGATCCGAAGATCCGCATCAGATCATCTTCTAGCGACAAGAAAAAAGCCGAACGTCCGGGATCGCCCTGACGTCCAGAACGTCCACGCAATTGGTTGTCGATCCGCCGACTTTCGTGCCGCTCTGTTGCCAGAACAAACAACCCACCAGCTGCCAAAGCCGCGGATTTTGCCGAAGCGATTTCTTGACCAATTTCTGCCCGCAGAACCTCTTCTGATTTAGTGTTCTTTTCGTCTTCCAAAGCGCGGGCTACACGATTGTCTAAGTTTCCGCCCAGTTGAATGTCGGTTCCGCGACCCGCCATATTTGTTGCAATGGTGACGGCCCCAGGCACGCCTGCATCAGCAACGATATTGGCTTCTTGTTCGTGGAATCGTGCGTTCAAGACATTGTGCTTGATGCTGGTTTTCGCAAGCGCCGCGACAGCTTTGGCTTGTTCGGCAAGCTCGGCCTTTTCTTCGGGTTTCTTAGCAGCGTTGGATTGATCTGCAAGTGTTTGTGCGATTGATTTCAGCAAGGTTTTGTCTTTCAACATGGTTGAAAGAACCTCTGATTTATCGATGGATGTTGTTCCAACCAGAGTTGGTTGTCCACGCGAATGTGCCAGAGCGATCTCTTGCACAATGGCCCGGTATTTTTCATCCCCTGTGCGATAGATCGCATCATCTTCATCTTCGCGCGCAATGGGCTTGTTAGTCGGAATTTCGACCACACCCAGACCGTAGATGGACATAAATTCTTCTTCTTCGGTTTTTGCCGTACCGGTCATCCCGCCCAATTTCTCATAGAGGCGGAAGTAATTCTGAAAGGTGACGGAAGCGAGGGTGACGTTCTCTGGATTGATGGTCACATTTTCTTTGGCTTCGATGGCCTGATGCAAACCATTGGACAGACGGCGGCCTTCCATCATTCGGCCCGTGAACACATCGATCAAAATAACCTGATCGTTGCGCACAATATAATCCTTATCGCGTTTGAAAAGGACATGGGCCAGCAAAGCCTGATTGACGTGATGAACTAAAGTTGCGCTTTCTGGATCATAGAGGGATTGCCCCTCTTCAAGCAAACCACGCGCGATCAGTTCGGCTTCGACAAACTCATTGCCCTCATCGGTCAGGGTCACATTGCGGGCCTTTTCATCAAGCTCGTAAAGCTCTGCTGAAATGTCAGGGGCAAGCTTATCTAATTCTGTGTACAGTTCTGTGCGATCATCCGCGGGTCCTGAGATAATCAAAGGCGTTCGTGCCTCGTCAATTAGGATTGAATCGACCTCATCCACAATCGCGAAAAAATGGTCCCTCTGGGCCATCTCGCTCAGTTCGGATTTCATGTTGTCGCGAAGATAATCGAAACCAAGCTCATTGTTTGTGGCGTAGACGACATCGCAATCATAGGCGTCTAGCTTTTCTTGACCATCGACACCTGGCACCACCACACCAGTTGTCATATCCAGTGCTTCATAAACGCGGCCCATCCATTCGGCATCCCGGCGCGCGAGGTAGTCATTCACGGTGACCACATGGACCCCACGACCTGTCAGCGCGTTCAGGTAAACCGGTAAAGTTGCCATAAGTGTCTTGCCTTCGCCTGTCTTCATCTCGGCGATATTACATTGATGCAGAAAGATGCCACCGATCAGCTGCACATCATAGGCGCGCAGTCCCAACACACGGTAACCGGCCTCACGTGCAACGGCAAACGCCTCTGGCAACAGCTGATCAAGGGTTTCCCCATGGTCGATCCGGTCGCGAAATTCCGATGTCTTGGCTTTAAGTTCCACATCGGTGAGGGCTTTGATCTCCTCTTCCATAGCATTGATCTTGTCGACGAGAGGTTTGACCGCTTTGACTTTGCGATCGTTTGCCGTCCCAAAAACGCGTTTGGTCATTGTGTCTAGACCGAGCATTGAAGTCCTTCCTCGTCTGTTCTAACGCGCCCGTGATCGCCGATGTCGCGCCGTTTCCTTGTCGGATGCGCAAATCGCCGTTAAGTGCATGGCTGACTGGGTCGCGCCAGTTGGTATTCTGCCGAAACCCGCATGTAAGGATGCGGTTTTGGGGAGTCAACGAAGTGCCGCCTGTCTGAGAACACAAAGATGAAATTAGCAGTTTAACCGACTGATCGGAGCCTCCTTTATGAAAAGTCTTATTGCATCCCTTATGATTGGCGTATCAGCGCTGGCGCTGCCGCTTGTTGCCCAAGAGGCGGAGACGCCAGACCCGGCGACAGTCCTTGCCGAGGTCAACGGAACCGAGATCACTTTGGGTCATGTTGTAGCCCTGGCTTCACGTTTGCCGGCAGAGTATGATCAAGTTGAAGCAGAGGTTTTGTATAACGGAATTTTGGATCAATTGGTCCAACAGCAGCTTCTGGCCTCGACCGTGAATACTGAAACGGCCTTTGCCCAACTGTCTGTGGAAAATGAAACGCGAACGGTTTTGGCATCCGAAGCCTTGGCTTTCATTGCTTCCGAAGCGGCCAGCGAAGAGAATATCCTAGCGGCCTATGAAGCTGAGGTTGAGGGCTATACCGCAACAAAAGAGTTCTTTGCCGCACACATTCTGGTGGAAACTGAGGAAGAGGCTACTGCCCTGATAGAGATGTTGGATAATGGGACAGATTTTGCCGAACTTGCACAGGAGAAATCCATTGGTCCTTCAGGTCCAAATGGCGGTGAGTTGGGATGGTTTGGCCCGGGCGCAATGGTGCCCAGTTTTGACGCTGCCGTCCAAGAGATGGAAGTTGGGTCTGTCGCAGGCCCGATCCAAACGGATTTTGGTTGGCATGTTATAAACCTGATTGAAACGCGGGATACGATGCCCCCGACACTTGATCAACGCTATGGTGCTTTGGAAGAGCAGTTGCGGCAACAGGCCATCGAGATGCGCATCACCCAACTGGAGGCAGATGGCGATGTGACCCGCTCAGACGTAGAGTTTGACTTTACCGCAATTCGGGATGGCAGTCTTTTGGACTAGTTCAAATGGTTGAGATTTCTCATGTGTCGCCACTGGCCCCGGCTAGTGGTTTTCCCGCGCTGGCTGAGATTTCAGGATTGCAGTTTGCGGCGCTGGCTGCCGGCATAAAATACAAAGGCCGGGATGACGTGATGCTGGCAGTGGCAGGCGATCAATCCGTTGTTGCCGGAACTTTTACAAAATCTGCAACACGGTCTGCCCCGGTTTTGGATTGCGAAATCAAATTGGAACTGGCCAAAACGGCAGGCCCAGTGGCGATCTTTGTCAATTCGGGAAATGCAAACGCGTTTACAGGTGGCAATGGTTTAAGATCAGTCGAACGGATCACCGCGGAGGTTGCAAGGGTCACGCACGTGCCTCAGTCGCGGGTCTTTACTGCCTCTACAGGAGTGATTGGAGAGGTTCTGCCAGATGATCGGATCACAGAGCGGATCAGTGATTTGGCAGGAATGCTGGCCCCAGATCAGGCCGAGCGTGCAGCGCGCGCCACCATGACAACCGACACATATCCGAAAGGAGCACAGGCGACAGTTGATCTTTCTGAAGGCCCTGCCAAGATTATCGGTTTTGCCAAGGGATCGGGAATGATCGCGCCTGATATGGCAACAATGCTTGTGCATCTTTTTTCTGATGTGAAGATCGCGCAACCACGTTTGCAAGAAATGGTTGGCCGCCTTACGGATCAGACTTTCAATTGCATCACGGTTGATAGCGATACCTCAACCTCTGATACGATATTGGTCGTTGCTACCGGTGAAGGCCCTAAAGTTTCCAACTCTGATGAGGCGGCCTTCGAGACCGCCCTTCACCAAGTCATGTTAGACTTGGCCCATCAAGTTGTGAAAGATGGAGAAGGGGCCACTAAGTTTGTCGAAATTCGGGTTGAAGGTGCGGTTGATAATGCCTCGGCCAAAACGGTCGGCTTGTCGATCGCAAATTCGCCATTGGTGAAAACTGCGATAGCGGGCGAAGACCCCAATTGGGGTCGCATTGTAATGGCGGTTGGCAAAGCGGGGGAACCTGCTGACCGCGATAAGCTGAGCATTCGATTTGGCGAGATTGAAGTTGCGCGCGAGGGATGGGTCGCAAATGATTATCGCGAAGAAGATGGTGCAGCTTATATGAAGAACGCCGATCTTTTGATTACCGTGGCGCTGGGCATGGGTGCGGGTGCAGCGTCCGTTTGGACCTGCGATCTGAGTCATCAATACATTACGATCAATGCGGACTACCGGTCTTGAAAACGGTTCTGGTCTCAGCTGTGTGCCTGATCGATCCTGATGGTCGTATTTTGTTGGCTCAACGTCCGCAGAGCAAAGACATGGCAGGGCTTTGGGAATTTCCTGGCGGTAAGATTGAAGCCGGTGAAACGCCTGAGGCTGCTTTGATCCGAGAGCTCGATGAAGAGTTGGGGATCAACACTTGGGAAAGTTGTTTGGCGCCGCTTACCTTCGCGAGCCATACATATGAAACGTTTCACCTTTTGATGCCACTTTATGCGTGCCGAAAATGGCAAGGGATTGCGAAAGCGCGCGAGGGCCAGGTTTTAAAATGGGTGCGTAGCAAAGATCTAAGAGACTATCCGATGCCACCTGCTGATATTCCCCTGATACCGATCATTCGAGACTGGGTTTAGACCCAGCCGCCCAATTCCTGTTTCACGATTTCGCGCATCATGTCGATATGAGCAGCATCTGCGTTGAGACATGGAATATAGAGGAAACCCTCTCCGCCAGCTTCTTCGAAGCTTTCATAAATCTCTTCATTGATCTCTTCTAAAGTCTCAACGCAATCAGATGAAAAAGCGGGTGCCATGATGGCGATGTTTTTTTTGCCTTCATCTTCGGCCAGGCGTGCGACCTCTTCGACGGTATAAGGTTTCAGCCATTCTTCGGGCCCGAACTTGGATTGGAAGGTTGTACGGATTTTATCGTCCGCCCAGCCAAGCTCTTCTTTCAGAAGGCGAGTCGTTTTTTGGCACTGGCAATGATAGGGATCGCCTTCCATCAGGTAGCGCTCTGGTACTCCGTGATATGAAGTGACCAAAATATCCGGTTCCACTTTGGCCTTTGCATAGGCGTCTTTAACCGATTTCGCGAGCGCTTTGATATAAAGTGGATGGTCGTAATAGGCCGGAACCGTTCGCATGGAAGGCTGCCAATTCATATTCATCAAAGACCGGAAAGCCTGGTCATTCGCCGTGGCCGTAGTGGGCGCAGAATATTGCGGATAAAGCGGGAAGAAGATGATCTTTTCGCAACCGGCTTCTTTCAATTTGTTCAGCACACTGTCCGTGGAGGGGTTGCCATAGCGCATCGCAAAATCGACGATCACTTGGTCTCCATAAAGTTTTGACATGTCAACCGAGAGTTTTTCGCATTGCTCTCGGGTGGTGGTCAGCAACGGGCTTTCGTCTTTTTCTGTGTTCCAGATGCCTCGATACGCTTCGCCAGACGAAAAAGGACGCTTTGTTAAAATGATGAGCTGCAGGAGAGGCTGCCACAACCAAGGTGAATAGTCGATCACACGGCGGTCCGATAGAAACTCATTGAGGTAACGGCGCATAGACCAATAATCTGTCGCATCCGGCGTACCCAGATTTGCAATCACCACGCCAATCTTCGCAGGTTTTACGAAAGGGTGGTCGGACGGTGCATGTTCTAGTCGGTCAGATGTGGTCACGGCGTTCAACATTGTCTTCTCTTCATATCTGATCGCGGGGAGGTAACTTAAAGCACGCGCAATTCAAGAGCGGTCTTTCTGACCTATCTCATCAAGGATCGCAGCAAGAGAATGTGTGGCAGAGCCAGGTTTGAGCGGTTTCTGCTGTATTTCAGAGGGGGCCCAACCCGTGAGAAAAGACAATTCAAAGGTAACAGTCAGTGGTTGAGTGCCCTCAAGATCATTGAAAGCTGCGCGTAAAACGGACGGCGCAGTGAAATGACGGACCCGTCCGGCCAGTGCGTTTGTTTCACCCATAGCGCGTAAATCCTGCATCAAATTGATGCCGGTTGCATAGGATACCTCCTGCAAATGATTGTCGGCTACCGGCAGCCCATAGCCGGCCCGCTGCAGTAAGCCACCCAAATCCCGCAGATCGGCAAGTGGGGCCATGCGCGGAGATAGGCCGCCACGGACCGCTATCTCGGCCTTGGTTAATGCGGTGCGCAACGCGGTCAGCGTCTGCGCGCCAAAGAGCACAGCGATCATCAATCCATCCGGACTCAAGGCGCGCCGCATTTGGATCAGCTGTCCGATTGGGTCCTCCATCCAATGCAACTCAAATGCATGAATCATCAAGTCATAGCCGTCATCTTTGCTGAGTGGCAGAACCTCGTCAGCGTTCAAGCAAGTTGCATTAAGGTCAAGCCCATCGGCCCATCTTTGCGCTTGCCACGAGATGATCGCCGGTTTTTCGAAGTTGCGGCTGACCTCAATAAGTCTTTCCTTAACCAAACTAATGGCAAGGTCATGCAGGAACATTCCATCTTCGTTGGCTCGGGCGCGATGAGCTGCCAAAGCGGATGAGTCGAATAGAGGGCGTCTGGTGTCTGTCATATCAAACTTTTCTCATAGGCTTGTTGAAGCGATCTATCCACCTTTGTGTATGGGATGCGGGGCCGAGACGGACGCTGCAAACGGTCTTTGCCCTAAATGTTGGACAGAGACCGAGTTTATTTACGACTTGGCATGCAGCGCTTGTGGGACGCCCTTGATCGGAGAGGGTGCAGGTTTGTGCGAAGAGTGCTTTTCCGATCCACCCCCATGGGATGATGGTGTTGCGGTTGCCGTCTATGGGTCGGTGAGTGCGCGGATAACGCAGTCTTTGAAGCATGGTGATCGGCTGGAGTTGGTTCCCAAGCTGGGTGATTGGATGGCTTCAACGACGCGCAGCCTTGCTTCGCCGAATGCTTTGGTGATCCCCATTCCCTTGCATTGGCGCAGACTGATATCCCGCAGATACAATCAATCGGCACTCTTGGCAGAACATATCGCGAAGCGCCTTGATTTGGAATATCGTCCAAATGCATTGGGTCGGGCCACCCCAGTTGTCCAACAAAAAACAATGACGCGACCAGACCGGATGGCCAATCAAGCCAACTCGTTCTTCGTAAAGCAACCCGAGGGCTTGAAAGACCGTCATGTGATCCTTGTTGATGATGTGATGACAAGTGGAGCGACGTTGAAAGCCGCATGTACTGCACTTAACTCTGCAAAAGTTAAGGCGATCTCAATTTCTGTCTTTGCGCGCGTTGCACCGAATCTCTGAAGCGCTATAGTTTAATATGGATGTTACTTGGGGAATGCATGCAGCCTGTTGAAATGTACACGACGCCGATCTGTGGATATTGCGCCCGAGCGAAGGCTTTGCTCGACAGCAAAGGGATTTCCTATACTGAAATCAATGTGATGCTGAACCCCGACAAACGGGTCGAGATGGAAAAGCGCTCGCATGGTGGACGCACTGTTCCACAAATCTTCATCGGGACTATTCATATCGGCGGTTCAGATGAACTTTATGCGCTGGATCGTGCTGG
Organism: Pseudomonadota bacterium; assembly: GCA_039814625.1. GTDB lineage: Bacteria > Pseudomonadota > Alphaproteobacteria > Rhodobacterales > Rhodobacteraceae > Amylibacter. The sequence goes on from JBCCAU010000002.1 coordinate 107,759, forward strand.
AAAATTGGACACATTGCTGGCGGCTTAAATGAAAATTGGCCTGATACAGTTGAATGTCGGACCTTCGCCAAGCGAAAATCTTCCGTTCCTTTTGAGTGCGATCTCATCTTGTGTCGGTAAAGGCGCAGAAATTGTTTTCACGCCCGAGGTGACCAATTGCCTTGAGACGGATGTGACACGTCAAAAGCAGGTTCTGCAATTGGAGCCGGACGATATTGTGTTGGCCGCCCTGCAAGACGCGGCGCAGACTTTTGGTGTCTGGTTGCAAGTCGGATCCCTTGCGCTGAAATCCGGGGATGCTGATGGGCGCTTGGCCAATCGCGGATTTCTGATCGATCCCAATGGCATCATCACGGCACGCTATGACAAGATCCATATGTTTGACGTCCAACTGTCTGAGACAGAAGGATTCCGCGAGTCTGCTAGATATCGCCCCGGCAAGACAGTGGTTTTGGCAGATGGGCCGGGTTGCAAACTGGGCCTATCAATCTGTTATGATCTCCGGTTTTCCTATTTGTATCGGACCCTGGCGCAAGCTGGCGCACAAATCTTGACCGTCCCAGCAGCGTTTGCACAAACCACGGGCGAGGCGCATTGGCATATACTTTTGCGCGCGCGCGCGATTGAAACCGGATGTTTCGTGGTGGCACCGGCCCAGACCGGAATCCATGGAGGTTCAGAAGCAGCGCTTCGACAAACCTATGGGCACTCCTTGGTTGTAGCTCCTTGGGGTGAAGTCTTGCTGGATATGGGAACGCCGCCAGGCGACAGTGTTATTGATGTGGACTTGTCTGAGGTTGCAAGAGCACGCGCCCGAGTGCCTGCGATCGATTCTGATGCCGAGTACTCTGGACCATGAGCGAGGAAGAGGGAGATCCCCTTGCCATTGCTTTGTTTTCAGAGGTCTTGGCGCTTGAAGGTTTGGTCCACGCACGCCTGACACAGGCTTTGCCAAGGGGCATGGAGTTATCACATTTTTTGGTATTGAATCATTTGGCCCGTTTAGGGCGCGAAAGATCCCCTGCACAATTGGCCAAGACATTGAACGTCACCAAAGGCGCGATGACCAATACCCTGTCAAAACTAGAAGTCCTGGGATATGTCCATATTCGCCCGGACTGGGATGATGGACGACGCAAATGGGTCGATCTATCGGCATCAGGCCTATCAGCTCGTCAAAGCGCAGTCCGCGCGATTGCGCCTTTGTTTGAAGACGTGATGGCCGCTGTCGGAGCGGATCGCGTCCGCCAAGGATTGCCGTTTTTGCGTGAACTTCGTGGTGTACTGGATTAGTCGCGACGGATGCTGGTGGTTACGTAGTTGACCGACATGTCTTGCGACAACTCCCATTCCCATCTCAGGAAATTCAATTTCATCCCCTTGCGATCCACAGGGTCCAGCCCGGCCTTTCGCAAAAAACCATAAAGCTCATCAGGTGTGATGAAAAACTTCCATTCATGTGTGCCCTTGGGCAACCATTGCATCACATATTCTGCACCAATTATCGCAAACACATAACTCTTTGGGTTTCGATTGAGCGTGGAACATGTCATCAAACCACCGGTCTTCAATAGTTTATAGCATGCATCGAGAAAGAGTTGAGGGTCGGCGACATGCTCGACCACTTCCATATTCAAGATGACGTCGAATTTTTCACCAGCGTCTGCCATAGCTTCGGCCGTGGTGTGTCGGTAATCTATATCCAAACCTGATTGCGCTGCATGAATTTGGGCCACTGGAATATTCCGCTCGGCGGCGTCTGCGCCTACGACATCCGCGCCAAGACGGGCCATCGGTTCAGACAAGAGACCACCACCGCATCCGATATCCAAAATCCGCAGACTTTGGAAAGGCTTTTCCGCTTTGAGATCGCGGCCAAACTCTGCTGCGATCTGGTTGCAAATATAGTCGAGCCGACAGGGATGCAGGTGATGAAGGGGTTTGAATTTCCCTTCGGGGTCCCACCATTCATCGGCCATCGCCTGAAATTTCGAAATCTCGTCGGGGTTTATTGTGGTGCTGACACTCATTGTCTGCTTGCCTTTATGTTGATATTTTCTACGTCTGATCTAGGGAGCTAGCGCAATCATGCGAAATGCCGATAGTCAAACTGGCGCAACTCGTCGCCTTTATCCAGTAATTCAGCCGTATCGGTATGAAATGCTCGAGGTGTCGGACGGGCATGTCCTATATGTCGAGGAATGCGGTAATCCCAACGGTATTCCGGTCATTATTCTGCATGGTGGTCCGGGCGGTGGATGTTCGCCGGGAATGCGGCGCTTTTTTCATCCCGATTTGTATCGGATTGTGTTGTTTGATCAGCGCGGTTGTGGTCGGTCGCGTCCCCATGCCAGTGTGACCAATAATACCACCTGGGATTTGGTCAATGATATTGAAGTGATCCGCAAGCATCTGAGTATCGAGAAATTCGTGGTCTTTGGCGGATCTTGGGGGGCGACACTATCGCTGATTTACGCACAGACCCATCCAGAATCAGTGCGCCAATTGGTTTTGCGTGGTGTGTTTTTGATGATGCAGGCCGAGCTGGATTGGTTTTATGACGGCGGCGCAGCTCAGTTTTTTCCTGACCGTTGGCAGCTTTTGACCGATATTCTGGAACCAAGTGAGCGGCGTGATGTGATCCGTGCATATCATAAGCGTCTTTTTGGACCGGACGAATCGGATCAAACTAAATTCGCACGCGCTTGGACGGCTTGGGAAAGTGCGTTGGCAACCATTGATGGCGCGACGCATCACGGCTCAACCCCGGCGGCCTATGCGCGTGCCTTCGCACGCATTGAAAACCATTACTTCATCAACCAAGGGTTTTTAGAGCAAGATAATCATATCATGGAAAACATGCATAAAATCTCGCATATTCCGGGCGTGATCGTGCAGGGTCGCTATGACATGATTTGCCCACCCCATACGGCGTTTAAACTACATGAAGCCTGGCCTTTATCGCGCCTGATCATTGCGCCAAATTCGGGCCATTCGCTGTCAGAAGCGGGAATCAGTGCAGCCCTTTTAGGCGTCATGGATGAACTTGCGTAAAACAAGAAACAGAGTTTTTGAATTTCCGGGCTTGGCATCCGATAAGCTAAAACCATACCCCGTTTGCTGGTTTTAGCGTTTGACCTGAGGGTTTTAGGGAGTAACGTAGAACGCATGCCTGCGTGAGACGGGCGAGAAAACGGGGAAACATTGTGAAGGTTTGGAAGATCATTCTTCAACGACTAGGCTTGGGCTTGGTTACATTGTTCGCAGTTTCAGTTCTTATCTTCTTTGCGATAAATATGCTGCCAGGTGACTTTGCGGCAGCAATTTTGGGCCAAGGTGCGACCGAAGAAGCAAAAGCTTCGATCCGAGAACAGCTGGGACTTATAGACGAGAACGGCGATCCGGTTTCTGCGGTGTCGCGATATTTTGATTGGTTGGGCGCACTGCTCACTGGGGATTTGGGTGTGTCTTATGCGCAGCTTTCTTTTGCGTCCAATTTGGGCGGAGACCAGTTGACTCCAATCACAGAGCAGTTGCGTCCGAGGTTCAACAACACTTTGTTTCTGGCTTTGGTGGCCGCAGCGATTGCCGTGCCCTTGTCATTGTTTCTTGGTATTCTGGCGGCACTCTATCGAAACTCGACCTATGATCGAGTGGTCAATGTTGCCACACTGAGTTCAATTTCCTCTCCAGAATTTTTCTTGGCCTATATATTGATTTTGTTTTTGGCGGTTTTGAACCCGTTGTTGCCATCCCTTTCCAATGTGTCGGCAGATATGAGTTTTGGCGAGCGGCTGGAAAAGACACTTCTTCCTGCGTTGACACTGACCTTCGTTGTGACCGCGCATATGATGCGGATGACGCGGGCTGCGATTATAAACTTGTTGGCCAGCCCCTATATTGAGATGGCGCGCCTGAAGGGCATGAAACCCATGCGCGTGATTTTACGGCACGCTTTGCCCAACGCTCTGGCGCCAATTATCAATGTGATTGCTTTGAACCTGGCCTATCTGGTCACCGGGGTTGTCGTTGTCGAAGTGGTTTTCGTTTATCCAGGAATCGGACAGCTGTTTGTTGATGCTGTGAAATTCCGCGACATACCTGTCGTTCAAGCCTGCTGTTTGATTTTTGCAGCAGCCTATATTTTGCTGAATTTGACGGCTGACATCATGTCGATAATCACAAATCCACGTCTGAGGCATCCAAAATGAGTGTGACATTGATGATCGAAATTCTTGTCGCCATCGCCGCTTTTGGCATGCTCGGCCGATCCGCAGCGCAAACAAATTGGCGCGATTCCAGTGTTGGCAACATCCTTGGTTTTGGAGTTGCCGCCCTGATCCTTGTATATCTTTGCTATGTCTATTTTTACACGCAAGGCCAGTTTATGCGTTGGTTGATCCAAGGCGTGGTCATCGCCGGCGTGTTGGGGTTTCTGTTCAAAAAATTGGGCGAGTTTGTGGGAACGCAAGGCACGCGAAAACTGTTTCGATCTATGCCGGTGACAGCGTCTTTTGGCATTTTGGTGATCCTGACATATGCCATCGTGGCAATTTTTGCTCCATGGATTGCACCTTATGGCGAGGAACAGGTATTTGAGGGTGTTTTCAATACCTTACCTGGTGGCGCCGCTGTGGGCGGAGATGATCGCTTTCCGCTTGGCACAGACCAGTTAGGTCGCGACTTGCTGAGCCGATTGATCTATGGTGCCCGAAACACCGTTGGTATTGCTTTTGTCACAACCTGTCTGACCTTCCTGTTGGGCGCGACCTTTGGATTTCTGGCAGCGATCTTGGGTGGTTGGTTTGACCAAATTGTCAGCCGGATTGTCGATGCTTTGATGGCGATCCCACAATTGATCTTTGCCTTGCTGCTAATGACCGCGGCGACGACGATTGCTCTGAACATGGCTGCGGACGGTCCTGTATCGATATTGTTTGGTTTGGTCGAGATTTCGGGCCGTGCTTTGGTGACCATCTTTATGGTCATCATCATCGCAGTCTTGGATTCAACACGGGTCTTTCGCCTGTCTCGTGCGGTTGGGCAGAACATCGTGGTTATGGACTATATCGAAGCGGCAAAGCTGCGTGGGGAAACGCTGTTGTATTTGGTGTTCCGGGAAATTTTACCCAATGCTTACGCGCCGCTCTTGGCGGAATTTGGATTGCGGTTCTGTTTTGTGTTCCTAACGATTGCAGCTTTGTCCTTCTTGGGCATCGGCATTCAGCCACCTTTGGCCGATTGGGGCACAATGGTGCGCGACCTCTCGCAATTTATTAACTTCGCTGCTTTTGTGCCATTGGCCGCCGCTTTGCCACTTATGGCTGCAGGCGCGATTGCGTTGCTAACAATAGCAGTAAACTTTGTTGTGGATTGGATGCTGCACCGATCCTCAGGCCTGAAGGAGTAAGCGATGAGTGATCAGCTTGTAAAAGTTCGAGGCCTAAAGATCGAAGGCCGCTCCGATGAAACATGGAACCAAATCGTCAATGGTGTCGATTTGGACCTCAACCGAGGCGAGGTATTGGGCTTGATCGGGGAGTCCGGAGCGGGGAAATCGACCATTGGCTTGGCGGCAATGGGCTTTACGCGCGATGGGTGTCGGATTTCGGGTGGATCAGTCGAATTTGACGGGATCGATTTGGTCAATGCCAGTGCGGCGCAAAAGCGTGCACTCTTGGGCAAACGCATCGCCTATGTAGCACAATCGGCTGCCGCAAGTTTCAACCCGGCGCATAAGATTATCGATCAGCATACTGAAGCACCCGTTCAGCATAGGGTTGATAACAAATCCAGTTCTGAAAAAGATGCAATGGAGCTGTATCGTAAGCTTCGATTGCCCAATCCAGACGAGATAGGATTTAGATATCCTCATCAGGTTTCTGGCGGACAGCTGCAACGTGCAATGACGGCCATGGCGATGTCATGTCGCCCCGACCTGATTATCTTTGATGAACCCACGACCGCCCTTGATGTGACAACCCAGATCGAAGTGCTAGCCTCTATCAGAGATATTGTTGAGCAGTTTAACACGGCGGCGATCTACATCACGCATGATTTGGCTGTGGTGGCGCAGATGGCAGACAAGATTAAGGTTCTGCTTAAAGGTGATGAGGTCGAAGAGGCGGATACACGCACAATGCTAACAAATCCGACCGAAGATTACACCAAGTCCCTTTGGGCGGTTCGCAGTTTTCTTCGTGACCAAAAGCCGGCACCGGCAAAAGATGCGGTTCCCGTCATTTCAGTTGAAAATGTTGACGGGGCTTATGGGCCGGTTCAAGTCCTATGGGATGTCAGTTTTGATATCCATGAGGGCCGAACCGTTGCTGTGGTCGGAGAATCCGGATCGGGCAAGTCAACCACGGCGCGTTGCATCACTGGTCTATTACCGCCGATTGGTGGAAAGATGAAACTCGACGGTCAAGACTTACCGCTTGATTACCGTAGACGTTCTAAGGATCAATTGCGCCAGATCCAGATGATCTATCAGATGGCTGATACGGCGCTGAACCCACGCAAATCTATCGGCGAGATTATCGGTCGCCCTGTTGAATTTTACATGGGCTTGCGGGGATCGTCCAAGCGCAAGCGTGTGGATGAGTTGCTGGAACAGATCGAACTTGATCCAAAAGTCTACTACAATCGTCTTCCTTCGGAATTGTCCGGAGGGCAAAAACAGCGGATTGGAATCGCACGGGCTTTGGCCGCAGAGCCAAAATTTATAATATGTGATGAGGTGACTTCCGCCTTAGACCAGTTGGTTGCCGAAGGTATTTTGAAGCTGCTTGCGCGTTTGCAAGATGAGCTTAAGCTAAGTTACATGTTTATCACCCATGATTTGGCAACGGTGCGCGCAATTGCGGATGAGGTTGTCGTCATGAAAGATGGACGCGTGGTCGAAGCGGGACCAAAAGACGAAATGTTTTCGCCTCCGCATCACGCATACACGGATCTGTTACTGTCTTCTGTGCCAGAAATGGACCCAGACTGGCTCACGAACTTGCTTCAAGAGCGGGGAACGGACAATATCGGAGATGCGGCCTTGGAAAAAATGGGCGGCCAATAACAAAAGTATCCTATAAATTTGACTTCAACAGATCATCAACAGGGAGAAACTGATGACTTTTCAATGGAACCGCCGCGGGGTCTTGAAGGCCGGTGCGGCAACGGTTGCGGCAACGGCCATTGCGCCGACCGTAAGCGCGATGGGTGGAAACAAAGGCGGCACGCTACGTATTGGTTTGGCAGGCGCGAACACGTCTGACAGCTGGGACGGACGGACGCATTCTGACAGCTTTATGATCACATGTGCGCATGGTGCTGTTTTTGACTGTCTGACAGAGATCGGCGCAGATGGTCAGCTTAAAGGCGAATTGGCAGAAAGCTGGGAAGCCTCGTCTGACGCGAAAACATGGACATTCAAACTGCGCTCGGGCGTGACTTTCCACAATGGAAAACCGTTTGGTGCCGATGACGTGATCGCATCCTTGAATATGCACACCGAAGAGGGCGCGAAATCAGCGGCCCAGCCGATCGTGGCAGCGATCGAAACGATGGAAAAAGTCAGCGATCTAGAAATCAAAATGACTTTGGCGTCTGGTAATGCGGACTTCCCGTTCTTGCTGTCTGACTATCACATTTTGATCTACCCATCTGACGATATTCCAGGCGCAATCGCTAATGGCATTGGTACAGGTTTGTACAAGGTTGTAACCTTCGATCCCGGCGTGCGCTTTGTAGGTGAGCGTGTCGCGGATCACTATAAAGGTGATGAGGCAGGCTATTTCGACTCCGTTGAGGCCGTCGCGATCAATGATGCATCTGCACGTATGAATGCGCTGATGACGGGTCAGGTCGATCTGGTCAACCGTGTCGATTTCAAGACCGAGGCACTTCTAAAAGCTAACCCCGCTGTAGAAATCTTCGAGGTAACAGGTAACCAGCATTACACATTCCCTATGCTTACCAACTTGTCGCCTTTTGATAACATGCAGGTTCGCCAAGCGCTGAAGCACGCGATCAACCGTGATGAAATGGTCGAGAAGATCCTTCAGGGACATGGTGCGGTTGGTAACGACCACCCAATTGGTCCTGCGAACCAGTATTATGCAGCTGATCTAGCACAAAATGACTATGATCCAGACAAGGCTGCCTCTTTGGTCAAGGCAGCAGGTCTTGAGGGTTTGAGCGTTGATTTGTCAGCAGCGAACGCAGCGTTTGCAGGCGCAGTAGATGCCGCACAGCTGTATCAGGCTTCTGCCAAAACAGCGGGCATCGACATCAATGTCGTGCAAGAGCCAGATGACGGATATTGGTCCAATGTGTGGCTGAAAAAACCATGGTGTGCCTGCTATTGGTCCGGCCGTGCGACAGAGGATTGGATGTTCTCAACAGCATATGAAACTGGTGTGCCTTGGAATGACTCGGGTTGGGAAAATGCCCGTTTCCAAGAGTTGCTCTTGACGGCCCGCGCCGAGTTGGATTCAGCCAAGCGGAAAGACATGTATACCGAGATGCAAATGTTGATGTCTGTTGAAGGCGGAACAGTTGTACCAATGTATGCCAATTATGTGGATGCGAAATCGACAAAACTGGCACATGGCTCAGATATCGGGAACAACTTCCAACTTGATGGATCTCGTATCATTGAGCGTTGGTGGTTTGCGTAAGCGATAGCGCTTAGACATTTAGAGAAAGCCCCGAACATTCGTTTGGGGCTTTTTTGTTACCAAAGTTTTGTAACTTTCGTTTACTAGACCCTAGAGAGTTAATCGATAGGATCTGAAATGTGGCCATTTCGTAAGAACGATAAATCTGAAACGATTGATGGAACTTTGATTGTTGCGCAATTGAACGCGCGTGTTCAGCCGTTGGATCGTTTTGATTATTTCGAAGAGCCTCTCCAGAAGGCGTTGGAAGCGGCAGAGTTGGGAAAGGTCACCGGTGGCGGCACGCAACTCGTAGATGACCCGAACGGGATCGAATATTGTGACGTCGAAATTTTATTGAATGTCGCGTCGGAAGACGCGGTTAACGCGGTGATTTCCAAGCTTGAAGCGATCGGCGCACCGAAAGGGTCGCTCTTGAAAGGGGTTCCTGATCGATCGGATATTCCTTTTGGCGTTTGGGAGGGCCTAGGGCTATTTTTGAACGGTGTGGATTTGCCGGATGAGGTCTACCAGTCGTCCGACGTCAACGATGTCATTGCCGAAATTGACAAGTTGTTGGAAGGGAATGGTGAATTCAGAGGACACTGGCAAGGCAACCTTGAAACGGCCCTGTATTTTTACGGGACAAGCTTTGCTTTGATGCAAGAAGCGGTCAACAAAGTGATCATTGGGGAGCCTCTTTGTGAGAAATGCCGCATCGAGCAGATCGCCTGATTGGTTCGTTAAATTAAACTTTTAGATGCAAACGCCGAACAGCTTGTTTGACTAGATTCAACTCAGCCTCAAGCTGTTCAACCTTTGCGGCCAAAAGGTCATCGCTGATATCGCCGGCTACAATCGTGATTGTATCCATCAGGGCATGATCCTTTGCATTGATCAGCGACAACACTGTTATCCCGTCATCGATTTGGTCATTGGGTATCTCAACCGACAGGTTGTAGTGATTTCTCTTGCGTGCTTTCTTGATTGTCGCTGAGGCAATCTTGTTGCCGCTATGACACAAATCCACTTCGGGGTCCGCTTGGTCTGAGATCAAAGTGCCGGTATAAATTCCAGATGAAATTGCGAGTTTGGTTAGGTTCATCTTTAAATATCCGCCCGACGACTTTTGAACAAAACCAAGTCATGTATTGTGATCCGGTTCATCGAGACATGATCAAAAGACAGGTCAATCCAGATCTCCTGGGTTTTATCAAGCTTTGTATCCATAAAGAAAAAGTCAAACTCCGCAGCGGCAAAGGCGTTTCCTTCTGGGACTTCGCGGATAACGGATTCGATATGCGCGCCTTTACCGATGTTCAGGCGGGCAAAAATGGGGCCTTTGGATTCCATCGTGATATGGGTCCTAAGCGTGACGATATCATAATGGGTCATACTTGCGCCAAAGGGCACCTGGAGCTTAAGGCTTAGGAAAGTGCCACGAAACTCAAAAACCTCGATCTGTAGACCATAAGGTGCTGCGAAACTTCGACCACTGTTGCGCACCTGACGCAAAATAATCTCTGATTGAGAGCAATCATGAAACAGCGTCAGTCCTTCGGCTAAAACGGTGTCACTTGGAGGCTTAACTTTATCACTTTTGGATAGGCGCGCTGCGCAAATGCGATGTCTTTCTGCAATATCCGTTGCAGGCGGTGGAGCGGTAACGATTGCTCCCTCACGTGGTAGGGTCAAACGATCTCGAATAACTCGTTCGGCTGTATCCATACGAAGCCCCCACGCGCGCACACGTCGCCGCAATTGGCGCAATGCACTGTCATCCAAGTCAGAGAGGCCTTTGACCATTCGGTCAAATCGCTGCTCGGCCCATTTTTGCGATATTCTTGATAGAATTTCCGCCTCCATTATGTTTGACCAGCAACCACACTCTTAGCTGAGAGACCCTAGATAAGGAACCCAAAATGACATTTGTAACGCCAGGCGAAAATCGATTGGGTATTGGTTGGGGGGTTTTCTTTGGCGGTATTCTTGTCGTCATGTTGGGTTTTTTCCTTTGGGGCATACTGTATGGTGTTGGCCTTGCTTTGCTTATGCGCGACGGCGCGATCGAGTTCTTGCAAGGCGGCGGGGCTGGTCCATCTCCATTTGGTTTGATTGGACTGCTTGCGACATTCATCGGTGCAATGATCGGTCTATGGATAGCGGTGAAGGCGATATTGAGGCGCCCGTTCTGGGTGATTACATGGTCTGGCTGGTCTGAGGGTCGATCGGGGTTTGGTAAACTGGCGCTGATTTACGGCGGGATCGTTGCTGTCGCGAGTTCAATCAGCATATTTTTAGGCGCCGTCGAACCAAACGTTGCCTTTTCAACATGGGTTCAATGGTTGCCGCTCTTACTGATAATGATCTTGATCCAAGTCTCGGCTGAAGAACTGTTCTTTCGTGGCTACTTACAGCGCATATTAATTGACTGGTATCAAAGTCGCCTGATTTGGTTGATTATTCCAAGTTTGGTTTTTGGGATGCTGCATTTTCAACCTTCAACTCTGGGACCGAATGCATGGATTGTGGTGCTTGCGACGTTCATTTTTGGACTTATCGCAGGAGAACTGACTTTTAGAACGGGCAGTATTGGACCTGCCATTGGAGTTCATTTCATAAACAATGTAAACGCCATGCTGATCACGGAACTTGATGCAGGTATTAGTGGTTTTGCACTGTTCAAAACACCCTATACCGCTGATGATATCGAGATGGTGAGGGACTCATTGATTTTGGCGACAGGTTTCTTTGCCCTGCTCTTCATATTGGTTTGGTACTTCTGGCCAAAACCTAAAATGCCTGCATGAAATTTGCATTCTTCGGATCGGCCCATTAGGTAAAACACTAGCTTCTGGAGCGTTTGATGAACTGGATTTCGAACTATGTGCGGCCGCGGATAAACTCTCTCTTTTCGCGTCGCGATATCCCCGAGAACCTTTGGACGAAATGCGACAATTGTGGGACAATGCTGTTCCACCGCGAGTTGGCAGAAAGCCTTAATGTCTGTCCAAACTGCAATCACCACATGTTTATTCTGCCGCGTGACCGGTTTCATACACTGTTTGATCATAGCGCATTTGAAGAGGTGGACGTTCCAGCCGTCGTAGCGGATCCATTGAACTTTAAGGATCAGAAACGGTACCCAGATCGCCTGAAAGCCGCGCAGAAGAAGACCGGAGAAACCGAAGCGATGCTTGTTGCAGAAGGCGAGTTGGGCAAACTTCCGGTTGTGATTGCGGCACAGGACTTTTCCTTTATGGGCGGCTCGATGGGTATGTATGTCGGTAATGCCATTATTGCCGGGGCACAAAGAGCTCTGAAGAGAAAATCGCCTTATATCCTGTTCTCAGCAGCCGGTGGCGCGCGCATGCAAGAAGGCATACTTTCCCTAATGCAAATGCCGCGCACGACAGTCGCGCTGCAATTGCTGAAAGAGGCGGGACTGCCCTTTATTGTGGTTTTGACCCATCCTACAACTGGCGGGGTTACGGCCTCTTATGCGATGCTTGGCGATGTTCATATCGCAGAGCCGAAAGCACTCATTTGTTTTGCAGGACCCCGTGTGATTGAGCAAACGATCCGAGAAAAACTCCCCGAAGGGTTTCAACGAGCCGAGTATCTGCTTGAGCATGGAATGCTCGATCGCGTGACGCAGCGGGCGGATATGCGCGATGAACTTATCACAATGACTCGAATGCTGATGAAACAACCCAAAGCGACCAAGGGAGAACTTCCTGCACCGCGCAGTTTGAACGAGACAGCGCCCGAGGCAACGCCAAAGGCATGAGTACAGATAAAGTACTAGAACGACTGATGTCGTTGCACCCGAAACTGATTGATCTGACCTTGGACCGTGTTTGGCATTTGCTTGCAGGGGTGGGAGATCCACAAGACAGTTTGCCCAATGTCATCCATATCGCCGGCACGAATGGAAAGGGATCTACACAGGCGATGATCCGTGCTGGGCTGGAAGGGGCCGGCCATCGCGTGAATGCATATACCTCTCCGCATTTGGCCCGTTTCCATGAGCGTATTCGAATGTGCGGGCAGTTAATTTCCGAAGATGATCTGATGTCCGTTCTCGAAGAATGTGAAGCGGCCAATGCAGGCGAGCCGATCACTTACTTTGAGATTACAACCGTTGCAGCCCTGCTGGCATTTGCGCGTCAAGAAGCAGACTATACCTTGCTAGAAGTGGGTCTGGGCGGGCGACTGGATGCAACCAACGTCATCGAAAAACCAAGTATGACAGTGATTACTCCCGTCTCAATGGATCACGAACAGTTTTTGGGAAATACGATCGAGGCGATCGCCGCAGAGAAGGCCGGGATTCTTAAATCGGGCAGTTTTGGTGTTATTGCGCGCCAAGACGAAGCCGCACTTGAGGTGATTGAACAGATCGGTTGGGACGTCGGTGCCACCTTAAAAATTCAAGGACGCCATTGGCATATCTGGGAAGAGCATGGGAAGTTGATTTTCCAAGATGAAACGGGATTGATCGAGGTTCCGATGCCGGTCTTGCGTGGTCCGCATCAGTTGCAAAATGCCGGAACAGCACTGGCTTGCCTGCGCTTGATACGGGAAAGCGATGAGGCCATGCAGGCCGCAATGACCCAGGCTGATTGGCCAGCGCGGATGCAAAAGCTGACGTCTGGTCCTTTGGTAACGAAGGCAAAGGATGCCGAAATTTGGTTGGACGGCGGACACAACCCTGCTGCAGGCGCTGCCTTGCGTGAGACTTTGGATGAACTTCCGAAGCGACCGACGTTCATGATAGTCGGCATGATGTCGACCAAAGATGCAAGGGGATTTTTGACACCCCTAGCAGATGTCCCGGCACAGGTTTTGACCGTTGATATTCCGGGCGAGGATGCCGCGCTTTCGGCCAAATCCCTTTCCGATCTTGCCCGCGGGTTGGGGATCGAAGCGGCGCCTATTTCGTCCGTACGCGAAGCAATGGACCAGATCGTATCAGTAAATCCCGCTGCGCGTGTGGTGGTTTGCGGTTCACTTTACCTTGCCGGGCATATCTTGAAAAACCATGCCTAAATTTGGATTTGCTCAAATACCTCAGGGGTGCTGCGGGGGGAAACATCCCCCCGTTATCGCCGTGACATAGTCGACGCGACTTTTATACGGATTGAGAGATCCAATCCGATAATGCGGCCTTCGGTGCCGCCCCTGTCTTGTTTGACACGACTTGGCCATCCTTAAACATAAAGAGCGCAGGAATACCGCGAACACCTAGTTCTGCAGGCGATTGTGGGTTTTCGTCGACATTAACTTTTACAATTTTGACTTTGCCGTCCAGCTCATCAGAAAGCTCTTCAAGCGCTGGGCCGATTTGTTTACATGGACCACACCATTCCGCCCAGAAATCAACAAGAACTGGGATATCGGATTCACGAACCTCTGAGTTGAATGTGTCGTCGGTGACTTTCATTGTTGCCATGGGGTATCCTCTCTGGCTGCGTTACGTTGATAACCGAGATAGGCAAACAGGCCAGCCCAATCAAGCGAATGAAATATTGCTCACCACCTGTGTGATCACAGTCTCTGGAATTTGCATCAAAACCTCTGTTTCTGTCCACAAAATATAAGCTTCGATGGTCTTATCGGGAAAAACCTCTGCAGCGGCGTGATGGTATAAGGCCAACTGGCCCAGAAGCCCGTCTGGAATTTCGGAAATGCTGTCAGGTGCGATCTTATTGCTTTTGAAATCCACAATTTTCACCAAATGCTCGCCTAGGATCAAGAGATCAAAACTACCTCGAAGATTTTGGCCCATAAACTGCGTTGAGAAGCCAACTTCCCTAAGACCGGTTTCAAACAATGTTGATAAGTCCGGATGCGCGATGAGGCGATTGGCGTGGGAAACCAAATCGCGCAAGCCGGCCATATCCGGGAAAAGCGTCTCAGCGGCGGCCATCCGGTCATCTGGTCCAAGATTAGGCAAAACTTCCAACAACTGATGCAAAGCTGTTCCACGATCCGTGGCCTCTTCATCGCTTTGCGTGCCAGGTAACGTCTTGGCCCCCTTAACACGCGATGGTGTCAAAGGCTTGACAGGTTGTTCTAAACTTGGAGCGCGTCGCTGAATGTAATCAGGCAGGACCTTTTCTGGCCCTTCATTGTCTAGCGTGATGGATACTGCATCGGGCCAAACACCATCTGCGATCCTTTTGATACCTTTGTCCAAGGTCAGCGTGTCAAAAGCTTCAAATGCGGTTTCGATCAATTCATACCAATAGGGTTGGCTCCTGGTTTTGGGCCGCGTGCCTGCGCCTGCGATAATCAACCAACTTTCAGCGCGGGTCAGCGCAACATAAAGAAGGCGGATACGCTCGCGCGTGTCCGCGGCGTTCAATTCAGCTATGTCAACCAGATGCGGGCGATGTTGCAGTGCCTCACGCTCCTTCCAAATCAAAGAACCGTCGCGCAATGTTTTCAACTCTGCCTGGTCGCGGGCCCGGGAGGGTCCTGTGTCCGGCAGGATGACAATCGGCGATTCCAACCCTTTCGACCCATGCACTGTCATCACGCGAACTTCGTTTCTTGTGCTGTCGAGGTCACGCTTAATGTCGACGTCCCCGGTGTCAAACCAGTGAATAAAGCGGGTTAAATCAGGTGTTGTAGATCGTTCAAACGCGAGCGCTTGGGCCAAAAGCTCGTCCAGAGCATCTTCGCATTCCAGACCCAGACGTGACAGAAACTTCTCGCGTCCACGATGCTGGATCAAGCAATGTTCAATCAATTCATAGGGGCGCTTGAAATCGGTTTGGGATTGCATGTCCTGAAGGAATGTCAAGCATTCAGCATAACTTGCACTCTCTCGCAATGCGGCAATCAATGTGCCTTTCCGATTATGCGCCAGTTTAAATAAATCAGCTTCCGATAGGCCGCATAATGGCGAGCGTAAAACTTCTGCCAAAGACAAATCATCTGCATCCAAGGTCAGAAACCGAAGCAAAGATAAGATATCTTTGACAGCCAGCTCTTCTGAAATGCGCATTCTGTCGCTCCCGGAAATTGGAACGGCGCGGGACTTCAACTCTTCGATTAGGCGTTTGAACAAGAGGCCGCGCTTTTGAACAAGAACCAGAATATCGCCCGGTTGAATGGCCCGTGATGTCTTTTGTCCATCCTCCACAATTTCCAATGCGTGGCGGCCCGAGCATAGATCGGCAATATGATCCGCCATTTCTGAGGCTAGTTGTATTGTTGGGTCGCTGGCGGCTGGCATGTCCACAGGCAGATACCAAGGTGGCGGCTCTGCTTTCTCGTCTTTTTCTCGATAGGGCCAGAGGTCAACCCGGCCTGGCTTGTCTGCAAAAGCAGCGATATGTTCTGTCGTATCGGCAAGCCCAAGCGAAGCGTCGCCCTTAGTGACTTCATCCACCAGATTCAGGATCGACGCTGATGATCGGAACGAGTGCAGCAGCCCTTGCGTGAAAAGGTCTTGCCCGGCCGCGCTCAGCTTGCGCGCAAACAAAGCACCCATGTCTTTGAAAGCGTCCGGGCTGGCGCCTTGAAAACTGTAGATCGATTGCTTTTCATCGCCCACAACAAAGAGACTATTTTTGTCGGGATCGCTTTCTTGCGACAAGGTATCTTGGGTCAGTGCCTCGATGATGTCCCATTGCGCGCGGCTTGTGTCCTGTGCCTCGTCCACAAGAATATGATCAATCCCTCCATCCAACTTGTACAAGACCCATTCGGCCATGGATGAGCGTTTCAAAAGGTTTCGAGACCTCTCAATCAGATCGGAAAATTCCAAGACCCCGCGCTGCAGTTTCTCTCTGGCCAACTCTTCCAGGAATTCCGAGGCAAAGCGCCCCAAGGCGCGTTCTCTTTGCGCATTCAAATGCGCAGCATACTGATCCCGCGCGTCCTGAGCGCGGGCTTTCAAGTCTTCAAGATGCGTTCGTGCGGGATCGTCCTTTTTTAAGACCTTCTGCGTGACGAATGCGTTCGGCCCAAAGGGTGTTTTTGTCGTCTCACCAGTCAGAAACAAGGCTGTCATTGCAGCGATTTCTTCCACGCGATTTTCAGCAGCCAAAAGGCGGTGAAGTTTTGGCAAATTCTTTTTGTCGGTATCCGATCCACTGGTGAGTTTAAGGGCCAGTTCTTTCAAAAAATCGCGGTCATTTGCATCAAAGAGCGGATATGCTGGCGGCATCACCGATGCCCTATTCTGAAGCGCAATCGCAGAGCTGGGATTGCTTAATATGGGGCGGATAAATGCAGATAGGTCCTCTTGCCGAACCAGACCAATCGCATCTCTAAGAACATGCGCTTCTTCGCCCAACGCCATTTTGTTCAAGACATCTTCATGCAACTCTGCTGCTGTACGTTCATCGAGAGTTTCAAATTGGGCCGGTACGCCCGCCTCCAGTGGAAATTGCCGCAATAGGCGATCACAAAAGGAGTGAATGGTTTGGATTTTCAAACCTCCGGGCGCTTCGATTGCGCTGGCAAAAAGGCGACGCGCTGCAGGTAGATCGGCAGATGTGACTTTTTCACCAAGCTTCGATAGCTCCCCAATCAGTTTGTCATCGTTCAGCATCGCCCACGCGCCGAGAGACTGGTAAAGACGGTTTTGCATCTCGGATGCGGCAGCTTTGGTAAAGGTCAGACATAAGATCCGTTCCGGCAGTGTCCCGCGTAGCAACAAGCGGGCCACCCGATTGGTGAGAACCCGTGTCTTGCCTGAGCCTGCATTTGCGCTGACCCAAGTGGAGCGCCCTGGTTTGGCTGCGCGCAATTGGGCTTCAGAGGCATCTGTGATCCGCGTCATCTGATCTTCTCTTTAAGGTAAGGATCGCCATCGACCCATTCGCCAAGTCGTGAGAGATGATCGTAATCCGAGGCATAGCTTAGGTGGTTCGGACGAAGGCGTGGAACATAAGCCTGGTCGGGTTGGTCGTAGGAACGGATCAGTTTGATCAATTCGGTACGCGTTCTCGAAAGTATTTCTGGGTTGCACTCGATATCGCGAATTTTACCTGTCAGCTCTATGAAGCTAAGCGCTGCGATCTGGGTTGATCCAAGTTCTGAAAACCCGCCCTCGGCTGCAATTAAGGCGGTCAGCGGCAGTTGTTTTGCGAAGGCATTGATTTCCCGGTTGGTTGGGGAAGAACCTGTTTTATAGTCGAAAATATGAACGCCGGCATCGGATACATTGATCCGATCCGTTTTTGCTGACAGAACAAAGTCGATTTCTGGAAATGTTGTTGTACCGCGTTTTTCCACACCAAAAAGCGTTTCGGTTTTTGCCAGATTTGCCTCAAGCGCAATCAACCAATCTGCGATGCGTGTGACACGGCCCAACCATTGCGTGTAAACCAAAGGTGAGGGGGCCTCTTGGCGCAAGACAGTTCTGGCCGTCTCGATCAGCACGTCGCGAGTTTTTGGATTCGTTGTTTGATTGAAGGTTTCGATGACCTTGTGCAAAGCGGTACCCCGCATCTTGGCGTCGGCCGTTCGTCCCAACGGATCCATAGCTCGCAGCTGAAGGATATGGCCTGCATAGATGGCGTAAGGATCGCGCACCAGAGTTTCAATTGGCGTCACAGATAGGGCGCGCGGCCGCGACATTATCGGCGGGTTCGGTGCAGGTCGTCGAACCGGTGTCACAGCGCCGTGGTAACGATCCAAAAGAGCGGCGGATGCAAGATACGAGTCCGCGCGTCCCCGCATGGCTGCAAGACTTGCCCGACCCGGTTCTTTCAATCCCTCAAGAAGGTTTTCTAGTCTGAGTAGCCAGCGTGACGCAACGGTTGGCGCGTCCCCATCACGAAGACTGCGCGACAGGATCACCCGTTTGGCTGAGACGGCCTGTTGAAAATCATGTGCAGACAGACCGTTTTCGCGTTCTGGCGGGGCAAGACCCATTTCGGCCCGAATAGTACGATTGAGCCAAGGATCGTTTTGTGCGCGTGCTGGCCAAACACCCTCGTTCAGACCGGCCAAAACAACCAAGTCCCTTGTCCCCACGCGCGCCTCTTGTGTGCCCCAGATCGCAACCAATGGGTTAGTGGAAATGCTTTCGGTGACATTTCGTTCCGCCAGGGTTTGATGCAGCAAACTGCGAAATTCTTGCGCAGTCAGCGGACCTGCGGCATCGGAGGCGGCCTGCAAATCTCTCAAAGCATCATGAGCTTTTGTTCCAGTGGCCTTTTGCCAAATTTCAGGACCGGCGACCGTGTCCGGTCCGGAAGAAAAGTCTTGTGCAAGATCGCGTAGCCCTGTTGTCCAATCTGCAAGCGTTTGTTGGTTGAAGGCCATGGCCTGCGTCAACAATTGCGAGATCCAGTGCCACCAAGGGGACCAACTGGGATGATCCTTTGCAAGCGCTTTGGTGATCGCTGTGAAGTCCGTTTTAGGTGGACCTTTTCGGATGATCCGCGCTTCAATCCAGCGGATGCGGCGCAAATGTTCGTTCCGCCACGCAGAGTCAGCACAACATAACGGGTGTTTGAGAAACGCGATTAGGTCAAGGCTGCGGGTTTGAGGGGTCAGAAGGTTGCACAGAAGGCGAAGGAAAACACCCGGTGGAGTTTGGTGCAAAGGCCGTCCCGCACTGTCATCGGGAACAATCCCCCAGCGCGTAAGATGCGTTGTGACCTGCCGCGCGAGTGTGCGATCGGGTGTAATCAGAACAGAGGCTAGCTTGTCTTCGACAGCCTTGCGGAGGGCCAAAGCGATGCCAAGCGCTTCTGCCCGAGGGGTTGGAGCCTCCATCAATGTTAGATCGGCCAGCGCTGTTTCAAGCTCGTCGGCTAAAGATGGACCTTCTGACAACCAACGGTCGGTAACGGGCGCCGGTGCAAGTGCAAGTGAGATGATCCGGTTTCTGGGTGGATTTGGTGGTATTTGCGTTGTCCAACTTGCTGGACGCAGTACGCCCGTTGCACGCAAACCTTGAGAGAGAGCGGCCTGGGGATGGTCCCATCCTAGCGCGCCATTTTGGAGATCTTCCAGGATGTCATTAGGAGTATTGTCATCAAAACCGGGCAATACCACTGCGCCATATGGAAGACTTGCAATTGCGGTCATCAAAAGGCGCGTTTCCTCGCGCGAACCGGTTGATCCCGCAAGGATGACGGGATGGCTTGGCGGTTTTGCGTGCCAGGCCTCGGCTTGTTTCTGGATGGCAAAACGCAATCGGGCATCGGCATCCAAGGGTCCTTCGACCTCCAGATAAGGTGAGAGCAGCGCCAAGAACTTTTGCGCAATTTGCCAATGCTGGGCACTATTTTGCAGATCGATCTTCGGAATATCTGAAAGGGAAAGCCCAGCGCGTTGAAACTCTGCCAAGACGTCGTCCAAGCTGGCTGCAAGCGAAAAGCGCGACCCGCGAGAGGTCATAGCCCCACTGGTTTGGGCCAGCGCCCCGATCAGTTGTGACAGTTCCAAACGGCGCGTCAGTTTGGACCGAAGCGCGGGCAGACCCGCTGTCAGCGACGGGTCACGTGAGAGGTCTGCCAAGAGCCGAAGCTTTGGCCAAAGTGTTGGGCCTGATACTGTGAGCGCATCTTGAACCTGCCCCCGCATCCGAGCGGTTGTTACGAAGACTTGGGTCTGGGCGAGTTGCCTTTGATCTGCGCCGAAACGTTCTAATAGACCTTTGACCAACTCAGCGCCGAAATCCACACCCGGCGGAAGCGCATAGGTTTTTGAATGGGTCATTTTCTTAACCATTTGCGGTCTTGCGCAAAAGGGTTTCAGCCAAGGATATGCTGGCGGGCGATCCCACATCGCACCAGGACCCGTCATAGACTTGACCATAAAGCGCGTCATCATTTGCCATGGTTTGCCATACGGATTTTAAAGAAAAGGCGCGCGCTGGAAAATCAAACAAGCGATTAGTTTTCATGATTTGCAGGCCTGTGAAAACATAAGTGGCATGATCGGTTCTACGAAACTGAATACGTCCATGGTCGTCTTGGTCGAAATCTCCGGTGCCGCCATGGCCGATGGCACGATCTTTGGGAACAAGGGACAAAAGAGCGTCCATTTCCGAGGGCTTCCAGGCCCTCCAGAGATCAACCAATGCTTGGTTATTGGACCAAACAGCGTCCGAGTTCAGTGTTGCGACGGCCCCTTTGCCTAAGTTTGGCAAAGCATTTCGAAGCCCGCCACCGGTATCTAGAATTTCAGGCGTTTCGTGGATGATTTGGATCTGCGTATCTGCAAGATGGTCTTTGATCATCGATGCTTTGTAATGGGTGTTTACTACAATGGGATCAGATTCCGCAGTTAAGCCGATATCAAGAGCAAAATCTAGCAATGGCTTTCCGGCAACGGCAACCAAAGGTTTAGGACGTTCATCGGTTAAAGGACGCATGCGGGTGCCAAATCCTGCTGCAAAGATCATCAGGGGCCGTTTCTGGGTCATTTCGTCCCCAAGATTGCGCTTATGCGGTCTTCGTTTGGCGTGGGCAGATGTCTGGCGCACCAGCTTTGCAGATCCTTGCATGTTGGATGGGCAAGGTCGGTTTGTAAAAGGTCGAAGACATGGGGGATCATCGGTGGATATTTGGCTTTTCCATCGCGCTTGAACAGCCGTGCAAAGATGCCAATGATCTTGAGATTGCGCTGCGCGCCCAGAATGGCCACATCTTGGCGCAGGCTTTCAACTGGGATTATCAGACACTTTGCGGCATATTGAACAAGTTTTTCGTGCAACCCTTTGGCGATCGGTCGACGCGCATCCTCGATCAATGAGACCAGATCATAGGCGGGATGTCCTGCCAAGGCATCTTGGTAATCCAGCAATCCCAGTCGATCCGTCCCTGACATATCCGACCGCCAGATCAGGTTTTCTGCATGATAATCGCGCAAGGTCAAAACAGGAGGATGAGGGCTAAGATGCCCAAGCGCCGCATCAAGCCCATCGAAAAACGCCCGCCGCGCGCTTGTGGTTAGTGGAGCACAATACCAATCCAAGACCAGTGCCGCCTCTTGATGGTAAACATCGCGATCATAAGGTGCGAGGTCGCATCGATTTGATTGTGATTTCAGAACAGCCAAAACATCGATAGCCGATCGATAGATGCTGTCTTCGTCTTGAGGGTGATTTTTACAATGGGTTGCAACAAGGTTGTCCCCGAAATCTTCCATCAATATGAAACCCGTAACAATATCATAGACCAAGATTTCCGGTGCCTTGAGATCAAATCCATGAAGTCGTTTTGTAACATCAAGAAACGGTTCGATGTTCTCTCCATGCTTTGGTGGTGCATCCATCAGAATGAGGCTGCTTTGACCCGAGGTTCCACGATAGTATTGCCGGGCTGATGCATCTGCCGTCAGAGGGGCAAAATTCCAATTTGAATATCCCGATGCCGAGATAAAGTCTTCTCGCTGTTCATCGCGATTGATCATACAAGCCCCTAATCCGTCTCTGCCATGTAGACGACCTAGATGCAAAGCACAGATCGCGCGTATCATCGTCAACCGTGAAATGGATCTCAAGGGCGTCTGCTGGTTGGTCGATCCCCAATCGTTCTGGCCATTCAACAAAAGAAATTTGGTCTGCATCTGGATCGAACAGGCCAAGTTCTGGCAGTTCGGAGGGGTCGCTCAACCGATAAAGATCAGCATGTAAAATGTCATGGTTTGGTAGGCTGTAGCTTTGAACCAAGGTGAAGGTGGGCGATGGAATATCTTCGAGCAAGTCATGTTGGTTTAGCATCCAAGTGATGGCCGCACGTGCGAAAGTGGTTTTTCCAGCCCCAAGATCTCCGTATAGAAGTACGATATCCTCTGTCTGCAATTCCCCTGCCAACCGCACAGCGATATCGGTCAGTTGGACTTCGTCTAAAGACGTAAATTTTCTCACATCGCCCATCTAGGAGGGAACCGTTTTCCAATTATTTTTCCCAAAACTCACACATGAGCGCACCATGTGGAAGGGGTGAAACCGCAACGTCCAGTTTTTTTCCGTTCTTCAGTTCAAGGTCTGTCGACCAACCTGCCCGATCTTCGCCGTAATTCTCGAAATCCCGCAAATCACCCCAAAATGGATTTGGTAAAGACGCGTCTCGCCAGGTTTGAACAATGTTAATGAAACTCTGCGCCTCTAGCCCGCTAAAATCTTGGTTCCAGATGCTTGCGAGCGCAGGATTGTGATAGGCCAGTGCGCCCCCACTATCAAAAAGCGCGACGCCTTGGACCATTTGGTCATTCACGGAATGCATCATCCCGATCTCTGCCAAAAGGTCATGTGTTTGACGGATGTTTTCTGTTCGATCCTCAAAATATAAACAGAGGCGGTTCTTGGGAAATGGCTTTGCGATCACATATATCGTGCGACCATCCGGCAGCGTCCATTGATCATGCCAGAACTCGTGCGCCCGAATGTTTTGAATTGACGTGATCCCGTCTATCCATTCTGAGATATCGCGCATCACCGGAAGGCCATGACCAACAAGCATCTTATCAAAAACCGCGCGGAGCGTTGGTGATGCCAGCAACCACTCTGGGTCAATTCCAAACAAAGCTGTAAAACTTGGGTTGAAACTGCGCAATTGACCCCGGTCGTCAAATATTATCGCGCCAATCGGCATGTCTGCAAAAACCTGATTGCTGATGGTGGACGCGTTCAAGGGTTGTTTGAGTTTGAAAAGCGGTTCGCGTAGGATCGGGCTCATTCGCAATTGTGCCACGTTACGCCCTGCCCGATAGAACAATACAAAGCATGCGCTGCCCATCATGAGATATGCCAAGTCCATGTCTCAAGGTGCGACTTTCGTAGTTAAGGAAGTCTTAATTTCGCCATTGTGGGTTAACGCCATATGCCCTCGGCGAGGCCGCCTCGAGCAGGGCGCGATCCCACACGACGGACACCAAAGCGCCGCTGGGTTGCGATTTTGAATTTTCTACATTTATGAAACTCAGCGCCGCGCCCGAGCGCTCTAAGAGGGTCTTGGCAATAAAGAGGCCCAAGCCCATGCCCTCATAGGCGGGCCGTTCCAGATCGATTTCGGTGCGATATCTTTGCTGAGAGACGAAAGGTTCTCCAATCCGACCCAGAAGATCGGTTGGATAGCCGCGACCGTCATCTTGCACGATGACACGAATCCGACGATCACCCCAATCTGTTCGCACTTCGGCCCGGCTCTGTCCAAAATCGATGGCATTCTGTATCAGGTTGCGCAGGCCATGCATGATCTCTGGACTGCGTGGGATGACTGGTATGTCTTTCATGCCCTGATAACTTTCACTTCCGTTGAATGTCAGAACAAGGTCTTTGCCCCGGTCCATATGCGGGGCTGCGGCCTCTTCTATAACAGCAACAAGGGGGGCGCTTTTGGTGTGCAAGTCATCGCGACCGCTTTCCCCCATGTCTTTAAGAATCGTGCCAAGGCGTTCAGCCTGTTCACGGATGAGCGCGGCGTCTTCGGCCAATTGGGGGCGGTCCGACAAGTCTTCCACGAGCTCCGACGATGTGAGTTTGATTGTGGCCAACGGTGTGCCCATTTCATGTGCGGCTGCGGCGACCACGCCGCCAAGGGCTGTAAGTTGTTGTTCGCGCGCCAGTGCAAGTTGGGTCGCGGTTAACGCTTGGCTCATGGAAAAAGTCTCCATCGCAATTTGCCGCGCATAGCCCGCCACAAAAATGATACCGATCACGATTGCGGCCCACATGCCCCACAAGATCAGCAAGGGCATTGCCACGATCTCTCCAGTATGGGTGGTCAGTGGCAAATGGCCAAAGATCAATGTCGTCGCAAGGAAGATGCCCCAACAACCAAGAATAATTGTGAGTTTTAGAGACATGACCGTTGCAGCAATCGTAATCGGTGCCAGAAACAACAGCGAGAATGGGTTGTTCAGCCCGCCGGTCAAAAACAACAGGATTGTCAATTGATAAAGGTCGAAAAGTTGCGACATAAAGGCTGCCCGTTCGGACAGACGGGTCGAAGGGGGCATCAAAAACGTCGTTAGCAAATTGAATAGGATTGAGGCCCCAATAGCGATACTGCAATAGCCGATGGGAATATTGAGGTCTAAAAAAAGCGCGGCACCTATGACGGCAGTAGCCTGTCCGATGACGCCCATCCACCGTAGCATTGTCAATGTGCGCAACCGAACAGATTGGCTGCGCGGTTTGGACGCGGCACTTTGACCAGCAGGTAGCAGCTTTGTGACCATATCCTATTCCTGATCTGATTGTCGGTTGGATCGCAAGCTCTTATATCAAATGCACAATCAAGGAGATAAAACTGTGGATCGTATTTCAGCTATTGCGGCCGGGGTTGTTGTTGCATTGGGTTTGGGGGCTGGAGGCTACCTTTGGGTGACGAACTCTGCTCCTGGGTCTTGTGACGGAAGCGGTGGCCGTGTCGCTGGCGAAGCTTTGATCGGGGGACCGTTCGAATTGACAGATCATACAGGTCAACGCGTGACAGATGAGGATATCATCACGGAACCAAGTCTGGTCTACTTTGGGTATACTTTTTGTCCCGATGTGTGCCCGTTTGACGTGTCGCGCAATGCAGATGCAATCGATGCGCTCGCTTTGCGCGGGATTTCGGCAACGCCGGTCTTTGTGACAATTGATCCTGCACGTGATGATGTCGAACAGTTAAGTTGGTATGTCGAAGCGATGCACCCAAAGATGATAGGCCTGACCGGCACAGATGAAGAAATTAAAGCTGCCGCCGATCAGTACCGCGCCTATTACGCCAAAAATGGTGAAGGGGAGTATTACCTCGTTGATCACTCCACATTGACCTATTTGATGGACGATACAGGATTTGTTGGGTTCTTCAGACGCAATCTAAGTGCTGAAGATATCGCAGACCAAGTGGCCTGTTTAACGGACCTGTGAGGCCCGTTTGACTGTTTGCTATCGGGCAATAAGTTGATGTTTGAAAGGATCAAACCATGCTTGATGTTCAAAAACACGCAGAGATCGGGTCAGACACCACGCTTCTTATTCTCGATGACGATGAACCGTTTCGCAAGCGGCTGGCCCGTGCGATGGAAAAGCGCGGATTTAAACCAACCGACTTAGAGACTGTTACGGCGGGACGGGCCTTTTGTACGGCCACACCACCGGCTTATGCGGTCATAGATTTGCGCCTAGAGGATGGCAACGGGTTGGATGTCGTCGAAGTGCTTCGCGAAAAGCGCCCAGATGCCAAGATCGTTGTTCTTACAGGGTATGGGGCCATTGCGACGGCGGTCGCGGCTGTCAAAATTGGCGCTACGGATTACTTGTCGAAACCGGCAGATGCAAATGATGTCACCAAAGCCTTGTTGGCCGATCCAGAAGTTAAACCAGAACCGCCCGAGAATCCTATGTCAGCAGATCGGGTGCGCTGGGAGCATATTCAGCGTGTCTATGAACTTTGCGATCGCAATGTTTCGGAAACGGCGCGTCGTCTTTCGATGCATCGTCGGACATTGCAGCGCATTTTGGCAAAGCGAAGCCCGAAGTAATTTACGGCTCCGCGGGTGCATCTTACATACCTTGGCCCAAGCGAAGCTAAGGACCAAGAAAAACCGCTTTAACGCCTCGAAACTCGGCGCGTTAAATAACGATCTTCATGCCGTCAGATCCGATCGAAAGACGCCCGTCATAGGCTTTGCGAATTTCAATCGTCCAATCTTCCGTGGTGATATGAGGGTCACTGTTGGGCACAAGATGTGTGAGAGCCAGATGTTTGACTTTTGCGGCTGCCGCAATTTTTCCAACTTGATCTGCCGGGCTGTGCGACTGTAAAATATGCGTGCGTAGACGGTCCGAGTGGTTGGGCAGTTTGGAGACCAAGCGATCCACCCCCGAGACCATCATTGCTTCATGGACTAATAGGTCAGCGTCCTTGGCAAACGAGATCATCGTCTCCATCGGGGCAGTATCCCCTGAAAAAACAAATGATTTACCGTCACCTTCAAAGCGCAGTGCGAAGCTTTCGGTAATAGGTGGGTGGTCGTTCAAAATGGCAGTGGCCGCGATACCCTTGGGCGCATCCATAGCGCCGGCTTTGATCGGCGCGAATTCAAATAGATCCTTCAAGGGCACCCGTCCTTCATCCTCGATCCGAAGTGCGACGTCGTCGTCCATCGACCGTAGGAAATTGGTCCAGTAATCTTTTAATCCGCTTGGCCCGATGACGGAAATCGGATGCTTCAAACCCGCAGTCCACGCAGTATGAAAGAAGGGCCCGAGTTCTAGAAAGTGGTCCGAATGGAGATGTGAGACATAGATTGCATCAATCTCGGGCAACCGAAGACCCATATCACAAACCCCTCGGGTCACACCCAGTCCAGCATCGATGAGAACATTCTTCCCAGCCATTTGCAAAAGAAGGGAAGTTGGCATGTTCGAGCCGGGGAAAATGGCGGGCCCACCTTTGACGCCCATTAGGGTTACCGTGGCCATTCTAATCTATCCCGAGGTCAAAACGCTTTAATACTTTGTCGACGATACGGCCATCATCCAATCTAAAATCTTTGATGTCACTATAGTCATAGAAACCCCGGCTGGCATAAAAACGCAGTCCGCTTGGATTGTCAGCACGGATGCTTGCATTGATCCATTCATACCCAAGACTTTGAGATTTGTGTTTGGTTGCGTCGAATAAGGCGCTGCCGACCCCAAGACCGGTCCGACCCATTCTCGCAAATGTTGCGATGTCGCCGACCTCTGGGTGAAGACGCTTATGAGGTTCCACCCATTGAAAACCCACAAGTTCGTCCGTTTCCGTTATTGCGACATGCCAAATGGCTTTTGGGCCGCCATGGTCAATGCGGTTTTGCATGTCGGTGACACTCACGGGGACGGACAAAGCCGTGGTTGAGCCGTCGGCAATTAAAGCATTTAAAATCGAGGCCATTTCTGATGTATCGTGCGGCTCTGTCGGTCGAATTTCTAGCATTGCTCAATCTTTTGAATCAGATCGTTAAACCGTTCTAGAAAAGTGCCTTTAACCTCCATCGGGGGGCGGGGACGCAAAGGTCGAAACACATCGTCAAGCGATTTTTGTCTTCCGAACAGTTTGTTGGCCTCGATTTCAGAGAATCCTGCAAGATCGACGGCTTCCAGCCATGCCGACTGTCGGTCCGCTTGTTTGATACGCTTTTTGATCGGCGCTGGGATCTCGGCCGGAAGACCAAAGCGGACATGGATCGCAGTGGTTAGGCGAAAGTCCATATCCTTATAGCCTGGGCCAACTGCGGATTTAACCGGACTGATCATATCGCCAATCACGTATTCCGGTGCATCATGAAGAAGTGCCGCCAACCGCCATTTGGGGTCTGTTTTCGGGGCGGCGCGGTAGAACAGATCTTCAACAAAAACCGAATGCTCGGCCACCGAGTACGGATAATCGCCCTTTGTTTGACCATTCCAGCGCGCAACGAATGCCAGGCCATGAGCAATATCTTCGATTTCGATATCAAGTGGTGCCGGATTCAATAGATCAAGCCGACGCCCAGAGAGCATTCTTTGCCAAGCACGATCTTCGGCCATGATAAATTACCCCGTCTGTTCGGTTCCTTCTGGCAAGGCCAGCGCGCTAAATCAATGCAGCTTCAGACGGGAAAATGACGAAGACGAACCGAAGGCGCGACAGAGGATAGAACCGCTTTGGTCGCCTCCTTTTGAGAGATGACTGAAGAGGCGTTTTCAACCAGTACCGCGTCTTCAATATAGTAGCGTGCGCCTGCGGGCCGGTTCATGTTCATCCAGGCCAGAGCGGATTCCAAGGGTGACATCGAAGGATTGAAAGCTGCGTTTTCGGCATAGCGGCCCGCAAAAATCTGACCATCATCCAGCTGTAATGCGACGCCAGAGGCGTTCTGCGTATAGGGCGCATAGCTGGCATTTGCGGCCTTTAGGGCCGCTTCGATGACGGGGTCGGGATCATCTATTCTAAAGCCATGAGTACTGGCCTGCATCAAACGATCGCTAATTTTCAAGTTAGCCGGACCAAACGCATCGGGTAAAAAGTGGGTCAGTGGCGCGGCTTTGTAGCGGAAATCCTTGGGGTCTGCGTTCTCTTTGAGCAGGACTTCAAAGCCTTTGTTGGCCGTCGATGTCTCATACAAGAACTGACGGCAATAGCCGCATGGGGCAGCGTTTATAGCAATGGCTTGAAGCCCCGTTTCCCCAGATATCCATGCGTTGTTGGTGGCTGACTGCTCGCCGTGAACACTGTACAGCAACGCCTGCCCCGTGAATTCCATGTTCGAACCAAGGTAGAGTGTTCCCGGTCCGTCGGGTTTTGCCAGACCAAGTGCAATCGCACCCACATGAAACCCAGAGATCGGCACAACCGCATAAGATGACGCCGTTGGTAGTAACATGACCATCAAGGTGCCTATATCGATATCCATTTTGCCCAAGATTGATGCCACGGTTGGTGATGAGATCGAAGCGGATGTTTCGAGATCAGCAGATAGGGTCCTTTTTATCTCTTTTGGAAAGCCGTCTGAGAAAATGATCGACATGACTACCTTTTTCGCACTGCGTGTTGTGGATCTATTTTGCTGCCGGTTTTCAACCAGCGCACAAAGGTGTCACGGTTCGCGTTGACGACATCTGGTCGTGTCACGACATGATAGAACAAACTTGTCACAGTATCTTCCAGAACAATTTTCAGTTTTCCTGTAATAACTTCTTCGACGCCATATGGTCTTGGGACGATGGCAACACCTCGGCCACCAATGGCCGCTTGAAGAGATAAGAGATGATCCGAAGTTGGCACTTTTTGAGTTGAGTCGACGACAATGCCTTGCGATTTTAGCCATTCAGAGGCCTCGCTGATATGAACGACCGATAGGAAAAACATCTGGCGCGTTAGATCTTTGGTATCGGTTGGCATGTCAGGTTTCGCTAGGGCGATATAACCTGCAGATATCAAAGGCGTAGCTGTTAGACCGGGCCAGTTTCCGACCCCGTATCGAATGGCAACGTCCATATTGCTTTCGCGCATATCGACCACGTCATTGTTGGGGATAATCTCGAGATCTATGTCTGGATACAGGCGCCAAAACTCTCCGATTTGCGGCATCAACCAACCCGCTGCAAGCGATTGTGTTGTTGTGACGCGAATGGCCCGATTTCGGTGTTGTTCAAGAAGTTTCCGACTGGCTGACCCAATTTGCGCAAAAGCGTCGCTGAGTTCCAATGACAGCTCGGCGCCCTCTTGGGTCAGTGCCATACCGCGCCCCTGCCGTTTCATCAAAGCGGTACTATAATAGTCCTCGAGCGCACGGATATGTTGGGCTACAGCGGCATGGGTCACGTTCAATTCAGAAGCCGCAGCCGACAGGTTTTTCAGCCGAGCGGCAACTTCAAATGCCCGAAGCGACATCAGTGACGGAATTTCCGTCCAATTCATATTGTAAGTTTAACTAACATATTGAAAGACTTACTAACTTTCGATTTTGCGTCAATCCTTTATCTAAATTGGCAATGAAACGGAAAGGAAATGACATGCTAACCCCGATTGCAGATGCTCTTTTGCGAGCAACTTTTTGCAAAACCCCGTTACAGCGGCGCGTAAACCGCGACCGAGAGCGGTATTTCAAACAAAAGCAAACTGATGCATGCAACACTTTGACAGGGTTCGACCCCTATCGGGACCTGTGGTGAAGATAAGTCAGGTGCCGTCGCCATGCTTGGGCGGCGGCGCATTTTCGTACTTATGCGCTTCAGCGTAATCCTGAACCATGGCTTTCAGTTTGCGGATCACAGCATCGGCATGCTTTGCACGATCGGCCTTAGATCCGACGTGATCGGGATGCAGGTGGGTGGTACGATCTAGCGTTTTGCGTGATTGCGATCCCAAATCCGATAAAGCGCTCGCAATTTTTTTTGCAGTGATATGAGAGCAATACTGATCTAACGCTTCGGCGATGTCTAAAATTGTTTCAGTGGGCTTCTGACGTGCGCGTTCATAGTCAACAACGAGATCTGATTTCGCGCGCCATTTAAAGTCGCTTCTTGAAAGGTTGAAGAAGGTCCTAAGTATGGTCGGTTCATCTTCCGATAAACGCCCCATCCGGGAAAGGGACCCCATGCATTCCAAAATGGATCTTGTGGAACTTATGTAAATCACCCGATTGTAAGGTGTTTTGTCCAAGCGCAAAGAGTAGGAAACAGAATGCACTTTAACTATCTCAATTTCAGCGGCCTTGATCGAAGGCGGTTCACCTACGAACCTAGCCTCAAAGGTCGTATTTGAGTGGCTGTAAATCAACCGAATTGCGTTGAAGACCCATGTTGAACCGGATCGTTGTGTGCCTCCTGAAATAACGAGTGTTCTGTGAGCGCTATCGATTTTGGAACCTACTTAGTTTCACTTGGTTAATTTTGCACTTTGGACAGGGTTGACTAGATCTAATCTGAGGCATTTTGCAAATATCGATTTTTTGACTGTGCGAACAGTCGAACAACTTGTGACGGTATCGACTGGGTGTTACCTGCGCCTAAATGATTCAATGGAGTATCCCATGTCGAAGGACTACGTGGTAAAAGATATCGATCTGGCAGAGTTTGGCCGCAAAGAATTGGACATTGCGGAAACTGAAATGCCGGGCTTGATGGCGCTTCGTGAAGAATATGGTCAAACGAAACCGCTTTCCGGCGCGCGGATCGTCGGCTCTCTCCATATGACCATCCAAACAGGTGTTTTGATTGAAACCTTGGTTGCGCTGGGCGCCAATGTGCGCTGGGCCTCTTGCAATATCTTCTCAACGCAAGATCATGCTGCTGCGGCCATTGCCAAGGCAGGTGTTCCGGTCTTTGCAATCAAAGGTCAGACATTGGAAGAACATTGGGACTATTTGGATAAATCATTCCTGTTTAATGATGGCCCCAACATGATACTGGATGACGGGGGGGATGCGACGCTCTATGTGCTTTTGGGTGCGAGAGCGGAAGCTGGAGAGGATGTTATTTCCGTTCCTTCGTCAGAAGAGGAGGAAGTCATCAAGAAACAAATCGCCAAACGCATGGCCGCATCGCCTGGATGGTTCACAAAGATGCGCGATCAGATCAAAGGCGTGTCCGAGGAAACGACAACGGGCGTTAACCGTTTGTATCAGCTTGTTCGAGATCGACAGCTGCCCTTTCCAGCAATCAATGTGAACGACTCTGTCACAAAGTCCAAGTTCGACAATAAGTATGGATGCAAAGAGTCTTTGGTCGATGGTATCCGCCGTGCGACAGATACGATGATGGCAGGTAAAACGGCGGTTGTATGTGGTTATGGTGATGTCGGTAAAGGGTCGGCTGCGTCTTTGCGGGGTGCCGGTGCCCGTGTGAAAGTGACCGAAATTGACCCGATTTGTGCGCTGCAAGCTGCGATGGATGGGTTCGAGGTTACAACGCTGGAAGATACGGTTTCAGACGCGGATATTTTTATCACCACGACTGGAAACAAGGATGTCATTCGGATCGAGCATATGCGCGAGATGAAGGATATGGCCATTGTTGGAAACATTGGGCATTTCGACAATGAAATCCAAGTGGCCGCATTGAAGAACCACAAATGGACCAACATCAAAGATCAGGTCGACATGATCGAGATGCCGAATGGCAACCGCATGATCCTTTTGTCCGAGGGCCGTTTGTTGAACCTCGGCAATGCGACCGGCCATCCATCCTTTGTCATGTCAGCATCTTTCACCAACCAAGTTCTGGCGCAGATGGAGCTTTGGGGAAAAAATTCTGAATACCAGAATGATGTTTACATCCTGCCCAAACATTTGGACGAGAAAGTCGCGCGCTTGCATTTGGACAAAATCGGTGTGAAACTTACGGAGATGTCCAAAGACCAAGCAGATTACATCGGTGTTGCACCCGCAGGTCCCTTTAAACCCGATCACTATCGTTACTGATGCAACGATGTGTTCGAACTTTCGTTATCTTGTTATTGCTGGGGTCACCTGCAGTTGCCGGACCTCATGTCTCTGAGACGATCAAGCATTATACAATTAAGGGCAATACGGCCGTTGGCCTGAAGGCACAAATGAGTTCCAAAGGTCCTGATGGCTTTTGGGGCTATGCCAAATGGTGGGTAGAGTGGGACGGAAATTGCAACGTTTCTGTGGATGTCACAATTACGCTTCCGAAGCTTTCCGCAAATAGCGGGGCGTCAAGCGCGTTGAAAGCTGATTTCGAGAAAATGTATGAGGCATTGCTGGCCCATGAACGACAGCACGGACAGCACGGAATTTCTGCGGCAAAGGAAGTTGAAGCCGCAGGTTGCAACAATACAGATCCGATTTTTGCGAAGTGGCGGAAAGCGGACAAGGACTTTGATCAGCGGACTCAGCATGGCAAAACAGAGGGTGTGGTTCTGCGTTGACCGGCATGAGCTGCCCGAGTAAGCACCACTAACTATGTCCTGTCCTCTCAAACGCTCAACCCACCATCACGGCGATTTGAAATCTGAGTTGATCTCAGCGACCAAGGCATTGGTGGCGGAAAACGGGGCAGACGCTGTTTCGATCAATCAGGCGGCACGACAAGCAGGTGTATCAACGGCCGCACCTTATAAACATTTCAAAGATCGCGATGCGCTTTTAACAAATGTGGCCTTTGATTGTCTGATAGAAATGCAAGAGCAGACAGCCCTGATTTTGAGCGAGCATTCCGAAGGTAGCATAGATGGTTTGATCGCCATCTCTCGCAACTATGTGGACTTTGCGACGTCTAATCCGAATATTTTTAAACTGATGTTCAGCTATACGCGCGCGCATAATAAAGATGCCGAGATGATGGAGCGTTCGCCAGAAGGGTTCGCCCTGGTGCGCAGCGCCGTTGGGGCCCATTTTGGTTGCCGAGCGGATGATAAACTTGCTGTTGATCGCAGCTTCATGCTTTGGAGTTTTGTCCACGGATTATCATTCATCGTCATTGATGAAAAGTCAGATTCGGTTGGTCAGCATTTGGATCTTGAGCTGATTATTCCAAACGCCGTCAAAAGCTTGATGGCTTGTGCCGAATAAATGACCGATCCGTCTGGGCCCTAATTCCAATCCTGTAACAAAATCTCTTCATTTGGCAGTCCGACAAGGTCGATTGCCATGTCTTTGGCCCAAAGCGAAAAGCCTTCGACTTCGATAAGATGTTTGTAAGGTGTGTCTGGAAAAGTCAGGCCAGCGCGGTGTATGTCAGCATCCACAATGAACATATTGGTGCCGACAGACGAAAGGTTGGCTTTTGACAAATAATTCAGATCGCAAAGGTACAATCGGCGCCGCGCTTCGGAAGGCGCTTGATAGATCCTTCGGTGCAACTGTCTTGCCACCAGATGCGCGCGATCCCCGCCGATCGTAAAAAACGCACGCGGGTCTTTGCTGCGCTCCCCATATTCTTCGACGCCATTCGGAGCGACCACTTTTGCATTTTGCGATATTAAGGTCTGAACAATATCAGTAGGGGTTTCTTTGACGTCTGCGTTCAACCAAAGAACCCAATCATCAGCATCCTTGAGACCATCTTTGACACCAAGGTTGCGTGCTTGCGCCAATGCGCTGCGCCGTTTGAGTTGAAAGTTTATATGACGCTTGTCTGCGAAAGGCGGGATACTGAAGTAAGGACCGTCGCTGATTATTTGAATTTCCTTAAATCCAAATGGATTTTCCGTTTTAAATGTCTCGAGTTCAGAAAGCGTGCCATCTTTCGATCCACCTTCGATATAAACCAAGCGCATTTTATCTTTTGGATATGTCAGGTTTGAGAGCAATTTCTTATGCTTTGCGAAGTACTTTTCAGAGTCCCGGATAGGCACCATGATTGCAATTTGCGGCTCTTCCGGCTTTTCCTGAACGTCCTTCAATAGAAAGCTGGTGTCCAATGTGCGAAACCGCAATGCTGGTGGGACTTCTTTCTCGCGCTGGAATTCGGCGCGCGCGCTCCAGAAGACGTTATGGGTCTGTTTGACAGGTTGAAACCGAAACCCTCGGAACCAACTGCCTTGCCAGTTATGCACGCAGACGCTTGTATGACCGTAATCTCCAAATGGATCTTCACGTTCCCATTCACCGTTTGAGGTCATGGGGTTGAACAGATGGCTGGAGTTATATGATATCAGGTCTTGTTGTGGGAAGTCTTCAAGACAACCCGCTAAGAAGCAAGGACCCGAACAATCCAAAATGTAAGCGTCTTTTACGCGCTGAGAAACGCGTTGAATTTTATGGATTAAGTGAGGCCAAAACGGATGGCCAGCAGGTGAAGCAAAAGTGGCATTGAGTTGTAAAGGAATGAAACCGCGTGGCTTTTCATGTTTTGAGTGGAGGGTCGGCTCTTCGCAAACAACAAGGCGTTTTTCGTTTTCGAAAAGGGATAGTGGTCGCAAACAATCGGTGTCGATATCAGCATATAAACCGCCCATTTTATAGACGGCAAGGTAACGGAACAGATCGGCGCGCTGAACGGGTTTTGGATATGTGTTGTAAAGCCAAAGGAGTTCTGGAAACTCTGCTTCCATAAACTCAAGCATCGTATCATCCGTCCAGAAAATATACTCCCAATCTGGATTATGTTTCTTCCAGCTTTCGGGGTCGCCATAATCCGTGGGAACATCTTCGTCTTTCCACATTTGATGGATACGTTTTTCCATTTCACCCCTGTAGCATCGTTTATGTTTTCAAAGCGTGTCTTGTCCGAGAAAGGCGCTTCTGGCAACCCAAGGAAAGAAAGGCGTGGGATATAAAAATGTGTTCAAGCAAGATTGAACGATCTAACATTTACCCTGACGAAAGAAGGTAGGGTTCTTAGGTGTGAAAACTGTGTTTGGCGGCATTTTGGGGCTTATGCTGAACTTAACCGTTCTGTGCGCGTTCTTTGTCGCCTTCTTACTTTTGCACCCCAATTCGCCACTTCCAAATGCCTTTCATCCTTTAAAGCCGTTGCGCATTGATGATCCTTTAACATTCGTCACACGCTGGAAGTTGGACGAAATTGCGCAGCAGCCAGCCTTATGTTCGGTTCTTTTAGAGGTCGCAGCAACAGGTTACGAAGAGAGAGAGGACTTTACGCAAAGCGAAGCCTGTGGAATTTCCCAACGCGTATTCTTGTCTTCAATTCGAAAAACCACGATTGGACCGATAGAAACGCAATGCCATATCGCATTGCGCATCGCGTTATGGGAACGTCACGTGGTCCAACCCATGGCCGAAGCAATCTATAGCGAACCTGTCGAAGAGATACTGACACAAGGCAGTTACAATTGCCGTACAGTTCGCACGGAAGGCGGCAGCGCGACGCGGATGAGTGAACATGCAACGGCCAACGCGATTGATGTTCGTGGGTTCAAGCTATCGTCTGGTCGGGAGATCACGTTGATTGACGATTGGAACGGTTTTGATGCGGATCGTGGTTTTTTGCGTGAACTGCGTGATGGCGGCTGTAAAGTTTTTAACACCACCATCGGCCCGGACTATAACCAGCTGCATGCCGATCACTTTCATCTTGATGCCGGACCCTTTCGCGTGTGTCGCTAGGATGAAAAACCTGTCATCTTACAAATCTTAGCCCATTCGGCCTTTGTGACTGGTTGAACCGAGAGGCGGGAGTTGTTGACCAAAACCATCTGGGCCAACTCTGGTGTGGCTTTGACGTCTTCGAGGGTTATCGGATTTGGTAGGCTGGCGACAGCTTTGACGTCTACGCATTCCCAGCGTAGATCATCAGTTGTGCTATCAGGATGCGCTTCGGCGATCACTTCCACGATGCCGACCAGTTTCTTTTCATTCACGGAATGGTAGAAAAAACCAAGATCACCAAGTTTCATAGTGCGCATAAAATTTCGGGCCTGATAGTTGCGCACGCCGTCCCATTCTTCGCCAATTTCGCCTTTGGCGAGTTGGTCTTCCCAACCCCATGTGTTGGGCTCTGATTTGAAGAGCCAGTATTGCATTAGGCTTTTGCTCCTTTTTTGCCCGCGCCAAGTCGGGGCGTTGCATTTGGATCGAGGGGCCAGCGTGGCCGAGCCACAAGCGTCATATCAGACCGAGCGCCATCATTATATTGTTCTAGGGCCGCCCAACCGATCATCGCTGCGTTGTCTGTGCAATACTTAAGCGGCGGGGCGGTAAAGGCCAGACCGGTTTCATCCGCAACTTTTTCCAAAGCTGCGCGAAGGGTCTTGTTGGACGCGACGCCGCCAGCGACCGCCAAGGTTCGTCCGTTTGACATCGCGGCCGCGCGCCGCGTCTTCTCTGTCATACTGTCGGTGATTGCGGCCTGAAACCCCGCCGAAAGATCGCAACGATCTTGGTGCGTGATGCCGCCTTGATCCGCAACCAACACATCTCGGGCGCGCCGAATGGCCGTTTTTAAACCTGAAAAACTCATATCGCAGCCCGCTCGATCCAAAAGTGGACGTGGAAACGAAAATCGGTTTGGATCTCCATTGCGCGCCGCATCCTCGATCAATGGGCCGCCGGGATACCCAAGGCCAAGAAGCTTTGCCGTTTTGTCAAATGCCTCGCCTGGAGCGTCATCTATTGTTGAACCCATCCTGCGAAAGTCTTGTGGGCCTTGAACATCGAGGAATTGGCAATGCCCCCCGCTGACCAAAAGCATCAAAAAAGGATAAGGCGTTTGATCTGTCATGCGCGGTGTTAACGCATGTCCTGCCAGATGATTGACACCAAGAATGGGCTTGTCTGCGCCATATGCGATGCCTTTTGCACACATGACACCTGACAGAACACCGCCAATCAAACCCGGTCCGGCGGTCACCGCAATACCGTCTATATCGGCCAGGGCCGTACGGGCCTCTGCCAAGGCGTACTCTACGGACAAGTCGACACGCTCGGCATGCGCGCGCGCGGCAATTTCAGGGACGACGCCACCAAATGCTTTGTGTAAATCAAGTTGATCAAAAACAATCGAAGACAAAACGCCGTCTTTCAAATCAACCACGGCCGCCGCCGTTTCATCACAGCTGCTTTCAATCGCAAGGACTCGGGTCCACATGTCTGAACTTGCTGTTGGCATTGCGGGCCACTAGCATCGGTTCAGGCGAACGGCAAATGGCATGAATGAGATAATCCTCACACGTCCAAAACAACAGGCAGAGCACTTTGCGCATATCTTGCGTTCAAAGACAAATTCGACCGTTCATCTTATGCCCTTGATCGCAATAAAGGCTTGTTCAGATAGCTTAAAACAAGTCGATGACGTGGTTTTGTTTACTTCGGCCAATGCAATTCCTTTTGTCGCGCGCGGCCAAGGTCAATTGGCGCTTTGCGTTGGTGATGCGACTTGCGAAGCGGCAAAACTGGCGGGGTTTGACGCGCACTCAGCGAACGGTACAGCACAGGATCTGGCCAAGCTAATCTTGATGCGAGCTGACGTGAACTTGAGGCGTTTTTATCACCCGCATGGGGCGCAAGTCTCAGATGGGTTTCACGAGACTCTGGAAGAAGGTGGTATCCAGCTTTTCAGTGAAGTTGTTTATCGTCAAGAAACGCAAATCTGGTCGAAAGCACAGACGCTTTTGGTCGAAAGCAGACCTTTCATTTTCCCAGTCTTTTCACCGAATGGCGCGCGTGTCCTTGCGCAAAACTTGGCCGAAATCGGACCTCAGTCACATCGCATTGTTGCGATCAGCGAGGATGCAGGAAAGCCGTTAATTGGGTTTGACTTGCTGGTCGCGGAGAAGCCAAGTCGATACGGGGTTC
Organism: Pseudomonadota bacterium; assembly: GCA_039814625.1. GTDB lineage: Bacteria > Pseudomonadota > Alphaproteobacteria > Rhodobacterales > Rhodobacteraceae > Amylibacter. The sequence goes on from JBCCAU010000002.1 coordinate 146,074, forward strand.
TGGAAGCCGTCCTAGAAATGATCTTACGGGGCGAATCCTTTGAAGCCTGATCAAGAAACCTATATCCGTAAAGGCGAAGAAGGGGGGCCAATGGCCAAAAGTGATAAAACCGAAGAGACTAGTGCCCAGGTTGCGGAAACGAATTCGGGTGAAAAAGTTCAGGATATGGTCTCGGAGGATCCACAAACAGTCGAGAATCCTGGCTTAGGCCGTCCAAGCACAGCGCTGCCCGATGAAGAACTCGATACAAATTCCTTTGCATCTAAAGTGCTAACAGGTCTTGGGCTATTGGTGGCCGGGGGGTTGCTGGCGCTATGGTTTGGCCCTCAGGTGGCACCTTTATTGCCTTCGGGACTTAAGCCCGTTGCAGATTTTCTTGCCCCGCAGGCTGATGACGTCGCAGAGGTTCGGTTGGACACGCTTTACGAAGATCAATTGGACTTTGAAAACCGCGTGACCGCGCGTTTACAAAGTTTGGAACAAGCTGATCGCGAGCTTGAGACAGACCTGTCTGAACTGGCATCGCGACCGCGCTCTTCTGGAACAACAAGTTCATCCATAGGCGCCTCGGATTTGGCCCAACTGGATGCAGCCATTGATGATTTGCGCGACCGTGTTGCGGAATTGGCCATGCGTTTGGATAGTGGAGGTGCCATATCCGAAACCGGAGGGTTGCAGAACTCACGAGAAGACATTCGCGGCCTGCGGGATCAACTGGTCGCACTAGAGCGTCAACAGACAGAACTTGCAACACGGGTCGAGACTGTGACGGGTGATTTCGATCAGCGTTTGGCTTTGGCGCAAAATGATATGGCCGAAGTTACACAGGCTGCGCGATTGCAAGTGGGTACAGCGCAAGACCGTCAATTGATCGTAGAAATTGAAAATGCATTGAAGTCGGGCGATCCTTTTGTAGCATTGTTGGACAATACCGAGATCACTTTACCCGCAGCGATTGCTGCGGTGGCCGCCACAGGCACGGCGACTTTAACAGATCTGAAAACGGCTTTTCCAGACTTAGCCTATGAAGCGATCCGCGCAGACTTATCTCCTGGTCCCGACGCCACGGCGGGGCAGCGTTTGGCATCCGTGTTTCGACAACAAGTTGCGACCCGCTCGCTTGAACCCATCGAAGGCGGTAGCACAGATGCCATTCTGTCCCGGATGGAAGCGGCGCTGACGGGGGATGATCTGGACCTTGTTTTGGTTGAAGCTGCGGGCCTCACGGCAAAGCCAACGCAGGTTATGGACGCATGGTTGTCCGATATACGGGCGCGGCAAGGTGCGTTCGAAGCGTTGAAGACAGTTGCACTGACTTCTGCGGAGAATTGATCACAAGATGCTGGCCCCGATCCTTCGAATTCTGATTTTCATTCTGGTCATTGCGATCATCGCTTTTGGCGCTGGTTTCCTTTTGGATGCTGACGGCGCGGTGCGCATTGCATTTAATGGTCGAGAGATTGAGCTGACAGTGTTTTCTGCCACACTTGGTCTCATCGGTGTTTTGTTTGCAGCTTTTGTCGCGGTCCGCTTGTTCGGATTGTTGATCGCCGTGTTTAGGTTTGTGAACGGCGAGGACACAGCGATATGGCGTTACTTTAACCGCAACCGGGAGCGTCGAGGATTTGAAGCCTTGGCCGAGAGCATGGTGGCCTTGGCCTCTGGCGAGGGGCGTTTGGCGATTTCGCAAGCGAGCAAAGCCGAACGAAAATTGAACCGACCAGAGCTTACTAATCTGGTCAATGCGCAAGCAGCAGAATTGGCTGGTGACACGCATCGGGCGATAAAGTATTATAAGTCCTTGCTTGGTGATCAGCGCACACGGTTTGTGGGTGTGCAGGGTTTGATGAAGCAAAAACTGGCCGAGGGAGACACGCGCACAGCACTGGCCTTGGCTGAGAAAGCCTTTGCCCTAAAGCCGCGACATTCTGATACTCTGAATGCTTTGTTTCATCTGCAAACAACAGAGAACGAATGGCGCGGAGCTTCAGAAACCATTCAAGCCAAACGAAGTGCCGGTGAATTGCCTGCGGATGTTGCAACACGTCGTCGTGCCGTTTTGGCTTTGGCGGATGCACGGCATAAATTGGACAAAAGTGATATCGATGGCGGCAAAGCCTCGGCGATGGAAGCGCATAGGCTAGCACCTGGACTAATCCCAGCGGCCGTACTGGCTTGTGAGTTTTATGCCTTGGATGACCGCCCGCGTTTGGCCGCTGGTGCGGTCAAGAAAGCTTGGGCGCAAAATCCCCATCCTGATCTCGCAGCGACTTTCGCAGAGTTGAAACCAGATGAAACGTCGACCCAGCGTGCAAAACGGTTCAAAACGTTGTTGCGCCAGAATCCATCTGACCCTGAAAGCAAGATGCTGGAGGCCGAATTGGCCTTGGCGGACGAGGATTTTCCGTCTGCACGTCGTGCCGTGCGCGCCCTTAATGAAGAGGATCCCACGGTCAGAACCATGACAATTATGGCAGCGATCGAGCGCGGCGAAGGCGCCAATGATGACGTCGTTCGCGGTTGGTTGTCAAAGGCGCTTGAAGCACCGCGGGGTAATCAATGGGTCTGTGATAATTGTGGGATTATTCATGGTGACTGGGCTGCGATCTGTACGAATTGTGAGTCTTTTGACACCATCAGCTGGCGGCGCGTGGAAACCGTAAAGGCCGCTGTAGAGAACACACCTGTATTGGGTTTCACCGCTGGAGTTTTGGCTGGATCCACCGAGATGGCAACTGAGCCTGAAGATATATCCGGCCAAGATATAGATGTCCCGAGCGCAGTCGACGATGCTACCGAAGAGGTACCTCAGCCGAAATGATTTTGTCGGGTCTTTTACGTTTCCGTTTTTAGAAATTGTGCAATGCGGGGGGTTATGCTGTCATGATGCGTATAGGCAATTGCATGACCAGCACCAGCAACAACCTCGCTTATGACGTCTGGATGACTAACCGCATCGAACCGAGCTTTGCTGTCAATTTTGATCACGCGATCATCCACCGCCCATATTGCCAGAGTTGGAAATGCGTAAAGCGCAATCCTTTTATGGGTTTCTTCAAGTTCAACCAAAGGTCCGACTTGGGCTGATTTTGTGATCGCTTGCATATAACCGGGTTTGCGTGTCGCCTCGGCTTGGCGCAGATAAAATTCTGGTGCGACGTTGTTTTCTTTGCCATCTTTAATGACGGCCCTGCGCAGGGCTGCCGCGCCGAAATGTTCAAATAAAAATGGTCCAATAGTCTTTGTCTTGAACAAGGGCAGCACATCTCCTGCTCCGGTGAGGAAACCTGAAGACGCGACGAAGGTCAGGCTTTTGATAAGATTTGGATAGGTATCTGCGAAGCAGGCAATAATGCCTCCGCCCATTGAATAGCCGACGAAATGTTGGGGGCCGCCAATGGATAGGTGGGCCAAAAGGTCATGCAATTGTTGCGTATAGAATGCAATGTCGTAGCGGAACGAAGGTTTCGCTTCAGAGCCGCCACGTCCATAGAGATCGTAGCGTAGTGTGGAAAAACCCTCATTCCAGAGCAATGGTTGTATGTAATCATAGGCCATAGACGGTGTCGAAATGCCGTGAACCAAAACCACCAATGGACCCTGCCCGCCCAATTCGTAATTCGTTACTCCCATCGGAAGCTCGGCAATCTCGTAGGCCATGTCTTACCCTTTCCATTTCCGATAGATTGCATTCGCAACCATGAGGTCCATATGCGCACCCCCGCCGTTTTTGCAGATTGTAATCTCAGCATCATGGCGACGACAAAAGAAGCCAGCTTCGATGTCATAGTAGTCCGCAATGACAGCGTTTGGGTCCAAAGTGCCACGTTCAATAGGATCTTTTAGCTCGCCAATATGATCGATTGTGGTGTCACGGCTGTCAACAAAAAGTGCGGCGCGAGACAACGCGTTGTCATCCACCTCGCGCATATCGGGGCGATAAGCCCCGATCAGGTCGAGGTGCTGACCCGGTCGTAGCCACTGACCTTTGATCAGTGGCTCGGTTGCCATGGTTGCTGTGCAAATGATGTCGGCCCAATGTACGGCTTCGGCAAGGTCGGTGATAGGCCTTGGACCTAAGTCTTCGGCCAAGTCCTTGGTGCGGTTCCAAATCCGCATCTCAGCTTGCGGCCAATGACTTCGATAAGCCTCGATCATGGATTTTGCGACGGTGCCCGCGCCGACGATAAGGATTTTTGATGCTCTTTTCGGGGCCAACAGTTTGGACGCCAGTAAACTGTCACCTGCGGTTTTCCATTTGGTCACAAGATGGAAATCGATCAAAGCTTTTAAGATGCCTGTTGCGTCGTCCAACAGCATAACGCCGCCATTGATACTGTTATAACCTTGGGACGGGTTTTCAGGGAAAACCGTCGCCGCTTTGATGGCTATTCCAAGACCATCAATCCACGCATTTCGGGTCAATAAAGTATCACCGCCGCGATAGACAAAACTGTCCGCAACTTCCGCTTTGGGGTGTGTGTGACCTTCGCGAATAGCGTCCGTGATAAATGACCAATCCAGATTCGGATCCATATCTGTAAAGGAAATGAAAGGCGCGGTCATTGGATTGTTTCTTGAAATGTCAGAAGACCATGTTGGATCAAGGTCGCGGCCCAGTTCTGAGAGTTTTGAAAAAGATGTGTTTCCCAACCGCGCATTTTGGCGGATTTAATATTTTCGGCCCGATCATCTGTAAAAAGTAGAGATCGCCCTGAGAGGCCACAATCCTCTTCGACCATTCGATAGATATTTTGATCGGGTTTGATCACGCCCATATGCCCCGAGATATACCGTTTGTCGAATTCTTGCAGAAAGTCGTATTGCGTCTCGGCATAGGCAAACGTCTCTTTTCCGAAGTTAGAGAGCGCGAAAACTGGAACGCCCTTCATCCGCAATTCGCGCAACAGATGCACACTGTGACTGATTGCGGGACTGGCCATAAATATCCACTCGTCATGCCACATGCGAATTTCGTCACCCCATTCAGGGCTGTGTTCTGCGGTGGCATATACCGTCTCTTTCCAAGGTGCGCCCGTGTCGATGGCATCATTCATGGCATGCAGGTCCATAGAATCGAATAGCGCATCACGACGTTCCCGCCCGATGCGCTTGTCATAATGGCGTTCTGGATTCCATTCAATCAGGACATTGCCGATGTCAAATATGACGGCTTCGACAGTCATTCTACGGTCCTTTTAGCAGCGGTTATCGCGCGATCTAACATATCTAAAAACCGAGAGCGGTCTTTTTTGGAAAACGCTTTGCCTCCGCCCTGATGAAAAGGGTCTGCCGCCCGGATGTCTTGCATCAAATCGCGCGTGGCCAGGCGGTTACCAATATTTGATTGGGTTAGAACCTCGCCGTTATGCTGCAAGACTTGCGCACCGGATTCGACCGCCTTTGCGGCCAAGGGAATGTCTGATGTCACAACCACGTCGCCCGTTGTTGCACGTTCTGCAATCCACATATCCGCAATGTCAGGCCCTTCTGCTACAGTAATGGTTTCCACATATGGGCTGGGGTTGGGCCGTAACCCGCCATTGGAAACGATGTAAACTTTGATCTTGTGGCGTTCAGCCACGCGGATTGCTTCGGCTTTGACGGGGCAAGCATCCGCGTCGATATAGATTTCGGTCAACCCAAAGCCTCGGCATGGAAGCTGATATGATCTTCGATGAAAGTAGAGATGAACCAATATGAGTGATCATAACCTGAATGAATGCGGTTGGTTATATCTTGCTTGCGCGATGCAGCCGCCCCGGCGAAAGCGGCCGTTCCTAAAAGATCCCAAAACTCATCTTTGGCGCCAACATCAATAAGCAGGGGGTTCGGGTGGCCTTTGGATTTCATCAATTCGGTCGCGTCGTCTTCGGGCGCATCCGTCTTGCCCAGATAGGCCGCAAACTGCTTTTTTCCCCAATCGCTTTGGGTCGGGTTGCAGATCGGCGCAAAGGCCGAGACGGAACGGTAAATTTCTGGGTGTTTCATGCCTAGGGTCAATGCGCCGTGACCGCCCATCGAATGGCCGGTGATGGCTTGGGCCCCAGCCTCGATGTTGAACTCATCGACCAAAAGTTTCTGAAGGTCTTGGGTGATGTATCGCTCCATCTGGTAATGCTGTGCCCAAGGGTCTTGCGTCGCGTCGATGTAAAATCCGGCCCCCTGTCCCAGATCATAGGCTGCATCATCAGCAACCCCCTCTCCTCTCGGTGAAGTGTCTGGAAAGATAATGGCCATCCCAAACTCTTCTGCCCAGTTTTGCGCACCAGCCTTGGTCATCGCATTTTCATGGGTGCAGGTCAGGCCAGACAGGTACCACAAGCAAGGCACTTTGATAAACTGGCTGACCGAAGGCATGAATACCGCGAAAGTCATGTCACATTGCGTGGTCGTGGAATTGTGTGTGTAAACGCCTTGAACGCCGTCGAAGCATTTGTTTTCTGAGACGATTTGTAAGTTCATCCGATCACCTGTGTTTGTGTGTATGCAATCCAAAGCGTAAGCGTTACGATCGAGATTACTGTACTGATAAATATCGTAGAGGATGCGCGCTCGGGCGCTACCCCGAAATGTTGCGCGATAATGTAAATATTGCCAGCGGTCGGCATGGCCGCCGCCGCAATCATGATGGCAGCATCAAAGGGGTCGACCGTGAAAACAAATAGGACAAGAAGCGTTACGACAAGCGGGAAAATCAAGAGTTTAAGGGTCGAAAGCCAAAGTGCGATTGAAAGTTTTTCTGCAGACGGGCTGGCCAGCGACATCCCGATCACAAAGAGGGCGCACGGGGTTGCGGCGCCTGAAAGTTGGACCAAGAAAGTATCGATGAAGCGGGGTGTCGCAATCTCGGTCGCTCCCCAGATCAATCCCAAAGCGATAGACATCACCATTGGATTTTTGAAGATCGAGGCAACAACCCGCAGGATTGCGTCGCGGCTGATCTTACCTTCGCGAGACGCGGTGATCGACATCACAATCAGCGTGCCAAAAATGATTAAGTCTATGGCCAAGACGAACAAGACCGGGCCGGCTGCAGCCTGTCCGAACAACAGGACCAACATTGGAATGCCCATGAATCCAACATTTCCGATGATCGAGCACTGTGCTTCGACAGCAGCAACGGCCCAGCTTTCGCCGCGCAGCATCCCAACAATTTGAGCGATAATATAAACCGCGAAGCAAGCGGTCAGATAGGTCAGAGCAAATTGGGCATCCCAAAGATCAGCAACAGATAAACTGCTGGCAAAGCGGAAAAGCATTGCAGAAAGCGCAAAATAAAATACGAAAGTCGTTAGATAAGGGCGTGCGTCTTGGGGAATGAAACCTGAGCGTGCAGCGCCAAAGCCAATACCGATCAGCGCAAAAAACGGAAGTGTTTGTAGGAAGATCGCCAGCATGCTTGGAGACTTGCCCGATCCGGACGGGTCGAGCAAGCGCTCACGAAAAGCGTGTGCATATCTCGTCGAAGGGTTTCTTGATTTTTGCGGCTTGCGGTATCGTACACGTGTCTGCGGCATGTCCGACCGCGATGACCATTAAAGGCTTTTCGTAGGCCGGGCGTTTGCAGATCTCGGTCAAAAAGCCCATTGGACTGGGTGTATGTGTTAAACAATAGAGACCTGCATGATGCGCTGCGGCAATCAAAAAGCCCGAAGCGATCCCGACGCTTTCGGGCACATAGTAGTTTTTGTAGCGTTCACCGGCGTCTGATATCCCATAGCGTTGTGCAAAGACAACGATCAGCCACGGCGCCGTGGTCAAATGCGGCTTATCTGCATCCGTACCAATTGGGGCCAGTGCCGTTAGCCAGTCATCGGGCGCGCCACCTCCATAGAAACCGCGCTCTTCCTCTTCGGCAGCGGCACGGATTTCAGCTTTCATGTCGCTGTTAGAGATGGCGACGAAATGCCAAGGTTGATGGTTGGCACCGGAGGGCGCACCGCCAGCTGTTTTAATGAGGTCTTGGATTACCTCGAAAGGTATTTCGCGATCCGTGAAATCTCGGATCGTATGTCGATTGGCCATCCGGGTTTTGAACGCGGCGGCCTGTAAGATGACGGTATCGTCAGAGGCATTCATACGATTTGGCAAGGCAAGCGGCTTGTAGGACAACCCAGATTTATATCCCATTAGAGGTTCCTTATCATGATGCGGGCTGCGATCATCCCATGTGTGGGATGGCGATAGGCCTTTGGTATACGTCCAATTGTCTCAAAGCCTGCACGTTCCCATGTCTTGATGGCCCGCGCATTGGTTTCGAGGACAAAGTTATATTGCATTGCTGTGAAACCCAAACCAGAGGCGGTCACTATGCTATGCTCTAGCATGGCACGCGCGATACCTTTTCCTTGCGCTGCGGCTGCGACCGCATAGCCACAGTTACATATATGATCCGCAAGGCCGCGTCCATTCGGTTTCAGGTAATAGGTCCCTAAAATGCCGTCGCGCCTATCGGTTGCGACGAAGACGTCGTTCAACGGACCTGCCCAATAGCTCAGCGCCCCCTTTTCCGTGATATTTTGCTCTATCGCGTAGGTTTCGCCCGCGTGGAATATCGGCTTCAGAATAGACCAGATATGGGGATGATCCGCCGGATTGGCGGAGCGAATTATAAGATCTGAATGGGGCACTGGCCTCTATGGATTTCCCTGCTTGTTTTGAAGACGCGCTTGTAACCCAAGCGCGTCCTGACCTTTTTAAGGCGCTAGAATTCCACCACGGCGCGAATGGATTTTCCCTCATGCATAAGGTCAAATCCGTGGTTGATCTGATCAAGAGGCATTGTGTGGGTGATCATTGGATCAATCTCGATCTTGCCTTGCATGTACCAATCGACAATTTTTGGCACATCTGTGCGCCCGCGCGCGCCGCCAAAAGCGGTGCCGCGCCAGACACGACCTGTTACCAATTGGAAGGGACGGGTCGAGATCTCGGCACCCGCCGGCGCAACCCCGATAATCACGCTCTCTCCCCAGCCTTTATGAGCGGCTTCCAAAGCATCGCGCATGACTTGTACATTGCCGGTCGCGTCAAAAGTATAGTCGCCGCCGCCGCCAGTTAGTTCAACAAGATGGGAAACCAGTGAGCCGCGCACATCTTTAGGGTTCACAAAGTCTGTCATGCCAAACCTGGTCGCCATTTCGACCTTGGAATTGTTGATGTCTACACCTACGATTTGGCTTGCACCTGCCATACGCAGCCCCTGAATTACGTTCAAACCGATACCACCAAGTCCAAAGACAATCGCCGTCGAACCTTGTTCTACTTTGGCGGTATTGATGACTGCGCCGATGCCGGTGGTCACGCCGCAACCGATATAGCAGATCTTGTCGAAAGGAGCGTCTTTGCGAACCTTGGCCAATGCAATTTCAGGCAAGACTGTGTGGTTCGAAAATGTTGAACATCCCATATAATGCAGGATGGGTGTGCCATCCATCATTGAAAAGCGCGAAGTCCCGTCGGGCATAAGACCCTGACCCTGTGTTGAGCGGATCTTTTGGCAGAGATTGGTCTTTGGATTAAGACAGTAATCGCATTCCCGGCATTCCGGTGTGTAAAGCGGAATAACATGGTCACCCACCTCCAACGAGGTGACGCCTGGTCCAACCTCGACCACAACACCTGCACCTTCATGACCTAAGATTGCTGGAAACAATCCTTCTGGATCTGCCCCGGACAGCGTAAACTCATCCGTATGGCAAATTCCTGTCGCTTTTATTTCGACCAAAACTTCTCCGGCTTTGGGGCCTTCAAGGTTCACGTCCATAATCTCAAGCGGTTTTCCCGCTTCTATGGCGATGGCTGCATATGTTTTCATCGTCTCTCTCCTCCCGATGATATTAAGGGGGAGTGTGTCTGAGAGAAAAAGAGAAGGCAATGATTTCTGAAGCATTGAAAATTATAACGAAATCTGTGGGTATACTGGCCTTTCTGGGTGGTTGTACCCCACAGGTGGAACCTGATGGCACTACCGATGATCCCTGTAATGCCGCGGCGTTTGGATATGTTAAGTGGCAACCTGCAGAGATATTAGCGGACTTGGAAATTCCCGAGCCCCATCGCATCTACAATCGCAGTGATGCGATCACGCAAGATTTTCGTAAAAAGCGATTAAATTTTGTTGTAGGAAACACTGGCCGGATCGAAGTAATCCGCTGTGGCTAGCGTGAATCTTAACCTTTCGATGAGATCTGTCTCGCATGCGACAGATCAACTGCGCTTTGGCGGTCATCAGTGTTGGATTGGGATTTCCGGGCTGCGGTTTGGCGCTGCCCGACGGTTGGGGTCTGGTGGCTGCTGGTGGGGTTAAAAGCCCGCTTGTCACATCAGAGGCGGATAAAGATAATCTGTCTTCAGAACTGATTTTCATCGGGACGCGGGATTGGGACTTGCCAGGTCAATGGACTTTGCAAGCCCTTGGTGTTGCGCAGTTCGAGCGTGAAACGGCCGGTAGATCCTTTAATGTTACTGATTCTGCCACACTTGGTCTCGTGGTTCGGTACCGAATGGTTTGCTGCGGGACAGTCAGTTCAGGTGTTCGTTACGGGTACGAAAAACAAATCCCCACCGGTCTAGAGACAACAGGCGTTCAACTTGGGCTTGATCATGTCGTTTATAAAAAAATAGCTGGGGAGTGGTCGGCCCCACGGGTTGTTTCGGGTTGGTCTAATATAAGGTTTCCGGGCTCTAAGGGAGGTGATGTTGAGGATTGGGTGGCACAGGGCCGCTATGAGATAAGCCAAGGTTTCGAAATACGCCCTTTATCGGCAGCACCGTCTTTGTATTTTGGGTTGGGGTCTACGCTGGACAAAGAGGGTTTATCATACAACAATAAGTTTGTTGCTGATATCGGTGGACGGTTGAGTTGGAAGCTTGGAAAAACGGCCGTCAGTTTTGATATACGCATGCTGCGTGATCGGCGCTTTTTGTCTGACGAGTTGTATATAGGGCGGCAAATTCGGCTTGGTTTTCGGCGTGTTTTTTAACGCGAAAACGACCAATGGGTTTTGGTTTTCCCATTCCCTTTTATTGTGAAATTAGGGCGCTGCCCTCTTGGACGCGCTGCGCATCAAATTCACCTGAGGTATTTTATAACGTCTTAGAAGGCGTCAGTTTGGCGCGCAAAAGTGCCAGAGGGTGTCGACGCAATGTTAACCGCATAGCCACATAGTCTTCGATGATTTCTTCTCCTTCAGTCATAGATGGCAAAGTCACTATGGGTTCTTGATGTCCTTCACCCTCTAGGTCATTTTCAAATAGCGGCAGCGGTTCAGATCCATGAATCGCGCGGGCCTCCCATAAGGCGTTTCTTCGAGTTAGGCCAACCTGCCCAAAGGTGTCGGCTTCGGCCAAAATGGTTAGAGTTTTGGGTGGCAATCCCGCGCGCCGCCAGACATCCTGGATGTTGCGATATCCATTCGCGCGGGCCGCTGTAATCCAAGTTGCGTCTTCCTCGGACAGGGCTTTGATTTGACGAAAGCCTAGGCGCAGGGCAAGGCCACCATCCCCATCAGGTTCCATGGTATTGTCCCAGAAACTGTGATTGATGCAGACAGGTCGAACTTCTACCCCATGTTCGCGCGCATCACGCACAATCTGTGCGGGAGCGTAAAAGCCCATCGGTTGCGAATTTAAAAGCGCACAGGCAAAGATGCCGGGATGGTGTTTCTTTAGCCAAGCGGATGCATAGACTAATAGGGCAAAGCTGGCGGCATGACTTTCCGGGAAGCCATATTCGCCAAATCCTTCAATTTGCGAAAAACAGCGTTCAGCAAAATCTTGATCATATCCATTTTTTCGCATCCCTTCGATGAAGCGGTCTCGAAACAGATGGATAGTGCCTGATTTTTTGAATGTGGCTAGGGCGCGGCGCAATCGGTCGGCCTCGTCAGGTGTGAAACCGGCACCAATAATAGCGATTTGCATCGCTTGTTCTTGAAAGAGCGGCACACCAAGTGTCTTGCCCAGAACATCGCCCAACGCATCAGAGGGAAAGCTGACGGCTTCTTCTCCACGACGACGGCGCAAATAGGGATGCACCATATCACCCTGAATAGGGCCGGGGCGTACAATCGCAACTTCGATCACCAGATCGTAGAAGGATCGCGGCCGCATGCGCGGTAAGAAGTTCATTTGTGCCCGGCTTTCAACTTGAAAGACCCCTAAGCTGTCAGCATCGCAAAGCATGTCATAAACTGCCGGATCTTCGGGCGGGAGAGTGGCAAGACTGTAACCTGTTTTATGGTTCAGACGGATCAAATCGAACGCTTTTCGAATGCAAGACAGCATGCCAAGCGCCAAGACATCGACTTTCAGAATGCCAAGCGTGTCGATATCATCCTTATCCCAACAGATGACCGTGCGATCCACCATGGAAGCATTTTCAATTGGGACCAATTCGTCAAGCCGCCCCTTGGTCATCACAAACCCACCCACATGCTGCGAGAGATGGCGTGGAAAGCCAATAATCTGGTTTACCAAATCAAGCGTGCGCGCCAAGCGCGGATCGTCAGGATCAAGGCCAAGTTCACGGATCTGCTTTTCAGGTGGGCTATGTCCAGGACCCCAGCCCCAAAGTTGTGACGAGAGAGCGCCGACCGTATCATGTGAAAGGCCCATGGCAGCGCCCACCTCTCGTATGGCGCGTTTGCCTCTGTAATGAATGACAGTGGCGCAAAGCCCTGCACGATGGCGGCCATAGCGCTGATAGATATACTGAATGACTTCTTCGCGGCGCTCATGTTCAAAATCGACATCGATATCGGGCGGCTCATTGCGGGCCTCTGATACGAAACGTTCAAAGACCATTGTGCCAATTTCGGGCGAGACCGAGGTAACACCAAGTGCATAGCATGTGACCGAGTTTGCCGCCGATCCACGGCCTTGGCAAAGGATCTCGCGGGAGCGCGCGAAATCAACGACATCGGATACAGACAGGAAGTAGGGCGCAAAATTGAGCTTGTCGATCAGGGCTAACTCATGATCCAGCAATTTGGTGACACGCTCTGGTGCGCCGTCTGGGTAACGCCATTTCAAACCGGCGCGAGCCTTGCGTTCAAGCCGGGTTTGAGGAGGCAGCCCATCCGCGATTTCGGAAGGATACTCATAGCGCAACTCATCCAATGAGAAGGTGCAGCGTGCTGCGATTTGACCGCTGCGATGTACGGCGTCTTCAAAACCTTTAAACATACGCAGCATTTCCTCTTCAGAGCGGAGGCGGCGTTCAGCATTGATCTGCGCGCGGCGGCCAATGGCATCAATTCGAATGCCTTCGCGGATACAGGTCAGAATATCCGTCAAGGCACGGCGTCCACCTTCATGCATCAAGGGTGTGGATGAGGCCACGGTCGAGAGACCCAAGGACGTAGCCAAACGGGTTAGTTTTGAAAAGCGGTTCTGATCCTGGCCTTCATAATATGGGGTCAAGATCAGGTGACAGCGCCCATTTGCAGCCGCGATGACACGGCGTGCTGCAGTGTGCCAGTCAGGACCAGAATGCGGATGCAGTAGAATTTGCTGTCCTTCAGACCAATCTATCAAATCTTGAAGACGCAGATGGCATGTACCCTTTTGTGCGCGGCGACGGCCCAGTGTTAGCAACCGACAGAGCCGACCCCAAGCATCGCGATCTGTTGGAATAACGGTTGTGGTAAACCCTGTTTCGGTCACAATCTGGGCTGCCGGGATTAGGCGTGGCGTTGTTCTATGGCTGTCTGGATTTTCGGTTTGTTCTTGGGCGATATCGCGTACTTCCTGGTGTGCCCGCACGATCCCAGCCACGGAATTCCGATCTGCGATGGCAAGGGCTGGCTGACCAAACCCTGAAGCACGGCGCATGAATTCTTGTGGGTGAGAGCCCCCGGTCAGGAAGGTAAAGTTGCTTGTTGCACTCAGTTCAACGAATCCCATACAAATATTTGTTCACATTTTGTTCTAATTTAGGAGTCTTTTTTGAATGCACTAGGACAAGGCAATATGGGTCAGGCCCAGGTGATCTTGGGTTCAAAAGCCGCAACAACCGTTTGATAAAGATCTCGCTTAAACGGCACAATTTTTAGTGGCAACAACGCGACATCCATCCATGCCCATTCCCGAAATTCCGGGTGTTCCGTCGCAATTGAAATGTCGCTATCCTGACCATGGAAACGGAACAGAAACCAAAGTTGTTTCTGACCCCGATACTTCCCACCCCAGATTTTTCCAATCAAATCTTCTGGCAAATCATAGGTCAGCCAATCCGTTGTTTGGGCTTCCATTGTGACCTTATCGCGGGTGACGCCGGTTTCCTCCCAGAGTTCCCGAAAGGCCGCCTTCTCAGGCTTTTCTCCGGGATCAATGCCGCCTTGCGGCATTTGCCACGCATCTTGATAATTGTCGATCCGCTGACCAGCAAAAGCGTGCCCATCTGCATTCACAAGCATCACGCCCACGCATGGTCGATAAGGCAATGCAGACACGTCTATGTTTGGCATTATTCCTGATCCAGAACGGCCAAACCTTTGAGGATATCCAGCGCATAGGCCATTTGATAGTCGTCCACGCGACGTTTTGCGGCCTCTTCTTGTGCTGCCCGTTCTTCTTCGAGCTGTTTCAACTCATCCTCAGACAGGCTGTCATTGGAGATTGAGCCGCGCAAGTCTGCCTCGGTGCGAGGCGTAACTTCTTCTGTTTCTACCTCTTCTTCATCATTGCGCTCTTGTTCCACAATGATGTCAGGCTGCACGCCAAGGGCCTGAATGGAGCGGCCAGATGGCGTGTAATAACGTGCAGTCGTCATGCGAATTGCCCGATCATCGCCCAGCGGCATAATCGTTTGAACAGATCCTTTGCCAAAGCTTCGGGTGCCAACAACAACCGCGCGGTTATGATCTTGCAAAGCGCCAGCGACGATTTCAGAGGCTGATGCCGAAGCGCCATTTATCAAAACAACCATTGGTTTTCCTTGGGCAAGATCCCCGGGCTTTGCGTTGAAGCGTTCGCTATCGCGAAGGTCGCGACCGCGGGTCGAGACAATCTCACCTTGGTCCAAAAAAGCGTCCGATACGGCGATCGCTTGTGAAAGCAGCCCGCCGGGGTTGAACCGCAAATCAACCACAAAACCGTTCACATTGTCGATGCCGCCCAACTCTGCGATCTGCTCTTCAATTTCGGTTTCGAGATTTGGATAAGTTTGGCGGTTAAAGGTTGAAACGCGCAATACAACCGTGTCGCCTTCGACGCGACCCCGCACGGCCGTTACTTTGATCGTGTCACGGACAATCGTAATGTCAAAAGGTTCATCTTCACCTTCGCGCACGATGGTAATGACGATGGGTTCGCCAACAGCGCCCCGCATACGCTCAACCGCTTCATCAAGGGTTAAGCCCTGTGTTGGCTCACCATCAATTTGTACAATGATATCGCCCGCCTCGACACCCGCTTCGAAAGCAGGCGTATCATCGATCGGTGAGACAACTTTTACAAAGCCGTTTTCTTGCGTGACCTCAATGCCAAGCCCGCCAAATTCGCCACGCGTCTGAACGGAGACGTCGTCAAAATCCTTTGGTGGCAAATAGCTGGAATGTGGATCCAACCCAGTAAGCATGCCGTTCACGGCATTCTCAATCAGTTCTTCTGAACTGACCTCTTCAACATATTGAGAACGAATACGTTCAAAAATTTCTCCGAACAGATCTAATTGCTCATAGGTGGTCGATAGATCTTCACTATCTTGCGCGGATAATGAGCTAAAGAATACCGGCTGTGCCAAGGCACCAATGACGCCTCCAAAAGCGATTGCTGCGAGTGTCTTTTTCATTCCGTTGATTCTCTTTCTTCCAATTCAAACCATTGCATTGGGTCATCTGGATCGCCCGCCAATCTGACTTCTACGAGGATTCTTTGCCCTGTGTCTTTATCATGTGCAGTTTCGTCATAGCTTAGCAAGTCACCTCCTTGCGAGCCACTGCGACCAATGACCCCGATCAGATCGCCTTTGTCTACCATGCTCCCTGTTTGGACGCTGGTTTGGTGATGGCCCGATATCAATACTAGCACATCGCGGGCCGGTTCGATCATGACCAACTGACCGCTGGCGTCAAACGATCCTGCATATAGTACAGTCCCCGTTATAGGTGCCTTTAAGCGCGAAAACCCAGGCGCGTTGAGTATCAGGTACTCGCGACGCGTGGCGCCCAATCCTTCGGTTTTTGTTGTGGGCGGGCTGAGAGTTTCCACAGGCCAAATCATTTGTCCCAGTAGCGGGGTTTCTTCTGCAGTGTTGAGTTCGGCATAGTCTCGGAAAGACGATGCCAAGGCATCGGTGGCCTGATCGAACGCACTCATATTAGCCAGACTTCCTGCTGCACTTTTAAATGCGGGTATCGCACTCAAACGAGGCGCGGGTGCGGTGCTCAATTCGATGACAGTTTCTTGTGCCTCTCTTCGAAAGGCAAATAACGTGTCGTAATGATCCGACCACGACTGCATGTCTTTCTGCAATGCCATCAGCTGGTCTTCGTCGTCCGGTATTTGGGCCGTTAACACAGGAACCAAGCCGTCGATTATGGTCACAGTTTGCGCCGTGCCTGAAGCCCCTTCGGGATTTAACAAAAGGGACGGGGTTTGCGAACGTTCAATCGTTGAGAGCGCTGCGATGGATTGCGATAAGATCTGGCGTTTTGCCATAAGCGCCCTGTTTCGTTCCTTGATCATAAGGCCCAGCCGTCTTTGGGCCTCTCGTAAAATTGCGAGTGTCTCGTCTTGTGCTGCGATCAGGTTTTTAAGCCCCGTTATCCGCGGGTTCCGCCCGGAGGACGGGTCGCTAAGGGCATCAAAGGCCTCTTTCGTCTCAAACCCGGCAATAGACATATCTGTCGCAAGATCGGCCGCGCTCAGCGGGCCGGCCAAGCAAAGCGCAAGGATCAACCCTCGCGCAGACATGTTCCGCTCATTTCTGGAGGGCTTTGCAAACCCATAAGGTCTAAAAGGGTTGGGGCGATGTCTCCGAGCTTGCCATCTTTCATCTGACCGGTGGCGTTGTATAAGATAACGGGTACGGGGTTGGTTGTATGTGCTGTGTGTGGGCCGCCGGTTTCTGGATCGATCATAGTTTCGCAATTTCCATGATCTGCGCAGATTAAAACCGGAGTGCCCGCGCTTGATGCTGCTGCGAGAACCTTTGACAACGCCTGGTCAACGGCCTCAACCGCTGCAGTGGCGGCTTGCAAATCGCCCGTGTGACCGACCATGTCCGGATTGGCATAGTTTGCAACGATCAGGTCATAGCCATGTTCTATTGCGGTGGTCAGATTGTCGGTGACCTCGGCGGCAGACATTTCAGGCTGTAGATCATAGGTGGCCACTTTAGGGGATGGCGCGAGATATCTATCTTCATTCTTGAAGGGCTGTTCTTGTCCACCATTCAAAAAGAAGGTCACATGTGGATATTTTTCCGTTTCCGCAATCCGAAATTGGGTCTTTCCCTGTTTGGCCAACCATTCTCCCAATGTATTTTTCAACTCTGGTTTAGTGAAAATACAGGACATAAAAGTGTCATGCTCTTCGGAATAGCTTGTAAATCCTGCCATTCTGGACAGTGTTGGGCGAGGGCCAGTCTCAAAGGCATCAAACCCGGGGGCGCCAAGCGCAGACAGTAGCTCGCGCGCGCGATCAGCCCGAAAGTTGAGCATCAATACGCTATCGCCGTCGTGCATACCGCCATATTTTGAAATCACGGCTGGTGTGACAAACTCATCGGTCTCGCCCGCAACTGTAGCATTTTCTAGCACGGCGCGGGCTGTGTTAAATAAGGGTCCATCCCCTTTGGCAATTGCTGAATAGGCTTTCGCAACCCGATCCCATCGATTGTCGCGGTCAAGCGCGTAGTACCGGCCAGAAAGTGTCGCGATCTGTGCCTGCTTTGGTAAGGCGGTTTGCAGCTCGTGTAAGAAACGTGCCGCACTAACGGGTGCAACATCGCGGCCATCGGTAAAAAGGTGGAGCCTAAGGGAAAGCCCTGCTTTGTGAAGGGCTTGGGCCGCAGAAATCATATGGTCGATATGGCCATGCACACCGCCATCAGACAAGACCCCCATGATGTGACATGTCCCAGAGCCAGCTTGTGTGGCTGAAACGAAATCCTGAAACGCGGCCATATGTGCAAAACTGCCATCGCGCATGACGCGGTCGATCCGGGCTAGGTCCATCTCGACGATCCGACCTGCGCCAATATTCATGTGACCCACTTCGGAGTTGCCCATTTGCCCCTCGGGCAATCCCACATCTGGACCATAGGTTGTGAGTGTTGCAGTGGAACACTCAGACAATAGTCGATCAAAACAAGGTGTTTGGGCTAAAGCAATTGCGTTGCCCTCAGTGGGTTCCCCAAGGCCCCATCCATCAAGAATAATCAATATAGCGGGAGAATGACTCATAGTGTCCTCTAAGCATCATGCCCGGTGATAGGGAAGCCCTGCTAGGATTGATGCAGCGCGATAAAGTTGCTCTGTGAGCATGACGCGCACCAGCATGTGTGGCCAAACCATGCGTCCAAAGGAAATCTTATTCTGCGCGCGATCCAAAACTGCAGGTCCCAGCCCGTCCGCCCCGCCAATGACAATTGCCAAGACCCCGGTTCCTGTGTCGGCAAGCGCCTGAATATTCCTAGCAAACCCCTCTGATTTAGGTTGCTCACCGTTTTCGTCACAGGCCCAGATCACAGAACCAACAGGGATGGCAGCCAGCAATAGTTTGGCTTGTGCGTCTTTGCTTAAGGCTTTTCGCTCATCGATTTCCACAAGCGTGAGGTCGCTGAAGCCAAGAACGCGGCCGGTTTTTTTGAATCGAGCGATATAGTCTGCAACCATTGCTGCTTCCGGTCCGCTTCTTAGACGACCAACGGCAAGGATCATCAGTTTCATTATACGGAATGGGTGCCCAGCTCTGCCTGCCAAAGTTTTTCAATTTGATAAAACTCTCGCACTTCAGGTCGGAAAATATGCACGATTACATCTCCCAGATCGATCAGGACCCAGTCAGCTGTCGCTTTGCCTTCAAGCTTTGCAATCACGCCAAAGCCTTCCTTTACCCGCTCGGCCAGCTTTTCGGCCAGAGCCGCGACCTGACGCGTCGACCGACCAGAGGCCACAACGATATGATCTGCCATTGCTGACTTGCCCTCAAGATCGATGGCAACAACGTCTTCGGCCTTATCGCTGTGCAGTGAGTTAATGACCAAATCCACAAGGGACATGGTTGGTAAATGTTGCGCGGACTTATGAGCCGCTTCGATACGTCCTGACAGAACGAACCTCCAAACAATGTGTCGGTGTAATTCACCTTAGTTTTAAAATAACATTTAGAATGGGGACAGACAAGAAAATGCTATGTCACATATTGTTGCACGCGCTTTTTTGTATGCGAAAATCGCAGTTTGGATCAGACGCGTACCTTTGCATCATAGGCTGTCACCATGCCCCGGGCCATTTCGCCAACTTCGAAATTATAATCGCCGATCGACGCAACCGGAGTAACCTCGGCCGCAGTTCCAGTCAGCCAGCATTGCTGAAACCCCTCAAGCTCTTCTGGCATGATATGGCGTTCATGCACTTTGATCTGCTGCTCTTCCAACATGCCGATGACGGTTTGGCGTGTGATACCATTTAAGAAGCAATCGGGTTTGGGTGTATGCACTTCCCCATCTTTTACAAAGAAAATATTTGCCCCGGTCGCTTCTGCAACATAGCCACGGTAGTCAAACATCATCGCATCCGAGCAACCTTTTGCTTCGGCCTGATGTTTGGCCATTGTACAGATCATATAAAGGCCAGATGCCTTGGCAAAGCAGGGAATGGTGTCTGGCGAAGGGCGCTTCCATTTTGAAACGTCAAGCTTGGCCCCTTTCATTCGGGCATCCCCATAATAGGCGCCCCATTCCCAAGCTGCAACAGCCATGCGCACCGGATTTCGTGCCGAAGCGACACCCATGTCTTCGCCGGAGCCACGCCACACGACAGCACGCACATAGGCATCTGTTAGATTGTTTGCCTTTAAAACTTCGTACTTCGCGGCTTCAATCTGTTCGACGGTATATGGCATTGGGATATCAATATACTCACCCGATTTGACCAGCCGCTGCGCATGTTTGACGCCTTCGAAGATTTTACCGCCATACGCGCGCTCTCCCTCAAAGACAGAAGAGGCATAATGCACGGCATGTGTCAGGATATGCACATTTGCATCCCGCCATGGCACGAGCTTGCCGTCGAGCCAAATAAGTCCGTCGCGATCATCATATGCGCCCGCCATGTCCGTCTCCTTGCTATTGGACCCGTTTTGAAATTAAATTTCGTGAATGCGGGCCTTTGGGATTTGTCCTGTCTTTGTGAGGGTTTGCGCTAACAGTTGATTCCGTTAATGTCAACAATACTGACATATTTTCGGATGAGGTTAAGGATCGAGGGGACTATGGATCGCGGACAATCAAATGATGCCATGCTTTACTTAACGGATGAGCAGTTGTTGCAGGGCATTGAACTGATGTTCTTTGCATATAAAGGGTTTACGTCCGACCCTGACCGCATTCTTGAAGAGTATAAATATGGGCGGGCGCATCACCGCGCGATCCATTTTATCAATCGTTCTCACGCAATTACAGTTAATGGATTATTGACAATTCTGGGTGTGACCAAACAATCTCTGAACCGCGTGTTGCGGCAATTGATCCACGATGGGATGGTTGAAAGCCGTGTTGGAACCGAAGACAAGCGCCAACGCCATCTTCACCTTACCAATGAGGGTCGACTGTTGGAAAAAGAACTTTCGAAGGTTCAGAGTGACCGCGTCCGCGAAGCGTATAAAGCGGCCGGGCCTGACGCGGTCCAAGGTTTTCGTAAAGTGCTGGAGAATATGGTCGACCATGATATGAAACCCAGTATTGAAACCTTGGGGACGGAACGCGGATAAATGACTCCCGCCTTACCAGAAGCGCATATTCTGATTGTTGATGATGATGAGCGTATCCGCGAATTGCTAAAGAAATTTCTAGCAAAGAATGGCTTTTTTGCAACCAGCGCCTCTGATGCTGCACATGCGCGCCGTTTGCTGGAAGGTCTGGACTTTGATCTAATCGTGTTGGATGTCATGATGCCAGGCGAAGATGGTATCACGCTGACAGAGAACCTTCGAAAGAAGATTAAGACCCCCATTCTTCTTTTGACTGCGAAAGCCGGAACGGACGAGCGGATTATGGGCCTGGAAGTTGGCGCAGATGACTACTTGACCAAGCCTTTTGAACCCAAAGAATTGGTGTTGCGGATCAACGCTATACTGCGCCGGGTTCCGGTCGAACAAGACAATGAGCCGCCAAAAACCCTGCATTTGGGTCATGTCCGTTATGATTTGATTCGGGGAGAGTTATGGCAAGGCAATGAACTGATTCGCCTTACTGCGACGGAAGCTGTTCTGATGCGCGTGTTTTCAGCGGCGCCAAACCAACCAATTTCACGCGTGAAACTGGTCGAAGAGTTGTCCGTAAATGGTGACAAAACCCAAGAACGGGCCGTTGATGTGCAAATCACGCGCCTGCGAAAAAAAATTGAACAAGATCCCAAGAATCCACGCTATCTTCAAACTGTGCGGGGCGCGGGATATATGTTGGCGCCGGACTGATGGCGACGCTTCTATTGACGCACAAGGACGCCGACGGGCATCAGAACCCGGATGGTCATCCCGAGCAGGTAGCACGTCTAGACTATGTCAGACAGGCCTTGGAAGCACCCGAGTTCAAGGATCTGATACGCGCCGACGCCCCGATGGGAACTGATGAGATGATCGCATTGGCCCATCCTGAGCGTTATATCGATCGGATCAAGCGGGTTGCCCCTTCCGAGGGACTGGTTGCGATTGACGGTGATACGTCGTTGGTCCCGGGCACGCTTGCGGCGGCCTATCGCGGCGTTGGAGGGGCGGTGATGGCCGTTGACCAAGTTATGGAAGGAAAGGTTAACGACGCTTTTCTTGCTATGCGGCCACCAGGTCATCATGCCGAAAAAGAAACAGCGATGGGTTTTTGTATTTTTGGAAATGTTGCAATCGCTGCAAAATATGCGCTTCGACATCACGGATTGGGCCGTGTGGCGATTGTTGATTTCGATGTGCATCACGGCAATGGAACAGAAGATCTTGTGAAGAGTGATGATAGGATTTTGTTCATCTCTTCGCATCAAATGCCGCTATATCCTGGAACAGGTTATCCTTCTGAGATTGGTCCCCATAGAACCATCGTAAACGTGCCTTTCGGAGCAAGTACCAAAGGCGTTTATATGCGCGAAACCTATGAGGCAGTGGTGTTTCCAAGGATTAGAGAGTTCAAACCAGATTTACTGCTTGTTTCGGCCGGGTTTGACGCCCATGCTGCCGATCCTTTGGCTAATCTTATGTGGTTGGAAGAAGATTTTGCATGGCTTGGCCGTGAGCTGAAAACGCTTGCAAAAGATCTATGTGATGGACGCATGGTCTCTGTTCTTGAAGGTGGTTATAATCTAGAGGCGCTGGGCGCTTCGGTAGCGTCTTATATTTCTAGTATAATGGATGAACCCAAATGAGCGAAAAGCCAGTTGAAGATATGAGCTTTGAAGAAGCGATGAATGAGTTGGAGTCACTTGTCTCACGATTAGAGAGCGCTCAGGTTCCATTGGAAGAGTCGATCACGCTCTATGATCGGGGTGCAAAATTAAAGGCGCTTTGCGAAGCGCGGCTTAAAGCGGCAGAAGAGAAAGTTGCACAGATTACGCTTGGTTCGGATGGGAAACCAAGTGGGACAACGCCCGTCGATTTGTAATGGCATTCAAATCTGCATTGGCGGAGGCGCAAAGCGCGGTTCAAACCTTCTTGAAAAAAGAGTTATCGGCACGGGAATTTGGACCAATGGGTGCGCCGATGGAATATGCTCTGCTGAACGGCGGCAAACGGTTGCGCGCATTTTTGGTCATCGAAACAGCGCGCTTATACAGCGTGCCCTTGGCGCAAGCCTTATATGCAGCTGGTGCGATTGAATGCATTCATGCCTATTCGTTGGTGCATGATGATTTGCCTGCTATGGATGATGATGATCTTCGGCGGGGGAAACCCACTGTTCATATGAAATGGGACGAGGCGACCGGAATTCTGGTGGGAGATGGCCTGCAGAGTTTCGCTTTTGAGTTGCTAAGCAATTCTACAATTCCCAATCCCGCGATCCGATCTGAACTTGTCCTAAGTATAGCGCGCGCGGCGGGTGCATCAGGAATGGTTTTGGGGCAAGCGTTGGATATTGCAGCCGAGGCTGGCGGTGCGCAAGATATCGATACAATATCTGCAATCCAACGCGCGAAAACTGGTGCCTTGATCGAATGGTCTGCAGAGGCAGGCCCAAAGTTGGCTGGGTGTGATCCAAAGGTGTTGGGTTCCTATGCTAGACATATCGGCTTAGCGTTTCAAATTCAGGATGATGTACTGGATGTCGAAGGGTCCGAAGCGCAGACAGGCAAACGGCTTCAAAAAGACGCTGCGGCCGGGAAAGCGACTTTTGTTTCTTTGTTTGGGCTTGAGGGTGCGAAATCAAAAGCAAAACGCGAGGTTGAACAAGCGGTTTTACAAATTGAAAACCTTGATGGTGCGGAAAATTTAAGAGATCTCGCGCAATTCATTATCCGGCGGGACAAGTGACGCGGGCCTGCGGTTTCTTTGAAAAATCGGTATAAACGCCAATTGATACTATGTTTGCGTGACATTTTGCTTGCTTTAAAGCACAGCCTGAAAGAATTCAGGCGATGTGAATTCAAAATTAAGGGGAACTTATATGTCACTGAGCGCACCTACAAAATGGGTCTTTCTTGTGTCCGCATTTTTGGCAATCCTGGGCTTCTTGCCAATGATTGGCGTCATTTTGCCCGTAGCGGGATCTTATGGCGGCTTTCTGCTTTTGGCAGGATATGTCGTACTTGCACTGGGAACGCTTCTTAAAGGCTTCTGATCGAAGGTAAGCAGATCGCGTTACGTTTGCGCGGTCTGCACACCTTTCATAGCGTCTTTTATGATGGGTAGAATAAGGTCGGGCTGCATTTCGTGTATAAGGTGGCCGCCGACTTTAAAAACCGTTTCTTTGGCATCTATCACGCGTTGACGAAACGCGGCTGTGTCTTCCATCTCGACTGTTCGGTCATCGGCGGCCTGAATGAAATGAGTTGGGGCCGTTATCTGCATGGCCTTTGGCATATCGCGCGAAAGGTTCCATTGCGCCATCATGCCAAGCGTACCTGTTATATGAGACCGCCTGCGCAAAAGGGTGCGGTAGTGTTTCAATTTTTCAGGAGGAAGAACTGTTCCGGTTCCGTCGATTAAAGTTTTGATATTTGCGGACTGCGCAAGCGGCACCGTGAAGAAGTCCCGAACAAAGGGTACGGCGACCATAGATTTGGCAATCAAAGGAAACAGCACACCGGCCAACCCCTCAAAAGATTGGAAAGCCCCGTTGATCGCAATGATCGGAGGTTTCCCAATCCGGTCTGCCAATGTCACTGCAACGGCAGCCCCAGCAGAATGACCGATCAGCATTTCTGGCGCGATGCCTTGATCGACTAGAAGGTGTTCGACCTCATCTGTGATACCGCGCAATCCAAGTTGAAAACTGCGCGCGCCCGATGTGAAGCCATGACCGGGTAAATCTATGGCGATGCATGTATAATCGGGTGTCAGGCCTTCAATCAAAGGGGCCCAAGAATGCGCCGAGGCGCCTGCACCATGAAGAAACAACAAAACGGGGCCATTGCCCATCGTCTGGATATGCCATGTGATTGTACCAAGTGTGACGTGTCGGCTGTACGGACGGTTTGGCCAATCGTCGGGAATTTCGTTCATTTATCCGTCCAAGACCGCGTTACGCAAAGAACGGCTGAGCGCAGCGGCATCGGCATTGGGTAAGGGGAAGTAAGATCCTCCAAGATCTTTTGCGATCGCCTGCAATGTGGCATCAGGACGACGGCCGGTATCCACCGTCAGCGTTGGAACATTTTGATGTGCGAAATGGCGGGCCACATCCTGAGCATCGCTTTGCGCTTGTTTGCGTCCAGGCGTTCCATCCAAAGCAATATTCGCACCGCCATCACTTAGCAGTACAAAAGCCGGTGACATACCGCGCTTGCGCGCGTTCAGGGCCAGCAAGAAACCAGATTGCAAGCCAGAGGCCAAGGGTGTACCGCCGCCACCCGGCAATGATCCAAGCCGTTTCTTAGCCTGTACTAGAGAGCGTGTCGGTGGCAGCAAAAGTTCGGCGCCTTCTTTGCGGAAAGCCACAAGAGCGACGTGGTCGCGGCGCGCATAAGCCTCTGCCAGTAAAGCTTCAACAGCCCCCTTTGCTTCGGCTAGCCTTTTGGCAGCTGAAGAACCCGAGGCATCCACTGAAAAGACAATCAAGCGATCGCTTTTCACTTCAAATCGCTTGATTGCGAAATCCTCTGCGCGCAAAGAAATCGGACCTGTGCGGGCGCGAATGCGCTGCCAAGGAACGGCACGTCGCAAAGTGGTCAAAATATCAAGGCGCGCGCCATTGGTCAGCAGACCAGGTCTTGGCGCGATGGGTCGACCACGTCGATTGCCCCTTTTGCGAGAGCCTGCGCCAAATCCACCCATTTGGCGCTGCGCTGCTTGAGCTTGCAGAAAAGTCAAAAGAGCCGCGCTCGGCAGATTGGCTTGAACCGCTTCCAGAACTTGGTCTTCCAGCATTGCAGTCTCGCGAGAAGGCGATGGCTCTGAAACCTCGTGTTCGGGTTCTTCCTCTGTTTCGACAATCGGTTCCAAACAGCGTGGACCAAAGATCAGTGCTGCGGCCTCGGCCAGATGATCCGGCGTAACAGGCAAATCGTCCAAGGCTGCTGCGGCTTTCGCACAGCGCAGTGCCATTTGGATGATCCTTAAAGAGGTCATGCCAACGCGGCCCGCAATCTCGGTCATCTCTATCAAATGCTCAGGGCTCACCTCCGCACCAAAGCGCGCGCGGGCTGCAAGAATTCTGACCATATCAACCTGTATATCTTCTAAAGCGTCGTAGTGGAGGTTTTCCAAATCAATCGCGAAAGCCAACCTGTCTTGCAAGGATGTTGCCAGACCTTCATCCTCGGTGCCTTCATCCAAAGCAACAGCTGTTGCGCCCTCGTCCAAGGCCTTTGCAATGCGTGCGGCCAAAGGTGCATCTAGGGATTGCGCTTGGGTCAACAGCAGTGGTGTCTTGGGCTTTTCTAAAAGACCCTTTGTTTCAATAGGTCGCCCAGCAGCCAAAGTTGCAGAAATGTCCAAGCCGCCAAACAGCGCTTCGTCCCCAATTGCGGGATGGATCCGGATAAGCTGAGTTCCAGCTGTCTTTTTGATCAAGCGTAGAACATCGTCCCGAACTGGGCTTGGGCGCGCACGCAGCCAGATGCCCCCCAAGGCCGGACAAACCGCCCAAAGTTCTATCATGCGCGGGATCGTTTTTGCGCGAGGGTTGTCAGCTATTGAAAACATCAGCGATGACTTTTGCAATCCGTTGATCGCTTCCCGCCTCATCAAGGGGATCGCGTCTTAGGCGATGACGCAAAACCGACGGGGCCACGGACAAAATATGTTTGCGTCCTAAAACCGTCGCATCCTCATAGGCGGCCAAAGCGCGCGCAGCACGCAATAGCGTCAATTCTCCGCGCAAGCCATCAGCCCCGATTGCGAGACAAAGGCGTGCGCAATCTTCGAGGACTGTATCACTGGATTCGACTTCTAAACGCGTTTCGCGCGCTTTGAGAATAGCCTTTCGCATCCGCGTATCGGCCGCCCGCCATTTGCGCATAAAATTCTTGTGGTCACTTTCAAAAGCATCGCGGCGGCGGATCACCTCGATCCGGTCTTTGATACTGTTTGGGGTGCGGACATCTACAGACAACCCGAAGCGATCTAACAATTGTGGACGCAATTCCCCTTCTTCGGGGTTGCCTGATCCGACCAAAACGAATTTTGAAGGGTGCCTGATCGAAAGGCCTTCACGTTCTACGACATTTTCTCCTGAAGCGGCGACATCAAGCAAGAGATCCACGATATGGTCTTCGAGCAAATTAACTTCGTCGATATAGAGGTAGCCGCGATGCGCACGTGCCAAGAGGCCTGGCTCAAAATGTTTCTCGCCTTTTGTCAGCGCGCGTTCGATATCCAAGGCGCCGACGACACGATCTTCCGTAACACCAAGCGGCAGGTCGACTACCGGAGTGGGAACCTTTTCGATCGAATCCTCTAACGGATCTGCAAATCCGGGCCGTGTCTTAATATTGGGGCTGTTATAAGGACAGCTTTTAACCCGTTCGATCGGCGGCATAAGCCCAGCAAGTGCGCGAATGGCCGTTGATTTTCCAGTACCGCGATCACCGAAGATTAGGACACCGCCTATGCTAGGATCGATGGCCGTCAAAATGACCGCAAGTTTCATGTCTTCTTGGCCAACAATGGCAGAGAAGGGGAAGGGTTGGGTCATTTTAATGCACTTTCGGTAAGTTTCTGAATGTCAGGCCAAGACCCGAACTCTCCAGCAATTTTGAATCGAGCATAAAGCTCTTCTTTGAACCACCCATGTTCTCGTACGGCACGGATCGCCGCGGCATGTGGACCGTCGCGTCGCGCAAAGTCGGCCATCTTCGCTTCATTTGGCCAGATTGAAAACGTGACTTGGTGCAACCAAGGCACTTCGCCGATCCCAATCTTGAAAATTACATTTGGGTCCGATCCAATCATCTTTGAGATTGCCGGAACGCGCCCCCAGAACTTCGGCAAGATACTTGGTTTTATCGTGGCCCGAGTAAGTGCTACAATTGGGCCGGGTTCTGGTTTGCGTGCGCTCGGTTTGAAAGGTTCGACACCGGCCCAATTTCCACGAGAGCCGATGGGTTGTAAGAATACACTCCAATGATCGGTGGCATGTTTGCGGTACCGGTTGAAAACAGGGGCATGGGTCAAAGCCTCGACTGCATGCTTGTGGTCATCATAAATCGTCATAATTGCGTAAACAGAGGTGTTTGGAATGGGTGTAAAGCCTTCGCCCGTGCCGCTGCCCATAAGTTTCCAAAACCGTACTTGCTGCATCTTTGCCAGTTCAAAACGCGCAAAAAGCATCTGTGAAAAGGCCCAGGAACGGCCCCACAGTGTTGGAAATCTAAAGAAGCTCATGCAGACCGTTTGGATAGCTCTCTCCTTCTCTCGCAAGCGGTTGAGTCCTTTTATACCATTTATTGTCTATAAAAATAGACGTTGTGTAAACTAAATTAGACAGACTACTGTGGGATTATGTTGAAGCGCAGCGACTCAGGTGAAAGTTACCAGTCTGATCCAAGGCCCCATGCAGTTGTGATCGGGGCAGGATTTGGCGGTTTGGCGGCCGCTATGCGGCTTGGTGCCAAAGGATATCGTGTCACGGTCATGGACCGTTTGGACATTGTCGGTGGGCGAGCGTCGTCGATAACTCAAGGTGGTCATCGATTTGATCTTGGGCCAACCATCATCACGGTGCCGCAGGTGTTCGAAGAGCTTTGGCAAGATTGCGGGCGGGATTTCCACAAGGATGTCCTTCTTCATAAAATGGATCCCTTTTACGAAATTCGCTTTGAAGATGGTTCCAAGTTCTCGGCCAGTGATGATTTGGCCAAGCTGCGCCGACAAGTTGCGCAAATAGCGCCGGGCGATTTAGCAGGCTTTGATCGTTTTATGAAAGACGCTGAAGCCCGATATGCGTTTGGATTTGAAAAACTGGGTAAGCGTCCTTTGGACAAGCTTTGGGATTTGGCCGTGAACTTACCCACCTTTGGGATGCTGCGCGCCGATCGTTCGGTCTATGGGCATGTTTCGCGCCTTATGAAAGATGAGCGATTGCGCTTTGCCACATCTTTTCATCCGCTCTTTATTGGCGGGGACCCATTCAATGTCACTTCAATGTATATCTTGGTGTCCCATTTGGAGGCAGCTTTCGGCGTGCATTATGCAATGGGTGGATCGGGTGCGATTGCAAAGGCCATGGCGGACGTTGTGTTGGGCCAAGGCGGAGAAATTCGATTGAACGAAACGGTGGACAGCATCATGGTTGAAAATGGCCATGCCACAGGTGTCGAAATGAACGATGGCCGTAAA
Organism: Pseudomonadota bacterium; assembly: GCA_039814625.1. GTDB lineage: Bacteria > Pseudomonadota > Alphaproteobacteria > Rhodobacterales > Rhodobacteraceae > Amylibacter. Next base: position 175,228 of record JBCCAU010000002.1, read on the forward strand.
GTGTCTTGTGATATCGTTGTGTCAAATGCCGATGCCGGATTTACTTATGATCATTTGTTGCGGCGTACCAAGAACCGACATTGGACGCCGAAGCGTGTGAAGCGCCAGCGTTTGTCGATGGGCCTGTGTGTTTGGTATTTCGGGACGAAGAACACGCGGGATAAGTGGCATGATGTTGGGCATCATACGGTGCTCGTTGGTCCAGACTATCAGCGGGAGGTTCGCGACATCTTTTTTGGCAAGGACCTCGCTGAAGAGATGAGCCTCTATGTCCACCGCCCCAGTGTAACAGATCGCAGCGCGGCACCGGAAGGTGGGGATACGTTCTATGCGTTGGCCTGCGTCCCGCATTTGAAATCAGAGGTAGATTTTGACTGGTCAACGCAATTGCAGAGTTATCGCGAAAAATTATTAGATCGCCTCGAACAAAAGCTCATGCCGGGTTTGCGCGAACATATCACGGAAGAGACGTTCTTGACGCCAAATGATTTTGAAACGCGGTATTTAAGCCCAAAAGGCGCGGCCTTTTCATTTGAGCCACGTATTTTACAAAGTGGTTGGTTCCGCCCGCATAACAAGTCCAAAGATGTGAATGGGTTGTATTTGGTAGGCGCTGGAACGCATCCCGGCGCTGGCGTTCCAAGCGTTGTGATTTCGGCCTCCATTGCGGCGGACCAAATACCAGATGCCGTCAAATTAAGGGCCTTTGTGTGATGCGTGCGGGTGATCTAGAAATATGCCGCGCTGCAATCCGTGTTGGCTCGTACTCTTTTTACACAGCTTCTAAGTTGTTGCCGCAATCTGTGCGTGACCCGGCGCTGGTTCTTTATGCGTTTTGTCGGATCGCAGATGATGCGGTTGATGAGGGTCATGATAAAGTGCAGGCGGTGCTGCGACTCCGTGATCGTTTGGATCAGGTCTATGCAGGGTATCCCCGTAATGACCCGATTGACCGTGCTTTTGCGGCTGTCGTCGATCAGTTTGAGATGCCGCGCGCTTTGCCAGAAGCCTTGTTGGAAGGCTTGGCTTGGGATGGGCTGGAGCGACGGTATCAGTCCTTGTCCGATGTGCGTTCCTATTCGGCACGCGTCGCATCGGCGGTTGGCGCAATGATGTGTGTTCTGATGGGAGTTCGCCGCGAGGATGCCTTGGCGCGTGCTTGCGATTTGGGTGTTGCCATGCAGCTTACAAATATCGCTCGTGATGTCGGAGAAGATGCGCGTGCAAGTCGGTTGTATCTACCCCTTGATTGGTTTTCTGAAAGGGGTTTGCGACCAGAGGACTGGTTGGCAGATCCCAAAGCCATTCCTGAAATTCGAGATATGGTTCAAAGACTGTTGGCGGAGGCAGACCGCCTCTATCGTCGATCAGAAGCTGGTATCCAGAATCTCCCTCTGCGTGTGCGCCCAGGCATCTATACGGCGCGCTATGTCTATGCCGCGATTGGCCATCGCGTGCGTGATCATCGTTACGACAGTATTTCGCACAGAGCCTTTACGACCAAGGCACAAAAATTGCGTTTGGTGGGACGGGCCATGGTTTCGACGGGCTTGACCGTCGTCTCCCCGCAAGCGGCACAGCTGCATGCCCCAGCACTCGATGAGGTAGCCTTTTTAGTTTCTGCGACAGCCCGCCCAGTGCGTAAGTCTTTGTTGCAACGGCGTTCGGATGCGTTGCTGGGCGCGTTAACCCAGCTTGAGATGATTGATCGTGGCCGCAACCTGGCGTGATGTGCCTAAGGGGTTGGAAGTGACACCAACATGACAGTCTTGCTTTTCTTTATCTTTCTTGCCGCTTGTCTTTCCGCCGCGACAACGGGCGCGGTCTTTCAACCAGATGAATGGTACGAAACGCTTAAGAAACCAAGTTGGACACCGCCTAACTGGTTGTTTCCTTTGGCTTGGACCATTTTGTATATCGCTATCGCCATCGCAGGGACCCGGCTGGCGCTGTTGCCAAATGCTGGATTGGCCTTAGCGCTCTGGGCGCTTCAGATTGCACTCAATACGCTTTGGACACCGATCTTTTTCGGTGTTCGGGACATTTGGCTTGGACTGATTATCATCTTCGCGCTTTGGTTGGCGGTTCTGATCTGCACGATCGTCTTTTTCAGTTTTGAATTCGTTGCGGGCATTCTATTTGCGCCCTACGCGGTCTGGGTCAGCTATGCAGCGGCGCTTAATCTTTCAATTTATCTGAAAAATCCCCAATAAAATTATTAAACTGACTTGGTGGTTTTATGGTCGATCTGCGAAATGCCATTTCGCAATGCGGGGCACTTTCACCGCCAACATAGGCTTCAAAAATGCAGAGGCGAAGCGACGTAGATCAAGGGCCTCATGTACACCAACGACCCGTTCACCTTCGATATCCGCTTCAATCGCAGACCGGCAGTAAAATGGCGCATCTAGCATCTGTTTTACCTGTCGCGGGCGAAACCCGTTATCCCCCCGTGCTTCACGCTTCAAAAGCCAAAGTGATCGCCGCATATCTTGCTTCGGCGGGGCTTCGAAAAACGATGCATTTCCCAGATCGTCGAAACGAATTGCGGCCTCCGTTGCTTGCCCTTGGCGGTCCAGCACATCGTAAAAACAAACTGTCCCGTCGCCGTGAGGTAGACGTGCCCATGTCCAGTAGTCGAAATCATCTTCTAAGGCTGCGGTCCCAAAATTTGCGTCAAAATAGCCATGCCCATCCCAATTCCAACCCTGCCGATTGAGCCGAACTTTGATCGCTGATGTTGGGGCAAAGGGGCGCCAAATATGTGTGCCATCCGCTTTCAAGGGCACTTCAATTTTGGTCATTGCGCTCGGCTCTATGATGATGTCGCCCTTGATTTTCTGACAGTGTGGCCACGACATCTCATTGATCGAAAGAACCAGTTTGCCATTTTCCCAGCGGACATGGCTGGGTCCAATATCGATGCGATCGGCTGTTTGATGCAAAGCTGATTTACCGCGATCCGTCATCGTCCATCGCCCGCCGCGACCGTATAAAGCGACGTTTATGCAGCAATGGTTTTCAGGATCTTTCCGCCCAGACCACCGGTACCAAGGTGAAAAGACCGAACCGATGAAGGTGATCACAGAAATTGCGAAATGGCCGCAATCACTTATGCCGTCGACATACCACCACGCGTAACCGTTCGGCGGGACCGCGATGTCGAAATAAGGTCTTTCATGATCGCCGCGGCCGCGTGCTGACCGGAAAGCGAGGCCATTGGTATCCCCGCTCCGGGATGGACGCCACCCCCGCAAAGGTAAACCCCCGTCATCCTCGAGCGCGTTGTGGGCCTTTGAAAAGGTGCCATCATTCCCGAGGGGCTCCGCCCGTAGAGGGAGCCGTCTGATCCCGGGAACAGATGAGCGAACTCCGCGGGGCCGGTCAGGCTGTTCACATCGGGTTTGGGTGTGAAGTTCAGCCCAAAATCGCGGAGACGTTGGAAACAGATCTCTGTGCATATGGATTTCTCCTTCTGGAGTTGGAACAGGTCGGCAGAGGCATTTGCGTTCATGATGATTTCAAAGCGCTCAGTTCCAGTGGTTGGCCCCTCGGTGCGATCCTGCGCACAAATATACAATGTTGGATCTTCTGGGGTCTTGCCGGATGCCAAATCCCGAAATTCAGAATTTGGGGTTTTTGCGAAGAAAACGTTGTGGTGCGATAAATCCCGACCCTTGGGGCTGGCTGCAAAAGTCCAGACATGTGCCGATAGTGCCCTTGGTGAGACTGCAGCATGATCCACCGCTCGGGTTGGTCCTGGTCCAAGCAGGCCATGATAGAGCGCAGCTGGGTCCCCATTAAACAAAACTTTATCAAGTTTGAGGGTTTGTCCATCTGACAATACAATCTTAGGACCTGCATCTAAGCGTTCGACCGATGTGTTCAGATGAAGACTTGCGCCATGTTGAATGGCAATCGCGCCCATGGTCTTTGCAAGTTGGTGCATCCCACCTTCGACGCTCCAAACGCCGTTCGCCTCGGATTTCGCGATTAGGCCAAGGACCATTGGCACCGCATCGGGTGTGCCGCCTACATAGGTTGCGTAGCGACCAAACAATTGCGCCAGTCTTGGCTCTCTAAACCGCCGGTTTAGGTAACTTTCCAAAGTTTGACCCCGAGCCAACATTTTGAGCAGCTTTCCTGAGGACAAGGTTTTAAGGACCGTTTGGGTCAATGACGGCGCATCCGAATACATCATTGACGCTTCAAATGAACGAAAGAGCAAAGCGATGTCAGATTGAAACGCCTCGAAGTCTTCTTTGGCTGACCGTCCACCCCATTCTTCAACCGCGTTGATCGTTCGATCGAGATCTGCGTAAAAATCCAAAACGGGTGCATCACGCCAAAAATGGCGCGCAGTCACCGGAGCGGCATGTAGTGTTATGTGATCACTCAAGCGTGTGCCCGCTGCTTGGAAGGCGGCCTCGAAGACATCACGCATGGTCAGAACGGTTGGGCCGGCATCAACCGGTCCAGCGGGACTGGCCACCTGGCGCATCTTGCCACCCACTTGATTTGCGCGTTCAAAAATCTCTACCTTGTGGCCTTCGTAGGCCAATCGCATTGCGGCCGTTAGACCACCAATACCTGCGCCGATGATTGCGATATGTGCCATAGATTCCTCAACTGTCTAATATTGTTGACATAAAGCCACATACTGTCCAGTCTAAATGACAGTTGAGTCCTGTTGGGACCGGAGGCGACATGGCTGAAAACCCAAAATTAGAAGCCCAAATCGGTGCGGTTATCGACCGTGCGACCGCAGGATCCGTTCCTGCGAAACTGGCAAAGGCTTTGCCGCATGCGGTTTTTCCAGGCGGTGCACGGGTTCGACCAAATATTCTTTTGGCTGTTGCGAAGGCTGCAGGATGCATGGATATGAAAACGGCCTTGAAGGCCGCTGCGGCACTTGAATTGATCCATTGTGCCAGCCTTGTTCACGACGACATGCCTTGTTTTGATGACGCAGACATACGGCGGGGCAAGCCCACAGTTCACAAAGCCTTTGGCGAAGAGATTGCCCTTCTCACCGGTGATACGCTGATCGTATTGGCGTTTGATGCCTTGTCGTACAAAGCAAACAATCCCGCGATGTCTCTGGGTTTGGTCCAACAACTGTCGCGGTACACCGGCGCGCCCTATGGGATTTGCGCGGGGCAAGCTTGGGAAAGTGAGGCGCAGGTCGATCTAAAGCAATATCATTTGGCCAAAACCGGCGCCCTTTTCATTGCAGCCAGTGAAATGGGTGCGGTTGCAGCAGGCCAACCTATTGCGGAATGGACAGATTTAGGCGCGCGCATTGGCGAGGCCTATCAGGTGGCCGATGACCTGATGGATGCCCTCTACACTGCCGAGCAATTGGGTAAGCCTGTTGGACAAGATGCCGTTCACGAGCGCCCAAATGCCGTAGAATCCTTAGGAGTCAATGGCGCGATAAAGCGTTTAGAGGACACACTTGCGGGTGCCATTGCGTCTATTCCGCATTGTGAAGGCGAGGCGTCGCTTGCGGCCTTGGTCCGCGCCCAGGCAGAACGGTTGACACCGTTGATGCAAAAAGTGGCGGCGCTGTAAATGGCGCATTCCGCCGAGACCCCTTTGGTCGGCCAAAATGCCCAACCAAAGGCATGGTCTCCGCTTTGGTTGAAGCTTCTTAAAAACACAAAATTCCGCAATTGGTCAGCCAGATTGCCGATTATTCGACGGCTTGTCCGGCGCGATCAACAAAAAGTTTTCGATTTGATGGCGGGATTCGCATACTCTCAGGTATTGTCTGCGGCTGTGGAAGTCGATTTGTTTGCGCAATTGATATCTGGTCCAAAAGCGCCACAGGTCATTGTTGGATTGCCGCGAGATGCAGCGGAATTGCTTTGTCGCGCGGCCGCAGGGCTTGATCTGCTGCGCGAGCTGCCTGACGGCAGGTTTGCTTTGACCCGCCATGGGGCCATCATCGAAGAAATTGCCGGTTTAAAGACAATGATTGCGCATCATGCTGTTTTGTATCGCGATCTGTCCGATCCATTGAGCGTTCTGAAGGGGACAGCGCAGACAGAGATGGCATCGTTCTGGCCCTATGTTTTCGGGGCGACTGACAGACCTGTATCAAAGCGTGAAGCGACGCTTTATTCGCAAGTGATGACGGACACTCAGTCTTTGGTGGCCCAAGAAGTTCTAACATATATAAGTTTTTCGAATGTGAATGCTTTGTTAGATATCGGCGGCGGCACGGGTGCGTTCTTGGATGCCGTCCATAGGGCATATCCTGACCTCCGACTTGGGCTTTTCGATCTGCCCAATGTTGTTCCTGGTCACGACCACATTACCTCTCATTCCGGCAATTTCCGCAAGGACAGACTGCCAGATGGGTATAACGCGATTTCGTTGATCCGTGTTTTGTTCGACCACCAAGACGACACGATCAAAGCCCTCTTGGCGAAAGTGCATGACGCCTTGCCGCTTGGTGGCCGCTTGATTGTGGCAGAGCCGATGGCCGGAAGTAACAAGGCGCATGCTGCAGGCGATGCGTATTACGCAATTTACACGCGGGCTATGGGTACGGGAAAAACACGCAAGCCCTCGGACATTGCGACTTTGCTTGAAGATGCGGGCTTTGGGTCGGTCCGTGTTCATTCCGATATGGCGCCAACAATTGCTCGCGTGATCGACGCAAAGCGGGTTGTTTAGTCGCCCAGAAAACTGTCTAGTTTAGTTGACAATAAAGTGTGTCCATATATAATGACAAAATGTCGCAGGCTGTGTCAAAGCAACCTGAAAGAGGAGAATGATGAAAACATCCGCCATCATATTGGACGGTCCCAAAAGCATCCAAATGGGTGAAATAGGTCTGATTCCTCCTAAAAATGGCGAAATTATAGTTAAAATTCGTGCTTCTGGCATTTCATCGGGCACAGAGAAATTGCTTTGGACAGGTGAAATGCCGCCCTTTCCGGGCATGGGGTATCCGCTGATTCCGGGGTACGAATCTGTCGGTGAAGTTGTTGAAGCTCCGTCTGGTCATGGTTTGAAAACGGGTGATACGGTGTTTGTACCCGGCGCGAATTGTTTTGATGGTGCCCGTGGCTTGTTTGGTGGGGCGGCACAATATCTGGTGACGGCGCCGGAGCGCGTCTCAAAAATAGATCCTGGTCATGGTGTCGAAGGTGCGCTTTTGGCTTTAGCCGCAACGGCGCGCCACGCGATGGCGGGTTTGCAGAATGAACTGCCTGATCTGATCGTTGGGCATGGCGTCTTGGGGCGCTTGCTTGCGCGGATGGCGGCAGCCATTGGGCCTGCGCCGACGGTTTGGGAGACAAATCCTGCGCGTCAAAACGGGGCAGAAACCTACAAAGTTATTGATCCCCAAGATGACACCTTTCGAAAGTATAAAAGTGTTTATGACGCATCAGGCGATCCATTGATCATAAATAAGATTTTGCCAAATTTGGCAAAAGGCGGCGAGATCGTTCTGGCCGGTTTCTACGCCGATCCGGTGCAATTTGGCTTCCCGCCAGCCTTCATGAAAGAGGCCCGGATGCGCGTTTCAGCGGAGTGGACGCCCGACGATTTACTGGCGACACGCGATCTGATCGAGGGCGGCTATCTTAGCCTGAAAGATCTTATCACACATCACGCACAGCCCGAGGATGCAGGTAAAGCCTATGCCACCGCATTCAATGATCCGGCCTGTCTCAAAATGATCCTTGATTGGGAGGGCCAAGCATGAGCCTAGATATACCGAACCTCAAAGACGACACTCTTGAACGCCATCATGACCGTCTGCGGGACGAAGCTTCTGAGCCCTTGGATGAGATTCCAGTGCAGGAACCCACCAAGAAGACCCAGATCATTGCCATCTACGGAAAAGGTGGGATTGGCAAATCCTTCACCTTAGCGAACCTCAGTCACATGATGGCTGAGCAGGGCAAGCGAGTACTGCTGATCGGTTGTGACCCTAAGTCGGACACAACATCTCTTCTTTTCGGCGGGAAAGCTTGCCCAACTATTATTGAAACTTCTACCAAGAAAAAGCTCGCTGGGGAAGAAATATCGGTTGGTGATGTTTGTTTTAAACGTGGCGGTGTTTTCGCAATGGAATTGGGCGGTCCGGAAGTAGGTCGAGGTTGCGGCGGTCGCGGAATTATTCACGGCTTTGAAACACTCGAAAAGCTAGGGTTTCATGACTGGGACTTTGATTATGTCCTACTGGATTTCTTAGGTGACGTGGTTTGTGGTGGCTTTGGATTGCCCATTGCACGGGATATGGCGCAGAAGGTTATTCTGGTGGCCTCAAACGATCTTCAGTCCTTGTATGTTGCGAACAATGTTTGTTCCGCCGTCGACTATTTCCGCCGCTTGGGTGGCAATGTCGGCGTCGCTGGTTTGGTCATCAACAAAGACGATGGTACCGGCGAGGCGGCTGCTTTTGCAAAAGAAGTTGATATCCCTGTTTTAGCAGCCATTCCGCAGGATGAAGACCTGCGTCGGAAATCCGCCAATTATCAGATTGTTGGAACAGATGCCGGCCCATGGGGTGGTCTATTTGCCGAGCTGGGCATGAATGTCGCTGAAGCGCCACCACTGCGACCGACACCGCTTACGCAAGACGAGTTGTTGGGTCTGTTTAGCGCCAAGGAAACCGGAGCGGATTTTGAATTGGTTCCCGCAAGCGATGAGGACATGCGCGGCAAGAATGCCGCGCCAAAAGTATCGCTTGAAGTGGTATATGACGAGGTTTGATCGGTGGATAAAGAAACCAGATATGACAACACAGATGAAGTCGAGGTCCTAACGGGTACATCGACCGCATCCGATCCTACTGCGCTGCAAGGCGACGGTATGGGCTGTCATGCTGGTGCAGCTGAAATGGAGGCTGCTGCCAAGGCCTCAGGCAATTCTGAATTGCTTGAGCAGTTTGCCAAGGACTATCCTCAGGGTCCACATGATAAGCCCCAAAGCATGTGTCCCGCCTTTGGGTCACTGCGCACGGGTTTACGAATGCGTCGTGTTGGAACGCTGCTGTCAGGGTCGGCGTGTTGTGTGTATGGCCTGACATTTGTGTCGCATTTTTACGGTGCAAGGCGGTCTGTGGGCTACGTGCCATTCAATTCTGAATCTCTCGTGACAGGAAAGCTGTTTGAGGATATCCGCGATGCCGCCCATGAGATGGCTGATCCAGAGAAATATGATGCAATCATTCTAACCAACCTTTGCGTGCCTACAGCCTCTGGTGTGCCTCTCCAATTATTGCCCAAAGAGATTAACGGCGTGCGGATCATTGGTATTGATGTGCCTGGATTTGGTGTCCCCACCCATGCTGAGGCTAAGGATGTCTTAGCCGGAGCCATGTTGAAATACGCGCGCGAAGAAATTGCAAGCGGACCGGTTCCAGCGCCTCAGGGGGGCAAATCTGATCGTCCGACCATCACGCTATTGGGAGAGATGTTCCCGGCTGACCCTATCAGTATCGGACAGTTGATTGCCCCAATGGGTCTGGGGGTCGGTCCTGTTGTACCCTGCCGCGAATGGCGTGAACTTTATTCTGCCTTGGATTGTGGCGCAGTGGCGGCGATCCATCCGTTCTACGCCGCTGCGATCCGCGAGTTCGAAGCGGCAGGCCGTCCAATTATTGGTTCTGCTCCTGTTGGTTTAAACGGCACAGAAGCTTGGATTTGGAAGATTGCCAAGCAATTTAACGTTTCAGATCAGAAAGTTACCGCGGTTCTTGATAGCACCCTCCCCGCGATCAGAGCCGCACTTGAAGCCGCGCCGATTCAAGGCCGCATTACGCTCTCTGGATATGAAGGCAGCGAGCTATTGGTTGCGCGGCTTCTTATCGAAAGCGGTGCGGAGGTGCTTTACGTTGGGACGGCGGTTGCAAAATCTCGTCATGCAGCAGACGATGTTGCTTGGTTGGAGGCGCAAGGTACGGCAGTAAAGTTCCGGGCTTCATTGGAAGATGACTGCGCCGCCGTTGACGCATTGAAGCCAGATCTTGCGATCGGCACCACGCCCGTTGTCCAACACGCCAAGGAACAAGGCATACCAAGCCTGTACTTCACGAACTTGATTTCGGCGCGCCCCTTGATGGGGGTCGCTGGTGCGGGATCATTGGCCGAGGTGATCAATGCGGCTATGGCAAACTCTGCCCGGATGGCCCAGATGAAAACATTTTTTGAGGGCGTCGGCGAAGGCGATACAGCCGGTGTTTGGGAGGGCGATCCCAATCTTCAGCCGCAGTTTCGCGCTATCCAAGAGAAGAAGTTGGAAAAGCGGGCCCGTGCAGCCAAAGCAGCGGAGATGATCTGATGGCTTTGGGTGTAGCATATCCATTGCATAAGGGGCGCTGCCCCTCTGACGCGTCGCGTCATTCACCGCGGAGTATTTTGACCAATTCCAAGCGCAAATTTCGTGGTATGATTTGCGTGGGACATGCATGGGACATGCGTGGGACATCCGTAGGACAGACTGTGCCGATCGGAGGTGGATCATGTTGATCCAAGACCATGACCGCGCCGGTGGATATTGGGGTGCCGTTTACGCCTTTTGTGCGGTGAAGGGATTACAGGTTGTGATTGATGGTCCCGTAGGTTGCGAAAACCTGCCCGTCACATCCATTTTGCACTACACAGATGCATTGCCGCCACATGAATTGCCCATAGTTGTCACCGGTCTTGGGGAAGAAGAGCTGGGTCGTGAAGGCACAGAAGGGGCAATGAAGCGTGCTTGGGGGTCATTGGATCCTGTTTTTCCGGCGGTTGTTGTCACCGGATCCATTGCTGAGATGATTGGTGGTGGTGTCACGCCGATGGGCACCAATATTCAAAGGTTCCTACCGCGCACCATTGATGAAGATCAGTGGCAAGCTGCAGATCGCGCGATGACATGGTTGTTTACAGAGTTTGGTATGACCAAAGGCCGGATGCCGCGGGCTGCAAAACGCATAGAGGGTGCGAAGCCAAGAGTGAACATTCTGGGCCCGATGTACGGCACGTTTAACATGCCTTCTGATCTGGCGGAAATTCGGCGTTTGATTGAAGGTATTGGTGCCGAGGTTAACATGGTGATGCCGCTGGGGGCGCATATCGCCGATATGAACAAGCTGGTGAATGCGGATGTTAATGTCTGCATGTACCGCGAGTTTGGACGTGGCCTTTGTGAAGTTTTGGGTAAGCCCTACTTGCAGGCGCCCATCGGTGTCGACAGCACAACCAAATTCCTGCGGAAGCTGGGGGAATTGCTGGATCTTGATCCTGAACCTTTCATCACGCGTGAAAAACACTCAACGATTAAACCGGTCTGGGATTTGTGGCGCTCTGTGACGCAAGACTTTTTTGCAACAGCCAGTTTTGGCTTGGTGGCGAATGAAACCTATGCTCGCGGCATCCGAAACTATTTGGAAAACGATCTTGGTCTGCCGTGCAAGTTTGCCGTTGCACGTGTGGCGGGAAAGAAAACCGACAACGATGAAGTGCGCCGTCTGATCCATGAGGCGCAACCCTTGGTTGTTATGGGTTCGATCAACGAAAAAATGTATATGGCGGAAATGGCGCAAGGCTTTGGTCCAAAGCCCGCCTTTATCCCAGCCAGCTTTCCGGGCGCTGCCATTCGTCGTGCCACCGGAACCCCTTTCATGGGGTATGCGGGTGCCACCTATTTGTTGCAGGAAATCTGCAACGGCCTGTTCGATGCGCTGTTTCATATCCTGCCGCTTGGTAGCGATATGGATGCGGCCACCGCAACACCAGCTACATTGAAGCGCGACTTTCCTTGGGATCAAGACGCGCAGGATCTGTTGGACAAAATTGTTGCTGAACATCCCATTCTAACGCGGATTTCAGCGGCCAAGAATTTGCGTGACCAGGCCGAGAAGGCTGCGCTCGACGAGGGGTCGGAGCGTGTGGTGCGTGAAACAGTCGCAAAACTGCGACCACTATTCCCAAGCACAGAGGGAGGGAAATCATGACACAGAAACAAAAGCGGGCAACGCGGACAGAGTACTGGGTGTATTTTGCGCTGATTTTCGTGGCCGCAATTCCTTTCGCAATTGCACGTTGGGCTTTCCGCCTGCTTGCGCCGCGCAAAGACAGACAGAATCGCGGGGTGATCCGGCGGGCCAAAGAACAGGCCCACATTGTGACCCCCATGATATTTTCGGCGTGAAGAGAGCCGAAAAGTCCCATTCGCTTTGCTTGAGCCAAAGTGAATGTTCGCCAGTTGGGGTGGTCCTGACTGGTCCCGGCCGCGGGGTTCAGCGGCGTTGGTCTAACATTTTCGGAGGAAAATATGGCTGACATGTCCTTTACCGGGCTTACAGACGAGCAGGCGCAAGAGCTTCACTCTGTCTATATGAGCGGGCTTTGGCTCTTCGTAGGAATCGCCGTTGTTGCTCATATTGCAACATATATCTGGCGTCCTTGGTTCGGCTTCTAGGAAGGAAAAGAGATGAGCAATTTCTACAAAATCTGGCTGATCTGGGATCCTCGTCGCGTTTTCGTGATGCAGGGCGTTTTCCTGTTCTTGCTTGCCGCTATGATCCATTTGGTGGTCCTGTCTTCAGGTCTCAACTGGTTCGAACTGGCAGCTGCCGCTGGCAGCTAAATCGATCTGCGTGGGGGCGGGTGACTGCCCCCATGCAATTTACAGCGAAACACTTGGATGACTGAAAGAAGAGATCGGTCTGCCATTATAGGAGGGAAGCATGGCACTGCTCAGCTTCGAGAAAAAGTATCGTGTGCGCGGCGGTACGATCATTGGCGGAGACCTTTTCGATTTTTGGGTCGGACCGTTCTATGTTGGATTCTTTGGGGTCTCGACACTGTTTTTCGCGCTTCTGGGGACGATCCTCATTTTTTGGGGGGCCGCGCTGCAAGGCGTATGGAACCCTTGGTTGATTTCCATCAATCCACCAGGCTTAGAATATGGCATGGGTGCTGCACCTTTGGTTGAAGGTGGGCTTTGGCAGTTGATTACAATATGTGCGGTCGGCGCATTTGTCAGCTGGGCTTTGCGAGAGGTTGAAATCTGTAACAAACTTGGCATGGGATATCATGTTCCGATTGCATTCGGGTTCGCGATTTTTGCTTTTGTTACTCTGAACATAATTCGTCCGGCATTGATCGGGGCATGGGCATATGGATTTCCCTACGGGATCTGGAGCCATCTCCAATGGGTCAGTCTGACCGGATATCAGTACGGGAATTTCCACTATAACCCCGCGCATATGGTGGCAATCACGTTCTTCTTCACAACCACACTGGCCCTGGCCATGCATGGTGGTCTGGTCTTGTCTGCAGTGAACCCCAAAAAGGGAACGCTGGTGAAATCGCCAGAGCATGAAGACACTTATTTCCGAGACTATATTGGCTATTCAGTTGGAACGCTGGGCATCCACCGTTTGGGTCTGATCTTGGCTCTGAATGCTGGCTTCTGGTCCGCAGTTTGTATCGTGATTTCCGGAACCATCTGGTTCGACGCGTGGGTTGTCTGGTGGGATTGGTACATCGATCTGCCATTCTGGCGCGACATTGAAGGAGGCTATAATGGCTGAGTATCAAAACATCTTCAATCAATTCCAGGTTCAAGGCCCAGCTGAAGCTGGCCAGGTCGAGGACGTGGATATCAGCAACCGCTACGGAAAAGGTCGGTTCAGCATCTTGGTCGGTTGGTTGGGCAACGCGCAGTTGGGCCCAATTCATCTTGGTCCTTTCGGTGTTGTATCGCTAGCCTGTGGGTTGATCTGGTTTATTCTGGTTGGGTTCAGTTATTGGGATCAAGCAGGCTACAACCCTGCCGTTTTCCTAAGGGATTTGTTCTACTTCTCGATGGATCCACCCTCTGAGGAATACGGTCTTGGGATGGCACCCTTGCGCGAAGGAGGGGGTTGGCTGATCGCGAGCTTCTTCCTTTTGGTCTCCGTCATGGCTTGGTGGGCCCGCTGCTGGTTCCGCGCTGAGCAGTTGGGTATGGGCAAACATATCTTCTGGGCCTTTGGCTCTGCGATATGGTTGTTCTTGGTTCTGGGTCTGATCCGTCCATTGATGATGGGCAGCTGGGCCGAGGCGGTTCCGTATGGAATTTTCTCGCATCTGGATTGGACGAACCTGTTCAGCCTGACCTATGGCAACCTGTTCTATAATCCGTTCCATGCGCTTTCGATTGCATTCCTTTATGGTTCAACGCTTTTGTTTGCGATGCACGGTGCGACAATCTTGGCGGTTGCCCGCTTGGGCGGTGATCGGGAGATTGAGCAAATTCTGGACCGCGGAACAGCATCTGAACGGGCGGGCCTGTTCTGGCGTTGGACCATGGGCTTTAATGCCACAATGGAGGGTATCCACCGTTGGGCTTGGTGGTTCGCGGTTCTGACGACATTGACAGGTGGTATCGGTATTCTGCTGACCGGAACGGTTGTGGAGAACTGGCTCGATTGGGCGATTATCCATGGCTATGCGCCAGAGAATGACGATTACGGCTATGTCTATCCAGGTTAAGGAGAAAGAGTATGTCTGATATCTTAAGAGCATCTGACGACACGGTGCAGACAGAGTTCACCGCAGGACAAATCTTCGGCTATATGGCGCAAGGTGCGTTTTATGCCGCAGCCCTGTTGTTCTTTGTCGCCGCATTCGTTGTCTTCTTCTATGTCATCGGAAGAATACTACCTCCAGAAGAGGCGTATTTCTCTGCTTTGGACATGGCAGTCCGAGCATTTGCCTGATGTAAAATGCGGGTGGTCCGGTCGAACCCGGACCACTGTGAAGCGGGTTACGATAAACGCATCAAAAACTCCGCTTCTATACACCGAGGTTCCCCTTACCATAAGGTAAGACCTAGGCCGCGCGCCAATTGAGGTGTGCGGTCTTTTTTGATTAAAGGCGGGAGAGGAAGAAGAGACCGATGCCGAACACACCTTTGCTAGACACAATTCAAGATCCTGCGGATTTACGCGGTTTGTCCGATCCAGAGCTGCGTCGCGTTGCCGATGAGTTGCGTTCCGAAGTGATTGATGCGGTCAGCACAACGGGCGGGCATTTGGGCTCTGGGCTTGGCGTTGTTGAATTGTCTGTGGCCATTCATGCGGTGTTCAACACGCCCTATGACAAGCTGGTCTGGGATGTTGGTCACCAATGTTATCCCCATAAGGTTCTGACGGGTCGACGAGATCGGATACGGACTTTGCGCCAGAAAGACGGTCTGTCGGGTTTCACGAAACGCGCAGAAAGTGAGTATGATCCGTTCGGAGCGGCGCACAGTTCGACATCTATCTCTGCGGCGATGGGGTTCACTATGGCGCGCGAGTTGGGACAGCCGACTGGCGACGCGATTGCCGTTATCGGTGATGGGTCGATTTCGGCGGGCATGGCCTATGAGGCGATGAACCATGCGGGGCACGAAAAGAAGCGTATGTTTGTCATTTTGAATGACAATGAGATGTCGATCGCGCCTCCTACAGGGGCCATGTCGCATTATCTATCCAAGCTTTATACGGACAGCCCACTTTTTACCCTAAAGGATATGGCGGAGGGATTTGTTGATGCTTTACCAGCGCCATTTCGTGATGGCGCACGGCGTGCGCAGTCCTTGGTTACTGGGATGGTCGGCACTGGAACACTGTTCGATTCAATGGGTTTGACTTATATCGGCCCGATTGATGGCCACAATATGGATGAGCTTTTGGCCGTCCTTCGGACTGCAAAGATGCGGGCAACAACGCCGACCTTGATCCATGTGCGTACCGTGAAGGGCAAGGGATATGCCCCTGCCGAGGCGTCTTTGGATTGCTATCACGGGGTTGGGAAGTTCGATGTTGCCTCGGGAACTTTGGCGAAAGCGAAAAAGAACGCACCCAGCTATACCTCTGTTTTTGGGTCAAGTCTGGTGGAAGAGGCCCGCGAAGATGACCGCGTTGTGGCGATCACGGCGGCAATGCCATCGGGTACGGGTGTAAACCTGATGCAAGAGGCCTTTCCAAAACGGACCTTCGATGTTGGTATTGCGGAACAGCATGCCGTTACCTTTGCCGCAGCTCTGGCCGGGACAGGAATGAAGCCGTTTTGTGCGATTTACTCAACATTCTTGCAACGCGGATATGATCAGATTGTTCATGATGTCGCTTTGCAAAACTTGCCTGTACGCTTCCCGATTGATCGCGCCGGTCTAGTGGGTGCGGATGGCCCCACACATGCAGGGTCCTTTGATGTCGCCTATCTGGCGACGCTGCCCAATATGGTGGTCATGGCTGCCAGCGACGAAGCAGAGCTTAAACATATGGTGGCAACAGCCGTGGCTTACGATGCAGGCCCGATCGCCTTCCGGTTCCCGCGTGGCGACGGCGTTGGCGTTGAGATGCCAGATCGCGGCACAGTTTTGGAAATTGGTAGGGGACGGATGATCCAAGAGGGATCGCAAATTGCCTTCTTGTCTTTAGGTGGACGACTGGAAGAGGTCAAAAAAGCGGCTGCCATGCTAGCGGCGGATGGCATTACACCCACCATCGCTGATGCACGTTTTGCCAAGCCGATTGATACCGAGATGGTTCGAGAACTTGCGGCTGCGCATGACGTTCTGATCACCATTGAAGAGGGTGCTCGCGGAGGGTTTGGCGCACATGTCCTGCATTTCATGGCCGAAGACGGCCTTTTGGATGAGGGCATTAAAGTTCGCACCATGACCTTGCCGGACCGATATATTGATCAGGCCTCGCCTGCGGATATGTATGCGGATGCTGGTCTGAATGCGGGCGATATTGTGACGCTAGCACGAGGGCTTTTGGGAATTGATGCTGATGAGATAAAAGCAGACCTCAAAGTCGTCGAGTAGCGCCAGTCACTCACAGTTATAATATTTAGCCGAAAGTTTGGCGTTCAAGCGATCAAACGCATCTAAAGACATGCAGGCTCTACGCGCGTCCCGGTGTTAAACTGAAGCGGGTTGAAAGATAATATCGGAAAACTGTTCAACATAAATGCGCAGCCATGGCGTATATTTATGGGGCGCTTCCCTAACGATATCCGTGAGTGAAGATATTGGGATCCAGGTCGTATCCTGAACTTCGCTTGGGTTGAGGTCCATTTCCAAATTGCTGGGCGCTTGCGCCACATAGATATCGACAACCTCATGCTCTGTCAGTCCATCACCCACCGCCGCCCGGTACTCAACCGTGTCACGATAGTCTAAGGATAGGCCCGCTATTCCCAGCTCTTCTTGCAAGCGTCGCGTGGCGCAATCCTGACTGTCTTCTTCCCAATAGGGATGTGTGCAGCAGGCATTCGCCCAAAGGCCGGGGGTATGATATTTTGATGCCGCGCGTTGCTGCAGCAACGTTTGCCCATCGCGGATGATAAAGACCGAAATCGCTTTGTGCTTCAGCCCCTTCTGATGGGCTTCAAGTTTCTCGACGGGGGTGAGGACGCAGTTGATCCAAGTTGGGATGTGAATGGTCATGTTTTTGTCGGTGACACAAGACCCGTCAAATGGGCGAGGTTTTTAAACATAATTTTTAAATGCGCCAAAGGGCGTGCGGCAACAAGTTTCTTGTTCATATAGGCCTCAAAGGTCAGACGTTGTACATCGATGTCATGGCAAAGCGAGACAAACCGCTCGCGCCGATCATCAGATCGGTAATAGGCATCTTGCATGGCGCCAAGCACTTTAAAGACTGTCTTATGTTCTTTCATGAACAGTTTGCGCGCCAATGTCAGATCACTGGCGCGACCGCTTTGCAGGGCGGCGGAAACAGCACTGGCTGCAAAACGGCCGCCCACCATTGCGTAATATATGCCTTCACCTGAGGAAGGCGCGACGATGCCCGCGGCATCGCCTGCCAAAACCACATCGCGCCCATTGTCCCATTTTTCCATGGGCTTGAGGGGGATCGGTGCGCCTTCTTTGCGCAAAGTCTCTGCCTCATCGAGGCCAGAGGCGGCGCGAAGCGCGGCTGTTGCCGCCTTAAGATCGACATCGGGGTCTTCTGTTCCCATGCCAACACTGGTGGTTTGGCCGTGGGGAAATACCCAGCCATAGAAATCGGGACTGATTGCGCCATCATAAATGACGTCGCAACGCTCTGGGTCGTAGATATCCGTTTTCGGCGGCGCGCTAATGATTTCATGATAGGCAAATACAAGGGGGACTTCGTCTGCGCCCGGGACCTCGGCTTTGCCGACTTTCGAATTAGCGCCATCGGCACCGATTATGAAACGAGTATTTATCGAGCGTGCCTCACCGCTTTCCTTATGGCGATAGATCACATGCGTTCCGTGGTCATCGCGCGTGACATGCAAGAAGGTTCCGACGCAATACGTGGCGCCGGCCTGCTCTGCGCGTTTGCGCAAGAAAGGGTCGAAATCTTTGCGATCCACCATGCCAACAAAGCCGTTTTCAATTGGGATATCGACCATCCGCCCTGTCGGAGAGATCATCCGTGCGGTTCGGACCTTGGCCAAAAGCTGTGCATCGCCAATGTCGAAATCCTGCATCAATCGCGGTGGAATAGCCCCGCCGCAAGGTTTGATTCGACCCTCCCTGTCCAGCAGCGCGACTTTGTAACCCGAGCAGGCTAAATCCGCGGCGGCGGTTGCGCCACAGGGACCTCCACCAACGACGACAACATCAAACATGGGCTTCCTCCGATAAGGTGAAACGAGTTGGGGTAGAGGGCAGCAATTTCGCGGCAACCAACGCGGCTGCCAAGAAGAGGCCAGCCTCTAGAATAAAGACGGACGCATAGGCCTGATGCATTGGTAGGGCGAGCCCGATGAGGTCGACCATGCCAGTCGCTACCAAACCTGCGATCCCGGCAGCGATGGCTTGGGAGGCGCCAAAGACACCCATGCGAACGCCGGAGGCCCCTTTTGCTTGGGCTGCAAGCCGCATCATCGAGCCGATGGCGCCGACCACAAACAAGCCATTTCCCAACCCCAAGACTATTGTAAAGCCAATCACGCCCCCCCCGGCACTAAGCCCCAGCAGGCCAATTGCCGACAGCGCACATCCAACAATGGCCCAAAATCGCAAAGTTCCGATTTGAAAGGTGGACAAGGCGCCCGCTGCAAGAATACCAACGAGGGCTGCGCCGTCTTTCCCACCGCTTAGTGTTGTGGTGGCATCAGGTGACATTCCATGTACAGCACCTGCGAACGGCTCGAGCACAAGTTCGCTGAGGTAGAAGGCAAGGATCGACAAGAAAACAAATCCGGTGAAAGCGCGCGCGCTGGGATCCGCAAAAGTTGCGGACAACGCCCTTTTGAAATTTGGTTCGGCGGGAACAGACTTACCGATCTTTGCTTCCATCCCGAAGATTGCGATTGTCGATAGAAGCAAAGCCAAGAGAACCATCAAAGCGACAATCAGGACCAAGCGTTGGGGCGTATAGGGGTCCAGAAGTTGACCGGTTGTGATCGAGAAGACGACCGCGCCAAGGATCAAAAACAGCCAAGCGATTGTGGCCGCTGCACCTTTGCGACTGTCATCTGTATGCGAAGCCAAAAGTGCTAAGAAAGACGTCCCGGCAGCCCCGATGCCAAAGCCCAGCATCACATAGGCCAAAATCCAAATTGTAATCGCCAATGAGATCGATGGCGCATAGGCAATCGCAGCCGCGGTTGTAATCAGCGAAACGCCGACCAGAGCAATACCCCCTAAAATAAGCAAAGTCCCTCGCTCATTCGCGTCCGATCTATGGCCCCAGTAAGGCCGCGTGACCTGAACACCGTAATGCAAAGCTACCAGCAACCCAGGCAGGATGGCGGGTAGGGCGAGTTCTACTACCATCAAGCGATTGAACAGATTGATTGGCAAAGCGGACAAACCACCAATCGCCATATTGATCAGGCACAATCGGGTGATGTTGCCCCAACTCAGCATCAGCCAATTCCCCGAAGGGCAAAGGCGGCGATCATCATGCCCGAGACGTAAAATAAAACGCCGGTTCCATTGTACCAAGGCGCCTTGCCTTTGGGATCCTTGAACATGATACTCATGGCCCAGAATTGGGCAATAAGAAGGGCTGCAATCGCAAGGGCGAACCCGGTCCGATCCCATGCCAGCAAAAGACAAATTACACCGATTTGCGGCGCGGTCATGACAATACAGGCAATTTGTGCCGCGCGGCGCGGCCCGTAAACAACAGGAAGAGAATTTAATCCTGTGGCCCGATCCCCCTCGAGCGCTTTAAAATCGTTCAACGTCATAATGCCATGCGCCCCAATGGCATAAAGACCGGCAATCATAAGGACGTCCCAACGCGGTATTCCACTGGCCATAACGGCCGCGCCAGTGAACCATGGCAGTCCTTCGTAACACAAACCCACAAGGCCGGGCCCCCACCAACCAGACCGTTTCATGCGTACGGGTTCTGCCGAATAGGCCCAAGCTGCGATCACGGCGACGACCGTTGCAATAAAGCCCCAAAGCCCCAAAAAACTGCCGACAATAAGACCCAGCAGGGACATACCCAATGCGATCCACAATCCCCATTGTCCGGGCAGGCGACCAGATGGGATCGGACGATTGGGTTCGTTTATGGCGTCGACATGGCGATCGCACCAATCATTGGCGGCCTGGCTCATACCACAAACTATCGGGCCAGAAAGAATGATCCCCAAGATGACTAGGCCCCATTGGCCAGATAACGCCACACCAGAAGAGATGACGCCGCAGGCATAAGCCCACATCGGAGGAAACCAGGTGATCGGCTTGATCAGTTCAAGTGCCGCCCAGACATCCGGTCTCCCCGCCAGATGTTGATCAGACGATACAGTCATAGTGTCTATTCAACATGACACTTCTGAGTCTGTCCAGTGATTTGCGAAACTATTGGAGATTGCGGGTTCGACCAAACAAAACTTTGGGAGGTCAAAAGGGCATGGCCTGCCGTGCCGTTGTTGCAGCGCGGCCCGACAGGCTTACCTTAGAGGGCGCCCGGATGCGCCAATTTCATCAATCCTCAGGTTTGTCGATCAGGCCAAACTTGCGCAGTTTCACATAAAGCGACTGACGCGAAAGATTTAGCATTTCAGCGGCTGCAAAACGATTGTTTTTGGTGATTTTGATTGCGGTCTCGATGCAGATTTTCTCGATGATGTCTGTAGTTTGCGCCACAATATCTTTGAGGGGAACTTTGCCTACAAGCTCGGCCACGTTTTCAGCATCTTGGAAGTTGCGATCATCACCCAGAGTATCGCTCGAAAGCTCTCTGAGTGTCATGCCATATTTTGACACGCCACCATCCTTGAACACTGTCATCGAAATCGAAACCGGGATCGCTGCGCCGAAATGCGACTTCACCTCCGCCAGATAATGGCGCAAAGTGCCGTTTTGTTTGGCATTGTCTTTTAGAACAGTCCAGTCAACCGATCCACGTCCAAGAAACTCTGCAATTGGTTCGCCCAGGATTGCGTCAATCTCCGGCTTTTCTGTGAAATCAAAGAAGGTTGGGTTCAACGCCTCGACGCGGCCATTTTCGTCTACAAAAACGATACCATCAGGGGTGTGATCCGAAAAGTTCTGCCATAACATGGATTTTGGTGTGCCATATGGGCCGGCATCCAATCGGCAAATCAAGACCGTTTCCTTGGCCGTTCGAACACGCTCGATAATCATTTCATTTTCGGTGCCATTGGACAATGAAATGTGCAGTCTGGGCGGCGAGGTCTGGTTCAATCCAAAAACAACCTCGTCCAGTTGTTTTGCGCTATCGGCTGCCAAGAAGCTTGAAAGACGTTTTCCGGTTGCCGTATCTGGCGAAGTTTCGATCAAATCTGCGAAGCGACCCGTCACGTCAATAATCCGGCCTGATTTGGCGCTGACAAAGGCCGTCGCTTCACGACTTTCGGATTTCAAAAGTGAGAAAAGCGCATTGCGCTCGCGATAGGTGCGGCTGTCATGCTCTAGTGCGGCTTGGGTTCGCACCAAGGCCTGTTGGGCTGTTGCAATCGCTTCGAGGTCAGAGCCCAGCATCAAGAGAGATCCATCATCGCCGACATGAACAAAGTTATATCGCAAAGAGCGCTGCCAACCCGTGCTGTCAGAATGGTTCAGTTCCATCGGCGGTTGGGCCAACGCTGCGGTTGGGGCATCGGTGTCGACCGAGGATAGGACCCGATCAATCTTCTCGCAACTTTCGGAGGTCAGAACGGCATGCACATGCTGTCCAACCCAAGTATAGAGGTCATGTGAGATGTTTGAATTTTGGTTGACGATGACGGCTTTGATCAACCCGTCGCGGCGCAACGAAATGGTCAGGTCACATGCGGTCTGCAGGACAGCCGACAAGAGGTCGACTGTTTGTGCTGTGTCTTCAGGAATGATGTGGAATGAGGATCCATCAGGTGTCATAAACCGCGCCCATGTCGTTTTTTAGACTTTTGATTTTGTCTGTTGATGCAAAAGCCAGCGCTTTGTCCAGATCATTAGTGAGCAGATCGAACTCTTGGGGTTTGATTATGTCGAAGGCGGTAATCCCGCCCCCAAGAACGCATGGCAGCGCCGGATCGTGAGATTTCGAAAATGCCGCGAGATCCACTGCAAGCTGCAAGGATTCTGGCCGATATGCTGAAACAAGAACGATATCGACAGAGTGTAGGTCGCAGTTATCCTGGATTGCGGATTCTGTCGCGTCCACCAAAAGATCCGCGAAATACCCCATCTCCAAAAGTCGTTTTTGCAAGATTGCAGGACCGATTGTGTGATCTTCCCCGCGCGGGACCAAGATCAGGACTGTGCCAGGTGCCGCGGGGGCGGTTTTCATCGGCAAGAAAGATGCGCTCACAACGGCTTGCAGTCTGGCAGAGGCGATCGATACTTCGATCCATGAGCGTCGATCCTGATGCCAGTCGTGTCCCAATTGGTCGAGCGCCTCGGGAATATGTGTTACGACCAATTCACTTTCTTCCAAACCCAATCCGCGTAGCTCAACCAAAAGACTGTCCAATGCGCTTGAGCTGTCGATACTAGCCTTCAACAGCCTTTCAGACACATTGCTGAAATCCGTCGGCGGCCTGATTACACGCCTCAGTGCCTCGCGCGCTAAGGACGATAGTTCTTCGGGTAATTTCTGCGAATAGCGATTTAAGCGTTTTTCTTGTGAACCGGACATAAGCGGCCTTTCCGCCATCTGTTCATGTTTGCATTCAGAACCGATCGGCCTGTCACTGGTAACATGGCTTGACAGTGAAAGATAGGAAAAGCGCAGAATTGTCGCCTAAGCCGCGCTTTCCACCCAATCTTAGAGGATAATTGTCAGTAAAGTTTTACAATTCAAACGGGTTATCGCCAAAAGTGTAAATTCAAATTGACACTCTTGGGGTCTTTGCCGTCTAATAGGAGGACTATGACGGCTTATAATCATCAGCTTGCGGCAGGAGGGACTGCGGCTGGGGCGGCGTCGCGCCTCTACACGCCTGAACAGCGTGAACGCAGAGATGCGACAAGTTGGACATTAGTTCAGGGAATATTGGCGCCCGTGCAGTTTGTTGTTTTCCTGATCTCAGCTGTTTTGGTTGCGCGATATCTTTGGCTTGGTCTGGGATATGAGATCGCAACCGGGTCGATCGTTCTTAAAACGGCGTTGTTGTTGACGATCATGGTCACTGGGGCGATCTGGGAGAAGGTGGTTTTCGGGCAGTACCTATTTGCTGAAGCATTCTTTTGGGAAGATGTTTTTTCGTTTCTTGTCATAGGGTTACACGCTGCATACCTTTGGTCGCTTTATGTAGGTTGGTCGCCGGATGCGCAGATGTGGACGGCGGTGGCGGCCTATTTGGCCTATGTTGTGAACGCCACCCAATTTTTGCTGAAGCTGCGCGCTGCGCGGTTGGAGGGTGACCAATGAATGCACCCAAAGCCATTGGTTGTCGCGATCTGCCGGTCCTAAAAGAACGGGGTCAGCGCGAGGTCTTCTGTGGACTGACCGGCATCATTTGGTTGCACCGTAAAATGCAGGATGCATTCTTTCTGGTTGTCGGGTCCAGAACATGCGCGCATCTTTTGCAGTCCGCGGCCGGCGTGATGATCTTTGCCGAGCCTCGATTCGGAACGGCAATCCTTGAAGAGACGGATTTGGCCGGTCTCGCGGATGCTCATGACGAATTGGATCGCGAGGTGGCGCGCTTGTTAGAGCGGCGTCCTGACATTAAACAATTGTTTTTGGTGGGCTCTTGTCCTTCTGAAGTGATCAAACTGGACTTGTCGCGAGCAGCAGAACGACTCAGCCAAGTGCATGCCCCTCATGTGAGGGTGCTAAACTTTTCCGGTTCTGGAATTGAGACTACCTTCACGCAAGGTGAGGATGCCTGTCTTGAGACGATGGTCCCTGTTCTAGCCGAAACGGAAGCCTCGAACCTTATTGTTGTTGGGGCGCTCCCAGATGTGGTTGAAGATCAATTGCTGGGTTTAATCCGTGATATGGGGATTGATGATGTCGCATGTTTGCCTGCGGCACGGGCCAGCGCCGAACCTAAAATCGGTCCAAACACACGGTTTGTATTGGCGCAGCCATTTTTGGGGGAAACCGCTGCGGCTCTCACCCGTCGTGGTGCGATGCATCTTGCAGCGCCATTTCCCTTTGGCGTTGAGGGCACCGAAAGCTGGTTGAACGTCATCGCAGATGCTTTTGGTGTCAGTGCTGAGCGCGTTGAAAAGGTGGTGGCGGCCCCACGCGCCCGGGGCGCCAGTGCGGTTGAAAAAGTTGCCGAAACCTTGCGCGGTAAATCCATCTTCTTTTTTCCAGACAGTCAGATGGAAATTCCGTTGGCCCGGTTCCTGACCCGCGAATGTGGCATGGTTGCCACCGAGGTGGGCGCGCCATTCATTCACAAAGGTGTTGTCGGCCCGGACATGGATTTGCTGGATGTTGAGACCCTTTCAGAAGGTCAAGATGTTGATAAGCAATTGGATCGCTGTTTTCAAATACGTCCCGATTTGACGGTCTGTGGGTTGGGTTTGGCAAACCCCCTAGAGGCCGAGGGTCTGGCCACAAAATGGGCGATCGAACTGGTCTTCACGCCAGTTCACGGTTTTGATCAAGCGGCCGATCTGGCCAGTTTGTTTGCGCGCCCGTTGCGGCGTCGGTCGATTCTGACCGTCGAGCAACCGGTTGCGGAGCGTGCGTTATGAAATTGACTGTTTGGACATATGAAGGTCCGCCTCATGTAGGGGCGATGCGTGTTGCGACAGGCATGAAGAACCTGCACTATGTTTTGCATGCCCCTCAGGGCGATACGTATGCCGATCTTTTGTTCACGATGATTGAACGGCGAAATCACCGCCCTCCAGTCACGTACACAACCTTTCAAGCGCGCGATTTGGGCGAAGATACGGCAAATCTTTTTAAGACAGCGTGCCAAGAGGCCTATGATCGCTTTAAACCAGAGGCGTTGATCGTCGGCGCCAGTTGTACGGCAGAACTTATTCAGGACGACCCAGGTGGATTGGCCGAAACCATGGGCCTGCCTGTTCCGGTTATTCCATTGGATCTGCCAAGCTATCAGCGCAAAGAGAATTTTGGCGCATCGGAGACCTTATTCCAATTGGTGCGCCATTTGTCTAAGCCGATGGAGCGCAGCAAACAGGTCACATGCAACATTCTGGGTCCAACCGGGCTTGGGTTTCGGCACCGTGACGATGTGGTCGAATTGACGGCGCTTTTGTCAGATCTGGGTGTTTCAGTGAATGTTGTGGGTCCTATGGGGTCCTCGCCGGGGGATTTAACCCAGCTTGGTGCGGCGCATTTTAACGTGATGCTGTATCCAGAGATTGCCGAGGCAGCCTGCCGTCATTTGGAAAATGCCTGCGGTCAGCCATTTACAAAGACCGTACCGATTGGCGTTGGTGCGACCCGCGACTTTATCGACGAGGTCAAAGCGTTAATCGGGTCTTCGGCTGAAGTGGATCAAAGCCGTTTGCGGGCGCCTTGGTATGCCGCCAGCGTGGACAGCACTTATCTTACAGACAAACGGGTTTTCATCTTTGGGGACGCGACCCATGCCATGGCATCGGCGCGGATTGCCCGCGACGAGATGGGGTTCGAAGTGGTCGGTTTGGGCTGTTACAACCGTGAATTTGCGCGTCCGATGCGGTCACTGGCAAAGGACTTCGGATTGGAAGCCCTAATCACAGATGATTATCTGGAGGTTGAGCGCGCGATTGAAGCGGCCGCGCCAGAAATGATTTTAGGCACCCAGATGGAGCGCCACATTGGTAAACGGCTAGGCATCCCTTGTGCGGTGATTTCAGCCCCAGTTCATGTTCAGGACTTCCCCGCGCGTTATTCCCCTCAAGTGGGTTGGGAAGGCGCGAATGTGATTTTCGACACATGGGTCCATCCTTTGGTGATGGGTTTGGAAGAGCATCTACTGCACATGTTCCGTGAGGACTTTGAGTTTCATGATGCCGCAGGTGCCAGCCATCACGGGGGCTCTGCTCCCGCGGGAGTGGATGATATCCACCCCACGCCTCCCCGGGATATATCCGGACCAAAGAATTTGGGGGATGTGATTTGGTTGGCGGATGCCGAGGCAGAGTTGCGCAAAGTGCCATTCTTTGTACGTGGAAAGGCGCGAAAGAACACCGAAGCCTTTGCCGAAATGCAGGGGTTGGCGGAGGTGTCGAAGGACACGCTTTACGAAGCGAAAGCCTATTATGCTCGATAGTGTCGCGCGTCATAAGCCCTATAGCGTCGTGATTTTGACGCTGGACGCGCATATTGCGGGGCCTGTTGCGCGGGCGCAAGCGCGTCTGGAACGGGACTTCCCAGGTCTTGAGTTGAGTGTTCATGCCGCAGCGGAATGGTCGGAAAATCCACAGGCTTTGGATGGTGCGCGGAATGCGATCGGGCAAGCCGATATGGTCGTCTCGACGATTTTATTCTTGGAAGAGCATATCACGGCTGTTTTGCCCCATTTGGAAGCGCGGCGACCGGCGTTGGATGCGTTTGTTGGCGCCGTAAGTGACAGCCAGATTGTCAAACTGACCAAACTGGGTGGTCTTGACATGGCCAAGCCCGAAAGCGGGATGTTGGCGCTTTTGAAAAAGTTGCGTGGGTCTTCAAAGAAGAAGCAAGCCAGCGGTGAAAAGCAAATGGCGATGCTTAAGCGCTTGCCGAAAATTCTGCGTTTGATCCCGGGTAAAGCGCAAGATCTGCGCGCGTATTTCCTATGCATGCAATATTGGTTGGGTGGATCGGATGACAACATCGAGGCAATGGTCCGCTTTTTGATCAGTCGCTATGCCAAAGACGAGGGTTGGCGGGGCACGCATGCCGCATTGCCGATCGAGTATCCAGAAGTGGGTCTTTATCATCCAGGTCTTGTCGGGCGGGTGAGCGAGGACCCAGAAGCCCTGCCAAAAGTAAAGCAGCCCATTGGCACAGTCGGTGTGCTTATGATGCGGTCCTACATTCTGGCCGGTGATACAGCGCATTATGATGCTGTGATCCAAGCGCTTGAAGCGAAGGGATTGCGGGTTGTTCCAGCTTTTGCAGGTGGTTTGGATGTGCGCCCTGCGATCGATCGATATTTCAAAGGTATCGACTGTCTGGTGTCGCTGACCGGATTTTCACTAGTGGGCGGCCCGGCTTTCAATGATTCAGAAGCCGCCATTGCCGCGTTGAAAGCACTGGATGTGAACTATATTGCAGCGCATCCGTTGGAGTTTCAAACCATTGAACAATGGGACCGGTCGTCCGGGGGTTTAGGTCCGGTCGAGACAACCATGCTGATCGCTTTGCCGGAACTTGATGGCGCGACTAGCCCAACGGTTTTCGCCGGTCGGCATGATGTATCCGTTTCTGGTGATGCCCTAAAGGCGATGGCCCCGATTGGTGAGCGGATCACAGCTTTGGCGGCCCGAGTCGCAAAAAATGTCATCCTGAAGCGCAAAGCGTGCGCTGAGCGGAAGATTGGTCTTGTTCTATATGGGTTCCCACCAAATTCGGGCGCTGTTGGAACTGCCGCCTATTTGAGCGTGTTTGAAAGCTTGTGGAATACACTGAGCGCGATGAAGCGTGAAGGCTATCGTATAGAGATGCCTGAATCCCTTGATAATTTGCGCGATAGGGTGCTGCGTGGAAATGCCGAGCGCCATGGCCAGCAGGCCAATGTTATCACGCAAGTGAGCGCAGATCGTATCGTGGCCGAAGATCCTTATCTGGACGAAATAGAAGCGCAGTGGGGCCCGGCACCGGGCCGTGCGCAGTCTGATGGGGCTGGTGTGTTCATATTGGGTGTTGATCTGGGTCAGGTTGTCATCGGTGTTCAACCTGCTTTTGGATATGAAGGCGACCCGATGCGGTTGCTGTTTGAAAAGGGTTTTGCGCCGACACATGCCTTCTCGACCTTTTATCGTTGGATGAAAGAAGATGCGAAGGTCGATGCGCTGTTGCATTTTGGTATGCATGGCGCGCTGGAGTTCATGCCGGGCAAGCAAACCGGACTGGGTTCTGATTGCTGGCCGGATCGTTTGATCGGGGATTTGCCGAACATCTATCTATATGCTGCGAATAATCCTTCTGAGGCGACTTTGGCCAAGCGTCGGTCCCACGCAGTTACGATCTCGCATCTGACGCCACCTTTGGCGCAGGCTGGACTTTACAAGGGTCTGGCCGAGTTGAAGGACAGTTTGCAACGCTTCCGTGCCTTGCCACCGGATCACGCCGATCGCGAGGGATTGGCGGATATGATAAAGGCGCAGGCCGAAGCGGTTGATATGGCCGGTGCGCCCGAAGATTTATGGCTGAAGTTGCTGGAATCCGAAGACGCTTTGATTACAGATGGTCTGCATGTGGTCGGCCGCCCCTTAAGTGCGGAGCAAAGACAAGAGCATTTGCGCGTTGTGCCATTTGTGGATCAAGAAACGCAAGACAAGCTAGATGCGGCTTTGCAAAATGAGACAGAGCTCGCGGCGCTTTTGCATGGATTGGATGGCGGGTTTATCCCCCCCGTTCCAGGTGGGGATTTGATCCGATCGCCCGACATCTTGCCGACAGGGCGCAATATTCATGCCTTCGATCCGTTTCGTATGCCGACCGCCTTTGCAATGGAAGAGGGTCGCAAGCAGGCCGATTTGTTGTTGGAAACGCATCAAGACCTGCCAAGGACTGTGGCTCTGGTGTTATGGGGCTCTGATAATATCAAGTCGGATGGTGGGCCCTTGGCGCAAGCTTTGGCACTGCTGGGTGCGACACCGCGGTTTGATGCCTATGGGCGCTTGGCCGGCGCAGACTTGGTGCCTTTGGATGTTCTGGGTCGTCCGCGTATCGATGTGATTGTCACCCTTTCGGGAATTTTCCGCGATCTATTGCCGCTGCAAACAAAGCTTTTGGCTGAGGCGTGCTGGCTGGCGGCAAATGCGGATGAGCCTTTAGAGCAGAACTTCGTGCGTGCGCATGCATTGGCTTATGCCGAGAAAATGGGCGTTGATTTGGAAACGGCAAGCTTGCGGGTCTTTTCGAATGCGGAAGGGGCTTATGGGTCCAATGTCAATCAGTTGATCGATAGTGGCGCCTGGGATGGCGAAGATGAGTTGGCCGATGCCTATGAGGCGCGCAAGTCTTTCGCGTATGGGCGCAACGGCAAATGTGAGCAGAATGCAGAACTGCTTCAAACGGCATTAAAAGATGTCGAACTGGCCTATCAGAACCTTGAAAGTGTTGAATTGGGTGTGACCACGGTCGATCATTATTTTGATACACTTGGTGGCATCAGCCGTGCGGTAAAGCGTGCGAAGGGCAGTGAAGCCCCGGTTTATATTGGAGATCAAACACGAGGCGCAGGCAAGGTACGCACCCTGTCTGAGCAAGTCGCGCTAGAGGCGCGGACCCGCAGTCTTAACCCGAAATTTTATGAGGGTATGCTGAAACACGGGCATGAAGGTGTGCGCCAGATCGAGGCGCATGTGACCAACACAATGGGTTGGTCGGCCACAACGGGTCAGGTTGAGCCATGGGTCTATCAACGCCTAACCGAGACCTTTGTTTTGGACGAAGAGATGAAACGCCGCTTGGCCGAGTTGAACCCGGCGGCGTCAAGTAAACTCGCGAACCGGCTTCTGGAAGCGCATGAGCGTGACTATTGGCAGCCGGATGATGAAACTTTGGAGGCCCTGCGCGCAGGAGCTGAAGAGCTGGAAGATCGCCTGGAAGGCGTGATTGCAGCAGAATGATGGGAGAAAAGAGATGAGCCCACTGGATATCAAATCGCCGCCGATCCTGAAAGGGCAAGATGGGGATGGATCGGTTCAGGTCCACCAAGATATGTCGATCAAGATCGACGGAGCGAAAGTTTTTGCGGTTTATGGAAAAGGTGGGATCGGGAAGTCGACGACCTCTTCCAACCTTTCCGTGGCAATGTCGAAGTTGGGTCACCGTGTTTTGCAAATCGGATGTGATCCAAAGCATGACAGCACGTTTACACTGACCGGAAAACTGCAACCAACCGTGATCGACATCCTCAAAGAGGTTGATTTCCATGCCGAGGAATTGCGCCCCGAAGATTTTGTCACTGAAGGGTATAATGGCGTGCAATGTGTCGAGGCCGGTGGACCACCAGCGGGTACGGGTTGTGGCGGCTATGTCGTTGGTCAGACTGTGAAACTCTTGAAGCAACACCACATGCTGGAGAACACAGATGTGGTGATCTTTGATGTTTTGGGGGATGTTGTCTGTGGTGGATTTGCGGCACCCTTGCAACATGCCGATCGCGCGATGATCGTCACAGCAAATGATTTTGACAGCATTTATGCGATGAACCGCATCATTGCTGCGGTCCAAGCGAAGGCCAAAAATTACAATGTACGCCTTGCTGGCTGCGTGGCTAACCGCTCACGCGAGACAAACGAAGTGGATCGCTACTGCGAGAAGGTTGGATTCAACCGTCTGGCACATCTGAAAGATATTGATGCGATCCGACGCTCCCGTCTGAAAAAGAAAACGCTCTTTGAGATGGACGAAGATGAAGACGTCGTTGAGGTCCAGAAGGAATATATTCGTCTGGCAGAGACGCTGTGGAATGGCACCCAGGCTTTGGTACCAGAACCCTTGGAAGATCGTGAAATCTTTGAGCTGTTGGGATTCGATTGATGAACGAAATGACCCCCGATACTCGGTATCTTTCAAAGCGCGCACAATTGGCGACATATTTTGACCGAACGGCCGCTAAGACCTGGGAGCGTCTGACCTCGGATGCGCCGGTTTCCAAGATCCGCGAAACCGTTCGGGCCGGCCGAGAGGACATGGCCGCAACCTTGCTGGCAATGTTGCCAAGGGATTTGAGCGGGCTGCGTGTCTTGGATGCAGGATGTGGTGCGGGGCCATTGTCTATTGAGATGGCAAGGCGTGGCGCCGAAGTCGTGGCGGTTGATATCTCGGCGAGTTTGATTGAGGTCGCACAGAAGCGCACGCCCGAGGATTTGGCCAATCGTATCACCTATAAGGTGGGTGACATGTTGACGACCGTGAAAGGTCCTTTGGATGCTGTGGTCGCGATGGACAGTTTGATCCATTATGATGTGGACGATATTACAAAAGCGATTGAACGGTTGGCTCGACAATGCCTGGGCCCAATCGTGTTTACAATTGCGCCCAAGACAGTCCCTTTGACTATAATGCATATGGCTGGAAAGGCCTTCCCAAAATCTGACCGTTCCCCGGCAATTATTCCGGTGTCTCCAAAAGTCTTGATGAGAAAAGCCACACCTGAGCTGAAGGGCCGCGCGATTGCAGCTGGCCCGCGGGTCGCGCGCGGTTTCTATATCAGCCAAGCGATGGAGGTTCAGCCATGAGTCATGAGCGCCATCCTTTGACCCAATTTACGCAAGCGATGTTGCCCTTTGCCGACGCTGCATCGGAGAATTTGCGTTTGGGCCAATTGTTGCGCTTGTCCTTGTTTCAGGTCTCTGTCGGGATGGCGACGGTCATGCTGGTGGGTACGCTGAACCGTGTCATGATCGTGGAGCTTGGAGTCCCAGCTATTTTGGTGGCCCTGATGGTGGCCTTGCCGGTTCTGGTTGCACCTTTCCGGGCGTTCCTGGGGTATCGTTCCGATACACATCGCTCGGCGGTTGGTTGGAAGCGCGTGCCTTACATTTGGTTTGGATCGCTTTGGCAGTTTGGTGGATTGGCGATTATGCCGTTCGCCTTACTGGTTTTGTCGGGTGATCAGATGGTCGGTCCGGAATGGGCGGGTGTCGTTCTGGCTGCGATTGCATTTGTTATGACAGGCCTTGGTTTGCATATGACGCAGACCGCCGGGTTGGCCTTGGCCGCCGACCAAGCAGACGAAGAAAAACGCCCCAGAGTGGTAGCCCTGTTGTATGTCATGTTCCTCATTGGCATGGGAATTTCCGCGCTGATTATTGGGGTTTTGTTGCAGAACTTCACGCCACTTCACTTGATTCAGGTTGTGCAAGGCACAGCCGTTATGACGCTGGTGCTGAACCTGATCGCGCTGTGGAAGCAAGAAAAGCTTAATCCGATGACGAAGTCGCAACGTGAGGCCCCGCGGCCAGATTTCCGTACAGCTTGGGCCGATTTGGCGCGTGAAAGTTCTGTGCGCCGGTTGATAATCGTCATTTGTTTGGGAACGGCGGCGTTTACGATGCAAGATGTCTTGCTAGAGCCATATGGCGGCGAAGTTCTGGGGTTAAGCGTATCGGCCACAACGATGTTGACGGGCGCTTGGGCTGTTGGCGCGCTGTTTGGTTTTGCGATGGCGTCGCGTTGGTTGACCAAAGGCGTAGACATGTTTGCCATGGGCGGACGTGGTGTACTGATCGGAATTGCGTCCTTCAGCGCGGTGATCATCTCTGAGCCTTTGTCCTCGACTGCTTTGTTCTTTGGGGGCGCATTGGGGATCGGAGCAGGAGCAGGTCTGTTTGCCGTGTCAACGTTGGTGGCCGCCATGATGATGCCAGTCAAAGGTGCTGCAGGACGCGGTTTAGCCCTTGGAGCCTGGGGGGCCGCACAAGCGACCGCCACAGGATTGGCCATTGCCCTAGGCGGTACAATCAAAACAACGGTCTCTACCTTGGCAGAATCTGGTGCATTGGGCGAGGTTTTGAACCGCGCTGGCACTGGATACTCTGTCGTTTATCATATCGAAATCGGGTTGCTCTTTGCGACCTTGATTGCGCTTGGACCGATGGTCCGACGCACCCCGCTGCAACCCGCTAACCATAATATCGAGAAAATCGGACTGTCCGATTTTCCGACTTAACTTGCAAAATAAGGAGGGCTCAATGGAACCATTTTTTGCAAACTTCGATCTAGCATCCCTGGCTATCTGGGGGTTCTGGGTCTTCTTCGCAGGTTTGATCGTTTACCTGCAGGTGGAGAATATGCGCGAAGGATATCCTTTGCAAAACGACGATGGCGATCTATCGGCCAACCAGGGACCGTTTCCTGTTCCTGGTCCAAAGACATTTGAGCGCCCAAACGGTTTGCCAAATGTAACAGTACCGACCTTGGCAAAAGAAGGACGGGATGTTGCAATGGCACGCACAGCTGCATCTGAGGGATTTCCGTTTGAACCAACTGGCGATCCGATGCTGGACGGTGTTGGACCCGCTTCATGGGCGCCACGCGCTGATCGTCCCGAAATGGACGCGCATGGTAATCCAAAGATTGTGCCGATGTCGTCTGCAAAAGGCTTTCGTGTCTCTGCGGGTGTCGATCCCCGCGGTCTTCCTGTGATTTCCGGCGACGGTCAGAATGTGGGCACAATCACCGACATCTGGATCGATGAAGGAGAGCAATTGCCGCGCTACCTAGAGTTGGAAATCTCTGGCAAGGGCAAGCGACTGGTCCCTGCCACGATGATAAAGATCAAATCTGATCGCACAATCATCCGGTCGCTTTACGCGGATCAGTTTGCTAATGTCCCGAGCCATAAATCGGACCGTCAGGTGACCATGCTGGAGGAAGAAAAAATCTCGGCATATTATTGCGGCGGCACGCTTTATGCCGGCACGCGTCAGCAACCTATTTTGTAAGGTGCGTTGATGACCCATGATGATTTTCAGTTCGAGCCCTTGCCCGGCCTGCCATCCCATTTGCCAAAGGGAGAAGAGATCCTTTGGCAGGGGCGGCCGTCCATTTGGGGGTTCGCCCGCGACGTGCTTTTGCTGCGCTGGGTGGCCGGGTATTTTCTCTTCCTGATAATCTGGCGTGGGATTGCGAATAGTGATCAGGGGCTTGCGGTTGTGTTGCAAAACACAATGCCCCTGATCGTCTTTGGTTGCCTTGCAAGCGCTGTGCTGATGCTAATTGCATGGATCATCGCAGGTACAACAGTTTACACGATCACTTCAGCACGTGTTGTGATCCGGAAGGGTGCAGCGTTGAGCTTCACATTGAACCTTCCATTTACGAAAATTTTGTCAGCGGACATGACCGAGCGGACGGATCGCTCTGGCACGATTGTTCTGACAACGGCAGATCCTGTGGGCCTAAGCTATTTGATGCTATGGCCACATGTTCGCCCATGGAAAATGAGAGATGTTTGTCCAAGTTTGCGCTCGATCAAAGACGTGCGCGATGTATCGGACATTCTGGCGAATGCAGCGGTTGGCTTCACGCGGAAGTCATCGGATGCGCGCGTCGAAACGGGGGTTATGGCACAACCTGTGGCCACCCCAGCGGAGTAGGATTTGAGAGATGTCTGAGAACGCACCTGGATTGACACATGGTGGGGACCATGATCGCGAGTTGATACCGCGGGCCTTGATAAGGGCCTGCGTCTTTTTGGTTTTGGCGGTCACCGCCCTGGTGGCCTTTGCCACTTACACGGATCGACCAAAGGCTGGCCAGCCGCCGGCAGGCAAGGTTGTGGCCGAGCGGTTAATCTCGGTCGAGATACAGCCCCGCGGCGCTGCTTTGATCTTCGATGAAACCGGCACCTTAGTGCATAGCTTTGGAGAAGGTGAGGCGGGCTTTATGGACTCGGTTTTTCGCGCTTTGTCTTATGAACGCAAAAGATCAGGTGCGGATCTGGATGGTCCGGTCACGATTGCCCGAATGGATACGGGTCGGCATGTGCTGATTGATCCCAATACGGGATGGGCCATGCAGCTGATCGGCTATGGCGCGAACAATATCGAACCTTTTGTACAACTTTTGTCTGAAGTGGAGATGCAGTGATGGGAATGTTTAACAAAACCACCGAAACCGCACCTTGCACGGTTGAGGTCAGCCACAAATTCGAAAGCCTGCACGCACATGTGCGCTTCAACAATGGCGCAGTTGTTTATCCAGGCGATGAAGTTTTGGTTCATGGGGCCCCAGTGATGGCACCGTATGGGGAAATCGTGATCGAAGACCGCGAGGCCACGATCACGCGTGCCAGCAGGTTAGAGCGTATTTGGACGCGTTTGACCGGGGATTTCGAATTCCTAGAACTTTGTGAGTTTTCTTTTTCTGAGGAGGTGTTGTCATGAATATGCAACCTAGTCCGCAACAAATGCGCGCGCCAAACTCTGCCGCGAATGAAACCACTGAGATGGCAACCGAGACGACATTGTTGTCGCCGCGTTTTTATACCACGGATTTCGATGAAATGGACAAGTTGAACGTGACCCCGGTTCGAGAGGACTGGGATAAGCTGATCGCACAAATGGAAAGCGATCCCAACAAGCATCATTTCAAAAAGAACGACAATTGGGTTCCGCCAGAATGGGATAAAATGGCACCCGAGCTTAGAACCGAAATGATAGATTTTCTGGTGTCTTCTTTAACGGCCGAATTCTCGGGTTGTGTTTTGTACAAAGAGATGAAGCGACGGGGAAACAACCCCGATGTCTGTCAGCTGTTTCAGCTGATGGCGCGTGATGAGGCGCGTCATGCAGGGTTTATAAACGATGCCTTGCGAGAAGCGGGGATCGGGGTGAATTTGGGCTTTCTGACCAAAGCAAAGAAATACACTTATTTCAAACCGAAGTTCATCTATTACGCGACATACCTGTCTGAGAAGATTGGCTATGCCCGTTATATTACTATTTACCGGCACCTCGAAAGGAACCCCGACAACATCATTCACCCGATTTTTAAATGGTTTGAAGAATGGTGCAACGATGAGTTCTCTCATGGCGAGGCTTTTGCCCTTTTGATGAAGGCAAACCCGCATCTGACCAGCGGTTTCAATAAGCTGTGGATCCGGTTTTTCCTTGTGGCTGTATACTCTGTCATGTGTGTTCGCGATCATCAGCGTCCTTATTTCCACGACGCGCTAGGCATCGATATTGATTGGTACGATGCCGAAGTGTTGCGCAAAACATCAGAGATTTCGCGACAGATTTTCCCGATCGTCATCGATTTGGACAATCCGCGCTGGGCCAAAAATCTTAAGTCCCTGCGACGCGCAATGGAGGATATGAATGCCGCCAAAGCGCGCGGCGGCTTTGGCGGGTTCGTTGGCAAAGTTTGGGGTGGCGTACGTGCGGGTCGTGCCTTTGCCGCGCTGTATCTGATCCAGCCGCAAAAGAACGATGTTCCAAATAGTCCTAGACTGGAGCCTGCCTACTGATGATGACAATTGGAATCGCTCTTTTGATTAGCTGTTTTGTCTGGTGGTTTTCCACCGGGGCGATTCTGTTTGTTGTGAAGTCGGCCGACAATGGTCCAGATCAGGCACATTGGAATACCACTTTGGCGGGCTTGCCTGTTTTGGTGATCAGTTTGGTTGGACTTGTGTTGACATCGCAAGATGACAGCACGCGGGGGGTCTATTTGGCCTTCCTGTCGGCCATCGGTGTTTGGGGTTGGTTCGAGTTGGCATTTTTGACTGGCGTGATCACTGGTCCAGTGGCCAAACCGTGTCCACCCGGAGTGCAGCCATTGGAGAGGTTCCTGCGCGGTTGGGGCGCAGTTGCCTATTCAGAAACTGCACTGATATGTGTGGCATTGGTTTTGTTCATTCTGACAAGGGATGCGGCAAACCCATTTGGATTGTGGACTTATTGGATACTGTTGATCGCGCGTATGAGTGCCAAGTTAAATCTTTATATGGGTGTGCCGAACATCAATACCGAGTTTTTACCAAACCCGGTTAAGCATTTGGCGAGCCATTTTCGGACAGCCAAGATGAACTGGCTGTTTCCGATTTCTGTGACCTCTTTGGCCCTTATTACCGGGTATTGGATCGCTTTGATCTGGGGGGCTACGGATCCTGCAGAGGTTGCGGGATATACTCTGCTTGCCGCGTTGAGCGGACTGGCTATGATAGAGCATTGGGTCATGGTGGTACCTGTGGGCGATGCAAAACTATGGCAGTGGATGCTGCCAAACACGAAGGCGCCTGCGCCGCAGAATGACTAGGTTGGAGAGAGAGAATGAATTTTGACGCACTGTTTCAGGAACAGTTAGACGCGCTAAAAGCAGAGGGCAATTATCGAATTTTTGCCGATCTGAAGCGCAAGTGCGGCGCGTTTCCCAAGGCGATCAATCACCATAAGGATGGAGAGCGGGAAGTGACCGTCTGGTGTTCCAATGATTATCTGGGAATGGGCCAAAACGGATCCATCATACGCGCAATGCAAGATGCTTTGGCAGAATGTGGCGCGGGGGCCGGAGGCACCCGAAACATCTCGGGAACCAACCACCACCACTTGATCCTTGAAAACGAACTGGCGGATCTGCATCGCAAGGAGGCAGCGCTTTTGTTTACATCTGGCTACGTGTCCAACTGGGCCGCTTTGTCGACTTTGGGCGCACGCTTGCCAAACGCGGTGATTTTGTCAGACGCGGGCAACCACGCTTCAATGATTGAGGGTATCCGCCATTCTAAAGCAAAGAAGATGATCTGGCGTCATAATGATGTGGCCCATTTAGAAGAGTTGCTTGCCAGCCTACCGGAAGACGCAACCAAGATTGTCGCGTTTGAGTCTGTTTATTCTATGGATGGAGACGTCGCCCCGATTACTGCGATTTGTGATGTCGCCGAAAAATATGGAGCGATGACTTACTTGGATGAGGTGCATGCCGTTGGTCTCTATGGACCGCGCGGTGGCGGGATTTCGGAACAAGAAGGTGTCGCCGAACGGGTGACACTGATCGAAGGCACATTGGGCAAGGCTTATGGCGTGGTAGGCGGATATATAACGGGTTCAGCGGCGCTTTGTGACTTCATTCGGTCTTTTGCGTCTGGATTTATCTTTACGACGGCTTTGCCGCCTGCTGTTGCGGCAGGGGCCTATACATCGATCAGACATTTAAAACAGTCAGACATGGAGCGCGCACGCCATCAGAAAGTTGTGGCCAAAGTTCGTAAGAAACTGGATGCAGCAGGCATTCCGCATCTCGACAATCCCAGCCATATCATTCCTGTGATGATCAAAGATCCGGTCAAGACGCGTATGGTCTCGGACTATCTGATGGACATGTACGGGATCTATGTTCAACCGATCAATTATCCGACCGTACCCAAAGGCACAGAGCGGCTGCGCATAACGCCTGGGCCGCTGCATAGTGATGAAGATGTTGATCACCTTGTGAAGGCCTTGTCGGAATTGTGGAGCCAATGTGCCGTTGCGCGGGCTGTTGCCTAACATGGCCGCTCGCTGGATTGTGAGCTTCTATTTGACCATAGGCTGACTACATCTATGTGACCTGTCGGGGAAGCTGGTTGATACGCTCCCGGCACATAATAGAGAATGAGTTCCTGAGGAGGAAAGACATGACAATCCGTTTTACACGTCGTGAAGCCCTGGCAACAGGTGCGGCTATGCTGGCGGCTCCTGCGTTTGCAATGGACGATGCAGCACCAAAGACAATCGAAGTTCAGATGCTTAACACAAATCCTGACGATCCAAAGCAGAAGCAGGTCTTTTACCCGCGCATCATTCAAGCGAATATTGGCGATACAGTGGTCTTTAAATCCGTAGATAAGGGCCATAATGC
The DNA here is from genome assembly GCA_039814625.1 of Pseudomonadota bacterium. Taxonomy (GTDB): domain Bacteria; phylum Pseudomonadota; class Alphaproteobacteria; order Rhodobacterales; family Rhodobacteraceae; genus Amylibacter. The sequence continues at coordinate 214,109 of JBCCAU010000002.1, forward strand.
GGCGTCTTCTCGTGGAATGGTGCCTGAAGGTGCAGAAGCCTTCAAAGGCAAGATCAATGGCGATGTTGAGTATGTGGTAACGGCTGCAGGCTTCTATGGAATCGAATGTACGCCGCACAAGACAACGGGTATGGTCGCGTTGGTTGTCGTCGAAGGCGAAGGCAAACTGACCAACCTTGAAGAAGCGCAAGGCGCGCGTCATCCCGGCAAAGCACGCAAAGTGTGGGAAGACATCTGGGCAGAAGCCGAAGAAATGGGTCTTCTTGAAGAAACAGCAATGGAAAAGACAGAGTCTTAATTCCGATATTTTTTATGTTCAACGCCGGGTGTTGCGCCCGGCGTTTTTCTTTGCCCTCTGGCCAAATCGAGTTGGCGGGTGATAGTGTCAACTCGGAGAGACACTGAACGGAATACTATGTCAGACGATGATCGTAAGACCCGCGCCTCAACGTGGTTTCGAGAGCTAAGAGACAATATCTGCGCCGCATTTGAACAGCTTGAAGATGAGCAAGGCTCTGGACCCTTCGCAGCTTTAGACCCAGGCCGGTTTGAATTGCGAGACACCAAGCGGCATTCGGAGGACGGATCAGACTCTGGTGGTGGATTGATGGCTGTAATGCGGGGCGGGCGCCTGTTTGAAAAGGTCGGGGTCAATGTCTCAACCGTGCATGGCACGTTGTCACCACAAGCGGTGAAAATGATGACTGCACGAAAGTCCATCCCCGGATTGGAAGCGGATCCGGCCTTCTGGGCCTCGGGTGTGTCCTTGGTGGCGCATATGAACTCCCCGAAAACGCCGGCTGTGCATATGAACACGCGGATGTTCTGGACCCAGGGCGCATGGTGGTTCGGCGGCGGGTCTGACCTCAATCCAATGATAGAAGTGCCTGAGGATACGAGATTTTTCCATAACACCCTGAAACAGGCTTGCGACAAGCATGACGCAACATACTATCCGCGCTTCAAAGACTGGGCGGATGAGTATTTTATGATTAAGCATTGGAACGAAGCGCGAGGTGTCGGGGGTATCTTCTTTGATGATCACAATACCGGTGACTGGGAGGCTGATTTTGCCTTCACGCAAGATGTTGGGCGTGCGTTTCTGGACGCGTTCCTACCACTGACGCGCAAACGCCGCGATGAAGAATGGACCGATGACGATCGCGAGGTTCAATTGGTGAAACGCGGCCGCTATGCCGAGTTTAATTTAGTCTATGATCGCGGAACGCATTTTGGACTGCAAACAGGTCATGACCCCAGTGCCGTGTTAATGAGTTTGCCGCCGATCGCCAAATGGCCTTAGGTGCCCGGACTGAGTAAAAATACCGTCGAGCAGTCTAAAGAGCGCAGATAGTGCCCAGTGTCCTATGCGCTGACTGGCATACGGATTGCGTCTAACATGCGTGAAACATTGTCGGGATCGGCATCTGGCGTGATCCCGTGACCAAGATTGAATATATGCGGACCATTTTGAAGGGCCTCTACAACGCGGCGCGTCTCGGAGATTAATGTCGGCCCACCTGAGACCAGAAGAGATTGGTCCAGATTGCCCTGAACGCACATATGGGTTTGCAGGTTCTTCGCCGCCCAAACCGCGTCGGTTTCGGTATCAATGGCCACGCCATTGACCGGAACTGTTTTCACATAATCGACATAGGCCTGATCTGCGCCGCGTGGAAACCCGATAATCGGTGTGTTTGGATGTGTTTGTTGCAGGGCGGATACAATATGCTGATGTGGCTTGATGCTGAAATCGATAAAATCCTGACCTTTCAAGCTTCCCGCCCAGCTGTCAAAGATCTTAACCACCTCGGCACCTGCATCAATCTGGCGACGAAGATAGGTGATGGTGGCCTCTGTCAAAAGTTCAATCAATCCTACGAACGTATCGCGATCCTGCGTTTTTAAAGCATGAGCGGGCGCTTGGTCTGGCGTACCATGACCTGCGATCATGTAAGTTGCGACGGTCCAAGGCGCACCTGCAAAACCGATCAAAGTCGTCTCTGAAGGTAGGGCAGAAGCCAGATTTGATACCGTCTGATAGATTGGGGCGAGCGTATCATGGATGTCATCGGCACCTTTCAGTGCGGCTAGTTCACGGGGTGTCGTGATTGTTGACAGGCGCGGTCCTTCGCCGGTGACAAACCACAAATCTGCGCCCAAGGCCTGGGGGACCAATAGAATATCGGCAAAAAGGATCGAGGCATCAAAGCCGTAGCGCCGGATTGGCTGCAACGTGACCTCTGTTGCGAGATCAGAATTATAGCAAAGTGATAAGAAATCCCCGGCTTCGGCGCGGGTTGCGCGATACTCTGGCAAATAGCGACCGGCCTGTCGCATCATCCAGACAGGTGGCGTGGGAAGGGTTTCGCCCGAAAGGGCGCGCAAAATCGTTTTGGTCACTTGACTTGACTCCTCTTCTGTCAAGTTTTCTATACAGTTTGATTGAGAACGTCATGGGGAATTTGTACCCCATATGGGAGGAGAGCCCTGATGACAGAGCATGTTCGGATCGGAACGCGGGGGTCGCCACTTGCCTTGGCACAAGCGCATGAAACGCGGGCACGTTTGATGGCCGCGCATGACATGCCAGAAGACGCATTCGAAATTGTCGTGATCAAAACCACTGGGGACGCCGTTCTGGATCGCCCTTTAGGAGAGATTGGCGGCAAAGGGCTTTTTACAAAAGAAATCGAAGACGCGATGTTGGATGGGTCAATCCACCTGGCTGTGCACTCGATGAAAGACATGCCAGTTGATCAGCCCGAAGGGTTGGTATTGGATTGTTTTCTTCCGCGTGAAGATGTGCGGGATGCCTTCGTTTCGCATAATTTTGGATCGATTGCCGACCTGCCGAAAGGTGCGAAATTGGGTTCAAGCTCGTTGCGCCGCCGTGCACAAATTCTGAACCGCCGACCAGATCTAGAGGTGGTCGAGTTTCGTGGCAATGTGCAAACCCGGATGCGCAAGCTGGAAGATGGCGTCGCGGATGCGACGTTCCTTGCGATGGCAGGGTTGAACCGTTTGGGAATGGCACATCATGCGAAATGCGCGATCGAGGTGAATGAATTGCTGCCCGCCGTTGCCCAAGGGGCAATCGGAATTGAGCGTCGTATCGACGACAAGCGCATTGCTGATATGCTGGCTGCCATCAATCATGCTGATACCATGACACGCCTCACGGTTGAGCGTTCTTACTTAAGGGCTTTGGACGGATCTTGTCAGACACCAATTGCCGGGCTTGCCATTTTGGAGGACGATCAAGTTATGCTGCGCGGGGAGATCTTGCGACCCGATGGCAGTGAAGCTGTCCAAGGCAAAATGTCTGGACCGGCCAGCCAAGGTGCAGAGATTGGTCAAAAACTGGCTGAAGACCTGTTGGGAAAGTCGGGTGGTGGATTTTTCTGATCTTCAGCTGGGATTCAGATTTCCCAAGAGCTTCTAAGAGCCTTTCTAAAGCTGTATTCGAAATTTTGGTCGGTTTGTGTGTCCCGATGGTCAAGACGCCGGACGTCGCAACGGAAGTGATCAATTGGGGTTGAGTTGTATGACCGTCGCCCGCATGACCCCGTAATGGAGACAGTCGATGTATTGATCATTGGAGGGGGCGTTAACGGTGCAGGTATTGCGCGCGACCTCTCTGGTCGTGGCCTGTCAGTGATGCTGTGTGAAAAGGACGATTTGGGTGGCGCTACCTCTTCGAGTTCAACGAAACTGTTTCACGGCGGTCTACGCTATCTGGAGTTTTTTGAGTTCAAATTGGTGCGCGAAAGCCTGCTGGAGCGGGAGTTCCTGCTGAAAGCGATGCCGCATATCAGTTGGCCGATGCGCTTTGTCCTGCCCATGGATGAAGATATGGTGCACACCAATACAGGCTCTGCCACCTCGCGGGTACTTCGCTGGACGATGCCTTGGTTAAAGGGCCGCCGTCCATCTTGGGTGATGCGCTTGGGACTGGCACTTTACGACGCGCTGGCCACCAATAGTACGTTGCCTAGAACGGCGCGTTTGGACCTGCACGAAACGGTCGAGGGGGTGCCGATCAAATCGTACTATAAAACAGGCTTGGAATATTCTGATGGTTGGGTAGACGATGCCCGGCTTGTGGTTTTGAACTGCCGCGATGCAGCAGCCCGCGGCGCCATCATTAAGACACGAACCAAGGTTGAGCAGGCGACGGCGATGGGCGATGCATGGCAAGTGTCCCTATCTGATGGTACCGTTCAAAGTGCGCGGTTGGTTGTGAATGCCGGCGGACCTTGGGTGTCTGATATTTTGCAGCAATCGATTGGACAGAACGATCCAAAGAAGATGCGGCTTGTCCGAGGCTCTCATATCCTGACAAGAGCGCTCTATGAACATGACAAGGCCTATTTTTTGCAACAACCCGATGGTCGGATCATATTTGTCATTCCTTATGAACAAAGCTTTACCTTGATTGGAACGACAGAAGAGGATCATACCAGTGATCCCAAAGCGGCGCATTGCAGTGAGGCCGAAAAGGACTACCTGATAGGGGCGGTGAACCGTTATTTTAAAACTCCCGTTTCGCAGTCCGACATTGTTTGGACTTACTCTGGCGTGCGGCCATTGGTCGAAGACGTAAGTGCATCAGCCTCTTCGACATCGCGGGATTATCAGATTGAGTTGACCTTGCATCAAGGGGCTCCGATTTTGAATGTTTATGGTGGAAAGATCACCACCTATCGCCATCTTTCAGAAGAGGCCGCAAACTTGGTATGTCTTCATCTGCGGCATCGAAAAGTCGGTTGGACCAAAGGCGTGACCCTTCCAGGTGGCGATTTTGAGGGATCGACGCCAATGGAAAAGATGGAGCAGCTGCAATCGGACTATCCGTTCCTTGACGCTGGCTGGGCGCTGCGCTTGATCCGAGCTTACGGGACAGAGGCATGGGATGTTCTGGGCGATGCTCGGTCGATTAAAGATCTGGGTCAACATTTTGGCGCAAACCTTTACCAACGCGAAGTCGATTGGATGCGAAGCTGTGAGTGGGCTGAAACGGAAGAAGATATTCTATGGCGCCGGTCGAAACTGGGGTTGCATGGCGCAACCTTGTCAGCAGCCAATCACAATGGTTCCAAGGATTGATAAAAGTAACCCGGTTTTAAGATCACCTTCTTGAAGCCCGGCTCGTGCCACATCCATGACAAGTTTGAGGACATTGGCGGCACGATCCATGGCCAATGTCCATGCACTTCGCGTCCTTCCATGCTTTCACGTTGGCAGAACTTTCTGAAACTTTCTGACACGGTGTGATGATCCATGATCCGAACTCCCCGTTCCTTAAACGAGTGCAGGACGGCACGATTTATCTCCACCAAGGCATGGTCCTTCCAAAGAGGGTTGTTCCTGCTGCGATCTAGTTCAAGGTGATCTGCGATTTCAGGAAGCAAATTGTATCTTTTTGGGTCACTGAAGTTCAAGTTGGCAATTTCTGTTCCCTGATAAACGCCACTTGTTGGCGCTGCACAGAATTGAACGCCAGCAAGATCCAACACCATTCCAGACACGGCAGGCAAAGCAAACCATTTCAAGCCAAGTTCTGAAAGTTGTGGGTGCTCTGGGTGTTCAATTGGAACCTCTAAGATAAGTTCATCTGGGATTTGGAAGACAGCGACGTCGTCGTCGCCCAGCTGGATCAAGACAGGTAAAACATCGAATTGCGTGCCTTTTCCCTGCCATCCCAAACTTTCAGCAAGGGCTGTTAGATCGGCATTTTTGGGGTCGCCACGCACTCTGCCATCGTCTTGTAGATAGCCTGCATAGAGAATGAGTTGCGGGTTTAAAATACGGATCTTAGGATGGCCGGCACGAAAGACTGTAATGGCCGGACGCAAGTCGCCCTGATTTGTCGACCATTTAAGATGTGCACAAATTGCTTCAAAAATTTCAGTTGGAGAACGGCAATCGCGGCGATCAAAAACCTGAAGCGATGGCCAAAACATTCGACCTACGCAACGGATTGAGTTTCGCCAGGCCAAGCGTGCACCAAATCGCAACTCATCTTCTGTCAACCAATTGGCATTTTCAGAATCAAAATACGCACTCAGAAGACGCAGTCGTGTGGGCAAGTGGTCCAGCGTGCCCGTTTCTTCGGCCATCTGTGTCAGAAAGGCTTTGGCTTCGCCAAGGGGGTCCTCTGAATGTGTTGCATGGAAGCTGTGGGTTTCAACCGGCAGGGCCGGATCGTGATCCTTATGCCTAGGATTACGCGTTTCTAGAAAAGGTGTCGTGATTGCTTTTGGTGGTAGCACTTCTGCGCCCCGCTGTTTTGTCCCTGACAGCGAGCACCGCACTATAACCGCCAAGGTTTATTAAGTGTTTCGCGATGCACCCACCAACCTTGGTTCTAACCATTAAGAGACGATTAAAAATTTAACGAATTTACAGCAAGTTAGGGGCTATTTCCCCTCGATCAGGGCCAGTTCTTGAAATGTGAATTTGCTTTTGATCTGAATGTCCGGGTCGCGGTGAAAATCCGGGTCTTGTGGCAAACAACCCAAGCCGCACAATAGGGTTCCGGTGCCGGCCGTGCTGTCGATAAACCAAAGACGGCCCCCGGGCGTCACCATAAAGCCGTTCACCCCTTCAATCTGATCGGCTAAAATATCGTTTGTGCTGGGAATTTCAGAGAAATAGCGCAAATCGAACCGACCATGCGTGTGAAAGCTGGCGACGACGTCCATAGCTGAACCCGGGAAAAATGCCCGGCAACTAGCCTTTCGTCCGCGTTTGACGCGGGACATGGTCAGAGCACCATCAACATAGCCGAAATATCCACAAAACTCCCGATTGCGATCGAGAGAAAGGTTTTGCACCTCTGCCAATTGGATCTTGATAAAGATCATTTCAGCTTCGGTGAAACCCTGTGCGAAACCTTTGCCCGGCGCTATTGCAAGAAGCATAGTCAGTAAAAACCCAACTGAAATCCATTTGCGGGTTTCACGTCTTATCCTATTTGCGGGCGTAAACGTCTTCGTAGCGAATGATGTCGTCTTCACCAAAATAAGTGCCTGTCTGGATTTCTATCAAGCGCATGTTGACGTCGCCTGGGTTTCGCATTCTGTGGATGGCTCCGAGGGGAACATAAACCGATTGGTTGGTCTCTACCAGTTTGATCTCTTCACCGATGGTCACTTCGGCGGTACCCTCCACCACGATCCAATGTTCGGCTCGATATTTATGGCTTTGAAGGGAGAGCGTGCCACCGGGTTTTACACAAATCTGCTTCACTTGAAATCTGTCATGAATGGCAAGGCTTTCGAACCATCCCCAAGGGCGATGGTCCCGCCGTGCCTGATCGGCCTGAGAGGCTTGTCGGCTGCGCAGTTCTTTTAAGGCGTTGCCAACTTCATTGGCCTGAGAGCGGTCAGCGACCAAAACAGCATCCCGTTGGGCCACCACTATGATGTCTTTCAGCCCAAGCCCCATAACGGCCACAGCGTCGTCGTCGCTGCGCAAAAGTGTGTTCTCGCAGTTGTGGTTGATCACAGCGCCTGTCTCAACAACGCCCTTATCGGATTTTTCACTTTCGTCCCATATGGCCTCCCAACTGCCCAAGTCAGACCAACCCGAAGAAAGCGGTACGACCGAGACGTTGTACGCTTTTTCCATAATGGCATAGTCCATCGAGATGTCGGGGCACCGCGACCAAGCTGCTTCGTCCAAGCGCAAAAATCCAAAATCGGATTTGGCGTTTTTTATGGCCAATTGTACTGGCGCAACGATATCGGCTGCAAAATTGTCAAATGCGTGGCGCATGTCGCTGGCCCGAAAAATGAAGAGACCGGCATTCCACAGCATATCTTCGTTGGAGATTAACTTTTGTGCTGTGGCTATGTCAGGCTTTTCTATGAACCGTTGAACCGGTGCGCCGATCGTTTCTCGGTGGCTTGCAGGTTCAATATAGCCATAACCCGTTGCAGGGAATGTTGGTTTGATCCCCAAAGTGACAATCCGTCCTTCTGCCGCCAAGTTGGCTGCTTGGTTTAGTGCGCCGCAAAAGTCTTGCGTGTCCTTGATCACATGGTCGGTGGGCATCACGGCCATGATGTTATCTGGATCTTTGGAAACAAGTTCTACAGCAGCCCGAATGGCTGGTGCAGTGTTTCGGCTTGAGGGTTCCAAGACGATAGCTTGTGGCGTCACACCAACTTGTTCCAACTGTTCGGCAACGATAAAGCGAAAAGCCTCTGAGGTGAGCACAATGGGGTCTTCGAAATCCGCACCTGAAACACGAAGTGCTGTTTCCTGCAACATCGTCTTGTCAGAGGTCAGACGTGCGAACTGCTTGGGGTAACTCTTGCGGGACAGTGGCCAAAGCCTAGTGCCAGAACCTCCGCAGAGAAGGACGGGTGTGATTTTTTGCGTCATATATAGTGGACCTAGTTATATAGTGGACCTAGTTAGCTTGAGTTTGAACCAGATTTTACTTGGGGTTCTATAGCGTCATGTATTCTTATTAGGCTTGCAGGTCATTGTCATAATTTGGATCATAGTTTTTAGGTATATCCGCTTGGAAGTGCGCTGCGAGCTTGGGTATATCTTGCATGGGAAAGTTGGACTTTAGATTTCTGGAGATGCCATCCAAATATTTCGCTTGCCCATAGCGCGCTGTGCCTTTGACAGCTTTTGCTAGGTTCTTTGCGTTATTCTCGATTGTATCATTGTGGGTGTGATACGATTGAATGTGCGATGTAAAACTGGGATCGGACACCGTTAAGAAACGTTTCCAAACGATCCCATGCATCATCTGAAATGGGTTTCTGGTAAAATTCTTTGAGTTGATACGAACGAGTCCCGGGCTTCCACAAAATGCCGTTCGACTTAGAATGCCAAGTTGGCCGTCAACTTGTTTGAACAATGCAATTGATTTCGGAAAGGTTACGATAGCCGTCTCTGGGAGGTGGATGGCAACTTCACACAGGCGTTGTGTGTATTGAATGCTGAGCGCATCGTCATCATCAATGCGAAAACTTGCCACGCGGCCAGAACGACTGTTCTCAGCCTGTTCTTTGATCAAAGGGGCGGTGAATTTGTGCAAGACTTTGGTTTCGATGAAATGGATCTCGGCCTGCTTAAAGCCGTTTGTGACATCCTGTAGACGCTCCTTATGATGCTTGGGCATCACATCAGAGGTTAAGATCACAAGGCGAAAGTCTTCGTTCTGTTGCGCGCGCATACTGGGGAGAAACAGGTTTTCATAGTAGTGGAATCGGACATTCATGCGTTCATCATTGTAAAGTTGATCAAACGCGTCTTCGGTGTCGTGTCTTTGACGCGTATCCGAGGGTCCAAAAAAGGAAAACCTTAAGAACCCAAGTAAAGGCAATTGGCTTGTTGATGAAATGACCGCTGTCATAGGTTCTCGATTCTTGAGTGGTTTCACGGCCTGTTAAGACTGAGAGCGGTGATTTGTCGATATTCCAATGTCGCTTTTGACCTGTGTCTTTGTATGCAAAAAGTATACAAAGACCTTATGGAGGATTCTGCATGAGCGAGACAGCCACAAAGACACGCAGTCGCAGCGGGGGGCGCAGTGCGCGTCGTTCCCTAAGAACGACGCGGGATGCCACCATGCTGCCGGGTCTGACCTGCAACATTCCATTATGCGACGTGATGGATGGCGCGAAGGTTGAGGCGATTGATGCCGCTTCAATGAATATTTTAGAGAATGTCGGTGTCCAGTTTCGTGATGAGATAGCCTTGCAGGATTGGAAACGCGTTGGCGCGAAGGTTGAAGGCGAGTTGGTGTTTCTGGATCGCGGGCTTGTGCGTGAGTTGATCAAAACGATCCCCGAAAAGTTCACTTATCACGCACGCAATCCGGTGAATAACGTCGCGCTAGGGGGCAGGAATTCGGTTTTTGTACCAATGACCGGCGCGCCCTATTTGCGCGATCTCGAGGATGTACGACGCAACCCGATGCTGGAAGATTTGGCGATGTTTCACAAACTCAGCCATATGTTGCCTGCGATGCATTCCAGCGCACATCATATCGTCGAACCCTATGACCACCCGATCAGTCAGCGGCATTTGCGGATCACATATTCTTCGATGAAACACTCGGATAAAATGTTTATGGGAATGACCACTAGTCCCAAGAATGCAGAAGACGTGATGGATATGTGTGCAATCCTGTTTGGGGAAGAATTCTTGGAAACCCATCCTGTGACAACAGGCAATTGCAATGGTAATTCGCCTTTGGTTTGGGATGAAACGATGCTGGGTGCGATGCGCGCATTTTGCCGTCGCAATCAGCCGGTCTTATGCTCTCCGTTCGTATTGGGTGGAGCAAACACACCGGCCAGCGTCCCGGCCACCGTCGCACAGCTGAATGCAGAGGCATTGTCTGCATTGGCCTATACGCAAGTGATCCGCAAAGGGGCACCTGCCATTTACGGTCACTATCTGTCGACGGTTTCGATGAAGTCTGGTGCGCCAATGGCCGGCACTCCGGAGATCAGCTTGATGAATTTCATGATCGGTCAAATGGCACGATTTTACGGGGTACCTTGGCGTACATCAAACACTCTGGGTGGCGCAAAGACCTTTGACGCCCAAGCAGGATATGAAAGTGCTTCGACCCTGTCTGCCGTCATGCATGCCGGTGCAAACTATATTTGGCATTCTGCGGGTTGGAACGAGGCGGGCATGCATTGTTCTGTTGCAAAATTTGTTGTCGATGCAGAGCAATGTGCAATGGCGTATCGCATGGCTGAGGGGCCGAAATGGAAGGATTTCGATACTGCTTTGCAGGCGGTGCCCGACATTGGGCCTGGGGGGCATTATTTGGGACATCCGCATACGCAGGAAAACTTCCAAACCGCATTCTTTATGCCCGAACTTTTTGACAATAACTCGATCGAGCAATGGGCCGCTGAGGGATCCGTTGAGATCACCGCCCGCGCTTTGGCTTATGCCAAAGACCTTTTGAATGCATATGAGGAACCAAAACTTGATCCAGCCAAAGATGAGGCGTTGCTGGACTATATCGCGCGGCGCGAGCGTGAAATTCCAGCGGCAGATGCGCTCAACCAAGAGTTTTGATCTGGTTGTTGGCGTTTCTGAAGTCTCAGCAGCCAGTTTCAGGACAGATCAAGTCGTCACAGTTGATGGCACGCGGATGTAAAAACCGAGCCTAGCCTAGTGGATCACTCAACGCGCGCGCGCCATTCTTTATATCGGATGAAGGCATTGGCCCCTAGCTGTTGCAACGGTTTGGGTGGTAAACGTTTTGGCGCAGTTTCGGCGGTGAAGTGTCGTGTGATTGCACTTGTTTGACCCAACGCCAGCTCTGCGGCACCGATCCCTGTCAAAGTGCCGCGCGCTGTCCCAAGCCCGTTTTGAACACACCCTGCAAAAAGGCCGTCATCAAGTTGCCGCATGACAGCAACGCCATTCATCGACAAGCAAAGATGACCGGACCACGTATATTCCGGCGTCAGTCCTGACAGTTGAGGAAAACGGTCGTTGAATTTGCGTTGCATTTTTCGGGCGGCTCGCGCGAGGTCTGCGCGCGTGATCCGTTTCCCGGGGCGAAGAACTGAGGCGGTTCGTGTCACGATCCGATTACCGCCCTGTGCTGGATCAATTCGGCGCATTGTTGTACCCATCGGGTCAGAAGGTGTGACACCCCACCGCGTGTGACCACCCAGTCTTTTCAAGGTTTCGGCGTCAAGATCCGGCGTCATCATCCCGAACAAAAACAGTTGCATCAGGTGCCCGCGTTCAAACCCGAAACTGTCGAGGTGACCATTTACTGTTAGGATCACGCTTCCCGCGCTGATTTGGCCCTGGGGTGTTGTCAAATCCCAAGTATCGCCCTTGCGTGTCAGAGAGGTGACCGGGGATCGCTCTGATAAGGTAATGCCGTCACGACGTAGCCCATCTGCGAGACCCCTAATATAACCTGCGGGCTGCAGGACGACTGTGCCCGGTGTGAACAGGCCGGACCGATAATGATGGGAACCGGTGATTTCTATCATGTCATCGGCACTTAAGAACTGGCTGCCTTCGTCCAAAGTGCTGAGATGCTTGGCATAACTGCGGTTTTGATCCTCGGCCGCGGTGCTAGCCGCACCATTGATCTTCCCCGCTTCATCAAAATAGTTTGGGTCGATGGCGTAGTCTGCGACCGCCTCTCGGCCAAATGCGATCGCCTGACGGTTGAGGTAGATTGTCTTTCGGTCGTCACCTGAACCTGCGTAATCGTCGGAAGTCAGTTCATGTGGCAAGTCAATCATAAAGCCTGAATTCCGTCCCGCAGAGCTTTCTGCGATGCGCATGGCGTCTAAGACTACAATCCGTGCATAAGGGTCCAGCTGATGGGCCCGCCGGGCAGCCGACAAGCCGGCAAAACCTGCGCCAATGATCGCAAGATCGCAAGTGGCTGGTCCTGTCAAAGATTTAGGGGGGGCTTGCGGCCCAAGAATGTCATTCCACGCCGCAGGCCCTGCCAAATCGGGCAAAGTGTCGGCGCGGTAAGTCTTCACCCCACAGCCTCGTCTTCGTCATCGGACAAATCGACCCAAATGGTTTTCAGTTGTGTGTATTGATCATGGGCGTGGATGCCATTGTCGCGACCTGCAAAGCCAGATTGTTTAAACCCGCCAAAAGGTGTGGTGATGTCCCCTTCGCCGAAAGCATTGACCGTGACGGTGCCCGCACGCAAGGCCCTTGCACCGCGCAGAGCGCGTTTCACATTGGCTGTAAAAATGGATGCCGCGAGACCATATTTTGTGTCATTTGCCAGTGCGATCGCCTGATCGAAGCTGTCGACGGTCAAGACTGATAGCACAGGCCCAAAAATCTCTTCGCGCGCCTGAGGGGCGTCCAGATCGTCAATGTCCAAGATTGTCGGTTCGACAAATCCGTTTTCCATATGGCCCCCCATTATAAGTTTGGCTGCACCATCAAGATACGAGCAGACCTTGTTGTAATGTTCGGCCGAGACAAGCGCCCCAACGCGATTGCGGGGATCAAGAGGATCGCCCATCGGCCATTCGCGTGCGTGGGCTTTAATTCGTTCTAACAATGCGTCTTTGATCGGACTTTGTACGATCAGACGAGAGCTGGCCGAACAATTTTCGCCCATGTTCCAGAACGCACCATTCACGATATGAGATGCCACACGGTCTATGTTTTCGGCATCTTCCAAAACAACTGCTGGGTTTTTGCCACCCATTTCCAAAGTGACTTCTTTTAGATTGGATTCTGAGGCGTAGTGCAAAAACCGTCGTCCCGTCTCGGTTGAGCCGGTAAAGGAAATCATATCGACATCCATATGGCGGCCCAAAGGTTCGCCCACATCCGGACCGGTTCCGGTCACAACATTGAACACACCTGCCGGGATCCCCGCTTCTATTGCAAGTTCGGCCACACGGAGCGCGCTGAGCGAGGTCTCTTCTGCGGGTTTCACAATCACAGAACATCCTGCGGCAAGCGCAGGTCCGATTTTCCATGCCAACATCAGCAAGGGGAAGTTCCAAGGCAAGACCAAGCCCACGACGCCCACAGGTTCACGGGTGATGAACGCAATATGGTCGTCCGAGGCGGGTGATGTTTGATCATAAATTTTATCGATCAGTTCGGCGTGCCAAATGAGGCAGTTGATGGTTTCTGGCAGATCTACCGTCTCGCAATCATAGATTGTTTTGCCTGAATCCAAACTTTCCATCACGGCCAATTCACGCGCATTGCGTTTCATCAATTTGGCAAGACGGATGAGAATTTCTTTCCGCTCTGCGGGGTGACTTTGGGACCAACGCCCATCTTCATAGGCGTTTCGCGCTTTCTGAACGGCGAAGTCGACATCCGCTGCGCCACAGGCGGCGATCTGTGCCAAAGGGGTGCCCGATGCGGGATTGACGCTGTCGAAGGTGGCACCTGACTGGGCCGTACGAAAACTGCCGTTGATAAAGGCCCCGGTCGGAAAGGTCAGTGAGGCCGCGATAGATTTGTATTCTTCATGGGTCAGAAGGGTCATGGCCGTTCACCTGCGCTGATTTCCGCGATTGTTGTTTTTAGGACGCGAACCACTTGTTCGAGCTCGCGTTTGTCGTCTTTGTTCAAGGCTTTAAGGGGCGCGCGCACAGTCGCACAATCAACCCCAGTCATGGTGACACCATGCTTGATTGTTTGGATGAACTTCCCACCTTGTTCGAGCACGCGCATCAACGGCATCATGGCCGACATAATGCGCCGACCTTTTACAAAGTCGCCCTCTAGGGCGCAGGCCTGATACAGTGCCGCATGCTCTCTTGGAAGAAAGTTTGAACCGCCGCAAACCCAGAAAGGAGCGCCCCAAGCAAAGAATTCTAACGCTTGGTCGTCCATCCCGCACCCCATCTGAATATGGGGATAATCACGAGCCAGCAGATGAACGCGATTAATGTCGCCCGAGCTTTCCTTGATGCCACAGAAGTTGCGAGAGCGGCCAACACGGTCAAGGAATTCCTCGCCCATCATGGTGCCGGTTCGACCTGGATAATTGTACAGCATGATCGGCAAATCGGCCGCGCGATCGATGGCCAATGCATTGAGGGCATTTTCGCGATCAGTAGGCACGGAATAGGGTGGGCTGGCCAGAAGGATCGCGTCCGCCGACATTTCCTTTGCAGCGCACGCAAGGGCAATGGAGTCATTTGTTAGCATTGCGCCTGTTCCAACCACCAAGGGTAGACGACCTTGAAGTTTATCTTTCGTGAAGCGAGCGATTTCGATGCGTTCTGCCACGGTCTGCGCGTAGTTTTCACCCGTAGAGCCGCCAGAGATCAGGCCATGCACCCCATGATGGATCAAAAACTCTATGACTTGGGCCAACTTGTCCCAATCGACGGACTGATCCGGCAGAAAGGGCGTCACCACAGGGGTGTAGATGCCATTAAACTGCATGGGGATGGTCCTTAAAAGAGATAACATTTGCAGGCAGTGGGTCGGGATGGACGAACCGCTCGAGCTGGTCGCGCGATAGGTCCCAGTGTTGAAGGGTCAAATCCATCGCCAATGCCGCCTCACGCGCTTCAAAGGCGGCAATCATGGCGTCATGCTGTTCGACGGCTTTGGTCACGAGCTGCGCCTCGCTGGGATCCGCAGGTCGATAGAATGTCTGGCTTAGTCTTGTATGGTCAATTAGTAGGCGTTTGAGGCAGGCCATCAGATAGGTGTTCTGGGCCATCAGACCAATTTGTTCGTGAAACCGGTAATTCCAAAGCGCCGCTTGCCCAGAGGCCTTGTTGTCGGTCGCCTTTTTGAATTCCGTTTGAAACCCCTTCAAAACGTCGAGATGCGCAGTGTTGTGATGCGTCGCTGCGAGATGAGCGATATTGGCATAAACCATTGGGGCGGTTTGAAAAAAGGTCCGCATCACGCTAAGATCCATACCCGAAACTTTGGCGCCACGACTGTCTTTTGCCTCAACGTACCCTTCGCCTGAAAGCCTTTGTAAAACCTCGCGCAAGGGCGTACGCGAAATGCCGTAATGTGCAGAGAGAGAGACTTCGTCCAAATCAGTTCCAGGCGCGAGTTCCAGCGACAGGATCCGCGTTTTCAGATCATCCAAGCACTCCGATTTTGTGAATCTGGCCAAGAACACGTCCCCCTCCCGTATTGTATACAAAATGTATTCAATTGAGGCAAGTGGTGATTATCCCCTCCAGCTATGGGGATCTAAATGTCATGCTGCTTTCGGCTTCTCGAACTTTGGCATCAAGCCGATCAACTGTTGTGTATAGCTGTGTTGAGGCGCCTCGAAGATATCTTCGGCCGCAGCAACTTCAACAACTTCGCCAAGCTTCATCACGGCGATCCGATCACACATTTGTCGCATCACGGGCAGATCATGACTGATGAACAGAAGTGTCAAATCAAGTCGATCTTGCAAGTCTTTCAGCAAGTTCAAGATTTGCGCCTGAATAGACACGTCAAGGGCTGAGGTCGGTTCATCACAAATCAAAAACCGTGGACGTGACGCCAGGGCGCGGGCAATGGAAATACGCTGGCGTTGCCCCCCCGAGAAGGCATGGGGATAGCGCCGCGCGGCATCTGGCCCAAGTTCAACCAGTTCCAGCAGATTTTCGGCCAGCTCCATGGCCTCGCCACGAGATTTTGCCAGACCATTGATCAATATGGGTTCGGCGACGATACTGCCCACCTTCATGCGCCCATTGAGGGACGAATAGGGATCCTGAAAGATCATCTGGATTTGCCGGCGATGCAAAACCGCCGCGCGGCCGCGCGGTCGGGTGCGCAAGTTCTGACCATCAAAGTCCATCTGACCCGAGCTGGCCTTGTGGATTCCTGTGACCAATCGTGCGATGGTTGATTTGCCAGAGCCACTTTCACCAACAATTCCAAATGTCTCGCCAGCTTGAATGGCAAAAGATACGTCCTTCACGGCATGGGTGGTTGCGCCTGCTGCGGCAAGAAATCCAGAGCGGCTTTTGAACACTTTATTGAGGTTTTCCACGGTCAGGATTGGTCCTTCGCGGGAGCCGCGTTTAACCCCTTCACCCAACCAATGGGACTCAAGATCGAGGTCTTTTACGCGTCCGTCGCTGGCACCTTGATAATCTACGCGGATAAAGCGTTCGACCCTGTGGTTGGATGGGGGCACCGCGGAGATCAGAACTTTGGTATATTCATGTTGGGGATTCTGGGTGATCTGTTGGGTTGTTCCCAACTCGACAAGATTGCCGCGATACATGACCGCGACACGATCTGCGGTTTCTGCAATAACACCCATATCATGAGTTACTAAGATCATGCCGACTTGACGTTCGACACATAACTTCTTGATCAGTTCTAGAATTTGCGCCTGAATGGAAACATCCAAGGCAGTCGTCGGTTCATCGGCGATAATAAAGTCAGGTTCGGCACAAAGCGCCAAGGCGATGACCACGCGTTGGCGCATACCGCCCGAAAATTCATGTGGGTATTGTTTGATCCGTTCAGCCGCATTGGCGATGCCTACTTGATCCAAAAGATCTACGGCACGTTTTTGGGATGCTTTCTCACCTAGTTTCAAATGCAGATCGATCGTTTCCACCAATTGGGCCTCTACCGTCTCTAGCGGATTGAGCGACGTCATTGGGTCTTGGAATATCATCCCGATGCGTTTGCCGCGAATGGGCCGCATCTGAGCATACGATTTTGTATCCAACCGGTCTCCATCAAGATACACTTCCCCTCCGCCGATCCGTCCGGGACGTTGCAAAAGACCCATGATCGCATTGCCAATGGTCGATTTTCCGGCGCCGGATTCACCAACAATTCCCAAGATTTCCCCTCGATCCACAGAGAGAGACACATCGCGTACAGCCGTAAAAGTTCCGTGCCGATCGGGATATTCGATGGTCAGGTTTTTGATATCCAACAGGGCCATACGCTTATTCCATATTTGGGTTAAGAGTGTTGCGCAGCCAGTCACCTAAGAGATTGACGGACAAAGCCAGCAGCAAAAGTGTGAGCGCTGGGAAGAACAAGATCCACCACTCGCCCGAGAATAAGAAACCCTGACCAATGCGGATGAGCGTGCCCAAACTAGGTTGGGTCGGGGGTGCACCTACACCTAAGAAAGAGAGCGTCGCCTCGGCAATAATGGCCAGCGCCAAAGAGATGGTCGCAATCACCAAAACGCTGGCGACAATATTTGGCAAGATGTGGCGCAATGCGATGATGATTGGGCCACGCCCGATCAAAGTAGCTGCTTCTACATATTCTTTGCGACGCTCGACCATGGCTGCGCCCCGCACCACACGGGCAAATTGCACCCAATCGGACAGGCCGATCGACAGGATCAAAACCCATATAGCAACTTGGTTGCGCATCTCTGGCGGTGTGATGCCCTTTGCTATGCCGAAAATCAGCATGGCCACTAGGATGGCTGGGAAGCTTAGCTGAATATCAGCGATGCGCATGATAATCGTGTCTGTACGCCCTCCCACCATGGCCGCTGTCAGGCCAAGTGCAACGCCCAGTATCAAGGCAAAAAGAACCGCAGCAAAGCCCACGAAAAGCGAGATGCGCATCCCGTAAAGTATGGTGGAAAAGACATCGCGACCCTGATCATCCGTGCCCATCACAAAGCTTTCGCCAGTGAAAGCATTCGCATCACCTGGTGCCGTAAACCCGTTCATCAGGTTTAAAGTCGCTGGATCAAAAGGGTTATATGGCGCGATCAGAGGGGCCAAAACTGCGCTGAGGATTAAGATTAAAGCAACAGTGAAGCTGAAGATCGCAACGGGTGCGCGTTTGAAGGCATAGAAAAAATCGCTTGCAAGAAAGGTGCGTATATTTTCCATCAATTTGCCCCTTCCGTGCGCAGCCGGGGGTCGATCATCACATAGAGGATATCAACTATCAGATTGATCCCGACAAACATAACCGAAATGAACATCAGGTAGGCGGCCATGACGGGAATGTCGACGAAGTTCACGGAGTCGATGAACAACAATCCGACGCCGGGCCATTGAAAGACGGTCTCCGTGATGATGGCAAATGCGATGATTGACCCTAATTGAAGCCCAGTTATTGTAATTACAGGGATCAGCGTGTTTTTGATCGCATGGCGGAAATTGATGGAACGCTCGGTCAATCCACGCGCGCGCGCAAACCGTATGTAATCGGAATTCAACACTTCGGACATTTCCGATCGCACCAAACGCATAATAAGCGTCATTTGATAAAGGCCCAAAGTGATCGCTGGCAAAATGATGGCTTTGAGGCCGCTGGCGGTCAGTAAACCTGTGGACCACCATCCCAGTTGCACGGTTTCACCGCGTCCAAAACTGGGTAGCCAGCCCAGTTCAACCGCAAAAATATAGATCAACAAAATTCCGATCAGGAAAGTTGGTAAACTGACCCCGATTAAGGACACCGTTAATATAAATTGCGTCAGCCATCCTTTCGGTCGGATCGCTGTGTAGACACCCAGTCCTATTCCGACAATGACTGCGAAGATGGCGGAGACTAGGGCAAGCTCTAGGGTGGCAGGTAAGCGTTCAACCAGAATGTCGACAACTGGACGACCCTGACGAAAACTGATGCCAAGGTCACCCTGTGACGCGTTCTTCAAAAAGTTCCAATACTGTACCACAAAGGGGTCGTTCAAACCTAGGCGATCCCGCAGCCTTTCGACATCCTCTAATGTGCGTTCCTGACCCAGCATGTTTTCAATCGGATCACCCACGAACCGAAACATCGAAAAAGCAACCAGTCCGACGACAAGAAGAACAACGGCAGACTGGGCAACACGGCGAAGGATGTATTTGAGCATTTGGCCCCTTAGCTTTGGATTTGGACCCAGCGCAAGATGAAGAAGTTGTCGGGACGCTGAACAAGGTCGACTTTGTTACGGACCCCCCAGACCAAAGGTTGCACATACATTGGGACATAGGCGTGCTGAGATTGGTAAATCGAAGTCACTTCATCAATCATGGCTTGGCGCATTGCGGGATCTATTTCGGACTGAATCAATGGAAGCAACTCATCCACCCGAGCATTCGAAAACCCACCAAAGTTCCAGCTGCCAAGTTTCTTTTCCGGATTGGGTGTTGTCACGAGAAAGCGCACCGGATGTTCGTGATCGAATGTCCCTGGTGACCATCCCAAGAGATACATGTCGTAATTATCCTCACGCAGCTCGGGCCAGTAATTGTTTACTGGCATTGCGTCCAACTCAGCCATCAGGCCGATTTGAGCCAGCATGCTGACGACAGCTTGGCATACGGCCTCGTCATTCAAGTAGCGGTTGTTGGGGCATTTCAGTCCGAAACCAAAGCCGTCGCCATAACCCGCATCCACAAGTAGAGCCTTTGCCCCAACAAGGTCAAAATCAGGGCGCGCGTCATTGCGGCCAGAAAAACCACGCATGGCGGGACTTACAAGTTGCGATGCGGGTTCTGCATTGCCTCGCATGATTGTCTGTAAAATAGCGTCGACATTGATCGCCTTGGCCACGGCTTCGCGCACACGTGTATCGGTGAACGGGTTTGCATCGCCTGCATTGGCGCCAAAGTTCAAGGTTTCAAGCTCATGCCCGAAACCTAGCATTATGACACGGGCCTCGATCCCTTGGATCACATTGACACCATCGGCTGTTTTGAGACGTTCTGCGTCTTGAATGGGCACCGGGTTGATCATGTCGATCTCATCCGAGAGCAATGCCGCTACAGCCGTTGCGGGATTTTGAATAGGCGTAAATTCTGCACGTGAGATATTGTGTTCAACATCGCCCCACCAGTTATCGAAGGGGGTAAGAACAGTTTTTAATCCCGGCTGACGCTCAAGCAGCTGGAAAGCGGCTGTGCCATTGGCGTTCAAGGTTGCAAAAGTCTCGGCGTCTTTGGCGGGGACTATGGCGTTGTTTTGTTCGGCCCAATCCTTGTCCATAATCATGAAGTTCGCGATCGAGTCTGGAAAGATCGGGTTGGGTGCGCTTGTCATGAAGTCAATCGTATATTGGTCAATGATTTTGACTTCGGAGACTGGCGAGAACCAGCTGGCGGTATCCGCAGCCTCGCTGGAGGCGCGTTGATAAGAAAACAAAACATCTTCAGCGTCAAAGGTGGCCCCATTGTGGAACGTCACGCCCTGTCGGAGATTGAAACGCCAACCTTCGGTGCCGATCGGTTCCCAACTTTCGGCCAAAGCGGCTTCAATGGACATGTCCTTGCCGCGCCGTACGAGACCTTCATAGACATTGTTCAAAAACCCAAGAACTGGGGCAGAATTCACGGCATGAGGATCCATGGTTTGTGGGTCGGTCGTACCGGCCCACCGGAATGTTTCGGCTGCAGCTGGGAAGGGTGTCAGAAGGACTGCAGTCGACAAAAGGATGTGTTTCATGGAGATGTTCCTTTTCTATCGACTAAACGCAGCGTCCCGGCCAAAGCCGGGACGCATGTTTGTGAAGGATTAGTTCAACTCGAAGAACTTGAACTTAGGGACGTCTTCTGGGTCAACGACGGTTTGCACGCCGTCTTTCATACCCCAGTTTAGAACTTGGTGATGGATGGGAAGATACAGAACTTCTTCTTGCACAACATCCCATATCTCTCCGATGGTGGCATTCCGCGCCTCTAGGTCCGTTTCTGATGCCAATGAAACGATCTTCGCGTCCACGTCTGAGTTTGAGAAGCGTGTACCATTCCAGCTGCCTCGATCATCACTGCTGGAGTGCACGAGGAAGTTGAAGATATACTCAGAGTCGTAGGTAGGAACACCCCAGCCCAGCATATAGAAATCCGTTTCCCGGTTTGGAATTTTTGGGAAATGCTGCGCTTTTGGGATTGCTTCGAGGTTCACTTTGATCCCAATTTGACCAAACATGCCGACCGCAGCCTGACAAATGGCTTCGTCATTGATGTAGCGATCATTGGGGCAATCAAGCTGGATTTCAAAACCATCCCCATAGCCTGCATCAGCCATAAGGGCTTTGGCCTTGTCGACATCTGTGGCAGGAACCGCATCTAGTTCTGCTGTCCATCCATTCACGAAAGGTGGCATTGCAACGCCGGCAGGAATCGACTGTCCGCGCATTACGACCTGTTGAATTGCTTCACGGTTGATTGCCATATTCATGGCTTGACGCACACGAACATCTGCCAATGGGTTCGCGCCCTCAATATTGTCATTTGCAAGATCATCATCTGCAACATTCAAGCCAAAGAAGATCACACGGTTTTGAGGAGCTTTGATCACTTTTAGAGCGGCCTCTTCATCCACGCGCGCAAGGTCTTGCACCGGCACGTCTTGGATGAAATCGACTTCACCAGAGAGGAGTGCGGCAACGCGGGTCGCTGCATTCTTGATCGGTGTGTAGTTGATTGTGGTGACTTGCATTGGGTACAAATCCTTACCCCAATAAGCGTCGTTCATTGTTAACTCGGTCAAGCTGTCTGGTGTCCGACTCTGCATAACATAGGGGCCGGTCCCGTTTGTGTTCAAAGACGCAAAAGTGACTTCGCCACCTTCAATATCCTGAACTTTGACGGCGTCATTTGCCTCGGTCCAGGTTTTGTCCATGATGAACAAGTTAGTGAGGTTGGATGACATGATGGGATTTGGGCCGTCTGTCACAATTTCAAACCCGTATTTGCCAACGGCGCGTACCTCGACGACAGAAGACAGCAATTCTTTCATTGCGGAATCTTCGCTCATTGCGCGATTGAATGAGAAGACCGCATCTTCGCTGTCAAATTCTGATCCGTCATGGAAAGTTACGCCTTCGCGAAGTTTGAATTCCCAAACATTTGGGTCGCCGTCTTTGACCCCCCATGCCGTTGCAAGGGCTGGTTCAAATGCACCCGTCATATCCCGGATGATCAAAGGTTCATAAATTTGATGTGCCAGCGTGTGCGTTGGACCCTCGTTTTGAGCGTGAGGGTCCATCGTCAAACTGTCACCTGCACGCGCCCAGTTCAGAGTTTCTGCAAAGGAACCGCTTGCCAAAAGGGCCAAGACTGCTGTTGTTGCAGTTAGTTTTGTGAGTTTCATAGTACTCCCCGTGTGTGTTGATTGACTAAACCAACTGTTCCGCAGCTGCGTAAGCATTGCAAGCAGAACTCGCAACGAAGGGCTTGCTTCGCTGAAATGGCGTTTTAATAGTCAGGAGTCTTCGACGTTTAAGCAAAAGAAAGAAATCGATGCACATTGATGCATCTTCAAAGGATCTGAGCGAATGGTATCTGGTTGAAAGAGCTGCATGTTGTTCGAGAAACTGAGTTGAGATGATCGGGCGCGCAAAAAACGTTTTGCGTTTCACAAATCGTCGATATGCAACCAACAAGGTTGTAAGCAATGGGCACACAAGTTGACTGAAAAAGAGAAGCGCTTAATTCTGCATATTGGTTTGCCAAAGACCGGCACTTCAGCAATTCAGGTGTATCTGCAGCGCAACCAGCATGTATTGTGTGAGGCAGGAATTGAAGTGCCTATAAACTTACCAAAAAACGATAACCCGCAGAACAAGAATGTATCCGCAACGCCCCAAATTGATGCTTCCAGATTTTTTGTGAACACAGATACCGGGCCGCTCAATGTTACCGAGGTCGATTGGCAAGAACACATCACAGAATTGTCGAGTAGTGAAAATCAAAATGTCCTGATCATTTCGTCGGAGACATTGGGTCCAGCATATCAACGTCTGAATTATAAAATTTTTAGGGAATTGCCTGAGAACACAAAGGCTATTTCCATTGTTTACTTGAGGCATCCAATCAATCTCTACAATTCTTGGATCCTACAAACAATTATGGGTTCCCTAGTTGCGATTGATTCATTCGAAAAACAAGTGATTAACCCTATGGTGGCTTACTTTAGATTCGGTTTTCGGCCTATGATCGAGGCTTTTTCTACCGTGTCTGAAGTAAAAATTCGATCATATGACTCTGCGAAGCTAAACTTGATCGAAGATTTCTGCACGACTTTAGGTGTGCCATTCATACAAGATGTTCGGTCGCAAAATAATGTGAACGCAAGACCTTATGGACGCAATACAGGACTTTTGGTCTGGGCGCTTCGTGCAACGCAACCACAGACGAGTTCGCTAGATGATGTTTTCCGCCTGAAGCAAGTTCTGAGCAGACAATTCAGGCAAGAGGACAAATCGGATAAATCGTTCATTCCAGAGCCCTATTTTTCGCATATTGTTGATCGTTGGAAAGAAGATCGGGTTTGGCTTAAGGAGGTTCATAACGTCGATTTGAAAGAGAATACCGAACAGACCGCTCAAGATTCGATTTTACGTTTAAGCAAAAGCTTTGCAGAAGCATTGATGAAATTTGGTTCTGATTTTTTAAGCGCCGAGGATTTCAAATGGCTTAAAGCTGCGGTTGATTTGGCTATATCTGGCCTGTCATTGCCCTCTATAATCGAGCGAAATTGGGGTGTTAAAACTTTTGATTCGAATGCTGGATCAGGCCAAACAGATATCCTTGATCAACAAATTGTATTTAATGTGGCGCGCGCCATCTGGATGTCAGAGAAACGTATTTCATGTCCAAACATCACGCAGTCTGAGTTGTCACAGTCCTGGCAAGCAGAGCAGAATAAACCCTTAAACCAAGCACGCATTTTTATTCGTCAGTTGCAGGCAAGAGGTGTGTACTTGTCAGAGGATATCAAAGAGGAATGAACCAAGGTGGTCAAACTTGAACCAGCGTTTTGGCTTGCCACGAATACCTTTTCTGATGCTTTTGGCGAAGCTGAAGGTCAATCTAAGTAACCCAACATTTTCAGTTCATTTTCTAAAGCCGCTGTCATCTCCATTTGAACCGATGTATCCAGTTCTTTGTAAAGATTGATTTTCCCGCTCGTTGCGTGATCTTTCAAAGACCTACTGTTATTTATACGCGCATCTAGATCTGCTATGATATCGTTGGTCTGACCTTCGAGTGGAACATAATCCGCAAGTGCATAAGCGATATTCGTGAAAAAGTCGTTTGTGTTAAACTTTCCATTTTCGAAAAAATCCTCGTACTTTAGAAGCTTAACACCTTTTTGTATCATAGGCCTGTAGCAGTTCGATATCCGCTTTAGAAATTCAAGCAATTCCGGAGACAACAAGAAACTTTCAAGGTCTTGGTCGGATCTATCCTGCCTCATTTGTTTAATGTTTTTGCCGGATGATCCCGTTGTGATATGCTTGTTTACAGCGCGATACTGTGACAAACCAATGTCGCGAAGATCACGCACGATGATCACGCTTGCACCGATAAACTGAAAGCTTTCCGAGAAAGCGGGCGGTACTTCACGATAACCATAGTGAAGAAATCCACCATATTCTCCAAGCTGAACTAGGGGATTTTCGCTCGCACTAAGGAAGACAGATGTTCGACGAAAATCCATATGGTCAATCACTTCGACGCCAATTTGGTCCAAAAGCCGAGTGATATTCAAAGGAACCAATGGGCTAAATTTTGACAAGGTTTCTGCGACAGCTTCGGTCACTGAGCTGCCCGCGCGATACATGTTGAATATATAGGCGCTTTGCATCTCTGGGGCTGTGGCCTGTTCGATTTGAAAGCGAACCCGGGTCTGCATGTAAATTTGATGCATTTTTTTTCCTTCGTGCGAACGAAAATGCGCTGTTTAATTGTGCAGGTCGTTACAGTTTTCACTGTTGCAGTTTCAAGGGTTTAAACTCTTCCTTGAAACCAGACTTCTGGAATCGCCGCGACTGAAGTGGTGACCCGATTGGTACATGAATGTGTTTTGGAGCACGTAAGTTATCCGCGCCACCAAATGAATTCGATCCATGAAAGACAAGCAAGTTGTTTTGTAAAATTCATCAACGATATTCTCTAAACTTATCCAAAGGCACTTAGAACAAGTGAGATCACAAGTATCGCCACCGCCTGACTGCCAGCGGCAAGTCGGCCTGCATCTGGCTTAAGCAAGAACCCGTATCCTGGTAGAACCGTCGCAATGCCATATGCAAGAGCGGCAATCACACCAAAAACAAATCCTCCGCTTATGTTGCTGATGCCGATGGCTTGGTGCAGAAGCCCAGTTCCGATGACAAGTAGGACCATACACGCTAGACCAATGAAATAAGCGCTTGCGGGTACGTCTTTGGTGTGTGTCGCTCGACCCTCTGCTCCATAAGCCTTCGCCAAAGGTTCCCCGAAGATCAATGTAAACCAGAGGGTCAGCAGTATTTGGCCAACGATTACGGCGGCTACGATTGCGGTCCAATTGATATCTAAAAGTGCAATCTCCATTTTCGTAGTCCTTTCCAGTCTTCTGCACTTGCGTCGGTAATGCTCAATGCGCTCAACAAGGTCTAAGCATCTGAAGCTGAACTTGGCGGCCAACACCTCTTGCTCGGTGGCCTGAAATAGGGACGGCTCATTCGTGCCGAGCTTGATACCGACACCACGCTACACGGTATCCGTTATCTGCATATAGGTTCCGCACCGCAAAGAAGATGATCAAGGCTGTTATCGCAGCGTTGAGTAAGATCCCAAAGACAAATTTCATGAAGATGCCAAAGACGTCATTCTGTTGCACCATTTTCAGGATCTGCAAACGCATATTGTTGTCCACGAAGATCTGATAAACGACAGCAACCGCGACCCCAAGTAATGCTGCTAGAATTGCATTGGCTTTGATGACATCGAGCAAATGGTCTGTGCAGGCCACTAAGCCATTTTGCACAGCTTCGAAGAAATTAAAGTCCAAAGTCTTATTGTCAGACATTGTACAATCCGGTGTTTGCCAATTTAGATTTGAGTAAGTAATTCCAAGGCAAAAGCCCCTATGTTGCAAAGCTGCTAAGATACTTCACCTCGGTGATCGGCTTATTGTCCAAAACAAGGATCAAGCCGCTGACAATCCGCAGCACAGCCCAAATGAACCAAGCCAGTAAGATCAAAAAGCCAATGCCAATAAAGGACAGCGCAATCCCGATTACGATTGCAACAAGCCCAACCCAGAAAGTTTGAATTTGATAGTCCAAATGTGTGTCATGCACATCATTCTTACCTCGTGAAATGTAAGCGAAAATAACGCCAGCGATGGCGGTCAGGCCAATAATGAAACCAGCGCCATATAGTCCGTAAATGATTTTCGCCGGCAAATAGACGTCTTCTGTTTGTTCACTCATATCCAATCCCCATCAAAAGCAAATGCGGATAGAATGGTCAGTTTTATTCGCTTTGCAAGATTTCAATCGGTCGATTGCGTTGAAAAACTGCACAAATTTTTTTCAAAAAGGTCCTAGCTTCAAGAGGATTTGCACCATGCTTCCCTTGACTAGACGCTTTAAATGTTCTTATTATGTTCTCATGTTACATGCTTATGATTTGTTCCCTGAAGCGCTGCCAGAAGGGATCACTTATGTCCCTGATTTTGTTGATCTCACAACAGAAAGCAACCTGATCTTAGCCCTTTCGCATGGACCTTGGGACATCACATATAAGCGGCGTCGGAAACACTATGGCCGCGCCTACGGATTCGACCAAACACCCTCTAGACGGGGGGTCTATCCTGGTCCGTTGCCAGGTTGGTTGCGGGCAGTGGCCCTCAAGCTTTACAAATCTGGGTATTTTACAGCTGTTCCAGTATCTTCGCTTGTGAATGAATATGTCCCGGGACAAGGCATTGCAGATCATACCGATGCCGATGATGGAGTGACGATACGAGTTGCTTCCCTCTCACTTGGGTCAGGTGCCGAAATGCGATTTTCAGATCCCATGGGGCGGCGCTATCCTTTATATCTGGAACCAAGGTCTCTGGTGTTGTTTGAAGGGCCAGTGGCTTTGAACTGGCATCATGGAATTCCAGGCCGATTGGCCGACAAACAAGGCGGCATGATGATCCCGCGTGGTCGGCGCATATCATTGACCTTCCGCGAGGCAGCAGACCCCTAGATCGTAGAGATCATCATCCAAATTGCCATAGCCATCATCATCAGGTTTTCTGTTAGCGAAACAAAGCCAAGGGGCACATTGCTGTCCCCTCCAACACAAGCACAGCGTAAATCACGCCTGTCAATGTAGACGGCCTTGAAAACGCTGATGGCCCCTATGCCCGAGGCAAGTAAGGCCAAAGGTGCAGCAACCCAGGTCATTACGCCTGCCAGCATTGCAAGGCCGGCGCCTGTTTCAATAAAGGGGTAAATTCGTCCATAGTTCACCCAGCGTTGCGCCAGTAAATCGTAACTCAGGAACATTGTCGCAAAGCCATCAATGTCCTGTAATTTTTGCAGCCCAAGCAAGACCATTGCAATTGCAATGAACCACCCAAGAGTTTGTCCCACAATCAGGCTGTCATACACCAACCATGTCAACGCCAACGCCATCAAGGCAGCAACGCAAAAGAGTGCAATCACAGGACGATAGCTTAATCCGTCCTTTTCTTTTGTCTGACCAAAATGCGCTGCAAGATCATCATAGCCACCGATCCGGGTGCCTTCGATAAACGCTTGAGGGGTAGAACTGACATCATATTCTGACTTGAACGCATCCACCGCGTCGCGAGAAGTCAGCAGATGTTCTTCAATGGCAAAGCCCTTTTGCCGCAATAACGCGCGTGCTTTCAAACCATGCGGGCATACTTTTGGGCCAATTGCCATGCGATATAATAGAGCGGATGCCATGTGTTTTCCCTATTCAGCTGACACATCATTTACCTAGAAAAATTAGTTCGACAAATATCGAAATAATCACTACTGAGCGGCGTATCAAGAACACTCATGAGGTCACGAATGCAGGTGACAATTGACTTTCCCTCCAGTCCTCGCGCCCTTAATTTATTTTTTCCCTTGGGGATCAGTACACCGCACCATTCCGTTGCAAGCGTCGACATCAACACAGACTACAAAACCTACCACATACCAGGATCGAACCAATGGGTTGGTGTGACAGGCGTGCCAGGACATCCGGTGCGACTGACATACACCTATGCCAACACCCACTGCCCCTATCCAGAAGAGATGTTTGCACCTCGTCCGTCACGGTTTACCCGCGTCGCCGACGGTGTTGCAGAGGATGTCAAACCGTTTCAGGACACTGATGATTCGGCGCAATCGGTGGTAGACCATGTCACTAGTTTGTTCCGCTACGGCCATGTCGACACGACGTATTATGACGACGCAGATGAGTTGCCGCAGCTTTGTGATATGGTCACAGGCTCTTGCGTCGATATAAACGCCTATCTGATTGCTTCACTTCGGGCCGCTGGCGTCGAAGCGGGATATATTACTGGATATTTTTTTCCCGAAGAAAAGGCCGGGTCCACCTACGAGATGCATTGCTGGGTTGTTTCCCGCGACGAAGTCCATGGATGCCGCGAATGGGACATCGCACATTTTCTAAAAATGGGCCGGCGCGATGTGCATGCAGGTTTGAACCCAAAACCTGGGCGTCGGGCTGCGATTGCACACTCTATGGGACATAACATTCCAGCCCTTGGGATAGAGGATGCCAAACTGATAGCAGAGCCTATGTGGATCACACTCGATGGGCCAGAACGGGCTGAAATGGATATTCGCCTAAGCCCTTGGTGACGCGTTTACACGTTGCGCTCTTCTGGTTGTTCCCGCAGATCATTCAACAACCAAGCTACACTTCCCAAAGCAGCACCCAACACCATAAATATGGTGGCCCGCGGCAGCCCCGTCATTCCTGCCATGTCGACCAAAAACACCTTGGCAGCCGTTAATGCTGCAAGCCCTAAAGTGACCCGCTTTAGATACAGGCTTTGGCGCGCCAACGTTATCCAAAGCAAGAGACCCACAGTCCCGATCATCAAAATCGTATAAGTATACAACTCGCCTTGCTCAAAGCCGCGTTCGAGGCTGATAGAGGCCCCATGCCAAAACCATCGAATGGCCGAAGTCATGGCAAAAGCCAAAAGCGCCAAAGTCGGGCCCAGAGCCACCCATTTAGAAACAATCCGCCGAATTGAGGCCATTCGAGACATCCAAAGAAAGATCGCTGCTGGGAAAAGGAAGCTCAAAGTGTTGGCATCAAATGGGAAGACACCAGCCATTCGACTTTCATCAAAGAGCGGAGCGCGCAACAACGCGCTCAATAGGCCTATTACGCCTACGGACAAGTAAAGGGAGGCGAGAACATAGCGGAAAATCACCAAATGCTTAGCACCGTTTAGTCGGTAAAAAGCGGCAGCGGCAAGCAACAGGGCAAGCGTCCCATTTGAAGCCCAGATCACGTAACGCTGTGCGCCATTGTCCCCAAGCAGGATATCTATCCATGCCAGACCATAGACACCAGAACCGACCAATAGCGCCGTCTCAAACTGAATGAGTTCGCGGTGCAAGCCGCGCGCTTCTGTAACGCGCCATCCATAAGAAAAGACCGCGATGGCTAGCAAATAGGTGATATGCATAAAGAAAGGCTCAAAGCCGCTATCCCATTGGGTCCTGTTCAACACATCCAAGGGCGGGTAGTTCACTCCGATCAAGCAGGTCACCGCAACGGTCAAACCAAACCATACAAGGTTGCGCGTGATCCTTAGCTTCAGATTTGCAATCAGGACAGCTGCAACAAGAGAAAGGATACCATAGCTGTGTGTCAGATATGGGTCTGCGATCAGCAGCGGGGCTGCGACACCCAAAGTGATCAGCGTTGAGGCCAGAAAGAAATCCGCGCCAGGCCGACGGTCGCGTTGCCTACCCTGCAAGACCAAATATGCTGTTCCCGCCATAACCGCCGCCAGCCCAACGCCAACGAGTCCCCAAGCCGTGTCCGATGTAAAGGCCTCTCCGCCGCCCCAGACCTGATCTCTTGTGACCATCCAAATGTACGATAGGATAGGAACAAACGACCCTAAAATATACCAGATCCGCGGACGGTTTGTGCGCTCTGCGCGCCATATACTCCCACATAGAACCAAGGTCGCAAAGCCCACGCCAAGCATCAGATCAAGCGCTCCTAATCCATCTCGACCGCCAAATTCGGGATCATATATGCGGTCAAAGTCGCCGAAGTAGAGTGCTGCAAACCCATAAACCACGATCACAGCCGTCACCCATTTCAACGGCTCTGCTCGCCACATTACGAAAATCATCCACGCCAGTAACAACAAACATCCGCCCATGATAAGCCCGTGGTCCAATGGACTACTTGCCTCAAACCCAACTGCGACCAGACTGGCCCCTGCTGTCAGAAACAGCGCGAATACGGTTGGATAACTATAGGACAAGTCTGAAAACAACTTATCCAAGCGAATATGATTTTGCTCAAATGCAACAAGCCCGTAGGCAGGCACTGAGATGGCCAAAGCAGATATCGCAACAGCATAAACATGCGGTTCAAAACTCAGACCTGCTGCTGTTGCTGCCAACCAACCCGCAAAGACAGCGCAAAAACCAGCAAGTGCCGACAACCAAATCCAGCGCATATACCGCTCGATCAGCAAAGCTGTGAAAAAGACCACGGTAAAATAGACCAAGAGAAAAGCCGACGCCTCGCCGGTTTTCAACAGAAAGGGTGCACAATACGCACCCAAAATACCCAGTACGGACAACATTGGACCATAGAGTATTCCGCCGCCCACAGCGATAAGAGAGATTAGCATAAGCCCGACAAATGTCGTCGGCTCTGCGATCAGGTCATACAAGATATGGGCCCCAATCACCGCCCCAAACATCGAAAAAATACCGGCACCCGCAAGGGCTGGCGGCAGATCAAACCATGCAACAACGCCCCCCGATCTTTGGCGCAAACGCTCTGCTATGCCGATTAAAGCCAGACCAAACACCAAAGCCGCAATGACCCGAGCGGTTGGTCCGAAATAGCCCGCCTCGATCCCATATCGAATGAGGAAAAACCCACCCAATGCCAAAGATAATCCCGACAACCAGAATATCCAATTTTCAGAAATACTTTCTGCCATTTGTTTCTGGAACCGATCAAACCAAACTTCCTTGGGGCTTTCTGTCGGCTGCGCCTCAGCATCAACCGGAACGAGTTGGGTTTCAGGATCGGTGGGCGCGATTTCTGATGCCTCGAAATCTTCGGTTGGCTCGCTTGGATCAACAGGGGACGAGGTTGTTTCAACTTGCTGTTGTGCGACCACCTGCGCCTTGCGTTCCATCGTCGCTTGGATCAAACGATCAAGACGTTTTTGAAGCTGAGCAGCCTTGTTGATCGCCACAATCGCAAGGATAAGGGCGGCAATCGAAACAAACGCAAATAAGTTTTCCAAACAGATATCCCCAAGAAAAAATATGTGTTGCTGTGTCCAATAAAGCACCTAGAGGGTATCAAAAACAGCCTTTTTGCGTCTGATGTTCAGGTTGAAAAATCCAAAATGCCGCGTTGTAGGAAAAGGGTTTACTTCGCATGCGACGCCGACACCTTAGACGTCGAATGAAACGATACCGAACGAGGTTGTTCTTGGGTCGCGCGAAAGCAAATGACAACGTATTCGGCAACGGGCTATTAAAGAAACAAATGTATTAGGGGACATCATGTCGGATCGAAGAAGATGTAAGATTGTGGTCTACACAATCACGCACGATCCTTTCGAAAAAGTACGCCCGGTTTACGAACCTCTATTGGAACATTTGAATGACGCATTCAGATTGATAATTGTCAGCAACCATCCAGATTTTTGCGCGCCACCGGATGCATCTCCTTTTGCAACTTTTAAACGCGTCGAAAAGGATTCAATTTTCCATATGCGCGCGCGTATCCCTAAGCTTGTTGGAGATTGTGATTGGCTCATCATTCTAGAAGATCACAACCACCCATCTCCGGACTGGGCACCACATTTGCTTCAAACACTTTTAGATCAAGAGGATCATGTGAACCTCGTCATCGGAACCGTCACCAATGCTAAAAGTCAATCTCTCTGGTCTTGGGCCAACTTTATCGCCGTCTTGGGGGCACATTGGCATCCTTTGACGCAGCTTCCGGTTGAATCTCTTGCATTCAATACAGCCATTCGGCGCGACAGGTTGCCCAAAAAGGCACTTCAACTTGGGGCATTGGAAACAAAGATCATTCCCAGTCTCATGCCAGACGCAAGGCCATTGTCCAGCTTTCCAGTTGATCACTACCAAAACCGCACGATTGTCAGTGCAACTTTATCACATTGGCGCAATGGCCGAACGACTGGATCACTGTTGAGGACGAACGAAACTGGCGGAGCAAAAACCGTCGCAGCGCACGCGTTGTTCACGATAACCACACGCCATCAAAGACTATCGCAAACGATCTTAAGTCATCCGAACTTCTGTCAACTTCCACGGTTTACATTGCTACGGTGCAGATATCTCGCGCTCGTTCATGCCGTAGGTGCATTCTGGGGTTTTTGGTTTGGGCATGGGGCCGCACCTTGGAAACTGGAATAAGGGCGATGCGCGGTTGGGCTATCAAGAAGCCAACTATGATCCTTCGTGAAGCGGCCATCGCCTGTTGCTTTGCTCTTGCCCCGTCTTGATGACATCCATAGACAGACCGGCGGAGACGTGGCCGAGTGGTCGAAGGCGCTCCCCTGCTAAGGGAGTAAACGGGCAACTGTTTCGAGGGTTCGAATCCCTTCGTCTCCGCCACCTTATTTTTTTCATTCAGTTTCTGTGAATTTTCTAACTGTGTGACTTTAGCGTCATTTACCGTTAGATTTCTCTCGCTAACTTCAGCTTCATTGATCGCAGTTCCCCCGCTTTGTGGTATGAATTTTGATAGTGCTATCTCATGCAATTTGGAAAGCTCACAAAGCGCCTTGTTAAAACTCTGGGATCTGTGGTCGCAATGCACATGGAGGTGGCTTGTATTTGTGGTTGATCCTCCAATTGCAAAGCGTTGGGCAGCTCGTGTTACAGTTAAGTGTCAGCGCAATCGGCAAGGTGACCCGCTTCGAATGGACTATAGTTTGGGTGGGTACGACATTCTGTTCACTTTGATCGCTACTCATTCGTATTGGATCGATAGCCAATTAATATTCATATATTATTATTCACTACTTTTGGGCAAAGATGCTCATTTGAATTTATAAGCCGGATTCAATCGACCATGAAAAATTAGATCACAACTTTGAAATTCAAGTGATTACCCAGATACGCTAGAGACTCTGAATGCCGACCAACAAATATGCCAAATTTCTGTTACTGCCCCTTACTGCTTAGGTGTTAGCCATCCCGCTTTTTCTATTTTCGGCTGTTGCGGCGCGCCGTTGCTTGAATTTGGATTTACCGACTGAACAAAGACTAACTTCTTGCGGCTAGGCGTATTGGACCACGCCTGCGCGATACATTGGCACTGAAAAACACCGCTATGCCAATGTTGAACTATCGCATATTATCCTGTTGCTCGAAACTGGGCAGACGAGTGTTGCCCCAGAGCGAACAACAGCTTTGCCTAGAAATTTGAATGTAAGCAGCAACCTTAGAGAAACGAGAGAGTAGAACGCTGCCTACAAAGCTTCGCAAGCAATCGTAAAGCGATTGAACTTGTTGGATGTGGGTTCGAGATCGCAAATAGAACTAAAGCAGACTTTGAATTGCAGATTAGTGCTGCATTAAATGATGTAAACTTTGCCGAATACGGGATCGATCCATCGGTTGTTCCGAACTCAAATGTAGTTGGAGTGAACGGCGGAGTTGTTGGTGGGATTGTGCCCATGAAGGTTCGGCCGGGGCATTGTTACCAAGGATGGGTTGATCCGCGCCCGTTCCGCCCTATTGCTTGCGCGAGCGATAATAGATCTGCTCTGTAATGCTTACCTGCCTGATCGCATCCAACCGAGGCATACCTTGCCCTCAAAGCATTTCTACTTGTCCCAGTTTTGTCACTATCTCTTCTGGCTTGTGCCGCCTAATTCCCAAAATGATCCTCCTGTTTCCTATATACCAGGGTGAACTAATTCATTGAGGGCCGATCAAATCAATGCTTTCATCGAGCCCACTCACGCTTGGTAGGATTGAGAAAAAGGCGCGTCCAGATGGCGCGCCTTTGTGCATTCTTCGTCCGATGGGCGTGGCGCCGCGAGTTTACGAAGTAAACCCGGCTCACACCACACTACCGCAGGTTTGTCAGAGGCCGACTTGCGTGCGCATATCCGCCTTAGACACACCGGCAACGGCCACTGGTTTTTTCATCGCGTCGCGGCGGAAGGGCTCACCAAGTTCTTGGTTGATCATGGCTTCGATCAAGGTAGTCTTGCCATTTTCCATCTGATCTTTGATGGCTTGGTTCAGCATTTCCGTCAGCTCGTCCATAGACTTAGCCTGCTTACCGATCAGGCCGCATGCCTCGGCGATGCCAGCATAGCTAACTTGCGTATCAAGTTCTGTGCCCACGAAGTTGTCTTCGAACCAAAGCGTTGAGTTCCGCTTTTCAGCGCCCCATTGGTAGTTGCGGAAAACAATCATAGTGATCGGGGGCCACTCTGAGCGACCAATAGCCGTCAATTCGGTCACAGCAATCCCAAAGGCACCATCACCAGCAAAGCCCACAACAGGTACATTGGGTTGACCGATTTTCGCGCCGACGATGGACGGTAGGCCATATCCGCAAGGACCAAATAGGCCCGGTGCGAGATACTTGCGGCCTTCCTCGAAGGATGGATAAGCGTTACCGATCGCGCAATTGTTGCCGATATCTGAAGAAATGATGGCCTCTTTTGGCAAGGCAGATTGGATTGCACGCCATGCCATCCGTGGCGACATCCATTCAGGTTTGTCTGCGCGGGCCCGTTCGTTCCATGATGTACCGGGATCGTCGTCTTCATGATCCATCGAGGACAGTTGCTGTGCCCATGTGGACTTTTGTTTGGCGATCTCGTTCTTACGATCTTCGCGGCCTGTATCGCCGGCATCATCTGAAAGCTTTTCAAGCAGTGATGTTGCAACTTTCTTAGCGTCACCGACAATGCCCACGGACACAGGTTTGGTCAGCCCTATGCGGTCCGGGTTGAGGTCGACTTGGATAATTTTGGCATCTGCTGGCCAGTACTCCATGCCATAGCCTGGCAACGTTGAAAATGGATTCAAACGTGTGCCCAAGCACAAAACCACATCCGCCTGTTTGATCAGCTCCATACCGGCTTTGGAACCGTTGTAGCCCAATGGGCCAGCAAATAGCGGATGGGAGCCCGGGAAGGCATCATTGTGCTGATAGCCGACACAGACCGGCGCTGTAAGACGTTCTGCAAGTTTTGCCGACGCTTCGATCCCGCCTGATAGAACTACGCCTGCGCCGTTCAGGATCACAGGGAATTTCGCAGAAGACAAAAGATCAGCCGCCGATTGGATTGCATCAGCGCCGCCATTGGGGCGTTCAAACTCGACGATTGCAGGCAAGTTGATATCGACAACTTGAGTCCAAAAATCGCGTGGGATGTTAATTTGTGCCGGCGCAGAGGCACGCTTGGCTTGGAGAATACAGCGGTTTAGGGTTTCGGCGATCCGCGTTGGGTCGCGAACCTCTTCCTGATAGGCGACGCAGTCGGCAAACATGCGCATCTGCTCCATTTCCTGAAAACCGCCCTGGCCGATTGTTTTGTTCGCGGCCTGTGGTGTGACCAACAAAAGCGGCGTGTGGTTCCAATAGGCTGTCTTTACGGCCGTTACGAAGTTTGTAATGCCCGGACCGTTTTGCGCGATCATCATGGACATTTTACCCGTCGCGCGCGTGTAGCCATCGGCCATGAACCCGCCGGACCCTTCATGGGCGCAATCCCAAAAGTTAATCCCCGCCTCGCCAAAGAGGTCAGAGATCGGCATCATGGCTGAGCCGATGATCCCAAAGGCATGTTCAATACCATGCATTTGCAGCGTTTTAATGAAAGCTTCTTCGGTGGTCATTTTCATGGCATCTCTCCCAGATTGCGAATGTGCAAAGTCTATTCCCGTTAGGACAGGTTGGTCAAAACGCAAAGCGCCTTGTTGTCGCTTTTGCAATCTTGATTGCCTGTTCGGAAAACCCAAAGAAACCTTGAAAAAATAGGTAGAAAACAGGGTATTGAGAAGGAGATCGTGCTTGTTCTTTCAAAAATCATAAATCTTAGCATGTATTTAGTATCAAAAAATGAGACTGATTCTCTCATTTTTTATCATTTTGACACTACGTATATCGAAAATTGTTATTGGTTGGTGCAAAAACAGGAACTGAGGATCAGCTTTGAAACCCGTTTTTGGAGTACCCTTGTAAGTATAAAAGGGCGGTCAGGTCGCCGTTGTTGATGCGGAATTTGGTCTGTGCTTGCACTGCTGGCTTGGCATGTGCTGCAACGCCCAATCCGGCAATTTGCAGCATGCCCAGATCATTCGCCCCGTCACCTACAGCCAACACATCATCGGTTGTCATGCTCAGCCGTGCTGTGATCTCTTGTAGCGCTGTGACCTTTGCGTCGCGGCCCAATACCGGTTTCCCTGTTTCGCCGGTCAGCTTACTATCTTTGCGGAGAAGTGTATTCGCGCGATGTTCGTTGAAACCGAGGCTTCTTGCGACCGCGCTGGTGAAGTCGGTGAACCCACCCGAGACAAGAGCCGCGTAGGCCCCATTGGCTTTCATCGTTTTCACAAGCGTGCCGCCGCCCGGCATGTAGGTGATTTTCGTGGCGAGAACCTCTTCGATCAGCGCCTCGGGCTGCCCGTCCAAAAGGGCAACGCGGGCCTCCAATGCCTCTTCAAAATCAAGCTCTCCATTCATCGCTCGCTTTGTGATACCAACAACTTGGTCGCCGACGCCCGCCGCGATGGCGAGCTCATCCAAGCATTCCTGTTCGATCATGGTGCTGTCCATATCGGCGAGCAGGATTTTCTTTTTGCGATTGGTCGCGGGCAGGATGTTGAAATCGACGCCAGCCGTTTGCAGATCGCGCCAAATAGAATGCG
Organism: Pseudomonadota bacterium; assembly: GCA_039814625.1. Taxonomy (GTDB): domain Bacteria; phylum Pseudomonadota; class Alphaproteobacteria; order Rhodobacterales; family Rhodobacteraceae; genus Amylibacter. Next base: position 251,439 of record JBCCAU010000002.1, read on the forward strand.
CATCGGGTGGGATGGAGGGCAAGGGCGCTTCGGCGGCCTCAAGCGGCGCAAGCCATTGGGTTTCTTTGCTGCACAGCAGGGCTTTGAATGTGCCTTCTGCAATCTCGGGCGTGAGGGTTCCTGGACGGGCGATAAGAGAGGCGATATGCATGAGTTTATCCCTTTTTGATATTCTCAACGACTTTTTGAATGAGTTTTTCTTTGTCTTCGGGGCTGTCTAAGAAAAACTTTTCAACAGTCCATGTGGATTGGTTTGGAGCGCCTGGGAAATAAAATGCCTCTGCTGTCGTATCATGCACTTCCAGTTCTGTGGTCCCCCCATTCCAGAAAAGGCGAACAGATGGGAAGTATCCTCGATCAGCGGAGGATGGCGGATGACCTAAATGTCTGAGAATATACAAAAGCGTTTGAGCATTCTTTAGCGCGCTTTCAGAGGGTTGATTTTGAGCTGTCCAACCACAGTCTACCCCTTCTAGATACAAAATCATCTAACCTTTCGTCCTCGTTATTCTTTGAGACACGAACGATTGGTTACCGCATCTCTCACGAATGTGCGACGGCGAAGCGCAGCGAGCTTATCGCGCACATTCGAGCGCCCGCCCGTCCCGTTGCGCTGGAAGCGCACCTCTGGTGCGACGTGCGGGGCGCTTCACTTTGTTCGCGCTGTTAACCCGCCCACGGGCGAACGCTCTTATTTGTTTGAGAGTTCCGGGTGCAAATACAACTTTGGATATGCCAATGACGGGATTGGCGGATTTCAGGGGTATTGGGAAGGGAGCACAGAGACCGGACTTTACTTCTACGGCACCAGTCTTACGGAGATGCAGGCGCGCTCGGCGGCGTTTATCGCGTCTTATCCGCTCTGCCAAAAGGTGCGCATTGTTCAGATTGCTTAGCTTCGCAATATCCGATGTATTTGCTGGTTTAGCCCATTGGGCCATGTGTTGAGAGTGAAAAGAGGCTCGTATTATAGGATGCATCGCTTGAAATTTCTTGGACTGCTTTTCGCGGTCGGAGTGATCGCCTTTGGCGTGTTGCAAATTGTATTATGGTCACCGCGATCTCTTCCAGAGAAGTCGAAGGATATTCTGCGGATTGCCAGCTGGAACGTGCATTACATTTGGCTTGGCCAAGCAGAGGGGCGTTGGGGCCTATCGGGTTGGAACGCGCGGAAAGGCCCGATGGATACTGTTCTCAAATCACTGGATGCAGATCTTGTTGCCTTCCAAGAGATGGAGAGTTTTCAACGCGGGTCCGATGGGTCGGTGAACCTGACGCGGGATTTCTTGCTTGCAGAAAACCCAGATTATGCCGCCGTCGCCGCTGGACCCTGGCAAGAGTTTCCACCCACGCAGCCCATTTTCTATCGTCCAGATCGACTGGCCGTTCTGGATGAAGGTTGGTTCTTCTTCTCTCGAACACCGAATGTTTTGTATTCGCGAGGGTTCGACGGGGCCCCGCCCTCATTTGCGTCTTGGGCGCAATTTCAGGATGCCCAAACTGGGGCGGTATTCCGTGTCATAAATGTTCATTTTGATGCGCTCAGCATTCAAAATCGGCAAGGGGCGGCGCGTCTGACAGCAGATCATTCGGGCGAGTGGATCGCCGCCGGAGAGACGGTTTTTGTGGCCGGAGATTTCAATGCCTTCTGGGGCATGCGCGCCTTTGGAATGGTGCGCGAGGGTGGTTTTACCTTTGCGCCGGCATGGGCCGCCTCGTTTCATTTTGATCGCGGGCTTCATCTGTTTCCAGCGATTGATCATATTGGCTGGTCTGGTGCCTCCGTCCGGAAGGCGGGGCCGTTTGTGGTTCAATACCGAGACGACGGGGTCGCCCCATCTGACCATTACCCGGTCGTGATGGATGTCGAAATCAAGGCGCGCGGTCAGGAGTAGATCATTTCAATGGCTTCGATAGCGGAGAATGCCGCACCGTGAACTGTGGATTGGTAATCCCCGCCCAAGGCCTCTCCAGCGAAGAAGATTTTGCTCTCAATCGGGGCGAGAATGTCTGACAGATCGGCATCGCTTTTGTTGGTCATAGAGTAGCTGCCACGGATGAAAGGTTCGGCATTCCAATTCTGAACTTTGGCTTTGATGAAGCCTGAGCGCACCTCCGGGCCATAGGCTTCAGTCAGCTCAGTCAAAACCTCTTCGATGATTTGCGTGTCGCTTAGATCCACGCGGGGCAGGGTGTCATGGTCCACATTAAAGAGACCAAGGATGTTGCTTTTGGTCGGTTTCTTGAACGCAGCATCATAGTAAATCTTGCTGTCATAAGTGGTTGAGAAGGCCTGTGCGCGGGAACCAAAGAATAGCATATCTGGGTAGAACCGCTCCTGAAAACTGAGAAAGACCTTATAGCCTTTGCCAAAAGTAACATCGTTGAGGTCGCGCATTTGGCGGGTCGCTTGTTGAGACGAAAAGGTGATGTCGCGGTCGCGCAGGATTGAAATGGGAACCGTGACGATCACGCGGTCTGCAGTGAAGCTTTGGCCCGAGGCAGAGCGTATGGTTACGCCATCCCCATCGCTGTCGATGTGGGAAACCGGAGTGTTCAGTTCGATCGAGCCATTGATGCTTGGTAAAACAAAGCGTTCAAAAAACCCGTACCAGCTTGTGTCACGAAACTTTGTCTCGGCATAGAAGTTGCGGGCGATGTTGAAATCCTTCAGGCGACCATTGTTCCAGAACTGATAGGTTTGAGGGTCAAAGGCGATCGTTTCCACGCCGGGATTTGTTTCACCTTGGCCAAGGATTTCGCCCAGAAGCGTATCTTCGCCATGTATCCATTCTGCCCCAAGGTCGAGCGCAACATCCTCAAAACCCGTCAGGCGTTTGACCCGCCCGCCCGAGCGGTTGCTGGCTTCGAGCACTTGGATTGAAATCCCGGCTTTCTTTAAATGATACGCAGACGTTAGGCCTGCGGCTCCAGCGCCGATAACGATCACTGAATTGGTCTGTTGCGCGTGAACTAGCGATGGAGCGGCCAAGGCAAATCCTGCGCTTAGTTTTGCAAATTCTCGTCTATTCATAATGCGGGTCCTTCCAAAAATTCAAAAACAGCTCTTGAACTCATGTCTCACATGAGACATATTTGTCTCATGAACAAGATCAAACTTGAGACAAGAGACGCAATTATCGAAGCGGCGTTTCAAATTTATAATGAGAACCCGGGCGCGTCCTTGGGGGATATTGCGGATCGCGCCGGCGTGGGTCGAGCAACGCTGCATCGGTATTTCCCGGGACGGAATCAGTTAATGGCAGCGCTTGCGATGATTGCTCTGACAGAACTGGACGCGGCGGTGGAGGCTGCCACCCAAGACGCCGAGACTTATGAAGAAGCGTTTCGTTCCTCAATCCACGCGATCGTACCACTTGCCAGTCGTCAATGGTTTCTGGCGCAAGAAGCAGTCGATGCGGACCCAAAAGTGGCCGAGGCCTATGCTGCAAGTTTGGCCGAATTGCGTGATGATATTGACGCGGCCAAGGCAGAGGGACTCTTTGCGCGGGATGTTCCCACGCCTTGGATTGTAGAGGCGTTTGAAAACATGACCTACGCAGCTTGGTCGCTGGTCCGCAAGGGAGAGGCCACGCCAAAACAGGCATCCGATCTCGCTTGGCAGACATTGATGAACGGATTGAATTGAGAGATGTGATGGATCTTGAGACGCTGGCATTTCAAGTAGGCGACGCGTTCTATGTGATAGGCGCGCTGATCCTAGCGATTGAGATCGCAGAGATGATCTTTAAAGGAGATTTCAAGGCAAAAACGTTTTGGGAAATGGTAGCGAGTGCGTCGACCCAAATCCCCTATATTCTGGTCGAAACACTGATCCTGACCGGGGCGTATGGCCTCTATTGGGTGATTGCAGAGGTGACGCCCTGGTCGATACCTGTCGCGGTGTGGAGTTTGGTTGTGGTCGTGATACTGGCCGATATCACCTACTACTGGGAGCATCGGATCGCCCACGAAGTTCGCGTGCTTTGGACGCAACATGCGGTACATCACTCGTCACGGGACATGAACATTGTCACGGGATTTCGCTTTGGCCCATTGGAAGGCCTGTGGTCTTTGGTGGCGCACATTCCGCTGGCGATCATGGGTTTTGCGCCCGAAGCGATCATCTTTGGAGTGATCGTGGTGCTGGCCTATCAGACGTGGCTCCATACAGAGATGATCGGAAAACTCAGCGTGCTGGAGTGGGTGCTCAACACGCCTTCGCATCACCGCGTGCATCATGGCAGCGATGAGAAATATTTGGACAAGAACTATGGCGGGATCCTGATAATCTGGGATCGTCTTTGGGGGACCTTCCAAGTCGAAGAGGAAACGCCGCGCTATGGTTTGAAGCGGGACTTTGACAGTCAAAATCCGATTGCAGTTTGGTTTTCAGAATGGCCGGGTCTCTTCCGCGATGTTGCGAATGCCAAGAGCGCGCGGGAAGTTTTTGGTTATCTCTTTAAGCATCCGGGCTGGAAGCCATAATCTAGGCTTTGCGCGCGCGGGCCAATGCCATATTGGCCGCGATGGCCATGATATACAGCAAGGTGATCGCGCCATATTTAGCGCTGTCTCCGCCCAAACTGATTACCCATAATAGAATGGGTGTGCCCAGCAAATTCCCAACATTTCCCATTTGCGCCATAAACCCGTAGGCTAGTGCTTGGTCTTCGGCGGTTTTGTTCAGCTCGGGAACGGAGGCAAAGCTGCCCCCCTGGACCAGTCCGATCACCCCGAAAAAGATCACGGCCACGATGGCGCGCAGATCAATATTGATGGCAAAAAGGATCAGCACCGCGCCGATCGCAAAGCCCGCATATATGGCATGCAGACTGGAATATCGCGTTGCAATGAGGGGCACTAAAAAAAGCGATGTCGCGATACTCATCAACGGCATGAGACCGGAGGCCCATGCGGCCTCACCCACTGGCAGGCTTTCCGGGATGAGAGCAATAAGGGACACAAAGGTGAGGGTATAAAACAGCCAGCCCACAGCGGGCGCGGCGATAATGGGCGTGCTGTAAGCCCTGAGATGGGATGCAATCACATTGGTCGCCTGCACCTCTTTTGGTTCGTCTTTGGGCAATATGAACAACAGTAAACCGGCTGCAATCGCCATATAAATGCCATGTGCAGACAGCAGACCGCCAAGGTCGTCCGAGGGGAAGAGTGGGATGACGATCCATGCAAAGATTGCAAAGGCGACCCCGAAAAAGGTGCTCCAGAAGGACAGGGCAAATGGACGAAGGCGGTCGCCCGCAAGTTGGGTGATCAAGGTCGGTGCAGCCACGACGATTGTCAGATGTGAGAGCCCTTCAAGGAAGCGGGAGAACAACATCCACCCAAAGCTTGGGATCGAGGCTTGCCAGAGCGACATGAGTGCGCCCAGAATCAGACCCGCGATGATGATGCGTTTTTCACCAGCGCGCGCAACCAAGTTGCCAAAGACAATCCCCAATATGGCACCTGACAGGCTGACGATCGATAAGAGCCAGCCAACCGCGTCGCCCGCGTCAGGATAAAAGGCGCGCACCGTTGCAAAGGGCACTGCGATTTTGGCAAATTGTGCCGCCGCGCCAAGGCCGACAAGCCAGAGCAGAAGAATGGTAAGTATACGTGCTGGGCCTGCGCTCATAGCTTGCGCTTATCCCTGACGATTAAATCCTGCTAGCGAAACTTGGTTGTGGCGAACACAGAAATGAACGCTCTTAGGTTGCAGTCCAGAAAAGCTGCGGCACTTTATTGTTGTGGTCCGATGGGCCTCTCCGGCGTGCCTAAACTTTTGGATACCTTGCGCCCCACGCATGCAAGGCTTCGATCGCCGAATAAAGCTCTTGGCCCTTGTCCGTCAAACTATACTCCACCTTTGGAGGCACGACGGGGAACACCTCTCTGTGAATAATTCCATCTGCTTCAAGTTCACGCAGACTTTTCGTAAGGCTTCTTTGGGTAACAGTTCCGCAACGGCGCGCAAGCTCATTAAAGCGCAGCGTGCCATCCAACAGGTGATAGACAATCAGCCCCTTCCACTTGCCTGCGATCTGTTCCAACGCGGCCTCCACCGGGCAGCCCGTGCTGCAATCGTAATCCATGAAACGGGGGGGTGTCGCGGTTTCAGTATCCATATTGCATGTATAATCATAAAATGTGCGTACTTGTCCAATTGATAGTAAAATTTGAAAAGGTGGCCAAACTGTCATACCGCAAAGGAGATTACATCATGGCATTGACAATTTTAGCCCAGATCACAGCCGCAGCAGGGAAAGAGGCACTGGTCCGTGCAGAACTTGAGAAATTGATTGAGATTACGCGCGCAGAAGAAGGCTGCATCAATTATGACTTGCACATGGACAATGAAAATCCGGGCTTCTTCGTGTTCTATGAAAACTGGGAAAGCCGTGAGTTGTGGCAGACGCATATGAACGCCCCGCATCTGGCCGCTTATATGGCCGCGACTGAGGGTGCCGTGGATGCGTTTACGGTGAACGAGATGAGCGTGATTGGGTAAGTTGACTGTTGCCTAAAACTATTCACTGGATACGCGACGGCGTAGCGAAGCTCATCGCGCGCATCCAAGCGCCCGCCTGTCCCATTTGGCGGGGCGCTTTGCTTCGCACGCGTTGTTAACCCGCCGACTGGCGGGTCCGTTTCAAATCAAAATCTACTCACATGGAAAAGCATTCGCTATCGCAACAAGAAAATTTGAACTTGCAGCGTAGTGTAGCTTGCTTGGGTTATTTTTGACCCATTCGCCATATACTTTTGCGAGCTGGCTATTAGTGACGCCACTTTCCAAGCAAATCATCGGAGTCATCCGGTCCAGCAATTGCAACGTATCTACGGCTTCTACGATGCCCCATATATATCCAACGCAATAGGTATTTACGCTAGGATCAGGACAATGCTCTGAAAGATCGTTTGATGTTCCAACTGCGAAAACTGGAGTAGAAAACAGAAAAAAGATGGCAAAGATACGGCTCATTTTACAATACCCAGTTATAATGAGTTCATATTAACTGAAGCCAAGCATGTTTCCCATCATAAACCCAACACCCTTCCAAAGACCTAAATCCACCCGAAACCGACATCTTTCCGCTTGAAGCCTATCGGGAATCCCGTCAGACGCGGCCGTGGGACACCCCTCCCCAACGAGGGGCGCGTATCTGAAAGGATAAAGACATGACATATGCGAAACCGGACATCCGTCCGGCAAATCCCCGTTTTTCATCTGGACCTTGTGCCAAGCCGGCTGGCTGGACCCCTGACGTGTTGGCTGATGCCGCTTTGGGTCGGTCGCACCGTGCCGCTGTGGGCAAGTCAAAACTTAAAGCTGCGATCGAAGGCACGCGTGAGGTTTTGGGCGTTCCCGCCGATTACCGTATCGGCATTGTGCCTGCGTCTGATACCGGCGCGGTTGAAATGGCCATGTGGTCCTTGCTGGGCGAGCGTCCGGTCGAGATGCTGTCTTGGGAAAGCTTTGGGTCCGGTTGGGTCACAGATGTGGTCAAGCAATTGAAGTTGAGCCAAGTGAACCATCACCATGCGGATTATGGACAATTGCCCAATCTGGACGCTGTGAATTCTGAGCATGACATCGTGTTTACGTGGAATGGGACGACCAGCGGTGTCCGTGTCCCGAATGCCGATTGGATTGATGATGACCGCGCGGGTCTGACGATTTGTGATGCGACCTCCGCGGCCTTTGCGCAAGAACTGCCATGGGACAAGCTCGATGTGGTGACGTTCTCTTGGCAGAAGGTTCTGGGCGGTGAGGCGGCGCATGGTATGATCATTCTCTCGCCCCGCGCTGTGGAGCGCTTGGAGAACTACACGCCGCCTTGGCCTTTGCCGAAAATCTTTCGTTTGACCAAAGGGGGCAAGCTGATCGAAGGCATTTTCGAGGGCGCGACAATCAATACGCCATCCATGCTTGCTGTTGAAGATTACCTGTTCGCCTTGGATTGGGCTCGGGCGCAGGGCAATGCGGCAGGCTTGATCGCAAAGGCCGATGCCAACGCCAAAGTCATTGCGGATTATGTGGCCGCCAATGATTGGGTAAACTTTTTAGCTGAAGATGCTGCGACCCTGTCGAACACATCTGTTTGTTTGAAGATTACGGATGCGCGTGTTGCCGCGATGGAGCCTGGTGATCAGGCAGCCTTTGCCAAAGCGATGGTTAAAGCGCTCGAAGTCGAAGGCGTTGCATTTGATATCGGGTCTTATCGTGACGCACCTGCGGGCCTGCGCATTTGGACAGGTGGCACGGTGGAAGAAGCCGATCTGGCCGCGCTGATGCCATGGCTGACCTGGGCCTTTGAATCACAAATCGAAACGGTCGCAGAAGCAGCCTAATTCCCAAATTTAGAAGTGGAGAGAACGATGCCAAAGGTACTCGTATCAGACAAACTCAGCCCGACGGCTGTTCAAATTTTCAAGGATCGCGGGATGGATGTCGATTTCGAACCGGATCTGGGCAAGGATAAAGACGCGCTGTTGGCGAAGATCAAAGACTATGATGGTCTGGCGATCCGTTCGGCGACCAAAGCGACCGAGAAGCTGATTGAAGCAGCGGACAATCTGAAGGTGATTGGCCGTGCCGGCATTGGCGTCGACAATGTCGATTTGAAGGCTGCCACCCGCAAAGGTGTGATCGTGATGAACACGCCGTTTGGGAACTCGATCACCACGGCGGAACATGCGATTGCGATGATGTTTGCCGTGGCGCGCCAAATCCCAGAGGCCTCTGCGTCCACTCATGCGGGCAAATGGGAAAAGTCGAAATTCATGGGCGTTGAACTAACGGGTAAAACACTTGGTTTGATCGGGTCCGGCAATATCGGATCCATCGTGGCGTCCCGTGCGCTGGGCCTGAAGATGAGGGTTGTCGCCTATGATCCGTTCTTATCTGAAGAACGCGCCAAGGATTTGGGCGTAACAAAAGTCGAATTGGATGAATTGTACGAGCGTGCGGATTTCATCACGATGCACGTGCCAAAGACCGAACAGACGGCGAATATGATCACGGCTGACGCCATCGCGAAGATGAAGAAAGGCGTTCGGATAGTGAACTGTGCGCGCGGTGGTTTGGTTGATGAAGACGCTTTGGCAGCCGCGCTTAAGTCCGGTCATGTGGCCGGGGCGGCATTCGATGTGTTCGCGGTTGAACCCGCAACAGACAGCCCTTTATTTAATTTGCCGAATGTTGTTGTGACGCCTCACTTGGGAGCGGCAACCACAGAAGCACAGGAAAACGTGGCCCTGCAAGTAGCCGAACAGATGAGCGATTATTTGAACTATGGCGCGGTTTCGAATGCGATAAACATGCCCAGCATTACCGCCGAAGAAGCGCCAGTGTTGGGGCCGTTTGTTAAACTTGCCTCACATCTCGGGGCATTCGCGGGCCAAATGACTGAAGAAGCCATTGAAAGCGTTCAAATCCTATACAATGGCGGTGTGGCTGGAATGAATATCAAAGCGCTGGACAGCGCCGCGATTGCAGGTCTGTTGAAGGCGCAGTTGCCGGATGTGAACATGGTTTCTGCCCCTGTAGTGGCACAAGAGCGCGGGATTAAGGTTACGACATCTACCGAGCCCAAGGACGGTGTTTTTGACAGTTACATCAAGCTGACTGTGAAAACGGCGAAACGTGAAAAGTCTGTGGCAGGAACAGTCTTTTCTGACGGAAAGCCAAGATTTATCCAGATCAAGGGGATCAACCTGGACGCCGAAATTGGGCGCCACATGCTATATACAACCAATAATGATGTGCCGGGTATCATCGGGACTTTGGGCACGACCATGGGTTCCCATGGCGTGAACATCGCGAACTTTACTTTGGGTCGCGACGAGGTCGGTGGCGATGCGATCGCGCTGCTTTATTTGGATCATCCCCCCACAAAAGGCGCAATGGAGCAGTTAAAGGCCACTGATATGTTCGGGTCGGTTACACCTTTGGAGTTTGACATTTGATCTACTGATCTTACCCTGGAAACCGGAATCTAAGGTATTTAGAAAGTTGAGACGCGCTGCCATTGCGCGTCTCATTTAAGAAGGTCAAAGCGTCTTTGTTTCCTTTGGTTGCATAGATTGCTTTGAATTCGGTCTGGAACTGCTTGAATTCGGCCATCGGAATTTCAGATAGTTTCCATATTTGTGGTATGGGACATGCTATGGCACTGACAACTGAGCCTAGTTGTTCGATGGTATTGCAATCAATCGCATCTTCGGGCTTTAGGTCCTTGTTCAGTTTTTCGATTAGCAAGTCATGGAGCCAGTCTGAGGGATCTGAGAAGACCCTAAGCTTGTCAGCAAAGGATGAGTCATCGGGTTGGGGAAATAAGATGGCCAGCAAGTTCGCCAAGCCTTTCGCATGTGCGTGCCCAGTTGAGAACGCTAAATCGTCGCGTATGGTCGGATCATAGATTTTTGCAAACCGGCAAAGAGGCACCGTTGTTGAGAGGTCTTAATGAGTTATGAGTTCGTCCCAATCATCTGCCATCGGCGGTAGCATTTGTAAAAGGTGACCCAATTCTGCCATCAACGCTTTGCGTGACCTAAGAAGATGCATCGGGAACCCGTCGGCGATGCGAAAAAGGTCTTCGAGCAAATATGTCTGCCTATAGTCCAAACTGAATTCTCCTGAGCCAACGCCCAATTCTTTCAATTGGTCCAACCGGATCAGCTTTGTCCGTGGAAAACCACCACAAAGCGACAGGTGCAGAAGGCGCGGTCTTGCGCAATGTGCGCAACAGCTCTTCGGCTTTTGAACGCTGGGCAAGCGTTCCTTCACCTTCAAAAAGAGGAGCGGATTTTTTCCAACGAACAACATCAACATCGAAGGCGTGCAGGAAATGTGTCTCTTCCCCTTTGGACAGCGGATCTGGTCTTTCGTGATAGTTGCAATAGAACGCCCGAGCGCAATTCGAACAAGATGCCCGCATCAATTGCCTCCGTTGCGAGCCATCAACCTGATCTAATGCAATACTGTCCTTCAGCGTGAAGGTTGCTTGATAGCAGGCGGGACATTCCAATTTGGGATTTTTGCTAAATTCCGAAATTAAAATCTGAGGTGTCGGATCATTGTAGGCATAACGGACATTCGATGAGGGCGTTTTACCCAAGATACTTGCACTGATTTTAGCAGCCGTCTTTATGCGCCAACCCTCGGACTTTTTACGGCTTGGTGTTTCAAACGCGTCCGCATCCTGATCCCAATCGTCCGATGGTACCTCGTAAGCGGTATGTTGCACCTTATCGTTTCGGTCGCTTCGAAACGAGCGTTCTTCGCGGTAGAGCAGGAAGAAGGTCTGAGAGCAGTTGCTGCATCTTGCGCGCTGAAGCGTGGTTTCATCCCAATATTGGTCTCGGCCCGTTTCGATTGAATCTACTATCTTTAAGTTCGGGGTCACACATTTTGGGCAATAAAGGCTCATAAAGGTGGCGCATCTTTTGGTAGGTCGAAGAACGCGTCGTCATAGCTTGACTGCATCAACCGTAATCGCGTGCCATCCCTTATTTCACCATCGTTGGTCGCAAAGTACAAAAAGGTTCCGGCCCAGCGTTCACCTTTTCCTGTACCCGCAGTGCGATACAACACGTCGCCGACCGCGTTTCGGACCTCAAATTCTGCTTCCACTTTGTATTCATCATTGCCGCCCGAGAAATCCGTTTCCCGTTTGAAGATTCTGCGACCCGTCTGTGGGTCAGAATCTATTTCTTCCCAGTCTTTGGTCATTCGAGTTCCAGTCCTAAGAGGTCTAGCGCAAGTTCCGGTATCTCTTCGGGGTGACCTGCCATTGCATCTGGCTCGGCCATACGCAGTTCGTCCGGCTCGCCATAACCCCAAAGCGCACCGATAGAGGGGATATCATTGTTTCGTGCACCATTGATATCATAGTGTCGGTCTCCGATCATAATAGATTTAGCGGGTTCTACACCGGTTTCGTCCAAGGCAAATTGCAAGAGCTCAGATTTGTCAGAGCGCGTGCCGTCCAGCTCTGACCCAAAAAGGCGTTGAACATAGCCAAACAAGCCAAACTTATCGGCGATTTGATCCGCAAAAATTTGCGGCTTGGAGGTCGCAATAAAAATGTTTGGGTCGAAACGCATCAACTCGTCAAACATCTCGCCGAGCCCGTCATAAGGTTCGGCTATGAACATTCCTTCGTCTTGATAGTATTCACGATACGCCGCGATAGCCTCGTCAATTGGAGCGTGCTCTCCTAAGAGCATCGGAAAAACAAGATGCATGGGGGGGCCAACCATCGCACGCAGCTCTTCATCCGAGGGAATGTCGACATCCAATTCCGTGAGCGCAACTTTATAGGATGCAACAATGCCCGGAGCGCTATCCATCAAAGTGCCGTCGAGATCGAAGAAAAAAGTGACAGTCGTCATGGTGTGGCGTCCAAATTTTGTATTACAGACTTAGTTCGAAACACAAAGAGAGGGAATCGCTGATGTTCCGGAAAATGGGATTATTGATCATTTGTGCCGCTTTGGCAGGCTGCTTTAACGCCGAAACAGGTATGAGTTTTCGTGAAGACGCAACAGTGGTCGGCTTCTCTGCCTTTGAAATCGATGTCAATTTTGCAAGTCAGATGGGAGGAATGGCAGAGTTTTGCGAAGACGGGCAGATCAATCAAGGGCCCAGCTCTGTGACATGTGTGACGGAAGAAGAAATGACATTGGCTGAAGCGATTGCCAAGTCCAACGAGGCGTCAGCCGCCGCATCTATGGATACGGGACTGCCGGAACAACCAGAATTTACCTTGCAGGAAACGTCACCTGGAGAAGTTTTAGTCGTGATGCCTATCGGTCAGTTGCTAGCAGCAGGTCAGGAACAAAAAAGCCAGGAAGGAATGCCTAATCCAGCTGCTATGATGGCCATGATGGGAATTGATCTGACCGGGCGGGAAATGAAGTTCTGGGTCGTGGCCCCAGAAATTTTGGACAGTACTGAGACCATCACAGACGGGGGCACACGAACCGAAATCGTTCTACCCTTAAGCGACGTCTTTGCGGGTCTTGTCCCATTGGAACGGGAATTTCGCGTGCGGCTTCGATACAATTAGTCTTCGAAAAAGGGCATCACTTGAACCACAAGGACGGCATTTTCGTTCAAAGCGCGATCCATCAAAGAAAGGTCTTCATCGCTTAGATCGTGACCTTCGGCTAGACGCTCTTGGCGGGTGCCGTAGCCGGTGACGTCAAGGGGGGCCATGTCCGCCTTCTTTAAAACAGCCACGGTTTCGCGAACGGCCTCTGCCTCGTCTACCCCAGAGGCATAGCACATCAATGCCGCCCCTGTGGCCCCTTTGGGCAGCCCATCATTGGGCGCACGTCCCAACGCAACCAAAAGGGTAAAAACATCATGGGTGGTTTTGGTCATCCCAGCGTTATAGATTTTTGGTTCAATAACGCCAAGATCAGGAACTATTTAGTGCACCGTCCAAGAATTCCCGGAGCTTTGCAACGCCGGTTGCTGCGACAACACGATCAATCTCTTCTGACCCACGCAGCACGAGTAACGTAGAGCGGTTGAACACGTCTCGATCCAACGCGACTGGAAAGTCGCGGTACTCGTCCCAGTCAACACGCACATAATACAATCGATTGTAGTCAATGTTTTCGGTGCGCAGACGCTCAAATACCCGTTGCTGTCTGCGGCAAACTGAACACCAGAAAGCATGATATTCAACTACAACCGTTCGGCCAGCGCGCAGTGCGTCTTCAATCACACCCGGACTGTACGCATAAGTAATTGGGTTTGCCGCAAATGCGGGACGCAGCAGAAATGGGGCCGCAACGGCGGTCGCTAGAAAATGGCGTTTTGTTAACGAAGTCATCGGCTATCCTTTCAACTTTCGGTTGTTGCGGCTTCAAGGCCAATATCAAGCAATCCCTTGATGCGATCCGTCGATGTTTGTGCAACCAGTCTGCCAAGTTCATCCTGGCCTTTTAGCAAGACAAGGGTGGAGCGGCGTGGCACCTTTAAATCACGGGTAATATCCGCAGTTCGATAAATGTCCCAATTGACGCGAACAAATAAGATTGCATCGTAATTTGGGTTCTCTCCACGTAACTGCCCGATTACGCGCTCTTGGCGTTTACAAGTCGAACACCAGTCGGCTGCAAAGTCGAGTAATACTGTAAGACCATCATCCAGCGCCTCTTCAACAAGCCCGGGTTTGTAATTGACCCAACGCGGTCCCATTGCAAACGCAGGAAGAGACAGGAACGGGAGAACAGATAATGTCCAAAGGAAGCTACGGCGGTTCATTGTTTTCTCCGGGTTGGGTTATAGGGCTACAGATAGGTCCTGTAGCCAATAGGGCAGGACATCGATGGCAACGGCCTCGATCAAGTGGTGAACTTTCAGAAGGATCATTAGGCCCACGCCGAAGAAGACTGCCCCGAGTACGGGTTTAGACTTCTCCGCGATGCTGCGCAGAGAGGTGGCACGCTCGCGCATCAAATGTTGCCCGCCAAAGCCGATGCCTAGGATCAATGTCGCGACACCAGCGGCAAAAAAGCACATGATCAAAAACGCCCAAAAGAGGTTCTCGCCCTGGCTTGCGAATCCGATCGCCGAGCCCAGCGTGGGTCCAATACAAGGGGACCATACAGCACCTAACAGCATGCCTCCAAAAAACTGGCCTTTAAATCCTGAGAGATCGGAACTCTCCAGTTTAGTATCTGCGGATGCTGCAAATCCTGCGGTGGCAAGCTCAAAGCGGGTTGCAAAAGCGGGCACTAGCAGGATGATCCCAAAAAGGATCATGATGATTGCGCCAGTATTTGCCAGCGTCTCTTGGGTCAGCCCGATTGCACGCCCGAAAGCGGTCACAAGCATTCCAAAAGCAACAAAAGAAATCGCCATACCCAGCGCAAGCGCAATTGGACCGCGGCGGTCTGCATTCAAAGCCGATGCCAAAACAATCGGCAAAACCGGCAAAACGCAAGGATTGATCAATGTCAGCAGGCCGGCGCCATATGCAAAAATGAGTTCCATAAAAGTTCCTTAATCGCGAGACATTCCCGCTCGCAAGAAACACTGGCTCACTTTTTTGTCACAAGAATGGCAGGGTTTTCGTGATCTTGCCTAATCCCGCAACAGTTCGTTGATTGATGTTTTGGATCTTGTCTTTTCGTCCACCCGTTTCACGATGACGGCGCAATAGAGGTTCACACCGTTCTTCGAAGGCAGGGAGCCTGCGACGACAACAGAACCTGCCGGCACTTCGCCATGCATCACTTTGCCCGTTTCGCGGTCCACGATCTTAGTGGACTGACCGATAAAGACACCCATGCCCAAGACCGAACCTTCGCGCACGATGCAACCCTCGACAACCTCAGAACGCGCGCCAATAAAGCAATTGTCTTCGATGATTGTGGGGCCTGCTTGCATCGGCTCCAGCACGCCGCCGATGCCGACACCGCCAGACAGGTGAACATTTTTGCCGATTTGCGCACATGAGCCAACGGTCGCCCATGTATCAACCATCGTCCCACTGTCGACATAGGCGCCCAGATTCACAAAGCTGGGCATCAAGACAACACCTGGCGCGATGTAAGCTGATTTTCGAACGACACAGTTTGGAACGGCTCGGAAGCCCGCCGCTTTCCATTGATTGTCGCCCCAGTCTTTCCATTTGCTGTCGACCTTGTCCCACCAAGCCCCACCTTGCGCCGAGCCGTGCTGCATTTCCATATCCTTCAGGCGGAAGCCCAGAAGGACAGCCTTTTTGGCCCATTGGTTCACATGCCAACTGTTATCTGTTTGCTTTTCCGCAACCCGCAAACTGCCGCTATCGAGCGCGTTCAATGTGTCTTCGATGGCTTCACGTATTTCACCGGTCGTGGCCGGAGTAATCTCGTCGCGGGCCTCCCACGCAGCTTCGATGGCGGCTTCGAGTTGGACATTAGACATTGTTGGATTCCCCGGCTGGTCAAAAACTTCGAATGCTATAGGAATTCTTGACCGCTGGATCAATTGCCGAAGGAGGACAGAGACCATGGCGATTACGCAAAACGTATTTCCAAATGCGCAGGAAGATATAGCGCGCGCCAAAGAGACGCCTGACACGCCGCAAACGCGCGCGCCAGCCTATCGGCTTGCCTTCTCGGACAATGAATTCCTGTGTCGAGATGAGCTGCGGGGCACACGTATGATGCTTGAAATGATGAAGCCTGAGCTGATCATGGAAGAACGCGGCATTGAAAGTACGATCGTCATGTTTGGTGGTGCCCGTATTCCCGATCCTGATCATGCTGACCAAGCTCAGACGCAAACGCTTCGTAGGCTTGCGCAATATTATCATGAAGCGCGTGATTTTGCGAGAAGAATGACGGAACGATCTATGGAAACCTATGGCAAACGCCATGTAATTGTCACCGGAGGTGGTCCCGGAGTGATGGAAGCAGGAAACCGTGGTGCCTCGGACGCTGGCGGATCTAGTGTGGCCCTCAATATTGTTCTGCCTTTTGAGCAAGCGCCTAACATCTATTGCACGCCCGAGCTTTGTTTTAACTTCCACTACTTCGCCACGAGAAAGATACATTTCTTAATTCGGGCCGAAGCAATCACCGTGTTTCCAGGTGGATTTGGAACCTTGGACGAATTGTTTGAAACCCTGACCTTGATCCAGACGCATCGTATGCAGAAGGTTCCAGTATTGCTTTTCGGTGAAGCTTTTTGGCGGAGCATCATAAATTGGGAAGCTTTGGCTGATGCCGGGACAATCAGCGCAGATGATCTTGACTTGTTTCGTTTTGTTGAAACGGCCGATCAAGCGATGGAGACGCTGCAAAACATCTTCGATGAATAGGGGCCTCGCGCCCCTTCTTTGTGCATTGGCGCAAATATCTCCGCCGGAAGCAGCGCTACCGGGTCACGGACGCATCGAAACACGAGATTTTAGTCAAATATACATCGTCCAATGTAAAAGCTTCGTTCACTTTGAGTCCAATACACCTTGGCATTGTTTCGGCAAATCTGACATTTCAAATTGCCGAGGGTGCTTCTTTTTTGGTCCAGGTATCGGTTTGGGTTTTGGCGCGTTCGGGTCTGGTGGCTCCAACGCCGTGGTAACCCACCAATTTAAAGTTTCATCACATCCATTGCCGCCCGAGCTAAGACGCTGAACCGTTGGAGATTGTTCTTCACACTGTCTGGATCCGACAGGACATTTTAAGCGCACGTGGAAATGGTAATGATGTCCCCAATAAGGGCGGATCTTCTGAAGCCATTTTTTGTCCGACCGTTTGGCCGTTTTACACAATTGTATTTTGGCGGGGGCTGTTACGAAAATGCGATCTACACGGTCATCTCGGGCTGCAAGTTCTAAAACTTGCGCGTGGGCGTCGGTCCAGTTTTGATTCACATTGCGCTGGTCTGCCGAACGAATTGAGATAGAGCTGATTTTTTCACGATCGCGACGGGTCAGGTTCAGACGTTTCGGCGGCAACATCCAAATGTCTGCATCAAGACCGATCTGGTGGGACGCATGTCCAGAGATCATCGGCCCACCACGGGGTTGCGCCAAATCACCAATATAAAGCCCTGCCCAACCGGGAACCTCCTCTGCCACCTGGGCCGATAAGTCCTGCAAATAATCGATAAGTGCAGGGTGGCCCCAGTTGCGATTGCGCGAGAGGCGCATCGCCTGCCAATTTAAACCTGTCTCGGCCAATTCCTGGCCCCCGGCCAAACAGCCGCGCGAATAGAAACCGATCGCCGAAGGGGTTTGTGCGGATCCCGTTGGGAAGGCACCGAGCAGATCTTTGGCTTTGGCGGCATCACCAAAAGACGGCGCGGCAGCACAGACCGCAAAAAGGGTCGCAAACGCTATGGTGCGGGGATTGCCTCTTCTGACCATTCTTCTTTGTCACCTTCTGATAAAACAAATTTTAGCAAATAAAGGCCCGCAATGAACAACAGTATTACCGGCAGATAGCCAAGCTGAGCAGAGCCCGTAACCATAGTAAAGATCGCAATCGTCATGGGCGCAAGGAAAGATGTTGCTTTACCAGAAAGCGCGAACAGGCCGAACGCTTCGGTTGGGCGTGCCGGATCGGTATGACGCACCATCATAGAGCGGCTTGCGGCATAAAGCGCGCCTCCTGCACCGCCAATGATAGACCCACAGACGTAAAATACCGCATCTGGAATTGGCGATCCTTCGGGTATAGGCAGGCCAAAAAAGCTCTCACGCGACATACCCACAATGATGGTGCAGACAAGAATAAGCAAATAACAACAAATCCGGATCACAGGTTTTGGGCCAAGTTTGCTGTCGAATATGCCGCCGATTTGTGTTGCAACCGCCGCTGTGATCGCACCCACAATCCCAAACACTCCGATTTGGATGATCGACCAACCCAACACCAACGTCGCAAAAACACCACCTGCTGAGTATAGCGCGTTAAGTGCATCACGATAGAACATCGAAGACAGCAAGAAGTTCAGAAGGCTTTTGCGTTCCCAAGCGCCCGCCAAGCTGCGTTTGAGATCTGATATCGCTTGGCTGAAACCGCCGGATCGATTTGGTTCTTCATCTTCGCGAACCCAGAAGAAAAACGGGATCATAAAAACGGCAAACCAGATGGTGATGAAGGGTCCCACGGATCGCGTCCCCTCGCGAGCGCTTGCGTCCAAACCAAAGAGTGGGTCGATACCAAGAAGGGTCTTTCCACTTTCATTTTCAGCAAACAGCAAAAGCATCATGAAAAGGGCGACAACACCACCCCAGTATCCCAATGCGGCCCCATTGCCCGAAATCCGCCCGACTTCCTTCTTTGAGCCAAGGGAAGGTAGGATCGCATTGGTAAAAATGAGGGCGAATTCGGCCGCGATGAACGCGATGTTAAAGACGATGAGCATCAAAAACAGCGTAGAGGCGTCTGGTAAAGTATACCACAAACAGGCCGTTCCAATTGCATAGATGATCGAAAATCCGACGATCCAGCGCATGCGTTTTCCAGTGCTATCGGCGTAGGCCCCGATCAATGGCGCGGTAAAGGCAATCAACAGGCCCGCAACCGTTTGTCCCCAAAACCAAAGCGATTGAGAGGCGGCTTTCGCGCCGCGATCATCCGCAATTATGCCTTGGAAGTATTCCAATGATACAGCCGCAAAGTAAGGTCCGAACACAAAAGTCAGGCCCAGTGTATAAAAGGGTTGTGTGGCCCAATCGAAGGCCATCCAACCCCAAATCCGCTGCTTCAAAGAAATAGTACTCATGAACGTTCCCCCACTGTTCCAGTGTTGGATACTAGATATCCATATTCAGGTTGCAATCCTTAACTGGATCAGTGCTCTGGTGGCCAGGGCCGTGTATCCTCTGCAGTGATCCAAGCTTGGACCCAGTCGGGTATTTCGGGCCTCCAATCAGAGTTGTCCATCGCGTCTGCCAGACTTTGTGTTGCTACAAGTCCGTCTTTACTGGTGACTGCGACGCGGTAGAGGGCCTGTGTGGTTGCCTCTGTCTTGCGATAAATTGTTTGGACAAGATAGAAAAAACGATCATCTCGGCCTACAGCCTTACATGTAATCTTTATCGCATCAAACACGCGTATGCGTCGACGATATCGTACAGAGACACCTGCCATGGTCATCGCCCATTTGTTTTTGAGCAGGGTTTGATTCCAGTCGACCCGATCACCAAATGCCAACCGATTTAAGTCTAGCAGCGTAAGCGTTGTTCCATTGTTCAGCTCACCGAAGATGTCGATGTCCCAAGGCATAACGCGATGTTCGCTTTCAAACACATCATTTATATTGTACTTGGGCGCGCGCCGCGCGCGTATCATGGACAGACCAAGTCGGATAAAAGGATACATAGCACGTCCTCCTAAGCATCACAGAGAGCGCGGTTGTTGGTTTTGGGCAAGCATGACTTTGCGGAAGGCGCTTGTTCGAATTTGCTTTGATGCGTAACTAGCAGCTGTGGAGGCTTTCTATGGCGTATCTTGGGACAGGATTGGCCTATTTTTTTGATATCTTGATCCTGCTGTTGATGGTCAGGATTGCTGTCATGTGGCTGACACGTTTTAGCGTCATGAATGAAAAAAACCCGACAGTGATCCTAATACAAGAAAAAATGAGCGGCTTGATGTCGCCCATTACAAAACCCATAAAAGCATTGATCCCTGACATTGGCGGTGTCGATATTTCATTCGCTGTTATGATTGTGCTTTTGATCAGTGCCCGGTTATTGATCAGCACTTACTTTGGCACATGATCCGAAATCTGATCAATTTTTGACTGCAGCTCTTTGAGTTGGCGCATAACGTCCTCGCGATAGGTGTCGGTTGCGGCATTCATCTCTTCTGCATGGGCGTCTTGCATTGAATTAACAATCAAGCCGACGAGTAAGTTCATAAACGCAAAAGCGGTGATCAAGATGAAGGGTACAAAGAACAACCAAGAAATGGGGTATACTTCCATCACTGGCCGCACGATACCCATCGACCAGCTTTCTAGGGTCATGATTTGAAATAAAGAATATGCCGACGCCCCCATTGTGCCGAACCATTCGGGGAATGCGTCGCCAAAGAGCTTTGTGGCCATGACAGAACCGATGTAAAAAATCATACCCATCAAAATGAATATTGAGCCCATTCCAGGGAGTGCGCGGAAAAAGCCTTCGACGACGCGCCGCAAGGACGGAATAATTGAGACAACCCGCAAAACACGCAAGATGCGAAGCGCTCTTAAAACCGTTAATCCGCCGCTATTGGGGACAAAGGCAATTGCGACCAAAATGAAATCAAAGATATTCCACGGATCGCGCAAAAACCGCCAGCCGAGTGCAAAGATTTTTAAACCCAGTTCGGCAACAAAGATCCAAAGACAAATTGCATCAAGTGCTAGAATTATGGGTCCTGCTGCGGCCATCAAGGGTTTAGATGTCTCTAGCCCCAAAATGATTGCATTGAACACGATTACACCCAGAATAACAAAACGAAACAACGGCCTTTCCAGCCATTGTACCAATTCATGTCTGATGGTTGTGATTCCTGTCATATATCGCCCGTATAGGGGCGTGATCCGGCGCCGAAAAGAGGACGCTTAAAATCCTGTAAGCTTATAAGCGCGTTCGCCCCAAACTTCTTGTACGCCAGCATCGCGACCGCAGGCCGCACGATATCGTTTATAGGCTTTGGCCTTGGTCGTTGGTCCAAAGCGCGTTAGTAAAATGACTTCTTCGGATTTGTAGTAGTCTTGATGGTACTCATCAACTTTGTAAAACGCACTCGCGCTTGCAACGGGCGTGACAATAGGTTCATCAAGCGTACCATCATATTTCTTGATTAGGCTTTCTGCAATTTCTCGTTGGAGATCAGTTGTCGCAAAAATAGCTGTTTTGTAAGCGCTACCACGATCACAGAACTGGCCTCCATCATCGGTTGGATCAATGCTGCGCAGAAACGCATCTGCAAGATCGCGATAGCTGATCACTGAATTGTCGAAAGTGATCATGACGGCCTCTTTATGATCTCCGTAGCTGCGATAACTTGGATTTTCTTTCGTCCCACCAGTTAATCCTGACACGGCATCGACCACACCCTTAACATCCTGAAAATCGGATTCGACGCACCAGAAACATCCGCCAGCGAATATTGCAGTCTCTTCGCCGGCTTGGGCGGTTGACGTGAGTGCCATGAAGATCGTGGCATAAATGGTCGTTCGAAAGTTCAGGATTATCATATTTGTCTCCTGTCGCGATCCGATTACACATGCAAGCCACGAGGTCGTGATCAAACCGTTTTTGGTTTTATTTGACCTTGCCCAAACATAGGATCGAGAGCAAAAAAAACTTCAGACAAACAAGGTCGTCTAGCGCAATTATCCGCGACGATCACGCGCGGCCAGAAGTTTCAAACGCAAAGCGTTGATCTTAATAAAGCCCGCAGCATCCTTTTGATCGTAAGCGCCGGCATCTTCTTCGAACGTTACATGTTGCTCTGAATACAAACTGCGATCGGACCATCGGCTAACCACATCTGCAGACCCTTTATAAAGTTTCAAACGGACTGTACCCGATACATGAGATTGACTTGTGTCTATCGCCGCTTGAAGCATTTCGCGTTCTGGGCTGAACCAATATCCATTATAGATCAATTCTGCATATCGGGGCATCAACTCATCTTTGAGATGGGCTGCGCCGCGATCAAGGGTAATGGATTCGATGCCCCGATGCGCCGCCAACAAAACTGTGCCCCCGGGCGTTTCGTAAATACCCCGAGACTTCATCCCGACATAGCGGCCTTCAACAAGGTCGAGGCGTCCAATACCATGTTTGCCGCCCATCTCATTGAGTTGGGTCAAAATACTTGCAGGTGACATCGCCTTGCCATTGATGGCGACCGCATCTCCACGTTCGAAGGTGATTTCCATAAACTCAGGCGTATTGGGGGCGTCTTCTGGATGTGTAGTCCGTTGATAGACGTAGTCAGGTGCAGCCTGCGCCGGATCTTCAAGGACTTTACCTTCAGACGAGGTATGCAACAGGTTTGCATCCACACTAAATGGGGCTTCGCCGCGCTTGTCCGTGGCGATTGGAATTTGGTGTTGCTCGGCAAAGTCGATTAGGCGCGTGCGGCTGGTCAGATCCCATTCCCGCCAGGGTGCGATAACCTGAATATCTGGATTCAGTGCATAGGCTGACAGTTCAAAGCGCACCTGATCATTGCCTTTTCCTGTCGCACCATGGGCAACGGCGTCTGCGCCAGTTTCATCCGCAATTTCAATAAGACGTTTTGAAATAAGTGGTCGCGCAATGGAAGTACCAAGCAAGTAAAGACCTTCGTACACAGCGTTGGCGCGAAACATTGGGAAGACAAAATCCTTTACGAACTCTTCGCGAAGATCATCAATATAAATATTCTCTGGTTTGATGCCTAGAAGTTCAGCTTTTTTGCGGGCAGGTTCCAGCTCTTCTCCTTGGCCGAGATCTGCTGTGAATGTAACCACCTCACAATTATACTCAGTCTGAAGCCATTTTAGGATTATTGAAGTATCAAGACCGCCGGAATAGGCGAGGACGACTTTTTTGGGCGATGGCATACTGACTCCACAATGCAATTGGGGCCGCTTTTAAAGTGTTGAAGGGCAGCTGCAAGTTGATCAGTTTAAGAAGCGGATGAAAGGTGGTTTTGATGGCATTTATACACATCCATGATTTCGGTGGAGGTGGCGTTAAGCCAATGCTGATCCTTTTGCACGGGTTGCTGGGGACATCTCGAAATTTGGCGGTTGTTGCGCGGGCTTTTGTCGGGACGCGGCGCGTGATTGGCTTGGATATGCGCAATCATGGCGAGAGTTCGTGGGAGAATTCACATAGATACCAAGATTTGGCCGAAGACGTTGCCAACACTCTGCAATCTTTTGACACGCCATATGATTTATTGGGTCATTCGATGGGCGGTAAGGCGGCAATGGCCGGCGTTTTGGCGGGCATTCTAAAACCAAGAAAACTTGTCGTCGGGGACATCGCGCCAGTCTCTTATGCGCACACGCAAGCTCATGTGATCGCCGCGATGCAAGCGGTCGATTTAAACGCCTTCACCCGCAAAGGCCCTTTGGCCCACCATTTGTCAGAGGTTTTGGGCGATCCTGCGATAGGCCCTTTTTTGGCTCAGGCCGCTGACTTTTCAGGGCCACCACGTTGGACGCACAATTTGGAAGTCTTAGCTGCTGAGATGGATGATATTGTGGGTTTTCCAAGCTTAGATCAAACCTCGGATCAAGAAGTGCTTTTTATTTCGGGAGGTGCGTCAAACTATGTGCAAGAAGATCTCGTAAAGTCTGTATTCCCCAAAGCGGCTTTTCATTGGATAGAAGGTGCGGGGCACTGGGTTCATGCAGAAGCACCCGATCAATTCAATACGGCTGCGTCAGGGTTCTTAGGTTAGGAACTAACTAAGTAAGGCCGCTTTGGATCCTTCAAATGCATTCAAAAGGTGCTGATGAAAATCTTCCGGAAAATTCCCTGCTTTCGCACAGATTTCACCTTTACCTGACACTTCCGTCAAAACTGAAAAACCCAAATTAGAGGCGGACCCCTTTATGAAATGGGCTGTCGCTGCGATTTCAGCCGTCGTTTCTTGACCTTTAAGAGTTTCGAGCGCTTCTGAGATTTCCTCCAAGAATATTGGTAAAAGCTCTTCGAAGATGTCTTCGCCTATATCTGCTTTCAACTCGCTGACGCGCGCCCAGTCAATCATTTTGGATCCCTTAAAATTGCGGGAAGCAGAGGGCCGTATGCCCGATAGTGTAGCGCCAAAAGAACCATCCCGTTGGTGTTGGCTGTTGCAACGTCGTTTATCCGCCCATCCACTTCGTAAACCCCAGATAACCACCCGCGTTCCAGATCTGCCGTTTTTGCGACATGGCCAATCAGGCTATGGGTGTAGTTTGTTTCAAACAGGGCGTGCCATCCAAATGCGGCTTTGGTTGAGACTGTTGCAAGCTCGGGATAGGCTTTTCCATCTGGATTGATGGGGCTCCATTTTTCTCCATTTGCAAAGGCCGAATAATATAAAAAGTAGGGGTCTTGATCGATATTGTCTTCAGTGACAGCGGTTAGAATACCGGTCCGATCTGCACGTTTTTCTTGCGCCAAGTAGAGCGCGCGGGTCAGAAGTTCTGTTTCAGGATCAAGCCCAAACTCAAAGGCTGTCAAAAGATATGGTTCTGAAAGGACGTAGTTTGACCCGTTTGAATTCTCTTTGTCTCTGAGATCGGCAAGAACAGTTACACCCTCAACTCGGATCGGCTGTGCAGCATACCGCCAATCGGCTGCGCGCCCTGTATTGAGGCCCAAAAGTGCCAGCGCGCGGGCACCGTATTCTTCATATCCCAAGCGGCCTTCTTGGAGATACACTAAGTTGTTCGATGCGTCGCGCGCAGTGCCCCATAGCTCTCCTTCTCGGGTCAGGTGCGTAATACGCCAACGCGTTTGAATTTGCGCAATCTTAGTCGAGAGATCGGGAAACTGACGTGTGACAGCGTAAAGTGGGACGGACACGCGCGCCAGGTCAAGGGCCGACCATCCCAGGCCATTTGGGGCCTCGGCATTGTTGTAATAAGTCATTGAAATCGCATTGGTATTGTAGACCTTGTTTGGCAAAACCCCTTCGACCAATGGCATTATCAACATGGATTCGAGCACGGCTTCTATACGCTTACGGGCTTCTTTTTCGCTAACGATGCCCAACCGAAAAGCGCAAAGTATTCCTGCAAGGTAAGAACCTTGATCCCAAAGTGTCCCACTTGGAAAGTTTTCGACGGAGTTGGACAAACCGGAATTTGCGTTAGTGAAGGTTTCAAAATACGTCCAAGCAATGCGGGCTGCCTTTTCTTCTTCTGGTTTTAGCGCGCGCGGAGGCAACAATGAGGGTTCTTCGGTCCGTGTGACTTGTGCAAGGGGATCGCCATTTCCGTAAGCCTGTATCATGCGGTTTCCAGGGGAGTTTTCGAACCAAAGGATTATGCCTGCGGCAACGCACAAACCCACGGCCATTGACATGTGTTCTGTTATTTTGCGCATGATTGAAAAACTCATGCGGGTTTGCCTTCAGGTATACGGTTTTTCACGTCAAAATTATCGCTTGCTGGTGTCCACAAAGCAGCAGAGATCAGCGATGACATTGCCAATGCGTTGTAACCGGCCCAGAGCCCGTTGATGATTAGGAAATCGATATCCTGAACGCGCGTTTGGCCAAAAACAGCTAATATACCGAACCCGAATGCAATCGGAGTAACGGCTAGGATCGCGATATGAAACAATACTGGGCGAAGGGACTTGGCTGATCCTGCCGTCTTAGGGGTCACTTGAAACTTGATTTCACGACCCAATAGAACAAAGCTCATGGCCCTTAAAACAAGCGGTGTCATTGCCAAGTCCATCCGCCGAGAGGGCCCCACATAAAGCCCCCATGTTCCCAAGCAAACCGCAATTTCATGCATCAGAAGAAACGGTAGAAAATGCGAAAAGAATGCAAAAGTATCTGCACCAACGGGGGATGTCGATGTCATCAAACCAACCAGTGGAGCCAAAAGGAAAACTAATTTCCAAAGGGCCGCCAAATAGGACCAGAAGGTCGCGCCATAGTGGAGCTTTTGCGCAAAAGATAATCCCGCCCGTGTCAGTGGGTTGTCATTCCAAAGAATATCTAATGAACCACCTGCGTATTTGAACCTTTGTATCGCCCAGCTTTGAATATCTTGCGGGGACAGCATCTTTGACAACACTTTGGGGTGGTAGACAGATTTCCAGTCCCGCTCTTCTGCGCGTTGCAAAATAATTGACGTATAGATGTCCTCGGAAACATGGAATTTATAGGGCGTCAACTCGGTCCCATGGCATAGGTTTTTGGCAATGCGTTGCGACAATCCGGTTTCGTGTCGCAAATCGGGATTTGCGCAAAAAGCTTGTGCCCTTTTCTCCACGGTTTCGGAAAAATCACGAAGGGCGACATGTAGGATTGCAGATCTGCGGTGCACCGAACCTGCGCCACAACAAAAACTTGCATTTGCCCGGTTTCGCCGCCGCAAAATTATATCATAAAACATCTGAGGATCGCTACCATAAGGGTCTCGTGCCACATGCCAACTTCCACCAAATCGGATAGCGCATTTGCGTATATGACCCTGTATGAGGCCCGTCAGATCTGAAAGCCAAAGTCCAAAAGGACGACCTTCGGGCAGGTCATAAAACCATTGTGGGGATTGTACCCATGCAACATCAGCATCTCGAAAATATCCAAGTGTTTCGGTTAATATATTTGGAAAGGGCCGTGTATCACTGTCAAGAATGACCATGAAATCGCCCGAAGTATGCGCCATACCGTTGCGCAGATTGCCAGCCTTGTACCCAGAGTTATCGGGACGTGTTATGTAATTTACCCCCTCACCTTCCGCAACAAGTCGCATTGCATCGCGTCGTCCATCGTCGAGCACATGAATAGAGATTTTTATGGGATACGGATAAGTGACGGCTTTTGCATCAATGATCGAAAGTCGCGTCAGCTCTGGATCTTCATTGTAGGTCGGTAGAAAGATATCAACTGAGATGCGCCGATCTGCGCCGGTTTCGTTGCGCACTTCTGACAAAAACTCAGGTGGAGCCTGTATTGGCGTATCCGCGACTGTCCAAATGTTGTGAACAAACAGGATTACGCCGAAAAATGCCAGCGTTTCGGCGGTTGCAACGGGCAATGAAAGCCAAAGTGCATCAAGATTGAGCGACTGAGTCCAACGCCACCAAAGATACCATCCGCCTAAGATTAAAGCGGCGGTAGCGCAGACCTGCCAAAGCCATTCCAAAAGTGGACGGTGTGGCAAAGGGGCAGGTGGAACCCGATCCTCGAACATATCAAAGTAAAATGGTGGCCGATCACTCATCTCACCGTACCTGACAGCCATGATTTAAGATGAAGTTACGCCGATCGCAGCTTTTTCGATGATATCTTCTTAATCTTTTTCAGAGATAGAGGCGCTATGGATGCATCAGCCGCAACTCCCGCCCCTGTCACCTCACCTCGCGTTTTGATTGTCGATGATAGTGCAGCACAGCGCGCACTGACTGCGGTGCATTTGCGTCGCTGGGGCTTTGAGATCGAAGAAGCTGATGACGGAACCAGCGGGCTGGAGGTCATGAAACGCACGCGTTTTGACGTCGTATTAAGCGATTGGATGATGCCGCAGATGGATGGACCCGCGCTATGTGCGGCTTCGCG
The DNA here is from genome assembly GCA_039814625.1 of Pseudomonadota bacterium. Taxonomy (GTDB): domain Bacteria; phylum Pseudomonadota; class Alphaproteobacteria; order Rhodobacterales; family Rhodobacteraceae; genus Amylibacter. The sequence goes on from JBCCAU010000002.1 coordinate 279,189, forward strand.
AGATCTTCCAAATTCTTGTTACACATATTTCATCCTGGTTTCTTCAAAGTCCGAAAAGGCTGATATTGCCCAAGGGTTAGAAGCAGGCGCAGATGATTTTCTCACGAAGCCGTTTCACTCCGATGAGTTGCGCGCCCGTTTGACGGCAGGTTTGCGCATTGTTGAAATGGACCAAGCTCTGAAAACCAAGAATGAAGAGGTGAGCCGCGCATATGACCATTTGCAACGTGTTCATGAGGCGGTGAATCGCGATCTGAAAGAGGCGGGTGCCTTTCAGCAAAGTCTGGTGCCCAAACGCGACCAAGTGATTGACGGCGGGCGTATGTGCTTTCTTCTAGAAAGTTGCGGGCATGTCGGAGGTGATCTTGTCGGATCTTATTGGGTTTCTCCAGAGCGGCTTGTAATGTATTCAATTGACGTCTCGGGTCACGGGATTTCATCGGCCTTGCTGACGGCTCGCATTGCTGCGCAATTGAACTCAACCGACTTGCACAATCATGTAGGATATCGCTTTGACGAGGGCGGCACGGCACATCCGCGCAAACCCTCAGAAATTGCTGCAGCGCTTAACGCCCGTATGTTGGAAGAATTGGAAACCGAACATTATTTCACGATGGCGCTAATAGATTTGGATTTGGCTAAAGGAGAGGGCTTCTTTGTTCAGGCAGGGCATCCACAACCTGTAATTTTTACAATCGGGGGCGCTGCGCGTCTGATCGGAGAAGGCGGGCCGCCGATTGGACTGGTGGATGGTATGACATTTGAAGACGAGGTTTTTTTGTTGCAACCTGGTGAGGGCGTATTGCTTTATTCCGATGGAATTATCGAAGCTGAAAATGCCGAAGGAGAGCTGTTTGATGATGATCGTTTGTTGGCCGCTTTGTCGGGCGTGAAAGCACCTGTGACACCAGAGCTTCTTGCTGACCTGACTTGGGCTGTGAAAACCCATTGTCAGGACGAGCCGCTAAAGGACGATGTTTCAGCAGCCCTGTTGGTGCGAAATCCCTAGCGGATGCGCTTTAACCAATCGATCAAAAACGCAGCATCACCCTTGTTGTCCAAAAGAAAAGGGGCGGTTGTCGCATCGCTCCAAATTACGCGGTGTTGTGGTTCAATTGGGGGGCCCATCTTACGGACGGCATGAGCCACATATATGATGCATATTTTGCGCGCCCAAACACTATACTCAGGCATATATGCAAAGCGTTGATACGCGCCCAAACGTAAGGGGTCATGGATCCGCCAACCTGTTTCTTCCATCACTTCGCGATGGAGCGCTTGAAGCGGGCTTTCGCCCGGATCGACGCCCCCACCGGGAAGTTGAATTTCGGGTCCCGGATCCAACTGCTCGGTCAATAGAAAGTGACCATCACGCTCAAGGATTGCATAAACGCCGATCCGATCTTTGTAGATTTGGTCATTTTTGCGTGGCGCGCCAAAACGTTTCATGAAGGGCCTCGCGGGCTGATGGGTTGAACGGAAGGCATTTGCCCCCATGTGGCAATCTCGTCTATGACCTTGAGAGGCAAAGGATACAAGCATGGCTGAGTTGATTTGGGACGACACTGTCCTGCCATTCCAATTAAAAAACGCAGACATCCGTGGGCGCGTTGCGCGTTTGGATGGTGTGCTGAATGATGTTCTTGGCCAACATGACTACCCTTTGGAAGTGGCCGGTCTGGTGGCCGAGGCTGCAATGTTGACCGCCCTGATCGGGCAAACGATAAAGTTGCGATGGAAGCTATCTCTGCAAATTCGCGGTGATGGCCCATTGCGGCTTGTGGCGACAGATTATTACGGTCCCGAGATCGAAGGTGGCCCGGCCCGTGTCCGTGCTTATGCAAGTTATGACAAAGAGCTTTTGCCGATCGCGCCAGGAAATGCATTCGACAAGATAGGCAAGGGCATGTTCGCCATCCTAATCGATCAAGGTAAAGACACGGTTCCCTATCAAGGGATTACGCCATTGGCTGGCGGTTCTCTTGCGGCCTGCGCCTCAACCTATTTTGCGCAATCTGAACAGTTGCCGACACATTTTCAGCTGCGCGTTGGCGTTTCCGAAGCTCCGGGAGATGGGGGTGCGCGTTGGCGTGGCGGAGCGCTGATGATCCAACATCTTCCAAAAGAAGGAGAGCATGTTGCTGCAACAAAAGATGCTGCCAAGGCGGGGTCCTTATTAACTGCGGCGGATCTTATGGAAGGCGAAGCCGCTGAGGATTGGAACCGTTCGGTCATTTTGCTTGATTCCGTTGAAGACTTGGAACTGGTTGGCCCTCATGTGACTTCAGCCGAGCTGCTCTATCGACTGTATCATGAAGAAGAACCTCTGGTGGGTGAGGCACAAAAAGTGCGCTTTGGCTGTTCCTGTGGACCCGAAAAAGTTGAGTACACGATGTCGATCTACTCTTCGAAAGACATTGAAAAGATGACCAACGATGAGGGCAAAGTCACGGCCGACTGTCAGTTTTGTGGCGCGCATTACCAGTTTGAACCCAATCAGTTGGGCCAAACTGCTTATGGTGCGAAATATGGAAAAACGGGCTGAGCGGGGATATCGCGCGCGCATGACGATCGAGTTGCCCTTCAAAGTCAAACCTGTTTCGACAAAGACCACGGATTTTGAGTTCCATCCGAATCTTCGACCGGAAAACCCAAAATTGAAACCTGCGGCGGTCCTTGTGTGTTTGCAACACCTCGCGAGCGGTTGGCATGTGATCTTGACCAAGCGGTCAACTCGGCTGGCCCACCATCCCGGTCAAGTTTCTTTCCCGGGTGGGAAAGTTGAGCCAACAGATGGCACTGCGATGAATGCGGCCTTGCGGGAGGCTGAAGAAGAAATCGGTTTGCCGCGTGTCGATGTTCAAGTTGTTGGAAGTTTGCCTGCGCATGAAACCGTCACTGGTTTTGACGTGCAACCGTATATTGCAGTTGTGCCGACGGATTTTAAACCTTTGCCGGAACGTTACGAAGTGGATGAAGTGTTCTATGTCCCGCTTGAACACGTCTCGAAACCTGCGAACTTCATGGTCACAGGGCGGGCGTTTGGGGGAATAAAACGCTTTTATTACACTGTGCCCTACGGTCCGCATTATATTTGGGGTGCCACGGCCCGCATGTTGCGTATCATGTGTGATTGCCTCGAATTTTCCGATGAAAGTTAATGCGCCTTTCTTAAAGGACCCAGATGTCCAAAAAATGCTTACGCTGTTTGGTCCAGATGAGGTCTATTTTGTTGGCGGTTGCGTGCGGAACCTTCTCTTAAATGTCCCGATTTCCGACCTTGATATATCAACACCTGTCTTGCCCAATGATGTAATGCTGCGTGCGGCGCAGGCTGGATTGAAATCGATACCTACAGGTATTGAGCACGGCACGGTCGCCGTGATCGTCGGTGGCACTCCGTTTGAAATCACTACATTTCGCAAGGATGTAGAAACCGACGGCCGTCGCGCAGTTGTTGCTTTTGCAAAAACACTTGAGGAAGATGCTCAGCGGCGTGATTTCACGATGAATGCGCTTTACTTGAAGCCCGACGGTCTGATTGCGGATCCAGTCGCAGGACTACCCGATTTGGAAACAAGACATTTTCGTTTCATCGGCAACCCGAGCACACGTATTCGAGAAGATGCATTGCGTATTCTTCGGTTCTTTCGACTTCACGCTTGCTATGGGGCGGGTAAGTTAAACGCAGCAGGACTATCGGCTTGCGCTGATCATGTCGCGTTGATCGACACATTGTCTCGCGAAAGGATCGGATCGGAGTTTCAAAAGCTTTTGACGGCATCGGCGCCCGCGCGTGTCTTGCAAAAAATGGAGGCGATCGGGGCGCTTGGCCTTGTGTTGAAGGAGGCCACCCTTTCTGACTTAGAGGCTGGTCTGTCTGGCTGGCCCGAAGGGGATTGGCTCTATCGTTTGGCGCTTTTGGCTGGGAATGACGCATCTGGCGACCTTCGGCTCAGCCGAGCGGAGGCAAATCAACTAGAACGCATTCTTAGCGCATCGAGACATGAGGATGATCCAGCCGCTTTGGGTTTCAAATTTGGCGTATATGTTGGGCGGGCCGCACTACATCTTCGGGCCGCAAGATCGGGTCAGGTGCTCTCGCCGACGGACATCAAAAGTTTGCAGCGTGGGGCTGAAGCCAAATTTCCATTGGTTGCAAGTGATTTGATGGGTCAATTCCAGGGTGCAGAATTGGGCATGGCATTGCGCCGCGCCGAGGCGCTGTGGATTGCATCTGATTTCAAATTGTCTCGTCCCGATATACTTGCAGCGCTTCAAAAGAATGACTGATCAGTTTGAAATACGCAGTTTGGGCCATCTTGGCGATGGCGTGGCCGATGGACCTACTTATGTTCCATTTGCCTTGCCAGGAGAGGTTGTCACGGGTGAGCGGAACGGAGATCGTTTGGAGAATGTTCGAATATTGAATCCCAGCGATGACAGGGTCAAAGCGCCGTGCAGGCATTTCAAGATCTGCGGCGGTTGCGTTTTGCAACATGCGTCTGATCAGGTGCAACGCAACTGGCGGATCGACCAGATAGAGACCGCACTTGCGCAGCATGGAGTGGATGCAAGTGTTGGAAAGATCCATGTGTCGGGCATCGGATCCCGTCGCAGGGTTGGCTTTGTGGCGCGGAAAACCAAATCCGGAGCAGCTCTGTGTTTTCATCGTTCGGGCAGTCACGCGCTTGTCGATATCGATGAATGCGCGGTCGCGCATAATGATATTGTCGCGCAGTTTGACGGCCTAAAGGAAGTTGCAAAACTGGCGGCCACGCGAAAAGCACCGGCAAAACTTCACGTAACGCGTGCTGAAAACGGTTTAGATGCGGCGATTACTGAGGCCTGCGCAATCTCGGCACAAGACATTCAAATTCTCGGACGCTTTTCTGAATTATGCCGCGTGACTTGGAATGGTGAGATAATTTTGCAAAAGCAGGCGCCAATTATTTTTACAGATAGCATTGCGATCCGATACCCAAGTGGCGCCTTCTTGCAGGCCACGATGGAGGGTCAGGCCGTGATGGTGCATTTTGTGAAAGACGTCCTTCAAGGTGCTGAGCAAATCGCTGACTTCTTTTGCGGTTGTGGAACTTTTGGTTTGGCTTTGGCGCGTCATTCTGGGGTGATCGGCTTTGAAAATGATGAAAGTACTTTGGCCGCAATGCGGACTGCTTGGACTGCGGCCAATGGTTTGAAACCTCTTGAGATTGAACATCGAGATCTCTTCCGGTCGCCGGTTCTGGCCAAGAACTTAAAACTTTTTGATGCCGCGGTTTTAGACCCCCCACGCGCTGGGGCAGCCGCACAAATTGCCGAGCTTGCGCAGTCAGATGTTGCAAGAATCGCCTATGTTTCATGCAACCCAGCCAGTTTTGCACGCGATGCAAAACACCTCGTAGATGCAGGGTACACGCTTGAGCGTTTGGAAGCAGTCGATCAGTTTCGCTGGAGTACGCATATTGAGTTGATGTCTTTGTTTGTTCGCTGACGTCCTTCGCGCGGTTGTAATTAAATCCTGCTGTATAAACACTGGTAGTTCTTGGTCATTTCGCTTTATGAGGCTTTCAATGTCAGTGTTGAACTCAGATATCGATTTTAGAGGCATTTATAGGATGCCTAACCGGAAAGAGGCTTATTCCAAACTCTCGCCGGTTACTTGGGTTCCGGCCGCGAAATGCTGGTTCGTCACGGATCCCGAAGCCATCACAAAGATCATGAAAAACTATGAATTGGAAGTGATCAACATGGCAGACGAGTTGGCCCTTTTATCAGAGGCGATGGGGACTTCGCTGACCCATACCGACACATTTCTACTATCGACTGCGCTTACGCAGAATGGTGAGCGGCACAAGAAACTACGAAAAGCGGTCGTAAATACTATAAGAGAAAAGGGGCCAATGGCCGAATCCGCATTTGAAACTGAAATTCAAAACCGGTTGTCTGATGTTTTCGAGCAATCCAGTGAAGTAGACCTGATTGCAGATGTCATCGTGCCTGCCGTGCGCGCATTTGTGCAAATGCTCGCCGATCCCGATCCGGGTTTAGTTGATAGAGCAAGTGTCTTGATCGGAAGTTTCGATCCGTATCTTTCGCTAAGATCACGGCAAAAGATTGAAGAAGCGGCAGCTGGTTTTTTTCCGATCAACCCGGATGATCCTGAAGCAAAGGATAGGATCTTTCGAAACGCCCTTGGTGTGATGGCGAATGATACGATGGTCGGGTCGATGGGGATTGGACTGTATAACTTTTTCGTGTCACAAATTGGTAAGCGGGTTGACCAGATGCCATGGTCGCAGGCGTCATTGGCCGCAACTGTCTCCTTTACGGATCGTATCGCAATGGAGACAGTGAAATATGGCGAGACAACGATTCAAAAAGGTGGGCGTATCAGGTTTTGCTTTGGTGTGAATGACGTGCAAAATCAGAGTGATAAGACCATGATGTTTGGTCGCGGTCATCATCTGTGTCCAGGGGCAAGACCAGCGCAAAACTGTTTTGATATTGTGAAAAGAGAGTTTTCAAAACTCAAGCTGACACTCGCAAATGTAGACATGGCTTTTTCCGAAGACGGTTTTATCGCCATTGTTCCGGATCACTTGAAGATAAGGGTATCACATGGCTGAGTTAAAGACTTTCATTCTCGCGGCGACGCGTGAAAAATTGGATATTTTGGATAAGAAACACGAAGAGCTGGACGATGACACGCTTTTTGGAATGCAGATTGATGATATTGGTTTGGACAGTTTGCGCCTTTTGGAATTGGTCATGGAAATCGAACAAGAATTGTCCATCGAACTTTCGGAGGCTGATTTTTCCAATTTGATGACTTTGAACGAGTTGGCCGATCTTGCGGCAGGTTCCTAAATCTCTAGAGTTTTTTTGGTTTTTGCTTTGTTTATTGTATTGGCCATTTGCGTCTATACAAAAGCGGGCAGCCAAAGCTTGGTTTTCGGCTGAATTTCGTAATCTTTCAAAAGAGCAAGCTGTGCGCAAGCTGCCGCGCATTCTGAAAAGAGCCGAACAATTGAGGTGGTTGTTCTCAGGTGTCGCGTTCATCAACAATCAGTTTGAAATCAGCTACGAGTCAAAGATGAGTGAAATGCTCTATCGTCGCGCGCTCAAAGAGCACCGCATTTTGGCGCGCGATGTCCGAGTGGTTAATCCTGAGATTCTTCTCGATGCGCATGAACAAGGAAAAGGGGTTCAGGTTTTCACAAGCCATAATTTGAATGGCGCAACTTGCCGAGCCTTGCTGGATTTAGGCATGGCTGTTTCTATGCTTACAATTCGTCCGTTTCTTAGCGCGTACGTGAAGATTGATGACGATTTTGATCAATTGGATAATCTGTTTGTTGAGTGCATCAATCCAGGAGTTTCGTCCTTGCTAAAAATGCGCAGATCTTTGGCGCGCAGCAATGTTGTTGTGTCTACAAAAGACAATGGGGTAACGGCGGGTTTTATGGGCACAACGCACCGTACGATTTTGATGCAAGACCAATTTGAACTTCGCAATATATTTGACGCACCAATTGTGTTTGCCACGACCCGTTCAAAGAGTGACTTCGCGGTAGAAGTGAAGTTCCACAAGCCAAACGCAGAACACGCAGCTTCGAATGCTGATTTGGCACAAGAATTGTCAGATGTCATCTCGGATCACGAAACTCCGGCGCGGTTTTGTTCGGTTGAGCCTATTAAATCTAAGAAACGACAGCTTAAATGGCTGCCCGTCTTTCGAGATATCACAGATTGGCGTTTGTGTTTGCCGCGCGGCTGGTTTTAACTTTGTTTGTTCAACCGCCCTAACAATAAGGCCAGACCTATTGTCACCAAGGCAAAGACCGCAGATGTCACCGCTGTTGTGCCATAAAAGGTGATACGTTCTACAAAAACCATATCGTTTAAAAACGGATAGGGTAGACCATCAGTCACAGTTCCTGATGGGAACGTGTTCCGGGGTTGAACCCAAACCTCTATTAAAGTGCTGTAGCCTATGATAATGCCTACAAGCCATATCAGACCCGACCAGATTTTGCGCCAAGCACCAAAGATAAAAAAGGCATCGATCCACATTAAAATTTGGCAACCAAGATGTAGGTAGTATTCCTTCCACCAAACAATCGCGCCACTTGCATTCACCAAGGCAGGATCTTCGAAGTAGAGCCGCCAGTAGAGAAAAACGACTAAAATGTTGAGCACGATCACCATGGATACGAAACCGTCAAAGCGTCGCTCTACCCAGCCAAAGGACCGCCCCAACATCAAAAGAGAGACTGCAAAACTGCCATAGAGCCCCCAAAGCGTTAGGAACTTCGGTCGAACCACGAACGACTCGCCAGAGTCGAACAACGGCAGCATGAAGTAAAATGTCGTCAGCAAAGCAACGACCACGCGAAAGACGCGAACGTTTGTGGATTTTTCCAACGTTAATCCTCCCTTTTGCCAAAGCCTCCCGCGGTTGGGGTGACCACCTCAACGCTTTCTCCGGCACGTAGCAAAGTCTGATCACAGGCGGCGAGTTCTTCCAGCGTTCCGTCGCGTCGTTTTACGCGCGTGGCCCCACATTCCCCGGGTTCACCGCCGGCCACACCGGAAGGCGCAAGTTTGCGATGCGTCGATAAGATCGCAAGTTCCATATCCTCTAAAAAGCGCAGACGGCGACGCTGGCCGTCGCCTGCCACCCATTTTCCACCCCCGCCGGAATTGGGACGGATTGAGGCCTCTTCGAGCACAATCGGATACCGCAGTTCCAGAACCTCAGGGTCCGTCATGCGTGAATTTGTCATGTGAACCTGGACAACATCCGTACCATGCCAGCCATTGCCCGCCGGAGAGCCTGAGCAAATGGTCTCATAGTATTGGTATGTTTTATTGCCAAAGGTGAGGTTGTTCATTGTGCCTTGCGAATTTGCCATGACATTCAGTGCACCGAAAAGGGCATTTGTGACCTGTTGAGACGTGTCGACATTGCCTGCCACCACAGCGGCAGGATAGACTGGTTTCAACATGCAATCGTCTGGGATCACAATGTGGATCGGCTTTAGGCATCCAGCGTTCATAGGGATGTTGTCCGCAACCAAAAGCCGGAAGGCATAGAGCACAGCTGCGCGTGTTACCGGTTCAGGAGCGTTGAAGTTGTTGGCCAATTGTGGGGAGGTGCCTGTGAAATCGACGGTAGCTTCACGCGCGTCATGATCGACGCGGATCGCGACATTGATCTGATGGCCATGGTCGGTGAGGTAAGTGTATTCACTATCATGTAATGCAGTGATCGCGGAACGCACACATTCCTCGGCATTGTCTTGGACATGGGCCATATAGGCGTGAACAACATCGATCCCAAAATCACTGACCATCTTTCGTAAGGTCCGGATGCCCATTTCATTTGCTGCGATCTGTGCTTGAAGGTCTGCTACATTGTTATGGGGATTGCGGCAGGGATAGGCGTGTTCGGTCATTAAGCGTAAAAGGTTCTCTTCTTGGAAGACACCTTGTTTGACCAAATGAAAATTGTCCCACAGCACACCCTCTTCGTCCAAGTTCGTAGCAAGTGGCGTCATCGAGCCTGGGGCTTGGCCACCAACATCCGCATGATGACCACGCGAAGCGACGAAAAAGAGGATCTTTTTCCCCTGATCGTCAAAAACAGGAGTGACAACCGTGATATCCGGCAGATGTGTACCACCATTATAGGGGGCATTCAGGGCAAAGACATCGCCAGGTTTCATGTTTGGGTTCTGCCGGATGATTGCCTCGACAGAGCGATCCATAGATCCCAGATGCACGGGCATATGCGGCGCATTTGCAACCAATGAACCATCCGAAGTGAACACCGCACATGAAAAATCTAACCGCTCCTTTACATTTACGGAGAGAGCAGTGTTTTGCAGGGTGACACCCATTTGCTCGGCAATTGACATGAAGAGGTTATTGAAAACTTCCAGTAGAATTGGATCAGCATCTGTGCCCACAGCAAAGCGCTGGGTCTGTGCTGCAACCCTCTCTAAGATGATGTGTTCGCGTGGCGTCATCCGTGCTTCCCAGCCCGGTTCGACAAACACTGTTTGATGCGCCTCGAGAATGATTGCCGGACCATGAACGACGTTGCCCACACCCAGTTTATCGCGGTCGACCAGCGTCGTTCTACACCATTTCCCCCCATGATATACGTCCGCAAATTTTTCAGAAATGAACTTCGCAGCGGTGCGATGATGGGCATATTCATTAGATTTTGCGCTGCCGCCAGCGCCTTCAAGTTCTATGGCCTCAATCTCTATGTCGCGGCCCTGATAGAGAAAACCAAACTGCGCCCGATGAGCTGTTTCAAAGGTTTGTACCATCTCTGTTTCTAGGGCCAGTGGGACGCGTAACGAGGTGTCCGTGCCTTGATACTTTAAGAGCATGGTTTTTGTAATCTGGGGGTCGGTGATGTTCTGGCCAGATAGTTCTGCCAGAACTTGTTCATTTAGTTTTTCGAAGATGTCCAATACCTCGGTCAGCGAGGTTGGATTCATTACTTTTGTGACCGCGCGCACGCGGGATGCACGAATGCTGGCAAGTCCCATTCCATATGCAGAGAGCACACCTGAAAGAGGGTGAATATGAACAGTCTCTGTCCCAAGGGCGTCCGCAACAGCACAGGCATGTTGCCCCCCCGCGCCGCCAAAACATGACAGAGCGTAGCGCGTTACGTCATAGCCCTTTTGCACCGAGATTTTCTTGATCGCGTTAGCCATGTTTTCGACGGCAACAGCTAGGAAACCCTCGGCGACATCCTCAGCAGTTTTTTGTGTTGATTCTGCAAGGTCTGCAAATTTCTCCACGACCGCATTTCGGTCTAAGCTTTGGTCTTGATCGGGCCCAAAGATCGCCGGAAAGCTGTCCGGGCGGACCCGGCCCAACATGACATTCGCGTCAGTAACAGTCAAAGGACCATCCCTACGATAGCAGGCAGGGCCAGGGTTTGCGCCAGCGCTGTCTGGGCCAACCAAGAAACGTCCCTTTTGGTAGTGCAAGATTGATCCGCCGCCCGCTGCGACCGTGTGAATTTGCATCATGGGCGCGCGCATGCGAACGCCAGCAACTTCTGTTTCATAGGTTCGTTCAAGCTCTCCGGCATAGTGACTGACATCGGTGGAGGTGCCGCCCATGTCGAACCCAATGATGTTTTCAAACCCTGCGAGGTTGCCCGTTTCAATTGCGCCGACGACACCACCTGCCGGGCCCGACAGAATGGCATCCTTGCCTTGGAAAAGCCCTGCATCGGTTAGGCCGCCCGAGGACATCATAAACATCAGATCTGGGCCATCTGGGCGATCTGCACCGAGTTCGTCTGCGACTTGATTAACATAGCGCCGCAATATCGGGGAAAGATAAGCATCAACAACGGTCGTGTCTCCACGACCTACAATTTTGACAAGCGGCGAGACTTCGTGACTGACAGAGACCTGAGCAAAACCCATTTCGCGCGCGATCGCCGCGATTTCTGCCTCCATTTTCGGATGGGCATAGGCATGCATCAGAACGATGGCTACGGCTTGTATGCCTAAATCGAAGATTTCCTGGAGCACAGAGCACGCTTGGTGTGGATCCAAGGGACACTCTATTGTGCCATCGGCCAAGACACGGGCGTCAAGTTCGCGAACTTGGGTATAGAGCTGTTCCGGCTTTATGATCTCACGGGCAAAAATATCTGGCCGCTGTTGTGTGCCAATCACCAAAGCATCGCGGTAACCGCGATTGGTGATCAATGCTGTGCTTTCACCTTTTCGTTCAAGCAAAGCATTTGTTGCAACGGTCGTTCCCATTCGCACAGCATTTATCAGGCCGATGGGGATTTCCGAACCAGGTTCTAGTCCGAGCATCTCTCGGATACCGTGTACGGCGGCATCACGATAAGCTTCGGGATTTTCAGAAAGAACTTTGTGAGAGTAAATCACGCCTTTCGGGTCACGCCCGACAAGGTCTGTAAAGGTGCCGCCCCGGTCGATCCAGAAATCCCATTTTCCGCTCATAAACCTACTCCGCTATACGCATCGTAGAACGTCCCTTAAATCTTGGAGATTGAAAAGGGCCAATATGCCGCTAGAGGTGTTGCATTCAGATTTTGATTGGCTTGGACGCCAGCTCGGCTAGAATGTCGGGAAAAAGAGCAGGTTGATACAATGAAACGAATTTTTTGGGTTTGCTGCACTGTATTTTTCAGTGCCGTATTTTTGAGTGGTCACGAAATGGTATGGGCCCAGTCCACATCCGGTTTTCAAAACTATGTTGGGAGCTTCAAATCCAAGGCGGTTTCGCGCGGTATTGACGCCGCCGTTTATGATCGGGCTGTTGAAGGTATTAAGCTGAACCAAAGTGTGATTGAAGCGGCAAATTACCAGCCAGAGTTTACCCGCCAATTGTGGGAGTATCTGGATTCTGCTGTGTCCGACACACGCGTTCGCAATGGTAAAACCAAGCTGTTCCAGAACCGCAGTGACTTGGTGGCTATGGAACGGAAATATGGCGTGGACGCTTCAGTCATCACGGCGATTTGGGGAATTGAGAGTGCCTTCGGTGAAAATATGGGATCGATCAATGTGATCGAGGCGCTGATGACTTTGGGATATGAAGGCAAACGTCGTAAATTTGCGGAACCGCAATTGATTGAAGCCCTGAAAATTATACAGCGCGGTGATATTGGCACAAACCGGATGGTCGGCTCTTGGGCTGGTGCGATGGGCCACACGCAGTTCATCCCCACAAGTTATCAGGCTTATGCGCAGGACTTTACCGGCGATGGACGTCGGAATGTCTGGAGTAAAACTGATCCACGCGATGCGCTTGCATCTACCGGGAATTACTTGAAAGAGTTCGGCTGGCAACTGGGTCGGCCTTGGGGCGTAGAGGTGAAACTGCCTCAGGGATTCAATTATGGTGCGGCCAGCCAGGATAATCGCCAAGCCGTTTCTGTCTGGAATAATTCCGGCGTGCGAATGATGAATGGTCAACCCATTCCAAACCATGGTCGCGCGGCAATCATTACACCTGCAGGTTCTAAGGGGCCGGCCTTTGCCGTTTTCAATAATTTCTATGTGATCAAACGTTATAACAATGCGACATCGTACGCGATTGCGGTGGGCCATCTTGCGGATCGTATTTCGGGTGGAGAACCCTTTGTAGCGGTTTGGCCGCGCGGCGAACAGGCATTGAGCTTTAGAGAAAAGAAAGAGTTGCAGCGCAAATTGACACGACGCGGCTTTGATACGGATGGAGTGGACGGCGTGATCGGGCCCAATACAATCGCTGCAATTAAGTCTTACCAGCGGTCTATTGGTCTTGAAGATGATGGCTTTCCATCGAAGACATTGTTGCAAACGCTGAGATAGGGTTGCAGGGGCGCAGCCCCTCTTGTGCGTACCGCCAAATTTACCCCGGGATATTTAGCGACAAAAGAGGACGGCTGCATTGTGTTGAGACCAAATGGATCATGATCTGCAAAAACTGTACGCGCAAGCAAACGCTATTAGGCGACAATTGGACTGGATGATCGTGGTTTGCGCGCTACGTGTCATGCAGAAGGATGGGCGTGAATACCCCATCGCAATTAAGGAGTGACTATGAAACTCTACGTTCAGGCCCTTGCCTTATGTGCAGCAACAACACCTGCTTTTGCTGATGTTGAGTTTGGATTCGTAGAAGGTGCTCCGAAGGATCGCTTCTTTTTTACCAATACTTCTTCCTGCGACTTGGATGCATTTGCAATTGAAATTGATCTCTCGCAAAGTATCGGTCGGCTTATTTTCGATGTTAGTAACGTTGGTGCTGGCGTTGAAGTTTTTCAACCGTTTCAAGTCGTGAGCGCCGTGTCGCGGGTCGTTGTGGAACCTGATGTCAAAGATGGACAATCTGTTATTGCCATCTCTCTTGATGGCTTGGGAGCGGGCGAACGTTTTGGCTTTTCGATAGATGTAGATGATACGATTGGCGCGCGCGAGATTACAGTGGCTGGATCTGAATTTGCAGGAAGCCAAGTTAAGCTTGACGGCATCGATGGACGTGCATCCGTGACATTGGGCAACAAACCGGAAGCGATTTTAGATTTCAACGGGTGCTGAGAAAACAGATACTAAAGCAGCGAAATGGCTAGAAAACGGCATGATCGCCGCTGACATGCTTGACGCGACCTGAGAGGAGATTTGCGTAGTGATCGCGCAACGTATCTTCGCCAAACTCTGGTGTAGCATCTGCATTATATCTTTCGTGCGCATGATCCCAAAGCAACATAGACTCTGTTCCATAATAGTGCCCAATCCGCGCCAGTTCGGCTTTCTGGCGAAAGTGAGAGGATATGAAACCAAGTCCAGAAAGGACACCAATGATGCCCTTTATAAGTCCGATGGGAATATGTCGGACGGGGACATCGCTATTCAGCAATTCAGACAGCAAGCCAGCCTGTTCCTTTGGGCTTAGCGCCGGACCGGGTCCTCCAATCGACAGTGTCTGATTTGTTGCTTTTGGGTCGGCAATCGCGTTGACGATGTACCGGGCCAGATCGCGATCGCTGATGGGTTTGCATGCCGTCAAATGACCATCGCCAAAAACCAAGAAGGGTTTGCCGGATTGAACGCGGCTCACCTGACCCGATAAAGATTTGAAAAAAGCGGTGGGCCGAATGATCGTGGCATTTACGCCAGAGGCGCGCAGCTTTTCTTCGAATGCAGATTTCGCGTGTTGAAAAGCAAGCTTTGGCTTTTGAACGCATATTGCAGAGAGAAGAATAAAACGGTTGATCCCAACAGTTTTTCCGGAATGAAGCAATACGAGATTTGTATCATGATCAACCGCCCATGCATCCTGCGGAGCTCCCGTGCGCGATGCGATGCAGGAAATGACAGCGTCGCAACCTGTTAGCCGTTCGGATAGCTTTGATACATCCAAGAAATCCGCACGCGCGCATTTTATACACTCATGCCCGTCCTGAGATAAGGTAAGAGCAACAGCTTGCCCAATTGTCCCGGTCGCGCCAGCCAAAGCAATGCGCATCAAGTCCCCCATCCATCTGACATCATCTCTCGCAACCGACTGGCGGTGCGTTGAAATTCAAATGCGCCTTTGCCCTCAGAGTAGAGCGCTTCGGGTTCCGCCGCAGCGGTCACAATCAGTCTCGTCTTTGCCTCGTAAAGCGTATCGATCAGCGTAACGAAACGCTTTGCGGAATTGTTCTGTGTATTATTGAGGCGCGGAACATCTGTTAGAAACAGGACACGTACCGCATCAGCAATCTTAAGATAGTCGCCGGGACCGAGGGGAATGTCGCACAGATCGATAAAGCGCGCGCGGGCGACCCCATTTGAAAACTCAGGCAAGGTGATGATCCGTCCTTTGTTCTTTAGCTCCAACGGCTTTGCCTTGCTCGTCGCGAGCTTAATCCAAAGCGCATCTACGCGCGCGGCATTGGCGGCATTAAGGGGATGGAAATAGACTTGTTCGCGGGCCAATCTGCTTTGGCGATAGTCGGTTTGACTGTCTAGATTGTGCACGTTTAAGCGGTTCTCGATAAGATCTATAAAAGGCAAAAACAGATGCCGGTTGAGGCCGTCCTTGTAAAGATCGCTGGGATGGCGGTTTGACGTCGTCACAACGATAAGGCCTGCATCAAATAGTTTTTCAAACAAGCGACCAACGATCATTGCATCGGTGATATCTGTGATCTGAATCTCATCGAAACACAACAGCTTCGCATCGCGGATGACGTTTTCGGCAACCGGGGCGATGGCGTCTGACACGCCGGTTTGTCGTGCTTTGTGCATCTCGTCATGAATGCTTTGCATAAATGCGTGAAAATGAACCCGCGCTTTGCGCCGAATTGGAGTCGCCTCATAGAACAAATCCATCAACATGGATTTTCCGCGACCAACACCACCGTACATATATAGGCCTTTTGGGGGTTTGGGTGGGACGCCAAAGAGGCCCGAGCGCAACCATCCCGGTTTTGGGTTGTAGTCTTCAAGATCAGACGCGAGCTGATCCAATAGGAACAGCACCTCTCTTTGGTCAGGATCGTCACGTAGAAGTCTACGCTTGATCTGTTCGGCATATATTTGTGATGGCAGCACGCACAGCCTTTGATTTGACAATTCCCCGTGAGTATCGGCCTATCAAGCTCCGAACGAGCGTTCAATGGAGAGCACTTTATGAGCGAGCAGCAGGCAAAATTGTTTACGCCGATCTTGATTGGTGGTTGCGTCATTATGTTGATCAGTTTCTCGATCCGCGCATCCTTTGGAGTTTTCCAAATTCCCATTGCTGAAGAGTTCAATTGGCCGCGTGCCGAATTCAGTTTGGCCATCGCGATTCAGAATCTTTTTTGGGGCATTGGCCAGCCAATCTTCAGCGCAATTGCCGAAAAGTTTGGAGACCGACGCGCGATTGTGTTGGGCGCATTAGTTTATGCATTGGGGCTGGCTTTGTCTGCATTTGCGGTCACGCCGGGCGGGCATCAGTTCTTGGAAATCCTTGTCGGATTTGGCATTGCCGGGACAGGGTTTGGCGTGATTTTGGCTGTTGTGGGTCGGGCTGCAAGTGACGAAAATCGCGCAATGGCCATGGCCATTGCGACGGCAGCCGGATCCGCCGGCCAAGTCGTCGGCCCGCCCGTGGCCGAATTTTTATTGGGTATTATGACATGGCAAATGGTGTTTCTGACCTTTGCAGCTGTGATCTTAGCAAGTCTGTTGGTCTTACCATTTATGAGAGGACCTGAGGCTGCCAGCAAAGCAGAGCTGGAAGAAAGCATGGGCGAAATTCTTATAAAAGCGTTTAGGGATCCCAGCTATACGTTGATCTTTCTGGGCTTTTTTTCTTGTGGGTACCAATTGGCGTTTGTGACTGCACATTTTCCAGCGATGGTCACGGATTTCTGTTCGCAAATCACACCAGGCAGTTTGCTGCATAATCTGGGCGTAACGACAACAAGTGCGCTGGGCGCTGTCGCGATTGCAGTGATTGGCCTGGCAAATATCGGCGGTACGTTGTTGGCGGGGTATTTGGGGAAACACTATTCCAAGAAGAACCTGCTGGCCGTGATCTATTTTGGACGCACAATCGTGGCGGCTTTGTTCATTTTGTTTCCGATCACTCCGTTTACGGTTTTATTGTTTTCAGGTGCCATGGGGTCATTGTGGCTTGCGACGGTGCCTTTAACCTCGGGCTTGGTCGCGTATATTTATGGATTAAGATATATGGGAACCCTTTATGGTATTGTCTTTTTCAGCCATCAATTGGGTTCGTTTTTAGGTGTTTGGTTGGGCGGTGCCATGTTCGACATTTATGGGAACTACAATGTTGTTTGGTGGGTTGGTGTTGGTGTCGGCCTGTTTAGTGCTTTGGTCCACCTACCAATCAAAGAGGTCCCGTTGGGTCAGCGCGTGGTAAGAGCCGTGGCAAGCTAAGCTGTGCGATGACCATTGCACTGAGCATCAGTATACCGCCCACAAACATGCGTTGTGTGATGATCTCGGCCAGAAAAAGATAGCCGCAAATTGCGCCAAAAACGGCTTCGAGACTTAGGATGATGCCGGCGGCGGTGGCCGGAACCCGGCGCTGTCCCAAAATTTGTAGAATTAGAGCAAGGCCGGTATCGATCACTCCGACAAATAGGATAGCACCCTTTGCAGCCCAGATATCCGCCCAACTATGGTTTTCCAAGATCAGCGCGGTTGGGATTGCAATTGCTGTTACGGTTAAGACCTGACCAAAAGCAAAGCTGGGCCCATCCAATTGATCAGCCATACGCCCCACAACGACGATCTGTGCGGCCCAAAAGAACGCACAGATCAGAACGAGTGTGTCGCCATATTGCAAATTGAGGCTTGAGGTTTCTGACAGAAAAAACAGACCAATGACCGCAATCACGCAGGCTAGCCAAACATTCCAGCGTGCGATTTGCCCCAAAGCGATCGATAAAATGGGCACAATCACAATATATAAACCTGTGATAAATGCGGTCTTCCCCGCAGTGGTATACACGATCCCGACTTGCTGGAAGGTAATCCCGCCGAAGAAGAAGATCCCACCTAGAAGTGAGGCTTTCCAAAGGGTTGGTCGTTTTGATCGGGCCGTTTTGCGCGCAAAGAAGTACAACGCCGGAAGCAAAGAGATTGCGCCTACGACAAAGCGCGCAGCATTGAAAGTGTAGGGGCCGATATGGTCCATTCCGCTGCGTTGGAACACAAACCCGAGACCCCAAAGGAATGCCAACAAGAGCAGGATTAAAATGCCGATAGCGCGAGTGTGTGACATAGGCTTCGGCTAGAGTTCTATGATGCGAGCGTCCAGTAAGAACTGCGCAATCTGAAATGAAAGGGGGAATAGCGTTAGATGCGGATTAACCTCTGATCGCCATTCAGTTTGTATCAGCAAACCATAGGGGGTTTCATGCGTGGAATAGTCTTTACGGAATTTTTAGACTTTGTGGACGAGGTCGCAGGGCCAGAAATGACTGAGAAAATGATTGACGCCTGTGACCTTCCTTCGGGTGGATCTTACACATCTGTCGGAACTTATGATCATGATGAGATGATTGATATGCTGGTTTTCTTGCACAATGCGACGGGACAAGAAGTTGCAGAAATGGTGCAGGCTTTTGGGAAGCACCTATTTGGTCAATTGGCCGAAAGCCATTCGAAGATTATCGGTGACACCATGAGTATACTCGACTTTCTCGAAGGGATAGAAGATCATATCCATACGGAAGTGCGCAAATTATATCCTGACGCCGAGCTGCCCAAATTCACGACCGAACGGCCAAGCCCAAATCATTTGGTCATGAACTACGAAAGCACCCGCCCATTCGCCGATTTGGCCTATGGAATGATCCAAGGGGCGTCTGTTCATTTTGGCTCAGGTCTCTCTGTTGCGCGAAAAGACGAAGCGTTTGATGGAGTTAATCGTTGTCGATTTGACGTAGCCCTAAGTTAAAATGGACGGGCTTGAAGCCAAAATATCAGTTCTTGAGTCGCGTCTGAAACGCCAGACGCGGGCACGAGAAGCAGCTGAAGAGTTGTTGGAGGTTAAGGCGAACGAGCTTTGGGCCGCTAATCAACAGCTCGAGACTCTCCTTGCTGGAAAAACCCAAGAGGTAAGTGTTGCAAACGAAGGTTTGGTTGCGGCAGAGGCGCGGCTCTGGGACGCAATATCGGTGCTGCCTGGTGGGTTTGCTGTTTATGATCCAAGTTTCGCTTTAGTTACTGCGAACACCAAATACGGCAGTTTAATTCAGGATCCCGATCGTGTTCTTCTGAGAGGGACGCCTCGCTATGATGTGTTGGACAACATGCTTCAGGTCTGTTTTCCGTCCCTCTCCAATCTAGAGCGGCGGCGACACATCGTCCGCGAAGAAGAGCGTTGGGACAAAGGGGATTTCCGGTCGTTTGATCTGCAACTGGATGATGGGCGGTGGCTGCATGTGACCGAAGCAAGGGTCGGAAATGGTGACTACCTTCATTATTTCGAAGATGTCACAAATGATAAAACGCGCGAGAATGAACTGGAAGTTGCCAAATTAGAGGCCGAGTCGTCGTCGCGCGCAAAATCTGCTTTTCTTGCAAATATGAGCCATGAAATACGAACGCCTATGAATGGCGTTGTAGGAATGGCGGATCTATTGTCGGAAACGGCGCTTACACCTGATCAGATGCTTTACGCTCAGACGATCCGAAATTCAGGTGAAGCCTTGTTGGTGATCATAAACGACATACTGGATTATTCAAAAATTGAAGCAAACCAGATGGAAATTTTCCCAGCACCTTTTGATCTGGAAGAAACCGTATACGAAGCTATTACCCTGTTACAAAGTCGAGCGCGCGACAAGGGATTGGTGCTCATTTTTGACTATGATTTGTTTCTACCAATCCGATTTGTTGGGGACGCCGGACGGTTACGCCAAGTGCTGCTGAACCTGGTTGGCAACGCAATAAAATTCACGGATGAAGGTTTCGTAACAGTTCGTGTAGTCGGAATGCTCGATGATAGTGGCCAATTTGATGTCCGTATTGCTGTAGAAGACACAGGTATAGGGATCAGTCCAGAGAAGCTTAACCTTGTTTTTGCGGAGTTCAAACAAGCGGACCAGGACAGCACAAGGCGTTATGAAGGCACAGGCCTTGGCTTGACGATAACTAAGAAGCTGGTTGAGCTGATGGGCGGCGAAGTTTGGGCGGACAGCGTCTTGGGCGAGGGATCGGTATTTGGTGTGCGCTTGCCACTGGAACTGCATTCTGACGCTCAAGATTTCATGCCCAAAACGGATGAAGTTGCGAAACGCTATTCGAAAGCATTGATCGTTGACGATCTTGCGCAGAACCGTCTTATCTTACAAAAACAAATGGGCCAATTGGGGATAGATGTCGTTTGCGCTTCGACGGCCAGAAGCGCCCGTGAAGACTATCGAAAAGATCCGACAATCGATTTGATTCTGACCGACTACCTCATGCCTGGTGAAAGTGGTGCGGATCTGGCAAGAGAACTGCGCCGCGAAGGTTTCATGGGCACAATTGTATGCTTAAGTTCGGTCTCCACGGCAGGCATTCAGGCAAAGGATAGAGATGCCTTTGACCATGTTCTGCAAAAGCCCGTACTGCGCCGCGATATATTTAAATCTCTCGGCGTACTGTTTGGTCTTTCCGAAGAACCAAGCGCGATCCGACAAAGTTTACCAGACGATGAAGATGATTTGCGCGAACTCGATTTGATCATCGCGGAAGACAACAAGACGAACCTGTTGGTTTTGCAAAGGATGCTGTCGGGGCTGAATTGTGCGTTTCGTTTGGCTGGAAACGGGCGCGAGTTGATGTCAGAATATCATAGTGGACGTCCCGATGCAGTGATTACGGATATCTCCATGCCTGAAATGGATGGAAATCAAGCTATACGCCTGATCCGCGAGCACGAGGCCCAAACGGGTCTGTCTCCGGTTCCAATTGTGGTTCTAACGGCACATGCGATGGCCGGAGATGAAGAACGGTTTTTGGAAACTGGGGCGGACAGTTACTTGTCGAAGCCCGTGAAAAAGGCCGAGCTTGTCGCACAAGTCGAAGCCATTCGTGATGGCACTATCCGCCGAACAAAAGACGCACCGCCATCGCAAGCGACATCACCACCAGCAGCGGCCGAATGAGCCTTTCTCCTCGTCTAATGGCAAAGCCCGCTCCGATACGTCCACCAATCAATTGGCCAATGGCCATAAGTAGACCGAGTTTCCAGGCGATTGATCCGATAAGGGCGAAGATAAGAAAACCCCCTACATTTGAAGCGAAATTCACTAATTTGGTTTGCGCTGTTGCCGTAAGTATCGTGATCCCACCAAGCCCAACAAAAACGGCCATGTAGAAACTTCCTGCGCCAGGTCCGAAAATCCCATCGTAGAATCCGACCAAAGGTACGAACAGAAAAGCAATGACACCTAGAGGTAAAATTGGGCGTCGTTCGGCGTCAAAATTGGGTTTGAATAAAAAGTATAGTGCAAGCAGGATCATGCAGAAGGGTACGATTAAGTTCAAGGTGGAAATGGGCAGAATAGAAGCCACAAATGCACCAAAAGCGGAAGTGGTCGCGCACAACAAGGCGATACCGCCCCATTTCTGGAGGTCCAAATGACCCATTTGCCAAAACGCGAAGCTCGCAGATCCCGATCCGAACAAACCTTGAAATTTATTTGTACCCAATGCGGTCAACGGCGGCACACCTGCCAATAGAAGCGCAGGTAGAACCAGCAATCCGCCGCCGCCGGCAATCGCGTCAATTGTGCCTGCGAAAACGGCAACGGCGAAAAGGGCGGCATAAACCCATAGCTCAAGTTCCATTAGCCGATATGACTTTCTCCACGCTTGTCAGCGAGTTCGATTTGCTTTTGCCTTTCGCGAAACCGCATACGGCGCTCTTCATCATGCAGGGAAATACACTGATGACAAGAGACACCCTTCTCATATTCAGGCCGTTTGAAATCTTCAGGTGCCAACGGCATACGGCATGCGAAACACAACGCATATTGCCCTTCTTCCAAACCGTGTTTGACACTTACCCGGCTATCGAAGACGAAGCATTCTCCAGTCCACAAACTTTCACTTTGCGGTATCTGCTCGAGATATTTTAAGATTCCGCCTTTAAGGTGATACACATTTTCTACCCCTTGAGAGAGCAGGTAATTCGTTGACTTTTCACACCGAATTCCGCCGGTACAATACATCGCGACGCGCTTACTATGAAACCGATCCTTGTTCTTTTCCCACCAGTTTGGAAACTCTCCAAAGCTCTTCGTATCTGGATCAATTGCCCCATTGAATGTGCCGATCGCAACTTCATAATCGTTGCGCGTATCGATCACCACCACATCGTCTTGTGCAATTAGGTCATTCCATTCCTTTGGTTCTATGTATCGACCAACGGCCGATGTAGGGTCCACCTCTGGTTGTCCCATCGTAACGATTTCGCGCTTACGTTTCACTTTCATCCGCAAGAACGGCATATGCTGGGCTAGGCTTTCTTTATGTTCGAGCGCTTTGCAGCCAGGAAGGGCCCGGATCGCTATAAGGGCGGCATCAACTGCATCACGAGACCCAGCAATCGTTCCATTTATGCCCTCGGCGGCAATCAGGAGCGAGCCTTTTATGCCATGCGCATCACACAGTTTCTGGAGCCCGGGTCGCAAACTGTCGGGATCATCGAATTTCGTAAAGTGATACAGTGCGGCAACAACAAATTCAGACATGGCGCGTCTGATAGCCTTCGTTGACGGATGGGTCTAGTGGCCTTACCGCTGAACATAAGAATTGGAGGGCAGTGCCATGGTCGATATCGCAACGCGCGTATGGAACCATAAATGGAAAATAGATCCTATTGTCAGATCTTTGATCGATACCGATTTTTACAAATTGTTGATGTGCCAATCTGTGTTTCACAATCGTGCCAATGCCAATGTGACTTTCAGTTTAATCAACCGGTCTAAACATGTGCCTTTGGCAAATCTGGTCGATGAAGGGGAGTTGCGAGAGCAGTTGGACAATGTTCGGTCACTCTCTCTATCGCGTGGTGAAAGCACGTGGCTGCGCGGAAATATGTTTTACGGCAAGCGGCAAATGTTCACTTTGGAATTTTTGCAATGGTTTGAGGGGCTTCGACTGCCGCCATATCATCTCGAGCGCGTCGGAGATCAATATGAGCTTACCTTTGAGGGCACTTGGCCCGAGGTGATGCTTTGGGAGATTCCCGCTTTGTCCATCTTGATGGAACTGCGCTCGCGTGTCGTCATACGTGATTTCGGAAAGTTTGAACTGCAGGTCTTATATGCCCGTGCTATGACAAAGTTGTGGGAAAAGATTCAACGGTTGAGATCGATCGACAATTTGGCTTTGGCTGACTTTGGGACAAGACGCCGCCACAGTTTCTTGTGGCAGGATTGGTGTGTCCAAGCGATGATTGAGGGGTTGGGGCCCAGCTTTACCGGGACATCCAATTGTTTGATTGCAATGCGTCGAGAGGTCGAGGCGATCGGAACGAACGCTCATGAGCTGCCAATGGTCTATGCTGCGCTTACCGATACGGACCAGGACTTAGCGCGCGCACCTTATGCCGTTTTAGAGGATTGGGCAAAGGACCATGACGGGAACCTTCTGATCATCTTACCCGACACATATGGCACAGAACCTTTTCTTGAGAACGCGCCTGACTGGCTGTCGAAATGGACCGGAATTCGTGTCGATAGCGGCGATCCCGCCGTGGGCGCAGAGGCTGCAATTGCTTGGTGGCATGCTCGCGGTGAGGATCCCAAAGAAAAGTTGATCATTTTTTCTGATGGTTTGGATGTGCCAAAGATTGAACAGTTGTCAGCCCAGTTCAAAGGTCGCGCCCGGATCGCCTTTGGATGGGGTACTTTGATGACGAACGATTTTCGAGGGTTAAGCCCTGATGACAGGCTGGCTCCGTTTTCATTAGTTTGCAAGGCAGTCTCGGTGAATGGGCGCTCGACGGTGAAATTGTCTGACAACCCTAACAAGGCGATGGGACCTCAAGATGAAATTGACCGGTACAAACGCGTATTTGGTGTGAGTTCGCAACAAGCCGAAGAAGTTTTGGTGTGACATTTCGCTTTGATCGACAAACCCATACAGATGACCTATGACGCCGGTATGTGCAGCACTGGAGATTGACCATGCGCAGACAAATATCCCGTATTTTCGGGGCCATGCTTTTGACTTTTACAGTAGCGAGTTGTGCCGAAGCACCTCCGGGTCAGTTGATCTCTGACCCTTATGAAAGGGGTAATCGAAAGGTTCATGAGTTTAACAAGGGTTTTGATCGTGCTTTGGTTGGCCCCGTTGCAAACGCGTATGGAAAAGTTATTGGCCCAGATGTCGATGCCTCTGTCCAAGCTGCGGCCGAGACGATTTCCCTACCGAACAGAATTTTGAACAAGGTTCTGCAATTTAGGCTTTTGTCGGCCTTCCAAGACACAATGCGTCTTACGGTTAACTTGGCTGTGGGTCTGGGCATAAAGGATCCAGCGACCGAGTTTGGGATCCCAAATGATGATACGGACTTTGGCGAAACGCTTCATGTCTGGGGTTTCAAAGAGGGTAACTTTATTGAAGTTCCGTTTTGGGGTGCCAGCACAGAACGCGACGCGGTCGGCCTTATCGTCGATCTATTTTTGTTGGACCCAATCGGAGAGATTGAGCCAAAAGCACGTCCGATCACGGCTACGGTAACTTTGACATCTTACATTTCGAACCGAAATGAGTTTGCGGATCTTGTAGATTCCATCCTGTATGACAGTGAAGACAGCTATTCTGCGCAACAATTGGCCTATGTGCAGAACCGTCGCTTCAATTTGAGCAAATCCGGCCCAAATGGTGCAGTAGTAGATGACCCTTACGGGGATGATCTGTTGGACGATCTGTTTGATCAGGATTTGTAGGAGACTCAAGATGTCGAATTTGTTCCAAATCACGCGCCGGTCTTGTTTGGTGCTTTCACTTTCGGCGATTGCAATGCCAAGCTTTGCATTGACGGAAAACAGTGCCACTTCCCTGGTCGAGCGTGCTTTGTCGGATGTTCAAGAGACGATCGATTCAGGCAAATCCGGCTCGGCTTTGTATCGGGATTTTGAACGAATTTTTGATCGCTATGCTGATGTGCCGCTTGTTGCAGCTGGGTCTTTGGGCATTGCATGGCGTTCCGCAAGTGATGGCCAGAAACGCCGCTACACAGATGCTTTTGGCGGATTTTTGTCCAAGAAATATGGGCGGCGCTTTGATGAATTTTCGGGCGCTAAGTTCGTGGTAACGGGGGCTTCTGAAACGAAGCGGGGCTATGCTGTTGCAACGGATGTTTCCTTACCATCTGGAAGTGATGTTGAAGTTGAGTGGCAAGTTCGCGACGTCAAAGGCTCTCCTCGAATTTTTGACATTGTCATCGAGGGCATCTCCATGCTGGTCACCGAGCGTGGCGAAATTGGGGCCATGTTGGATGCACGTGGGGGCGATCTGGACAAACTGATAGCAGATTTGCCGAACGTCTAATTTCGATTGAATAATCTGTCGAAGAAGTTGGTCACGGCTTCTTCGACTTTCTCCTCAACTTTGTTAAGCTCGCGACTGATCGCATCTTCAATCGTCGAATTTCGGTCCACGACATCTTCGGGACGCGGTGCCGGTAAAATTGCAGGCAGTGGCGTTGGTGTTAGACCTTGATGCACCCCGATCATTGTTTCCCGCCAGATATCAGCTGGGATAGAGCCGCCGGTAACACCGCTCATCTGAGAGTTGTCGTCGTAACCCATCCAAACGCCTGCAATGTATTCGGACGTAAAACCGATAAACCAAGCGTCGCGAAGGCCTTGGGTTGTTCCAGTTTTACCTGCTATGTCCCAACCTTCCATGCGCGCACGACGGCCCGTACCGACCGAAACAACCTGTGACATCATAAACATCAACTCGCCTGCGGCGCGGTCGGATAGAACGCGTGTCCCTTCAACTGGACTTTGTGAAAAAAGCGGCGTGCGTTCTCCTTGCAAGACGATTTGACGAAACCCGAAGGGTGTCACAGCGATGCCGTTGTTTCGGATTCCGGCATATGCGGATGTCATATCCAGCAATGTGGATTCTGATACGCCAAGCGCTAGCGAAGGCGTATCGCTTAGATCGGCGCGCACACCAAGGTCATTCGCAACAGCGCGGACACGGGCGCGACCCACCTCTTCAGATACTTTGACGGCCACAGTGTTACGCGATTCGGCCAAAGCCTGTGTCATTGTCATCAGGCCCTTGAACTCACGGTCGTAGTTCTCTGGGCAGTAATCCGGCTGTGCAGGAATTTGTATGCAAAAAGGGCTATCGTCTAGGATGGAGTTTCCACCCCATCCGCTTTCAAGTGCGGCCCCGTAGACAAAGGGCTTGAAAGATGAACCTGTTTGACGAAAGGCTTGTGTGGCTCGATTGAACTGACCTGGCAAGCCGGTGTCGCGCCCACCAACCATTGCACGCACGGCACCGTCATGTGTCATGATGACAATCGCAGCTTGTGCTTCCGATCCTTCTTTAACTTTTTCGTTGAAGACTTTTTGTAAACCCAACTCTGCGGCGCGCTGTAAATTGGGGTCAAAGGTTGTCTGTATAATCAGATCGTTTGCGCTGTCTTTGATTAAGAACTCTGGCGCGGTCTCTACAATCCAATCTGCATAGAACCCGCCCGTTTGTTCGCGCGCAACCCGAGACAGGGTCGCAGGATTTGCGCGGGCCATTTGGGCTTCGTCAGCGGATATATAACCCTGCTCGGCCATCAACCCAATTATTAGGCTTGCGCGGTCAGCGGCTCGATCGAAGTTATTCGTTGGGTTGAAGCGCGATGGCGCCTTCAAAAGACCTGCAAGCATCGCGGACTCTGCAATGTTCAAGCTGCGCGCAGATTTGCCGAAATAGCGTTGCGCTGCGGCCTCAAAGCCAAAGGTGCCAGCGCCAAGGTACGCCCGGTTCAGATAGATTGCCAAAATCTCGTCTTTTGTAAACTTCAACTCCATGGCCAGAGACCGTGGCACTTCGCGTACTTTCCGCTCCATCCCGCCCATATTTGGAAAGAAGACACGCTTTGCGACCTGCTGCGTGATCGTTGAGCCGCCATGACCATCTAAGGCTGAGCGGCCTTCACGCATGTTGATGCGCACCGCCGAGGCAATCCCGCGCGGTGAGACACCGAGATGATAATAGAAGCGTTTGTCTTCGACCGCGATAACGGCATTCTTTAGGTGCGGTGATACACTTTCGGCGGTGACAAGTCCGCCGAACTGGTCGCCACGCCAAGCAAAGACTTTACCATCTTTATCCAGTAAAGTGATGGATCCATTTTCACGGTCATCCACCATTTTCTGAAGCGACGGTAATTGCGAAAAATCCCACAATGTCCAGCCGCCTATGAACAGCACAAGAACAATGGCCACGCGGGTTCCAAGCCACCAAAAGATACGAAAAACCGAAAACAAGATGCGGAGTGTCCAATGGCGCTGTGGTTTTTGGACCTTTTTGTGTTTTGGTTGCTTAGCCTTCGGATTTTCGGAAACAAACTTCCGCTTTTCCGCGACCAACCCAGATCGTTTGCGATGATCGCTCATGACTGCCGCCTTCCGCCTTTTTGCAAGGTTCTTCCCTCTATGTAAGGATTTGATACGCTATTGCGAAGTAAAAAACTCTGCCTGAATGACGTTTAGAATATGATTAGTTTTTAGTCACATTTTGTTTATTGCTGCTAAAACCGTCAGATATGCGTGGCTTTTAGGCAAAGTCCTGCCCAAGTCTTGGTGACTTGGCTCTCGCTTCCGTAACCCCCGTGCAGAGCGGAATGAACCGTTCGAATCTATGAGTAAGGGGGTCAAATGAAACTGATCATTGCCACAATAAAACCCTTCAAGCTGGAAGAGGTGCGTGAAGCGCTGACTGCGGCCGGCGTGACGGGCATGATGGTGACAGAAGTGAAGGGCTATGGTGCCCAATCTGGTCACACAGAAATCTATCGCGGAGCTGAATACTCCGTGAACTTCGTACCAAAGGTACGCATCGAAGTTGTCGTCTCTGACGACGTGGTTGAAGCAGCAACATCAGCAATCGAGACAGCTGCGAAGACAGGTAAAATCGGTGACGGCAAAATCTTTGTTGTCCCAGTTGAACAAGCCGTCCGGGTCCGCACAGGCGAGACCGGCGACGACGCTGTGTAATTATGAAAGAGGGAAAACTGATGAATATGAAAACCCTTGGCCTAACGGCAGCGCTGGTTGCGCTTCCCGCTCTGGGCTTTGCGCAGGATGCTGAGGTACCAGCAACTGTGCCAACGGACGTCGTGTGGATTTTCAACACACTGTTGTTTTTGATTGGCGGCTTCCTCGTCTTCTTCATGGCATGTGGTTTTGCTATGCTGGAAGCGGGTCTTGTTCGCTCGAAAAACGTAACAATGCAGCTGACCAAAAACATGGGTTTGTTCGGTTTGGCTTCCATCATGTACTATCTGATTGGCTATAACCTAATGTATCCATTGGGAACTTGGGCGATTGATGGCTATGTCTCTGGCTTGTTTGGTCCTGCAGTTCTAGAAGCTGTTGGCGTTGCCGCAGACGGTGTTGACGATTATGCCTACGCCTCCACTGGATCAGATTACTTCTTCCAGTTGATGTTCTGTGCGGCAACCGCATCGATCGTTTCCGGTACAGTGGCAGAGCGTATTAAACTGTGGCCATTCCTGATCTTCACGGGCTTTCTAACGGGTATTATT
This sequence comes from Pseudomonadota bacterium, assembly GCA_039814625.1. GTDB lineage: Bacteria > Pseudomonadota > Alphaproteobacteria > Rhodobacterales > Rhodobacteraceae > Amylibacter. Next base: position 307,986 of record JBCCAU010000002.1, read on the forward strand.
TATCCGCTGACAGCATCTTGGACATGGGGCGGCGGTTTCGTTGGCGAATTTGGCTTCTCTGACTTTGCGGGTTCCACAATCGTACACTCGGTTGGCGGTTGGGCTGCTTTGGTTGGCGCAATCATCCTCGGACCACGTTTGGGCAAATACAAAGATGGTGCTGTTGTTCCTATGATGGGTTCCAACCTGCCTTTGGCGACACTGGGTACGTTTATCCTGTGGCTGGGTTGGTTCGGCTTCAACGGCGGTTCACAGCTTGCAATGGGCTCTATTGGTGATGTTGCAGATGTTTCGCGTATCTTTGCGAATACAAACACTGCCGCAGCGGGTGGTGCATTTGCGGCGCTAATCCTGACTTCTGTCCTGTATGGTAAAGCGGATTTGACGATGGTTTTAAACGGTGCGCTTGCGGGTCTGGTTTCCATCACGGCTGAGCCTTTGGCACCAGGTTTGGGATCAGCAACTTTGATCGGTGCCGTTGGCGGCGTGATCGTTGTCTTTGGTGTTCCGCTTCTGGACAAGCTGAAAATCGACGATGTCGTTGGCGCGGTTCCAGTTCACTTGTTCGCAGGCATCTGGGGTACGATCGCGGTCGTCTTCTCAGGCTCTGCAACAATTACCGCTCAATTGGGTGGTATTGTGGTCATCGGTGGCGCGACAATCGTATTGTCCGCAATCGTATGGTTCCTATTGAAGGTCACAATGGGCATTCGTGTCGGTGAGGAAGAAGAGATCGCAGGTCTCGATACAACCGAGCTGGGTATGGATGCCTACGATATTGCGAAATAAGGCGTGATTTTCCCTTAGGGGAACCTCCTCTCTTCCTGGCCGGGCGTTCGCGCCCGGCTTTTTATTTTGCGATGCTTCAAATAAGACATGGGCTATGTCGCAATTCTAATTGAGACTTCGTTCTGATGCGGCTTTTGTTCTGTGAAAGATCTGGAGGTTTAAGATGAGCGTGACACAACTTCGTCCAAATATGGAGTTCTGGCAAGAACGCGTCGACTTGGCTGCGGCGTTTCGTTGGGCGGCGCGCCTAAACATGCATGAGGCGGTGGCGAACCATTTTAGTTTATCCATCAATGATGATGGTTCAAAATTTCTGATGAACCCAAATCAAGTGCATTTTAGCCGGATCAAGGCAAGCGACATGATTGTCGTTGATGCGAATGACCCAGACACATTGGAAGGCCCAGATGCCCCAGATATTACGGCTTGGGGACTGCATGGCGGAATCCACCGAAATTGTACCCATGCAAGGTGCGCGATGCATGTTCATTCTGTTCACGCAACTGTTCTAGCCTGCTTGGCAGACAGTACATTATATCCGATTGATCAGAATTGTGCGACGTTCTTTGGTCGATACGTTGTCGATGACGCATATGGTGGACTTGCTCTCGAAGAGGAAGGCGCACGTTGCGCACAGCTTCTGAAGAATCCAAAACACAAAGTTATGATCATGGGTAATCACGGCGTTATGGTCATAGGAGATACGGTGGCCGAGACATTCAATCGGATGTACTACTTTGAGCGGGCCTGTGAGACATTTATTCAAGCGCTTCAAACCGGACAGAAGCTTCGTATTCTGCCCGATGAAATTGCAGAAAAAACAGCGACAGAGATGGAACTCTATCCCGAACAAGGGGAGAAACATCTAAATGAGTTGAAGGCAATCTTGGACGATGAAGGGTCCAACTACGCTTCATAAGAAATGGGTGCTTGGAAGGAATTCACTTTGCTTTGAGGTCTCGCTTCAAAAGCGGCAGCGTAAATGTCGTTTATAATCGAGAGCTTGGGTCGTAAATCAGCAGTCTTTCGAGCAATAGGGTGATGATGCTATGAGCAACTTTGCAAATGATAAAGAGGCGGCGCGCTGGCACTACAGGCCAGGTCACCCGGTTGCTTTGAATCCGCTTTTCAACTGGCCCGTTGACTGGATAGCGGTCTGGAAGTGGTATTCGGCCTATTGGTTGGCAACGTCGACCACTACGTTTACAATTGTTTTGGCGATTGCTGCGTTTTTCGTAATCTTACCTCCATTGGAAGCGATGGCAGAATGGCATTGGTCTTGGATGTTTCGCGTATACCTGTCTAATCTTATTCCCCATGTGGTCACCGCGGGGGGTCTTCATTGGTGGCTCTATCAGCGTAAAGGTCAGGGTATGACGACGAAGTTCGATGCGCGAAGCCCGGCCAATAATAACGGGACTTACACGTTTCGAAGTCAGGTGCTCGACAATATGTTTTGGACGATTGCATCGGGTATCACGCTTTGGACTGCATTTCAGATTCCTGTGTATTGGGCGATGGCAAATGGTTATGCGCCTGCTTTCTTCTTCCCCGAGAATCCTGTTTGGTTTGTGTTGATGTTTCCGGTCCTTGTCGTGTGGTCCAGCTTTCACTTCTACTGGGTACATCGCCTTTTGCACGTCCCTGTTCTTTATAAGATTGCGCATTCCTTGCACCATCGGAACGTAAATGTCGGGCCGTGGTCTGGCATTTCAATGCATCCAATTGAACACTTGTTGTTTTATACGAATTTCTTAATTCATTTCGTTATACCAAGCCATCCGATCCATGTTTTGTTCCATGGCTACATGCAATCTATGCATCCGATATTCAGTCATTCCGGGTTTGATAGGCTTTACATCGCGGACAAGGATCGCGCTCAGATCGGTGACTTCTTCCATCAACTTCACCATCGCTATTTTGAATGTAATTATGGTACCATCGAAATGCCATGGGATCGTTGGTTTGGATCGTTTCATGACGGATCAGAAAAGGCTACGGCAAAGACTCGCGCGCGCAAGAAACAGATGTATACATGAGTGAATGGAACCACATACCTGACCTTCCGATTAAGGTCTCTCCATTGTGGTCTTGGCCACCAAGACCATATGCTGCATTCCGTTGGTATTTTGACAGTTGGTTTTTTATCACAGTCAATTTGGCAATTGTCGGACTGGCTTTTTGTGCGCTGTGGATTGGCAGCCCAAGCTTGGATCAAACCTCCGATTTGCGGGTCGGTTGGATTGCGCAGATTTGGCTACGAAACGTCATTGTTGTGACCGCCGTTGCAAGTGTTCTTCATCTTTGGTTTCACACATACGCTCTTCAAGGTCAGGACCTGAAGTTCGATCCACGTCCGTTTCCGCGCAAAGGGCGTATGTTCACTTTCTCGGATCAATTGTTAGACAATATATGCTGGACGCTTGGGTCAGGTGTCACGATTTGGACAGTTTATGAAGTTCTTCTCTGGTGGGCGATGGCGAATGGCTTTGCCGGTGTCATCACGTGGGGTACCAATCCGATCTGGTTTATTGCGATCTTCTTCTTGATCCCGGTCTGGGAGAGTTTTTACTTCTACTGGATGCATCGTTTCTTGCATACGGATGTGATGTACCGGTTTCATGCTTTACACCATAGGAACACAGATATCGGGCCTTGGTCTGGACTGTCGATGCATCCGGTGGAGCATTTGTTTTACTTTGGGTCTGTTTTGATCCATTTCGCCTTTGCCTCACATCCAGTCCACGTGATCTTCCATCTGATGTTTTACGGTCTTCTTGCGATCACAACCCATACTGGATTTGAAGGTGTGCTGTTTCGAAACAAAAAACGCCTTCATTTGGGAAATTTTCACCATCAGCTTCATCATCGATATTTTGAGTGCAACTATGGCAATTTGGATGTGCCTTGGGATATGCTTTTTGGCTCTTGGCATGACGGCACGGATGCGGGCAAAGCGGCGATGAAGAAAAGACTGAAAGAGCGAAAAAGATAGATGCAGTACGGCTTGAATGAAGAGCAAGAGATGATCGTCTCTACAGTGCGCTCTTTCGTTGAAAATGAAATTTATCCGCATGAAGAGCAGGTCGAGAAGACGGGAGAAGTGCCAAAGGATGTGGCCGAAGCGATTAAGGCAAAGACACTGGAGTTGGGCTTTTATGCATGTAACTTTCCCGAAGAGGTCGGCGGCGCAGGCCTCAGCCATCTAGAGTTCGCACTTGTTGAACGCGAGCTTGGGCGCGGTTCAATGGCTTTGACGCATTTCTTCGGCCGCCCTCAGAACATTTTGATGGCATGCCAGGGAGAGCAGAAAGAGCGGTACTTGTTGCCCACAGTGCGAGGTGAACGCATGGATGCGCTCGCGATGACCGAACCTGGTGCGGGATCGGACATACGCGGCATGAAATGCTCTGCAGTTCGAGATGGCGGCGATTGGGTCGTAAATGGCACTAAACATTTCATCTCTGGTGCAGAACATGCGGATTTTCTCATTGTCTTTATTGCCACCGGAGAGGATCAAACGCCAAAAGGTCCGAAGAAGCGGATAACAACCTTTCTGGTCGATCGAGGAACCCCCGGTTTCACAATCCGTGATGGCTATAAGTCCGTTAGTCATCGAGGTTACAAGAATATGGTTTTGGAGTTCGACGATTGCCGTCTTCCCGATGCGCAAGTTTTGGGTCAAGTCGATGGTGGTTTTGAGGTTATGAATACGTGGCTCTATGCGACGCGCATTACGGTTGCAGCGATGTCGGTTGGACGGGCGCGACGCGTTTTTGATTATGCGCTTGGGTATGCTGCAGAACGCGAACAATTCGGTCAGAAGATTGGCAAGTTCCAAGGCATAAGCTTTCAACTTGCGGATATGGTGACGGAAATTGATGCCGCCGATCTTCTAACTCTTGCTGCTGCAGAGCGTTTGGACAAGGGCCTACCGTCGAACCGTGAGATTGCCAGTGCGAAACTTTACGCCTCAGAGGTTTTGGCCCGCGTGACCGATGCTGCCATCCAAGTCCATGGCGGTATGGGGTTGATGGACGACTACCCGCTCGAGCGGTTCTGGCGTGATGCAAGGGTTGAACGAATTTGGGACGGAACATCAGAGATACAAAGACATATCATTTCCAGAGAATTGTTGCGCCCTTTGGGAGCTTGAGCATGTTCTCGCTGTCATCACAGTTACACACCTTGGGTATGGTGAATTGGATATTTTTGGACAGAAGAAAGACAATTTTAACCAAGCATAGCACGTATCGCACTGCTGTTCAGGCGGGGACGCCGATGACCGTGACAAGAGACGTCCTCCGATACATAGTGCGTGTATCTGAGGCACTATTCATTCTTTTGTCTCAAAATATCCCCGCAGAGCGTCCTGAGGTGCCAGAATGAGCAGGCTTCTTAGAATGTTAGCACCACAATCTGTTGCTGTAGTAGGCGGCGGCGTCTGGGGGGCGGCCGTGTTCAAGTCGCTCCGGTCGTTCGGGTTTGAAGGTGAACTGATGTGGGTTCATCCTAAATCAGACGCCCTGGATGTTCCAACATATCGCCAAGTCGCGGATCTTCCACAGGCTCCAGATGCAGCCTTTGTTGCCGTGAACCGACATGCTGCTGTGAATGTGATGGAAGAGCTGGCCCAGATAGGAGCGGGCGGCGCAGTATGTTTCGCTTCCGGTTTTGCTGAAGCCGCAGCAGAGGATGAAGAAAGTGGAGATCTACAAAATGCTTTGTTGGACGCGGCAAAAGAGATGCCGCTTTTAGGACCCAACTGCTATGGCTTTGTAAATGCATTTGATCAGGTTTCTGTTTGGCCAGATCAGCACGGTTTGGTACCCGTTGATACGGGTGTGGCGATTGTAACGCAAAGTTCAAACATACTGATCAGCCTTTCGATGCAAAAACGTGGTCTTCCCATCGGGATGATCATAGCGGCGGGAAACCAAGCACAACAGGGTGTGTCTGATCTGGGACTTGCTGCACTTCTTGACCCAAGGGTTACGGCGCTTGGTTTGCATATCGAAGGCATCGATGACTTGCGAAAGTTTGAGGCTCTAGCGGCCAAAGCCAATGAACTTGGCAAACCTATTATTGCATTGAAAGTCGGACGTTCAATGCAAGCGCAGGCCGCAACTGTTTCTCATACCGCATCGCTTGCTGGCGGCAATGCCGGCGCAGACGCGCTTTTGCGCCGTCTGGGAATCGCCAGAGCGACCTCTCTGCCAAGTTTTCTAGAAGCGTTGAAACTTGCTCATGTTTCGGGACGATTGACCTCCCGATCGATTGCCACTGTCAGTTGTTCAGGAGGCGAGGCGTCGCTTGCTGCTGATATGGCCTTGGACTACGGGCTTGTATTTCCTGACTTGAAAGCTGTTCAACGCAGCGGCTTACGCGCGGCGCTTGGACCCTTGGTCGCTTTGGCCAATCCGTTAGATTATCACACTTATGTTTGGAATGATGTGCCGGCGATGACTGCGACATGGAGCGCCATTCTCGACCCTGAACTCGCAATAGTATTTTACATCGTGGATATACCCAGGTCGGATAGATGCGATCCCAGCGCATGGGAGTGTACTTTGCTTGCACTTGAAAGGGTTGCGGCTTTGACCGATCAACCTTTGGCGATGGTCGCAACTGTGCCTGAGTTGATGACCGAAGAGATCGCCCAGCGTGTTATGGCCATGGGGATTGTACCGTTCAATGGGCTTGCCGAAGGGTTCGAAGCTGTTTCAATCTTACAACCAGTGCCTTTGACCCCGGACCCACTTTTGCTGCCTGGTAATCCTCGATCAAGTGTTACTTTGACTGAGGCGCAGTCAAAAGCAGCACTCGTCAAACACGAGTTGCGTATTCCAAAAAGCGAGCGACTAAAAAAAGGTGACACCCTTCCAAAGACGATCGCATATCCCTGTGTGGTCAAGGTCGAAGGGACGGCGCATAAAACTGACGCTGGTGGCGTGGTTCTGAACATCAAAGACGAAACTCAGCTTCGGCACGAATTGGCTCGCATGAAAAGCGCGTATGTTTTGGTCGAAGAAATGGTCACAGATACCTTATGTGAGTTATTGGTGGGTGTGACACGCGATCCCGCGCATGGCTTTGTGCTGACGTTGGGGGCAGGCGGTATTCTGACCGAGATTATGGCCGACAGCGTCAGTTTGTTGATACCATGCGAACGCGCGGAAGTGGCCGCGGCAATTCGTGAGTTAAAGGTCGCGAAGATATTGGCCGGTTATCGAGGTCAACCAGCGGCAGATATGACAACCATTCTGGATGCCGTAGATGCCGTGCAAGCCTATGTCATGAGCTTGCCTGACGCGGTTGAAGAAGTTGAAATCAATCCGCTGATTGTCACGCCGACCGATGCAATTGCAGTGGATGCGCTAATACGGAGGAGCATTATATGAACGAACCAGAAATCAAGACTGAACGAACCGGTTCGATCCTGATCGTGACGTTGCAGCGTGGAAAAGCAAATGCGATTGATCTGGCAACATCGCGCATCATGGGAAACGTGTTTGAAGACTTCCGTGATGACCCCGATTTACGTGTCGCGGTTGTATGTTCCGCCAATGACAAGTTCTTTTGTCCGGGTTGGGACTTGAAAGCAGCGGCCGATGGCGATGCGGTAGATGGAGATTATGGCGTTGGTGGTTTTGGTGGGTTGCAAGAACTCCGCGATTTAAACAAACCCGTTATTATGGCGGTCAATGGAATTGCCTGCGGCGGTGGGTTAGAGCTCGCAATTTCTGGAGATATCATTTTGGCTTCAGAGAATGCCACTTTTGCACTGCCCGAGATCCGCTCTGGTACGGTTGCGGATGCCGCAAGTATCAAATTGCCAAAGCGTATTCCCTTTCATATCGCTATGGAATTGCTGCTTACGGGACGTTGGTTTGACGCACATGAGGGGCATCGTTGGGGCTTGATAAACGAAGTCGTTGCGCCCACGGCACTAATGGAGCGTGCAATGGAATTGGCCGAGTTGATCGCCTCGGGCCCGCCATTGGTTTATGCGGCCATCAAAGAGGTGGTTCGCGATGCCGAGGATAGTAAGTTTCAAGACGCGCTAAACAGGATTACCACACGTACATTGCGCACGGTTGATGTTCTTTATGGTTCAGAAGACCAACTTGAAGGTGCAAAAGCGTTTGCAGAAAAACGTGATCCCGTTTGGAAAGGTACATAAGCGCAGCGTCATGGGAAGCCCACTCGCTGCGCATAGATCGACATGTTCACCAAGAAAGCAAAGCCTGTCCTTAGGGCGGTCAGATTCATTTAGGCGTAAAGTGCAGGCTCGCCCATTTGACCATGGATTGCATTAACCTCAGACTGTGAAATGCCCATCGCACTTGCCATTTTGTGCAAGTGTTTGGCCTCGGCCTCATTGTTCAGATCGATGGCTAACAGCGACATTGCATAGGCTTGTTCATACATATCATTCGGGAGGTTTCCAATAATTGCGTCAACATCGATGGGCTTAGACAGCACCTCTTGGACAAAAGCTTGATCAGCATCAGAGGCATCCGCCATAGCATCCATCAGTGCCTTTTTCTCAGATGAATCAATTTCTCCATCTGCTTTTGCAGCTTCAAGCATCGCGGCCAACAGATAGCGTGCGGCGTCTTCCTGATCGGATGTAGGTTGAACATCGGCTTTACCAAATGAGTCGAGCGATTGGTTAAGCATGTCACCGAAGCCACCTGCGCCGGTGCCCACGCGTCCAGCTGAGTTCCCGGCAAGTCCATCAAGCAGACCACCAAGTCCACCCAATTGACCGCTTGCGGCTGACCCGCCAGCGCCTGCCAAAACAGTACTTAGAATGCCACCCAAATCAGGTCCTCCATCGGTAGATGATCCGCCACCGAGTCCACCGAGCAGATCTCCAAGAACGCCAGCTGATCCAGACGTGCCGCCCGAAAGGCCACCTAAAAGATCACCAAGGCCACCTTGCGTGCCGCCGGTTGCACCCGCCAAGCCACCCAACAGATCGCTAAGTCCACCTGCACCTACGGATCCACCGGTTGCTTTGGTCAATTCCCCTAAAATGCTTTCCAAACCACCACCAGCTTGCCGACGAGACCCGCCAGAGACATGTTGCACGCCTTTGGCGACAGCCATTCCAATTGCGACTTTCGCAAGTGTTTTCATCAAAGTTGACATAGTATGTTCCCCTGTTTGATCCTCAATCTGACACCAAGCTTATGCCAGCTTAAACGTTAGTGTAATCCGGTATATAGGTATTGTGTCAGCACTATGGTATCCTACGCTGGTTTGGGTGGCGGTATTTTGCGTGCCCAGAACAACCTTCTACTTTAAAAATCCAAGTTCTCGACACTCAGAGCATTCTGCTGAATAAACTCTCGGCGTGGTTCCACAACATCGCCCATCAGCTTAGTGAAAAGATCATCTGCATCCGCTACATCATCCACTTTGACTTGCAACAATGTCCGTGCTTCTGGGTCCAGTGTTGTTTCCCAAAGCTGATCTGGGTTCATTTCTCCCAGGCCTTTATAGCGTTGCAAGGAAAGGCCTTTTTCACCTTCCTCCATGACAAAATCCAGCAGATCAGAAGACGCAAATACCGGCGCGGATTTGTCTTTGCGTTCAAAAGCCGGGAGAGAGCCGTAAACCTCTTGTAGGGTCTCGGTGTAAGTGCCCAGTTTGCGCGCTTCACCAGACCGTAAAACCGAACCATCTAGGGTTCTTACTTCTTCGACCCCGCGTAAAAAGCGGGAAAAACGAAGACCATGATCTTGTGTTGGTCGACCTTGCCAGCCGCGTTCATATTCAAGCGCAACCTTATTCAATCGATCTGCAACAAGGTCCGCAACGGCTTGTGCATCATCATCTACACGTCCTGGCAAGAAGCCTCCTGCGATGGCCGCCTGCTCTAGAACATGGCGAGAGTAGTGCGTTGGGAAAGCGCCTAAAATTGTTCGAACTTGGCGGGCTTCGGTCACGATCCTTTCAAGATCGTTCCCGGCAATCACTGCGCCACTGCCAAGTTTTAGACTAGCTCCTTCTAAACCTTGTTGGATCAGATAGTCATCCAATGAGGCCTGATCCTTCAGGTAAACTTCAGAGCGCCCCCGTGCGACTTTAAACAAGGGCGGTTGAGCGATATATAGGAACCCGCCTTCTATCAATTCGGGCATCTGACGGAAGAAAAAGGTCAAGAGCAGCGTTCGGATATGGGCACCGTCCACGTCAGCATCTGTCATGATAACAATCTTGTGGTATCTCAGTTTTGAAATATCGAACTCGTCGCGACCAATTCCTGTGCCAAGCGCGGTTATCAAATTTGTGATCTGCTCGGATGTTAGCATTTTATCGAACCGCGCTCTTTCGATGTTCAATATCTTACCCCGTAGTGGTAAAACGGCTTGATTTTCACGAGAGCGCCCTTGCTTTGCGGAACCGCCGGCGCTGTCACCTTCTACAATGAAAAGTTCTGATTTGGCGGGATCTTTTTCCTGACAATCGGCCAATTTCCCTGGCAAGCCTGAGCCGCCAAATGCGGTCTTTCGCCGTGTTAATTCGCGGGCTTTTCGCGCGGCTTCGCGTGCCAAAGCGGCTTCGACCACCTTGGTGATAATTTCTTTTGCTGGGCCAGGGTTTTCTTCGAACCATTCGGTCAGTTTTTCGTTCATCAAGCTTTCGACAGCTGGGCGCACTTCCGAGCTCACCAACTTGTCTTTTGTCTGAGAACTAAACTTCGGATCCGGAACTTTCACAGAGAGAACACAGGTCAGACCTTCGCGCGCATCATCACCCGAGAACGAAACTTTTTCTTTCCGGGCAATCCCACTTGCGCCAGCATAAGCGTTCATTGTGCGCGTCAAAGCCCCACGAAAACCAGCCAAATGTGTCCCACCGTCGCGCTGAGGAATGTTGTTTGTAAAAGGTAAGACGTTCTCGTGGTAGCTGTCATTCCACCACATGGCCATCTCGATTCCAATCTCGTCGCGTTCACCCACAACGTAAATAGGTTCTGGAATAACGGCAGATTTGGAACGATCCAGATAACGTACAAACTCTTTGACGCCGCCTTCATAAACCATTTCAGTTTCGATTTGTTCAGCTGGGCGCTCGTCACGCAGAATGATTTTGACGCCAGAATTTAGAAATGCGAGCTCACGCAGGCGTGTTTCCAAAGTCTTGAAAACGTACTCTCGGTTGGAGAAAGTCTCGGTTGAAGCTAGGAACCGAACTTCGGTGCCAGTGTCCTGTGTTTCTCCGGTGATTTCAAGATGTTTGACCGTGTCGCCATGTTCAAACCGAGCGATATGGCTTTTACCATCTCGCCAAACTTTCAATTCTAGCCAATCAGACAAGGCGTTCACAACAGAGACGCCTACACCATGAAGGCCGCCAGACACTTTGTACGAATTGCTATCAAACTTTCCGCCTGCATGAAGCTGTGTCATAATCACTTCGGCCGCTGACACACCTTCTTCTTCGTGAATACCGACAGGAATACCGCGTCCATTGTCGCGTACGGATACGCTTTCATCTGCGTGAATTGTGACTGATACAAAGTCGGCATGACCTGCCAAAGCCTCATCAATGCCATTGTCAACGACTTCATAGACCATATGGTGCAAACCAGAACCATCATCGGTGTCGCCGATATACATCCCGGGGCGCTTTCGTACCGCTTCTAACCCTTTGAGAACCTTGATAGAATCGGCGCTATAATCTTCTTGGTTTGACTGCTCGTCTGCCATGTATCTGCCTTTATTATTGTCTCTAACATATAGGGAATTTTTACGGGATTGTCACGCTTATCAGCCGGAAAAGGCGATGAATATTCCAACGCCGACCATGGCAATGCCCGCCCAAATATTTGTGCGTCGCAAGGCCATTGGGGATCGCAAGAATCGCCGGACTTGCTCCATAAAGGCGGCCAAGCTGAGATTGCCAAAGAACGGAACGACAGCTGAAATCAAACAAATGATCAATACGTCCAAGTTGGTCACTCTGGCCATATCAAAAAAGCCGGGCAAAAGGCCGAGATAGAAAAGCATCGCTTTGGGGTTGGCAGCAATTGCGAGCAGTCCGGCGCTAAATCCTGCCCACATGCCCGGACGTGTCAGCGTTTCATTCTCTGTGATCGAAGCGTCTGCATGTTTGACCAAGAGGTATCCCATAAAGAGAAAAAGACCGGCACCAAGCCATTTGAGAATAACCAAAAAACCTGCATAGACTGAGGTTAACGCGGTGATGCCGAATATAGCGACAAGCGGCCAGATCACATCTCCGATTACAACACCAAAAGCCAGCGGTATCACCGCTTTGTATCCGCCAGACAGGCCGCGTGCTATGACAGCGATCCACACGGGCCCGGGCGTCATGAACAGGACGAAAAGTGCACCAGCATATAAGAGGATTTCGGACAAAGATAGCGTCATTGTCGCGCTCTATGCCCAAAGCGTCATTGCATCAAGCGCGAGAACAGGTGTGAAAGATCACTGCTTTCGGGAAAGTCAAAAGAGTAATGTTTTTTTGCAACTGTTGTTGCTGGATAGCGTGAAGCGGGTTGTTCGAATTATGATTTGTGGCAATAATGTGGCGGAATTGGGAGAATACCTTTTATGATACGGAACGAATTGACCTTCCCAAAAGGCAGTTTCCTACATGAAATTTCGGATGAAAGCTGGCAGTTGCTTTCGCATCGCTGGAGTTCGCGCCCATATAAATCTGGGCAATTTTTGATTTCTGCTGAAAGTGGCAATAAGGATGTGTTCTTTGTTTTGCGTGGTGCGGCCAAAGCTACGATTTACACTCCAACTGGTCGCGAGGTCTCATTTGTAGACTTGAGTATTGGCAGCATTTTTGGAGAGTTTTCTGCAATTGACGATGCTCCGCGGTCGGCCTCTGTTGTTGCGATGGGAGAGTGTTTAGCGGCACGGATGTCACCGGAGGAGTTTCGAGATATCTTGCGGACTTACCCTGATATTTCCTTTAATTTGATGGTATTGATGGTCAGCAGTTTGCGGTCGTTGTCAAAGCGCGTTGTTGATTTCAACGCAAAATCTGCTGATCATCGTTTGCGTGAGGCCTTGGTGGCTTTGGCAGAAAGGCATTCCCGCGGTTCGGATCAAGCCAAGGTTGAGCGTCCACCGACACAAACCGAACTTGCATCCTACATCTTTGCAAGCCGCGAGGGCGTGGCCCGCGAAATGGGCCGTTTGCGCAAGCAGGGCCTTTTGGATCGGGATCGGCGTTCTTTGGTAATTCCGTCTATTTCGGCCTTACGCGAAAGTCTGACTGAGTTCGAAAGTTAAACGATTTTGTATGCGACAAGTTTGGACTCGGATTCTGCTTAGAATGCTATAGAACAAAGCAAGAACAATTGCGAACGCACTGCCATGCGCCATCGACGAGTCTTATCCATATGGTTCCCCCATCTGGGCGCTGAACGAATGCTGCGGGTTCATCGAAGCCGGATATTGCAGCCTTATGCGGTTGTGGAAAGGTCGCATAATCTGGTCAATTTACACAGTTTATCACCGACAGCCGCTGACGAAGGTTTGCGGATCGGACAAAGTTTGTCAGATGCGCGAGCGATGTGCCCCGACTTACTAACTTCGGAACGAAATGCACCTTTGGAAGAGGCTTTTATGTCAGCGTTACAGCGCTGGGCAGGACAATTTTCACCTTGGGTTTCGCATCAAGGGCAAACGGATCTTTGTATGGACATTACGGGATGCGCGCATTTGTTTGGTGGGGAAGCGGACATGAGTGCAAAGATATTGGATCAAACCGCTGCACTGCAACTGACGGCGCATGTGGGTATTGCCGATACGATGGGTGCGGCCTGGGCTTTGGCGCGTTTTGGGGATCAGCCATTGTGTTTTGATCGATCTGGTGATGCTATCGATCAAGAGGCACATGCAACGCGCTCGCGCGCTGTGAAACGCCGCAACTGGGAGCGCGGTGGCCCACGTCCTCTAACCGCGTTGGTTCATGCGCCTGCAGACCGAATTGCCCCACCTGGAGAGACTATGGCGGTGATTGCGCCATTGCCTGTAACAGCTTTACGCTTGTCAGGGACCGCCGCAACGGCCTTAGGTCGTGTGGGCTTGCGGCGCATATCAGATTTGTTGGACCTGCCGCGCGCAACCTTATCGCGCCGTTTTGGGGCCGATGTATTGCGACGACTTGATCAGGCGGTGGGTGTGACACCTGAGCCTATCTCTCCGTCCGCGCCGCAGGTGCACTTCGCGACGCGATTGTCCTTTCCCGAGCCGATTGGATTATCTGAGGATATTGAAGCGGCGATTAAGCGGTTGGCGACACCGCTTTGTGATAAGTTGAAAATGCATGCAATGGGGTGTCGAAAAGTTCAGTTGACCTGTTTGCGCAGTGATAACACCTATCAAGTGATTGAAGCTGGGCTGGCAAGGATCAGCCATGATGCAAACCGCATTATTCCGCTTCTGACGCTTCAATTGCCAAAAATTGAACCGGGCTTTGGGATTGATATGATGCGGCTACAATCTGTGATGACCGAGCCTTTGTCACCTGTACAACATGCGGGACCGCTTGACGCATTGAGTTTGGCCAAATCACGCCGTGATGGTGATACAGCAGAAGAGGACTTGATTGGACGTTTGGGCGCGCGGATTGGATTGGAGCGTATTACGCAATTGCATCCAGCTGATAGTATTATTCCCGAAAAGACAGAAGCATCACGCATGGTGGCTTATGCCCCTATTCCGGAGGGATGGCATAAGCCCAGATTGAAGCGTCCTGTTGTGCTATTTCAGCCTGAACCAGTACAGGTTTTGACGGCCAAACAGGCTGTTGAAACGTTTGTTTGGCGTCGAAGAGAGTTTGAAGTGGTAGCCACCGAAGGACCTGAAAGGATCGCGCCGGAATGGTGGCTGGATGATCCAAACTGGCGGACAGGTACGCGTGATTATTGGTCTATGACTACGGCGCAAGGCATGAAGCTTTGGTTGTTTAAAACGCAGCCCGATAGCTGGTCTTGCCAGGGTGTGTTTGAATGAGTCATTTGTCCGACCGACTTAAAAACATAAAATTTTTAATCACACAGTGCAGAACATGGTGAAAAACGTAAAAGATGGTGACAAATCGTACAATTCTGAACAAAACAGCAAAAATCAACTCAAAGTTTGAACGGCTTTGCCGCAATCTTGCCGGATTCTAAATGCATATTTCAAACAAGATGGAGTGTTGACCAATGAACGTGACCAAAATCAAAAGTGACGAAAACGGTGCTGTAACCGTTGATTGGGTCGTTATAACGGCCGCCATCGTGATTGTTGGTACGATCGTATATGCAATAATTGAACCTGGTATGGAAAACGTTGCTTCGAGTATTTCAACAGCACTTACAAGCCAAACAGCTCCGTTGCTCCAGTAATCACCAAAGCAGCCCATTTCTGGAAGCCAGTACGCGCGAGTTTGAAATTGTCGACCTCAAAGCAATGGTGACACCGGCAGGATTCGAGCCTGCAACCTGCCTCTTAGTAGTTAGTATATGGTATAAATTATTCCATTAAAAATAAGGTGTTCCATATACTGTGCTAAACATGTGCTAATTCACTCACCCTTCTTTTGCGAGTGCAGAAAAATCGCTTTAATGTCAGCTTGGAGCCCAAACTACACAATGCTGAACGACGCTCAAACGTCTGGTGCTTGGGGTTCAGAAAAGACCGTGCAAGGGTCAAGGATCTCAGGATAAGTTTTTGGTCAACGAATTTGCTCAGACTTTTCCGTCGCACTCGGTGCTTCCAACAGAAGGATCAAAAACCATGTTGGAACCAGGAAGAGCAGATCATCTGATCGGTGCCTCGCCTAAGTCGCTAGCGAGAAGAAGTTTTGTAGCCCCTCGAGAATGAACTCAACGCCCAAGGCACCAACGATTATGCCGAGCAATCGGTTCAAGATGTCCTGAACCAACGGTGTCAAAAAACGTGACAGCGCGCCCGCCGCCATCAAACCTACGAGGATCATCACTGCGATACTGCCGACGACGACCAAAACGATCAAATCATGCAGCAGCAGTGTTTCACCGATAAAGGCAGGCGTGGCTCTGTCGAAATGCGCAAAAACCATCACGGCGCTGATCGCCCCAGGCCCGGCGAAAAGTGGCACCGCCATAGGGAAAATCCCTATGGCAACAGGGTTGGTCTGCGTGCCAACATCATCAGCAGATGGCGAATGCATCAATCCAAGCATCTCAAGTGCCATCAAGAGAATAACAAAGCCACCGAGTATCTTGAAGGCCTCGATTGTGATGCCGAAGGCATTCAGGATCGAAGGCCCAAACATCGCAAAAATTGCGAGGATCAGAGCCGTTGCGGCTGCGGCGGTCAATGCCACGACACCGCGCTGCCGATTGGTCATATTCGCAGTACGTTGCAGAAACATCGGCACGTTTCCAGGGATGTCCACAATCGCAACAAGTGCCACTAAGAAGTGTACATACTCGCCCCATGCCGACATTTTGGTTCTCCGTTCCTTATGCCCAAAAGGAGCTAATAAAGTACTCTACGGCAACCCGATTTAGGCTGTCGTCGAGAAAAAGCAAGGAACTGCGCAAGTGCAAAATCGAGCATTTTCCATGCGTTGTTAGAAACACCAGAGTCCATCAGTTTTGGCAAGCCCATCCCGGAAGCTGCCATTCGTGCAATCGCCGCAAAAGTCGGCGCCGTCCGTTCAGCGGCCTTTTGAAGATCGTTTAAAACGAATGTGAAAACCCAATAGGCTAACCAGCTTTGTTGGCAAGAAGCCGCTTTCGATCATTTCGGTCGCATGCTTCCACAAACAACTGAGAAACCCGCGCGTTCAAGGATTGCGATCCCACTATATGACTCTAAAAAACAATACATGCATTTGGCCACCGAAAACCCGCTTATAGAGGCTTGCGCCAAATTTGGCGTATCGCGCGACACGCGTGATTGGAAGCCCTTGGATGGCGGACGTAGCAATAGATGCTGGTTGGTCAAGTCTGAGGCGCCACTCGTGGTGAAGCACTATAATCGTGCAAATGCATCGAAACTGTTTGCAAATAATGCTGAGCTTGAATGGATAAGTCTTACGGCACTGGCCCCTCGCGGTCTCGCGCCACTCCCAATGCACCGCAGCAGTTTACCCGATGGAAGTGATATAATCTTATACGCTTACGTTTCGCCACTTGGTGAAGTTGGCGCAACGGAAATTGGTACATTCTTGAGAAACCTCCATGACCAGCCCCCTCCAATGGGGCTACCCGATCACAAGGGGTTCGAACGTATTTTGGAACTGTGTAAGCACTACAAGCTAGAATGCGGTTTACCTGACTACAGACCTAAACGCGCCGTCCTTCTTCATGGAGATCCGGTGACACCGAATATCCTTATGTCTGACAGAGTTCTTGCAATCGACTGGCAATGCCCAGCTCTTGGAGATCCTTGTTATGACATTGCAATCGCGCTCTCTTCGGGGATGAGGGTGGCTTATGGTTATCCACCATTTTCGGATCTGGAACGGACGAAATTTTGGTGTGCTTATCGCGATGATGATGTGAAGTCGCAGTTTGACAAAGTCGGCCCAGTTTACCGCCAAATTATAGCGGCTTATTTAAACGCGCGCGCCAATACCCTCGATGAAAAGGCTGCAAGAGCGGAACTAGAACAGGAATGAGAGTGCCCATAATCCGGACGCGATCACAGCCCCTGCAATTGACCAGCCAATGGCCGGCAACATACGAAGACGTCGTGCCCTTGGTTTAGTCGGTTTTTCCAAACCTTTTTCTAGCAGGTTCTCGACGATTTCAGGTAGTCGGGGACCAAATCGACTGATGACCTCGGCTGTGATGCGCAAGTCACGGGCAATTGCGCGGGGACCAAGATAAGTGCGAATATAGTCCTCGACCACGGGCTGTGCGACTTCCCAGATATTCAGATGTGGATTCAAGTATCGGCTTACACCTTCTACGACGACCATCGTTCGCTGAAGAAGGATAAGCTCTAGCCGAGTTTCCATGCCAAAGCGCTCAGTTACGTCAAAGAGATGCGCCAACAGGCGCGCCATCGATATTTGGCTGGCATCTTGACCAAAAATCGGTTCACCGACCGAGCGCAGTGCTTGCGCAAAGTCATCAATGTTTCGGTCAGCGGGGACATAACCTGCCTCAAAGTGAAGTTCAGCTACGCGGCGATAATCTCGCTGAATGAACCCCATCAAAATGCCCGCATAAACACGGCGTGTGTATTCGTCGATCCGCCCCATGATCCCAAAATCCAGCGCAACGAGATCGCCATTTGGGGCAAGCTTTAGATTCCCTTGATGCAAGTCTGCATGAAAATATCCATCACGTAGGGCATGTTTCAGAAATTTCGTCAGTAGGCGTTTGCCCAATTCATTCAGATCTTGCCCGGTCGCTTGCAGCGCGTCTAAATCACCAAAGGAGACACCATCGATCCATTCCATGGTCAGAACGCTTTTGGATGAGTTGTTCCAGAAAATCTTTGGGACGCGAAACCCTTGGTCCTGACGTGTATTGTCATAGTATTGCGATGCCCCGGCGGCCTCCATCCGCAAGTCCAACTCTCCTTTGCAAGTAGCATCAAAATGACCCACGACATCCGAAGGCTTTAGACGCCTTGTTGCCGGGGAAATCAGTTCAATCATACTGGCAGCAAAATAAAAGGCGTCAATGTCGCGGCGAAATGCTGCCTCAATGTTTGGACGAATTACTTTTACGGCCACTTGATCGCCTGTCGCGGCCAAAGTTGCTTTGTGAACTTGGGCAATAGAGGCGGCTGCAATTGGTTCATCGAAACGACTAAAAATCTGGTCAATTGGCCTGCCAATTTCGTCTTCGATGATCTTTTTTGCTTGCGCCGTTGGAAAAGGTGGCAGCTTGTCTTGGAGCACCCGAAGTTCGACAGCCATATCAGGTCCGACCACATCTGGGCGCGTCGATAACAGTTGCCCAAACTTGATGTAAGCTGGGCCTAATGCAGTGATTGCTCTCACAACCGGGGGTTGATTGGGATCACCACGCAACCCCAGCCATTTGAAAGGCCAACCCAATATGCGCGCGGCGATACGAACATTTGGGGGAACTTCAAGTTTTTCCAACGCAGTACGCATCGCGCCGGATCGTTCAAATGTCGCCCCGGTTCGTGCAAGTCGCAGAATGTTATGAGGCCCGCGCATCTACAGTTTCCAACCAGAATGAAGCGCGGCAATCCCTTGAGTTAAATTGCGATACTTTACATTATCAAATCCCACCGTTCCGATCATGTCCGCAAATTCATCTTGTCGTGGGAACTTACGAATGCTCTCGACAAGGTACTGATAGCTGTCGCGGTCATTTGCGATAATTTGGCCCATGGTTGGGATAACATTGTACGAATACAAGTCATAGAGACGCTGCAACACCGGTTCGGGCATTTGACTGAATTCCAAGACCATCAACCGTCCGCCAAATTTCAAAACACGGTAGGCCTCGGACAACGCGTCTGGAATCCGCGTTACATTTCGAATGCCAAAAGAGATTGTGTAAACATCAAATGTTTCGTCGTCGAAGGGCAAATCCATCGCGTCGCCGCAGACCCAATCCAGCCGATCAGCATGACTGGTCGCTTCGGCGCGTTGCTGGCCCTCATCCAACATGGACTGCGTCATGTCGAAAACGGTTGCATTGGCCTGGGGTGCACGATCCAAAAAACGGAACGCGATGTCACCTGTTCCACCTGCAACGTCCAGTAGGTTTTGAATATTTCGAGGCGCCAACCAGTCCATCATAGCATTTTTCCAAATACGGTGGATGCCGATGGACATCACGTCATTCATAACATCATAGCGAGATGCAACATTGGAAAACACTGCTTCAACAAGGCCGGCTTTCTCGGTCTCTTTGACTTCGCGGTTCCCAAAATGTGTCGTGTTTGTCATGTCTGCCTCTTGAATTCTGTCTGACCTATAGAGAGGTTAGTCGCGTTGTTAAATCCGTCATGGTCCAATTGGTTGCAAACTGAATGCCTGAGCTTCCTGAAGTTGAAACAGTTAAACGTGGTATCGCGCCAGTCATGGAAGGATTCCGGATTGATCGTGCCGAAATCCGACGTCCAGATCTAAGGTGGCCATTTCCTAACAACATGGCTTCTCGATTGCAGGGTCGTCAGGTTTTGTCACTGCGACGCCGTGGAAAGTATATTTTGGCTGATTTGGACAAAGCTGAGGTGATGCTAATCCATCTTGGAATGTCGGGGCGAATTTTGATTGGTGGCGAAGTCGCGGGTATGTTCAAAAATGGCAAAAGCGAACTACCACAGCACGATCATGTCCAGTTCCAGATGTCGTCTGGTGCCATCCTCACATTCAACGATCCAAGACGATTTGGTGCAATGGACCTTTATCGCTTGGAGGAGGAGGATCAGCATTTCCTGATCAAAAAAATGGGACCAGAACCGTTAAGCAATGCTTTTCAAGAAGACTACCTTTTGGAATGCATGTCTGGACGACGGGTTCCGATGAAGGCGTTTCTTCTTGATCAAAAAGTGGTTGCTGGGTTGGGGAATATTTATGTCTGCGAGGCGCTGTGGCGTGCCGGGCTCTCTCCGCGTCGGTTGGCGATGAATGTTCCGAAGAAAAAAGTGCGATCTCTTGTTGCGATCATTCGAGATGTATTGCTTGAAGCCATCGAGGCAGGCGGGTCCTCTTTGCGAGATTACAGGCAGGCCGACGGAGCCCTAGGTTACTTTCAACATAACTTTGCAGTCTATGATCAAGAAGGGCAACCTTGTCGTAAATCTGATTGTGACGGGCATGTATCGCGCATCGTGCAATCAGGTCGCTCTAGCTTCTTCTGTGGAACATGCCAAAGATAACTTGAACTTTATGCTGTTTCGCATCATTTAGCCGGCTTGCTAAGATAGGAGTTCTCCCTTTGTCTTATGAAACACTGATCGTATCCTTGGATGACCATGTCCAAACGATCCAATTGAACCGCCCAAAGGCGAAGAATGCGTTGAATGTGCAAATGACTGCCGAGCTGGCAGCCGCTTTGCGTGATGCAGATGCAAATGACAAAGTCGGCGCAATTGTTCTTACCGGAAGCGAAGAGGCCTTTGCGGCTGGTGCGGATATCAAGGAAATGGCCGAAAAGAGCTTTGTCGACATGTTCTTGGCGGATTTTAAAAACGCAGATCACGAAGCGATTTCTGGTTGCCGCAAGCCAATCGTTGCAGCTGTTTCGGGATATGCTTTGGGCGGGGGCTGCGAGTTGGCGATGATGTGCGACATTATTATTGCCTCAGAGAATGCAAAATTTGGTCAACCAGAAGTCAATCTAGGTATCCCTGCAGGTATCGGTGGCACGCAGCGCCTGACGCGCGCGATAGGTAAGTCAAAGGCCATGGACATGCATCTGACAGGTCGGTTCATGGATGCAGAAGAAGCTGAACGATCCGGTTTGGTATCGCGTGTTGTGCCGATGAAAAAACTGATCAAAGAGGCGCAAGACGCCGCGACGAAGATTGCTCAAAAATCGCCGATTGCCGTCATGGCAATTAAAGAAGCAGTAAACCGTTCCTTTGAAACAACTCTTGCAGAGGGTGTTTTGTTTGAACGACGGATTTTTCAAGCGCTTTTTTCTACCGAAGATCAAGCAGAGGGCATGAATGCCTTCATTGAAAAACGCGAACCGCAATTCAGAGGAAACTAATGTAGTGGTTGACACGCCGAAGTAGTGAGTCTATCCGGCGCCCTCACCAATTGTTTGAGGGTTTTATGGCAAACTCGCCGCAGTCCAAAAAGCGCGCACGTCAGATAGTGCTTCGCACTGAGATTAACAAATCCCGCCGTTCGCGGATCCGCACTTTCATACGCAAGGTTGAAGAGGCTATTGATGGCGGAAATGCAGATGATGCCAAGGCAGCTCTTCAAAGTGCTCAACCAGAGATCATGCGCGGCGTAACCAAAGGTGTGATCCACAAGAATACCGCATCGCGCAAAGTCTCGCGCTTGTCTGCGCGCGTCAAAGCACTCGGATAAGATTAAAAATCTCGTTGCTTAATCGAGGGCCCAACCGGGCCCTTTTTTCTTTTGTGTCAAATTTATGAATGTTCTTGGTTTGGACTTCTTGTTCGACTCAGTTGGATTTTTTACTGAGATCGAACCAGTCAAAAAGTAAAACTAAAGCACGCTTCTGTGCGACAAACACACGTCTCAGACGCTGTGAAATGCTGTTCTGATTGAAAAGAAAAAGTGATAAAAATCAACCATTTAGGGTCGGTTTAAATTTCGCGATTCTTTGCAGAGTCAACTGCATTGTTCGTTTGAAAACTACATCTTTGTGAGGCTACGGTGCTGGAGTGATTCAATATCTGGTTGGGGAAGACTTATAAAAATGAACGTCGAGCAAGTTTCCCCCGACCTCGCATTTGAAAGCTTAAAGACAGAAAGAGCGGCCCATCTTGTTGATGTGCGCACGCAGGGCGAGTGGACATTCGTGGGTGTGCCTGACCTGTCCCAACTTGGGAAAGACGTTTTTTGTATCGAATGGCGAGGTTCCCCGAGCATGGATGTGAATCATGCTTTTGCTGACACTTTGTTGGCGGATTTGGACGGACAAGAAGTGTCTAAACTCTTGTTTATTTGTCGTTCGGGTGTCCGATCTTTTGAGGCGGCATCTTTGATGAGTGAAGTATTTAAACAAAACGGTCAAATAGTGACCTGTCTCAATGTGTCTGAAGGATTTGAAGGTGATCTTAGTTCTCACGACCATCGGGGAGAGAATAACGGTTGGAAAGCGCGGGATTTACCGTGGCGGCAATCTTAAATTGGGAAAGAAATGCAAGACGTTTGGGATAAAATAAAAGTCGGCCTCCGGGAAGATATGGGCCAAGATGCGTATGTAAATTGGATCGAACCTTTGAAGTTTATGGGTGTTGAGGATGGCACGGCCACTTTGAGCGCGCCAACAAGCTTTATTGGCAGCTGGGTGGCCCGATCATATGGCGAAAAAATTCGATCGCAGTTTCGCGCCGGTGGTATGTCAGTCGAGCGCTTATCTTTTGAGGCGACTGGGTCTGTGCCGAAGGCTGAAAAGCCGATCACAGCTGCCGCCGCCGCGCAGAAAAAAGTAAAAGAAGAATTGCCTGGTGCCGCACTTGATCAACGATTTACCTTTGATCGGTTTGTTGTTGGTAAGCCAAATGAATTGGCGCATGCTGCGGCGCGGTCTGTTGCACAGGGCGGATCCGTGAACTTCAATCCGTTGTTCTTATATGGTGGCGTTGGATTGGGTAAGACGCATTTGATGCATGCAATCGCTTGGGAATTGATGAACAATTCAAGCAAGCCTAAAGTTCTTTATCTATCGGCCGAGCAATTTATGTATCGGTTTGTTCAAGCACTTCGATTTAAAGACACTATGGGTTTCAAAGAAATCTTCCGTTCTGTCGATGTTCTTATGGTGGACGATGTTCAGTTCATCGCAGGTAAGGACAGCACACAGGAAGAGTTTTTCCACACATTCAACGCGTTGGTCGAACAAAATAAGCAAGTTATTATTTCTGCCGATCGTGCGCCGGGTGAAATTGATGGCCTTGAAGAGCGGATAAAGTCGCGCCTGCAATGGGGTTTAGTGGTCGACTTACACCCAACTGATTACGAGCTGCGCCTTGGTATCTTGCAGGCGAAGGCCGAGACTTACTTGGCAGAACATTCAAATATCGTAATTGATGAGGGTGTGTTGGAATTCATGGCACATCGTATTTCGACGAATGTGCGCGTTCTGGAAGGAGCTTTGACACGTTTGTTCGCTTTTGCCTCGCTTGTGGGTCGTGAAATCAGTCTGGACGTGGCGCAAGAATGCCTGTCTGACATTTTGCGTGCTTCGGATCGAAAGGTCACAGTGGATGAGATCATTCGCAAAGTTGCAGACCATTACAACGTTCGGATGACAGATATTCTAGGGCCGCGCCGCGCTCGAAACGTTGCCCGGCCGCGTCAAGTTGCTATGTACTTAGCAAAGCGACTGACCACGAAATCGCTACCTGAAATTGGCCGTCGATTTGGAGGTCGGGACCACACAACAGTGATCCATGCCGTCAAGAAGATTGAAGAGCTTTCCGCCCATGACAACCAGATGGCCGAAGATGTCGAACTTTTGCGTCGTATGTTGGAAGCTTAACCTCGAAAATCCCTTGTCAATTCAAGGGATTTAAGCGACGTTTACCGCCCAATGAAGTGGAGTGGATAAATGAAGGTTTCGATTGAGCGCGCTGTTTTGTTGAGCGCCATGAGCCAAGCGGTTTCTGTTGTAGAACGGCGAAACACCATTCCTATTTTGGCTAATGTGCTGATCGAGGCAGAAGGGAACGACATCACCTTCCGGGCCACTGATCTGGATATCGAAATTGTCGATAAAGTTCCGGGCATGGTTGAGCGTCCAGGTGCCACCACGGTTGGCGCACACACGCTGCACGAAATCGTTCGTAAATTGCCTGATGGCGCGCTAGTTCAGTTGGCCGATGACGGAAGCAAGGGACGATTGGAAATTACAGCTGGGCGGTCCAATTTCAGTCTGGCGACCTTGCCTCGGGAAGATTTCCCGCTGATGGCAAGTTCAGATTATGATTGCAATTTCTCTGCGCCGGCTCCGGTCCTGCGGCGCTTGTTTGATAAATCCAAGTTTGCAATCTCAACGGAAGAGACACGGTACTACTTAAACGGCGTCTATATGCACAGTGCGGATG
The DNA here is from genome assembly GCA_039814625.1 of Pseudomonadota bacterium. Lineage (GTDB taxonomy): Bacteria > Pseudomonadota > Alphaproteobacteria > Rhodobacterales > Rhodobacteraceae > Amylibacter. The sequence goes on from JBCCAU010000002.1 coordinate 332,498, forward strand.
GAGCGAATGGACCTGCGTTACGATGCGTGGCAACAGATGGCCATCGATTGGCACGGATTGATGCCGACATGCCTCCGGGTGCGGATAGTCTACCCGGGGTGATTGTCCCGCGAAAAACGGTTGGTGAACTGCGCAAACTTTTAGATGATGACGAGGCAGCGATTGCGGTCTCTGTTTCGGAAACAAAAATTCGTTTTGCAACACCTCAAGTGACGCTGACATCGAAGGTGATTGACGGAACATTTCCAGATTACACTCGTGTGATCCCGCAACGAAACACAAGGCGTCTAGAGGTCGATGCACAGGATTTTGCACAAGCTGTCGATCGTGTAAGCACCGTTTCTTCGGAGCGATCGCGAGCGGTTAAAATGACTCTGGATGAAGATCGTCTGATCCTTTCGGTGAATGCACCTGATAGCGGTGCAGCAGAAGAAGAAGTGGCCGTTGCGTATGGGGATGAACGGTTGGAAATCGGGTTCAACGCTAAATACTTGTTAGAGATTGCCGGTCAGGTTGATCGTGAGAATGCAGTCTTTATGTTTGATGGTTCAAACGATCCAACTTTGATGCGCGAAGGCAACGATGATAGCGCAATTTACGTTGTGATGCCGATGCGTGTTTGATGTGCCCTGCACTTGCACTGCATTCGCTAAAGCTATCCCATTTTAGGTCGCACAAATTTAGCCAACTTGACGTGGGCGCGCGTTCGGTCGCTATTTTTGGACCGAATGGTTCGGGCAAGACAAATATCCTTGAAGCAATTTCATTGCTGTCACCGGGGCGAGGTATCAGACGTGCGCGGACAGAAGAAATTGCCAGAAAGCCTGAGAATATTGGTTGGAAGATCTCTGCCGAAATTGCGTTGAGCCATGATGTTCACCACATTGAAACAGGCTTTGACGGTTCTGGCTCACGGAATGTGGTGATAGATGATACAGAGGTCAACCAAATTGCGCTTGGAGAATATATGCGCCTGGCTTGGTTGGTGCCTGTTATGGACCGCTTGTGGTTGGACGGTGCGGACGGGCGCAGACGATTTCTAGACCGTATGGTGCTTAGCTTTGATCCGTCACATGCCAAAGCATCAATCGCTTACGAAAAGGCGATGCGTGAGCGGAACCGTATGTTGAAGGACGGAGTGCGAGATACCGCTTGGTATGATGCTGTTGAAGATCAGCTTGCAATGCATGGTGCCAAGATCGAACGCATTCGAACTAAGGTGTTGGCCAAAGTTGTCGCAGCGCAGTCTGGCGCGCATACTGCTTTTCCTGCCGCTACTCTACAATTAGTCAACGCAGATGGTGGAATACCAATTGCGGATGAAGCGGAATTGAAAGCCAAACTGTGTGAAGTCCGCGGACAAGATATGGCGGCAGGTCGCACTTTGGTTGGACCACATCGCGACGATCTGCGCGCAGTTTATGCTGAAAAAGAAATGCCCGCCAAAGACTGTTCAACCGGTGAGCAGAAGGCGCTTCTTATTTCCTTGGTCTTGGCCAATGGCCGCGCTTTGAAAGATGATTTCGGTGCACCACCAATTTTGTTGCTCGATGAAGTTGCGGCCCATCTAGATGCGTCGCGTCGCGATGCGCTGTACTCTGAGCTGGATGCGATGGGCGCACAAGCTTGGATGACCGGTACAGGCCCCGAGTTGTTTTCTGGTGTTCAAGGTGATGTTTTACATTTGCAGGTGTCGGACGGGGAAATGGGCACTCAACTACTACCGATTTGACTCCAAGGGCAAAAATGTCTTGCTTTTTGTACGGCTCGTGAAAAGGTAGCCTAAATTTTCATGAGGTAAAAGTGAGTCTCGACCCTCAAATATCCACAAGCCTTGGCGCTGATTTGCGCAGTTTACGCAAGTCGCGCGGTCTAACGCTCGATGGTTTGGCGCAAGTGCTTGGCAAATCGGTCGGTTGGGTCTCTCAAGTCGAGCGCGATATTTCGCATCCCAATATCGATGATCTTAGAAGTCTTGCAAATGCTTTGGATGTGCCCCTCTCAATTTTCTTTGGGCAGTCGGCCGCTAAGGTTGAAGAAGATGGTCGTATTGTTCGTGCCGGATCGCGCCGTGTGATCGGTGGAGGAGAGATTGGTTTAAATGAAGAACTTCTCTCGCCAGATTTGACGGATGATTTTGAAATGGTGCGTTCGGTTTTTGAACCGGGTGCGTCTTTACCAAATGCCGTAGCGCGCCCAACACAAGAAGTAGGCTATCTTATATCTGGTCGTCTTACATTATGGATCAGTGACGACTGTTTTGATCTCAATCCCGGGGATAGTTTCCGCATCCGCGGAGAGCCATTTCGCTGGGAGAATCCGCATCAAATCGCTGCAGTTGCGATTTGGGTGATTGCTCCGCCAGTCTATTGATGAAGAGGAACGTATACACTGGACGATGCGAATGCGACGCCGTTCAATACAAACTAAAGGGGCCATTGCGCGATTCTGTGGCATGTCATTGCAAGCAGTGTCGGCGCACGAGTGGCCATTACTTTTCGGCAACCGCCGTATCAAATGAGAGGTTAAGTTTGATCAAAACAGACGGTTTGAAGTGGTACCGTTCTTCCGAAAATGCCGAGCGAGGCTTTTGCAAGAAATGCGGTTCCAGTTTGTTTTGGCGCCGAAATGGAGAAGGCACAACCTCGGTGTGTTCGGGCACATTGGATGATCCTACCGGGTTGAAGACATCCAAGCACATTTTTGTGGCGGACAAGGGCGACTATTATGAGATCGCAGACGGTTTGCCGCAACTAGAGGCGTATTTATGATTGAAACACTGTTGAACATGGATGTCTGGGTTATCGTGGCTTTTATGGGTGCGGCTTTTCTTTTGTATATTACTCCAGGTGCTGACATGATGTTCACGCTGGCCAGCGGTATCAGCGGTGGTCCAAAAGCCGGCGTCGCAGCCGCGGCAGGGATTTCAATGGGTGTGCTTGTCCATGTTGTTTTGGCGGCGCTTGGATTGGCGATCTTGCTTCAAACCAGCGAGCTGGCGTTTCAGATCGTAAAATATGCAGGTGCTGCCTATCTTTTGTTTCTGGCTTGGCAGAACTGGAATGACACTGCAGAAACAGAAATTGGAGAAGGCTCGCGCTCAACGGCACGCGCGTTTCGCCGTGGCTTTGTGACAAATATATTGAACCCTAAAGTTGCCCTTTTTGTGCTGGCTTTTTTGCCACAATTTGCAAACCCTGAATGGGGTCCGATTTGGCATCAGATTATCTGGTTGGGTCTGTTCCTAAGCATGGGCGGCGTCTTAACCGATGGGGCTTTTGGGTATTTCGCAGGCCTGATGGCCAACAAACTTCGCGCATCAGCGCGTCTTATGAATAAAGTATCTGCAATCGTTTTTGGCGCTTTGGCGACCAAACTTATCTTGGACGGAGGGAAGTGATGTCTGATTTTCCAACAAAGGCCCGGGTGGTCATTATCGGTGGTGGCGCAGTCGGTGCTTCTTCGCTTTATCACCTCGCAAAAGCAGGTTGGACAGATTGTGTTCTGCTTGAAAAGAACGAGCTGACGGCCGGGTCTACATGGCATGCGGCAGGCAATGTGCCCACGTTTTCGACCTCATGGGCGATTATGAACATGCAGCGGTACTCGACTGAGCTTTATGCTCGTTTGGGTGAAGAGGTCGATTACCCGATGAACTATCACCAGACGGGTTCGATCCGCATCGCCCATACCAAAGAGCGTGTGCAAGAGTTTGAGCGGGCCTGTTCGATGGGACGTTATCAGGGCATCGATATGAAGATGATGACGGCTGAAGAAGCGCGCGCAAAATATCCATTTTTGGAGACGCATGATATGGTTGGTGCGTTGTGGGATCCCACAGATGGCGACATTGATCCGGCTCAGTTGACACAAGCCTTGGCAAAGGGTGCTCGTGATATGGGTGCGAAGATCATTCGGTTCTGCCCCGCAACAGGCGTAACCCAACAAGATGACGGTACATGGATTGTACACTCTGAAAAGGGCGATATTGCTTGCGATTACGTTGTGAATGCAGCGGGTTATTACGCTCAGGAAGTTGGTGAGTGGTTCAAACCCTATGGGGGTAGAACAGTGCCCATGATGGTGATGAGCCATCAATATATCCTGACAAGCCAAGTCCCAGAGGTTGAAGCTTGGTCGAAAGAACATGGTGGCAAGCTACCGTTGATCCGCGATGTAGATGTCTCGTATTATCTGCGGCAGGAAAAGAATGGCTTTAACATTGGTCCCTATGAGCCGAATTGTAAGGGCCATTGGATGACGGATGATGATCCGATGCCAGATGATTTCAGCTTCCAGCTGTATCAAGATGATTTAGATCGGATCGAAGACATTGTGGCCGACGCGATGGAACGGGTTCCATTGGCAGGTTCTGCGGGCATTGAAAGCATCATAAATGGCCCTATTCCTTATGCACCAGATGGATTGCCACTGATTGGTCCAATGCCCGGCGTTAAAAATGCATTTGAGGCTTGTGTGTTTACCTTTGGGATCGCGCAAGGCGGTGGTGCAGGCAAAGTCTTGGCCGAATGGATTATAGAAGGTCAAACCGAATGGGATATGTGGGCGGTCGATCCACGTCGGTACACCGACTATACGGACCAAGACTATTGCGACAAAAAAGGTATTGAAGTTTACGGCAACGAGTATGCCATGCATTTCCCGTATCATGAGTGGCCTGCCGCGCGGGATAAAAAACTGTCGCCTGTTCATGACAAGGTCACTGCCGCTGGCGGTGTCATGGGCGCTTATAATGGATGGGAGCGCGCCAATTGGTTTGCCAAAGACGGCGACGATACGTCCGAGGAAGCCACACATACTTGGGGCCGTAAGGGTCCGTGGGAGCAGCGCATTCAAGAAGAATGTGAAGCGGTACGAGACGGTGTCGGTGTTTTAGATCTGCCGGGCTTTTCGCGCTTCAATCTTTCAGGCGAAGGGGCCGCCGAATGGTTGCGCGGGATGATCACAGGAGGATTGCCGAAAATCGGTCGCATGAACCTGGCCTATTTCTCGGATGATCGGGGCAGAATCCTGACAGAAATGTCTGTTATGCGTCACGCAGAGGATAGTTTCACGTTGATCACAGCGGCTGGCGCCCAATGGCACGATTGGGAAATCTTGAGCTTTAACCTTGCCGAAGGTTTAGCGCTGACGGATCACACAACAGAGTTTGACACTTTGATCGTATGTGGTCCTAAATCGCGGGAGTTGCTTCAAGCCGTTGCAGATGCAGATCTCGAACTGCCGTGGTTGAGTTTGCAAAAAGGGAGAGTTGCGGGAAAAGACGCAGCCCTAGCGCGGGTCTCATTTGCAGGCGAACTGGGTTGGGAAGTCCACGCTAAGATGGCGGATATGCCAGCGATTTATGATGCGATTATTGCAGCAGGCGCAACACCTTTTGGTATGTACGCCTTAAACAGTTTGCGCATTGAAAAGGGGTACCGTGCTTGGAAAGGCGATTTGTCGACAGATTACTCGCTGCTTGAAGGCGGGTTAGAACGTTTCGTCAAACTCGACAAACCGCAGGATTTCAGAGGTAAAGCCGCAATCCTGAATGAAAAGCAGCAAGGTCGGAAAAAAGGTTTTGTTACTATGACTGTTCAAGCGAATGGCCATGACGCACCTTACATGTCAACAGTCTGGAAAGACGGTGAGATCATTGGCGAAACTACATCGGGTGCGTGGGGGTATCGTGTGAATAAGTCGATCGCGCTTGGTATGGTACGTGCCGATATGGCCGTTGAAGGCACCGAAGTTGAAATCGATATATACGGTCAAAAGGTCAAAGCACGTATTGAAGCAGATCAACCACTTTGGGATCCCGCCAATGAAAGACTGCGTGCGTGAGCATCACAATCCTAGACGGGTCCATCGGGCAGGAACTGGTTAAACGGCTGGGCGAAGCGCCTACGCCGCTTTGGTCGACCAATGTCATGCTTGAAGATCCTGAGCTTGTTGCGGATGTCCATCTTGACTACTTCAGGGTGGGCGCAGAAATTGCGACTCTTAACACGTATGCCGTTTTGCGTGATCGGTTGCAAAACAACGGCATCCCAGAGAAATTTGAAGATCTGCACCAGACCGCTCAACGTCTTGCAGCGAAGGCGCGTGACGCAAATGGGTCAGGTAAAATAGCTGCAGCTCTGGGCCCATTGGGCGCAAGCTATCGCCCGGACATGTTCCCATCCGTGGAAGATGCGGCAACAGCTTATGCCGAGCTTGTTGCCTTGCATGACAATTTCGTTGACATCCACTTGCTGGAAACAGTTTCTGGGCTTCGTCATGCTGAAGGTATCCTTGAAGGCACGAAAGACGCCACCAAACCGGTGTGGTTGGCCGTCAGCGTCAATGATGATGAACCTGAGAAACTGCGTTCTGGCGAGCCATTGACCGATGTAAAACCATTGATCGAAAAATATACGCCAGCGGCGGTGTTGATCAATTGTTCGACACCGGAGGCGGTGACAGAGGCTTTGCCGATCATTGCAAAATGGGGTGTTCCATTCGGGGCTTACGCAAATGGTTTTACCAAGATCGCAGATGGTTTTTTGACAGATAACCCGACAGTAGACGCACTGTCAGCGCGAACTGATTTGGACCCCATCGCCTATGCCGATTTTGCAGCAAATTGGGTTGAGATGGGAGCGACAATTATTGGGGGATGCTGTGAAGTTGGTCCGGATCATATTGCGGAACTCAAGAGGCGCTTTGGATGAAACTGAATGCGTTTGCGATCAAAATGATAGAGAGTGTGCGCCTTGGCTTTGTGGCCACGGTGACCCCCGGCGGGCGGCCCAGCGTCTCGCCGAAAGGCACCTTTGTTGTTCTCGACGATCAAACAATTGCTTTTGCCGAAATCCGCTCGCCACAGACCATCACAAACCTGACGCAAAATCCGGAACTCGAAGTCAATTTTGTGGATCAGTTCACCCGCAAAGGCGTGCGGGTTCGCGGCAAGGCCGAATTCGTTCGCCCTGATGCGGCGGGCTGGTCAGACGTGTTTCCGAAGTTCGAGGCGATGTGGCCCACGCTGACCGGGCGCATGAACCTGATTGTGAAAATCCCTGTGGATGAGGTGAAGCCTTTGTCCACGCCCCCGTATGATGACGGCGCGACCGAGGAAGAGATGATCGCGCTTTACAAAACTAAATTTGCGGAGATGTACCCATGAGTTTGCCAGATAAAGCACGTGTGGTGATTATTGGTGGTGGAGTGATTGGCTGTTCGGTAGCCTATCATTTGGCCAAGTTGGGCTGGAAAGATGTTGTTCTATTGGAACGCAAGCAGCTGACTTGTGGGACTACATGGCATGCTGCGGGTTTGATTGCCCAACTGAGGGCAACGGCGAATATGACTAAGTTAGCAAAGTATAGCCAAGAACTCTATGGTAATTTGGAAGCGGAAACGGGCGTTGCGACGGGTTTCAAACGCGTGGGGTCGATTACGGCTGCGCTGACTGAAGAACGCAAAGAAGAAATTTTCCGTCAGGCCGCGATGGCGCGCGCCTTTGGCGTCGAGGTGGAAGAGATCAGCCCGAAAGAAGTCAAAGAGCGTTACGAACATTTGAATATTGATGATGTGACTGCGGGCGTTTGGTTGCCGTTGGATGGACAAGGTGATCCTGCAAATATTGCCCATGCCTTGGCTAAAGGGGCCCGTCAGAATGGGGCGGTCGTTAAGGAACGCACCAAGGTAACAGGTGTGACCAAGCAAGGTCAGCGGATTACGCATGTTCAATGGCAAAATGGCGAGGAAGCAGGATCCATTGCTGCCGACATGGTCGTGAATTGTGCTGGCATGTGGGGACATGAAGTTGGCAAGATGCTGGGTGTGAATGTGCCGCTTCATGCCTGCGAGCATTTCTATATCGTGTCTGAGGCGATTAAGGGCTTAAGCCAAATGCCCGTACTTCGGGTGCCAGATGAGTGCGCATATTACAAAGAAGATGCCGGAAAGATGCTGTTGGGAGCATTTGAGCCGAACGCTAAACCATGGGCCATGAAGGGTATACCCGAAGACTTTGAATTTGATCAGTTACCTGAAGATTTCGATCATTTTGAGCCAATTTTGGAAAATGCAGTCAATCGCATGCCAATGCTTGCAGAGGCAGGTATTCATACTTTCTTCAACGGTCCCGAAAGCTTTACGCCTGATGACGCTTATCATCTAGGGTTAGCGTCAGAGATGGACAATGTTTGGGTGGCCGCAGGGTTTAATTCGATCGGTATCCAGTCTGCGGGTGGCGCAGGCATGGCACTGGCGCAATGGATGAATGATGGTGAAAAGCCGTTTGATCTTGGCGATGTCGACGTGTCTCGGATGCAACCGTTCCAGGGGAATAAGACCTATCTTTACGAGCGATCCAAAGAAACACTGGGCCTGCTTTACGCAGATCACTTCCCATACTTACAAAAGAAGACGGCGCGCGGAGTGCGTCGTACACCGTTCCATAGTCACTTGTTAAGCCATGGTGCAGTCATGGGAGAAATTGCAGGTTGGGAACGCGCGAACTGGTTTGCGCGCCAAGATCAAGAGCGTGAATACCGCTATACTTGGAAGCGGCAGAACTGGTTCGACAACAACGCTGCCGAACACAAAGCGATCCGCGAAAGTGTCGGCATATATGACATGTCGTCGTTCGGGAAGCTGCGGGTAGAAGGCCGAGATGCCGAGGCGTTTTTGAACTATGTATGTGGTGCAGACATGTCCGTACCTGTCGGCAAGATCGTCTACACGCAATTTTTGAACCCGACTGGTGGGATCGAAGCAGATGTTACCGTCAGCCGTTTGTCAGAGACAGCGTATATTGTGGTGACACCTGCGGCGACGCGTTTGGCGGATGAAACATGGTTACGCCGCCACTTGGGCGATAGAAATGTAGTTATCACGGATGTCACTGCTGCCGAGGGGGTACTGGCTGTCATGGGCCCCAAAGCGCGCGAGTTGATGCAAAAGGTCTCGTCAAATAATTTTGGCAATGATGTGAACCCGTTTGGTACGGTTCAAGATATTGAACTGGGCATGGGTTTGGCGCGCGTGCACCGAGTATCTTACGTAGGTGAACTTGGATGGGAGATTTACGTCTCTTCCGATATGGCGGGCCATGCGTTTGAGACGTTGATCGAAGCGGGTCAGGATGTTGGCGCAAAATTATGTGGCATGCACACAATGGATACATGTCGGATCGAAAAAGCCTTCCGCCATTTTGGTCATGACATCACCTGCGAAGACCACGTGCTTGAAGCAGGCCTTGGTTTTGCTGTCAGCAAATCCAAAGAGACCTTTATTGGCCATGATGCGGTCGTCAAAAAACGCGAACAGGGTCTTCAAACCCGCATGGTGCAGTTCAAATTAAAGGATCCAGAACCGCTACTGTTCCACAATGAACCTATTATTCGAGACGGCGAGATTGTAGGTTATCTGTCCTCAGGGAACTATGGTCATCATTTGGGTGCCGCTGTTGGTCTTGGTTATGTGCCATGCTCAGGCGAAAAGCCTGCTGAAGTTCTTGCTTCGAAATACGAAATCGATGTGGCAGGCGTTAGAGTTGAAGCGGAAACAAGCCTGAAGCCGTTATACGACCCAACTGGCGAGCGCACGAAGGTTTGATCCCAAGCAATTTTCCCAAAATGGTGGAGTACAATCCGCCTAAGGGTTCCCTAAAGGTGCTGCGCTACGGCGCAGCATTCCTTTGTGTCGAGAAGCCTTCGGGGCTTCTCTCCGTGCCGGGGAAAGACCCAGCACATGCGGATTGTTTAGAAGTGCGCGTTCGGGCTGAATGTCCTGAAGCGTTGCTGATACATCGATTGGATATGGATACGTCCGGCGTGATGATTTTCGCGCGTGGCGCGAAAGCGCAGCGTCATCTGGGCCTTCAGTTTGAACGCCGTGTTGTATCCAAAAGGTATTTGGCGAAAGTCGAAGGGCAGGTGGAGGCACCTAGAGCCCGGATCGATTTACCAATAATCACAGACTGGCCCAATCGTCCGTTGCAAAAAATTTGCCATGAAACGGGGAAGCGTGCGATAACTCGGTTTTTGGTTTTGGAGCGTGGTGCTGATGTAAGCCGTGTAGCACTATATCCGCGCACTGGCCGCAGTCATCAATTGCGCGTCCATATGAAGGCAATTGGTCATACGATATTGGGTGACAGGTTTTACGGCACTGGCGACAGTGCTGATCGCCTAATGTTGCATGCTGAACGCCTTAGGTTCCGTGATCCAGAAGGCGGTGTCTGGGTGGATGTAAGTTCTTCACCTGAATTTTAGTTTTTTGCGACGGAATAATCGCAGAGCACTGTATAACAGGTATCGAACGTGAACGAGGCAGGATATGCGACTGATAATTATAGGCTTGGCGGCAACAGCGTTTGTTGGCATTGCAGCCTACACATTTGCAGGAAGCAATCAGGTAGAGATCACCCGCAAAGGTGCTGAGACTTGTATATCTTCGAATGGTTTACCCAATCACGCGATTGAAAATCTTGGTCGAAATAGAGCGCAGAGCATCGATCAGGAATACTGTTTTCCCGCAGAACCTGAAAAAACGAACCGTAAAACTACAAGAGCCAGAATTATAGGTGTGTTTTTGAATGGCGTTTCCATTCGCCCTGGTACGGCGGAATATTACGATGCCAATACCAGCCGTGGCTTTTCTAGGGATGAAAGTTCAGGATGGCGCATTAGCTTAATGGGAAATCTGGATAAATTTGGACTAGATGAAAACGGAGGTCACGCCGATCAAAGAGGCCTTTATCATTATCATCACATGCCTGCTGCTTTGATACCAGTTGATGGCGAATCCTTGATTGGCTATGCGGCGGACGGCCATGAAATCCACTATGTAAGCGCTAGCGCGAAATCGTCCTACGTGCTGAAGTCGGGAACGAGACCGACTTCACCGGGTGGCGCTTATGACGGATCTTTCGAAGAAGATTGGGAATATGTCGCGGGCGCTGGCAATCTGGATGAGTGCAATGGGGCGACAGTGAACGACGAATATATGTATTTCGCGACCAACGAGTATCCTTATTTCCAACGATGTCATTTTGGCGAAGTCAGTAATGATTTTGTCCAAGGTCGCCTTTAAACAAAACGCCCGCATCTGAAATTTGGGCTTGGGCCCAAACCATTACGCGGCTGATCTTGAACCCCATCCTGTCAGCCGCTAAGCCGTGGGGGATATGACATTCCCCACGGCTTTCCCAACAGACCCGGTTGAGTTGACAAAAGACCTTGTGCGTTGCGCTTCAGTTACGCCCGCAGAAGGTGGAGCGATTGCTTTGCTTGAGGCGATCCTTGATGCGGCGGGTTTTGAATGCAGCCGTATTTCGCGCGGTGGAGTTGAAAACTTGTTTGCGCGCTGGGGGAAGGGTGCCAATGGTCGAACTTTTGGCTATAACGGCCATATCGATGTCGTTCCTGTTGGGGATGAGGCCGCTTGGACACATCCTCCTTTTGCTGCGATTGAAGAGGATGGCTTTATATATGGTCGTGGCTCGGTGGATATGAAATCTTCGGTCGCGGCCTTTACCGCCGCGGCCATTCGCTTTGTCACAGAAACACCGCCAAATGGCTCGGTTGTTGTGACGATCACCGGGGATGAAGAAGGCCCGGCGATGCATGGAACGGCAGCCATTTTGGATTGGATGCATCGCAATGGTGAGCGGATGGATCATTGTTTGGTGGGTGAGCCAACGTCCCCAACTGAGATGGGTGAGGCCATGAAAATCGGGCGCCGCGGATCGGTAACTGCCTATTTCATCGCGCGTGGCGTACAAGGTCATGCGGCCTATCCGCATCTAGCTGTAAATCCTGTGCCTGTTCTTGCGGCTTTAGTGGCGGACTTGTCCGCACATGAGTTGGATCAGGGCAACGATCACTTTGATCCCAGCAATTTGGAAGTAGTTACTTTTGACACTGGAAATTCTGCAGACAATGTAATTCCGGCGACTTGTCACGCTTCCGTAAATATTCGTTTTAACGACAATCACGATGCTTCGGCTTTGATTGAATGGATGCAAACACGCGCAGATGCATTTTCTGGGGATGTGAAGATTGAGTTTACTTCGCGGATCACAGGCGAAAGCTTTATCACACCACCGGGCGAGTTGTCAGACCTTGTGGTCGGTGCAGTTGAAGCTGAATTGGCACGTACACCAATTGCGTCTACCGCTGGTGGCACGTCTGATGCTCGATTTATCAAGGACCATTGTCCGGTGGTCGAGTTTGGATTGGTTGGTCAGCGTATGCATGCTGTCGACGAACGCGTTCCGATCAAAGACATCCAAACACTGTCCCGCATTTATCACCGGATACTCGAAAATTACTTCGCATGAAACGTCATCTTGTTGTTATGGTCAAAGAGCCGAGACCGGGTCGGGTGAAGACAAGATTGGGTCAAAGCATCGGATACACTCAAGCGGCATGGTGGTTTCGTCATCAAACCAAACGATTGCTCCGCGAGCTGGGGAACGATCCGCGCTGGACAACCGTGCTTGCCGTCAGTCCTGACCATGACGGTATCGGCAGCCGAGTTTGGCCCAGTGCGATGGTTCGGTGGCCGCAAGGAACTGGTAATCTTGGGGACCGAATGAAAACCGTTTTTCGAAGGGGGTGCGCATTTGGTCCAACTTTGGTCATCGGAGCAGACATCCCCGGCATCCAAAAATCGGATATTGCAGAAGGGTTCAAAGTGCTGGCCAACCACGACGTTGTGTTCGGGCGCGCTCCAGATGGAGGATATTGGCTGATCGGTCTGCGAGGTGGCCCTACACCGATACCCCAAAACTTATTCAAGAACGTGCGATGGTCTACGGAACATGCGCTGAAGGATACAATCGCGTCACTTGGCGCGTCCTTTGATCCAGAACGAATTGGTTACGTAAGAACACACCAAGATGTGGACACTGTAGAAGATCTGAAAAAGATCTAAACGCCCGCTAAATCTTTGGCTTGCGCGACCCATTTGTCGCGCGTCACGCGGCCTTTAAAACCTTCCAAATTTTCATCTAGCCAAGCGATCTCGGCATCGCTCCACTTCGCGATTTGATCATAGTGAAAAAAACCAAGGCTAAAACAAAGCTGTTCAAGTTCTGGTCCAATTCCTTTTATGGCTTTCAGGTTATCGGCACCCTTTTTGCGTGGTGATTTCATCGCCCGAGGTTTTTTGGGTGCGGTCGGCTTAGCAACCTGCGCGGGAACTTCGGGAGTAAAGTCTCTTTGGGATTTTTCAAGTTCAACACGGAGCGAGGCGACCTCGGCGCGGCACTTATCCAATTGGTTTGCGGAGCCCATTCCCTCCGTTAATGCTGCACGCCGCCCAAAAACCAGCCAACCCGCGACGAACCCTGCCAAAAGAGCAAGAGCAAGTAACCCAAGCATTTCGGCAATCAGAAAACTCCATCCTTCAAACATGAGGCCTATTCCCTATTCAATTTTCCAGTCAAATGTTGTTCGCCGGTTCGCTGCGCGCCCCTCTGCAGAGTCGTTTGTTGCAATCGGTTTTGTGTCGCCAAAACCAGAAGCTGTAATCCGCGTTGCAGGGATACCGCGCTCTAACAGCGCATCGCGTACGGCATTTGCGCGGGCTTCGCTCAACGTTGAATTGGCCGTCCCATCACCTTGATTATCTGTGTGCCCGCCAAGCACAATCCGAGCGGTGCTGTTGTTCAGACATGGCTCAACAATCGCTGACAATTCGTTCAACACCTCGATTGATGCAGGATCAATTTGAGCAGATCCTGTTGCAAAGAGGATCTTGGTATCAAACAAGACCGTTTCAACGCGTGCAGAACAACTTTCGATAAGTTCTTGTTCGGTTGCAAAAGTTTGCCAGACACGGCCTCGGAAAATCTCCAATATACCGGTCAGTTCGTTGGTTCTAATCGCGCCCTCTTCAATGTCTGAAGGCGTTGATTGCAAATCTATAATTGCTGTTTCGCCAAAAGTTGAGATCAGAACGTTTTGAACCGCTTCCGGGTCCTGAGCTGTCCTGAGAACACCGGAAATTTTTGTGTCCGTTTCCGAGAAGGTCACATTGAACAGCTGAAATGCTGGTAAAATGTTGCGCAGGGATCTTAAGCGATCAGCGTAGAACCCGCTTCCAGATAGAACCGAGGGTCGTAGTGCACCTGATATGTCATCAACGTCCAAAAGCGTTCGGATCATTTCGGCATCTAAGTCCGCAGGGGCTTTTCCAGACAACGCCGTTGGTTTTCCAATTTCATAGGCCAAAGCAATAAATGTTGGTTGGCCATCATCCTCAAGTTCCAAATCGAATTCGGCGGCGTAGCCTGCAGGTAGATCCGACAATGCGGCCTCAATCGCTTGGGCCAAGACGGGGTTTGCGGCCACGCCCGTAACGCGCAAAGTGCGTCCTTCGATTTGAACCCGTCCTTGCTCCAATGCACCAAGCGTCGCGACGGCTTCTGCCACAAATTCGGGCCAGAAACCGTCAGGCATTCCAGCCCGCCGTTCCAGTTGGCCAGCTGCTTCTTCGCCAATGGTCTCAGATATCGTGCTGCGTACAATATCGTTCGGCACATAACCGGAATAGACAATTCCACTCCCGCTCTTTGTACCTTCAAAGACATAAGGAATGGCTGGCGGAACATCGACCGCGAGGGTCGTCAATTTATAGCTTTCTGGCAGGGTCAGAAGGAGGGCTTGGATCTGATCGCTGATTTCGAGCGAAGCTGCTGTTGATCTAAATGCAACATCTTGATCAATTAAATTTGCCTCTCCCGTTTCGGTTAGGTCCATGGCTTTGGCTATGATTGTGACCGCTTCTGACCAGTCGGCATCAGGCGCACCCAGTGCGGGTTCAAGTGAACCTTGTGCGCCGGAAATAGCTGAGCGGATCGTCGCTGCTTGTGCGCGTGTCTGCACGTTACCTCTGAATGTAAGCTCCGATTCATTTTTTGTTATGTTGAATGTAAACGGTTTCACAAGTGGAACAGAAATGTCTTGATCGCCTGTATATCCAGCTGGTAGCGAGCCGAAAATGGCCGCGACGTCTTCTTGTGCGAAGGGTGACTTTGCAGTTCCAACTATTCGGATTGTTTGATCTGAAAACACTATTTCACCGTTTTCAATCACGTCCAAGGCTGCGGCGGCTGTTACAATCGCTGTCAGCCAATTTTCATCAGGCGCGCCTGCTGCCAGGGCGAGATTTCTTGGATTGGCCTTGACGCTTTCTCCCAATTGTAGGCGCAGGTCTTCAGATGGTACGTTGCCCAAAATGGTCCGACGCCCGTTGTTCAGGCGCACGGTCAACAAGTATGGTGTGGCAACCTGCAAAACATCTAAACGATCGTTCACGACACGACGGCCAAAGACCTGCGCTGCGCGTGACGTCAGTTCTTCCCGCTCGGCGGCATCTTGGGCAAGGCCCGACAAGGTAATGTCGCGTCCATCAACAACGACATAGACATTGTGCCGACTGTTCTGATCCAAGTTTGCGACTGCTGCCGCGATTTTTGCCTCTAGCCTTGGGGCTTTCACGAACGTCACATATCCCGCAAGCCCAAGTGCCGCGCCAAATAGGACAATCAGACCCAAACGAATTCTGTTCATATGTCCTCCACCCAAAACGCGAGTCGCTGCCGACGGCTCTTCTAACACCGCTCTTACCGCAACGGGTCTAGATTTCCAGTAGTATGAGTGGGATGCTCTTGATACGCAGGCGCATGGCGCAGATTCCTTCAAAGCAGGCAATATTAGATTGGATTGCCGAAAACCCTTCGCTGGCAAGCAAGCGTGATATTGCAAAGACCTTTGGGGTAAAAGGTACTGACCGCATTGAGTTGAAGCGAATTATGAAAGAACTCGCGTCAGAAGGGCGTCTTGATCATAGAACGCGCAGTTACATTTCTAACGGTGCATTGCCGCGGGTTGCAGTTTTGCGCGTGAACGGCACCGATGATGATGGTGACATTTGGTTGCACCCCGCTGAACAAGGTCATTCGACGCAGCTTCCAATCTACTATGTCCAAAAAGAAGGTGATCCGGCGCTGGGATTTGGAGAACGCGGATTGTTCCGTTTGCAAAAACTCGATGACCTTAGCCGATATGATGCCCGCCTGATCCGGAAATTGACCGAGAGCGCTGCCAAGATTGTTGGACTTTATCGCACAGGATCAGAAGGCGGTCGCATTGTGCCCGTTGATAAAAAGGTGAGCCAAGAGTTTGTTGTCCCTAACGAAGAGACAGCAGGCGCGCGCGACGGCGAACTCGTCGAAGCGCTTCGCCTAGGAGGCGCGAAACGTTTAGGGTTGCCGGTCGCACGTATCACAGACGTCATTGGTGACCCTTTGGCGCCCAAAGCGATCTCGCTGATTGCAATTCATGAACATGGGATCCCAGATATATTCCCTCAAAGCGCAATCGCTGAAGCCGAAGCCGCGGTTGCGGCAGGTCTTGAGGGGCGCATGGATCTGCGCGACAAACCTTTGTTCACCATCGATCCAAGCGACGCACGTGATCATGATGACGCGATCTGTGCCTTTCGAGATGATGATCCAAAGAATGAGGGTGGCTATATTGTCTGGGTCGCGATTGCAGATGTTGCTCATTATGTTCGGCCTGGAAGTGCCTTGGACATTGAGGCGCGCATTCGCGGGAATTCCAGTTATTTCCCGGATCGTGTTGTACCAATGTTGCCGGATGCACTTTCCGGCGATTTGTGCTCGCTGCATAAGGGGGTGGATCGGGCGTGCATCGCCTGCCGTATCGTTATGAATGCAGCGGGTGAGAAAGTCCGGCACGCGTTTCACCGCGGCTTGATGCGTTCACCCGCTTCATTGTCCTATGAGCAGGCGCAAGCTTCAGATGAAGAGGTTTATGATGAAGACACGGAGCCCCTAAAGGTTGCACTTGCGGATTTGTTCGGCGCGTATCGTACTGCTATGAAAGCGGTACGCAAACGGGCGCCGCTAAACCTTGAACTGCCAGAACGAAAGATCGTATTGAATGATCAAGGCGCTGTGGTTTCGGTCTCTTTCAAAGAGCGGATGGATGCGCATAAACTGGTCGAAGTCTTCATGGTCATGGCCAATGTATGCGCAGCAGAATCTTTAGAAGCAAAGCGCCATCCTTTACTTTACCGCGTTCATGAAGAACCTTCGCCTGAAAAGTTGGAAGCATTGCGCGAGATCGTTGAAGCCGCAGGCCTGCGTTTCGCCAAAGGTCAAGTTTTGACGACCCGTCATCTAAACAAGCTTTTAGATACGGCGGCCGAGGGTGAAGATGGCGCCGTTGTGTCGATGACCGTTTTGCGCGCAATGCAACAAGCGTACTACGCCCCTTCAAACTATGGGCATTTCGGACTGGCCCTTAAGAAGTATGCGCACTTCACATCTCCGATCCGCCGCTATTCAGACTTGATCGTACATCGCGCATTGATTGCATCGCATAATTGGGGCGATGACGGTTTAACCCAAGATGAGATTGAAGTGCTGACAAAGACAGGAGAAATGATCTCAAACACAGAACGCCGTTCAATGTTGGCTGAACGCGATACGACAGATCGGTACTTGGCGGCATTTCTATCGGACCGCGTTGGGGCTGAGTTCTCTGGGCGGGTGAGTGGCATTGCCAAATTTGGTTTGTTTGTAAAGCTTGATGAAACAGGCGCTGATGGCTTGGTTCCTATGGCATATCTTGGCCGGGAATACTGGCGATACAATGATCGCGACAAGACTTTAAAAGGATCTGATAGCGGTCGTTTGATTGCCGTGGGTATGCCTGCCGAGGTTCGTTTGGCGGATGCGGCCCCTATTCAAGGTGGTTTGACGCTAGAGGTGCTAACTCTTGATGGTAAACCATTGGCGAAAGGTCCATCGGCGCGGCGCCGTTTAAAACCATCAGGTCGTAAGCTTAAGTCTTCGCGCCGAAGGTCTCGGCGATGAGTTGGTCACTTGTTGGGGATATTGGCGGGACGAACTGCCGACTTGCGCGGGCAGATGGGTTGCAATTGACCCACCGCACCAAAGGTGACAGCCGCGACTTGTTCCAAAAAATTGGTCAGTTTGCAGATGCACAAGGCCGAAAACCCTCGGCTGTGGTCATATCTGCGGCCGGTTTGGTTCGGAACAATATTCTCTCTTTGACCAATACGAACGCAGACATGAACATTGCGGATTTAGAGAATTGGTTTTCTGGTGCACATGTCCAAATTCTCAATGACTTCGAGGCGGCTGCGTGGGCACTGGATGCGGCCCATCCGAAGGACTTCAAAATGCTGCGTGGGACCATCACTCGTGGCGTAAAAACGGTGATTGGTGTTGGAACAGGACTGGGCGTGGGCGTCTGGACCGGAACCTCCGCTTTGAAAACCGAAGGCGGCCATATCACAGCCTATCCACTGACAGAGCTTGAAATTCAGATGTTTGCAGTTCTTAGACGGCATTGGCCAGATGTCGCTTTGGGGAATTTGGGTGTCGAAGCCGAAGCATTGCTCAGCGGTATCGGATTGCCCCGCGTGATGAATGCCTACCAAGAGGTTTTTGGCCAACCAATGAAGATACTAGATGCAGCCAATGTAATTGCTTCGGCCCAACAAAATGATCAAGCGGCGATAAAAACGCTCGAAAGTTTTTCATGTCATTTGGGCTCTTTGGTTGGCGATTTGTTTAATGCCTACTGGGCTACAGGGGGAATTGTTTTGACGGGCGGGGTGTTGCGCAAAGCACCACATCTTTTGAACGACGATTTTTGGCAATCGTTGAATTCAGGTGGCCGTTACACGCAAATGCGTCGTGCCGTGCCTGTGGCGCTTTGGGCGAATGATGACATTGGCTTGATGGGATCCGCAGCGGCAGCTGCAAAAGCATTGCGTTAGGTTCTGCTGATCAGCCAAGCGTCAAACACTGTGAATTTTTGACCTGTTGGGTCAAAGTGCAAGGTGCGTTAAATCAAAAGTATACCGAAGATGGAGACGCCAAATGACTCGTTTTTCGAATACAAGACGCCGACTGCTTGCTGCATCAGGCGCGGTTTTTGCAACCAGTTGCATCGGTTACGTTTCACCTGCAAAAGCGAAAGGTGTGGCGGCCACACCATCTATGCGAGGAGGATCAAATAATTACCGACCCAATGCACCAATCGTGGACCGCATTGGTGGCGGTGGATTTTGGATGAGTGGAACTGTGCGTCGGGCCGGGGACGGAGCCCCGTTGGATGGGCAACGCATTCAAGTCTGGGCGCATACCACTGAAGGCCATGAGCGCGACTGGCACAGTCATGGCGCAACTTTGACAGATGCAAACGGCGTTTTTAGATTAGAGATGCCACAAATAGTACCAGCTTTTGGTCAAGCTCATGGACATCTGGCATATGACGGTGGGCAGTTTAAAACTGTCTTTTTACGTCCCGTGATGAGCCGATCATCCGATAAAAGCCTTGAGGCGCACTTCGTTTTACAACCCAGTTAAGCCAATGCGCCATTTTCTGATTTGGGTGGGACTTCTAGCGATTCCAATCTTTGCAATCGCGCTGACATGGAAGAGTCCACTTCTGCAATGGCGCGAACCCGTATATATCTCTGCCGGTTTTGCAGGTGTCTTGGGTTTGGTGTTTTTGATGTTCCAGCCTTTGTTGATCTTGGGCGTTCTTCCGGGCGTGAAGGGTGCCAAGGCGCGTAGAATTCATAAAGCCATCGGCCTTGCATTGGTCTTGTCGGTACTCCTTCATATCTTCGGTCTTTGGTTGACCAGCCCGCCGGATGTTGTTGACGCTTTGCTATTTGCGTCACCCACATGGTTTGCCCCATTTGGCGTTGTTGCCATGTGGGCAGTGTTTGCAGCTGCGTTGATGGTCGTGTTTCGTAAGGTGTTGCGTTTGCCACCTCGTTTGTGGCGACGTGTTCATTTGGGCTTGGCGGTGACGGCGGTGGTCGGAACAATCATGCATGCAGTTCTGATTGATGGAACGATGGAACTTTATACAAAAGTTTTTTTGTGCCTTGCAACGGGTACGGCAATGGGTGCTTTGCTGCATTCGCAAAGAGACAAAATATGAAGAATTTTGGTGAGCTGGCAGGGGTTCGAACCCTGGACCTACTGATTAAAAGTCAGTTGCTCTACCAACTGAGCTACCAGCTCTCCGAGAGCCGCCGTCTAGACTCAGCATTGGGTTCGGTCAAGAGGGCTTCGTGGTGGGGAACGCCACATCTGGATTGATCCGATAAAGGCGCCTATACGCGCAAACATGTCAGGAAAAGCGTTACGATTCCGAAAGATGCATGGTGCCGGCAATGATTTCGTCATTGTTGATGCGCGCGGCGTCGATGATCCAGTTACGCCCGGATTGGTGCAGGCAATTGGCGATCGTCATTTCGGGGTAGGCTTTGATCAGCTTGCCGTCTTGAAGGACACAAAAGACGCTGATGTAAGGATCGATTTCTGGAATGCTGATGGTTCAACCGCGGCGGCTTGTGGAAATGCCAGTCGTTGTGTGGCTAAATTGCTGTTTGAAGAGACGGCGCGTTCGCAGGTCACACTAGAAACAGAGCGTGGCTTGTTACCAGCCGAAGTTACAAAAGACGCGATCTCGGTAAATATGGGGCATCCGCAGTTTGATTGGCGCGATATCCCCTTGGCCGAAGAAGTTTCTGATCGAATGGCATTGCCGATGCCTGGTCATCCCCATGCTGTTGGCATGGGCAACCCGCATTGCGTTTCTTTTGTCGATGATCTCGAGAAGACGAGCGTATCTCTTTTGGGCCCAAAGATTGAGCGTTTTTGGTTGTTCCCAAAACGTACAAACGCCGAATTTGTACAAGTTTTAAACCGCCATACAATCCGTATGCGGGTTTGGGAACGTGGTGGGATGATCACTTTGGCTTGTGGTTCGGGGGCATGTGCAAGCGTTGTGGCCTCTGCCGAACGTGGTTTAACAGAGCGTAAAGTGAAAGTTGTGGCTGACGGGGGCACCTTGTTGATCGATTGGCGCGATGACGGTGTGTGGATGACCGGGCCAACAGCTTTGGTTTTTGAAGGCACGCTGTCGGCCGACATTATGGCCAAAGCATGAGAAAACCACCAATATTCGAGACTTTGGGTTGCCGTCTAAACGCCTATGAAACGGCAGCGATGTCCGAACTTGCTCAGAGCGCAGGTTTGAAAGACATCATCGTTGTAAACACATGTGCAGTCACAGCAGAAGCAGTCCGAAGCTCAAAACAACGTATCCGTAAACTGCGACGTGAGAACCCAGAAGCGCAGGTCATTGTTACAGGCTGTGCTGCGCAAACGGATCCAGATGAGTTTGCTCAAATGCCCGAAGTGTCGCGTGTGGTTGGCAATATTGAGAAAATGCAAGCGAAGACATGGTCGGCTATGGCCCCCGATTTTACAGGGCAAACCGAAAAGGTCATGGTCGATGACATCTTGTCAGTGACTGAGACTGCGGGACATCTGATTGATGGGTTTGGAAGCCGTTCGCGTGCTTACGTTCAAGTCCAAAACGGCTGCGACCATCGTTGCACATTTTGTATTATTCCCTATGGCCGCGGAAACTCCCGCTCTGTTCCTGCCGGCGTTGTAGTAGAGCAGATCCAAAGACTTGTGGACAAAGGGTACAACGAAGTCGTTCTAACCGGGGTTGATATTACCTCTTGGGGGTCCGATCTGCCGGGTCATCCACCCTTTGGGGATTTGGTTCAGCGTATCTTGAAACTTGTCCCAGAGTTGCCGCGTCTGCGGATCAGCAGCATCGATTCCGTCGAGGCGGATCAAGCCTTGATTGACGCTGTTGCCAGTGATCTACGCCTCATGCCGCATTTACATCTTTCTTTGCAAGCGGGCGACGACCTAATCCTGAAGCGAATGAAACGGCGACATTTGCGTGATGATGCTATTCGGTTCTGCGAAGATATGCGCAAGGCACGCCCTGAGATCGTTTACGGCGCTGATATTATCGCAGGTTTCCCAACGGAGACCGAGGCAATGTTCGAACAATCTATAAGGTTGATCCAGGAATGCGGTTTAACCTGGTTGCACGTATTCCCTTTTTCACCACGCAAAGGCACGCCGGCTGCGCGCATGCCCCAAATCGATCGGTTTGTTGTGAAGGAGCGTGCAGGACGGTTGCGGACAGCCGGAGAAATCGCAGCTGCAAAGCACCTACAAAACCAGTTGGGCAAGACCCATCGTGTTTTGACTGAGAGCCCGCATATGGGACGCACTGAAGGCTTTAGCGAAGTGGCTTTCAGCATGCCGCAACCCGTCGGGGAAATTCTGGTAACCCGGATTGCAGATGTTACGGGAACTCAATTGCTGGCAGCCTAGCATTTGCTTTTCAAGCCGAGGCAACCTATCTCTCTCTTGAGAGGAGAATGTTGTGGCCTTACCTGTGATCCCCATAGCCGTTGCGGCAAGTGCTTTGGCTTTGGCCTCTCGAGTGCGGGTTCAGCCGAAAATCCAAGACGTGGAAGACACATTGGATACTGTTGAAGAAGGTATAAGCTTACGCCGGGACGCCGCGAACGCCCAGTTGAATGGGGCACATCGATTTAAACGTATTGTGCGCTTCGGGGCGAGCGGCCCTGGATTTGAAGTGGATGCAACGGTTCTGGCCAGGGTCAAACTGCGCCGAATTTAGTTTTTTCTTTTGAAATTGACCCAATTTTGCATAGCGGGCCAGTTTGCTGTCACCTTAGATTTCAACTTTAGGACCATCTCTCTTTCAGCAATCCATTTGCGCAAACGTTTGAGGGGCCCTGGCGTCCTTCGGAACAAACGATCTGTAAGCCAGCCAAGCAGCATACCTGCAAGCACCTGCCACATGTCATGCTTATTGGCCTCTACCCTTGAGCCACCGACAAAAGCGGCAGAGATCAGCACGATCCCCTGCACATAATGGTTTTTCTGGACGCACATATAAACCAGATTGGACGCACCAAACGCAGCTGCCGAGGTGTGTCCTGATGGAAAACCTTCATCTCCACCATTAGGACGCATATTGATCTCAGAATGTCCAAGCCCTTGCTTTGATCCATGTATCAAAACCTCAAGCGACAGAAAGCGAATAAAATAGTCTGCACCTTGGCCATTTATGATCGAGCAGCCCCAACCTAAAAGCGGTAAAGCATATTGTATGTTATCGCCAATCTTCTCAACGCCACGCGGCGCGGAAAATGCAAAAGTCATACCGAGCACGACGCAAACGGCGATCAGCTTAAAGCGCAGGCGATACATGAATTCCGGTAGCATAAAACCCTCGTTTGGACGCTTCATAGTTCGAACATACCTATAGGGGAAGCCAAACGATATTGATGGCGAGGAAGCCGCTAAGTTAGATAATGGTCCAACCGTTTGATAAAATTGTCAAAATAACGTTTGATCAGTTCCTTATTCGCATCTGTGACCTCTTTCGGGCCTTGCGTCAAAGAACACCTTTTTATGTGGACTAAACTGAAACGTGATTTAGCAGTGTGCCCACATATGTATCTGCCGCTTGGATCGAACGTAAAAACATCCATTGTGTGGTGAGTGGCTTCTTTGGAAGTTTTGTCGTGGAAGGCGTGAATGAAGACGCTGTTTCCGTCCTCGAAAGCACGCTCTACCGAGAAATTGGCATCAGGATATTTGTCTTTGTAGAGTTTCTTAGCCGCCTTGACGAACTGACTCATTTCAAAATCCGGATCACAAGATGTATCTTATCTGATCGTCCTCGACGCTGACAAACAGTGTTTCGATCGAGCCAATATCACGCCCCTCAGCTTGGTATTGAAGGTAGACGAAATTTCCGCACCCAATCAGTAGGTCAATATCCGTGACGATAACGTGTTGAGCAAAGTCCATCATGTGCTCTTTGTGGTGCACGACATCCGTTGGGAAGGACGAGTTGATCGTCAATTCGTCATGGATAAAGCTGGCAGCGTAGGTTCGCATGTCCTCTGCAAGCTTTACGTTTCGTGGGCTGATCGCTTTAGGCAATTCCTCTTCTGAAGGTACCAACCAACTAAACAGCTTGAGAAAGTCGCCTTCGGTATAAGCGGTCGCTGCAAAATACTGTCTTATCAATTCCTTATTTGCGTCTGTTCTTTGAAGATCGAAGGCTTCTTTGGGGCCCGCGGGTACAGCCCTGTCGTACATGTCGACATGGTAGAGCTTGCCCCGTAGTCGCCGCAGCGAATGTATGCTGACATCCCCTTTGAATTCAAAAATCTCGGTCCCCAATGGCGTCTCTTTGTCGTCCCCATCGCCATGTAAAAACTGCACAAGCACATAATTCCGGTCTTCGAAAGCGCGATAGGGCGTCAAATTTTCATCCGGGAACCTGTTCCGATAAAGGTATTGCGCTGCTTCAATTCGATTTGACATTGGTGTTTCACCCTAAAAAAACGGCCGTCTAGTTTGTGTACAGAACCTGTAGACCAGCTGTACAGTCACTGTCCCTACAGGTTAGCCTAATAACAAATCGTATGGTGAGGGCGAAATGCGATTAAATCGGCGTTCAGTTTTAAACGTGGGAGGTGCGGCCATGGCAGCATCGGCGCTGGGTCAAAGGTCAGTTGCGCAAGCAGATGGGTTCTATGTCCCAGCCGAAGAACATGTGCACCTTCGAACGCTCATGCAATGGCCTGTAGACCGACAGGTCTACCGTGGTCGAAACTTCCGAGACCAAGTTCAAAAAACCATTGCTCTGGTCGCAAACACGATCAGTGAGTTTGAGCCTGTCGTAATGATGATGTCGGCAGACGAGGTTGAAGCTGCGCAACGTTGGTTATCCGAAGGCGTCGAGATTTGGGACATTCCAACCGATGATCTGTGGTGCCGTGATGCAGGACCCCTATTTATGATTGATGACAATGGGGGGATTGCGATCTCTCATATCCAGTTCAACGGCTGGGGCGGTAAACAACCAACGCGCAATGACAACCGAATTGCTGAAACAGTGGCGAAAAGATTGGATATACGGATGGTTGAAACAGGTCTTGTTGGTGAGGGCGGGAGTACCGAACAAAGCGGAGATGGGGTTTTGATCGCACATGAAAGTTCGTGGGTGAACCGCAACCGCAATCCAGGGCTATCGCGAGATCAGATTGAAGATCGATTGCTCGCCGCTTATGGCGCGGATCGGATCGTATGGGCGCCGGGCGTGTTAGGAGAGGATATCACCGATTACCATATCGATAGTCTTGCACGGTTTACAGGTCCGAACCGTGTCCTCATAAACTTGCCAGATGCGCCAGATTTAGATGACCCGTTTCATAGATCGGCTTTAGAGACGCATGACATTTTGGACGCAGAAGGTTTTGAGATCTACGTGATCCCAGAACCCGTCCGTCGCCGCGTGCGTAGCTATAATTTTGTGGCGTCTTATTCAAATTTTTATGCGTGTAATGGCGCGATCATTGCGGCTGAATTTGGAGATCCAGAAACGGATATAATTGCTGTGGACGCGCTGCGACGGCATTACCCCAAGCGGGAGATCGTCACTTTAAATGTCGATGTTTTGGGAAAGCTTGGCGGTGGTATCCATTGTGCAACACAACAGATGCCGAGGGTGTTGTGAATCGTCACAAAGGAAGTGGATTATGATTTACTCGTTTTTGTCTTTTTTGGGTCTAGGGCAACTAAGGTCTAACAGCTTGGAAGATAGCGATACCCTAGCTTCAAAGTATATTTTACGAGGTGAGAAACTCTCGTTGGAAGCGAGCATGCGATTGGATTTCGAAATTCAACGGCTTGGAAATAAAGCCAACACTTTTGGCGCGGATGCTGAGACGACCGTGGCTCCCTTGGTTGAAATGCAAAACCAAAACGAGGAAATAAAATCGTTTGCGCAACGCAATCGAGAGCTACTCAATAGCAAAGGTGCCAGCGTAGAATTTGTGGCGGAGATTGAACGTTGGGCTGGAACTTGTGAAGTATTTAGAACACAAGTTGACCTTACCGCAGAGCAAATTGAACAGTCACTAGAAGACGGGCGACAGGTTTAGGCCTGCTGCCTTACAGTTCTCGACAACGCGTAAAGAAATGTAGGTTCTACTTGTTCCGCATGCCGTCCATGAAGCGAGACATTTTGCCCATCAGCGCAGATGCCCCGCCCAAATACCAACCACCGTCAACCGGAAGCACAACGCCATTGATATAGCTACCGGCGTCTGAGGCCAGTAGGCCTGCAGCGTTCGCAATATCTTCCACGCCACCCATACGACCCAAAGGCACAGATTTGGTAACCGCATCTCTGATCTCGTCGGTTGGCGCAAGACGTACCATACCTTCGGTTCCATCGATCGGGCCAGGCGCGATGGAGTTGATACGGATACGATCCTCGGCCCATTCAAGTACGAGCGTTTTCGTGACCATATCGACACCTGCTTTTGCCGCGCATACATGGGCTTGATAGCTCATTGGGAGAAAGGCTTGTGGTGCCGATATATTGATGACGCATGCGCCTGGCTTTGTCAGATGTGGGTGGGCGGCTCGCATAACATGAAATGTTCCCAGAAGGTCGATGTCCACAACGGATTTGATGCCGTTGGGTGACATGTCAGCAACACGGGACGGGAAGTTTCCCGCAGCACCCGAGACCAGAATGTCAATTGGCCCACCAAAGAAGTCTACGGCCGATTGCATGCCTTTGGCCACATCGTCATAGCTGCGAACATCGAATGCTGTACCAGATGCTTCTGCGCCCAATTCTGCCAAGCCGGCAACAGCAGCTTCAACTTTGTCCTGACTGCGCGATGCGACAAACATCTTTGCACCCCATCGGGCAAAACCCTGTGCGATACCGAAGTTGATACCGCTGGTCCCGCCAACGACAAATACGTTCTTTCCTGTGAAATCAAACATCTGTTTCCTCCCGTTTGTGACCCATCAGGCCATCAATTGCATGTTTTCTATCAGTTTGCGGTCTTCTGCTTCCATGATGTCTCTCACATCCCTATGAAACCGCCGTTTCAACTCACCAAAAATTCCGCGCGATTTGTTCATGGAAGCCGCAAATTCGAGTGCCATTTTTAAGGTTTCTTCGGCATTTGGGCACGCCGCAGAGATAATCTTGAGTTCAGCCAATTCTTCTGCTGTGACGCGTCGACCCGTTAGAACCATTTCATTCAATAGATGTCTTGAGATCTTTTTTTCCACAAAGGCCACCATGCCGGGTAAAAGTGGGATTGAGACGTCAACTTCGGGAAAACAAAAGTAACCGCGATCTGAGCGCATAAAGCGAAAGTCAGCGGCGCAGGCCAGCATGGCCCCATTGCCGAAAGCGTGTCCTGTTATGGCTGCAATAACCGGTACTGGAATGGTCAACATGCGATAGAAAACATCATTCATGCCCAACATGAACTGCTGAACATTCTCATGCGCTCCAGCATTCATTTGTGCCATAAGCCAATTAAGCTTTACGCCTGTGGACCAGCTTTTTTCATGAGGCGAAGTGATGACGATCGCTTTGACGGATTTATCTGCTTCGGCTTGATCCAAAGCTGCCATCATCGCATTGGCAAAATCCAAGTCTTGCTGGTTCTCTCCGTTGTTCAGCGTGATTGTGGCAATTTTGTTATCAATCTCGCAAGTCACGATAGACATAGCAGCCATTCCTCCCTTGGCGTTTTGAACCTGCTGTCACGGGTCGCACGTCAGATCAATATTTACGTTGACGTAAACTGCAATTACGTTGGGGCACGCATTGGAAATGGTGGTTTATTATTGGACCGCGAACGTAGTGACTGTGTTTTGAGACTTTAAGATAAACGTTCCAGATGAACCTGAGTTTCCACATCCATTTAGCGCCTGTGAAATCGCGGACGAGGATCCTTTCAAAGGTAAAGTGAAAAGCTCCACGTTGTCGACTTTCAACGTCACTTCACGCCCGGATTTAAGTGCAGTGATCAAAAAGTCAGGTGCCGTTGTTCCAAATTGATATGTGTCGCGATTTGCAGGGAAAGTCCTACGTTCTCCCTGTAAATTGAACGAAATACCATCAATCAAGAAAGTTACTGTGTGTGGGGGTTGGAACGATTTGTATCGGTACCGGATCTCTGGCTGGTTGTTGAGAAAACAAAACACGAGCAAGTCGGCTTTCAAAAGACCATGAGAATTGGACGAAATCCATGCCGAAATCGGACGATAAGGCCTCGGAGCAGATCCGTTCACAGAAATTGTTGCTTCACCTGGTTCAACTGTGACTTGCCAACTGGTGGGGGCTGAAAACGCAAAAGTGCCGAAAGATAGAAGGACAAAGGCAAGACTGCCTTTGAAAAATAGTCCATTCATGCACGTCTCTCCTTAAACAATAAAAAAGCCTATAAAATCCCTTTATAATTACAACCCACTATCCGTTCGTAGCTTGAAACCGTTGCTCCTTAGAAGGTCCACAATCTCTTTTACATGGTTTTGGTCGCGGGCTTCGATGACCACCTCAAGCTCGGCCTTTTTCAAAGATACAGATTGCATCATACGCTGATGGATGACTTCGATCACATTGGCACCGCTTTCCCCAATAATCCGTGAAATATCTGATAGCTGACCGGGTGTGTCGTCGATTTCAAAGGTGAGGCGCGTGATGCGTCCGTCGCGAACAAGGCCTCGCAAAATAAGGGTAGACAGCAAGCGAGAGTCGATATTGCCTCCGCAGATCACAAGTCCAATGCGTTTTCCGCGCAGCGTGTGTAAGTTTTTCTTTATGACCGCAAGTCCAGCACCGGGTGCACCTTCCACAACAAGTTTTTCTAGCGAGAGCAGGTCAAAAACCGCCTCTTCGATCTCTGTTTCAGTCGCGCTATCAATGCGGTCAACGTAGGCGCGGATCACTTGTAAATTTGAGTCTGCTGGCGTTCTTACGGCGATCCCTTCTGCTAGAGATGAGCCGCCAAAATGCGTTGCTTCGGCGTAGTAATCTGCTTTCACCGCATCGAACAATTCAGCTTGTGCGCCGATCACCTCGACGTTGGGTTTAATCGATTTTGCAGCAACGGCCATGCCGGCGATCAGTCCTCCCCCGCCAATCGGCACCACAATCACATCTAGATTAGGGTCCTGTTCCAACATTTCCAATGCAACAGTTCCTTGTCCTGCGGCAACAATAGGATCGTCAAAAGGATGAATGAAGGTCAGCCCATCTTGTTCTGCTATTTCATGGGTAAAGGCCACACCATCGTCAAAATTTTTGCCATGAAGGATGACCTTTGCGCCGAAGTCTTCGGTCCGTTGGATTTTGTTAAACGGTGTGCCCTCAGGCATAACAATCGTTGAACCGATCCCCAAACGGGTCGCATGGTATGCAACACCTTGGGCATGATTGCCCGCAGAACACGCAATCACACCTGCTTCGCGCTCTCGCTCTGAGAGCGACAACAATTTAGCCAATGCGCCACGGGCTTTAAATGCATTTGTATGCTGCAGGTTCTCTAGCTTGAGACGCAGATCAATACCCAACTGATTGGAAAGCCGGATCGCATGAACCAAAGGCGTGCGGATTGTTGCATCTTTGATTGTATCATAGGTCTGGTGGACCAACTCTGAAATCAGGGGCATGTTCGTCTTCTTTAATACAGGCGCTCTGTTTTGCGGTTTGCGGCCTTGGTGTCAAATTCGTTATCTGGACATGAAGACGTGAAGGTTGAAAATTCTGGTCAGTTCAAAAAACCCCACAGTTATCGCAATCCAATGGCTATTGGACCTTTCGTTATCTTGAGGTCGATTTATGCTCTAAGACGTTCCGAATAATCGGCGAGCCAAAATTACCGAGCTTTGAGAAGGCGTTAGAATGCGGCGCGATATAGTCTTGCTAATGGATAGCCCGCTTTGGCCGCAATTATCTTCTTACTGGCGTGTTCAGCAGGTGCCTGAAGCAGTTAGGGGAAGGAAGCGATCTTGTCGCATTCGTCCGGTCGCTCGACCGTCGTTATAAATCCGATATGAGTACCGAACAACGTGGTTTCCGCCTTTGTCGTTTTTCAGGCTTGTCGTCACAGAATAAGTCGTAAACTCTTTTGACGTTCTCACTTTTTTTATATCATAGGGTGCGTACCACCCGGTCTTTGATCCAATTTGCAAAACGTTCTTTTCTGTATCAACGCGAAAGCGCGCTCCAACCCAGCTTTCAGCAATACCTCCTTTTGTACCGCCTTCCCAACTGGTGAATTGGCATTCTATTATTTCAGCGTAAGACGGTTTTGATAGAGCAAGTACGAGTGCCAAGATAGCGGAGAGTTTTTTCATTTTTTAAAACCTAATTACAATTCTTACTTAAGATCAGTTAATTTCTTTTACAGAGATGCGTTGATACTTCAAATTTTATTTGACCTTATAAGAATGTTTCTCTTTTTGAACTTACAAAATAGTCGTGCTCGGTGCGGCATTCTGACGGTAGACCTCAGAACGTCTACGCTCCTTGTTTGTCCAACAGTCTGCATAGCACCGCTGAACAGCCTAAAATCTTGGGCTTTAAGACACGCTTATCTACTCGCAGTCGCGAGACGGCGGTTGCGCTTACGAAACGCTCAAAAAGATTGCCGTTTGGCCTCTGCCAGGGCAATGGCACCAGCTGTTGTGACATTTAAACTGCGCGCTTCCATACTTATTGGTATCCGCAATTGAACATCGCACATGTTTGCAACATCCGTTGGCACGCCTGCGCTTTCACGACCTAAAATTAATATGTCTGTGTCCTTAAAGTCGAATTCCCACAAATTTTGATCCGCTTTAGTGGTGAGCAAAACCTTTCGGCCGGCTGGACCCTCAAGTACAAAACGCTCCCAACTTGGCCATCTCTTCAGATCGGCAACGTTGGCATAATCCATCGCGGCACGACGCAGAGACTTAATTGACAAAGGAAAGCCGCAAGGTTCGATAATATCCAAAGGGGTATCGAAGCAGGCACTCAAGCGGATCAGTGCACCTAAATTTGGCGCGATATCGGGTTGATAACTTACTAGGCGCATCGACCTCTTCCATCAGTTTGTTGGGGAGTGCCCAAAACGCTTCCAACTCGTCAAGCCATATGAAAAAGCAATTTCGAGCGTAACATAGAATGATGCGCGGCAATTTAGCAGAGCAAAACGGATAGACGCGGCGGAGACTCGACGTTACACGAGCATTCGATAATCGATGTGCCGCCCCTAGGTGGCTTGATGACGACTGAAGCTAGGAGAGAAGATGGCTCAGGCAGAAGATAGCGGTAACCGCCGCGACTTTTTATATGTGGCAACAGCCGCAACTGGTGCCGTTACGACGGGCGTCGTTGTTTGGCCGCTCATAAACCAAATGAACCCATCCGCTGATGTTCAGGCTTTGGCGACAATTGACGTCGACGTTTCCGGTGTGGAACCAGGCACTCAGATTAAGGCGTTTTGGTTGGGTAAGCCTGTATTTATTCGTCGCCGAACAGAAGATGAAATCGCGCAAGCGCGCGCTGTATCTTTGGACGATTTGCCGGATCAGGTATCGCGCAATGACAATCTTGAAGGCGCGGATGCGTCAGACGAAAACCGCACGCTTGATGAAGCAGGAGAGTGGTTGGTGATGGTCGGCGTTTGCACCCACTTTGGTTGTGTTCCGGTCGGCGAAGAAGGTGATTTTGGCGGCTGGTTCTGTCCGTGCCATGGATCGCACTATGATACTGCTGGGCGGATCCGTAAAGGACCGGCACCCGAAAATATGGCGGTCCCAGTTGCGACTTTCCTTGATGAAACAACAATTCGACTAGGCTAAGGAGGCCAATACTCATGGGTGGAATTCCACACGACTCCTACAAGCCAACGACTGCAGGTGAAAAATGGCTTGATCGACGCCTGCCGATCGTCGGTTTGCTTTACGACACATTGATGATCCCAACTCCAAAAAACCTGAATTGGATGTGGATTTGGGGTATCGTTTTGACCTTCTGTCTTGCGCTGCAAATCATTACGGGCATTGCATTGGTGATGCACTACACGCCTCATGTGGACCATGCGTTCGCATCTGTTGAGCACATCATGCGGAATGTGAATTCTGGCCAAGCAATTCGATATCTGCATATGAATGGCGCGTCATTATTCTTTATTGCGGTCTATGCTCATATTTTTCGTGGGCTCTATTATGGCTCATACAAAGCGCCTCGCGAGATCACATGGATTATCGGAATGATCATTTATCTTTTGATGATGGCGACGGCCTTTATGGGCTATGTCCTTCCATGGGGCCAAATGTCCTTTTGGGGCGCAACAGTGATTACAGGTCTGTTCAGTGCCATTCCTGGGATTGGCGAATATTTGCAGACATGGCTGCTGGGCGGCCCAGCGGTTGATAATGCGACTTTGAACCGTTTCTTCTCGCTGCATTACTTGTTGCCATTTGTGATTGCAGGCTTGGTTGTCGTGCATATTTGGGCGTTCCATACCACGGGCAACAATAATCCAACTGGTGTTGAAGTGCGTCGCAACTCAAAAGCAGAAGCGAAAAAAGACACCGTGCCTTTCTGGCCATACTTCGTGATCAAAGACCTCTATGCTTTGGCAGTGATCATGCTTGTGTTTGCTGCGATCGTTGGGTTCCACCCGAATTTTATGGGCCATCCAGACAATTACATCGAGGCAGATGCCCTGGCGACGCCCGCGCATATCGTTCCAGAATGGTACTTCTTACCCTTTTATGCGATTTTGCGTGCGATTACGTTCGACATTTTGTTCTTGGAAGCGGCCTTCCTAGGCGTTGCGGCTATGTTCGGTGCCATCGCCGTCATGTTCTTTGCCCCTTGGTTGGATACGTCTCCGGTACGCTCTGGTAAGTATCGCCCCATGTTCAAGTGGTTCTTCTGGATTCTCGTCGTTGATTTCTTTGTGTTGATGTGGGCCGGCGGGCAGTCTGCAACTGAGCTTGTCGCAAAGATTTCTTTGGTGGGTACGGTTTACTGGTTCGGATATTTCTTGGTGATACTGCCAGTCTTGGGCTGGATCGAGAAACCGCTACCGGTTCCTGAAACCATCGAAGATGCATTTAACGAGCGGCACGGCAAAAGTGATGCGAAGATATCTGGTGGCACAAAACCAGGCGACCCTGGCATGGTTCCAGCGGAATAAAGAGAAAGAGACATGATGCTTAAACGACTATTTCTCGCAGCAATGATTGTCGCAACGACTTCCGGTGGCCTGTTTGCCGCCGGGGAAGGCAAGCCCGTTGAAAATATCAAATTCCCATTTGATGGAATTTTTGGTCGCTTTGATCAAGCGCAGCTTCAACGTGGGCTTCAGGTTTACACTCAGGTCTGTGCGGGCTGTCATGGCTTGCAATATGTGGCTTTCCGAACATTAAGGGATCCTCAGGGACCAGGCCTGACCGAAGCGCAACTTAACGCGTATCTTCAAGACTTTGAACTATATGATGCGACAATTGACGATTTCCGCACGGCCAAGCCCTCTGATCACTACCCTAAATCAGCGTTGGAAAATGCACCTGACCTGTCTTTGATGGCCAAAGCACGTGGTGTTTACCATGACGGGTTTGGGTTTACGAAGCTCTATAATGGCATCGGTGGACCAGAGTATATTTCGCAATTGTTGCAGAGTTATACAGAAGAAATAGAAGAAGCCGGCGGAGCCGTTTTGTACCAAAACAAGACCTACCCGGGTGAATGGATTGCGATGGGTCAGCCGCTCTGGGGTGATGATGTTGAATATACAGACGGGACTGAAGCGACGATTCAACAGCAATCCGAAGATGTTTCTGCTTTCCTGATGTGGACGGCCGAACCTGGATTGATGGCGCGCAAGCGCTGGGGTTTGATTTTCATTGGATTGTTCGGTTTGCTCTCAGTTTTGTTGTTCCTGACAAACAAGACGCTTTGGAAGAGTATTAAAAAACCAGATTAAGATCCTTTTAGATTATGTGATTGGCGCGGGGCCTTTGGTCCCGCGCTTTGCGTTTGGGTGACTTGGCAAGTGCTATAGGGCATGGCAAAGACGCTCGACAACAAAGGGGCGGATATGTCTATCAATACATTTGGTCGGTTGTTTCAAGTTACAACTTGGGGAGAGAGCCATGGCCCCGCATTGGGCGCGACAGTCGATGGATGCCCGCCAAATGTGCCAATAAGCGAAAATAGCATTCAGGTTTGGCTGGACCGACGAAAGCCTGGACAAAACAAGTTTACGACTCAGCGCCGGGAGGCAGACGAGGTCGAGATCCTTTCGGGCGTTTTTGAAGGTCAATCAACGGGTACACCTATTCAATTGATGATCCGCAACACAGACCAAAGATCTAAAGACTACACTGATATCATGGACACGTTTCGACCAGGACACGCTGATATCACCTACTTTCAGAAATATGGTAACCGTGACTACCGCGGTGGTGGACGATCTTCAGCTAGAGAGACTGCAGCACGCGTTGCGGCCAGCGGTGTTGCGCGCGCAGCTTTGACGTATTTGGCGCCGCAAATTGAAATTCAAGGCTACATGGTTCAAATGGGCGAACATATGATTGATCGCGCGCGCTTTGATCCAGATGCGATCAATCAAAACCCGTTCTGGGTGCCCGACGCGACGGCGGCGTTGGATTGGGCGAGCTATCTTGATGGTTTACGCAAGTCCGGTGAAAGTGTTGGCGCGATCATCGAAGTGGTTGCACGAAATGTGCCGCCGGGCCTAGGAGCGCCGGTTTATGGCAAGCTGGATACAGATTTGGCAGCGGCCATGATGTCAATCAATGCGGTCAAAGGTGTAGAGGTTGGCGAGGGCATGGCCGCGGCGGCCCTAAAAGGAACAGACAACGCTGATGAGATTTACTTTGAAGATGGGACGCCCGTTTACGCTTCCAATCATGCAGGTGGCGTACTGGGCGGTATCAGCACAGGCCAAGACATCGTTTTACGCTTTGCGGTCAAGCCAACATCGTCAATTCTATCCCCAAGAAAATCGATCACCAAGTCAGGTTTAGCGACCGAGCTGATCACGAAAGGGCGCCATGATCCTTGTGTCGGCATTCGGGCTGTGCCTGTGGGCGAGGCAATGATGGCCTGTGTAATCTTGGATCATTTGTTGCTGCATCGCGGTCATGTCGGCACGAACCAAGGGACTATTGGATAAAAATCTAACGATTAAACTCTGTTCCGTTCAGGTGATTTGAACATCGTCGAGGGAAGTTCCTTGCAACTTAGTGAGGAGCTGAAATGTCCAGCGAACAGAATCCCGGTTTGCATCGACTTTTGTGGTTGGATGTCTTGCGTGTGGTTGCAGGGCTCTCGGTTGTATTCGTTCATGCGACCACGGATCTACGCGGCAAACCTTTTCCTGATGTTTCTGAACTTGAAAGGGTTGGGCCAATTTTAATCCGTGCCGTAAGCTATATTGCGCGCACCGAATTGTTTCTCATTATTTCGATTCTGCTTTTGGTTCTTTCCTTTGATAGACGCCCACGCGCTTATTGGGAAACCATCCAGGACTATGCCCAACGGTTGTTGCTGCCCTTTGCGATTTGGGTAGTGTTCTATGCCTTTTTCAGATTGGTTAAAGCTTATGCTTTAGGATACGAGAACGCGATTTGGGCGCAGCTCTCCGATCCTTCGATTTGGGCACAGTACTTCATTTTGGGTAAAGTCCAGTATCATATGCATTTTTTACCGACGCTTTTTGCGTTGATGTTGTTCTTTCCACTCTTTGTACGCGCTATTCATATGCCGATTTGTGGTTTGATGATTTTCTTTTGTCTCGCGGCCAAACAGCAAATTGATATCCTGCTTTGGTCGGAATTCCGTGATTGGTGGGGTTTCGAATACCTTCTGCGGTTGGTTAAAGTGATCACCTATACGGGTTATGGTTTTGTCGCGGCCAGTTTTTATGGGCTTCTGCGACGCGGCTTAACTGCAGAACAGTTGGCAGCTGTTGTTTCCATAGCGATCATTGGGTGTGTGCTGACATTCGGATTTAAGCTGGCAGACAGCTACTACGTTATTGCTGAAGGAACTTGGAACTATGGTTATGTTCCAGGTTTCTGGGGCGACTTTTTGATGCCGGTTATGATGGTCGCACTTGTAATGGGTTTCAGTCAGCGCAATTGGAACTCGTGGTTTCTGAGGCTCGCTCCCTTCAGCTTTGGTATGTACCTCATGCATCCGGCGATAATGGACTTGGTAGAGCTTGCTTTGATGGGATGGGTTTTTGATCCAACGCTGTTTGTTCTGGGAAAAGCGTTCGGTGCTCTATTCATCACCCTTGCGCTGTGCGCATTGATTGCAAAAGTCCCTTCAATTTCTTGGATCATTGGAACCGGTAAAATTCCAAATCTCGTGGATACGGGCTGGGTTCGTCGACAAGAAAATTCTTCAACACTTAAAAAATGAAAGGTGAACGCATGGAAATCACGTATGAAAAGCAAGGCCTAGTAACCGTCGCAAAACTAACTGAGCGGCGCTTGGATGCCGCGATGGCTGTACGCTTCAAGGATGCAATGCGCCCAATTGCAGATCAGGTTGACGGGCGAATGGTTTTGAACCTTGGAAATGTCGAATTTATGGATAGTTCTGGCTTGGGTGCGTTGGTTGCGTTGATGAAGTATTTGGGGCCGGAGCGTCCGCTCGACTTGGCCAGTCTTCAGCCAATGGTAGATAAAGTGTTTCGTTTGACACGCATGGATGGTGTGTTTTCAATCTACAAAACAGTTGATCAAGCGCTCAGCGTGGAAGCAAAAACAGCGTGATCAAAACGGTGCAGTTATACCTTGCTGAGTGGTCTGTTGTCCCAAGCTTTGAGGGAGTTTCAGAAGCTTTAGCAAAGGCCCAAGCTAAAATGCTGAGTTGGGGTATTGATCCCCATCGTGCCATGGAAATTGAGTTGGCATTGGCAGAGGCTATGAACAATTCAGTTGAGCATGGTTTGGTCCGTGTTTTGCATCCCCGTCTGAAACTCAAGCTCTCTAAAGCCGAGGATAACCTAGTTTGTTCTATATCTGACAATGCACCATCCTTTGAGTTGCCTTGCGCAACGAATGCTGCAGAGAACGCTGATGCCTCTGTTCAAAGTCGGCGAGATGGGGGCTTTGGATGGCATATCGTTCATTCAATTGCAGCGTCTATTTCGTCGTCTCGCTGCAACGGCACCAATGAGACAACGTTGATGTTTGTCACCAGAGGATCTCAAACACAGGAAGGGGCCATACTATGAAACTGATGTCACGAGCAATCGGGTCAACAATTGCTTTAGTTATCGTTGGGACGCTTGCGCTTTATCTTTTAGGACGATCCGAGCAGTATCGACCGGCTGATCGCTCCGCCTTGATCCAGAGCCTTGATCCATCCCAGACCTCAGCCCGCATCGAAGCGGCGCAAACCATGACTTCTGCTTCTCTTAGGGATGAGCAAGTTGGATCTGATTGGAGAAATGCCCGCAATCTTCGAGAAAATTGGTCCCCTCAAATGCTGTCCTCGGTAACTGGAGTACACCCAGTACAAAAGCCGGCGCGTCTTTGCGAAATGGAGAATGAACCACAAGGCCCGTGGCGAATGCCCCGAGTGGGATACACTGAAGACCATACATATGTGCGAAGCTATCGGGCGCGCCGTGGTTTCCTTACCGAGAAAGAGTTGCAAGCTGCCCAAATGGCATGGTCCTTCTTTGAAAAACACACTCAGGAAAGTACAGGCTTGGCCAACTCTGTCGGCACTTATCCATCCACTACAATGTGGGATACAGCTTCTTATATCAGCGGCTTGGTCTCTGCATATGAACTTTGCATCATTGAAAAAGCTGAGTTTGACAAACGTATCTTGAAATTATTGAGTACGATGCGCAGAATGGCACTGTTTCGCGGTGAGTTGCCAAACAAAGCTTATCAAACCAAAACGGCGGAGCGTGTTAACTACCAAAACGTGCCCGGCGAGATTGGCTTCTCATCTTTGGATATTGGCCGTTTGCTTGTTTGGTTTCGAATTTTGTCGAACCGGTATCCTTACCTTTCAAACTCAATTGATAGCATTCTTTTGCGTTGGGACTTCTCAAACGTGATCGGCGATGATGGACTCCTGTATGGTGCGCGCCTTGATGAAGAAAGTGGCCAAATCGTTTATACGCAAGAAGGCCGTTTAGGGTACGAAGAATATGCCGCGAAAGGATTCGCCCTTTGGGGTTTTGAACCGCATGAAGCGCATCGAGCCGAACCTTTCACTACTGTAAGTATTTTCGACACCGCGGTTCCTTATGATGCCCGAGATCCAAGAGTCTTTCACACGCGGAACTATGTTGTCACTGAAAGCTACCTTCTGGATGGGCTTGAGATGAATTGGGATCTGCCGCACGATGATACATCTCCCGATTGGATCCACACGGACGGATGGCGGGCCGATTTTGCGGACCGCGTATACCATGTGCAAGCCGAACGTTTTCGAAAGGTTGGCTATTTGACTGCGCGTTCAGAACACAACGTAAAAGGCAGCCCATACTTTGTTTACGATAGTATTTTTTCCGACGGTTTTGCTTGGAATACAATGACGCCTCGTGGCGAATATGCGCCTGAACATGCTGCAATTTCCACCAAAGCTGCGTTTGGCCTATGGTCTCTTTGGGAGACGGAATATACGGATCATCTTCTTGAGGCTGTCATAAATCTCGGCGATCCTGAACTTGGTTTTTATGAAGGAATGTATGAAGAGGGGACGGGTTTTATCCCGCTCCAAACGTCAAACAACAACGGAATCCTACTGGCCGCATTGTTACATAAGGTTCAAGGCAAGCTTTTGACGCCAGACCCTACTCCTCACGATCTTTGGTACACAAAGTTTCGAGAAGGAGATATTCGGGTCGTCAAGAGCTTGCCAGACCCACCGAGCGTTTCGACTTGGCTGATGTCAGATCAGTATCCAGAAACCAGTCTGAAGCAGGTTCAAAAATGATCGGGGCTCACTTTCATCGGACAAAATGGTTTGGCGTTGCTACGCGAATAGCAGTCATTGGGATCTTAGACGGAGCAGCAACCTTGGCGCCATGGGCTTGCCTAATTGTGATTGCGACGAACCCTTTTGAGTGGGGTCTTGTTTTGCCGCTGCTAAGCATTACAATTGCCTCTTTGGCTGTTAAGGTTTGGATGCTGCCAAGTTGGCTGTACTCAGATGCGCTCGGTACAGAACCTGAGACAAAGGTTATTTATGACAGTTTGATGCTGGCTCTCGTAATTGGCTTTGGGTTCGTAATATCAAATGCATTTGGCGTCATCTTGGCTGCAGCTGCCGGCTTGGGTTGGATTTTACCTTTGGTTCAATCAAAGCTCTTGCCTGAACATGAGCTCGTTGCGTTTCAAAGTGCCGCGCGTGAGTTAGACATACTTGGTTTTTGGAGAAACCTTTGTACCAAATTTGGTTTCAATCCGGTTCCTTCACAGGCGGTGATTGGTAGCATTCACGCAGGAAGTCAGGGCATGTTTCAAGCTGCAGCTACAAGTCTTGCAATTGCCATGGTTTATGTCTTTGACATGTCCCACGCATTTTCAGCTTTGCTCGTGCTTTTGCTCGCGTCATTTTCGGTAGTCCAAACCGGTTGGTCGATGCGGAATGCTGTTACAGATTTGGAAATGGGGCAGCGAGTTTTAGCAACCGAACAACTTACGGTTGAGTTTAGTCGCGGTGACTTTGGCATTTTGAGTCTAGAGAACATCCTCGTTCCTCCCGTCAACTCGTTTTCATGTGAGCTTTATCAAGGGCTGTGTTTGATGTTTGTAGGCCATAGTGGTTCTGGAAAGTCTGAATTGTTACGGGGTCTGGTCACGGGCACTGCCGTTGGCAAAGCGACCTTAACTCACGTGGGTTCACGCAAACCAGAAAGTCTTTTTGCATATGCGCCGAGTGAAATGATCAGTATTTCGCCTTCCTTGGATGCTTGGTTCGATTACCCAAGTATAGACTATGCGCTCGCCGTATCAGTTTTGCAGGACCTTGACCCTTACGGAGACGTGTTTGCGGGCGGTTTCACTGTCGATAGCAGAATAGATATCAATGCTCCTCATCAGGCAAAACTCTTATCTTTGTCTCGTTGTTTTGCTAGTGACGCGCCGGTACTCGTTTTTGACAGTCCAGAGTACCATCTCGACCGCTCGGCGATTACAGGTTTCACAAATTTAGCTCTGAAAGCCAAGCTTGAAGGAAAAATTCTTCTCATTTCGACCGAAAATGAAGGGTTGATGAGCCTTGCAGACGAGTTGGTTAAACTCGACCGTGGAGAAATAACAGATCGTGGTCCTATGGAAGAAGTGCGCATGCGCCATCGTGAACGCTTTGTTCGAGGCAGGTTTGCCCCAACGGTTCCCGATGCTTTTCGACTGGGTCTTTGGCTTGACAGTTTGATACCCGAATCATTTCCAAGCGATGTTACTTCGCGGGTGAAGTACGGCGCAGAAGACTTACTTTTGAAGTCACCAAGAACATGGCTGGGAGGCGAAAAACCTGTTTATTTTGACATCCGGTTTGAAGGCGAAGCTTGTTATGTGACGATGCTGGACCGCGGCGAGCCTGTCGGATGGGATGGCCTGACTGATCCCGAAACGGGAGTGCCTTACCGATCAACCGGTCATGATCCGATAAACCTTACAGACGCGCTGCACCCACTTGCCGCATTGCTGTCGGTTGCGGATGCTGTTGGTGAAGGTCAATCGCAAGGTTTCAGACAAGTTTCGGCTGTTTTTAAAAAGCGGAGCCAACGCAACAATCAACCCTTTCAAACGACTGAGATTAAAACGGCATAGAGGGTTCTCGGACTATGGGTGCGTCCCCCGTTCGATGTCTTGAAGTACAAACAGAACAAGAATTCTTGGCAATATTTGAAGATTTGCCTCACAAGGTGTATTCTACCCAAAGGTTACATAGCTTTCCCAGTTGCATGCAGTCATTTTCCCATGGCAGCCAATAAACATGAAACGTCTTAAACACTTTGAACCGCTGACAGAGGCAGAAACGGCCCTTTTAAAAGGCCAGGTTACAGGCAACCGTATCGGCCTAGGGGATGGCGGGTTGCCGGATATTGGATCAGACTCTACTGAAATTCGTTCAGAGTTCTTACGCATTTTACTATTAGATCTCGATAGCGATGTGCAACTTCATCCCTCTGGATTAAAAATTCGCGGTGCGGTGATTTCAGGCCAACTTGATCTGCGCGGCTGCGCAATTTCCGCAGATATTTCATTTATGAATTGTCTATTTGAAAAGCCAATTAACCTAATCAATACCCGTCTACGGGGTTTGCATCTGAATGGTTGTATGATGCCTGGTTTTCAAGCTGATCAAGCTGTGTTCGATGGGCCTTTATACATAAGGGCTGGCTGTCACTTTAGCGGGGAGCTGTCTTTGCCCAGTGTTGTCATCAACGGCGATTTCCAGTTGTGCTCAGTCGAAATTGAACCGGACACCGGAGCTGCAGTTTTTGCCAATGGCCTAACAGTTCGTGGATCTGTGTTTCTTGGAAACTACCCGTATAGTACGACAGAAACCGATCTTATCGCACATGCGCCGATTTATATGGCTTCTATTTATGTTGACCGAGACTTTTATCTAGATAGGGCCGCGCTTACGGGCGTGAAGAATGTTGTTTCAGCACCAAAGATAGATGCAATTGAAACAGGTTCTGTGGCGGCTTTTTCGCTCACTCGAAGCCGAATTGGTGGTCTATTTTTTGCAAAATCCCTTCAAGTCAGCGGGGGCATTGTAAATTTATCCGGTGTGACCGTGAAGCGTTTGAA
The DNA here is from genome assembly GCA_039814625.1 of Pseudomonadota bacterium. GTDB lineage: Bacteria > Pseudomonadota > Alphaproteobacteria > Rhodobacterales > Rhodobacteraceae > Amylibacter. The sequence goes on from JBCCAU010000002.1 coordinate 374,148, forward strand.
CGATGAACCCGCGCTTGAGGATTCGATCTATCGCTTGCGCTTAGACGGTTTTCAATACGAGGCGTTTGCGCAGCATACGGATATTTCAGTTGGCGCTCGCCTGCATTGGTTGGGGCGACGGCCAGAAGATATCGGGTTTTCAGCACAACCCTATGAACATTTGGCCAGAGTGTATGAACAGCTCGGACATCGCGATGATTCCGATCGTGTACGGATGGCCAAAGAAGAGTTGCAACGGCGCGATGATATCGCAATTCGTCTTCAACAGGGCGCACGCATACGTGCGGGGATGCTTTGGATTGCACGTATCCTACTTAAATTTTTTGTGGGTTATGGGTATCGTCCAGTTTACGCTCTGGCGTGGGCTATGGCTTTAATCTTAGTCATAGGCTTCTTCTTCCAAAAGACATGGCAAGCTGGCGATATGACCCCAAATTCGGCACCCATATTGATTTCAAAAGACTGGATTTCAGCTACAAAATTTGCTGCAGAAAATCCAGGAGCTTACTGGTCGTCTCGTGGGCAAGCAGGTCAAGACTACGAAACTTTCAACGCCTTCGCTTATGCGGCTGATTTGATGATCCCCATCGTCAACCTTGGCCAAGAAGATGCCTGGGCACCATCAACAACGCGGAGTTGGTGGGGTCGTCAAGGTTGGTGGATACGTTGGGTCGCAAAAGTTTTAGGTTGGGTCTTTACAGCGCTTGGGGCGGCGGCTGTTACAGGAATGATCCGGCGATCATAATTGTGGTTGCTCCAAACACTAGAGATATGAAAAAACAGACCGCCCAAATTTTCCAAAGGACAAGTATCGAGTCACGTATCGTTTCTGTATTTGGGCTGCGCCTTCCCCCTTCATGGACAAAGGGAAACTCAATCAATTCACCATCATAACTGCGAGGCCCAGAAAGGGAAACATCAAGGGCGCGCGCCATAGCCGCTTCTGGCCACCCGGCATTAGGAGATCTGTGTCGCTTCGCGTCTGACGCAATATCAACCCAGTTCGCTATTGCCCCGTGTAATCCTGCGATCAAAAAAGCCGTAAGTCTTGCTGGGATGAAGTTCAAAGCATCATCTAAGCGTGCAGCGCTCCAGCCAAACGCATAGTACTTAGGCGTGCGATATCCAATCATGCTATCGGCTGTATTAACCGCTTTATAGATCAACAGCCCCGGAAGCCCGGCAACTAAGAACCAAAAGATCGGTGCAATCACGCCATCGGAAAGGTTCTCAGCGCCGCTTTCGATTGCCGCTCGGGAGATGGATGTCTTATTCATGTCAGCAGTTTCGCGCCCTACAATCATTGAAACCGCGTGTCGTCCCATATCTAACGAAATTTCCAAAGCATCTGCCACCGCTTTGAGATGTGTTGTCAAACTACGCTGGGCAATCAGGATTGTTGCTAAAGCAAGTTCTATGATCCAGCCATTCGGGTAGAGCTTGGGTAAAAGGCCAATTGATCCAGCCGCGACGACCAGAAAAAGGACTAGAAAAGTTCCCTTTAATCGCCGAAAAGCTCCTCGATTGAAGATACGATCTGCTGCAGAAATAACCCGCCCTATGATCGCGACTGGGTGTGGGAGACGTGACCACAACCATTTTGGATCTCCTATAATTGCATCTAAAACCATGGCTGTTACCAAAATCATTTGAGCACCGATGCGACAGTTTTTAAAACCTTTCCAAATTCCGCCTTATTGGCGGGAAGACCCATGCGTAAAAGCTTATGATCATAGGGAAAAACCCGCGTAAGGATAGAATGCTGAGCAAAGGAAAGATGAAGGGCTTTCGCGTCTATGACGGTATAAAGCCTGAATAAAGGCGTCCCAACTGGAGGTGATTGGTGCAAAGGTTTCATGATTTGATCAAGCTGGCTGGCCACTTTAACCAATTTGGTCCTTGTTGTTTCTGCCCACATGGGGTCGCTGAGCACCTGTTTTGCAATATCGAGTGCGGGACCCGAAACCGCCCAAGGACCAAGACGCTGTCGTAAAACATTGACGATGTCCGGGTCTCCGAACACCGCGCCAAACCGCAAACCGGCAAGACCCCAAAATTTCCCTAATCCCTTCAATATCAGAACGCCACTGTTCGTGGATCGTGCCGCGTGAGACCTTTCTGGATCAATATCAGAGAAGCTTTCATCTATAATTTGATAGTCAAGCCGCTTTTGCCTCTTCGGATCATTCCACGTTCCCGTTGGATTATTTGGCGATACAATCAGCTCAGTTTTTGCGGACCGTTCAAACTGCCAGCCAGCTTTTTCAAAGCTGGCCCTGTACTCGTTATATGTCGGCTCTGCGATGAAAAAATACTTGCCTTCTAAAATATAGGGAAGTTGTGCGATTGCGACCGACAGTCCAGGCACCAAAAGGCAAGCGGCGGCGTCTGGAATTTTCCAAAAACTCCGAGCGGCGGCTTCTGCGTCAGCGTAAGCCTTGCCATCCGGTAGTTTTGCCCAGGCAGAACTATCCGGCATTGAAAACGGATAAGGATTTGGGTTGATCCCTGTAGACAGGTCTATCCAGTTTTCACGTGATCCACCCCACCGAGCGACGGCGGCGTCCAAACCGCCGCCGTGATCGCGGCCTGTCAAAGCTTCTTGCGGATCAATCATTCGGCCGGTGGAATACGCGCCACAAAATGGCCTTTTATGCCTTCAGGCCACTCGCGATATGGAACGCGCCCGGTTTCGGATGCAGCATACATTTCTGCATAGTCTATGATTGCAGTTGCATCATTATTGGACGGATTAAAATTGCCAAGGACATAGGTGAGTTTGCCATCCTGTTGCAGCGCAATATTGCACGCCCTATCACAGCCCATCAAACAAGAATGCCTTTCAATTTTAATTGCGTGCAAGCTGCGGCTTGCTTGTGCTTCGATCAAGTTGGCCAGCGCTTCACCACATGTTTTGCCGTCAACGGGTAATGCGTCGCCACGCTTACACGTGTCACAGATCATCAGACGAGTGTCCATTTTTTCTGACATTTTTAATCAATGCTTATCATTTTGTTAACCAATTGAGCGGATTACAATGCTCACTACCACGCACAAGTGTTTATTGTCAGGTCTCTCGTGAAAACCCTATTAATTGATCATCTTCATCCACGCTTAGGGCTTTGGGCGCGGCATCTTGAACGTCATGGTATGACTGTCGTAACAGCTGCCAGCGCGGATGAGGCTTTCCGCGCCTTAGCAACTGGCCAATTCGAAGCTATGGTTTTGAACATGGGACTTCCAGACGGCAGCGCGATGCCAATTGCAGATTATGCCATCTTCAAAAATCCAGATATCAAGATCATCGGCGTTAGCTCTGATCAGTTCTTCTCAAACGGCACACTTTTTAGTTATATTCCGAACCTTTGTTCGCAATTGGGCGATAGTGTGCCGCCTGAGGATCTAGGGGCTACTGTGGCGTTTTACGCAGGCCACTAGGCCGGGTGTCAATCGTTAGAATGCGCGCCTATGGGGTCCATCCCAATTGATAACAGGGTTTATTGGTACAATCCTGTTGGGATTTATCGTCTCATGGCTGTAGTGGTAGTGTCGAATAATGTGATCAAAAACGACCGTTTCGGAAATGCCCGGCCATTGATACAACTCCTTTGCCCAACCCCAAAGGTTTGGGTAGTCGATGATCCGCGCTCGGTTACACTTAAAGTGTTGGTGGTAAACTGCGTCAAAGCGAACAATTGTTGTGAACAAACGCCAGTCGGCCTCTGTAATCTGATGGCCCAAAAGATATCGGTTTCTTGATAAAGTCTCTTCCACCCAGTCGAGACTTTCGAAAATCGGGTAAACGGCTGCGTCATACGCTTCTTGTGTCGTTGCAAACCCGCATTTATAAACGCCATTATTGATCGTATTGTAGATGCGCGCGTTCACAAACTCGATTTCATCTCGCATGGCTTTGGGCCAGTAGTCATCTTTATTGCCAGTGATGTCATCAAAGGCGGAATTGAACATCCGAATGATCTCAGAAGATTCGTTTGAGACAATTTTGCTTCGGTCTTTGTCCCATAAAATCGGAACAGTCACGCGCCCTGTCATCTTCTTATCAGCTAGGGTGTAAATCTGATGAAGAAAGTCTCTTTGAAATAGGCGGTCGCCATTGGCGTAACCGTCAAGCTTAAAAGTCCATCCCATGTTAAGCATATCAGGATGCACGACATCAACGCTTATATGCTCTTTTAATCCTTTTAGGTTTCGAAAGATCAAGGTGCGATGGGCCCAAGGGCAGGCGTAGGACACATACAAATGATAGCGATCCGTTTCGGCCTTGAAGCCGCCATCGCCCGACAGCCCAGGCGATCCATCAGCCGTAATCCAATTGCGAAACTTCGCTTCACTGCGTTTGAATGCACCACCCGTCGTTTTGGTGTCATACCACTGGTTTGTCCATTCGCCGTCTATCAGCAATCCCATCTTGATCTCCAACTGTCTGAATGACGACATAGCGAATGGGCGACATGTTACAAATGCATGCTGAGTTGGCCAGAGGGAAACAGTCGCGTCGGGAAACACCGTGGTTATGCCGCGAATCTGATTGTGACTTGATGCTTTCCGCGTTAGGCCAAGGGTCTTGGACGCGCCCGTATCGGGCCGGAGCGAAGGCAGACAAGATTGACCCAAATCGGGGATCCTAAACTGCACGTCCCGGACGGGTAACGTGATGATCTACGGAGGCCCGCGATGGCAGACCCTAAAACAGGTGTGATGATTTGCGGCCATGGTTCGCGTTCGCAGGCTGCGGTCGACGAGTTTGCGGTTTTGGCTGATAAGTTACCGGCGTATTTCCCGGAAGATTGGCTTGTCGAATATGGTTACTTAGAGTTTGCCAACCCAGTGATCCGTTTGGGCCTGGACAAATTGCGTAAGGCCGGTTGTGAACGCATTTTGGCTGTGCCGGGAATGCTCTTTGCTGCGATGCATTCCAAAAACGATATACCGACAGTTTTGAACTCTTATGCGGCTGAACACGGCATAGATGTAAAATTTGGCCGCGAACTTGGTGTTGATCCCAAAATGATTGCAGCAGCGGGTGCGCGTGTGCGCGAAGCGGTTAATGCAGCCAACAAAGAGTTCGGAACCATTCCTATGGAAGATGCCTGTTTGGTCGTCATTGGGCGAGGGGCCTCGGACCCGGATGCCAATGGAAATGTCGCAAAAATTGCACGCATGTTGCATGAAGGTTTAGGGTTTGGATGGTGCGAAGTTGGTTACTCTGGCGTAACCTTCCCTCTTGTTGAGCCCTGTCTTCGTCACGTTGCAAAACTTGGGTATAAGCGCGTTGTTGTGTTTCCGTATTTTTTGTTCACGGGTATCTTGATTGACCGAATTTATGGGTTCACTGAAAAGGTAGCAGATGATCACCCAGAAATGCAGTTTGTGAAAGCTGGCTATCTCAATGATCACGACAAAGTTTTAGAAACTTTTGCTGAGCGTGTGATCGAACAAACTGGATCGACTCCCATTCCGAACTGCGGGACCTGTTACTATCGAGAACAAACATTATCGTTGAAGGACGGGAAGCACGTTCACGTAAAAGCAGAGGATCGTGCTGCAGCGCTAGACAAAGCATTGGGCCACCCGGCCGCTGGTTCTATACCTCCGCCAACCTGTGTTCTCTGCAAGTATCGGGTTGAAGTTCTTGGCTTTGAATCAGAATTTGGAGCCGTCCAAGAAAGTCATCATCATCATGTCGAGGGGCAAGGGGCCTCGGCGCCTGGTTCGAATGTCGTGGATTGCAAACTCTGCAATACGTTTTGCACAGGCGAGTGCCGCCTGCATATGCTGGATCATCAGCACGGCCATAGCCACGACCACCATCACGAGGCCGGGCACCACCACCACCATGCAGAATATCCCCATGCAAAGCATCCTTTGGGACCGGAAAGTGCGCGCAAAAAATGAGTTTGTTCGACGCGTATATGATGGTGGACTGGTCAGCGCGTTCTAGTCCCTCACCAAAAAAGCCGTCTCTTGATGCCATATATGTGGCGTTTGGATCGTCGTCGGAAGCGCCGCGCACGCGGTATTATAGTACACGCGTGGCTGCTGCTGCGGGAATGCAAGCTTTGCTAGATCAATGCCTTGCTCGCCGCGAGCGCGTCCTATGCGGGTTTGATTTTCCATTTGGGTATCCTGCGGGCTTTGCACGCAGGATTGGTGGCAGTGACAGTGTTTTCTCGGTGTGGAATGCCCTTAGCAAACGGATCAAAGACAATGAAAAGAACGAGAACAATCGATTTCAAGTTGCCGGAGATTTAAATCGGTTGTTCGACGGTGTTGGACCATTTTGGGGCAGGCCGCAGAAACAAGAAATTCGCGACCTGCCCTCAAAGGGCAAGTTGCGACACGGGACAAACCACCCGGCAGAGCGCCGCGTTGTTGAAAACTATGTCAAATCAACGCAACCGTGCTGGAAATTGTATACTACAGGATCAGTTGGGTCCCAGTCGTTACTTGGCATCCCGATCTTGCAGTCTTTCCGAGAAGCGGTGCCACGTATTCGTATTTGGCCATTTGAAACGATTGAAGATGCAACGGTTGTTTTTGCGGAGATATATCCTAGCCTTTTTGATAAAGTCGTTCAGCGACTCCAATCCCAGATGCCGGATGTTCCGAAGGATGCTTTGCAAGTGGCAGCGAGTGTTCACTATTATTCAGATGCCGACAAAACTGGTTTGCTTCGAGATATGCTTGAAGTGCCAAAGCGTCATGCGCATGCCAACCAGATCACAAATGAAGAGGGCTGGATCCTGGGGGTGACGGTTTGATCCCTTATCTTCGCAACCCAAAAGCAATCTACGCAGAGAGTTTCCAAACTGTCCGTCGCGAAGCGCGCCTCGATCGCTTTGACCCCGGTATGGCCGCTTTGGCTACGCGCGTTATACATTCCTGTGGAATGATTGAAATTGCGGATCGTTTGGCATTTTCTCAGAATGCATATGAAGCTGGGCGTTCAGCACTTGCTGCTGGAGCACCGATCCTATGCGATTGCGAAGCCGTCTCCAGTGGTGTCATCCGTAGATATTTGCCCGCAGAAAATGCGGTTCGATGCACTTTAAATGAGGTTCGAGTTCCAACGCTTGCCGAGGAAATAAAAAATACAAGATCTGCAGCAGCTGTAAGGCTTTGGCGGAAACACTTAGATGGGGCTGTTGTTGCCATTGGGAATGCACCCACTGCGCTTTTTCATCTGCTTGAGTTGTTGGATGAGGGATGGTCAAAGCCCGCACTGATCTTGGGCTTCCCAGTTGGTTTTGTTGGCGCGGCCGAAAGCAAGGCAGAGCTGGCAGAACGCCCTCGTGGATGCAACTATATTGCACTGAGAGGTCGCAAAGGTGGATCGGCTATGGCCGCCGCTGCTGTCAATGCATTGGCAGCCGGCCTGCCGGAGGTCGACTTATGAGTGCGCCATGGTTGGATGTGATCGGCGTTGGTGCGAACGGCCTGCCCAGTCTTTCCTCCGTTGCTATGTCTGCGTTAGACAACGCGGATGTTATATATGCGGGTCCACGCTTACACAGGCTGACCGCAGGCTACAAAGCAGAGCGCGTATCCTGGCCTTCGCCATTTGATGCAATGGTCGAAAGTTTAAAATCGCGATCAGGTCAGAAAGTTGTGGTGCTCGCAACGGGTGATCCTCTTTGGTACTCCATTGGAGCGCGATTGGGGCGCGAAATCGATCCAGCACAGATTGTTTATCATCCGCAGCTTTCTGGTTTTCAGTTCGCGGCGGCACGGATGGGTTGGTCGTTGGCAGATGTTGAGACGCTTACAGTTCATGGGCGTGCACCCGAGCAAGTTATTCCGTTCTTTCAGCCTTTTGCGCGGCTATTGGTATTCCCATGGGATCAAGAAACACCATCGATTATCGCTGGCTTTCTGAAGGATCGCGGTTTCAGCGAGAGCAAGATCACGGCGCTTTCAGATCTGGGATCAGACAATGAAATGCGCTTTGAGGGTACAGCAACGAACCCTCCGCAAGGTGCACCCAGATTTCACGTTCTCGCCGTAGAATGCCTTGCGGGTCAAAGTGCAACCATACTGACACGGGGTGCTGGTTTGCCTGATGATGTCTTTCAAGGCGATGGTACAATGACAAAGCGTGAGATACGTGCGGCTACATTGGCAAAGCTTGTCCCGCAGAGAGGCGCCCATTTATGGGATATTGGATGCGGATGCGGTTCTGTAGCAGTTGAATGGATGCGGGCCGAACGGGACACAACGGCAGAAGGTGTCGAGCCGCGCGATGATCGTCGCGCATTTGCAAGAGCCAACGCTTTGGCGCTGGGCACTCCGAAATTGTCTTTACGAAATGGGTACGCGCCTGACTGTCTCAAAGACCTTCGGAAGCCAGATGCTGTTTTTATTGGAGGTGGCTTGTCGGAGGATGTTTTTGACTATGCTTGGGCTGCGTTGCCTCAACATGGTCGTTTGGTGGCGAACGCTGTGACGCTAGGCAGTGAAGCCATTCTCCGAGAACTATATTTTAAACATGGAGGTGAACTGGCCCGAATATCTGTAGAGCGCGCAGAGCCTGTTGGTCGCCTAAGTGGATGGCGACCGGCAATGACCGTGACGCAGTGGAGCCTGACCAAATGAATGGGACATTGTTTGGAATTGGCCTTGGTCCCGGTGATCCAGAATTGATGACATTGAAGGCTGCGCGTTTGATAAAGGCGTGTCCAGTTGTTGCCTATCCTGTCTTAGAGAAAGGCTCCAGTTTCGCCCGTGAAATCGCCGCCGCACATTTGGGTTCGCAGGATGAGATCCGAATTGAAATCCCAATGACGGTTGATCGAAATCCTGCGCAGGCAGCGTATGATCGTGGCGCCCAAGAAATTGAGTTGGCTTTGATCGAAGGACACGACGTTGCCGTGTTGTGTGAGGGTGATCCTTTTTTCTATGGTTCGTTTATGTATTTACATGCGCGCTTGTCGGACCGGTTTTCTTGCCAGGTTATCCCTGGCGTGAGTTCGGTCATGGCGTGTGCCGCCGCAGCTGCCCGCCCCTTGGTGGCCCGAAATGAACGTTTAATTGTGTTACCGGGCCCTTTGTCTGAGGAAGAATTGCGGGCTGAAATGACCGTTCATGACACGGTCGCAATCATGAAGGTTGGGCGACATTTGCCAAAACTTCGCGAGGTGGTCGGCGATCTTGGCCTGCTTGACCAAGCGATTTATGTTGAGCGCGCCACACTGAACCAAGAACGGGTCACCCCTCTTTCAGAAGCTCCAGAACAAGCGCCCTATTTCTCGATGATTTTGATTACAAAAGGCGCGGACCCATGGCTTTAGCGCCGGTCGTGATGTGCATGTCGCAAAGTGGCTATCCTGTGGCACGTCGTGTGGCTGAGGTTCTTGGCGTATCGGTTCATGGACGGGCCGGGCGGGTGCGCGATGCGGATCTGAGTTTTGCCAATGCGCTGGAGCACGCAAGGGACATGTTTGCTTCGGGTCGACCGGTTGTTGGCGTTTGCGCTAGTGGAATTTTGATCCGCGGTGTCGCGTCGCTTTTGTCCGACAAACGGACGGAACCTCCGGTCATTTCCATCTCAGATGATGGTGCTGTGGTTGTTCCGTTGTTGGGTGGCCATCGCGGTGCAAACCGTTTGGCCCGTCAAATCGCAGATGCGCTCGGCGGCACAGCTGCGGTTACAACGGCGGGTGATGTGGCACTCGGCATATCGCTAGATGAGCCGCCAGCTGGATATTGCCTATCAAATCCCGAAGACGCGAAGACCGTTATGGCGGCAATCCTAGGCGGCGGCGGGGCGCAGATCAATGGTGAGGCGGCTTGGCTAGATGAACTGCCCAAAGGGGACACCGTGTCGATCACCGTTTCCGAACAGTTGAAATTTGGTGATGAAAATCATCTCGTTTTTCATCCACAAATTTTTGCCTTGGGCGTGGGCTGCGCGAGGGATTGCAATCCGGCCGAATTGGCAGCCCTTGTTCAAACCGTTCTTGATGAGAACCGGATCGCAGCAGGCGCGATTGCGTCGGTGAACTCGTTGGACCTAAAGGCTGATGAACCTGCCGTAATCGAACTTGCTAAATCTCTTGGCGTGCCGTTGCGGGTTTTTACGGCAGCCGAGCTCGAGGCAGAGACACCCCGGCTTGCCAATCCATCCGATGTAGTCTTTGCAGAAGTCGGGTGTCACGGTGTGTCTGAAGGAGCGGCCTTGGCACAAGTCGGTGCAGATGGTGAGCTGTTGGTTTCGAAACACAAAACAGCGAATGCGACATGTTCGATTGCAAGCGCGCAAGCTCCGATGACCAAACTTGTGGGACGTTCGCGCGGCTGCTTGGCTTTGGTCGGGATCGGACCGGGCCAAGCATCATGGCGCACGCCAGAAGCTTCTCGCCTTGTAGCGGAAGCTGACGTTCTGATCGGCTATGGCCTTTATATCGATCTGTTGGGACCACTTGCCGCCGGAAAACTCCGACAGGATTTCCCGTTGGGTGGGGAAGAGGGTCGTTGCCGTGCCGCGCTTGAACTGGCGGGCGAAGGCAAAAACGTGGCGCTGATCTGTTCGGGGGATGCGGGCATTTATGCAATGGGAGCGCTTGTGTTCGAGCTTTTGGATCGCGGCCCGGACGCGATGGGCGTCAGTGACGCCGCCCGCCGGGTGGAGGTGATCTCGGCCCCGGGCGTTTCCGCGCTTCAAGGCGCGGCAGCCCGCGCAGGCGCACCTTTGGGTCATGATTTTTGCGCAATCTCTCTGTCTGATTTGCTGACCCCCCGCGAGGAGATCGTCAAGCGCCTGCACGCAGCGGCTGAAGGCGATTTCGTGATCGCGTTTTACAACCCGGTGTCCAAGCGGCGACGGACCCTTCTGGCCGAGGCGCGCGATATCCTTCTTGACCACCGACCTGAAGACACGCCGGTGATGCTTGCGACTTCGTTGGGCCGTCCCGAAGAACATGTCCGTTATCGAAGTCTTAAAGACCTCGACGTGGACGAGGTCGATATGCTGACAATCGTTTTGGTGGGCTCCAGCAATTCAAAATTGGTCCAACTGGGCGAGGGGCTGCGTATGTACACACCACGCGGCTATGCGCGCAAAATTGACGGGGATTTGTCATGACGGTTTATTTCATAGGTGCAGGTCCGGGTGACCCTGAACTTGTTACAGTCAAAGCGTTAAAGCTGATTCAACAGTGCCCCGTTTGTCTTTTTGCGGGCTCGTTGGTACCCGAAGCCGTAGTCGCCGCCGCGCCTGAAACGGCGCGCGTTTTGGATACCGCTTCGATGACGCTAGATGAAACCCATGCCGAAATCACCACAGCGCATGCCAAAGGACAGGACGTCGCCCGCGTGCATTCGGGCGATCCGTCGCTTTATGGCGCGGTTGCCGAACAAATCCGACGTCTGCGCGCTGAAGGTATCGACTATGAAATCGTGCCCGGCGTACCGGCTTATGCGGCCATGGCAGCCAGTATGGGGCAAGAGTTGACCATTCCAGAGGTCGCGCAATCCATCGTTTTGACCCGCGTATCGATGCAGTCCACTTCGATGCCCGAACATGAGACCTTGGAAAACTTTGCTAAATCTCGCGCGACTTTGGCAATCCATTTGGGCATTCGAAATTTGCGAGAAATCGAACGCGTTTTGACACCCTATTATGGCGCGGAATGTCCTGTTGTGGTTGGCTATCGCGTTGGTTGGCCGGACGAGAGCATTATTCGTGGCACGCTGGAAGATATTCGCGACAAGGTTCGCAAAGAAAAAATCACACGCACGGCCCTGATCATGGTCGGACCGGCGCTGGGCAATATTCGCGATTTCAAGGACTCGGCTTTGTACGATCCTGAAAAGCCGCACGTTCTGCGCCCGGTCAAAGATGTCGACCTTGTAGAGCCGATGAATATCTGATCCAGCCTCTGAATGGCTAATCTTTCAAAAAACGCCCAAGGCATTCTTTGGATGATCCTGTCCATGGCAGGTTTTGCCGCTGAAGATGCATTGATCAAAGCATCAGGACAAAATCTTCCAATTGCACAAGTCCTTTGTTTGTTTGGGTTCGGCGGTATGTTGATCTTTGGGGCATCCGCATTGATCTCTGGCCAACGCCTTTTCGTTCCAGAAGTGATCTCTCGTCCGATGTTTATCCGGGCTGGGTTCGAGGTTATGGGACGTCTGTTTTATACGCTTGCCATTGTGCTTGCTCCGCTGACTATCGTGACGGTGATTTTGCAAGCCACACCTTTAGTCGTTGTCGCCTCTGCTGCGATCTTGTTTCACGAGAACGTTGGCTGGCGGCGGTGGGTGGCAATCGGTCTGGGTTTTGTTGGTGTCGTTATAGTGATGCAGCCAGGCAGTGATCGTTTCACAGTTTTTACCTTGTTTGCTATTCTTGGCTTGTTTGGCTTCGCGGGACGCGACTTGGCCAGTCGTGCCGCACCCGCAACCCTGTCGACATCGCAATTAGGGATTTATGGGTTTCTTGCGCTTATCGTTGCCGGCGTCATCTATTCGATTTGGGAACAGGCCCCTTTTGTTTGGCTGGACGGATCAACCTTCCTTTACATGATGGGCGCAGTCACATTTGGCGTTATTGGATATGCGGCCCTGATGCGCGCCATGCGGACGGGCGAAGTTTCGGCGGTCACACCGTTTCGGTATTCTCGTCTCTTGTTTGGTGTCGCTTTGGGTGTCATATTTTTTGGTGAAGTTCTGACGGCCAACATTCTAGTTGGATCCATTTTGATCTTGGCTGCAGGGCTTTTTATCATTTGGCGGGGGAATGCCAGTAAATGATAATCTGCCGCATGGGGATTTTCTTGACCCTTGGGAATTTCTCGGCAGTCTGTGGGCTTAGAAGTGGAGACATAGATGGATGCTAGTTTTTCGAAACGCGATGTACTAACACGCGATGAAATGCGTGAATTGACCCAGCGGTCTGACTTGATGGGGTGGTTGCAGATGGGATCGCATTTGACAGCCATTTTTTTCACAGGCTATTTGCATTGGCTAGTGATGGATACTTGGTGGGCGCTTGTCACGGGTTTTGTACTCGGCGTTTTGCTGAACTTTCTCTACGCTGCACAACATGAACTTTCCCATTCAACTGTCTTTGCCACGCGAAAGCTGAATGAAATCTGGGGTCGAATTGTTGGTTTTGTTATGCTGTTTCCCCGCGATTTCGATCAGGTCATGCACTTTGCACATCATCAGTACACTCAAGATTGGGAGCGTGATGGCGAATTGGTACGCGAGCCTTATACACTGAAGACCTATCTGCTATGGTTTGCTGGGGTAAGCTATTGGCGGAACCGTGTTGTTGGCATTGTCCGTCGCGCATGTGGCGTTATCATCGAACCGTACATTCGTGAACAAGAAGAAGCGAAGATCATCTTCGAAAGTAGGCTGCATTTGGCGGGCTATGCCATGATCACAATTTTTAGTTTGATCCTTTGGTCGCCCTTTGCGCTGACTTTTTGGATCCTTCCGATGCTTTTAACAAAGCCTGTTCATCAACTGCAAAATACAATCGAACATTTGGGCCTAAGCCATGAAGATGACATCATCGAAAACACGCGTTCGACCCGCACAAATGCCGTAATGCGGTGGCTTTGCTGGCAAATGCCCTATCACACCGCACATCATACTTTCCCGGCAGTACCATTTTGGAAATTGCGAGAGCTGAACACCAAGTTGGAAGCAAAAGCAGGAGAGGTTCATCGGATGGGTTGGATCGAGTTTCAAATCGAAGTGATTAAGAAACTGACGGCCAAAGACGAAAGTCAGTATCCAATGAATGAGGTTTGGATCATTCCACGTTCCGGCGGACGTGCCGCGATGAGGCTACAAGCCGAAGGATGAGAAACCTCAAAATTTACACCTCTCTTTGGGCCATGCAGCCGCATGATCAGACTGGAGATGCACTGCCCGATGAGGCCATTGTAGAGAAGGTCAAGGCCGCAGGATATCATGGTATGGCGCTGGATTTGGGTGCGGGCGATGTGGCCCAAGCGCGTCGTTTTCAGCCCATTATGGAAAAGTATGATCTGACACCTATGATTGTAGCATTTCCGAAGACGGTCGAAGGTTTGCGCGAAACACTGATCATGGCCAAAGATTTCGGCGCGCCTTATGTGGATTTGATTGGACAAGTTTTTCCTTTGAGTGTGGATGGAATGATCCCAGTCGCGCGTCGTTGGATTGAAATGTCGGATGAGGTTGGTATGCCGGTCCATTTCGAAACACACCGAAACTGTATTACGAATGACCTTTTCTCAACGCTATGCCTTTTGGATGCTGTGCCGGAAATGCGGATGGCTGCTGACCTGTCGCATTATGTGGTCGATCGAGAGTTTAAATACCCACCCAACGAAATTGAAATGGGCTGGGTCAAGCGCATTTTGGATCGCTCAGACAGTTTCCAAGGTCGCGTGGCTAGCCGTCAGCAAATTCAGTTGCAATTGAATTTCCCTCAACATCAAAAGTGGGTGGACCTTTTTAAAGGTTGGTGGCGCGAAGGCATGGAAAGTTGGCGACGTCGGAATGACACAGGGGACTTTATTTTTCTGTGTGAGCTTGGCCCACCGGAATACGCGATGACCGATGTCAATGGGATCGAAATGTCGAACCGCTGGGAAGAAGGTCTTCTGATTAAATCTTGGATCGAAGAGATGTGGGCAGAGACTGAAGCTGCATGAGTACACTTGATGATATCTACGCAAAAGCTGCCAAGAAAGGTGCTGATGCGCTATATCGCGAATGGGCACAAGACTATGACGCAGACAATGCTGCAAAAGGGTTTCATCTTCCATACTTGATTGCCGCTTTGGTCGCGCGGCATGTGCCTACAGATGCCGGACCGATACTGGATGCGGGTGCAGGTACTGGCTTGGTTGGTCAGGCGTTGAATGCCCTCGGCTATGACGACCTAACCGCCATAGATTTATCTCCGGAAATGTTAGCAGTTGCTGATAAACGCGGGGTGTATCGGTCGAGCAAAGTGATGACTCTTGGTCAAGCACTGGCATTTGAAACAGGCCGCTTTGCGGCAGCCAATTGCGTTGGATCGTTTGGGGTGGGTCATGCCCCACCCGAAACTCTGCAAGAACTGGCCCGCGTAACGAGGCAAGACGGTCATGTGATCTTCAATGTGGTTGAAAATACATGGCGTGCACAAGGCTTCCCCGAAGTAATCGATAAGATGGTCTGCGACCTTGTATGGGAATTGGTTGAAAGTCCTGAACCCTACCGGGCTTACTACTTGGCGGAACCTGACTTGCTGGTTCGTGCCTTTGTTTTCCGCGTTTTGTGATTTTCCGATGCGAAACTCATCAACGGCTGTTTTGAAAATCCGAAATGTCGCAGACAGACTTGATGGCCTTTCGCGATTACGATGTGGTCTGCGCCAGCACTCTTTATGGAGATCAAAATGATTCACGCACCCTATCTTTTGTTCTTGGGCGATGCGCCTGATGCATTGGCAGCCAAAGTCGCGCAAGGCATTAAAGATTGGCGTCCAGATGCAAGCGTCGGTCAGCTGCGTATGGAAGGCTGTAAGGCTGATATGAGTCTTAAAGATATGACCGTAGAAGAGGCCGTCGCTGCTGGGGCCAAAACCATGGTGATTGGAGTGGCCAATCGCGGCGGGTTGATCTCGCAAGCTTGGAAAGATGTCCTGATTGCCGCACTGGATGCAGGAATGGATTTGGCATCAGGTCTTCACAACTTATTGCGCGACGAGGTTGATCTTGCTGAAGCCGCTTCACGCAATGGCCGCACGCTTCATGACGTACGAATTCCGACAGTCGATTATCCGATCGCAAATGGGAAAAAGCGCTCCGGTAAGCGCTGCTTGGCCATTGGGACTGATTGTTCGGTTGGTAAAATGTATACAGCTATGGCGATGGACCGGGCTATGAAAGCGGCGGGACGAAAGTCCACCTTCCGGGCCACGGGTCAAACGGGCATCTTGATCGAAGGTGACGGTGTGCCATTGGACGCGGTCGTCGCCGACTTTATGGCCGGATCTATCGAATATCTAACACCAGATAACGACGCCGATCATTGGGATATGATCGAAGGACAAGGCTCCTTATTTCACGTGTCATATTCGGGCGTAACAATGGCCTTGGTGCATGGTGGTCAACCTGATGCTTTGATTTTGTGCCATGAGCCGACGCGCGCGCATATGCGCGGCCTTCCCGACTATCAGCAACCAAGCTTACAAGAACTTCAAGCGGTGGGACTACAGCTTGCAAAAGTAGGTAACCCAGACTGTAAAGTTGTGGCGATCTCGGTCAACACACAGCATATGTCTGAGGACCAAGCCGTCGCGTATCTGAAATCCGTGGAAGATGAGATGGGCTTGCCGACGGTTGATCCCTTCCGTCATGGAGCCGAGCGTCTGATCGACGCCCTACCTGCATGATCGCGGTCACGCGGGACGTCTTTAAACTCGCGCAGGTTTTTACAATCTCGCGCGGGTCAAGGACACAAGCTGAGGTTTTAACGGTTCAAGTCAAACGTAACGGTATATCTGGCTGGGGGGAATGCGTTCCCTATGCTCGTTACGGTGAAACTATATGTTCGGTGATATCCCAAATTGAGGGTCTGCCGGTTGATATCTCTCGTATGGACTTGCAAGATGCATTGCCATCGGGTTCAGCACGCAATGCTGTTGATTGCGCATTATGGGATCTGGAAGCGAAAGCAGCCGGAAAACCTGCTTGGGTGCTAGCAGGTCTGAAGAGGCCGAGAGCCGAGATTACAGCCTATACTTTGTCGCTTGATACACCAGAAAAGATGTGCGTACAGGCGGCGGAAAACGCCTTCCGTCCTTTGTTGAAAACAAAGTTAGGTGGGGACGATGATGTCCCTCGCATCGAAGCCGTGCGCCGTGGTGCGCCGAATGCGCGCATCATTGTGGATGCCAACGAAGGCTGGTCTTTTGAGGCTTATAAAGAATTGGCGCCCGTGCTGGGCAAACTGGGTGTCGAGATGGTTGAACAGCCTCTGCCTGCTGGAGATGATGACGCGTTGTTGGAACTTGATCGTGTTCTTCCAGTCTGTGCGGATGAAAGCTGCCATGACCGCGAAAGCCTGCCTCGTTTGAAAGGCAAGTACGATATGATCAATATCAAACTCGACAAAACTGGGGGCCTGACCGAGGCGCTTAAATTGCGTGAAGCGGGCTTGTCAGACGGCTATGATGTGATGGTGGGCTGTATGGTGGGATCATCGCTGGCCATGGCACCTGCGGTTTTAGTGGCTCAGGGGGCTGCGTTCACCGACCTTGATGGCCCGCTTTTGTTGGGCGAAGACCGGGACGCCGCATTGAAATTTGACGACAACGGCGTACACCCGCCCTCAACAGAACTATGGGGATAAAACCATGAGCCGGACAGTATATGTGAATGGGGATTACCTGCCAGAAGATGATGCCAAGGTCAGTGTATTCGATCGGGGCTTTCTTATGGCCGATGGCGTTTACGAAGTGACGACCGTCCTGGACGGAAAATTGGTCGAATTTGATGGCCATATCACGCGCTTGAACCGCTCTTTGAATGAGCTGGATATGGCAAAACCCTGTTCCGATGAAGAGTTTCTAGAGATACATCGCAACCTGATCGAACATAATGATCTGGAAGAAGGTTTGATTTATTTGCAAGTTACTCGAGGTGCTGCAGATCGCGATTTCGTTTTTCCAGAAAATGCAGAGCCTACATTGGTACTTTTCACGCAGAGAAAGGACTTGGCCGAAGCCGCAGCCGCAAGCACCGGTATCAACGTGATTTCGATTGAAGATATGCGCTGGGGTCGTCGCGACATCAAAACCGTACAGCTTTTATATCCGTCTTTAGGTAAAATGATGGCAAAGAAAGCAGGCGCACAAGATGCGTGGATGGTTCAAGACGGTTACGTGACTGAAGGCACATCGAACAACGCGTATATCGTAAAAGACGGTAAGATTATCACGCGGGCTTTGTCGAATGACATTCTGCATGGGATAACGCGCGCTTCTGTGTTGCGTTATGCGCGTGAAGCGCAAATGGAAGTCGAAGAGCGCAGTTTCACGGTGGATGAAGCAAAAGACGCAGATGAAGCTTTTGTGACAGCGGCATCAACTTTTGTGATGCCTGTGGTTTCCATGGATGGGACAAAAATCGGCGCGGGTGAACCAGGCCCAGTCGCAAAGCGATTAAGAGAAATCTATATCGACGAAAGCCGGAAGGCTGCGATTTAAGGGCCTTGGAAAGTGCTAACCCGGAAAACAATCTTTGTGAAAGAGATCATAGCTTGCGATGAGCACGGAAACCCTGTGATCCGATCACGCGCGTTGCTGCGCTTGCTATTATTCACAACCCATTTGCACGCGCATATCATGATGATCTTTCAAAGTTGTTTGAAATTTCGGCAGTGCTAGGAGCGCGTTTGGCGCATGACATTTTGACAATGCTTCCCACGCCACCGATTTGTTATGGGAAAGCGGCTTTGGTTGGCAGCGACGGTGCAATGGAGCATGGTGCAGCTATACTTCATCCCAGACTTGGCAAACCGGTCCGCGAAGTGATTGGCGGAGGCAAGGCTTTGATGCCTTCTAACCATAAGGTTGCCGGGATCGGCGCTGCGATTGATTTACCGCTTGGGCACAAAGACGAACCTTGGTCATTTGATCATATTGATACGATGACATTGAATGTCGCAGATGCACCGCGCGCAAATGAGATCGTTCTATGCATTGGTCTATCAGATGGAACACGCGTTTTACCGCGTGTCGGCCAAGGACCAAGCCACACATAATTTGTTTGTTGGCTAGCGCATGCGTGGGCTGTCTGGCAGTGATTGGCCTCGGCATTCAATTGACCGTTATGGTTCTATACCAATCCTGCCAAGTGAAGGGTTTGTAGCCAAACAGTATCTTCCAATGAAACCGGGTCTGTTGTCGTTTTTCCTTGGCCGGGCATGCGCGCGCCTTCGTCTAGGGCGACGCCTTCCGCCAACTGCTCAAGACGTGTAAAAAACTCGGTCGAAGTATCCGGGTCTAATAGAATATAGTACTGGCCCAAGTCATGGGGTTCACCATCCGGTGCCTTTAATGGTTTCACATCCCGGCTAACTAAGCCGCCGGTCATTCCCGCGGCAAGCAGCTCTGCCATCAAACCAAATCCCCAACCTTTGTATCCGCCAGAGCTTACTAGGGACCCTTGCAAGGCGGCTCCAGGGTCTGTCGTTGGTTTGCCGTCAGAATCTAAGGCCCATCCTTCGGGGATTTTCTCCCCCGCGGCTTTGGCCATTGTAATTTTACCAAGCGCAACTGTTGTCGTGGATTGGTCGAACTGCATCGCAATCCCGCCGTTTCCGTCCGGTACTGAAAACGCAATTGGATTGGTGCCAATAACCCGTGTTTTTCCACCCGGAGGGGCGACGATTGGAGTGGCATTCGTCAAACCTATAGCGATTAGTCCAGAGCATGCGATCTGTTCGGTAAAGTAACCAAGTGACGTGCAGGTGTGCGCGTGTGCTATTGCCAAGCTCGCGATGCCTTGTGTTTTGGCGGTTTCAATGGCTGTAGGCAGGGCGCGCGAAAAAGCAGCTTGTGCAAACCCAAATTTCGCATCAACCATGATTGCTGCGGGTTTTGGTTGCGTGACCATAGGTTCAATCGTGCCGTTGACACGTCCGGTTTTTAATTGCTGACAATAGCTTTCCAAATAATACAAGCCGCAGATTTTGTTCCCCACAGACTCGGCTTTGCGAACGGCGCGCGCGACTTCGGTTGCAATCCAAGGCGCTGCGCCATGCTCGATCAGTGCAGTTCTGGTTGCGTCTTCGATTTCATCGAGTGAAACTATGGGCATCTGGATCCCTTTTAAGTTCGGATGGTCGCGTTATGGCGGATCGGGAAATTTATCGAACGTGCAATGAAACACAGATCACCGACGTTCTCGTGCAGCTTTTTTGCGATCTCAGGATTGCCTTTGGAAATCGTAACTATTGGACTTAGTATCACGCTACTGAATTGTCCGGCGCCATTCGCTTCCTCAATCACTGTACCGTATGGCTCATCTTCATAAGCAACCACGATTATCCCTTTGGTTGAGCAAAGATGCAGATACCAAAGCTTGTGACAGGCGGCAATTGAAGCCAGCAAAAGCTCTTCAGGGTTCCAACGTTCTGGATGCCCGAGGAACGCGGGATCAGATGAACCGACAATCTCGGGTTTTCCCTGTGCGCAAATGATATGGTGCCGATCATAGTCCCTATAGCCAGATGTCCCGTCGCCACGATTGCCGGTCCATCTCAGGCTTAGTGTGTAGTGATGTTCTTTACCCATGAGACTTCTTGAACGTATCTTTTGCGGCATCACTTGCGTCCGTCTGGTACTTTTCTTTCCACTCGGAAAAAGGCATGCCGTAAAAGGTTGTGCGTCCTTCGTCTTTGCTCATTTCAATCCCGCGTTCGCTAGCGGCTTCTTGGTACCAACGCGACAAGCAATTGCGGCAGAATCCTGCAAGGTTCATCATGTCAATGTTTTGAACATCTTTACGCTCTTCCATGAGGTGTTTTTGCAAACGACGAAAAGCTGCGGCTTCGATTTCGATACGGGTTTGATCGTCCATTAAATTTCTCCAGTGTTGCAGCTGGGCTACCGCCTCTTAGGAAATTTGTCACTGGCCTGTTACGGTCGCATGATTGTAGTAAACTAAAGCAAAAGAACATATGTTAGCGATAACAAGAAGGCGGGACGAAAATGCGCAGGCACAGAAATGTAAAAATTGTTGTGACTTTGGGTCCAAGCTCAAATGACTATGAAACGATAAAAGCGTTGTTTGAGGCCGGCGCAGACGTGTTCCGTCTCAATATGAGCCATGGCACCCATGATGAAATTCGTCACAGGCATCAGATCATTCGAGATATTGAGCGTGATTTGGGTCGCCCGATAGGTATCTTGGCTGATTTGCAAGGCCCAAAGTTACGCTGTGGTGAATTTACTAACGGGCCGCATCTTCTTGAGATTGGCCAGAAGTTTCGTTTCGATGCCGACCCCGAGGCGGGTGACGCTTCGCGTGTGCATCTTCCACATCCTGAGATTTTGGACGCATTGAAACCAGGAGCTTCAATGCTGATCAACGATGGCAAAGTTCGAATGAAGGTTGTCAATTGCGGCCCGGATTATGCGGATTGCGAAGTCACAGTAGGGGGCGAGATATCTGATCGAAAAGGCGTAAACGTTCCAGATGTGGTTTTGCCACTGGCAGCTTTGTCTGAGAAGGATCGTCGTGATCTGGAATTCGTTTGTGAGTTGGGTGTCGATTGGCTGGCGCTGTCTTTCGTCCAACGCGCAGCAGATGTTGAAGAGGGGCGCGCTCTGGCTAAGGGTCGAGCCGCGATATTGTCAAAAATTGAAAAGCCAGCCGCCCTTGATGCCTTCGATGAGATTTTAGACGCTTCAGATGCTATCATGGTCGCACGCGGGGACTTGGGCGTCGAACTTCCGGTGCAAGATGTTCCACCGATTCAAAAGCGTTTGGTTAGGGCTTGTCGCAAAGTGGGTAAACCCGTGATTGTCGCAACCCAGATGTTGGAGAGTATGATTACGTCGCCTGTGCCAACCCGGGCCGAAGTTTCTGATGTTGCCAACTCAATCTACGAAGGGGCAGATGCAGTAATGCTTTCGGCAGAATCTGCTGCAGGGGATTACCCACTGGAAGCGGTCACAACGATGAACAATGTGGCAATCGAGGTGGAACGCGATCCTACATACCGTCAAATCATTGCGGCCTCTCGAAACCCGACTCGTACAACCGTACCCGAAGCGATTACTGTCGCTGCGCGTGAGATCGCAGAGACTACAGATGTCAAAGCAATCTGTTGTTTCACGCATTCAGGTCGCACTGCGATGTTGGCCGCGCGGGAACGCCCGATTGTTCCCATTTTAACGCTGACCCCATTATTGGAGACATCACGGAAGATGACTCTGGTTTGGGGCGCACACTGTGTTCTAACCAGTTCTGTCGAGCGGTTTAAACATGCGGTCGTTTCTGCCGCTCGCGCTGCACGAAGTGATGGGTTTGCCGTATCGACAGACAAAATCGTAGTTATGGCAGGCATTCCGTTTAACACACCTGGTTCGACCAATATATTGCGGATCGCTCCGGTGGATGAGAAGGCAATTTATGAAGGGGAGGCTGAATGACCCAAGCACATGATGTGTGGTTGGTCATCGCCAGTTTAGCGACACTCTTTTGTTTGATGTCCTTTGTTGGCGCTTTGCTTGAGCGCGTTTACCCGGTACGCGCAATTCTTCTACTATGTTGTACCCTATATTCTGGTTGGCGTGTACTTGTTTTGATCGAAGGTCCTTTGACTTGGTATGAACCTATTGAGGCGGCTATTCGGGTTTACGCGACAATCTTCTAGGGCTTGAACTTATGAATTTTCCAAGCTAACCCCCACGCTCTTAGATGCGAGGCCGGCGAAAGGGTATGCCGAGTCGCGCTTAACCTCTGCTTTTAGGAGTTTGAAATGCCCAAAATGAAGACCAAGTCGAGCGCCAAAAAGCGCTTTAAAGTGACGGCCTCTGGTAAGGTCAAAGCCGCCCAAGCTGGAAAACGTCACATGATGATCAAACGTTCAAACAAGTTTATTCGAAACGCTCGCGGCACTACGACTTTGTGTGCGGCGGACGCAAAAATCGTTAAGGGCTTTATGCCCTATGCACGCTAAGAGGGGATAACCATGTCGAGAGTAAAATCAGGTAAGGTTACACATGCCCGTCATAAGAAAGTCATTTCCCAAGCAAAGGGGTACTATGGCCGTCGCAGGAACGCCTTCCGGACCGCCACCCAGGCAGTAGACAAAGCGCAACAATATGCAACGCGTGATCGTAAAAATCGGAAGCGCAACTTCCGGAGCTTGTGGATCCAGCGTATCAATGCAGGTGTGCGTGCGCATGATGAAGCGTTGACATATTCGCGCTTTATCAATGGCCTCAGCATCGCAGGTATCGAAGTTGACCGTAAGGTTTTGGCAGATCTAGCCGTTCATGAGCCGGCTGCATTCAACGCGATCGTAGATCAGGCTAAAGCGGCTCTCGCCTAGCCCACAGTTATCGAAAACTTGAGTTAAGCCCTGTATTCTGTGCAGGGCTTTTTTCGTATTATTCATTTATGTACATTGTGTATACATTGACCAAAGGGAGGGACGAATGGCGCGCATTTCAGAGATGCACTACTCAAATCCGCATGCTGGCGATATTGAAAAGTCAGAGTATCTTGAGATCGCGGTTACCCCAGCGGAGCATGCTGCGATCCAAGATGGTTCGGTGGATTTTGTTGCCTCTTTTTATGACGTTGATGGCAGTCTTCTTGGTGAATTTAGCTTAGGGGACATGCCTATCGGCGGCGTTGTGTTCGATGCAGATGCAAATGAATATGTTTATACACTCGATCAATTTGATGCCATTGATGGAACTTTAGATGGCAATGGAGACGGGTTTGAAACGGGCATAGCGCTTACTGACCCCGACGGAGATAGCCCCAACAATTCAGAAGCTTTTGCGCTTACAAATGTTACCACTGGCGAAGTCATTGATTTTTATGATTTGTCTTCGGGTACGGGAGCAAGCAACACTGAAGGGATAACCGCTTTAGAAGGTGCTGTCGCCCTTGCGACTTCGGGTCCAAAAACTTCGGAGACGATTGTTTTGACGAGTTCACCAGGAGGGACCGTCGGCTCTGTTCAGTTTAATAAACCGAATGAAGATACGGCGGTTATTGCGGCAGTATCGCAAGGAGAGTCCGGTGTGGTGTGTTTTGCCTCTGGTAGCATGATCGAAACGCTCAAAGGCGCTGTTGCGATTGAAGAGCTTCAAGTTGAAGATTTTGTTCTCACGCGAGACAACGGCCCGCAGCAGATCCGTTGGATCGGAAAAACCCGAGTTGCGGGTACTGGAAACATGGCGCCATTCCGAATTTCCGCAGGTGCCTTTGGATTGACATGTGATTTGCTTGTGTCTCCAAACCATAGAATTGCATTGAGTTCCTGTTATGCCGAACTTGTAACAGGTGCTGAGGAAGTTTTGGTACCCATCAAGTACCTGATCGATCACCCTGATGTGCGTGTCGAAAGGTGCGATACGATCACTTATGTCCACTTGTTGTTTGATAAGCACGAACTTGTTTGCAGCTCTGGTCTTTGGTCTGAGAGTTTGTTCCCCGGAGAAGGCGCTTTAGATATGATGGGAGCGTTAGCCGAACGTGAAGTCTTGCACCTATTCCCTGAGCTAGAGTGGGGTGGTTTAGGGATGAAACTTTGTCGACCCGAACTCAGAAGGAAAGAAATCCCATTTATTCTTGAGGATGCCATTGGGCTGTGATCTTGCCAATTTTGGGCCTGCGTCTTAAGGCGGAATTGCGAAGCTTAGGGTGGTCTGATGTCCGATATAGACGCGTTGAAATCCAAGTATCTGGATGCGGTAAATGCAGTTTCTGATGAGTCCGCTTTGGAACAGTTGCGTGTAACTGCCATTGGCAAAAAGGGCGAGATCAGCCTGAAAATGCGTGAACTGGGTAAAATGACAGCTGAAGAGCGTCAGATTGCAGGACCAGCTTTGAATGCTCTTAAAGACGAAATAAACGTCGCTTTGAACGCCAAGAAAACCGCTTTGGCAGATGTCGCGCTGGCCCAGCGTCTAGAGGCCGAGTGGTTGGATGTCACGTTGCCGGGGCGTCCGCGTCGAAAAGGTACAATCCACCCGATTAGTCAAGTTACCGAAGAGATCGTAACGATCTTTGCTGATCTTGGTTTTTCCGTAGCCGAAGGTCCGCAAATTGAATCTGATTGGTATAATTTTGACGCCTTGAACATTCCGGGCCACCATCCGGCGCGTGCCGAAATGGATACGTTCTATATGCATCAAGATGCAGGGGATAACCGCCCGCCGCATGTTTTAAGAACGCACACGTCCCCGGTGCAAATACGCCATATGGAAAGCCATAAACCACCCTATCGGATCATATGTCCCGGACGTGTTTACCGAGCAGACTATGATCAGACACATACACCAATGTTTCATCAATATGAAGGGTTGGCGATTGACCGTAATATATCGATGGCGCATTTGAAATGGACACTGGAAGAGTTCTGCCGAAATTTTTTCGGTATCGATAACCTCGAGCTTCGTTTCCGCGCCTCTCATTTTCCGTTCACCGAGCCATCGGCAGAAGTTGATATTCGCTGCTCTTGGGCAGGCGGTCAGCTTAAGATCGGTGAGGGCGACGATTGGTTGGAGATTTTAGGTTCCGGCATGGTGCATCCGAACGTTTTGCAAAATGCAGGTGTGAACCCCGAGGAATGGCAAGGCTTTGCCTTTGGTATGGGGATCGATCGGATAGCCATGTTGAAATACGGCATTCCCGATTTGCGAGCCTTCTTTGAAAGTGATCTGCGGTGGTTGCGCCATTACGGATTTGGTGCGCTGCAAGCCCCGAACTTGCATGGTGGCCTCAATCCGTGACACGGGTTGTCATCCTAGAAGCGAACACGCCTGAAATTATCGATGCCCGGCGCGCCCGCGCGATAAGTAACGCCGCTGAGTGTTTTGAAATTGCGTTCCGCGATCTTGAGATCGAGATTGAAACGCAAATTGTCGTGCCTTATCGGGAGCCTTTTGATGCAGGCGTCCTAGATGATTTCGAGGCTGCGATATTTACAGGCTCCGGCGTTTCTTGGTCGGTCGATGCGCCCGAAGGTCGAGAACTGGCGAAAGCCTGCGAAGCGGTTTTTGCGCATGGAATGCCTGTTTTTGGATCTTGTAACGGGCTTCAAATGGCCAGTCATCTTTTGGGTGGAAATGTACAGGCCAGTCCCAATGGGAACGAGATGGGCCTTGCGCGCGAACTGAAACTGACCGCGCAAGGCAACTTGCATGCAATGATGGCCGGGCGCGAAAACGGATATTGTGTGCCTTGCATTCACCGAGATGAGGTTGGCCGCTTGCCGGACGGCGCCAAGCTTTTGGCGTTCAATAGCCATTCACCCGTTCAGGCGTTTTCCTATATCGGGAATGGGGTTGATTTTTGGGGGGTGCAATATCACCCGGAAATGACGGTGACCAATGTCGCAGAGCTTCTTCTAGATCGAAGAAACCCGCTGGAGGCAAAGGAAGACGCGTTAATCAAAGAGCTTTTGGCCGTGGAAACAGATGAGGCCATCGCCGAGCGTTTTGGCACAAGGACCGAGGCACAACGGGTCGAGACCCGGACATTGGAGCTTCAAAACTGGGTGGCTTATCTAAAGGCGCTGTCTTGAGGGGTTTCGGTCGCCTCGCGCTCTCCGAGGTATTTGTGCAAAGTCGAATGGACAACTTGTCGAGTTGAGAGGCCATCATGACTTTGATCGCAGAGCTTTTGGTGACTGACTTTCGATAAGCTTGAATTTCTATGTCAGTGTCTGCGCATTCAATGTAGCCTATCGGCGTCCCGAAGAAGGCTTTGCGATGATTGAGCGTGAAGGTGCCAGGATCATGCTGGAAGAACTTAGCCCCAATCATTCAGTGGGTCACTGCAGTGATGGACCACCCTTTCGAACGCGGGATTGATTTTGAGATTGCTGTCGCGGAGGTTAAAGCGTTGCGGGACGCTGTCATTGCTGCGGGGCACAGGCCGTATCTTGATCTGGAAGAAAAATGGTATCGTGTGGGCGTGATTTACGTCGGAAACCGTCAGTTTCTTGTTCAAGATCCGGATGGATATCTACTGCGGTTCGCCGAGGATTTGGGGCGACGTGGCGCCGCCCCAGAAGTTATTTAAGCTGCGAGTTCGAAGCGATCTGCGTCCATAACTTTGACCCACGCTGCAACGAAGTCTGATATGAACTTGTCCTCATTATCGGCCTGCGCATAGACCTCTGCGATGGCCCGCAACTGTGAATTTGATCCAAAAACAAGGTCTACACGTGTGCCCGTCCATTTCACGTCACCAGTTGTGCGGTCGCGTGCTTCAAAAACGGCACCGTCTTCGATGGCTTTCCATTCAACATCCATAGATAGGATATTTGTGAAGAAATCATTTGAGAGCGTGCCGGGATTGTCCGTCAGAACACCATGTGACGCCCCACCATAGTTGGCTCCCAATACGCGCAGACCACCAATCAAGGCCGTCATTTCTGGTGCACTCAATGTCAAAAGTTGCGCACGATCGACCAAAAGCTCTTCTGCTGGTTTCGTATACTGCGCACGTTGATAGTTGCGGAATCCATCCGCCGCAGGTTCTAAAACTGCAAAGCTTTCTGCGTCTGTCTGATCGGCCGTTGAGTCCATACGGCCTGGAGTGAACGGTACCTCAATGGTTCCATTTGTGGCTTGCTCAATTGCAGCAGAGCCTGCGAGAACGATCATGTCGGCCAGCGAGACTGGTGCGTCAAAGCGATCTTTAATTGCCGCTAGCGTGTCCAAGACTTTTGTCAGTTTTTCAGGTTCGTTTACGTCCCACGACTTTTGGGGTTCGAGTGCGATGCGGGCGCCATTCGCACCGCCGCGCTTATCTGACCCGCGGAATGTAGAGGCTGACGCCCAGGCAACCGAAACCAACTCTGATGTTGAAAGACCCGATGCCAAGATCTGCGCTTTCAACTCAGCGATGTCGTCTGTGCTGATTACGTCGTGATCTACTGCGGGGATCGGGTCCTGCCAGATCAGATCTTCGGACGGGACATCGTCACCAAGATATAGAACCTTTGGACCCATATCGCGATGGGTCAGCTTGAACCAAGCGCGCGCAAATGCGTCTGCGAACATATCTGGGTTGGCATGGAAACGTTTGGATATCTCCAAATAGGCCGGATCAGTGCGAAGCGCCATATCCGCTGTTGTCATCATGACAGGTACTTTCTTGCTTGATCCGTCCACTTCTGGCGCGTGGTTTTCGTCTGCAAGGTCTTTGGCATGCCAAATATTTGCCCCTGCTGGCGATTTCGTCAGCTCCCATTCGTGGTTTAACAATAGATCGAAATACCCGTTATCCCATTGCGTCGGGTTCGAAGTCCACGGGCCTTCGATACCAGAGGTTGTCGTGTCCACGCCCTTGCCAGAACGGAAACCATTGCGCCAACCAAAGCCCATTTCCTCAATCGGAGCACCTTCAGGTTCGGCACCCACAAGGTTTGGATCGCCAGCGCCATGCGCTTTGCCAAACGTGTGGCCACCTGCAACCAATGCGACCGTTTCTTCGTCATTCATCGCCATACGTGCGAAGGTATCCCGTATGTCGTGGCCGGATGCTGCTGGATCTGGGTTTCCGTCAGGCCCTTCTGGGTTCACATAGATTAGACCCATTTGCACGGCCGCCAGAGGGTTTTCCAGATCCCGCTCGCCAGTGTACCTCGTATTTGGACCGCCTGATACTTCCAGCCATTCTTCCTCGGCGCCCCAATAGACATCTTCTTCGGGTTCGAACACATCGGCGCGACCACCTCCAAAACCGAATGTTTCAAAGCCCATCGAGTCCAACGCGACATTGCCCGTCAGGACAAACAAGTCCGCCCAGGAAATCTTATTGCCGTACTTCTGTTTGATCGGCCAAAGCAATCGACGTGCTTTGTCCAAATTACCATTATCTGGCCATGAATTCAGCGGTGCAAAACGCTGTTGACCTGTGGCGGCGCCCCCGCGGCCATCTGCGGTTCTGTAGGTGCCAGCCGCATGCCAAGCCATTCGAATGAAAAACGGGCCGTAATGGCCATAATCCGCAGGCCACCAGTCTTGGCTATCCGTCATTAAGGCCGTTAGATCCTCCTTAAGCGCTTTCAGGTCGAGCTTTTTGAACTCTTCTGCGTACGAGAACGCCATACCCATCGGATTGGTTGCCGGCTGATTTTGATGCAGAATTTTTAGGTTCAGTTGGTTTGGCCACCAGTCGCTGTTTGAGCGTACGGAATGCGTTGCGGGCTTTGCTTGACCGCCCGTAAAAGGACATTTGAGATCGCCGTCCATTGGATCCTCCAAAAAAATGTTGAAGCGATCTTATTGTCAGATCGCTGATACCACTTGATCATCTTGATATGACGGATTCGCGTTCTATAGTTAAATACAAATTATAAAATTTTGCTTAGGTAAAGCCTATGATACTTAATCGAACGGTCGAATACGTGCTGGCGGCGCATCAAATGGGTAATTTTGCCATGGCCGCAGAGGCATGCGCCGTATCCCAGCCCTCTTTAAGTGTCCAGATCAAGAAGCTCGAAGCCTTTTTAGGAGAGGCAATTTTCACGCGCACCAAACGGGGTGTCGCTCTGACGGCTTTCGGACAAGAAGTATTGCCAAAACTGCAACAACTTAAGGCCTTGGAAACCGAGTTGCGGTCGCGGGTCGCAATCGACGCTGGAGGCAAAGCTTTGCGGATCGGGGCGATTTCGACCCTCGCACCCAGCGTTGTCCCCTTTCTACTACGCCATGACGGCGTGACGGTGATGGAAGGAACGACGGCCCGGTTGTTGTCTGCGATCAGCGAAGGTGATCTGGATGCGGCTTTTGCCGCGCTTCCAATTGTTGTGCCTGGGCTTGCGACGTTTCCGTTGTTTCATGAACCATATCTGCTGGCCTCATCGGCTTTCCATGCCCCGGTCGAAGTGCGGGCATTGGATCAGCTGCGTTCCGACACCGAACGTCGCTTGGTTGTCTTAAGCAGTGAGCATTGCGCAGGCGATCAGACATTGCATCTGTGCAATGCAAATCGCGGTCAAACCAATCGCTTTTTGGAAGCAACGTCGTTGGAGACTGCCCGTAGTATGGTTGCAGCTACACAAGACTTCACATTGATCCCGCTTTTGAATCAACGGATGGGGGACAATTTAATATACCAGTCCCTACCTGATCGGTACCGGCGTCAGATCGGTTTGGTGGTGCGTGCGGCGCACCCACTGCGTGGCCAGCTAGAGGCAGTGGCCCAGAACGTGGCAAAATCCATTCGCAGCGAAATGAACGGCCTCTCGTCTTAGCTTGGCACTTGTCGTCGTGCTTCAATTTTGGGATATGCGCGAGCGAATTGAAAAGGGCGCGGACATGAAATTCACCCTATCATGGTTGAAATCCCATTTGGAAACGACGGCTTCTGTTGATGAGATTGCTGAAGCATTGACTGACCTCGGTCTTGAAGTCGAAGAAATCGTAAATCCGATGGACAAACTTGCGGCTTTTACCGTGGGCTATGTCACCCGTGCAGAAAAACATCCGGACGCAGACAAGCTGCGGGTCTGCTGTGTCGATACAGATGAAGGAGAGCTTCAGATTATCTGTGGTGCGCCGAATGCTCGTGAAGGTATTCATGTCGTTGTTGCGAAGCCGGGTGTCTATGTGCCCGGCATTGATAAGACGATTGGGGTCGGCAAAATCCGTGGCGTCGAGAGTTATGGCATGATGTGCTCGGAACGCGAGATGCAGCTATCAGACGAACATGATGGCATCATCGAGTTGGATGGAACGCCAAAGGTTGGCTCAAGATTTGTCGATTATCTCGCCACTCGTAGCCCTGATCAAATTGACCCTGTAATTGAAATTGCGATCACGCCAAACCGGCCAGACGCGCTGGGCGTGCGAGGAATTGCGCGGGATTTGGCGGCACGCGGTGTTGGCGTTTTGAAAGACCGTGAATTGGATGCGCCGATAGAGGGTTCATTCCCCTGTCCAATTTCGGTGACCATTGACAAAGATACGTTGGATCAATGTCCAGTTTTTTACGGACGTGTGATCAAAGACGTTAAGAACGGGCCGTCACCCGCTTGGCTGCAGGCCCAGTTAAAAGCAATTGGTCTGCGCCCGATCAGCTTCCTTGTCGATGTGACGAACTTTTTCACCTACGATAACAACCGGCCGCTCCATGTTTTCGATATAGACAAAATCGCAGGTGGCACCTTGCGTGTTCACAAAGCGAAAGGTGGCGAAGCGTTTGTGGCACTTGATGACAAGACCTATACGATGGCCGAAGGCATGACACTGATTTCCGACGCAAACGGGGTTGAGAGCCTTGGCGGTGTGATGGGTGGTCTACACTCAGGTTGTACAGAAGAGACTGTCAATGTTTTTGTTGAGGCCGCTTATTTCGACACTGTTCGAACTGCATACACAGGCCGCGCTTTGAAAATTAACTCGGACGCACGCTATCGCTTCGAGCGTGGCATCGACCCGGCATGGACGCCAATCGGTCTGGATCATGCAACAAGAATGATTATGGATCATGCTGGCGGAGAAGCTTCGGAAGTCGTTGTTGCGGGCGCAATGCCTTATGTCTCGAGAAGCTATAAGCTGGATACAGCACGGATCCAGTCACTGGTCGGGATGTCCTTGCCCGCAAACGAGCAAGTGAAGTCGCTTGAAGCACTAGGCTTTGAGATCAAGGGTGATCAGGCTCATGTGCCCAGTTGGCGACCCGATGTCATGGGCGAGGCAGATCTCGTAGAAGAGGTCGCGCGAATTGCAAGCCTAACAAAATTAAAGGGTGTTCCATTGCCTCCCACGAAAGAGGGTGTGGCAAGGCCTGTTTTAACACCGTTACAAAAACGTGAAGGCGCAGGACGTCGTTCGCTTGCTGCGTTGGGTTATCACGAGTGCGTCACCTACAGTTTCATTGATCAAAAATCCGCAACTCTTTTTGGAGGAGGAAGCGATGCCGCGCTTTTGGGAAACCCAATTTCCCAAGACATGAGCCATATGCGCCCATCGCTTTTGCCTGGACTATTGCTTGCGGCAGGCCGAAATCAGGCGCGGGGCGTCCAAGACCTAGCATTGTTTGAAATCGGTCCTGTTTTCCATGGTGGAGAACCTGAAGATCAAGAACTTTTAGCAACCGGATTAATGGTCGGGCAGTCTGAACCGCGGAACGCATTTGGCCGGCGACGCCCTGTAGATGTTTTTGATGCAAAGGCGGATGCTGAGGCCATACTTGCAGCAATGGGCGCCCCGGCAAAGATGATGGTACAGCAGGGTGCCAAATCCTGGTGGCATCCCGGTCGTGCGGGACGCTTTTCACTTGGCCCAAAAACGATTCTTTGTGCGTTCGGGGAAATCCATCCAAAGATACTGGATGCCATGGATGTCAAAGGGCCGGCCGTGGGATTTGCGATCCATGTCGCGCGCATCCCATTTCCAAAAGCCAAAGGAACGACGCGACCTGCCTTGGAAATTTCAGATTATCAGACTGTCGAACGCGACTTTTCTTTCATGGTAGATACGAGAGTGGCAGCTTTGGATGTTATCAATGCAGCGCTAAGTGCAGATAAGACACTGATTGCGGATGCATCTGTTTTTGACATATTCGAAGGTGAAAAAGCCGAGGCCCAGATGGGCGAGGGCAAAAAATCCGTTGCGATCTCGATCAAGCTGGAACCGAA
Source organism: Pseudomonadota bacterium (assembly GCA_039814625.1). Taxonomy (GTDB): domain Bacteria; phylum Pseudomonadota; class Alphaproteobacteria; order Rhodobacterales; family Rhodobacteraceae; genus Amylibacter. The sequence goes on from JBCCAU010000002.1 coordinate 406,509, forward strand.
AGATAAAACACTGATTGACGAAGAGATCGAAGCAGTTGCACGTAAAGTGATCGATAAAGTGAAGATTGCCACTGGCGGTGAACTAAGGAAATAAGCTTGCAAACAGGTTTAAGTTAGGACCAGCCAAGCTTGCCCATGATTTGATTGGGCGCGTTTTTTGCGAGGCTAAGGCGCTTCTCAAGTTGTTGAAAAAGACTTGGATCGCATTTTGCGAAATATGCTTTGATCAGGTCTGGCTTTGCTTGCAGCTTGGTTGCCAATCGAGAGAAGCCTGAAACTTTGTTCTTTTCAGTGCCGCGACCAACACGTGGAAAAATCAGTTCATGCGAAAGCGCTAAAGCGAATAGATCAGAGAAGAGAGTAACAATATACTGATCAGTACTATGAACTCCTTTTGTAAGATAGAGCGGTTGGCCTTCGGTATCGCCATGTTTTGCTCAGTCCAACAGCCTTGTTGATGGGTACAGTAGATCTTTCTCTGTTTGTTGAACTATCGGATTATCTGAACAAATCAAAAGCTGCGTGTCTTTGACTATGCCCTTTAGTGCACCAAAAACGTAAGGGAGGTCAGCTTTTAAGTCTGTATGCCTAAGAAGCAAAGCGGCGTAACCGTCTGGTAGTTCAAATAGATTGGTTAAGATGCGGTCACCATAAGCCGGCTTAATCTTTAAGAAGTTGAAAGCCCAAATGGCGGCTTTCCCGCCGCCACTGCTTTGGTGTACGATCAATTCTGCCTCGCTCGCACCGTAGTCAAATTTTGTACTTTGCCCTGTTTCAGGATCAAAATAACTTTCCAAATAGGGTTTGATCGGGAACTCACTTTGGTAAACGTCTATCTTACCTTTTAAAAATTCAGGACAAGTTGAGGCCGCATTTAGCACGGTCAAATCTGTGTTTTCGTAACAGATTATTTCTACACCACGAAATACGACCTCATCAAAGACAACCGAGAAAGGTCGCGCAAGGCCGGTGACATTCCAATCAATGATCAGATTTCGCTTGGCGCTACGGCAATATCGAAAAGAATTAACAATTTGATTGAGTTGATCGTTCAATCCCCCATTGGCCGACATAAAAAAAGGTTTGAATCGTTTAGCGACATCTAACTGTCCCATCGAGGCCCACATTGAATACATTGTATGGCTGTTTTTCTGAAAACGTCTAGAGATACGCACAGTGTTCGCTCGCCAAAGAAAACGCCGTGAGTATTCCATCGAATGACTTTTTGTTAATTCGCTTAGGCTCTGGCTGGCGTGTTCAGGCCAACTTTCACAGCGTCGCGGGACATAAACCTGTCCAAATATCCCGCAATGTTTTTCATTTCGCTTAGGCCGGTGACCTCTCCAGCTTCATAAAAGTCGCGTACGGTTCGAATCCAGGGTGCAGTGGCGATGTCTGCGATAGAATACTCATCAGTTAGCCAATCGCGACCATCCAAGCGGTGTTCAACGACGTTTAGTAACCGCGCTGCCTCGGCGATGTATCTTTCAACGGGTCGTTTGTCTTCGATGTCTTTGCCGGCGAACTTGTAAAAGAAGCCCAACTGGCCAAGCATAGGGCCAATGCCGCCCATTTGGAACATAAGCCATTGGATTGTTTCATAACGTCTGGAACCCTCCTTCGGCAGCAGCATCCCAGACTTATCAGCAAGATAGATCAAAATAGCCCCAGACTCAAACAGGGGCATTGGGTCTCCGCCGGGTCCGTTTGGATCAATTAGTGCAGGAATTTTATTGTTTGGGTTTAAGCTTAAAAATTCAGCGCTTTTCACATCCGCATCTGACAAGGTAACGAGGTGTGCTTCGTAAGCCAAACCCGTCTCTTCGAGCATAATCGAAGCTTTAACACCGTTGGGCGTTGGAAACGAATATAATTGGATAACGTTGGGATTAGTTGGCACCCACTTTTGAGTGATTGGATAATCAGTAAGTTTCATCCTGTGATGACCTTTCATTGTCGGTATGATTGCCGACTTAAACTTCTGCGACAAGCTGTCCATGACAGTCTGAAATTTCGTGATATGAACTCCATGACCGTAAAAAGCGGCTTATGCAAAAAAAGGGGAAACCATGTTGAACGAGTTCAAAACATTTATCGCCAAAGGAAATGTCATGGACATGGCGGTTGGCATCATTGTAGGAGCAGCTTTCACGGCGATTGTAACATCTTTGGTCGGCGACTTACTTAACCCACTTATCAGTCTTTTTACCGGCGGGTTGGATTTTTCTGGCTTGTTTGTTGTTCTTGGAGAAGGCGACTATGCGTCCTTGGCGGCAGCCGAAGAAGCGGGTGCATCAACCTTCGCCTACGGCCGTTTCATCATGGCAATCGTCAACTTCGTCATTATCGCTTTTGTTGTTTTCTTGTTGGTCAAAGGCGTAAACATGATGAAGAAAAAGGAAGAAGAAGCGCCGGCTGCACCCGAGGGCCCAACAGAAATTGAATTGCTGATGGAAATCCGCGACGCGCTGAAGAAGTAATCAATACAAAATTGCGAGGGCTATAAACAAAGTGGATAGCCCCGCAATCACCGAGCCTAAAACTGACTTAAATGTCATCCCGATGGCAAAGGCTGCAAACGCAGCAGCGAGACGCGCAGGCTCTGGTGCGCCATCATTTGCTTCAGGCCATAAAACCAAAGGGGCAATGAGGCCCGGCAACACTGCAACCGCAACATATCGCAGGTGAACCGAAACCCAATCCGGTAGCTCTCGATCACCAATGATCCCTAAGAATGAGAAGCGAATAAGATAGGTCCCAAAGGCCAAGACAAGAATGATAAACCAAATATCAGACATCGCCAGCTCCGCGGCGTTTTAGGAAAAGTTCTGTCTGAGCACCCGCAATCATGGCAAAACCCGCCGCGATGATAAGACCAAGTGAATACGGTACGCTATTTAAAAGAAGGGCAAGCAATACCGACACAAGTGCGGCAACCAAATTTGGTAGGCTACGCAACAAGGGTGCGATCAGTGCAATGAACAGGATCGGCACTGCAAAATCGAGCGCGTAGTTTTCTGGAATAGCACGGCCAAAGATGGCTCCCAACAGTGTCGAGCTATACCATAGAGGAGAGATGAAGACGAACATCCCAAGAAAATACGCAACTTTTTCTTGCCAAATTAGGTCGGGTTCTTCTTCGAATTTTTTGATCCCCAGTGCAAAATTTTGGTCGACTATTGCATAGGCTAAAAAGGCACGCAGGCCCAAAGGAGCTTTGCCAAAATGAGGCACGAGAGCAGCTGAGTACATTGCCATCCGTAAGTTGACCGCAAGCGAAGTCAGCAAGATGAAAAAAAGTGGTGTGTTCTCTGCCCAGAGAGCCACCGCCGTGAACTGAGAGGCCCCAGCAATTACTAGGAATGTGGCTGCCATTACCTGGTATATATCCCAACCGGCCTCAGTTCCAACAACACCGAAAAGTGTTCCAAAGGGCACAATCACCAATATGAACGGAATGGCGTCGCGAAACCCATTCCAAAAGACTATTTTGGTTGTCCGCTGCATTGTAAAAACCCGTTGTGTTTTGCTTGGTCAGGCAGTTCAATCTGCGCTACGGTGAAACCCTTAGAAGAGCGTTGGGAAACTGTCTATTGTCTATAGCAGCCAAATTGACGATTGCGCCTGATCCGGGTGATATTGGATTAACCCGTAAGATACGCGGACTGGATGAGGACGGCAAACAGGTCGATCTTTCTGTTATAGAAGAGCGTCCTCTGACAATTTATCTCAACGCTCAAGAGATTGTCACAGCGATGACAATTGGTGATTATCCTGAATACTTGGCCCTTGGTTTTCTACGAAATCAGGGCATGCTACCCGACTATGCCGAAGTGATTGGCGTTGACTATGATCAAGAAGTCGAAGCTGTAATTGTCCGAACCAGAACGCAAACGGATTTTGAGGAAAAACTAAGGCGTAAAACGCGAACCAGTGGTTGTGCCGTCGGAACGGTTTTCGGTGATATGATGGAGGGTTTAGAGGGTCTGACTTTGCCTCAGACTGATCTAAGAGAGGAATGGTTGTTTTCTTTGGCCAAAGCGATCAACACGATGCCATCTCTTTATCTTCAAGCCGGCGCGATCCATGGCACTGTTTTGTGCCAGAAAGATCAACCAATGGTCTACATGGAGGATGTTGGACGTCACAATGCAGTGGACAAAGTCGCAGGCTGGATGCTGTCGGAGCAGGTCGGAGCGGTAGACAAAATTCTATATACTACAGGACGGCTAACTTCCGAAATGGTGATCAAAACCGCAACCATGGGCATCCCTATTCTGGTCTCTCGTTCAGGCTTTACGGCCTGGGGTGTTGAGATTGCACGAAAAACCGGCCTGACATTAATCGGGCGCCTGCGTGGCCAGCGATATATCTGTCTTTCAGGTTCTGAGCGGCTGATCCGCAAAAGTACATGATTCCAGCGGTCGTTCTTGCCGGTGGGGCTTCACGCCGTATGGGCGGTGGCGTGAAGCCTATGCTGCATCTCGGCGGTGTGCCAATGATCGAACGGGTTGTCAGCAGATTACAGTCTCAGACGCCGCAAATTGCAATCAATGCAAATGACGGAGACTTCAGTCAGTTTCATTATCCGGTCATCAAAGACAGTATCGCGGGCCGCCCAGGCCCGCTGGCCGGGGTTCTGTCGGCAATGGATTGGGCAAAAAGCGAAGGTGCCGATTTGGTTGTCACTGTGGCCGGAGACACACCGTTCTTCCCAAAGACTTTGGTATATGATTTGAAGATGGGATTGGATGATGCGCCAATAGCTTTGGCAGCTACTCAAAAGAGTGGCCGACCTTTTGCGCAATCGGTGTTTGGCATTTGGAAAACGGATCTGGCAGATGATCTAAGGGCTTCTGTGGTTTCTGGCACAAGGAAGGTCTTAGATTTCACACAACCTCTGGATGCCGCTTTGGTGGTATTCGAAGATGACAGCGACTCGTTTTTCAACGTAAATACACCCGAGGATTTGATTAAGGCAGAGCAAAGGCTGGGGGCGTCATGAATATTTTTGGTGTTGTGGGCTGGAAGAATTCGGGGAAAACTGGCTTGGTCGAGCGTCTTGTCACAGAGTTCACTTCTCGTGGGGTGGTCGTCTCTACCCTGAAGCATGCCCACCACGATTTTGAAATTGACCAAGAAGGTCGTGATAGTTTTCGTCATCGTGCCGCTGGTGCCAAAGAAGTTGCCATCCTGTCTGAAAAGCGATGGGCCGTAATGCATGAACTTAGAGAGGCGGATGAACCAGACCCGGATGAGATGCTCGAAAAAATGGCCGATGTTGATTTGATTTTGGTGGAAGGTTTCAAAAATTGGAAACAGCCTAAGATTTTGTGTCACCGAGCAGAGGCCGGCGATATGAACTTGATTGATCTCAAACCTGTCGCAGTCGCGAGTGATTCACCGATAGATAATTTGATGGTGCCAAATTTCGATCTTGATGACACGGTCCGAATAGCGGACTTCATCACATATCATTTGCGGATGTGATGGTTCGAAAACTTGCTAATGATTGCTTTGCACTGCCACCAGGGGTTGATTGGACCCCAGTAGACGAAGCGCTTGCCCGTTTGAAAGAACGGTTGGATTGCGTGGCTGCAACCGCATCCATGCCGTTGTTGTCGGCAGCGGGGCATGTTTTGGCGGACCCAATTTATGCTGCGCGGCCGCATCCGGCACATCACAACGCAGCTGTAGATGGTTATGCAATTCGTCTCAGCCATGGTGGAAAGCAAAGCTACCGCCTTTTGGAACACGTTGCAGCAGCGGGCCGGCCTGCGGATGTGATCGTTAAAGAAGGTGAAGCGGTTCGCATTCTGACCGGCGCGTTGCTTCCAGACGGGGCAGACACCGTCGTGTTGCAAGAGGAAAGCACAGTTGAAAGCGGCTTCGTTAAATTTGATGCCATGCCAAAGCTAGGTGCAAATTCGAGGCCAGTCGGCGAAGACACAAAACAAGGTGCCTTGGTCTTGTCGGCAGGCACTCTTCTAGATGAACGCGCGGTTGCGCATGCCGTAAGCACTGGCATAGCGGATGTCCACGTTTACCGACCTCTACGGGTCGGCGTTTTGTCTACGGGGGATGAAGTCGTCCCAATTGGACAGTTTGCGGAACCGCATCAAGTCTTCGATGCAAATGCACCTATGTTGGCGGGCCTTTTAGTTCGCTGGGGATATACGTTGGTTGATCTGGGGCACATCCCTGACAATGCAAATTTGGTTAAGCAGACCCTAAGGCTGGGCGTGGACAAATGCGACGCGATACTGACAAGTGGAGGCGCTTCGGCTGGAGATGAAGATCACATCGCTTCGGTCCTTCGCTCTGAGGCGGACCTGCATACATGGCGTATAGCGATCAAACCAGGACGTCCGCTTGCGCTTGCGAATTGGGATGGCGTTCCAATCTTTGGATTGCCCGGTAACCCTATAGCGGCTTATGTTTGCGCGTTGATTTTTGCGCGTCCCGCGTTTCAAATTTTGCAAGGGCGGGTGCCAAGAAATCCACAAGGTTATAATCTTCCTGCGGGGTTCTCAAAGCGGAAGAAAGCAGGCCGGTCCGAATATCCAAGGGCCAAAGTACGATCTGATGGTAAGGTTGAGCTTTTTGGTTCTGAGGGCTCTGGGCGCGTGTCTGGTCTGCGTTGGGCTGATGGTTTGGTTGAGTTTGGGCACAAAGGGCAACAAATCAATGAAGGCGACTTTATTCGCTACATTCCCTTTTCGAGTTTTGATTGAATGAAACCGTCTTAACCTGTTTTTTCAAAAGTGCCCGTACAACGCCCCAAGAGCATAAAAGCGCGTCCTGTTCGGGTTTGCCCCAATGCAAGCAAATCATCGTCACTTGCAGTTTTTTCAAATTCCAAAACGAAGCGATCAAATTCGCGCAAGAGATTGTGAGATATCTCTCGAAATTCAACATCGCCTTTCAAACGCCCTTTGGCCAATGCCAAAGCGGATCTGTCTCGAATGCCGCCCAAAGCTGCAATCGCCGGACCTCGTACGCCCTTTGCAAACCGGCGCCAGACTTGTGCTTGCGGGGCGTCGGGAACCAGATCGTCCATAAATATACCATCTTGGGAAAGATCTGTAAGCACAGCGCGGGCGTTCTTTGCCAAAGAGGCCAGCCCCCGATCCTCCGAAGCCCGTCGCATCAGTCTTAGCCCTTCCTTATCATCTGCATTGTTGGGAAAGTTCAGGGCACGGACTATTTCTGCGGTCGACAAAGGAACGGTCTCGCTAGTTTTGGGATGACTCAGCGGCAATCCGTATTGCGAGTTTTCTTCTTCTCCAAGGGAAGGTTCAAATGGTTTGAAAACACTCGTGGCCTTGACCGAAGGATCTCTCTCTTCTGGTCGGAATGCCTTGAACCTCGCCAATTGCTCCTGTTGGAAGAAAGACCAACTATCACGCTCTTCCGCTTGTGCGGCCATCTCTCCTTCAAGATTCCGATGCATAGCTTCGACTGCTCTTCGCAAGGCGGCAGTTTCAATCCGAAGACTGCGTAAGGCCACAATCATGACCGCAGCAAGCCAAATAAAAAGTATCGGCATCAAAAAGGTAAGAAACGAAAAAACAGGCGAGGCCACGCCGCCTTGCGGCAAGTTTGACGACAAAACAGGGATGAAAAAGGCGATAGACCAAACGAGTGTTAGTCCAAGTGCAATCTGAAACGGTGATATTCTATTGAAAACACCCTCGTTCTTCTTTTGCTCATCCTCTTCATTCATGACTTAAATGTAGTCGATCGCCAGGACTTCGTAATACTTTTCTCCGCCAGGTGTACGAACTTCTACGTTGTCACCCACATCTTTGCCGATCAAAGCGCGGGCAATCGGCGAATTTATGTTCAATTTGCCCATTTCGATATTCGCCTCTGGCTCACCAACAATTTGATAGGACTTCTCTTCATCGGTATCTTCGTCGATAAGTTTCACTGTCGCACCAAACTTTACCGGACCAGAGAGTTTTGCTACATTGATTACGTCTGCAAGCCCTATAACGCCTTCGAGCTCTTTGATACGACCTTCGATATGGCTTTGTTGTTCGCGAGCTGAATGGTATTCGGCATTTTCGGATAAGTCGCCATGTTCGCGCGCCTCTGCAATCGCTTTGATGATATTAGGACGATCAACGGATTTAAGCTGTTTCAACTCGGCGTTCAACTTATCATATCCGTTCTGAGTTAAAGGAATTTTTTCCATTTTTCACAAGCCGTTTCACGTTTGAAGGTCTGGTTTAGGGCCAGTTCGTAGGGAACTCAATCAAGAAGTCTGTGGGCAAGATGCGCCAACAATCAAGACAGGCATTTCAGATTTCGTTAAACGACGCAAAGTAATCGGCGTGAATGGCGCAGTTCTGTGGTCATGCGGCGTTTGCACGACTTGATCATCGGGATACTTTACCATTACGTCAACTTTGAAAAGAAGAGTGAGGGAGGACCAATGTCCGAGACTGAACGCGAAAGCATGGAATACGATGTCGTGATCGTCGGAGCGGGCCCTGCGGGATTGTCCGCAGCGATCCGGCTAAAACAGATCAACGCAGACTTGGAAGTTGTCGTCCTTGAAAAAGGTTCTGAAGTTGGTGCCCATATTTTATCTGGAGCGGTTTTGGATCCTGCGGGTATCGACAAGTTGATACCAGATTGGAAGGAAAAAGGCGCCCCGATCAAGGTCGAGGTCCATGAAGACAATTTCCTTATGCTGTCCGAAACAGGCGGTTTCAAGATTCCAAATTGGCCGATGCCACCTTTGATGAACAACCACGGCAACTACATCGTCTCCATGGCCAATGTGTGTCGTTGGTTGGCAGAGCAAGCCGAAGGAATGGGTGTCGAAATTTTCCCGGGCATGGCCTGCTCGGAACTAGTTTATGGTAAAAATGGAGAATTGCGGGGCGTGGTCGCAGGAGAGTTCGGCCTTAACAAAGATGGTACACAAGGACCATCCTATGAGCCTGGTATGGAATTGCTTGGTAAATACGTTTTCTTGTCAGAGGGCGTTCGGGGATCCCTGTCGAAACAGGCAATTGCGAAATACGACCTTGGCGCAAATTCCGATGTTCAAAAGTACGGCATTGGAATGAAAGAGATTTGGGAGATTGATCCTGCCAAACATAAAGAGGGAACGGTCACACACACGATGGGTTGGCCGCTGGGTTCAAACGCAGGCGGCGGTTCCTTTATTTATCACATCGACAATAACCAGGTTTATGTCGGGTTCGTCGTTCACTTGAACTATGAAAATCCGCATCTGTTTCCATACATGGAATTCCAACGTTTCAAACATCATCCAAAAATTGCTGAATTGTTGGAAGGCGGCAAACGTGTCGCCTATGGTGCGCGCGCCATTTCTGAAGGTGGGTGGCAGTCTATCCCTAAAGTGGTTTTCCCCGGCGGCGCTTTGTTGGGTTGTTCGGCGGGTCTTGTGAATGTCCCTCGGATCAAAGGAAACCACAATGCGATGCTATCCGGCATTGCTGCCGCCGATGCGGCTGCGGCGGCAATCGCGGCTGGACGTTCCTCTGATGAACTATCGGCGTACGAAGAAGATCTTCGTACAGGATCCATCGCGACGGATTTGAAACGCGTTCGGAACGTGAAACCACTTTGGTCAAAAATGGGCTTATATGCGTCTCTAGCGCTTGGCGGCTTCGATATGTGGGTTGCCAACATTACAGGTTGGAATCCCTTGGGTACCATGAAGCATGGCAAGTCAGATGCTGAAGCGACGGGCCTGGCTTCTGAGCATATCGTGCTGGAATATCCACGGCCTGATGGAAAGCTCTCTTTTGATCGCCTGACGAATGTCAGCTTTTCTGCGACCAATCATGAAGAAGAGCAGCCATCGCATCTACAACTTGGCAATGCGGGCATTCCTATTGAGGTGAACCTGCCCAAATTTGCAGAGCCGGCACAGCGTTATTGCCCGGCAGGTGTCTACGAAGTTGTCCGTGAGGATGATGGATCCAACCCGCGCTTTGTTGTAAACGGTCAAAACTGCGTGCACTGCAAGACCTGCGATATCAAAGATCCCAGCCAAAATATAACATGGGCGACGCCGCAGGGCGGAGAGGGTCCAAATTACCCGAATATGTAAAATCCGCGCAGCTGTTCATAAGTGAATTGCAAGTACTGGGTCAGCTGTTAGGCTGACCCAGTTATTTTGGAAGGGTCCCCTTATGTTTCCATCGCGTATATTGGCGTGTTCATCAGGCTTGATACTCTCGCTTTTGGCAGGTTTGGCTTCGGCCAATGGATGGTCAGGGAATTACTTATCTGCTCGTCACGCCGGAAATATGGATGATTACGCAGCAGCGGCGAATTATTATAACCGCACTTTGTCATTTGACACGGAGAATGTTCAGCTTCAGGAAGACGCGGTCTTAGCCTTTGTCATGTCAGGAGATTTTGAAGCCGCCTTGGATTGGGTGTCCCCAACGCAGTTTCGCGCAGGTCTGCCACAGATGTCCCGCCTTGTGACCCTTAGTGATACCATACGTTCTGGATTTTGGCGAGATGCCGAAGACTATCTTATACAAGACGAAGACCAGATGAGTCCAATTATGACTAGTTTGTTGCGGGGCTGGGTGCTTTTTGGAGCCGGCGACTTGGAGCAGGCTTTGGTTGAATTTGATGGATTGGGCGAGGCCGGACTTGGCGTTTTAGGTCAGTATCACTCGGCGCTTGCGATCGCAGCCTCTGGTGATTTGCCACTCGCAATAAAAATCATGGATGGCGGGGATCAAAACCCGATCCATCTTGACCGAACTTCGATCGAAGCGCATGCGCGTATGTTGGCTCAATCAGGTAACCCTGAGCGGGCAATTGAGATCATTGAACGGGTCGATCCAACAGGGTCAGACCTTCGATTGGCCGCACTGCAGAGAGACCTTGTCGATGGAAAACAGGTAGAGTTTGATTTGGTGCAAACGGCTCAAGATGGAACTGCAGAAGTTTTTCGAACCTTGGCCGCATTTTTATCGTCCGAAGATAACACTGATGCATCGTTGATTTACGCACGCTTTTCTGAATTTTTAAAGCCGGGACAGGCCGATATTCAATTGATGATCGGTGAAATTCTTCGGCAAACGCAAACCTATGACCTTGCTTCAAAGGCTTTGGCCGCGGTTGCCGCTGACGATCCTTTGTTCCCTCTGGCTGAGATGACAAGGGCCGAGGTCCTTGCTGATTCAGGTCAGATTGATGTTTCGATTACAGTTTTGGAAGTGTTGGGCCGTCAGCGTCCAGAACTAGCGGATATCCCCATCGCAATGGGAGACATTTTGCGAATGGAAGAGCGGTTTGCAGAAGCAGAAGGGTTCTATACCTCAGCACTTGAGAAGTTAAGTGATGACACCAACGACGTTTGGCGTATCCACTATGCGCGTGGCATCTCGCGAGAGCGCACAGATCAATGGGATCTGGCAGAGACAGATTTCAGAAAAGCGCTCGATTTGCAGCCCAATCAACCATTTGTTCAAAACTACCTTGGTTATTCATTAGTCGAACAAAAACGAAACCTTGATGAAGCACTGGAAATGATCCGATCGGCTGTAGAACAACTTCCCCAGGATGGATACATCACTGACAGTTTGGGTTGGGCCCTCTATCGTCTTGGACGTTATGACGAAGCGGTAGAACCCATGGAACGTGCCGCGGAATTGGTTGCGACAGACCCTATAATCAATGACCATCTTGGAGATGTCTATTGGATGGTTGGACGACAGCGCGAAGCCCGGTTTCAATGGCGTCGTGCCCTGTCTTTTGAACCGGAAGAACAGGAAGTTCCTAAAATAAAGCGCAAGCTGGAAATTGGCCTAAACGCGTTTTTGGATGAACAGTCATCTCAGGAAACAGCTTTAACCGAGTAAGTCATCGTGTTGGAATGTCTCGCACGTGCGAAAGTGAACTTGGCTCTTCATGTTACGGGCAAAGCTGGGAACGGCTATCATATCCTCGATTCTTTAGTGGTGTTTGCTGATATTGGCGACGTTCTTAACTTTGAATGGGCCACTAGGTTTGAGCTTTCGGTCAACGGACCCTTCTCTAAGGGATTGGATGCTGGGAGAGGTAATCTTATCTCTCGGGCTGCTGCACTGATGGGTGAACCGCCAGTCCATATCACCCTTGAAAAAAACTTACCTATTTCTTCAGGCATTGGAGGCGGGTCTTCAGACGCAGCGCAAACTCTGTTGGGGTTGTCGAAATTGTGTGGTCTTGAATTGCCAGAGACTAATCGTGTTTTAACACTTGGGGCTGATGTTCCGGTGTGTATGATCGCACAATCTTGTAGGATGCAGGGCATTGGCGAAGCGGTTACGCCGTTGACTGAGATCGGACCTTTTCATGGCGTGTTGGTCAATCCAGGGCTTCCTGTTTCTACTGCAGAAGTGTTTGATGGCCTAACTTGCGCTGAAAACATTGCGATTGATTGTAAAAGAGGTTTTGATGTTGCGGCACTGAGTGCCATGCGAAATGATCTTCAAGCGTCCGCCTTGTCTGCTTGTCCAGAGATCGCTTCGGTTCTGCTTATCTTGAAAGAGGTAAATGCCAATTTGGCGCGCATGTCCGGATCGGGCGCAACGTGTTTTGGACTGTTTGATAGTCAAATCGCGGCAGCTGATGCCGCGGAAAAGATCACTGCGGCCTACCCAGGTTGGTGGGTCAGAGATTGCGTTTTGGGTTAATAGAACCTGGCTACAACATAGTCTGCCAAGTCCGCTAGCAGATCTCGCAAGTCGCCTTTGGGCGCTAAAGTCAAAGCCGTTTTGGCACGCTCAATATACTCTAACGCAGAGCGTCTAGTGCTTTCTAATGTACCATAATGCGTCATAATTTCATGCGCCCGTGCCAGCGCACCTTCATCGTTTTCACCCTTTTCAAGCGCGGCTTTCCAAAAACTTCGTTCTTTCGCGGTGCCCATTTCAATCGCACGAATGACAGGTAGGGTCATTTTGCCTTCTCGAAAATCATCGCCGGTGTTTTTGCCCAGATTGGCTGTGGATCCGCCATAGTCCAACAGATCATCGACAATTTGAAATGCGATACCAAGCGCGTCACCATAGTCAAAAAATGCTTTGCAAACGCTTTCAGGCGCATCGGCTATTACGCCGCCCACTTCGCAAGCTGCGGCAAAGAGAGCGGCTGTTTTCCCGCGGATCACTTGAAAATAGATCTGTTCATTTGTCTGTAAGTCATGCGCCGCTGAGAGCTGAAGCACTTCACCTTCTGCGATTGTTGCAGATGCATTGGCTAGAATATCGAGAACGCGAAGACTTCCAGTTTCAACCATTAATTGAAAAGATCGAGAGAACAGGTAGTCGCCCACAAGAACAGACGACGGATTGTCCCAAAGTAAGTTGGCGGTCGGGCGGCCTCGACGTTGCTCGCTTTCATCGACGACATCGTCATGTAGCAAAGTCGCAGTGTGAATGAATTCAACTGTTGCTGCTAGGTGAATGTGAAAGGGTCCCTGATAACCGCAAATCTGGGCAGACGCACATGTCAGTAAGGGCCGTATGCGTTTGCCGCCGGCATTTATCAAATGTGCCGAGACCTCCGGAATGCGAGGGGCGTGTTCTGATGCCATACGCTTTTGGATCAGTTTGTTCACAGCGTCCATATCCTTAGCCAAAGCAGCGGATAGACGTTCCTGAGGATTGGCTTCGGTCAACATTTCACACCCTATCTCGACAATGGCGGCCTTGCTTGGGTAAGGCGCCTATATGGAAGAGCTGTTGCGCACCACCGATCCGACGGAGATCGCTTTCGCTAAAGCCCTGCTCGCGGCGGAGGATATAGTGTGCTTCGATCTGGACGTCCACATGAGCATTCTAGAAGGGTCAATTGGTATCATGCCGCGGCGTTTGATGGTCGCGCGCGAAGATCGGTTCATGGCACGTGCGATCCTAAAGGAAAACGGATTGGAACCAACTAAATGAGCGTCCAGACCCGTTCAGACAGCTATTTGGATGGGCGCGTGGTGGCCATACAGCCTGCGGCGGGTTATCGCGCCGGAACGGATGCGGTAATGCTTGCGGCATGTGTAGCAGCAAAACCAGATGAGAGTGTTTTGGAACTAGGTGCGGGTGCCGGCATTGCCTCGTTGTGCCTAAGTTGGCGTTTACCGAACGTTCAACTCACGCTTGTTGAACGCGACAGAGTGTATATCGATTTGGCACGGTTGAATTTGGGTGAAGCTGCGAGGGTGGTCGAGGCAGATATTTTATCGCTGCCGACGGCAATAACGACCAAAACCTTCGATCATGTTATGATGAACCCACCTTTCTACCGTCATAAAGACACAGATGCGCACCCTCTAAAGTCAACGGCCCATTTTGAGGAAACGCCCCTTTCGGAATGGATCGATGCGGCGCGGCGCCGACTACGGCCTGGCGGTTGGCTTTGGGCGATCCATCGCGCTGAACGATTGGCAGATTTTTTGACTCACATGACGGGGTTTGGCGACATATCCATTTTGCCAATTGCCGCACGACAGGGACGTGCAGCGAAGCGCATTTTGATTGGTGCACGCAAAGCATCATCTGGGCCAAGCCGCTTAATATCACCTTTTGTTATGCATGATGGCAACTTTCACAAAGACGATGGTGATGACTATTCGGCCAATGCGCGCGCAGTTTTGCGTGAAGGTGCGCCAATTCATTTACTTGAATGAATAGACAATCGATAAATCCTGTGTAGCCTAAGGCTACCGAAAATGACTTTAGAGGTTTTTTATGAGCATCGAGGGACGAATTGCAGAACTGGAGCGCAAACACAAAGCTTTAGAAGACGCTCTGATTAAAGAGGAAAAACACGCCGCCCCCAATGACACGAAAATCTCAGAGATGAAGCGAGAAAAGTTAAAGATTAAAGAGGCGCTAGAGAAGCTTAGAATTTAGTCCCGCTCAACACACATTGCCACACCCATTCCGCCACCGACACATAAGGTAGCCAATCCTTTTTTAGCATCCCGCCGCTGCATTTCAAAAAGCAACGTCGTCAAAATACGCGCGCCAGATGCACCAATCGGATGCCCCAATGCGATCGCCCCACCGTTTACATTCACTTTTTGCGGGTCCCATCCGAGGTCTTTATTGACCGCGCAAGCTTGTGCCGCGAAAGCCTCGTTGGCTTCGATTAGATCCAGGTCATCGATTGACCATCCCGCGATCTCTAATGCTTTGCGAGATGCATAAATTGGTCCAGCGCCCATGATCGACGGGTCCAATGCAATATTTGTGTGTGCTTTTATCCGGGCCATTGGCGCAATTCCCCGCGCGGATGCTGTTGCTTCTGACATGACGACCAAAGCTGCTGCGCCGTCATTCAAGCCTGATGCGTTTGCCGCAGTAACTGTTCCGTCTTTTTCGAAGGCCGGTCGCATGCCCGACGCCTGCTCAATCGTGGCTGCATAACGAATGTATTCGTCCGTATCGACGACATTGTCGCCTTTGCGGGTTTTTAAAGTGACAGCAACGATCTCATCATCAAAACGACCCGCTTTTTGCGCGGCCTCGGCCTTGCTCTGAGAGGCCACGGCGAATTCGTCTTGGGTTATGCGATCAATTTGCCATTTGCGCGCAACGTTTTCGGCTGTGTTGCCCATGTGGTATCCATGAAAGGCATCCCAAAGGCCGTCACGTAGCATCGTATCAACATATGAGACATCGCCCATCTTGTGCCCTTGACGCATGGCCATTGCATGGGGTGCAAGGCTCATATTTTCTTGGCCGCCTGCGACGACAATCTCAGCTGCACCAGTTTCCACTTGCTGTGCTGCGAGTGCAACGGCCCTTAGTCCCGAACCACAAAGTTGATTGATACCCCAAGCGGGCGTTTCAACCGGAAGTCCTGCATTAATCGCGGCCTGCCTCGCAGGATTTTGACCTTGAGCAGCTGTCAATACCTGTCCCATGATGATTTCTTTGGGGTCTTCAACTTCTAAACCCGCGCGCGCGATCGCGGCTTTGATTGCAGCTGACCCCAAATCATGTGCAGGGGTATTTGCAAAGCCGCCCAGAAACTTTCCCACCGCTGTACGAGCAGCAGACGCTATAACCACAGATGACATGAGCTAACCTCCGACTTGAGTACAAGGGTTAAAGCGCCACGCGTGTATCGCCGCAACATGAACTATGCGTAACCGCGTTTTTTTGTTCCGGGTTCCATCCAAACCGGTATAATTTCTGGCTTTCCGGTCGCATATCCCTGAACACATTTGATTCCAGAACTTCTCAAATAGTCTAAATCGGCTTGGCGTTCGACCTCTTCGGCGACAGTAAACATGTCAAATTGGTCGGCAATTGCAATCAATGCCCCCATTAAAACCTGAGCGTCAGAATTATCTGCGATATTGTGTGAGAATTGACCATCAATTTTCACGATGTCGAATTGGAAATCTCGGAAGAAGCGAAATGCGGTGTATCCAGCACCGAAATCATCCAACGCGAAACTGATGCCTCTGGAATGTAAGTCGGCCATAAAATAGCTGACAATCTCCGGCATAGATATGGCCGAACTTTCGGTAATTTCCAAAATCAGGCGTTCGGCAAGGGTTGGCTCAGAACGAAGACCGTCTTTGAGCGTTTCCATCCAATCGGGATAGCCAATAGACCGCGCTGACATATTTATTGAAAGGCGCAACGATTGATGATCTGTAAGCGCTTCGATGCCCGCACGTAGAGCTGCTGTATCAATGCGACGACCCAACTCTAATACTTCGACTTCTTCAATGAAGTCGCGTGCTGGAATGACCTCTCCATTGTCGTCAATAAGTCGGATCAGCCCTTCATGAAAAGCAACACGTTCGGTGTCTTCCGCATACACGATCGGTTGAAACGCGAGGACCAGGTTGTCCATTTCAATCGCATTGCGAACGGTTTCAATCACAGGTCTGTTTCGTCTCCGCCTGATATAGTCCAAAGGATCGGAAGGTTCGGTCGGTTTGGGCGGCATGCCAACTCCTCTCGTTGATCTCAGCATAACCCAATAATGCTTTTGAAATTGTAAATGCCGGTTGGCTGTTTGATAGAAAGTCTATGGAAACTGATCTTTTAAAACCGCGATGCGGATGGCATGGCGAAGCCCCTGACTATATCGCTTATCATGACACGGAATGGGGTGTGCCAGAGTATGACAGTCGTGCACTTTGGGAGAAGCTTGTCTTGGATGGATTTCAAGCCGGGCTAAGCTGGATCACGATTTTACGAAAGCGCGAGGCGTTCCGTACGGCTTTCGCGAACTTTGAGCCTCAAAAAGTTGCTGAATTTGACGAAGGCGATGTATTGCGCCTACTGAGCGATGTAGGCATTGTTCGACATCGCGGAAAAATTGAGGCGGCAATCAAAGGTGCGCGTGTGTTTCTTGAAATCGAAGGGGATATAGGCTTTTCAAACCTCATCTGGTCTTACGTCGACGGCACTCCGATCCAAAACAATTGGGAAACTTTAGACCAAGTCCCTGTGGTAACAGAGATTTCCTTGCGCATGTCCAAGGATTTAAAGAAACGTGGATTTAACTTTTGTGGACCGACCATTGTCTATGCCTGGATGCAAGCGTGTGGTCTTGTAAACGATCATCTCGTCACATGTTTTCGGCATGATGAGGTGAAGCAGAAATGAATTTCAAGCTGGTCGCACATCCTGAATTGCGGCTTGACCGTTTTGGAGATTCCGCCTAGTTGGCGGCTCTCGTGGCGGAGTAGCTCAGGTGGTTAGAGCAGCGGAATCATAATCCGCGTGTCGGGGGTTCAAGTCCCTCCTCCGCTACCAGATGCTTGTGTTATTTTGAGAGATTTTGTGCTGTAGGACAAGCGCAATAGGAAAAACCGATTGGTTTGAACGCGGCAATTCATTGAAGAATAGAGTTTTCCCATTCGCGAATGAACTTCTCGCGTTTGAAGCGATCCAGATTGACCAACAACCCCGGACCCAAGCGGATGGGACGCAGCCGAGTAGTACGATCAACCTCTTCTTGTGTTTTGTTGGGGAACATGAAGGCCTCACTTTGCGACTTTGCCCAAGCAAGCTCCAACAAATGATCTATAAAGTCTTCCGCAGCATCTACATTCTTGGACTTGCCCATGATCAAAGCTGTACGCAACATTACCGTCGTATAGTCTTCGGGCTCGATAATCAGAACGTCGTTTGATGCGTCATCGCGTGCCGAAGCGTAGCTGCCAAGCACGTTGTAAGCCACTGCGATGTCACCCGATAGAACATCGTCGATCATTTTCGAAGAGCAGCAGTAAAGCTTAACATTGAGCCCGCCAAACGTTTCAGTGAAGCGCCAATACGTGTCTGATGTACGACTGTCTTGCGTGGCAAAAAGATAACCCAAGCCGCTGTCGCGAACGTCGTATGTCCCCAAGCGACCGTGAAAGCGGTTCGGAAACTTGCGTAAGGTCTCTATCAATTCTTGGCGCGTGTGTGGGATTGGCAGCCCTTCAAATGCAGAAAGCGAGAGAACGATCGCCGCGGGTTCTTGTGTAAAAGCAAAAATGCTGTCGCGCCATTTGCCCCATTCAGGTACGAGCGCCGTCGCTTCCGAAGAATGTCTGCGCGCATAGCCATCATTTGCGAGTTTGGTTTGCAAATCCATAGCCGAAGAAATCACAACATCAAAAGTCAGCCCCTCTTCTGTCACGGCTGTAATAATGTCTCCGCTGCTTGTGACAGTGTACTTGACCGCAATATCAGGGTGCTGCAAACGAAACGCTTTTATAATCGGTGCAAATAGCTCGACATCTGTTGTCGATAAAATGGTCATTTGGTTTGGTTCCGAACCATTCCCAAAACTCACTTCCGCTTCGATCTCAAAGGCATTCGCTGATAGGCCAACGAAAATTGAAACTAAGATGCCAATGGCAAAGTGACGGTTACGCATGCCCCCCCCTCCTTTCCATTCTGTAGATTTATATTTCCGTCATGCGCGGCGATCACATCACGAGCAATTGTAAGACCAAGACCAGATCCAACGGTTGTGTTTATTTGTTCACCTCGACGAAAACGTTCGAAGAGTTGATGCCTCACCTGGTCTTGAAAACCTGAACCTTCGTCTAAAAAAGTAACTGATATATTTCCTGCGAATACGTGCGCTTCTACGCATACGCGACTATCGATTGACGTATATTTGATGGCGTTGTCCAACAGGTTGCTGAATGCACTATTTAAAAGAACGCGATCCCCAAAGGTTTGAATAGTAGTATCAATACGGTGCAAGATCTCTATATCGCGCATTGCGGCGATCGGATCAAACCTTTCGATGACTTCGGCCAGGAGTTGGGCTAAATTGATTGGTTCAAACTCCAAACTATCAGTTCGAACATTGACCATTGCATGGTCCAACAGCTGAGAGGCCGTCCGGCTGCTTTCATCCACGGATAGAATAACCTCTCTCAGGGTGTCCTTCATTTTCTTCGTCCGCGCGGTCTTATGTGCAATATCTGTCTTTGTGCGCACGACCGCCAGAGGGGTGCGGATGCGATGCGCGGCTTCCGCAATAAAATCTTCTGACCGATCAAGGGCGCGTTTCAAGCGGGACGAAAATTCATTCAACGCGCCGACAAGAGATGCCATTTCTTGGGGAACGGTTTGCCGGATTGCGCTTAGATCGGATGGACCACGTCGATCGATCGAGGTGGCAAGATTGTTCAAAGGTGCGTAGGCTTGTTTAGAGACCCAAACCGCCAAAAGTGTTGCGATGAAAAAAAAGCCAAGACCAAAACCCGACGCCTGCATAAAGATGGTGCGCAGACGTAGGTTGGTGCCATCATTGGTCTGGGCGACTGAAACGGAAAGGGTAGAAGGTTCGTCTCCGGACCCTATGAGTCGCGCCGCGGTTACCATGCGAATAACGTCGTCAGAAAACATCCCATCCGAAAATTGAGGGGATAGGCTGGCAGTAGGTTGCGGCAAATTTTCATAACCACTTAGAAAAGTGCCATCGATCTGAATGCGATAGAAGACGCGGTCGTCTGAGACGGCGCCAAGCATAGAGAACGCACTATAGGGAATATCGATCACGAGTTGACCATTTTCGTAAGTAGCACTTTCGAGAATAGATGTTGTTGATGCGAGAAGCTGGCTGTCCTGGGCCTCGGTTGTGATTTGTCGTGCAAAAAACAGGAAAATCACCACAAGCACCGCCGCCATTATGGCCCCAGTAGCGATTAGGAAACCGGCCAGCCTAAGACGAAGCGATCCTCGGGTGATAACCTCAGGCATCTTCGATTTCCAATTTGTAACCCACACCACGAACGGTGCGAATTGTGACCCGATTGTCCCCGAGGTGCTTTCGCAAACGAGCGACGTAAACTTCGATGGCATTTTCTGACACTTCTTCGTCAAACGAGAAAAGGTGATCGACTAGTTGCGCTTTGGAGAGGATGACATTCGTACTATCCACAAAAATCTCAAGCAAACGAAGTTCTCGGTTTCGCAATTCGATTTCATCTTCTTCAGATTTCAAAGTCCCTGACAGACGGTCGAATCTGATGTCGCCAAGAATGACCTCATTGCTACGAGAACCAGATTTGCGTCTTAGAATAGCGCGAATACGGGCTTCCAGCTCGTCGAAATCGAAAGGCTTCACGATATAGTCATCTGCGCCAAGATCTAGAATACTGACCCGGTCAGAAACCTGGGACCGTGCAGTAACCACTATCACGGGAGTGTTGTCTTTGCGCGCGCGAAACGCTCGAAGAAATGCACGTCCGTCCCCGTCTGGTAACATGATGTCTAGCAAAACAAGGTCATAGCTTGCGATGCGCGACAGCTCATTCGCTCCCGAAAGGTTCGCGGCGTGATCGACAGCATGACCGTTTAGGTGCAGCCTTTCGACTGTTGCCTTTGCAAGTTCGACATTGTCTTCGACCAGTAGAATTCTCAAAAAATCCTCCCCGTGACAGGTTCATGTCAGGAACCTGTGTTCCAGTATCGCAAAGCAGTGAAGGCTGCTTTTGTCAAACGGGAGGAAATCTATGACAAAATTTAACATGACGCGCCGCGTCATGGCTGCTGCGTTTGCAGCGTCCATGTCTCTTGGTGCACCAGCTTTTGCCGATGGCCATCAAGTTGTTGACTCTATCCACTTTTTGATCCCTGGAGGCGCAGGTGGCGGCTGGGATGGTACGGCGCGCGGCACAGGGGAAGCTCTGACCGGATCTGGCTTGGTCGGTTCTGCATCTTATGAAAACATGTCCGGCGGAGGCGGTGGTAAAGCCATCGCTTACATGATCGAGAATGCTGAAAGTCAGCAAGGCACGTTGATGGTGAACTCTACACCGATCGTGATCCGGTCTTTGACAGGCGTTTTCCCGCAGAGTTTCCGTGATCTGACTTTGGTTGCAGGAACTATTGGTGACTATGCGGCCATGGTTGTTGGGATCGACAGTCCAATAAATTCTATGAGTGATCTGTTGGATACTTATCGCGCTGACCCAAGTTCTGTTGCCATTGGTGGCGGTTCTGTACCAGGTGGTATGGACCATCTTGTTGCTGCGATGGCGATGGAAGCGGCTGGCGAAGATCCAACTGCATTCAAGTACATCCCATATGATGCTGGTGGTGCAGCCATGGCAGCCTTGCTATCGGGCGAGATCGCAGCATTGTCCACGGGCTTTTCTGAAGCGGTTGCTCTTGCTGAGGCTGGTGAAGTTAAAATCATTGGTGTCACAGCGGATGACCGCGTGGCAGCCTATGAAGATGCTCCAACGATGAAAGAGCAGGGCCTGGAGACGACATTCGTGAACTGGCGTGGGTTCTTTGCAGCGCCTGGACTGCCAGCTGAGACGCTCGCATCCTATCAAGAAGCGATTGCTAAAATGTATGAAACGGAAGAGTGGGAGGCGGTTCGCGCACGTAACGGCTGGGTAAACATCCACAACCCTGGCGCTGATTTCGAGTCCTTCTTGGTCAACCAAGAAACTGTGATCGAAGACCTTATGGTCAAACTGGGCTTCCTATAAGCCGTAATATGCTGAATGTGCTCCGGCCTTCTTAAGGGGCCGGAGTTTTCGATCTGCACAAAGCAGATCAAATCGGGAGGGATATTTCATGACTTTGGACCGTTGGATCGCACTCGTGATCCTTGTCGTAGCCCTAGCATATGGCTATGGTGCTTTTTTTACGATGGATCAGCTTTTGCCGCCATTCATGCGCAATACGCCGGTCTGGCCTTCAACTTTTCCAAAAATTCTGTCGGTTATGGCAGTCGTGATTTCGCTCGCTATTCTTCTGGGTTTGGAAAAATCTGGCAAGGGTAGTGATGCCTCTGGCATCGACTACAAGAAGCTTAAAGAGTACAATTACGGTCAAGCGATCGCTTTGCTTGGGTTGATGATTGCATACGCTTTGATGCTGCGACCTGCAGGTTTTATCGCCTCTACCACTGGCTTTTTGGTTTTAGGAGCTGTTGTTCTCGGCGAACGTAAATTTCACTGGCTTATACTGATCGCAGTCGCGGCGAGTTTTGGTGTTTGGTATCTGGTTCAAGAAGTGTTGGGTATCTTCTTGCGTCCATGGCCATTTTTCTTGGGGACGTAAATTATGCTTGAAGGAATTATGATTGGCCTTTCTACGGCCTTTTCACTGCAAAACATTCTTATTGTCGTTGCAGGGTGTCTTATCGGAACCTTTATTGGCATGTTGCCTGGTCTCGGGCCAATGTCGATTATTGCTATTATGATCCCGGTCGCAATCACTATGGGTGATCCAGCAACAGCTTTGATTCTTCTCGCAGGGGTCTATTACGGAGCGATCTTTGGCGGATCGACCTCTTCTATCTTGCTCAACGCCCCGGGGGTGGCGGGGACCGTTGCGACCAGCTTTGATGGCTACCCTATGGCCCGTGCGGGAAAAGCTGGTAAAGCCCTTACGATTGCGGCGGTTGCAAGTTTTGCAGGCGGTACGATTGGTGCCATCTTATTGATGATCTTTGCCCCTGCGCTGTCGACTGTTGCGCTGCTGTTTCATTCGGCTGAGTATTTTGCGTTGATGGTTGTTGGCCTTTCTGCGATTGCGGCTTTTGCTGGCACCGGTCAAGTGATGAAGGCTGTTTTAATGACCATCTTGGGTCTGATGGCCGCTACAATCGGAGAAGGTGCGCTATTTAATATGCCGCGCTTCACGATGGGTCTGATGGACCTGCAATCGGGTATTGGATTCATTACATTGGCTATGGCGATGTTTGCATTGCCCGAGGCCTTGTTCCTTGTTCTAAGTCCAAAACGATCAGAAACCGGATCAAGCGATGGCAAAATTACCGGACTTAGGATCACAGGCGAAGAAGCCAAGAAAATCACCCCAGTGATCGGACGACAATCCATTCAAGGTTTCTTCATTGGTGTTTTGCCGGGGGCTGGTGCCACGATCGCAAGCTTCTTGGGCTATGCCGTTGAACGCAATATCGCCTCGGCGGAAGAGCAAAAGGAGTTCGGCAAAGGGTCGGTCAAAGGATTGGCTGCGCCAGAGACAGCAAATAATGCAGCATGTACCGGGTCTTTTGTTCCGCTCTTAACTCTTGGGATTCCCGGTTCTGGTACCACGGCAATCTTGTTGGGCGCGTTAATCGCGTTAAACGTGACGCCGGGTCCACGCCTTATGACCGATAGCCCCGAAATTTTCTGGTCTGTCATTATCTCGATGTATATCGGAAATGTGGTTCTTTTGATTTTGAACCTCCCCCTGATCCCATACATCGCGAAGATATTGGCAGTGCCTCGGAACTATCTGATTCCGTTTATCCTCTTCTTCACGTTGATGGGCGCCTATATCGGGCAAAACAATGCAACCGAACTTTTGATGCTTGTTGGTTTTGGCGTCGCAGCGACAATTCTGCGGTTTGCCGATTATCCGCTTGCACCGCTATTGATTGGGTTCATCCTAGGCCGAATGATGGAGGATAACTTTGCACGATCCATGCAACTATATGATGGTGCTGGCTTCATTCTTGAGCGCCCAATGACAATGGGTCTTCTTGCGATAGCGGTCTTGCTTATCTTCTTACCAAGCTACCGGGCCCGCCGTGCAAAGGCGTTGCAGGACGGCGTCGCGCAGGGTGATTGACCTAATACCAAGTTGAGAAACCTCGCCAATTTTTGGCGAGGTTTGTTTCATATCTTTAGGATGTCTTGGCGCAACCCCTAGGGGACTGTGGACACTGAACCCAAGTCAAAAGGCTTAGAGGATTGGAAAGTTGCTTTTGATCTCTAAATCAGTCTCGCGACAATAATTTGGATGATGGGTTTCTAAAATCTGCTTTGCTGTGTCTCTGGCGCGTGACCAAGCATCTTTTGCGCCATTCTCTTGCCAGGTTCGAGGTTCATTTCGATCAGCATGTTTGGGATACACGTATTCAGTCTCCATGGCGCGATAAGTTTGGTCTGACCCTAAAAAGTGACCGTCGCCCAAAATAGAATGACAAATCGCATCGAAACCAAGCGTTTCTTCTGTAACGTCAATACCTCTCATTGTTCTGTAGATTGAGCTGTGCATTTCGTTATCAAGAACGAAACCTTCAAAACTTGCCCCCAAAAGGGAGGCAGTCATGCCCGAGCTTTCGTAGATCAGGTTCCCGCCCCCAAGGCCTGCGGCCATGGCCGTCATACCCTTCTCGACGCCATACTGCGCGTCGATTGCTTTGGCATCCGTCATGGAAGAGGCCGTTCCAGATGGAAGGCCCAACCAGTTCGATATTTGGGCAGATGCCGCGTTGGCCACTGCGATTTCACCTCCGCCGCCAGCAAATGCCCCTGTACGCAGATCAATGACAAAAGGCCAGTTCGAGAACACCATCGGATATCCGGGTTTTACCGCAGATACCATCAGAAGACTTCCTATAGTCTCTGCTAGTGACTGAACCAGAAGTCCGGCCAAGGGCGCGGGGGCCGTTGCTCCAGATTGCGCAGCCGTAATGCAAGACATTGGCACGCCATGCTCAATGCAGGCGTAAGTGACGTCTACTGCATCCGCGCCATAGCGCATCGGGCTAATCACCGGTGAGATATGGGCTTTCAGAAACGGCCGCTTAACAAAAGCGCCATCGCCGCCAGCGACAAGATCAAACATCTGAACCAAAGGGCCGACATGCTCTCCGAGTGTGAACGCCATCGCCACCGGCTTCGTCGTGTTCTTCATCAGTGCATAGGCCGTATTCACATCCAGTTCCCAGATGTCTGGCACGTCAGTGGCAATGCAGCATCTTGTAAACCAACTTACATTTTCCAGCGTATCTTGCAGGCGCGTGAAGTCATGTAGGTCCTGAAGGGTCGATGCCCGGTAAAGACCGGTGTTGATATCAAGGGTTTGAACCGCTGCTCCCCCAGTGCCAAAGTAAACTCGGTCGCCACCAACCTCGATAGATCGATCTTCGGTCCGACCATGAAACGTGAACTTCTTGCACGCTTTGTCGATGGTATCTTCGACCAAAGGACGTGGAAACCGCACTCGGCCGTCATCGCCAATGACTGCTCCCATTTTTTCAAAATCTTTGGCAAGACGGTCGGGAACTTCGCCCATGCCAAGCTCGCTGAGTAACCGCAAAGCTGTTCCATAGATAGATTTGATATCCCCGTCTGAAAGCGGTCGGTAACGCCCACCGATTTGACCGGGAGGTGCGGGGTTAAACGCAGGAGGCGCGGCCCGCAAGGCCGTGCGCGCACGTCGACCGCCGGATCTCTTGCGTTCTTCTGTCAAAGTATCCTCCTGATCACATTGGTACACTTTCGGACAGCTGTGGACCTGCCAAGATGAAAATTTGAGATGCGGATATTCAAAACCTCCTTATTCGTTTTCTCGAAATGTAAGGTTTGGAATTGACTAAGTGTCTGATCCCTTTTTCGGTGTCGTCCATGCATCCTAATTCTATCTTTCGGCGCAATTCCATTGATCTAGACATCGCAGCCTTGAAAGCGCGTGCCTTCGGTGCTTTGGTCGTTTCCGGCGACGACTTTCCTATCGTCTCGCATATACCTTTCATCTTAGAAGGAGATGATACTCTACTGGGGCATATCGTCAGAAACACGCCGATGGCCAAAGCGATACAAGATCGCGCAAAAGCTATGATGATAGTTACATTGGGTGACAGCTATATTAGCCCCGACTGGTATGGCGTCGATGATCAAGTGCCAACATGGAATTATGTCGCGATCCACGTCACTGGGCGTGTTGTCTTGCTCCCGCATGAGGGTTTGGATTCAACCTTGGCGGCACAGTCAAAGGAACTCGAAGCCAGATTGGCGCCAAAGAAACCTTGGCATTCAGAAAAAATGAACCCTGGCGTGTATCAACGGATGCAGCGTTCGATCGTTCCCTTTCGGATGGAGATTTCAGATATCCAGAGCACATGGAAACTCAACCAAAATAAAGAACCAGAAGCGATTGAAGGCGCGGCTCATGCCGTAAAGGAGTCGGGTTTTGGCCTGAACACTGATTGGATCGCAAACGAAATGCTGGCCGCAAAAGAAGCGAAGGACTCATCATGAAAACGCGCACAAAAGTTGTTGTCATCGGTGGTGGAATTGCGGGGTGTTCGACCTTGTATCATTTGACACAAGAGGGTTGGTCAGACGTGATGCTTCTGGAGCGCGACGAACTGACTTCGGGAACAACTTGGCATTCTGCCGCACAGGTCACGAATTTTGGGATGAACCAAACAATGGTTGGGCTGAAAACACATTCGATCAACCTCTACCAAGAGCTGGCCAATGATCCCGATTACCCGATCAACTACCACCATGGTGATGGAGGTATTCGTCTGGCTAATACCGAGGCACAAATGGATGGTTACCGTCACTTCAAATCTATGGCGCGGGGTATGGACGTCCATTTCGAAGTGATTGATGCTGCGGAATGCCGGCGTCGGCATCCTTTGATTTCGACCGAAAATCTTATCGGTGGGCTTTGGGATCCGATGGATGGGGATATCGATCCGGCCCAGCTTTGTCAGGCTTTGGCTCGTCGCGCGCGCAATGCAGGGGCTGAAGTTCATAGGAACACGCCCGTTACGGGTTTGAAGCAACTGGACGATGATACTTGGGAGGTTGAAACCCCCAAAGGTACGATCAGCGCCGATATTGTTGTAAATGCCTGCGGATATCGCGTGAACGAGGTTGGTGCGATGATGGGTGTGCATCACCCGGTCATGTCAATGGAGCATCAATACATGGTGACAGAAGATATCCAAGGTATCATTGATGCAGGGCATCGAATGCCGCTTCTACGTTGTCCTATTAGCGACTATTATTCACGTCAGGAAAAGAACGGTCTTTTGGTCGGTTTCTATGAACAGGATTGCAAAACCTGGGGCATGGATGGGGTCGACCCAAAGTTTTCCAATGATCTTTGTCCCGATGACTTGGATCGTGTTATGGATGTGTTGGAGGGGGCTTTCGCGCGCATGCCAGCCTTGATGGATGTAGGCATCAAAACAATCATCAATGGACCGATTACCTACACAATCGACGGCGCCCCTTTGGTTGGGCCAATCCCGGGTAAACGCAATGCGTTTTGTATCATCGGTTTGCGCGCGGGCCTTGGTGAAGGAGGCGGGCATGGTTGGTTGCTTGCACAACAAATTGTACATGGTGAGGCATGTTATGACACTTGGGTTATAGACCCACGCCGCTTTACTGGGCACGGAAACGTTGAACTTTGTTCTCTAAAAGCGATTGAAGATTATCAGAACGAATTTCGATTTCATTTTCCGCATGAGCATCGACCAGCAGGTCGTCCTGCGAAGACCACACCTTTAACGCCAGTTTTGGCCGCTGAAGGCGCAGAGTTTACAGTCGTGAACGGTTGGGAAAGAGCTGACTATTTCAAGCCTAGATCTGACTTCGTAGAAACCCATAGCTTCCGCTTCAACGAAGTACATGACGTCGTGAAAGCAGAGGTAGAGTCGCTGACCGTGGGTGTAGGTTTGGCCGAAGTTAGCGGTTTCAATCGTTTTGAGGTGACTGGCAAAGATGCCCGACTCTTACTTGACCGGATGATTTGCGGGCGTCTTTCAAAGAAAGCTGGCCGATTGGGACTTGGATATCTTTTGAACCATCAGGGCATGGTCAAAGGTGAAGCTACGATTGCAAACTTACCCGATGGTCGGATTTGGTACGGTTCAGCCGCAGCTTCAGAATACCATGATATGGATTGGTTGACGCAACATATCGGCAAGGATGAGGACGTGCGCATCACCTCGTTGACAAACGACATGACCATCTTGTTGCTTGTTGGTCCTAAAGCGCGGGAAGTTTTGTCATTGGTCTCGCGCTTGGATTGGTCAGATGATGGTTTTCCATGGTTATCTGTTCGCGAGGCGTTCATTGGGATTGCACCGGCGATTGTAATGCGTGTTAGTTACTCAGGTGAATTGGCCTATGAAATTCACATCCCCAACAACCAACTTTACGCTGCGTATTTGTCTTTAAGGGCCGCAGGTGAAAAATTTGGTATGCGTTTGTTTGGCGCACGTGCTGTCGAGTCTATGCGGATGGAAAAGGGCTATCTGCATTGGAAGGCGGACCTATTGACCGAATTTGACCCTTTTGAAACGAACCTCGATCGTTTTGTAAAACTCGACAAAGATTTTGTTGGCAAAGATGCCTTGCGCGTAAGGCAAAAAGAGGGACCAAATCGAAAGCTCGTTTTGATGAAAGTTGATTGTGACGATCGTGAGGTCCAAGGCGGATCATCAGTTATTCAAGGCGATGCGGTGGTTGGCACGACAACTTCTGGTGGTTATGGTCACCGTACAAACCTTAACCTCGCTTTGGCCTTTGTGGACACAAACCTTGCTACAACTGGATCAAATCTTAAGATCGACTTGATCGGCGATCTGTTTCACGCAGAAATCATAAATCCACCCTTGTAAGGTATCGACAGCCTAAAAATAGAGCGTTGCCTAATTTTGCATCTTGTCATTCTAGGGTTACTCGCACAGAGTTTAGCATCGCTTCGCGACACGCGCGGGGCAAATTAATTTGGAGAGTGATATGAAGCTGACGAAAATTCTGGGGGGTGCAACGCTACTTGCGACCTTTGCGGTTTCTGCATTTGCAGATGGCCATGTGGTACGAATGGGAACAGAAGGTGCTTATGCACCTTACAACTTTATCAATGATGCTGGTGAAGTCGATGGTTTTGAACGTGCCGTAGGTGACGAACTTTGCGCACGCGCCGAACTTGAGTGCGAGTGGGTCACGAATGAGTGGGACTCAATTATTCCAAACCTTGTATCTGGCAACTACGATACAATCATCGCCGGAATGTCGATTACAGCTGAGCGCGATGAAGTCATAGATTTTACGCAAGATTACTTCCCACCAGATCCGTCGGCCTATGTCGCGCTTGCAGGAATGGATGCATCTGTAACCGGCAAGACGGTTGCAGCGCAGACGTCGACCATTCAAGCAAGTTATATAGCTGATAGCGGTGCTACGGTTGTTGAATTTGCTACGCCTGAGGAAACAATCGCCGCCGTTCGGTCTGGCGAGGCGGATGCCGTCTTGGCAGATAGCGCATATCTAGAGCCCATTGTTGCGGAATCTGGTGGTGAATTGGCTTTTGTTGGCGACCAAGTTTCTATCGGAGGCGGTGTTGGCATGGGCATTCGGGAATCGGATACGGAGCTAAAAGAAAAGTTTGATGCGGCGATTACTTCGATGAAAGAAGATGGAACGCTGAATGCTTTGATCGCTGAGTGGTTTGAAGGCCGCGAAGGCTATTAAGGGTTTTGGGCTGCCCGGTCTTCCGGGCAGCTTTACCGTTTTGTAAATGTTTGAGTTTTGTGTTGATCCCAGCACCTTGAGCGGTGCGTCTTGGTGGGCGTGTTATTTAACGACGCCAAAACACATGAATCTATATCGTGCAGTTTTTGTCGTATTCGGTTTATTGGCCGTTACTGTTCCGATGATTTTGCTGTTTGGATTTGCGGGAGCTGTGGCCCGACGATCTGAAATTCGGGTGCTTCGTTGGGTTGGTACAATTTACACCTCAATGGTGCGGGGCATACCCGATATTATCTTCTTTTTGTTTGTACCGATCGCGCTTGACCAAGCGTTTGAATACTTGCGTCATCTATCGAAGTGCCCCGATTGGCAAGAACCTGTACGCCAAGGAAATGATTTCGTCGTTTGTACGTCCGCCAAGCTGCCGTTGAATGCCGCAGATCAATGGATTCACGAAACCTATGGGTTTTTCACAGCTGCATTTGCTTTTGCAGTCGTGTTTGGTGCCTTTGCGGCAAATATTCTATACGGTGCGATGCGAAATGTACCTAAGGGTCAGATGGAAGCGGCATCCACAATGGGCCTTTCAAAACGTCAGGCTTTTCGTTTGATCCTTGTCCCCCAGATGTGGATTTATGCACTGCCGGGTTTGTCTAATCTTTGGCAGATACTGATCAAAGCAACGCCCTTGTTGTTTCTATTGGGTGTCGAAGATATCGTTTATTGGGCGCGCGAATTGGGTGGCACGCAGAACCCCCGCTTCACCGATTACCCTCATGGCGATTGGCGCTTGGGTTATTTTATGTTTCTGCTGTTCTTTTATTTGGCACTCACTTGGTTCAGTGAAAAAGTGTTTCGCCGGTTGCAAGACTACTTCAGTCGCGGCCAAGACAGTTTGCGAATGACGGCATGAGCTGCTTTGAAACCCTTACCGATTATGGCCTCCGGGCTATTGGCATCGGAGAGCGCAGCCTTCCGCGCGCTGATATCACACTCTGCGAGCAAATTGTTTTGATCGGCTCTGGCATGATCTGGAACCTTTATTTCGCAATGATCGCGTTGGTTGCGGGATTCTTATTCGCCTCGACAGTGGCGTTTGCGAAAGCTGGGGGTCACCCGGTTTGGTCTCGCTTGGCAAGCGGGTTCATCTTCACTCTGCGGGGATCGCCGCTGTTTATTCAATTTTTTATTCTATACGAATTGTTCGTTATCTTACCAAAAGTAGGTATCGATATTCCGCTTGGATTTGTGGAGATAACACTTGAAACGCGGTGGTTGACGCGGGCTTGGCTGGGCGCAGCAATTGTATTGTTCCTAAATACGTCAGCCTACACTGCGCAGATTTTTTACGGTGCGCTTAAAGCTGTGCCGCAAGGTCAAGTTGAGGCCGGGAAAGCCTTGGGAATGTCCCAGCGCAAAATCAATCGGCTTGTGTTGTGGCCATCACTGTTGCGTTTGTCCTGGTCAAGCTACACAAATGAGGCGATCTTTTTGTTCCATGCCACAGCACTTGTGTTTTTCTCAAGTTTTCCGGCATGGCAACAATCTGGAGACGCGGTTTACTTTGCCAGCTATTTTGCAGACAAAACCTTTAATCCGTTTGTTCCATATCCGATCGTTGCACTCTATTTCATTACCTTCACTTTGATATTGATTGCCGTACTTGGTTTAATAGGCCGAAGATTGTACCGCCATCTTGCGCCTCGCTGAAGTCCCGATAAGAAGCCCCTATGGGGCGTATCCAACCTAAAACCTTCCTATTCTGCATTGGAGCGCAAAAGTCTGGCACATCGTCTTTGTATCAGTTTCTGCGCAAACATCCGAAGATAGAGCTAGGACCCATCAAAGAGCTGCATTATTTCAATTCCGTCGAAACGGGATTTGCGGCCAAGCGCAGCCGTCGAATGAAAGTGAAGGCTTGGGATGCGTTGCTGAAAGGTGAAGAGGTCCGCGATGGATCCAATCGATTAAAGACTGCTCTTGCATATCGGCGCCTAAGCAAAAGTTTTGAAAGACCTTTGGATCTGGAAATCTACCGTGATCTTACATTTCGCTCAAATAAGGCCGCGATAATCGTCGGAGAGATCACGCCAAATTACGCCACATTTGGGTCAAAACAATTTGCGTTAATGGATCAAGTGCATCCTGATTGCCGTTACGTATTTACAATGCGGGATCCAATTGCACGCGCATGGTCTGGTTTGCGTATGAGCTTGCGCCGTGCCGGAGTTCCATCTTCCATCCCTTTGGTCGATCTGGAAGCCGCGGTGTTAAAGATGATCAAAGATCAAGGCCGCCAGTTTCTGAAGCGTTGTAATTATCGGCGAACGATAGAAAGCTTGGACGCGGTTGTGCCCCGTTCGCGATCACATTTTATGTTTTTTGAAGAGTTTACAGGCGATCAGAAAAACTCGACTGCAAAGGAATTATTGAACTTCCTTGAGGTGGGATATGATCAAGATCCAACAAATGTTGCGCATTACCCCGGTAAACTTTATCCGATACCGACCGCGATCGAACACAAATTGTTTGAGATTACACGCCCGCAATATGAAAGCTTGCCTGACCTAATCGGACGCGCAACGCCTGCCGCTTGGTTGCATTCTTACGAGCGATTGAAAAGTGAATTTGGATAGGTCCTAGACGCACTGGTGCTTGACCTTCATCCAGAAATCGGACCTAGTCTCGCCATCATTTCTGGGAGGAAACATGGTATATCCTTTTGATTTGACGAAGAGGCCAGATGGATATGAGCCGTTGGCGTCTGAGCCTCATTTTGATCCGTCAAAACATCTTCAGTTGGAGAAACCAAGTGAATTGTTCGCTCTGAGTGATTTTGGCTATGATGCCGCAGAGATTGCGCAGAGCCCTACAAATTTTGGTGCGACATCGGTTTTTCGTGTTCTAAGTGATGAGGGCGCTGAGGTCCTTTACGATGTTTGTAAACAACTTGAGTCCTTTACGACTTCAAACCCGCGAATATCGCGCAACACACGCGGTGGGGTGTACCGCTCAAAGTTTCTGCGAGAACTGTGTCTTTCAATAGACGTTGCAGACTGGATGAGCGAACTGGCGGGACTTGATTTGATGCCACACACGATTCCGCATCAACTTGGCCATCTGAACTATAACCCCAAAGAAGTTGGCGAGGATGTCGACAAATGGCATGTTGACACATTGCGCTATGACTACGTGATGTTTGTGACTGATCCCACAAAGGTTCAGGGCGGGGCATTCCAATATTTCAAAGGAACCAAACACGAAATGGGCGCGCTTTCTAAGGCAGGGCTGACGGCCCCGTTGAACCGCGTGATCGCCCCAAAAATGCCCGGTCCGGGCTATGCCGTTTTGATGCAAGGTAATATGGTGGTGCATCAAGCCAAAGGTTTAACCGCACCAGGGGAGCGGATAACCATGGTGAACGGCTATGTGCCGAAAGACGCACGCATTCCTGACTACACGCGATATGACCAATTGGTTTTTGCGGATCCCGCCCATGTTGTGACGTCAGAATTTATGCGCCACATGGCTTTCGAAGGTGTGCGTCGGTTGAACCAATCGGTTGAGGACCTGTCTTTCACGACCAATCGGGAAGCTTACGCAAATGAGTTAGAGGCGCTCGCAGCACGCTTAAAGGATGCCGCGTCGGACATTCGAAACTCTGACAATGCGGAAATGGAGCATTTCTAGTATTTACTGTGTTCCCACAGTTTGTGCCGAAAAAGCACGCAACCAAGTTATTACATCGGCATCGGCCCAATTGGTATCGCCCTGATACCGTGCAACCTCACGTCCATCTGAGTCTATGATAAGTGTAAGGGGTAGGCCAAGGACTGCCGCCTCCCTTGCGAGTGCTTGTTTTGGATCGCGATAGGTGGGTAAGTTTGTGATGCCAGTGGTTTCGTAAAACCGTTTCAGACTGGCTTCACTATTGCGACCTGTTGCGATTGTAACAACTTCAAAGTCATCCAAAGACATCTCACGTAATTTTGAAAGCGATGGCATTTCGTGAACACAAGGCGCACACCAGGTTGCCCAGAAATTGACAACGGTCAGTGGTGCATCAATATCGGACAGGGCCATAGAATGACCATCTGGCGCTTCGAAAAGTGCAGCCAAGGCTTGTTTCGGGTTTTCATGCACCACGACGCCTTGTAACGCATCAGGCAACTCGGGTGTTCCAGCATTTGCACCCACCGCCACGCATATATAAAGCGCGACAACACGAGGTATACTTAACAAGGTCATTCGGCCTCTCCAATATGACGGGACCCAAATATGGGCACAAAACAAACCAATGCCATGTGGGGCGGGCGCTTCGCCGAAGGTCCAGATGCAATAATGGAAGCCATCAATGCGTCGATTTCTTTCGATAAGCGCATGGCAGAACAAGACATCCAAGGATCCCGAGCACACGCAGCCATGCTGGCCCAACAAGGTATAATTTCAGATACAGATGGAAAGGCCATTCAGGAAGGCCTGCTCACGATACTGTCAGAGATTGAGCGCGGAGAATTTAAGTATTCATCCGCATTGGAAGACATTCATATGAATGTCGAAGCTCGTTTGAAAGATTTGATCGGTGAAGCGGCAGGGCGTTTGCACACAGGTCGTTCACGTAACGATCAGGTTGCGACAGATTTCAAGCTTTGGGTGCGTGATCAAATCGATGCAGCCATCGCCGGTCTGTCGGCTTTGATGAGCGCATTGGTGGATCAAGCAGATGTGTCGGCGGATTTTGTGATGCCGGGATTTACACATTTGCAAACCGCACAACCCGTTACCTTTGGGCATCATATGATGGCCTATGTTGAGATGTTTGCGCGCGACCGTTCTCGCTTTGAGGACGCGCGCGCGCGGATGAACGAGTGCCCACTTGGCAGTGCTGCACTTGCCGGTACGGGCTTTGCAATTGATCGAGATATAACTGCGAAAATGTTGAATTTTGACAGGCCAAATGCCAATTCCTTGGATGGTGTCAGCGATCGCGACTTTGCATTGGACTTTCTCAGTGCTGCGAGTATCTGCGCGACACATCTGTCCCGATTGGCAGAGGAATTGGTGATTTGGTCGTCAGCTCAGTTTCGCTTCGTGACTTTATCTGATCGATTTTCGACCGGCTCATCGATTATGCCGCAAAAGAAAAACCCAGATGCAGCCGAACTTATCCGGGCTAAAGTGGGTCGGGTAAACGGTTCCTTGATTGGGCTATTGACTGTCATGAAGGGGTTGCCGCTGGCCTATTCAAAAGACATGCAGGAAGATAAGGAACAGGTCTTTGATGCAGCAGACAGTTTGTTCTTGGCATTGGCTGCGATGACAGGAATGATCTCCGATCTTCAACCGAACAAAGATGCTCTTAAAAATGCGGCTAGCTTGGGGTTTTCAACGGCAACGGACTTGGCCGATTGGTTGGTTCGCGAACTTGGGATGCCGTTTCGTGACGCACATCATATAACCGGAGCCATCGTGGCGCACGCTGAGGCGCTGGGCTGTGATTTAAACGATGTAAC
The DNA here is from genome assembly GCA_039814625.1 of Pseudomonadota bacterium. Lineage (GTDB taxonomy): Bacteria > Pseudomonadota > Alphaproteobacteria > Rhodobacterales > Rhodobacteraceae > Amylibacter. The sequence goes on from JBCCAU010000002.1 coordinate 441,744, forward strand.
ATTGGCCGACATGCAGGCAATCCATTCTGAGATTACAGATGCAGTATTTGATGTGTTGAGTGTTGAAGCCTCAGTCGGCTCAAGGACCAGCTTTGGTGGCACAGCGCCAAACCGAGTGAAAGAACAGGTGAAAAGATGGCAAAACATTTTGGGCTAATCTTGATGACAGCCATTGTTCTGACTGCTTGCGGTATCAAAGGCGACCCTGAGCCGGTAGCGAAAGCCGGCCCGACACTTGACCATCTCGAATAAAACATAGCTAAATTTTTGTCTCACGATAGAGTGATTGCATGTGTGCGAAATTCCGCCCACGAAAACACAGAATGAAAAGGTGAAATCATGTTTGTAAGACTTGGAATGATCATGGCCGTGTGTGCTGCATTGGTTGCTTGTGCACCAGAACCAGAGCCCGTGGCACCAATCGAAGACGACACAGCGACGTCCGGCAAGGTCTAATGTCTCTGTTGCGCATGGTTTACCTTGCGCTTGCTGTAGCCGGAGCGATCCTTCCGATGAAGCACTTCATCGTTTGGTTCAATGAAAACGGCTACAGCCTTTATGCTATGACACAGGCTTGGAATGTGAATTCTGCCACAACAGGCCTTGTATGGGATCTTACGATCGCGGCGATTGCGTTGACGGTGTGGATCATTGCCGAAGTTCTTGTGAGGCGAGATTACTGGGTTGCGCCGGTTTGTATTCTTGCAACGTTTTGTATCGGCGTATCTTGCGGTTTACCCCTTTACCTTTTTCTGAGAACACGCAAACCAGCCTAAGGTGCTGGAGCCTCTGGCAGGGATATTTGCGGACAGAATAAGACCATGGACCATTTTCTTTACAAAGACGGAGTTTTGCACGCCGAAGATGTTCCGATTACGCGTATTGCGGATCATGTTGGAACCCCGTTTTATGTCTATTCGGCTGCAACATTCAGGCGACATTTCCAAGTTTTTGAGGATGCTCTCCATGGTATGGATCACTTGATTTGCTATGCCATGAAAGCAAATTCGAACATGGCGATCCTGAAATTATTGGGTGATCTAGGTGCAGGAATGGATGTCGTCTCGGGTGGAGAATACCTGCGCGCCAAAGCGGCAGAAATTCCTGGCGACCGCATCGTTTTCTCGGGCGTTGGAAAGACACAAGATGAAATGCGATTGGCATTGCAAGGGGGCATTCGCCAATTCAATGTGGAAAGCGAGCCGGAATTGGCGATGCTAAATCAAGTCGCACTCCAGATCGGGGCGGTCGCGCCAATAGCTTTGCGCGTCAATCCCGATGTAGATGCTAAGACGCACGAAAAAATTGCTACGGGCAAGAAAGAAAACAAATTTGGTGTACCTCTTTCTCAGGCGCGTCGGATATATTCCGAAGCTGGTGCGATGGCAGGTATCGAAATTGTCGGCATTGATGTTCATATTGGCAGCCAATTGACGGACTTGCAGCCCTTTCGGACGGCTTATTCCAAAGTTGCTGAGCTTGCGAAGGCCCTGCGCGCCGATGGTCATAACCTAAAAAGATTAGATTTGGGTGGTGGGCTAGGTATCCCTTATACAATGTCAAACGACGCACCGCCTGTTCCCAAGGAATATGGAGATGTTGTGCGTGAAACCGTGGGGCATTTGAATCTGGAAATTGAAATTGAACCGGGACGCTTGATTGCGGGAAATGCAGGCCTGCTTGTCAGTTCGGTGATCTATAAAAAACATGGCGAGGGGCGTGATTTTTTGATTTTGGATGCAGCAATGAATGATTTGATCCGGCCGGCTATGTATGAGGCATATCATGATATTGTGCCCGTGATTGAGGCCGAACCTGGGGCTGATCAAGCGCCAGTCGATATCGTAGGTCCGGTCTGCGAGTCTGGCGATACATTCGCAAAGCAACGTATGATGACTCGATTACATGATGGTGATCTTGTGGCTTTCCGGTCGGCAGGCGCTTACGGGGCTGTCATGTCTTCTGAATATAATTCGCGTCCTTTAATCCCAGAAGTACTTGTCCAAGATGATCAGTTTGCGACAATCCGCGCACGCCCAAGCTTTGACGAGATGATAAACCGAGATACTATACCCACATGGTTGTGATTTGACAGATCCGGTCTTGGCGGATTGGATCCTTTTATGAACGTCTCGAATACTAAGTCAGATTCGAAAAAGTTAGATCGTCGTTTGAACAGAAAAGTTTGGACGAGCCGAATGTTCTTAACTTTGGAAAGATGGCTGCGCGCATTCTGGCTGGCTTTATCGATTCTCGGACTAACGGCGGCTATTTTGTTTTCGACTTTTGGTCTGATCGATCCCAGGACGTTTGCAACCGTTGCGACGGTTGGGGTTGGTTTGTCTGCATGGTTCTTTTTTAAAGAACTCGTGTCGTTTGTGCCGCCAACCTATAGTGATGCGATTGCGCGGCTAGATTCAGGTTTATTGCACTCTCCTGTCCTGACGGTTCATGATAACCTCCCTGAAGGTGCCAGTGACCAAACAAAAGCAATTTGGGCCCTTCACAAAGCGCAAGCAGAACGTGCCGCAAGTCGTGCAAGCACCGAACCTCCGCGCGTTCGTCTTGCTAAACAGGACCGCTTCGCTTTGCGTCTCGTGACCGTTCTTATACTAGGCTTGGTGCTGGTGTTCGGACGCGACGCAGCAACCCAATTGGTAGAACAAACCGAAACGGGTGGTTTGGCCGCTGGGCCGGTCGCGTTGGGACCCAGTTTTGAAGGTTGGATTGAGCCGCCAGCCCATGCCGGGCAACCCGTTTTCTATATGGACAGTGACAGTGTGCGCGAGCTGATCGTGCCGCGCGGCTCAACTGTGATATTTCGAGTATATGGTGACGCTGATCGCGCCGGCTTTTCTGAGAGCGTGTCTGGAACCCAAGCGCCTCTGGTTGTCGAGAATGCAGCGATCGGAGAGGCAAAGTTCAAAGTTACACAAGATGGCGAGATCACATTGCAAGTGCCGCGCCAAGATGATGAGACATGGGTTTTGGCAATCTCACCAGATGACCCGCCTAGCGTTGAATTGGATGGAGAATTTGAACGCACGGTAGACGGCACAATGCGCTTGCCCTTTTTAGCAAGTGATGACTTTGGTGTGATGACCGGGTTGGCGCGGATCAATCTAAACATGGACGCGATTGATCGTCTGCACGGCCGGATATCTGAGCCGGAGACCCAAGAGGCGATAATTTTAGATCTTCCGGTTGGTCTGGCCCGAAATCCAAAGGAAATTGCAGATGTACTAAGCGAGAATCTGTCACGCCATCCTTGGGCAAACCTACCGGTAACAATTGAGCTGGAAGTCATCGATGGGGCTGAGCAGTCAGGACATGCCTTGATTGAAGGTTTTGATCTGCCAGGTAAGCGATTTTTCGACCCTCTCGCGTCTGCTTTAATTGATCAACGTGCTGAGCTTTTGTGGAATCGAGACAACGCACAGAGAACGTCCCGTTTGATCCGAGCTATAACATGGAAACCCGAAGGGCTATTCAAAGAAGAGAAGTCTTATTTAATGGTGCGGACCGCATTGCGAGTACTTGAGCGAAACTTAGACGAACCGGGCGACGAACAAATCGCCGAGGTCGAAGATCTTTTATGGCGCGCGGCCGTTTTGATAGAAGAGGGTGATCTCAACAATGCGGCTGAGCGTCTTAGACGCGCCCAAGAACGCCTGTCCGAGGCGATGCGGCGTGGCGCATCAGATGATGAAATTGCAGAATTGATGCAGGAACTTCGTGAGGCGATGGACGCCTATATGCGAGCTTTGGCCCAGAACGCCGAGCCAATGGACCAACAGCAGTCTCAGAATTCTACTGTGATGTCTCAGGATCAGTTGCAGGAATTGATGGATCGTATTCAAGAACTGATGGAACAGGGCCGAATGGATGAGGCGCAACAGTTGCTTAATCAATTGATGCAGATGATGGAGAATATGCGCGTGGTCCAAGGCGGGCAGGGCCAGGGCGAGGGCCAGGACAGTCAACAAGGCCAGCAACAACAAATGCAAGATATGTTACGAGAGCAGCAAGACCTTGCAGATGAAACCTTCGAACAATTGCAGGAACAATTTAATCAACAAAGCCAGCAAGGTGAGCAACAAGGCCAACAACCCGGTCAGCAACAAGGTCAACAACAAGGCCAACAGCCTGGTCAACAAGGACAGCCAAATCAATTGGGCCAAAATGGACAACAACCGGGTCAAACACCCGGAGCACAGGGCCAAGGACAAAATGGAGAGCAGGAACAGTTCGGTCGTGGTGAAAATGGTGAACTTCCAACGGCTGAAGAACTGGCGGACCGTCAGGGAGCTTTAGAAAGACTATTGGACCAGCAAAGCCGTGATTTGGGAAATGGTCCTGGCCGCGATGACTTGGAAAGTGCAGAGGAATCTATGGGTGAAGCTGCCGATAATTTACGAGAGGGAGATTTACGCGGAGCACTTGATCGTCAGGCAGATGCGATGGATCAACTGCGTCGAGGGATGTCTCAGATGAACGAAGCGCAGCGGCGTCAGGCCCAACAAAATGGCGGTCAACAAGGTGGCGACGATGATGGGTTTGGTGACCAAGCTGGCAATGGTGGGGAGCGTGATCCTTTGGGCCGCAGTCGAAATAACAATGGACAGTTTGCTGATGGAACACAGGCAGACTTAGAGTCGCGCCGCGAATTTTATCGTAATCTCGATGCCGAAATTCGTAAGCGCGCCGGAGATCAAACCAGACCAGAAGCAGAAAGAGACTATCTTAAGCGCCTATTGGAGAGATTCTAGCCATTGCGATAGGATAGTGCCGATTTCACCAAAATTGATGCCAAGCGCTCCGAAAATGCTGCCGATGAAATCACGATAACTTTCTACGACGGGACCAATTCCAGGGATGACTTCGGCCAAGATCGGTCCGACCACGTAAATCAATCCCAATATCGCAATTATAAGAATAAGAACCGCAAAAATTCCTGCAAAACGCCCACGTTGTTTCGGTTCGTCTAACTCGAGGGCGTTCAACTCTTCCAAAGCGCGTTGTGCAGCCAGATCGCGCGGCATTTCTGGTGGCGCAATTGACCGCGTGTCTGGTAGGTCCTCAGCCTTTCGCGCTACATCAACCTCTGTAGGCGCTTCTGGCCTTTCTTCAGGTGCTGCAGGACCCAAGTCAAATGGTTTTGATGCGGGTACGTCGGTTGTCACAGAGCTTTGGCTCGGACCAGACTGAGAAATATCTGCAAGAGATTGGCGGCGCTTTGATTTTTCCGGTTTCGGCGCTGCGGCATTGTCTTGCGCCGGTTCTGTGCGTGGCGGCTTTGCCGCGTTATCATCTGTTTGTGGCTGCGTTGCCGCTGGGCGACCGCCAAGTTTACGAAATTGTCTAGGTGTAGGGTTGTTTGCTTCAGTTGGCATCTCTTCAGATGAAGGCTCAATCAGATCATCTTTGTGTGCTTCTTCAGCCAAGACCTCATCCGTCTGCGCAGCTGGAAGCTCTTCAGTTTCGAGATCACTCACGGTGTCTTCCGAAAGTTCTTCCTGTTCCGGACCCTCTATGTCCGCAGGCATTTCGCCGACTTCCGCTTCGCTGACGCGTTGACGAAGCGCTTCTAGCGGTGATGGGGCCAGTTCCTCTTCACTTGGTTCGGCGCGGGCAGCACGAGCAAATTCGGCTTCGTCTTCAAGGATTTCTGCGACTTCAGACGACATTTCTTGTGGGACCTGTGTATCTGGAAGGTTCTCTGCGCGGAATGTTCTAAACTCAGTTGGTTCTTGCGCAGTTGGGCTATTAGCCTCTCCATCAATCACCTCAGAGGTGGGCTCCAAGGTCAATGGTTGATTATCTGCGTCCTGCGCCTGTGCGGGCATTTGCAACCAAACATGGTTACATTTTGCACATTGCACCTCGCGACCCTCAGAAGGGATCGCATTATCAGCAACATCGTAGGTTGCTCCGCAATTTGCACATTCTAGCCGCATCGGCGTCCTCCATATACCCTACACGAATCGCCCTAGAGCTCATGATTAACCTTCAAGCATGGCTTTTCCAAGGAAAGCCATGTCGTTACAATAGCTTAAAAGGCTGTGGAATGGGTCCAGTGTACGTAAAAGGTGACTTGAAGTGATTGAAATCAACGCGGCCAGTTTCGACTATGGCGGTCGGAGAATTTTTTCGGATTTGGAGCTGAGTATCGAACCGGGGAGTTTCCACTTCTTAACCGGACCCTCAGGATCAGGTAAGTCAACTTTTCTAAAGCTTGTTTACGCGGCTTTGCTGCCCTCAAAGGGATCGGTTCATGTTTTTGGCCGTGACACGCGCGGTCTTGAACGTGATGAGCTTGCGGCGCTTCGCCGGCGCATAGGTATTGTGCAACAGGAAGGCGAGTTTTTAGACCATTTGACCATGTCTCAAAACATTTTGCTTCCAGTTCAGCTGGCGAAACGCAGCAACTCTGCGTCGGTCTCCGACCTGGCTGATTTGTTACATTGGGTTGGTTTGGCAGATGTAATGGATGCGTACCCTTCCGAAATCTCTGGCGGCGAACGGGCGAGGGCTGCCTTGGCCAGAGCAATAATTACAGGCCCGGAACTCATTATTGCAGATGAACCGACCGGAAACGTAGATTGGGAGATGGCGCAACGTTTGGTCCAACTGATGGTTCAACTCAATAAAATGGAAAAAACTTTTATCGTCGCAACGCATGATATCGGCTTGATCCGGTCCGTAAAGTCGATGGCAAAGACACGGACTTTACGTTTGAAGAACAAGCAGCTTGATATTGCAGGAGCGGATTTGTGAACGGTCCGGCCGCCAAGCGCGATCCTTTTATTATTCGAAGGGGAACAGGTCGCTTAACTGTAATCGTATCACTAATCATGGTTTTCCTATGCGTGTTGACGGTCGCTTTTTCGAGTGCAGCACTCAGGTTGGCGGGGCAATGGTCGAACGACCTACGACAAACCGCAACGATCCGTTTGCCGTTTAACGGGGATGAAGTTTTGTCCGCCCAGACGGCGGCGATCACGACCGTTTTGGGGCAAACATCGGGTGTTCAAGGGTATGAAGTTTTGCCGGATGATGACGTCGAAAGGGTTCTTCAAGAGTGGGTCGGAGAGCGGCTCGATCTTGCATATGTCCCTCTTCCACGATTGATCCGAATTGAGCTTGCAGATGAGCCGATCGATATTGTTGCTTTTACATCGCAGTTGAAGGCCGTCGCACCCGAAGCCTTCTTTGATGATCATAGCCGCTGGCAAGCACCGTTGACACGTTCTGTATCGACGGTCCGTTTGTTAGCCCTATCTGCAATTGTCCTTTTGCTCGGAACCTTGGGCATGCTGATCTGGCTTTCTCTACAAACCAGTCTTGCGATAAATGCGCGTGTCATTTCGGTGATGCGATTGTTGGGCTCTGAAGATCGCTTAATCGAGCACGGTTTTCTAAAGCGCTACTTGGTTTTGGTTGCAACGGGTTCTGCTATAGGTTTCGTGTTAGGTGTCGCGATTTTGATGGCCCTTCCAAAGCCCGCCGATCCTGGTGCGTTATTGTCGAATATTACTTTACGAGGATCGGATTGGTTCATTGTACCCCCGGTTCCGATTGTCGCTATTATCACAGCATATTTTGCAACTCGGGCCGCTGTTCGCGATAGATTAGCAAAAGAGGCTTAGCTTCGAAGCAATTCTGGTCTTGCAGTTTCGGCCATACGATTTGAAAACAACCACGCAACCGCGAAACTGAGTGACAGAAATCCTGAAATCAAATGGAGTTCTGTCCAGCCAAAGCGTGCAGGAAGTGATATGCCAGTGTGGCCAGAGATCAGCGCGCTTAATCCAATCACAGACAGAAGTGCCCCAAAAACTCCAATAATGGTTCCAAGCAACAAAACTGCTGCACTGAAACCCCAAACGGTTGCAGTGATAAACCGTATTGGTGCGCCCAATGCGCGTAGAACGGCAAGATGACGGGTGAACAGGCGTGTCAAGATCGCCAAACCAGCAAGAACGGCGATGGCCACCAGCCCCAAGGAAAACCATGTCAAAAGTGAAGCAACGCCCCTGACATCGCCCAAAATGCGATAAAGGCCACCGAGGACTGCCCCAGGCAAAATGGCCATGGTACGCTTATCGACCGAAAAGTCAGATTGAATTTGATAGGTTCCGGAAAGACCATCTGCAATTACAATTGCTGCAGAGACTCCGGGAAAAAATTCAGCATCGAACGGTGGGCCAAGCTGACCCTGCCGTTCAGGCGCATGGCCATTTGCAAGACCGTGGGTTTCCCACACAGACTCCACTGGAACCAAAATGGCGCGATCCCAAGGGGAGTTTGTGCGAACTAACCGGCCCGTCAATTCAAGTAAGACATCTTCATGTGCATTTTCGTTTGCGTCTGTTCCGTGGCCATGTGCTGGTGCAAAACGCGCTCCGATGTCGATGGGAGCATCTGCGCCCGCAATAGCTTGCAAACTGTTGGACCACATTTGTCCTTCGGATAGTCCACCCAAATGGATCACAAAGCCTGCTGTTGTGCCAACAATGGTAGCACCCTGATGCGAGTCTCCCAATGCGATAGGTGCAACGATCTTAGCCCGCTCGTGATTGGAGACTTCTGAAAACACCTCTCCGTTTAAAAGCCCGATCGCGTTGGGCTGTAGAAATACGGATGAGAACATTAGGTTCGTCTCTGATCCCGGCGCCCCAATCACAAGTTCGAACTTTTCTGCCGCTTTGGCCGCACCAATCCGCAATGATCTTTCTTGTGCGATCAAGCTTACGCCGATTGCCAATGATACTCCGATCAAGATAGCGAAACCAAGGACAGTGCCAGCTTGTGCTCGTAAAAGTGCAGCGCTTAACTTTAGGGGTTTATGCCCCCGCAGAAGCTGAGTCGTGATTGCCAAAGCGGGCAACAAAAGAAGAATAAGAAGGGTTAGATCTCGAACTAAAACAGGTAAAAAACTCCAGATTTGTGTCATTGTGCAAGCGCTCCGGCTTGGAGCGTTAATATCCGGTCCATGCGGTAAAGGACTTGGGGGTCGTGACTGACAATGATTAGGGTTTTCCCAATTCCGGTCGTTTGCGCAAAAAGCGCATCCATAACTTTACTTCGGTTTTCATGATCCAAACTTGCGCTTGGTTCATCGGCCAAGACCGCACGCGGAGTCCCGGCCAAAGCCCGTGCGATTGCAACCCTTTGTCTTTCCCCGCCAGAGAGTTGCGATGACCTTATCCGTCTTGTTGGTATGTCTAAAGCGGCCAATGTACCAACTGCCGTATGACGATTTTGAGTATCAAACAATGACGTGATGTCTGCGTTTTGAATAGGTGACAACTCATCAAAAAGAAGATGATCCTGGAACACGATGCCTAAATGCTCTTGCCGAAAGGCAGCGCGTTCTGCTTCCGATAGGTCGCCCAGAGACGTGACATTCCAACTTATAGACCCGGCCGTTGCCGGGGTTAACCCCGCAAGCGCAAATAGCAAAGTTGACTTACCAGCACCCGAAGGGCCAGTGATGCCGATTGCCTCTCCGGTGTCCACATCGAAAGAAATATCTCTGACGATACGGCTTCCATCCGGCGTATCGACAGAAAGGTTTTCAACCGAAAGCTTCATTTGCTAACATTCGTATCCTTAGGACCGGTAGGCTTTTTGGAGGCACTTTTGCATGTATTGAATCACTTGCCTGACATTATACGATAACATGGCCGAAAAGAAAATTTTGTAAAACTCGAAAGAACCAACTAGGACAGGCGATCTTTCCCCAGATCCAAGAACCGTTGACGTCGTTTCTTTAACCTTTGGTCTGGCGTCATATCCTCGACATCAGCCAACATTGCGGCGATCGTAGATTTCACTGCCTCAAATGTCGACGGATGGTCGCGTTGCGCGCCGCCTATGGGTTCGAGAATAATCCGATCGCAGACGCCCAACTGGTGTAGGTTTTGCGCCGTTAAGCGAAGGGCTTCGGCGGCTTCGCGCATCTTTTCGGCATCTTTCCATAGAATTGAAGCGCAGCCTTCTGGCGATATTACGGAATAGATCGAATGCTCTAGCATGGCTAATCGGTCAGCGGTTGCAAATGCCACAGCCCCACCTGAACCACCTTCGCCGATAATCACCGAGACCACGGGCACCTTGACCTGCAGCAGTTTTTCAGTCGAGCGTGCGATGGCCTCAGATTGGCCTCGTTCTTCAGCACCTTTGCCTGGATATGCCCCTGGGGTGTCCACCAAAGTGATAATTGGCAAGTCAAAACGGTTTGCCATTTGCATTAAACGGATTGCTTTTCTGTAGCCCTCCGGGCGGGCCATGCCAAAGTTATGATGCAATCGGCTGCTCGTGTCAGACCCTTTCTCGTGTCCAATTAAAACCACGGGCTTATCATCGAAACGTGCCAACCCACCCATAATAGCATGATCGTCGGCGAAATTTCGATCTCCGGCCAGTGGCGTATACTCATCGAAAATCGCCCGGATATAGTCTGATGTGTGAGGCCGTTCTGCATGGCGTGCGACCTGACATTTCCGCCACGGGGTCAAATTCTTGTACATATCCTGAAGCAGTTTTTCCGCTTTTACATCCAGAGCGGCAGCTTCTTTTTCCATATCCAATTCAACAGCGTCGTCTCCCTTGGCCATTATGGCACGGATTTCGGTGGCTTTTCCTTCGATTTCCGCAAGCGGCTTTTCAAATTCCAAATAGGTTTTCATGATGGCTCTGCCTTCGTCTTGAACCGTAAATGCCCGTTCAAGTGACAGGATTCAACAGCTCTACTGTAAGTCGGCAAAAGCATCTTGCAGGCGCGTCACAGCTTGCTCGACTAACGCGCGCGGCATCGCGATGTTAAAACGCAAGAAGCTGTCACCTCCTTTTCCAAAGGTCGATCCATGATTGGCTGCAATTTTTGCCTTGGTTTGAACGCGGTCTATAAATTCTTCTCGGCTCATCCCAGTGTCAGAAAAGTCTACCCATGACAGATAAGTCGATTCCAATTTCATTGAGCGCAGCCCAGGAATGGTGTTGATCCCATCATCGAATAATTTGGCGTTGCTCTCGATATATGCGACTAGGGCGTCTGCGTATTCCGCGCCGCCATTGTATAGGGCTTCGGTTATTTTCATATTTAAAGTGTTCGTCCCGATCGCCAGCGCACTAATGCTGTGCTTAAATTTCGCCCTTAGATCATCGTCGCGGATGATCACGTTGCCGGTGTGAAGCCCCCCAAGATTGAAGGTTTTACTGGGTGCAATCATTGTGATGATCCGATTGGCCGTATCGGGGCATGCGATTTCCGTGGGGACATGCTTATGACCTGAAAACGCAAGATCATGGTGGATCTCATCCGAAATCATCAAAAGGTCATGGCGCGCACAAAAATTGCCAAAATCTCTCAGTTCTGCTGTGGTCCAGACGCAGCCACCCGGGTTGTGCGGAGAGCATAAGATGGCAATTTTGGCGCTTCCATCCATTTTTTCATTATAAGCGTCCCAATCATAGGTATAGCGACCATTTTCTTGGACCAATTCGCATTCGATTACTTTGCGCCCCATTGCTTTAATAACACGCGCAAATGCATGATAGACAGGCGTGAAGATCACTATGCCATCACCTGGTTGCGTATAGCTGTGCAAGGCCAAGCTGACAGCGTTCACAATACCAATCGTTGTCATAACGTGATCGCTATTGATCTGCCATCCATGTCGTCGCTTCATCCAATTGGCAATCGCATTCGGATAACCAACCGGGTCATTGTAGTAGCCGTATATTCCATGATCCATTATGTCTTTGAGCGCGGAATTTAGGGCCTCTGGCGGACGGAACTCCGTATCTGCCACCCACATTGCCAAACCTTCAGCTGGGTCAACGCCATAAAGCGCCTTCATCATGTCCCATTTTGTGGAATTGGTTCCGCGGCGGTCGATGATTTCGTCAAACATAGATACAAACTCCGTCGTTCAAGGCTTTATCAAACAGGTGTCGCAAACGCACCGCAAGCCAATTCGAAATCTTGCAGCGGCATCTGCCTTGCCCTATCTGCCTTTCATGGCTGTTCTACCGATCCTGATCCACCCTGATCCGCGTCTTAAAGCGAAATGCGAAACTGTAACCGATTTCGGTGCAGATCTGACCGCATTTGCGGAAAACATGTTGGACACCATGTATGACGCGCCTGGAATAGGCTTGGCCGCACCGCAGGTTGGGTTGTTGAAACGTGTTTTGGTGATGGACTGCGCTGGAAAAGATGCAGAGCCCGCACCAATGGTATTGGTTAACCCGAAGATCATTTCCGCATCAGATGAGAAAAGCACTTATAATGAGGGATGTTTGTCGATCCCTGAGCAGTTTGACGATATTGAGAGGCCTGCTGAAGTCACGGTGACATATCAAGACGTGTATGGAGATGAGTTTACTCAGGACTTTGCAGGGCTCTGGGCGACTTGCATACAACATGAGATTGACCACCTGGATGGAAAACTCTTCATTGATTACTTAAGCCGCATGAAACGCGGCATGATTACCCGCAAAATGGAAAAGCTGAAGCGCGAGCGCGCGGGCGGCGTGGCCTAAAATGCGCATTGTCTTTATGGGTTCGCCAGATTTTTCTGTGCCTGTGCTAAACGCCTTGGTTGAAGCAGGACATAACGTTGTTGCAGTTTACTGCCAGCCACCAAGACCTGCAGGGCGTGGAAAAAAAGAGCGTTTAACCCCCGTTCATAGCCGAGCGCAGCAATTAGGCCTTACGGTGCATTTTCCAGACAACTTTAAAGATGAAGGTGATTGGCTTCAATTTGAAGCGCATGATGCCGATCTTGCGGTTGTGGTGGCATATGGGTTGATTCTACCACAACGCATTTTGGACACACCAAGGTTTGGATGTTGGAATATTCATGCCTCTCTATTGCCACGTTGGCGAGGCGCAGCACCGATCCATCGTGCTGTAATGGCAGGAGACCGCGAAACTGGCGTTTGCATTATGCAGATGGAATCAGGACTGGATACAGGTCCTGTTTTGATGCGACAGAGAACATCTATTTTGGATAGCGATACGACCATGACATTGCATGATCGTCTGTCTAATTTGGGGGCGAGCTTGATCCTGAAGGCCATATCGCAGCGTGATACGTTAACACCAAATCCGCAAACCGCAATCGGTGTGACTTATGCGGAAAAAATCGATAAGACTGAAGCTGTTGTAGACTGGAGCAAACCTGCTGAAAACGTGTCCCGGCAAATTCGCGGACTGTCACCTTTTCCAGGTGCGTGGACGCTTGCAGGCGGTGAGCGCATAAAACTTCTTTTTGCAAAAACAGTCGAAGTCTCAGGCCAGAGTGGAGAGGTTTTAGATGGCGACTTAACAATCGCGTGCGGCCAAGGAGCTGTTCGTTTGCTTGAATTACAGCGCAGCGGCAAGGTACGAATGGATGCCGAAACTTTCCTTCGCGGGTTCGAAATCCCGATTGGCTCACGTCTGGGTTCTTAAATTACGCGAGAACTGTATTATATCTGAATTGTCATGATAGGAGAGCGATTTGGCATATGCAGTTCTGATATTGGTGATTGGTGCAGCGGCGGGTTACTTTGCAACTCGCTTGTACAATATTGAGACCAGCATTCCCGTAACGGTTGGGATCGGCGTTATCGGTGCCGTTGCTGGCTACTTCATTCTGAGATTCATAGGAATATTATTGGCTGCTGCCGGCGGGATTCTTTCACTTTTTGTGGGTGGTGTGCTTGGTGCCATTGTTGTGGTTTACATTTATAAAACATATTTCCTGGAAAAGTAATTTCGCACTTGGCCTAACCAAGCCAGCTATGCGATGCGAAACGCAATGCCAAAACAGCTAGCCTATCATACGATCCACGAAATTTTTTCGCGCTTCCGAGATCAAGAGACGGAACCTAAAGGTGAACTAGACCACGTAAATGTTTACACGCTGCTTGTGGCGGTTGCCTTGTCCGCGCAAGCTACGGATGCAGGTGTAAACAAAGCGACCAAAGCTTTGTTTGAAATTGCATACTCTCCACAAAAAATGCTGGACTTGGGGTTGGATGGGCTGACCAAGCATATCAAAACTATCGGGCTGTTTCGACAAAAGGCTAAAAATGTCATCAAACTAAGCCAGATTTTGGTTGATGATTATCATGGCGAAGTCCCCAGCAGTCGTGCCGCGCTTGAAAGTCTTCCTGGCGTTGGCCGAAAAACGGCTAACGTTGTTTTGAACATGTGGTTCAAGCAACCAACCCAGGCCGTTGACACACATATCTTTCGTTTAGGCAATCGCACCGGAATTGCGATTGGGAAAGACGTGGTCGCTGTAGAACGCGCCATTGAAGATCATATCCCCGCTGAGTTTCAACTGCATGCGCACCATTGGATGATTTTGCATGGTCGCTACGTCTGTAAAGCGCGCAAACCTGTTTGTGCGAATTGTTTGATCGAAGATCTTTGTCCTTATGAGGAAAAAACCAAATGAAAAAACGCTTTGAAGTCGTCGGCGTAGGCAATGCGATTGTGGATGTTTTGTCGAATGCAAAAGACGTATTCCTTACCGAAAACGGAATCGAAAAAGGCATCATGCAGCTGATTGATACGGAACGCGCAACTGAGCTTTATGACGCAATGGGACCCGCAAAGGAAATTTCCGGCGGTTCGGCAGCCAATACTGTTGCGGGGTTGGCTGCCTTAGGTGCAAGCACGGCCTATGTTGGCAAGGTTAAAGATGATCAACTGGGCGATGTGTTCGCGCATGATTTGATCGCCCAGGGTGCTTTCTTTGCTGTGCCACGCGCCGCTCGTAACCATAGTTCTGAAACAGGGCGTAGCCTGATTCTTGTTACACCTGATGGAGAGCGTTCAATGAACACTTACTTGGGCGTCTCGGAATTTTTAGAACCCGACGATATCGATCCTGATATGATGGCTCAAGCAGACTGGTTGTATCTAGAAGGCTATAGGTTTGATGGCCCCGACAGCTATGCAGCTTTCGCAAAGGCCATTGAGGCGTGCAAAGGGGCAGGTGGAAAAGTTTCGATCACATTGTCCGATCCTTTTTGTGTTGAGCGACATCGTTCAGCTTTCAAAACCATGGTTCGAGAGCATGTCGATCTGCTCTTTTGCAATGAGCATGAATTGAAGTCGCTTTATCAAACGAATGATCTGGAAACAGCGCTGGATGCAACAGCACAGGATTGCGAATTGACGGCCTGCACCTTGGGGGCAAAAGGTGCTGTGATTGTGAGCGGAAAGGAGCGAATCGACATCTCGGCCGAGACCACGAGCATCGTAGACGCCACAGGTGCTGGCGATTTATTTGCTTCTGGTTTTCTCTTTGGTGTTTTGCGACAGCGCAGCCTGAAGGACTGTGGAAGAATGGGGTGTGTCGCCGCTGCCGAAGTGATCAGCCATATCGGCGCGCGACCTGATGCGGATCTGAACGAAATGTTCTCTGCTGCTGGCCTCTAAGACCCTAAAACAGCATGTACTTCATCTAGGTCAATCTCTCCGATAGGGGCTTTGCGGCCTGGGTCGTTTGCATCGTATTTGAACAGTTCAAAGTCCCGTTTGTAGATCTCGTAGACCAGATGGCGGGACAAATCGTCGAAATATTCGTTTGGTTTATGTTCCATTTTTGGCCCATGATCCGCGCTTTCGTTAAAACGGGGTATTGTGTCCAAACTGATTGGATGCGTTGTGCTGACCCGGTCCAAAACGGCGCTCATGCCATTATGAAAGTTTTCAGTGTTAAAAATGCAATCATAGCGCCCGCCGTTTACGATAAGCGTCGAGATATGACCGGACATTGATGACCAGTGGATATCTGGATCCATCGGTTCACGGAACTTAATAGTGTCGCGGGCAAAAAGCAAAAACCTGCGAAAAGATTCAATCTGATCAAAATCACCCTCAACTTCGATACCATAGGTCTCGACCAATGTTGGCACAAGGTTCCCTCGGTACCGTTCGCCATTTCTTTGTATCCCGCAAATCTTGTCGAAAAATGCAGATAGAATGCGGGAATAGGGGTTTCGCACGCCAGTAAACGTGAAGGTTTTATGGCTGCGTACGCGTGTGCTGATAGGTTCATGACTTTCTTCTAAAGCCCATTTGTGCAGCCCGTCTTTCGCATCATGGATGTCACCGTCAAAAAAACGTCCATGATCCCCGTAAAACATGACTTGTCCTATTGTGGAGCACGCACATTTCGGCACCACACGATAGATCATGTTTTCGCTTTGCGTCATCCAAACGCCCGGAAATCCCATAAGTCCCCCAATGCTCACCAAAGTGCAAAAAAGGTGTTAATACACTAAAGTTTCGGCGTCTTTAGGCGATTTTTGTGCTTGAAGGCAATGCGCCTTAAGATGAAACCAGTGGCATGGCACGTATCGCTTATCTTGTTTTGGCCCATAACCGTCCCGAAGAATTGGCGGAGACGGTAAATACATTGACGGCGCAGGGTGACTATGCCGCAGTGCACTTTGACAAAAACGCAAAGCCAGAGCTGTTCAAGGTTTTACGGACAGCTCTGCAGGACAACCCAAATGTAATTTTCGTGAAAAGGCGGCGATGCGGTTGGGGCGGTTGGTCTTTGGTCGGTGCGACCCTAGAAATGCTTCGAGCAGCCGAGAAACGCTTCGAAGACGCAACATATTTCTTTTTAATTTCAGGTGCATGCGCACCGATAAAATCGCGCAAGCAGATTGACGAAATTCTGTCGAATGATCCGCGTGATTGTATCGAAACGGAAGATATGGAGCGGTCGAATTGGATCAAAACTGGAATGAAACGAGACCGATTTCGCTATCGGCATTTTTTCAATGAGCGCACACAGGCAAGATGGTTTTACTGGAGCTTAAAGCTTCAGCGTAAAATGCGTTGGGAACGCGAAGCTCCGTCCGGTCTCGAAATGAAAATCGGCTCTCAATGGTGGTGCTTGCGCCGAAAAACGGTCGAAAGCGTTCTAAAATATATTGATCAAAACCCAGCCGTCGTGCGATTTTTCAAGTCTGTTTGGATTCCAGATGAATGTTTTTTTCAAACCCTTGTGGCAAGATTGGTGCCTGAACGTGAACGCACAGGGCAACCTCCAACTCTACTAATGTTTACAGATTATGGCGTGCCTGTTGTGTTTCATTCAGACCACATCTCATTTTTGAAACGCCAGCCAGGTTTTTTTGGTCGAAAGATATCGGTTCATTCGCAAACAATCCGCACTGATTTAAATGACCTTTATTTGAGCGGTGAAGTTTCTACCATCTCGAAAGGTGATCCTCGCCACCATTACCAATTAATCGCCAATGCAGGGCGGGTGGGCGATCGGTTTGGCAAGCGAATATGGGACAAGTCCGTTTCGGTTCCGCGAGACAAGCGGTTGATTATCGTGTCGTCGAAACGCTGGGATGAAGGTGATTGGTTGCGGCGTGCGGTGTCTCAAACGCTGGGTATTCCTGGCGTTGGCTATTTGTTTAACACAAACAATGCTGAACTTCCGGATATGGGTGGCTTGGATGAGCATGTCGATAAAAGGGCACGCCATCGACGCGCGGTAATCCGGTTGCTATTTGATATTTATAAGTCAGACCAATTAGTAATTGGCCTTGATCCAGAAAGTACAGAAGTCCTGAACGATTTGGCACTCGATCGGAACCAGACGATCATGTTATACGTCGCACGCGACCTCGATGAGGACTACTTTCGTGGTCATGCAGAGCGGACTGGGCAGATCGAGGGTGATATTTCCGATCAAGATTGGGCTAGCATCTATCGCGCGATGCAAGAAAAACACGAACGTTCAGTTGAGGATTTGCAGCATCCTAGACTTTTTAAGTATGGCGAGGTGCGACAAAAGGATAAGCACAAGCAACGTGTCGAAGCCGTCGCAAGGATACTGGGGTGTCAGGCCGCTGAGGCGCAGGATATTTTGGAGAAATCTCAAATACTGAAGGAGTAAAAAGTTGGTGGTATACGATCCAGATAACATCTTTGCCAAAATTTTGCGCGGTGAAATACCAAATGATACAGTTCTCGAAACAGAGCACACATTGGCGTTTCGTGATATCGCACCTCAAGCCCTCGCTCATGTTTTGGTAATCCCCAAAGGTGCCTATCTCGCTTATGATGATTTTTCTGCTCAGGCGAGTGCAGAAGAGTTATTAGATTTTCATAGGGCAGTCGCGAAAGTAATCGAAATTCTTGGAGCCGAACAGGACGGATTCCGCGCAATCACAAATGCGCGTGCGCATGGCATGCAAGAGGTTCCGCACTTTCACATGCATATTTTGGCAGGCCAGTTTATGGGACCATTGCTCGCCTCTTGAGTGCGCCGCTTGGGACGGCTAAGTCCGTATTGAAGAGAGAGGGTCGATAGATGATTGAAGCACCGGAAGTTATTGAGGTTAAAAGTTACCGCATAGCTTGTGATGGCGGCGAGGGTGGACACCCAAGAGTATGGCTTCAAATACCGCGCGAAACCGGGTGGGTCGAATGCCCCTATTGTGATGCCAAATACGTAATAAAGGCTGTGTCTGACGAAGATCACTAGTTTCTGGTCGAAAAGAAGATTGAAGACTCATGACGTACTCTTTCAATTAATTCACATTAAACTGATTTAGAGGTTGTATCATTTTCGGCCATCGATCCTAAAGTTGAAATGACCTACTGTAGACGGTTTTCAGGCAATAGAATTGCTAAACAAGCTAGGGGGTTGCGGGTTTATAAGAACGGGTTTGAATGTGGTTGGATTTTCGTCCGTACTTCTCCATAAATTCTCTACCCAATCCTTGGAGATCAAAGAACATGTCGGACAGCGTCGGCAAAGGACACCACCTGCAACTGATTGACGGATCAGGGTACATATTTAGAGCGTATCACGCGCTTCCGCCACTAACGCGAAAATCGGATGGTCTGCCAATTGGCGCTGTTAGCGGCTTTTGCAACATGATTTACAAATTTGTTGAAGATCAGGCAGCGCATGATGCGCCGACACATGTCGCAGTGGTGTTTGATCACAAAGGGAAGACCTTTCGATCTGACGTCTATCCCGAATATAAAATGAATCGCCCACCCGCGCCTGAAGATTTGGTCCCGCAGTTTCCGCTGACACGCGATGCAACGCGCGCGTTCAACTTGGCGTGTATCGAGATAGAAGGATTTGAAGCCGACGACATCATCGCTTCTTTGGCCAAACAAGGAGCGCGCGCTGGCGCACGCGTTTCAATCGTATCCTCAGACAAAGATTTAATGCAATTGGTGGGCGATGGTATCGAACTACTCGATCCCATGAAAAATCGTCGTATCGGACGAGACGAGGTTGAAGAAAAATTTGGCGTTGGACCGGAGCGCGTGATTGACGTTCAATCTTTGGCAGGGGACTCAGTGGATAACGTTCCTGGTGCGCCTGGGATTGGCGTGAAGACCGCTGCCCTTTTGATCAACGAATATGGCGATCTTGAAACGCTTCTGTCTCGAGCCCATGAGATCAAGCAGCCCAAACGCAGAGAAACTTTGATTGAAAATGCTGATCAAATTCGGATCAGCCGTGAGCTTGTAACTTTAAAAACCGACATGCAATTTGATTTTGGTTTGGCTGATCTTGAGTGCAAAGATCCTGAGCCTGAAACGGTTTTGGCTTTCTTGGCTGAAATGGAGTTTCGAACGCTCAGTGCGCGTGTCGCCAGTAAATTGGGGGTGGATGCCCCTGTCATCGCGGATGCCTCGTCTCCAAACAAAAATAACATTGCAACAATTTTGCAAACTCCAATCGATGGATCCCGCTATGAGACGGTCACTTCGATGAGCGCAATCGACACTTGGATTGAGCAAATTTACGGACGTGGGTGGGTTGCGTTCGACACCGAGACGACCGGTTTGAACGAAATGAAAGCTGATTTGGTTGGGATTTGTCTTTGTGTTGAAGCTGGACATGCTTGTTATGTTCCGCTGGCACATCGCGACGGTGAAGGGGACTTGCTGGGCGGAGGAGACTTGGTCCAAGGCCAGCTTGATTTGAAAGCAGTCCTCGCGAAACTGAAGCCCATCTTGGAAGATGCAAGCATTCTAAAAATTGGGCAAAACATGAAATATGACGCTAAAATTCTAAAGCGTTATGGTGTAGAGATTGCTCCGATTGAAGACACAATGCTGATGTCTTATGCATTGCATGGCGGTATGCATGGGCATGGAATGGACACCCTCTCAGAGCTTTATTTGGACCATCAGCCTACACCAATCAAAACGCTGTTGGGAAGTGGGAAGTCGGCAAAAACGTTCGATCTTGTTCCGATAGAAGAGGCGTCAAAATACGCGGCTGAGGACGCAGATGTAACCTTGAGACTTTGGCAACTTTTCAAGCCCAAACTCCATCAGGTCAAGGTAACGCGTGTCTATGAAACGTTAGAACGTCCAATGGTGTCAGTGCTTTCAGATATGGAAATGCACGGTGTCAAAGTTGACCGTGATGTTTTATCACGCATGTCCAACGACTTCGCTCAAAGGATGGCAGGACTAGAGGCGGAAATTCACGACCTAGCTAGCGGACCTTTTAATGTCGGCTCTCCAAAACAATTGGGAGAGATCCTTTTCGAAAAGATGGAATTGGCCGGGGGCAAGAAAGGTAAGACAGGGGCTTATAGTACGGGGCAAGATATTCTAGAGGATTTGGCTGCTGAAGGACAGGGCGGTGATTTGCCTGGTTTGGTTTTGGATTGGCGGCAAATGTCGAAACTTAAATCGACTTACACGGATGCGCTGCAAACGCACATCAACCCGGATACCGGCCGTGTTCATACATCATATGTGATTACCGGTGCTTCTACCGGACGATTGGCTTCTACGGATCCAAATTTGCAGAATATTCCAATCCGAGCGGATGCTGGCCGAAAGATTCGTGAGGCATTCATAGCGGATGAAGGCAATGTTCTGGTTTCACTAGACTACAGTCAAATTGAACTGCGCATTCTAGCCCATGTGGCTGGCATCGACAGCTTGAAACAGGCTTTCCATGATGGCATGGATATTCACGCTTTGACAGCGTCAGAAATGTTTGATGTCCCTGTCGAGGGGATGGACCCAATGATACGTCGACAGGCCAAAGCTATCAATTTTGGGGTCATTTATGGGATCAGCGGCTATGGCTTGGCACGGAACTTGCGGATTCCCAGGGCAGAGGCCCAAGCCTTTATTGACCGCTACTTTGAGCGTTTCCCAGGAATACGGGCCTATATGGATGACACGATCCAGTTCGCAAAAGACAACGGATTTGTGCAAACACTCTTTGGACGCAAAGTCCATACGACAGAAATTAACGCGAAAGGCCCACAAGCAGGGTTTGCGCGACGGGCCGCGATCAATGCACCAATCCAAGGTACAGCGGCAGATATCATCCGTCGGGCAATGATCCGAATGCCCGATGCGATCGCTCATTTGCCTTCAAAGATGTTGCTTCAGGTTCACGACGAGCTGATATTTGAAGTGCCAGAAACTGTGGTCGAACAGACAATTTCGATTGTGAAAGAGGTAATGTCAGGAGCGGCTGAACCCGTTGTAAAGCTAGATGTTCCGCTCGTGGTGGATGCTGGCCAAGGTGCGAATTGGGCCGAGGCCCATTAGCCATTTTGCGCAGAACAAATCACTGAACTCGAATGTTCTTTCGCAAGTCCGCGACGCCGTTGAACGCGCTGGGCGAAAGGCCGAAAGTATAACTCAACTCATAAATTTGCGCGTTTTGCAGCCAGTCAAATGGTTCCATGTTATTTGTTACCAAATGGACAAGACGAAATTGATCCGATCACTTTGAAACGCGCAGTGCAAACAAAACGAAATTCCCGCATAGGTGGTTTGGTCCCGGTTCAAAGACGTCTTAGAGACGACCGATGCGAAGTTTGTTGCGTTTGAACCAACATTTCTGCTCCAAAACGAACCTCAAAGATCGGTATGATTTTTGTCTCCGACTTAGGGTTCTGCAATCAAGCGTCACTAAGATTTTAGGAGATAAAGTTCTTTGAAAAAAACTAACCTCGATATCCGATGGCACGCGCATTGCGCGCTGCCGTTTGTTCGGCAATGGCGTCGATCTCAGCAAAATCGAGCCGGTTTTGCGAAATTGCCAAATCAGCAGCACCATGGGTCGCTGACCAAATATATCTTACATCATCCATATCGGGTTCATGATCGACAGCGCCCAACCTCCAAAGGTCTCGTAAGTTTTCCAAAGTCACATCGAATGGGGTGTAGTGTCGGTGTTCTGAATCGTCCATCAAACGGTCTCGATTGGCAACACCAATTTCCCCAAACATCATGTGCCAAAGGCTTGGATTGTCATGTGCGAACTGGATGTAAGTTCGAACCAACTCCCGCGATCTGTGCAAGACCTGGTCAACAGAGGTCCCCGGTGCGTCCTCGGGTCTGATACTGCGGAACCGTTCTTTCAGATCCATAAATCCGCAATGGACGATTTCGTACAGCAAGGCATCCTTGTCCGCAAAGTGGCGATAAACGGCCCCAGAACTTACGCCAATTTCGCGCGCGGCTTGCCGCAAAGACATTTGCCCAATTGTGCCTGCCTTAGTCGCTTGGGTTGCATAGTCCATAAGAGCATTTCGCAGGTCGCCACGTTTTAATTTCTGATCTGTCATAAGTTTCTTTGTAAGCAGTGTTTACAAAAGGCTCAACCTATACTAAATAAGCATTGCTTACAATTAGTAAGCGATTCTAACAAAAAGGAAATCACCATGAGTTCTCCTCTTAAATTGGTTGCCACAGCTTTTTCCGTCATCGTAATCTCTGCTTCTGCGGGCTTCGCCGCTAATGCGGCTGCAAAACAGAAACTGGTCATAAATCCCGAAACTGTTCCGGATTTGCCTACAATTGTCGTAATATTACCAAACATCTCCTGACGACACCCTTTCCTGTAACCCTTGTCGTCAGCTTGAAACCCCGCGAGCGCTTCCCCTCGCGGGGTTTCCTTTTATCTTAGGGGTGAGTCGGCCAAGATGAGGGTTTAATGGAACATTTGGGTTTAATCGGTATTGGCGTTATGGGCGGTGCATTGGCACTAAACCTGTCGCAAAATGGTCATGATGTCTCTATGCTTGACCGAACAAGCTCTAAGATGGAAAAAGTTGTGAATGAGTCCAAAACGGATGCGCATATAGGCACGCTTTCTGCCTATTTGGACGTTCAAGAATTTGTCCAGAGTTTACCGATACCTCGAGCAATTCTGGTGCTGGTTCCGTCAGGAGTGCCCCTTCGATCTGTCATTAACAGTTTAATTCCATTTCTAGAGGAAGGTGATTTGGTTGCCGATCTCGGGAACTCAAATTGGCAAGACACCGAGGCGCATTCGAAAAACCTTTCAGAGATTGGGCTGGCTTATCTTGGAGTAGGAATTTCAGGAGGCGCAGAGGGCGCGCGACGTGGACCTTCCATTATGGCCGGAGGGACCGAAGAGGCATGGGCACGCATTGCAATCCCGCTAAAAAATGCTTCAGCGAAGTTTGAAGATTTTCCCTGTTGCGATTGGTTCGGGCCAGGCGGCTCCGGGCATTTCATCAAAATGGTTCATAACGGAATTGAGTATGCGTTCATGCAGTTGATCGCAGAGGCTTATGGCATGATGCGCGATGGTTTCGAAATGTCCGCTCAGGAAATCGGTGCAATTTTCGAGGACTGGTCTGAGGGTCCATTGCGCTCTTATCTTATCGAAATTGCCGCGGAAGTGGCGCTGGCAAAAGATCCCGACACGGGTCGGCCGATGTTGGATGTCATTCTGGATACGGCTGGCCAAAAGGGAACCGGAAGATGGTCCGTGATAGAGGGGCTACATCTTGCGGCGCCGATCTCCATCATCACGGGTTCTGTTGAAGCGCGGAATATTTCGGCTGAGACTGACGTTCGTAAAAATGGCGAACAGATTTTTGGACCAGGCTACCGGGCCATTCGCGAAGATCGCGCAATCTTTTTGAACGATCTAAAGGCCGCAATGCTTGCAGGTAAGATCATGGCTTATGGACAGGGTTTTGAAATTCTTTCCCGTGCATCGGAAGAACATGGTTGGAACCTTGGTCTTGCGGCTATCTCACGTGTTTGGCGGGCAGGCTGTATCATTCGGTCCGGATTGCTGGATCAGTTTGCAGCAATTTTTGAAGCAGATGCCAAAGCTGATTTGGCCTTCACGGATGCGTTTTTGGAAGAGATGCGCGCGGGAACGGAATCTTTGACGCGAATTGTTCCTAAAGCGATATCCGCAGGCCATCCCATCCCAAGTTTTTCTGCAGCTTTGAGTTATCACAATGCACGCAGGTCGGGCCGTGTGACGGCGAATATGATCCAAGCTTTGCGTGATCGTTTTGGCGCTCATGGGTTTGAGCGCACAGATCGCGATCGGGGGGAAACCTTTACGGGACCTTGGCATTAGTCCGCTATTCCCAATCAAGCCCATTGCGTTTTCGCCAGTCCTGATGGCTGTCTAGTAATATTCGATTCATTCCATCATGCGATCGCGTCTCACCGGGGTGACGAAAAAAGAACTTCATAGGCCGCGCTGGCCTGTTTTGAAAGCGGGGCGGTGGTGGCATATCTCGTTTCATCTCAATGTTGCTGAAAATCCAAGACGCGCCAAAAATCTGCGTAAAGTGACGCGATCATTTCGGCGATCCTCAATCTGAGAAATGTGTTTGCTTAACCGATCAAGTTTTTGTCTATCGGACATGTTCAACTTTTCCATCGATGACCTCCTCTGACTTTAATACGAAGTAAGAGAAAACAAAGAGTGAACGGATGCTGCGAAAACCCCAACACGCCTTAAGGATTTGTTAGAGTGCGGCTTCGAGGTCTGATTGAAGGATAATTTGAAAGAACTCACCACCCGATGAAACGCCAAACCATTCCTCTCCGTTGACAGTTTGCGTTTCGCAGATGTCTACAAGACGATAGAAGCTCTTTCGGTCGATCAGTGCTTCGAGATTTCGACGGATTAAAACATAAGGCGAAGGTTCGCCGCTTGCATCAATCTCGATCCGGATTGGATGCTCTGGACCTGCAAGTGCAAAATCGCCGACATGGGTTTCAAACCTAAGAGTTGGGATCCCTTCAAGATCAATCAATTGGTAGTCGATCGCGACGAAAGGTGCGTCATCGACAGTGATTCCGACCTTTTCGACCGGGGTTACCAAAAAATATTTATCACCTTCCTTTTTGATGATCGATGAAAACAGTTTGACCAAGGGTTTTCGACCAATAGGTGTACCAAGATAGAACCACGTGCCGTCCCGTGCAATCCGCATATCTAAGTCGCCGCAAAATGGCGGATTCCAGCGTTCGACAGGGGGAAGTTTGCCCTGCGTTGCAGCTTGGGCAGATTGTGCGATGCTCTCGGCAGTTGGTTTAACGTGATTTGGCGAATTTGTCATTTGTCTGGGTCGCTTGGTTGGTGAATAGTTGTGGCTTAAGCTGCTGGAATTGAAAGGGTCTTGCAATGACAGATAGTGCGAATGAGATCGCGAAAAGTATTGAGACTGCGGGAGCGCGATTAAAAAACGCCAAATCCGAGATCGGAAAGCGTATTATGGGTCAGCATGAGGTGATTGAGCTGGCATTGGTCACGTTACTTTCGGCGGGTCATGGTTTGTTGGTTGGTGTTCCAGGATTGGCAAAAACTCGTTTGGTCAATGCGATTGGGCATGTGATGGGTCTTATGACAAACCGTGTGCAATTCACGCCTGATCTGATGCCTGCAGACATTTTGGGCAGCGAGGTTATGGATCAAGCCGCAGATGGCACACGCAACTTCCGGTTCTTGCAAGGCCCGGTTTTTGCTCAATTACTGATGGCAGATGAGATCAACAGAGCCAGCCCTCGCACCCAGTCTGCACTTTTGCAAGCCATGCAGGAATACCAAGTTACCGTGGCTGGGCAAACCTATGATTTACCAAAGCCCTTCCATGTTCTGGCAACGCAAAACCCGATTGAACAGGAAGGCACATATCCTTTGCCTGAAGCACAATTGGACAGATTTATCTTGCAGATTGATGTGAATTTCCCTGATCGCGAAACTGAGAAAGATATTTTACTTGCAACAACAGGAACAATGGATGCGCAAGCAAAAACGGTTTTTGCGCCTCATGAGTTGGTTGCCCTGCAGGAATTGGTGCGCGCAATGCCCATCGGAAACAGCGTCGTAGAGGCGATACTAACGCTAATACGTGCCGCGCGCCCAGATACATCAGAGGCGGATCCAACGATCACACAAAATGTCAATTGGGGACCGGGCCCTCGTGCAGCTCAAGCGATGATGTTGGCTACGCGTGCAAGGGCCCTTCTACACGGACGTCTTGCACCTTCGATAAACGATGTTTTGGCACTCGCAGTACCGATTCTGACACATCGTATGGCCCTGAGCTTTACAGCGAAAGCAGAAGGCGTTGTTTTGAACGATCTAATTGAAAACTTGGCAACGAAAACACTTACACCCGATGCCGCCGCTGCATGAGTGATGTCGTCCACAGTGGATTGAAATTGCGTGCCGAGGCGGAAACGCTTTCAAACGGATTTCCAACACTCATGGCTGCGGCGCATCAACTGTCGGCAATGGCGGTTCTTGGGCCACACGGTCGCAAGCGCCCGGGTATGGGGGCCGAGTTTTGGCAGTATCGAATGGCTGACCAAACAGATGGTTTGCGTGATATCGATTGGCGCAGATCGGCCCGGTCTGACGAACGCTTTGTCCGCCAGACCGAGCTCAATGTCGCTCAATCCTTGTCGCTTTGGGTCGATCAAGGGGCATCGATGGATTTCTCTTCTAGCCAACAGCATCATAGTAAAGCTTTTCGAGCCGAGGTTTTGGGTCTTTCTACAGCATTGTTAATGGCCAAGTCAGGCGAACGGACTGGTCTTTTGAATGACGCAGAGCCTGCAAAAATCGGACTGTCCCAAGTCGAGAAAATGGCGATAAGCTTGGCTTTGGCAGATCGATCAAGCGAATATCATGCACCGGAAAAACGTGATTTGCAGCCGGGTTCACATGTTCTGTTCTTATCAGACTTCTTGGGGGATTGGGACCATATCGTTCGGGGCGTCGCAAATGCAGCACAGCAAAAAGTGAATGGGATATTGGTTCAAATTCTTGATCCGGTAGAAGAAGAGTTTCCCTTTTCTCGGCGCGTTTTGTTCGAAAGTGTAAGCGGTGGCATTCAGCATGAAACCAAGGAAGCAGGGTCATTGCGCGAGCGATTTTTGAAACGTTTGCAGGATCGTCAAAATGCCTTGCGCAGTTTCGCGCGGAATACCGGTTGGCAGGTATTGCTACATCGAACGGATCGATCTGCATTGGATGCGTTGCGCTGGATTTTCTTGGCGATGGAGAAGCGCTGATGGGTTTAAACGCTTTGGTCTTTTCATCTCCGCTATTGTTGTGGGTTTTGCTGGCTTTACCCGTTTTGTGGATTCTCCTTCGGTCTGTTCCGCCAGCTCCAACGGTTCAACGTTTCCCGGCTATTGGGCTTTTACTCGGTCTTGAGGACGAGGACACAACGCCCGCGAAAACGCCTTGGTGGCTTTTAATGCTGCGCATGCTTGCGTTGTCAGCGCTCATCATTGGTTTGGCAGGCCCAAGTATTGACCCAGAGGCCCAAGTGGGTCGATCTGATCGCCTTGCCGTTTTGGTTGATGCAAGTTGGGCCTCTTCGCAGAGCTGGTCCGCGCGTCAAAGCGTTTTGGACGATGTTCTGAAAGCTGCACGCGCAGACGGCAAAGCGGTTGCCTTGATTGATCTGTCTCAAAAGCCAAACGATACTTTGATAGATTTTGCGGTGCCCGAGACCGCCTTGATAAGGCAAGACGCATTGAGGCCAAATCCCTGGCGGCCAGATTATGTTGGTTGGGCAGACATCTTGGCCACTCAAGAAGAATTTGACACAATTTGGTTCTCTGACGGTTTGGATGCGGTGGGAAAACCAAATCTTGAGGCTTCGTTGGCAAGTTCGGGACGTTTAACGGTTTATGAGCCGCAGCTTACGACTATCGCTTTGTCCAATCCTAGGTTGGAAGACGGAACGCTGTTAGTCTCTCTTAAACGTCCAAAAGCCGAGGCCGGCGTCGATTACATTTTACAAGCCATAGGTCCCGATCCTGCTGGGATTACCCGTGTCTTGGCTGAAACGGATGTCGTTCTCGCACGTGGAGAGTTGTCCGTCGAAGTCGCGGTTCCCATGCAGACAGAACTTCGAAATCGTGTCGAGCGTCTTCAAATTTCTGGGATTGCTTCAGCTGGATCCGTTGCATTGACGGACAGTTCCCTTAAACGGAAGCGGGTCGGTCTCTACACACCTGACGCAGATCAAGAGTCGAGCGCGCTTGTCTCGCCATTGCATTATCTTAAGAATGCTCTGATTGACACATCGGACACGTTTGAAGCTGATTTGCTTACGATGATCGAGGCAGGGCCAGATGTAATCATTCTTGCTGATATGGCAACTTTCGCGCCGAATGAACGAATTGCCTTGGAAAATTGGGTCACTAATGGTGGCGTTCTTGTAAGGTTTGCAGGACCACGACTGGCAGCAGCCGGTACAGACGAAATATACGACGATCCCCTTTTGCCGGTCCAGCTTCGCGCAGGAGGACGGGAAGTCGGTGGTGCGATGTCATGGGGAAGCCCACGTGGACTGCAAGAGTTTCCTGATGATAGCCCATTTTTTGGACTGGCGGTGCCCGAAGAGGTTTTGGTGACATCCCAGGTGTTGGCGCAACCTGATCCCGAACTTGGGACTAAAACTCTGGCAAGTTTACAAGATGGTACGCCTTTGGTGACCCGTGATAGCTATGCAAACGGACGGATTATCCTGTTCCACGTCACAGCAAACGCGGAATGGTCAAACTTGCCCATTTCAGTTCTGTTTGTTCAAATGCTAGAAAGACTGTCAATCTTGGCCTCGGTCAGTGCGAACGACCCCGAGACGATGGTTGGACGGCTTTGGTCGCCTGATGTAGTTTTAGATGGCTTTGGGGAGGCAGTGGATGGCTCGGCCTTTTCAGCGGTCGAAGGTGAGAGATTTTTGACTGATTTGCCAAGTGCGGACTTGCGACCAGGTGTTTACAGCAATGAAGCGCAAGCTGTTGCTTTCAATGCGGTTCCTGTTGGCACCGACCTGAAACCCGCTCGCTGGGCGGTTGGCACAGATTTGCGTAATTTTGACGGTGCTGTTGCGCGCGACTTCAAACCGGTCTTGCTTTCCATAGCTTTGGGACTGCTCATGATAGACATTATTGCTTCTCTATGGTTGCAAGGGACACTTTGGCCTCGAAGAGCGGCTAAACTCGCTGCAATATCCTTAGCTTTTTTACTTCCTTTTGATGTCGAGGCCCAAACCGCGGACCCGATCTATGCTGCCAACAACACTGTATTAGCCTATGTGTTAACAGGAGATAGCCGACAAGATCGAATCTCTGAGGCGGGTTTGCGCGGGCTTAGTGCAGAACTAACACGGCGCACATCGGTAGAACCAGCACCCCCTGTTGGGTTGGATTTGGAAAATGATCCGCTAGAGCTTTATTCGTTTATCTACTGGCCAATTGTAGAAAACCAGCGTCCCTTAAGTGACGTGGTCTCTGCGCGCCTGAATTCTTATTTGCGCACAGGCGGAATGATTTTGTTTGACACAAGGGATGCAAATTTAGGACGAAACTCAACAACGGATACGATCAACGGAAATTTGTTGCGGCAGGTTGCGTCCAGTCTGGCAATCCCGCCGTTAGAGCCCATACCAGAAGACCATGTCCTGACCCGCACTTTTTACTTACTACAAGATTTTCCGGGTCGTTACTTTGGTTCTTCAGTTTGGGTAGAGGCCGCTCCTGCTGACTCAATTCGGGGCGAGGGCATGCCCTTCAGAAACCTCAATGATGGGGTCAGTCCGATTGTTCTGGGGGGCAACGATTGGGCCTCTGCTTGGGCAATCGACCGGCAGGGTAACCATCTTCGTCCAGTTGGTCGGGGTTCGGCAGGCAACTTACAACGAGAATTTGCGTATCGGTTCGGCGTCAACCTGATCATGTATGTCCTAACGGGTAACTATAAGTCGGACCAAGTACATGTACCGGCCTTGTTACAAAGACTTGGAAACTGATGGACCAATTAACCTTAATCCCACTGATACCGGAATGGTTGATTTTTTCTGCAGCCAGTCTGGCATTCGCTTTGTTGATCTACTCGGCTTTTCGTGGGGCAAATGGATGGTGGTTGCGGCTATGCGCGTTGGCCGCACTGTGCCTGATGTTACTTGGCCCAACTTTGCGCGAAGAAGACAGCACACCCTTAAACGACATTGCGTTTTTGGTTTTTGATCGCAGTGACAGCCAGACGGTCTCGGATCGCACCGAACAGCTCGAAGAGGCCCGTATTGCTTTAGAGGAAACGTTTTCTGAAACCGAAATGCTGGACTTGATAACGATAGATGTCACAACAGACCAATCGCTCGAAGATCCTGGAAGTTACGCAATGAGTGCGCTGACCGAAGCTGCGGCCAAGGTCCCTTCGGACCGGATAGCAGGCGCAATCATCGTTTCAGATGGTCGTGTGCATGATATCGAGAGTTTTGCAGGATTTCCTGCCCCGGTTCATCTTTTGCTAACAGGTCGCAATAGTGATTGGGACCGACGCTTGAACATCCAAAATGCTCCCGCTTTTGCGATTATAGGCGAAGAGATCAACGTCAATCTCCGTGTTGAGGATCAGGGTGCCACTCCGGGCGAGGTTGCAGGAGTTGCCACCGTAAGTATTGCCATCGATGGTGGGGAAACGACAGACTATCAAGTTCAGACGAATATAGATCTTACGCTGCCTTTGGTCTTGGAGCATGCTGGTCCGAATGTGCTTCAGATCAGCGTAATCCCCACCGAAGGTGAATTGACCGAGCGCAACAACGAGGCCGTGCTGTCGATAAATGGTGTAAGGGATCGCCTTAGGGTTTTGCTCGTCTCCGGGGAGCCGCATCCAGGAGAGCGGACCTGGCGCAACCTCTTAAAATCAGATTCCTCCGTGGATTTGGTCCATTTTACCATCTTGCGCTCGCCCGACAAATTGGACGGTGTGCCAGTACGCGAATTGTCTTTGATTGCATTCCCAACGCGTCAATTGTTCCTCGATAAGATTGAGGAGTTTGATCTAATTATTTTTGACCGTTATCGACGCCGAGGTATTTTGACCAATCAGTATCTGAACAGCATTGTGGAATATGTGCGCGAAGGCGGGGCCGTTCTTATCGCACCCGGTCCTGCCTTTGCGGGCGTTGAAAGCCTTGCCCGCACGCCCATTGGGGATATCTTGCCCGCGATCCCAACAGCCCGAGTTTACGAACAAGAATACCTTCCAATGGTCACAGAGTTGGGAACGCGCCACCCAGTGACGCGTGGCTTAACAGAGTTTGGCACCGGACCGGATGAAAATGGAAATCCCGCTTGGGGCCCCTGGCTGCGCCAGATTCAAATTGATCCGCTGTCTGGCCAAACAGTGATGTCTGGTGTCAACGATGAACCTTTGTTGATTCTGGACCGCGTTGGCGAAGGGCGCATCGCGCTTATGGGTTCGGACCATGCATGGCTTTGGTCGCGAGGGTATCAAGGTGGAGGACCTCAGCTCGACCTACTAAGGCGTTTGGGCCACTGGATGATGAAAGAGCCTGAACTTGAAGAAGAACGGCTTACAGCCGAGGTCACTCCAAATGGGTTCACCATTTTTCGACAGACAATGTCAGAGCAGGCTGCGCCTGTGGAGCTGACGCGGCCCGATGGTAGAACAAAGATCGTCGAATTGTCGCTGGGTGATGATGGCCGCTGGAGCGCTGATTTGAACGAGACAGCCAACGGACTGTATCGTCTCAGCGATGGGCAACAGAGTGCGGTGATCGCGCTCGGACCCCCTGCGCCGAGAGAGTATATTCAAACCATTGCATCGCCCGAAGACCTTGCGCCAATCATGGTGGCAACGGATGGTGGTTTTCTAAGAATAGAGGATGTCCCTAAACCTGAACTCCGATTTGTTCGCGAAGGCCGCAACAGCATTGGACGAGACTGGTTTGGTTTGGTTCGTCGCGAAGCCGGGATCGTTACAGATATTCGTCAATCCGATTTATTGCCAGCATGGACATGGTTGTTTGTCGCTGCGGGGTTCGCTGTTGCGGCTTGGCTCTGGGAAGGTCGGCTGCGTCCACAAAGTCGCAAGCCCTAAACCTTGTGACAGGACACGCAACGGTTTAACGCTACGCATACAGGAGGAATATCCATGGAAATGCCAAAGCCGAACAGCTTCGTTCTGGCAAACAAGCCGAAGCTGATTGATCGATTGATCAAGGCGCTGGGCATGGATGCCGTGATTTCTGATATCGAAGAAACGCGCGCGTATGAATGTGATGCCTTAACGGCGTATCGGTGTCCGCCAATGGCCGTGGTTTTACCCGCGTCGACGCAAGAGGTTTCTTTAGCTTTGCGTATTTGCTACGAGGAAGGGGTTCCGGTCGTGCCGCGTGGATCTGGCACATCGCTTGCAGGCGGGGCCCTCCCAACGGAAGACGCCATCGTCTTAGGTGTTTCACGCTTAAACAATGTGATCGAAACGGATTACGAAAACCGCTTTATTCGCGTTCAATCAGGTCGCACAAACCTGTCGGTAACGGGCGCGGTCGAGGAAGAAGGTTTTTTCTATGCGCCCGACCCTTCGTCGCAATTGGCTTGTGCGATTGCTGGCAACATCGCGATGAACTCAGGCGGCGCGCATTGCTTGAAATACGGGGTGACTACCAATAATTTGTTGGGCGTTAAGATGGTCATGATGAATGGCGAAATTGTTGAGATTGGCGGGACCCAGCTTGGGATTTCCGGTCTTGATCTACTGGGTGTCATATGCGGTTCCGAAGGTCAGCTGGGCGTTGTAACCGAAGCGACGTTGCGCATTTTAGCAAAACCTCAGGGTGCTCGCCCCATTTTGATGGGTTTTGACAGCAATGAGGTCGCCGGGGCATGTGTATCTGATATTATAGAATCTGGTATTTTACCCGTGGCGATTGAGTTTATGGATCGTCCATGTATCGAAGCTTGTGAGAACTTTGCTAAGGCAGGGTATCCGATGGTCGAGGCGTTGCTAATTGTCGAGGTTGAAGGCTCGGATAGAGAAATTGATTTTCAGCTAGCTAAAATCGCAGAAATCGCGTCGGCCCATAATCCAGTGGAACTACGCGAAAGTAAGTCTACTACGGAAAGTGCTGCAATTTGGGCGGGCCGCAAAGCCGCTTTTGGAGCGATGGGGCAAATAAATGACTATATGTGCCTTGATGGGACGATCCCTGTATCTCAACTGCCTTATGTGTTGAAGCGGATCGGCGAAATGTCCAAAGAGTTTGGATTGGACGTGGCGAACGTTTTTCATGCCGGAGACGGCAACATGCATCCGCTGATTTTGTTCGACGCAAACAAGCCTGGTGATCTGGAAGTCTGTGAAGCTTTTGGCGCGGAAATACTGAAGCTTTGTGTTGAAGTGGGTGGGTGCTTAACCGGTGAGCACGGTGTTGGTATCGAAAAACGGGACCTTATGCATACCCAATATGCGCCTGCTGATCTAACCGCTCAGATGCGCGTGAAAGACGTCTTTGATCCCAAATGGTTGTTGAACCCTTCGAAAGTTTTCCCTTTGGATGTGACAGAAAGTCATCGCTTACAATGACCCCACGAAACGAGGGGGAATTGGCCGGCATTCTGAAAGATGCTGCTGCACAAGGCACTCGGCTGCGTATTAAAGGCGGCGGTACGCGTACAGGCCTCGGTAACCAAGTGACCTCTAATACTGTTGTAGAGGCCTCTGCGCTAGAAGGAATTTCACTGTATGAGCCTGGCGCGTTGACCATCGTAGCCAAGGCAGGCACGCCCCTATCTGAGATTGAAAACACACTTTCTGAAGCTGGCCAGATGCTTCCATTTGAGCCTACGGATCACTCTGGATTGTTTGGCCACACAGATGGAGTTCCTACGATCGGGGGTGTGGTCGCGGTAAATGCGTCAGGACCGCGGCGCCTGCAAGCTGGGGCTTGCCGCGATGCCTTGATTGGCGTGCGATTTGTGGATGGAACCGGTGAAATCATAAAAAACGGTGGACGTGTGATGAAAAATGTCACGGGCTATGATTTGGTCAAATTGATGGCCGGAAGCTATGGTACGTTGGGTGTTCTGACAGAAGTCAGTTTCAAGGTTCTGCCAAAACCGGAAACTGCAGTCACCTTGCAGATTGAAGGACTAGATTCGAAAAAGGCACAAAGTGCGATGTCCGCGGCAATGAAAACACCTTTCGATGTCACAGGAGCCGCCCATGTTCAAAGCAATGGCAATTCAACAACCTCTGTTCGGTTGGAAGGGTTTCACGCCTCAGTCACTTATCGTGCGCGCGAGCTGAAGTCAGTAATGGACCGCTTCGGCCGTACAGAGGTCACGGATCAAGCAGACATTTGGCAGAGGTTGCGGCGATTTTCTTATATGCCGGATAGCGGTGAAATTTGGCAGATATCTGCCAAGCCCACCGACAGCCCAACCATATTGGATCGTGTTTCGGCCTATGTCGCGGATTATACAATGGATTGGTCTGGAGGATTGCTGACATTTTCTGTTCCTCAAGGGCGTGACGTTCGCGCTGATATCGGGGGTTATCCGGCCCAGGTGGTCTGTCTTCGCGGCAATGCACGCGCTTTTCATGAACAGCCACTTCCATTGGCACAAATTGAAGCCGGGCTGCGAGGGAAATTCGATCCCTCAAATATACTCAATCCGGGAATTATGGGCTGATGCAAACGAACTTTACAGCAGAACAATTGACCGATCCAGGTATCCAGCGCTCCAATGATATCTTGCGAAACTGTGTTCATTGTGGGTTCTGCACTGCAACCTGCCCGACCTATCAGGTTCTTGGTGATGAACTCGATAGCCCGCGCGGTCGCATTTATCTGATCAAAGATATGTTAGAAAATAACCGGATACCTGATGCAAAAACGGTGAAGCATATAGATCGTTGTTTGTCTTGTTTGGCATGTATGACAACTTGCCCATCAGGCGTGCATTACATGCATTTGGTCGATCATGCGCGCGCTTATATTCAAGAAAACTATAAGCGTCCGCTGGGCGATCGTGCGCTGCGTTGGATGCTTGCGCAAATTTTGCCATACCCGGCGCGGTTTCGCTTTGCGATGATAGGGGCCTGGTTTGCAAAACCTTTGGCGGCCATCTTTCCTAAAAAACTCGCGAACATGGTGCGTTTTGCACCAACTCGGTTGTCCCCCCCATCGGCAAATGATCGCCCGGGCGTCTTCTCCGCTGTAGGTGAACGACGTTTCCGCGTGGCTTTGATGACCGGTTGTGCGCAGCGCGTTCTCAATACGGACATAAATGATGCAACGATTCGTCTTTTGCGCCGGTTGGGATGTGAAGTTGTCGTTGCAAATGGCGCCGGCTGTTGTGGGGCATTGACCCACCATATGGGCAATACAATCAGCAGCCATGATTTTGCGGCACGAAACATCCGATCCTGGATGAAAGAAAAATTGGCTCATGGTCTAGATGCAGTGATTATCAACACTTCGGGCTGTGGAACAACTGTCAAAGATTATGGGCATATGTTCCGAAACGATCCTTTGGCGCCAAATGCGGCGGAAATCTCTGCGTTGGCAATGGATGTGACGGAATTTCTAGAAAAAGTAGAAATTGAAGCAAAAGCTCCGGAGGATATTACTGTTGGATATCATGCGGCCTGTTCCTTGCAGCACGGCCAGCAAATTAAGACTCTTCCAAAGGATTTGCTTAAAAAGGCGGGGTTCGCCATCATAGAGCCGAAGGACTCGCATTTGTGTTGTGGATCAGCAGGAACCTATAATTTGATGCAACCAGAAATATCTGCACAATTGAAAGAGCGCAAAGTGCAAACATTGGAAGCGAAATCACCCGATGTAATTGCCGCCGGCAATATAGGTTGCATGATGCAAATTGGTTCAGGAACGAATATTCCAGTCGTCCATACTGTAGAGCTGTTAGACTGGGCTTCTGGTGGGCCAAAGCCAAGGGCACTTCCATGAAGAAGCTCATAACATTTTTTTTGACAATTGTTCTTACGCAGCCTGTGTTTTCTGGACCTTTGACCAAGATTTTAACCGCAGATGAGGCTGCGGCGTGGCACGGAGTTGGACGGTTGAACTTGGGTGATAGTGCCATGTGTACGGGGGCCTTGATTGCCCCTGATCAGGTTTTAACAGCCGCGCATTGCTTCTATGATGAAGGTTCTTTAATGCCGATCGACCCCGACACGGTCACTTTTTTGGCTGGTTGGCGAAACGGACGAGCCGCAGCGATACGTGAAGCAAGTCGAATTGTGATTCACAAAGGCTATTCGCCCAAGCTTCCACTGCGCGATGCCGTGTCTGTTGATCTGGCATTGATTGAGCTCACCCATCCCATTGATATCAACGTTGCTAAACCTTTTGGATTGGAAGAGCAGCCCAGTGTCGGGCGAGAGCTTACAGTCGTCTCTTATGCCAAGGACCGGGCTGAAGCGCCCAGCTTGGAAACAGGTTGTAAAGTACTGGACCGAGGTAATCGCGTCATCACAGCAGACTGTGATGTTGATTTTGGCGCATCTGGTTCCCCTATCTTTGTGATGCAGCGAGGCGTGCCAAAGATCGCATCGGTCGTCTCCGCGATGGCAGAAACTGAGTCGCGAGGAAAATTTTCGATTGGTGTCGCTTTGGGCGCGCCTTTAGAAGAATTGCGTAAGCAGCTTCAATTTGATAATAATGTTTTCCAACGCAAGAAACCGGGCGCTGGTAGCATCGCTGAACAGTTGGGAAGACTGTAAAACACAAGAAAATGTCACTATTTTCTGTTATAAAGCCCTTGAAAGTAAAAGCCACTTACTCCATTTGAGTTATGCTGAACGCCCAATTGGGGTCAGCATTCATCGCCTGTCCGTTCAGGAAGGCAAACAAAGTAACATATCGCTTCTAAAGGAGGATGTGCTTATGCGCAGATTCGATTTCGAACCACTCTATCGTTCAACCGTTGGCTTTGACCGTCTAGCGTCCGTGCTGGACCGGGCTATGTCTGCAGATGTTGGCACTGGCGGCTACCCACCGTACAACATCGAGAAGTCTGGCGATGATGCCTATCGCATCACAATTGCCGTAGCAGGCTTTGACGATTCTGAACTAAATGTGGAAACTCGCGATCACCAGCTGATTGTGACTGCAAAACAGTCGGAGAAAGACGGTGAAAGTTCGCCAACATATTTGCACCGCGGAATTGCAGCCCGTGCGTTTGAAAAGCGCTTTCAATTGGCAGATCACGTTCGTGCAATAGCTGCTGAGACCCAAAACGGTCTTTTACACATTGATCTGGTTCGTGAAGTTCCAGATTCGATGAAGCCGCGGCGAATTGAGATCGCGGGTCCATCTACCATAGAGGTGGATGTCAAAGAAACAGAAGGTACGACAGTTTAATTGTCTCCTTCAGTCCTACGAACCTTCGGTTCGTCAGGGCAGAGGCCTAAACAAAGCGACTCTAAGATGGTGACACCCCCCAAAGTCACTACTAGATTTGTTTGGGTTACAACGCCGCCGGACTTCCCCTCTCCGGCGGCGTTTTCTGTCCCCAAAGGGTAGATTCGAAATCGTTCTATTTGATGCAAAAAGTCGGGTGCCATGCATGATGTGGTTTCCCGGTTTAGCACTTTCTGGTCTAGTTCAAGATGCTCGTACAAACATATTTCATCTCAAGAAATTCCTCGATCCCGTGACTCGATCCTTCTCTTCCAAGACCTGATTGCTTGACGCCGCCGAAAGGCGCGACTTCCGTAGAAATGATGCCTGTGTTCACGCCCACAATTCCATATTCAAGGCTTTCACGCACGCGATGCACACGATTGAGGTCGTTTGAGTAAAAATAAGACGCCAACCCGAATATCGTATCATTCGCAAGTGAGACTACTTCTTCTTCGGTGTTGAACTTAAAGAGTGGAGCGACCGGACCGAAAGTTTCTTCTTGTGTCAACATCATGTCGCTTGTGACATCTGTCAGAATGGTCGGCTCGTAAAAGGTGTGACCTAACTCCGGCTGTTTGCCTCCAAGCTTAACTTTCGCGCCCTTTGATGTGGCGTCTTCAACATGCTCGATAACTTTTTCCAAGCCGCCAGCGTCGATTAAAGGCCCGTGTGTTGTAGATCCGTTTAGGCCATCACCAACCTGCATTTTAGCTACGCGCTCGGCCAATTTTTCGGCGAAAGCGTCATAGACGCCAGCCTGAACATAGATGCGGTTTGCACACACACATGTCTGACCATTGTTCCGGAATTTACACACAATGGCACCGTCAGCAGCTTTGTCCAAATCGGCATCCTCGAAAACGATGAAAGGTGCATTGCCGCCGAGCTCCAACGAGAGTTTTTTAATTGTTGGTGCGCATTGCGCCATTAAAATGCGTCCCACTTCAGTGGATCCGGTAAATGTTAGTTTTTTTACAATGTCGTTTTCACACATCTCGGCGCCTACAGCCCGGGATTGCTTGGATGTGATGACGTTGAAAACGCCTTTTGGAACGCCGGCACGCTCTGCGATGACCGCGAGCGCCGTTGCCGATAGTGGCGTTTCTGCAGCAGGTTTAAGGACCATGGTACAACCTGCTGCTATGGCAGGTGCCAGTTTGCGCGTGATCATTGCAGAAGGAAAGTTCCAGGGTGTGATGGCGGCGCAAACGCCGACAGGCTGTTTCAAAACTGTGATCCGAGCATCGGGTAAGTGACCCGGTATGGTTTCGCCGTAGATACGTTTTGCTTCTTCACCGAACCATTCGATAAAACTGGCAGCATAGGCTATTTCACCTTTTGCCTCGGCAAGAGGTTTGCCCATCTCAGCTGTTAGTATGATTGCCAAGTCTTCTTGGTTCTCAATCATCAGCCGAAAGAAAGCCCGCATAATGCGATGCTTCTCTTTCGCTGGTTTTGCCGCCCAGGGCTTTTGAGCCACTTCAGCGGCTTCGATCGCCTCGCGCGTGATGTCGGCGCCTAGGTCTGGTAAAGTTGTCAAGACATCACCGCGAGCTGGATTGGTCACGTCGAAGGTCTTTCCATCGGACGCATCGACCCACTTTCCGTTCACATATGCTTGGCTGGCCAGCAGTGTTGGGTCGTTCAGAAGGTTCTTTATATGTGTCTTGTCCAGCATTTCGGGTCTCTCTCTCGAAGCATGATTTGTAGATTATGTTGCACATGCGAAGAAGTCCCACAAGCAAACAGGCACAATCGTTGGTTTATTTCAAACCACCAAGCAATTATATGACAAACAAATCAGGAGACTGCGATGCGCTATGTGTTTTGGACGGTTTGCTTGTTGTTGGCATTCTTTTTGGCGGCGTGGTTGCACTACACCCTCCCACAAAGAGATGTGGTACGTATAGTAAATGCGGACATCAAGCGCATGGAGGTTGGTCAACGCCCGGTTTTTTGGGGTCGTGGTGATACGTTCAACGAGACGTCTGCGATCAGTACGCGTGATGTGCGTTTCATAAACACTTTCGACAAGGATGGGGTGTCTCGGGTGTACCGAAACGAAGATACCGGCATTTTCGGTTGGCCACCCTATTTCAAAACCGATAGTTCCGACTTGCACAACGAAGCGGGCGATCTGCGGTCTACAGCTTCAGAGCCCGAATGGGTTGCCATCACCCACTATGGTTGGAGAAGTACGTGGTTCACGATTTTTCCAAATGCCGTTGATGCAAGGCCCGTTGACGGGCCTGATCAAACCTTTGTGCCATGGTTCAACATCGTATTTTTGACGCTGTTTGCTTTGGTTGCTTTGGGAATGATCCGCTTACTGCAGGTTTTTTACGGCCG
Source organism: Pseudomonadota bacterium (assembly GCA_039814625.1). Classification (GTDB taxonomy): domain Bacteria; phylum Pseudomonadota; class Alphaproteobacteria; order Rhodobacterales; family Rhodobacteraceae; genus Amylibacter. The sequence goes on from JBCCAU010000002.1 coordinate 481,632, forward strand.
TTGGGTCTATCCTGCCATAGATGTGCTCGACGAAGCATGGGAAGATGCAACCCGACCCAATGTCCCGTTTGGCGAACGGGCAAAATCCGTCTTTCGGCGCGATCGCAAGTAACCGATTGGACTCGCCATTCTGTGGCGAATTTGACTATAAGGCGCCAAGCAAGTTCAGCGGAGGTTCCAAGTGGCAATTCCTTACCGTTCACGGACGACGACGCATGGTCGGAACATGGCTGGTGCGCGCGGTCTTTGGCGTGCGACGGGCATGAAAGATGATGACTTCGGCAAACCGATTATCGCGATTTCGAACTCTTTTACTCAGTTTGTTCCCGGGCACGTGCATTTGAAAGACCTTGGTCAACTGGTTGCCCGGGAAATCGAAGCGGCTGGCGGTGTTGCCAAGGAATTCAATACGATTGCGGTCGATGACGGGATCGCAATGGGCCATGATGGAATGCTATACTCTCTTCCGTCACGGGAGGTCATTGCGGATAGCGTCGAATACATGGTGAACGCCCATTGCGCTGATGCGATGGTCTGTATCTCCAATTGTGATAAGATCACGCCGGGTATGTTGATGGCCGCAATGCGCTTAGACATCCCATGTGTTTTCGTCTCGGGCGGCCCCATGGAAGCCGGCAAAGTTGAAATTGATGGCAAGGAACTGGCAATTGATTTGGTTGACGCTATGGTTGAGGCCGCAAACCCCGCGCGTACAGACGCAGAGGTAGCCGCCTTTGAGGCTGAGGCTTGCCCGACATGCGGCTCTTGTTCAGGAATGTTTACCGCCAATTCCATGAATTGCCTAAACGAAGCGCTTGGCTTGGCATTGCCGGGCAACGGTTCGATCCTTGCGACGCATGCGGATCGTGAAGCGCTGTTCAAACGTGCAGGCGGCCGGATCGTTGAAATCACAAAGAAGTACTATGAAGAGGGTGATACCCGCTATTCGGCGCGTGGAATTGCCACGAAATCGTCTTTTGAAAATGCGATGCGATTGGACATAGCTATGGGTGGATCGACCAATACGATCCTTCATATTCTGGCAATGGCACGCGAAGGCGACGTGGATTTTACGCTCGACGATATTGACCGTTTGTCCCGTACAACACCGTGCTTGTCGAAGGTCGCTCCCGCCGTTCAAGATGTGCACATGGAGGATGTCCACAGGGCAGGTGGTATAATGTCGATCCTTGGCTCGCTACATCGTGGCGGTATGCTTGATGGCGACGCGATGACGGTACATTCTGAAACCATGGCTGAGGCGATCGCAAAATATGATATAACTCAGACAGACGATCCAGAAGTCCACAAGCTGTACAAGGCCGCACCTGGGGGTGTTCGAACGACGCAGGCCTTTAGCCAAAACCGTCGCTACAAGGAATTGGACGCAGACCGAAAAGGTGGCGTCATTCGCGATGTTGAGCACGCTTTTTCCAAAGATGGCGGACTTGCTGTTCTCTTCGGTAATATTGCCGAAGAAGGTTGCGTTGTGAAAACCGCTGGCGTCGATGAAAGCATCTGGAAATTTTCAGGCCCGGCGATTGTGTGTGAAAGCATGGAAACGGCGGTGAACCGCATTTTGGGCAAAGAGGTCGCCTCTGGCGATGTGGTCATCATCCAATATGAAGGACCGAAAGGCGGCCCGGGTATGCAAGAAATGCTCTATCCGACCAGCTATCTTAAATCCATGCGGTTAGGTAAGGAATGTGCTCTTATCACAGATGGCCGATTTTCAGGCGGGACATCCGGTCTGTCCATCGGGCATGTATCACCCGAGGCAGGCGAAGGCGGCAATATCGGTTTGGTCCAAGAAGGCGATATCATTGAGATTGATATTCCGAACCGAACAATCAATGTAAAACTGACCGAAAAGGAACTGGCTGAACGCCGAGAGGCAAAAGGCCCCACGCCATGGTACCCGACTGAAATTCGCAAACGCCGCATCAGCCGTGCATTGCGCGCGTATGCATCTTTGGTGTCCAATGCGTCCTCTGGCGCCGTACGCCAAGATCCTTAGCGATTTGGACTTGCCCTTAGAGCAGGCTTCGTTTAGCCCGCGCTCACTTCTGTAGGCCCGGGTAGCTCAGGGGTAGAGCAGCGGACTGAAAATCCGCGTGTCGGTGGTTCAAATCCGCCCCCGGGCACCAAATCCAAAACACTGAAAACTAACAATTTCCCATAGATGATGGATTTAAGTGGTTTTCCGTGCGGGTGTTTTGGCCCCCAAGTGTGCCAACTGACACTAAATTGCCGCAATTGACAGCATTGTTAACGTTCGTAACTCGATTTGGCCTTAATCGAGGCATGAAATTGTGTTACTCCAAAATAGAGAAATTGTCCTGATCGAGTCGGGTGGGTATGTTATGAAAAAGCAAATGAACGTAGTTCGCAATGAAAATGGCAGCTTAACGATATTTACGGTGATTACATTCACTGTAATGATTATGCTTGCCGGGTTCGCGGTTGATACGGCGAATGTAGAGATGGAGCGATCCAAAATTCAGGCGACAATTGATCACGCAGCCCTCGCTGCCGCTTCTTTGGAGCAATCTGTCGATCCGATAACAGGTACGGTTAAAACGCCAAAGCAGGTCGTTGATCTATACATGGCCAAAGCCAATGTGAGCCAAGATTTTATCGACTCCTACCAAGTTGTTGAGGACGAAACGACAGAGTTTGATACAGAACGAAGCGTGTTCATTACAGGCAACTCGTCTGTTTCAACAACTTTTATGAAAATGATGGGAATAGACTCCTTGGACTTCAGTGTGTCGTCGGCTGCTATGGAATCTGAGTTAATGCCTACGGAAATCTCTCTTGTTTTGGATATTTCGGGTTCAATGCTGGGTGACGTGAAGCTGGGGAGTTTGAAAACCGGCGCACAACAGTTTGTAACGGCGATGCTTCAAGGAAACACCACGGAGAGCCCTCACAATGTTTCAATCAATCTAGTGCCTTACTCTACTTATGTGAATGTCGGTAAAGATTTGAGCGCAGTTGTTGAGAACTCTTATAAAGATTACTCGTTTCGGGTTCACGAGTACATTGCGCCGCATATGAACAATGAAGGGATGTGTGGGACCTTTAAAGACACAGCTTTCGATAATGCAGAAGTTTGGTCGTCTGATGATTTCATTCCCTTGATGACTTTTGGCTATTACAATTTTACACCGGAGAATGGGTATCTTTCAGGATACGGCCTAACCGGTAAAGAAGTCGAAACGCCGTATTGTCCTGCCTTTGAGTGGGCAGAAGTCCTTCCGATGAGCGCTGATGAGGTTGAAATCAACGGCCGCATCGCAGCACTCCAAGCAACAACGCAAACTTCGACAGATGATGGTGCACGCTGGGGCGTGGTGTTGCTGGACCCAAGTATGCAGAGCACTCTTGCGAAGTTGATGAATAATGAATTCACCAATGTATCTGGGTTCGACGATAGCCGGTTTTATGATGTAGAGGTTGAGGAAGTGGTCGTGGATGACGACGGTAATCCCGTTGCTGAGACTGAAATCGTAGATGGGGAGGAAGTTCCGGTTGTGGACGGGTTCGGTCAAGCTGTTTACGAGACAGTCATGGTCACACAAACGAACGTCGAAAATGATCGCCAACGCATTGATCCTGGTTTCACTGGTCGGCCCAAAGCGTATGCCGATCCCAATGATCCGGCAACGAATGTGAGTAAGATCATGGTTTTGATGACGGACGGATATAATACAAGTCAGTACACCCTGAAGGACAAATACTCTCAGCAGTGGAACGGTACTATGGACACCGAAAGCGATCATGCGAGCTACACAGATAGCGAGGGCGCGACGCGGTATTTTTACTGGAGAGGATCCGATCAAACCGTTGGTACAGATCCTTCGAGCGATCTTGTGAACGAAAGTGGCGACAATACTGGATATGAAGCAATGACATGGCAGGACCTGTTTGCCGTTCGCCCAGTATACACAATTGCCAGCTATGACTCCAACTATAGCATTTGGGAATATATGAAGACCTATACCTCACACTCTGGTAAAAATACGCGTATGCACAATATTTGTTCCGCGGCGAAATTGAAGGGTGTAACGATCTACACGATTGCTTATGAAGTTGATGATTACACGTCTGGACTTCTTGAAACATGCGCCACACCAGGTGCGCATTATGAAGCAACGTCCGAAACGATCACATCGGTGTTTGGCAACATTGCTCAAAGCGCTAAAAAATTACAACTGACGCAGTAATGAAAGCCACTATCAAAATACCAAAGTTCTGGGATTTTAAAGGGCTTGCCTCGCAAGAGGCAGGTTCTTCTACTGTTGAGTTTGTGGTCGTCCTTCCTGTTTTTTTGATGGCCTTTTTTTGGGTGTTTGATACCGGATTTGTTGCGTGGCAATTGGTTCAGTTGGACCGTGGAGTTGAAATAACGACGCGCGAGTTGATGATTAATGACATTACATCGGGCATGTCGGACGAACAGGCCCACAACTTCTTGCGCAGTGAAATCTGTGAGAATTCCGTTATATCTGGATGTGAAGAAAATCTGTTTCTGGTCATTGATACGTTTGCAAATTTTTCTTCTGATTTCGCTGTACAAGGCGCGTGTGTAAATCGATTGCAAACGAAAATAGATCCCACTTATGAGCCGACCTACCTTGTTAACCCCGGCGGACCGACCAGCGGTACAGATCTTGTCGTTTTCAAAGCATGTTTGTTAGTGGACCCGTTTTTATCCCCTGCAATTTCGGTATATGAAGGCACTCCCACGTCTGAAGGGGCGATTGAAGTCTATTCCGTATCAGCTTTTGTGAATGAGCCATCGTAGTCAGGAAGATCATGAAGAAAATCGATCGACAGAAAAAAAGTTTGATCAGAGATTGCGTCGGAGCTGTTTCTGTTGAGTTTGTCTTGATGGTCAGTTTACTGGTTTTCACTATTACGACCATGTTCGTTACAGTTGACGCGTTTTTAGCAGCAAATAAAGGTATCAAAGGCAACGCAATTGTATCAAATATTGCTTCTCGAAATCAGGATCCAGAAGGTTTCGATAAACAGTTCTTTGATGATCTGTATACACTCTTTCAGAATACAGCAGTTGCGCGGCCTGAAGATGCCTATATTCGTTTGACTGTGGTTGAAAATGTTGCCGGAAACCTCTCGGTTAAATGGTCAGTATCAACAGATTTGTCGGAACCTTGCATCGCTTTTGAGGATGCAATTTTGGATGAATATGTTCCAAATGTTATTGATGGTGATCAGGTAATTTTGCTTGAGACCTCACGGAACTATACGCCGTTTTTCAGATCAACTCCGTATGGCGAGATGACTTTTGAACATACGACCGTGTTTATCCCCCGTTTTGTCCCCCAACTTGACTATGATGAAACAAACAAACCGACGGGCCTGTGCTCGTACAATCCACAGGGAACTCTGATCGAAGATCCTGGAAAAGACCCGACTGATCCATCTAATGAAGATGACGACTATGATGACAATTTGAACGACAACATATCTGACGGTAGCACCTAAAGTCAGATATGTCCTGTTCGGACGATCTGAATAAGCTTGATTTCAGACCCCTTGTCGTTAAGTGCAAAGTAACTCGTATCAGGTAACAAAAATGATCAATCCCATAAAGTTTATTGAACAAGTTCGATCTGAAGTATCAAAAATTGTTTGGCCCAATCGGCGTGAGACAACGATTACAACCATAATGGTCTTTGTTATGGCTGCGTTGTTCGCGATGTTCTTCTTTCTTGTTGATCAAATCATTCAATTCGGATTGGGCTTTCTACTCTGATAGGCTTGCCTCTGGTGGTGATTGGTCGTATTTGGCAGTTTCTTAAACGGCGCGCGCTTATCGTAAAAGCGGCGCGCCTTTTTGATGGTGGCGAGACAATCGCGCATTAAAGACGGGTAGGATAGAGCAAATGGCAAAACGGTGGTATTCAGTCGCGGTTCTCTCAAATTTTGAGAAGAAGATTGCAGAGCAGATCAAGGAAGCCGTCGAGCAAGAAGGCATGCATGATCAGATTGAAGAGGTCCTGGTCCCAACAGAAGAAGTGATCGAAATACGACGTGGGAAAAAAGTTCCGGTCGAAAAGCGATTTATGCCTGGATACGTTTTGGTTCGCATGGATATGTCCGAAAAAGGTTACCACCTGATCTCGAATATCAATCGGGTAACGGGTTTTTTGGGTCAGCCGGGCAAACCAAGCCCAATGCGAGATCGTGAAGTGGATTCGATATTGAACCGTGTGGTCGAAGCCGATGAGAAACCAAGGTCTTTGATTACATTTGATATCGGCGAGATCATAAATGTCACGGACGGGCCATTCGAAGGTTTTTCCGGTATGGTTGAAGAGGTTGATGACGAGAACCAGCGTCTTAAGGTCACGGTATCGATTTTTGGTCGAGAAACGCCAGTTGAGTTGGAATACACTCAAGTCGCAAAGCAGTCCTAACCGATACAAGCTGAAACATCACTTGTATTAAGCCCTGCCATCATGAGAGCTAGCTGGCGATTATGAAGTTTGACGCTGTAATCTTTGACATGGACGGTTTGCTTTTAGACACTGAACGCGTGTCCTCTTTGGCCAACCGCGAAGCCCTACTAGAATATGGTCACGATCTTCCTGTTGAACAGTTCCATGCACTTGCAGGCGGCACACTTCTAACGGTTGCGGAGAAGCTGGCTGATTGGACCGGCGCGAAGATTGATGCGGAAGAGTTCCACAACAAATGGTTGTTGCATTATAATGCATTTTTGGCAGATGGTCCGGACTTGCGCCCTACAGTCTTGGAAACTCTCCAAGCCGTCGAAAGCCAAGCTTTGCCAAAAGCCATAGCGACAACGACAGCTAAGGATCATGCGCGTACGAAACTGTCCAAAGCTGGGATCGAACATCGCTTTGACAGCATTGTTGGCTTTTACTGCGTTGAAAAACGCAAACCCAATCCCGACCCATATCTTAAGGCAGCGGCAAACCTGAACGTGGACCCGCGGGCATGCTTAGCTTTCGAAGACAGTGACACAGGCGTCAAGGCAGCACTTGCTGCAGGTATGACTGTGGTTCAGGTGCCAGACATTGCAAAGGCTGAAGCAAGAGAAGCGCATTATAGGGTCGAAACGCTTATCGAGGGGCTGCAGGCAGTTGGGTTGCAGTAAGCCTCTCTTGCCAGATCAAGTTTACTGACTTAAACGGCGATCTCCTTGGGGCTGAGTCTCAAGGTCCTTTGTGGGAGGCAAGGATTGCGCGAAATCCAAACCGGACCACAACTACATCACCTGTCTGCCGCGGCAAGCAGGACGGAAAAGAAGGAGGCCATTTATGGCGAAGAAAGTTGCGGGTACGATGAAGCTGCAAATCCCTGCAGGTCAGGCGAACCCATCCCCTCCGGTTGGTCCAGCACTTGGTCAACGGGGCATAAACATTATGGAATTTTGTAAAGCCTTTAATGCGAAAACACAGGAGATGGATCCAGGCGCGCCGTGCCCAACCGTGATTACGTATTATGTCGATAAATCTTTCACGATGGACATTAAGACGCCACCTGCTTCTTATTTCCTAAAGAAGGCGGCAAAACTAAAATCTGGCGCAAACAACCCATCTAAAGAGGTTGCTGGTCATGTGACGGTTGCACAGGTTCGTGAAATTGCAGAAGCGAAGATGAAAGATCTTTCAGCAAATGATGTCGATGCAGCAATGCAAATCATCCTTGGTTCTGCGCGGTCCATGGGTATCGAGGTGAAAGGTTAAGTTATGGCAAAACTTGGGAAACGCACAAAAGCAGCCCGCGAAGCCTTTGCAACAGCGGCCGACGTATCAGTCGAGCAGGCTGTCAAGCTTGTGAAGGACAACGCAAAAGCGAAATTTGACGAGACAATTGATATCGCAATGTCCCTTGGTGTTGATACGCGTCATGCGGATCAAATGGTGCGCGGTACAATAGCGCTACCAAATGGCACGGGTAAAACGATGCGCGTTGCAGTTTTTGCACGCGGACCAAAGGCAGACGAAGCCAAAGAAGCAGGCGCGGACGTTGTGGGTGCAGAAGACTTGATGGAGACGATCCAAAGCGGAACTATTGATTTCGACCGGTGTATCGCAACACCTGATATGATGCCTGTTGTTGGACGTTTGGGCAAAGTTTTGGGTCCAAGGAACCTAATGCCCAATCCAAAGGTCGGGACTGTAACGATGGACGTCAAAGCGGCGATTGAAGCGGCAAAGGGCGGTGAAGTACAGTTCAAAGCGGAAAAAGGCGGCGTTGTTCACGCTGGTGTTGGCAAGGCATCATTTGACGAAGCAAAGCTTATTGAGAACGTCAAAGCGTTCATCGGCGCTGTTCAGAAAGCCAAGCCTGAAGGGGCTAAAGGCACTTATATGAAAAAAATCGCGCTCAGCTCGACTATGGGGCCAGGCGTTACGATCGATGTTGCTGGTGCTACAAGCGAGTAGCTTGATCTGTTGAACTTTTCTCTAACTGGGCCCTGCCATCGGTAGGGCCTGTCTATTTGAAGTACTCTGATTTGAAATAGGCGATGGTGTCTTCTAACCCATCTTCCAAAGCAATCTCAGGTTCCCAGCCAAGATACTCTTTGGCACGTGTAATATCTGGCTTTCGTTGTTTAGGGTCATCTTCAGGAAGTGGTGCAAAAACGATTTTAGAAGGACCTGAAATTTTTGTTAAAATAATGTCGGCCAGTTCCAAAATCGTGAACTCAATTGGCCTGCCAAGATTGATTGGGCCGATAACGTGGCTTGGCGCATCCATTAAGCTGATCAATCCTTCAACCAAGTCATCGACATGGCAAAAGGACCGTGTTTGCTGCCCATTTCCATAGACCTGAATGTCTTGGCCATCTAACGCTTGGCGGATGAAATTACTTACAACACGACCATCGTCCAACCTCATGCGCGGTCCATAGGTGTTGAATATACGAGCGACCTTGATCTCTATTTCAAAACTACGGTGATAGTCAAAAAAAAGAGTTTCCGCACACCGTTTCCCCTCGTCGTAACAGGCCCTAGGCCCCGTCGGATCCACATTGCCTTTGTAGTCTTCAGTTTGTGGGTGTATTTCTGGGTCGCCATAGATTTCGCTTGTGGATGCCTGCAATGTTTTGCAGCCCAGTTGACGTTTTGAATTTTCCAGCAGGTTCAGGGTTCCCAAAACATTGGTTCGTACCGTTGCGATGGCATCTTTTTGATAGTGTTTAGGACTGGCCGGACATGCAAGATTGTAGACCTCATTTGCGTCAATTTCAAAAGGCAACGTCAAATCATGCTGAATATGTTCAAAGTTTCTATGGCTCAAAAGTTGAGAAAGGTTCTTCATCTGTCCTGAAATCCCATTGTCCATGGACAAAACGCTTTTGTCTCTTCGAACAAGGGCATCGCACAGGTGAGACCCAATAAAACCACTGCCTCCGGTCACCAATACTCTCTCTCTTGTCAGATTGTTTTTGTCCATCTGAGAAACCTCTGCCAACTATCTGATCGATATTATCTCCTGACGGTCAGGCAAGCACTATAATAAGGTTTCCACAATTTTTCTTTTGCACGATCAGGGTATTCAAAATGACTTGTGAATTTAAGATTCCTGATTTCGGGGCGTCATCAACTTACTTTATTCGATACTGATAAGACAGTCGGCTTTGAAAGCAAAGAAAGCCTGTTTCAATTGTGCTGGTTCGAGTTTGACAAAGGGATCATGGGCGGAGGGTGGTTTAGCGCACCCAAATCTAAAGCCGGACTACAGATGCAAAGTATACACTAACCTTTTTGGTTGCCTTTGAACTCACCTCTTCACATTTATGCATGAAAGTCTTAACTGCCATCCATCGACAAGGCCGCGCGATTCGTGTGGCCTTTTCGTACTGTCCAAGACGGTGGGTAGGTTTAAGCCTATAATTCCTGCCTGAGATGGGAACCATATGAATATCCCGTAAGGCCATGCCTCGGGCGATTGATTGGACCCTGATTAAAGGACCCTAACCGTTGAGGGGAACCTCAGCAAAATTGAGCCGGGTCCCAGCATTGGGTCCCATAAACTGGAGAAAACTGTGGATAGAGCCCAGAAAGAAGCCGTAGTCGACGAACTCGGCCAAATCTTCAAGGACTCTGGTGTTGTCGTAGTCTCGCACTATGTCGGCATGACAGTTGCGGAAATGCAGGACTTCCGCGGTCGCATGCGTGCGGCAGGAGGTTCTGTCCGTGTTGCCAAAAACAGGCTCGCTAAAATCGCCCTGAGCGGCACGCAATCCGAAGGTATTGCGGACCTTATGACCGGTATGACGGTTCTGGCTTATTCCGAAGACCCTGTTACGGCTGCAAAAGTCGTTGAAGACTTCGCAAAGGACAACTCTAAGTTAGAGATCCTTGGCGGAACAATGGGTGGTTCGGTGCTGGATCGTGCCGGAGTGGCCACTGTGTCTAAAATGCCATCTCGCGAAGAGCTTATTGCTTCTATCGTTGGATGCATTGGTGCACCAGCTGCAAACATCGCCGGGGCAATCGGCGCACCTGCTTCCAATATCGCTTCGATCATATCTACGATCGAAGAGAAGGCGGCATAACCGAAACTTACATGTCGGTGTTGTCGAAGCGACACATCGGAAACAGACAAATGGAAACGGAAATATCAAATGGCTGATATCAAAAAACTGGCGGAAGAGATTGTTGGTCTAACACTTCTCGAAGCACAAGAACTGAAAGATCACCTGAAAGAAGAGTATGGCATTGAGCCGGCTGCAGGTGGCGCGGTAATGATGGCGGGACCAGCTGGCGGTGATGCTGGTGGTGAAGCAGCTGAAGAAAAGGATGAGTTTGATGTCATCCTTAAAGGGGCTGGCGACAAGAAGATCAACGTCATCAAGGAAGTTCGTGGTATTACAGGACTTGGCCTGAAAGAAGCCAAAGAACTGGTCGAAGCAGGTGGCAAAGCCGTAAAAGAAGGCGTGTCTAAGGCAGAGGCCGAAGAAATGAAGAAAAAACTGGAAGAAGCGGGCGCGGAAGTCGAGCTCAAGTAATCCAAAACGGGGCTTTCCCCGTATACTATGTTGGCCGGGCGTAATTTTTTACGTCCGGCTCTTCCTGTCTCTCTGGAAGCCTCTATATAGGTGTCTTGCCCTAGGGTTTCTTGAAAGACAGGATCAAGGTTCGAGCGTAAAGATGGGGATCTTTGCAAGGATGGAACCTGATCAGGTCGATACGGCCATAGACCTGCTGATGCCCGGCAGCGGCGAAATGGTGCGCAGTTTTTAAGGTGACGCATACACATGGTTCAGACGTTTTCAGGTCACAAACGTATTCGCAGACATTATGGTAAAATTCGTGAAGTTTTGGATATGCCAAACCTCATCGAGGTCCAGAAAAGCTCATATGAGTTGTTCTTGGCTTCCGGTGATCAAGAAAAACCGATGGAAGGTGAAGGCATTATGGGTGTCTTCCAGTCGGTATTTCCGATCAAAGATTTTAACGAAACGGCGGTTTTGGAATTCGTCAGTTATGAACTGGAGAAACCAAAATACGACGTGGAGGAATGTCAACAGCGCGACATGACCTACTCTGCGCCGTTGAAAGTAACTTTGCGGTTGATCGTTTTTGACGTAGACGAAGAAACTGGCGCCCGATCCGTCAAGGACATCAAGGAGCAGGATGTCTTTATGGGCGACATGCCTTTGATGACACCGAACGGCACTTTTGTGGTCAATGGAACTGAGCGGGTGATTGTCTCCCAAATGCATCGTTCTCCGGGTGTATTTTTTGATCATGATCGCGGCAAAACACATTCATCTGGAAAGCTCTTATTCGCATCTCGGATAATTCCTTATCGTGGTTCTTGGCTAGATTTTGAATTTGACGCGAAAGATATCGTATATGCGCGGATCGATCGTCGTAGAAAGTTGCCTGTCACAACTTTGCTTTACTCCCTTGGGCTCGACCAAGAGGGGATCATGGACACCTTTTACGAGAAGGTGGCCTATAAACACGACGCAAAGAAGAACGCTTGGGTGACAAAGTTCTTCCCAGAGCGTGTGCGTGGAACAAAACCTCAGCGAGATATTATTGATGCAGCAACTGGTGAAGTGATTGCTGAAGCTGGTAAGAAGGTTACGCCTCGGACAGTGAAAAAACTGATCGACGAAGGTACCGTTACCGAAGTACTTGTGCCATTCGAGGCCCTTGTCGGACGATTTGCAGCCGAAGACTTGATCGACGAAGAAACTGGCGCAATTTTTGTGGAAGCGGGCGATGAGCTGACGCTGGAATATGACAAAGATGACAATATTTCTGGTGGTACGATCAAAGAGTTGATGGATGCTGGTGTCAACAACATCCCAACATTGGACATCGATAACGTCAATGTCGGTCCCTATATTAGGACAACCATGGCGGCTGACAAAAACCTAAACCGCGACACAGCTTTGACGGATATTTATCGTGTGATGCGCCCGGGCGAACCACCCACGGTCGAAGCAGCGTCTTCTCTGTTTGACAGCTTGTTCTTCGATTCTGAACGCTATGACCTTTCTGCGGTCGGTCGAGTAAAGATGAATATGCGTTTGCAGTTGGATGCGGAAGATACGGTTCGTACATTGCGCAAAGAAGATATCTTGGGTGTTGTTAAAGCCTTGGTAGAGTTGCGTGATGGCAAGGGCGAAGTTGATGATATCGACCATCTGGGCAACCGTCGTGTTCGCTCTGTTGGCGAACTTATGGAAAACCAATACCGCGTTGGCTTGCTTCGGATGGAGCGCGCGATCAAAGAGCGTATGTCCTCTGTCGAAATCGATACGATTATGCCTCAAGATTTGATTAATGCGAAACCAGCAGCTGCGGCTGTCCGTGAATTCTTCGGTTCTTCCCAGCTGTCTCAGTTTATGGACCAAACCAACCCTCTGTCAGAGGTCACACATAAACGGCGTCTGTCAGCCCTTGGACCAGGTGGTTTGACACGCGAACGTGCGGGCTTCGAGGTTCGTGACGTTCATGCCACGCATTATGGCCGGATGTGTCCGATTGAAACGCCAGAAGGTCCAAATATTGGGTTGATCAACTCGTTGGCTTCATTTGCGCGCGTCAATAAATATGGCTTCATCGAAACACCTTACCGGAAAGTTATTGAAGGCAAGGTGACGGACGAAGTTCAGTATATGTCCGCCACCGAAGAGATGCGTTACACGGTTGCTCAGGCCAATGCGAACTTGGATGACAATGGTAAGTTTGTTAACGACTTGGTGTCGACGCGCCAGAACGGCGAATACATGTTGGCTCCGAATGAAAACGTGGATCTGATTGACGTTTCTCCAAAACAGTTGGTTTCTGTTGCAGCATCTCTTATCCCATTTCTGGAAAATGATGATGCGAACCGCGCTTTGATGGGTTCGAACATGCAACGTCAGGCTGTGCCTTTGGTAAAAGCCGAAGCGCCTTTCGTTGGTACGGGTATTGAAGAAGTTGTGGCGCGTGACTCAGGGGCCGCAATTACGGCGCGCAGGGCAGGTATCATCGACCAGGTTGATGCGATGCGTATCGTTGTTCGCGCAACAGAAGATTTGGCACCGGGTGATCCCGGTGTTGACATCTATCGTCTGCGAAAGTTCCAGCGTTCCAATCAGAATACTGCGATCAACCAACGTCCTTTGGTCAATGTGGGTGACACGGTGTCCAAAGGCGAAGTTATCGCCGATGGTCCATCTACGGATCTTGGCGAGTTGGCCTTGGGTAAGAACGCTTTGGTCGCATTTATGCCCTGGAATGGTTACAACTACGAGGACTCGATCCTGATTTCTGAGCGCATTGTGAAAGATGATGTCTTTACATCCGTGCACATCGAAGAGTTTGAGATTGCAGCGCGTGATACAAAGTTGGGTCCAGAAGAAATCACCCGCGATATTCCTAATGTCGGTGAAGAAGCACTGCGCAACCTGGATGAAGCAGGTATCGTGTATATCGGTGCGGAAGTTGGACCCTCTGACATTCTTGTTGGTAAGATCACGCCAAAAGGCGAGAGTCCGATGACGCCGGAAGAAAAGCTTTTGCGTGCGATCTTCGGAGAGAAAGCTTCGGATGTTCGCGATACGTCCCTGCGCCTGCCGCCGGGCGATTATGGTACAGTTGTGGAAGTTCGGGTTTTCAACCGTCACGGCATTGAAAAAGACGAACGTGCGCTTCAGATCGAACGTGAAGAAGTCGAACAGTTGTCTCGAGACCGCGATGACGAACAAGCGATCTTGGACCGAAACACGTTTGCGCGCTTGAAAACCATGTTGTTGGGCAACAAGATCGTAAAAGGTCCAAAAGGTGTCAAAACGGGTGTGGCTGTCGATGACGCTTTGTTGGATGAACTTACGACCGGTCAATGGTGGCAATTGGCATTGGCGGACGACAAACCCGCTGCAGAAGTTGAGGCATTGAACCAACAATACGAAATTCAAAAACAAGCCTTAACGGCCCGATTTGAAGACAAGGTTGAAAAGGTTCGGCGTGGCGACGATCTGCCTCCGGGCGTGATGAAGATGGTTAAGGTGTTTATCGCTGTGAAGCGCAAGCTTCAGCCCGGCGATAAGATGGCCGGCCGTCACGGAAACAAGGGCGTCATTTCGCGAGTTGTTCCCGAAGAAGACATGCCTTTCTTGGCGGATGGAACACCCGTTGATTTCTGTTTGAATCCACTTGGCGTCCCTTCACGGATGAACGTAGGTCAAATCTTGGAAACGCATATGGGTTGGGCCGCGCGCGGATTGGGTCAATCTGTGAATGAAGCTTTGAAAGAGTATCGTCGCTCTGGTGATATGACACCTGTACAAGAAGCTATGCGGATCGCTTATGGCGATGACGTTTACAAAGACGCTTTGAAAGAAATGTCTGAAGGTGAGTTCTTAGAAGCTGCGGGGAATGTGTCCAACGGTGTACCGATTGCGACCCCCGTTTTCGACGGCGCAAAGGAAGCGGATGTTAATGACGCACTTGTAAGAGCAGGTTTTGCCGAAACGGGTCAGTCGATCATGTTTGACGGTCGTACTGGCGAACAATTCAGTCGCCCAGTCACGGTTGGTATAAAATATCTTCTTAAGCTTCACCATCTTGTGGACGATAAAATCCACGCACGTTCAACCGGTCCATACTCGCTGGTCACGCAACAGCCATTGGGGGGTAAAGCCCAATTCGGTGGTCAACGTTTTGGCGAGATGGAAGTTTGGGCATTGGAAGCATATGGTGCGGCCTATACACTGCAAGAGATGCTGACGGTCAAATCTGATGACGTTGCCGGACGAACAAAAGTCTATGAGAGCATTGTCAAAGGCGAAGACAATTTCGAAGCAGGTGTCCCTGAATCCTTTAACGTTCTGGTTAAAGAAATTCGTAGCCTTGGCTTAAACGTTCAACTGTTGGATCAGGAGAGCGAATAAGTGAACGCAACTGCGAAGTCGGTTGGCATGATTTGCGGTTGTCCCCGTAGCGGGACAACTGCACTTGTTGATTTGCTTAACTGTCATCCAGATATTGCAGCGTCGAATGAACGTTTCGCACGCTTGATCGGACCAAAAAAGAAGATCACGCGCGCGCATTTTACGACCGAGCGTTATATGGACTTCCAGGAAGGTGATTGCGGCGAAGCTGCATTCTCCAATGCGAAGTCCGCTTTAGGTCGAGAAAAATGGGCAGATGCGAAGTGGGTCATCGACAAAATGCCGAGTGTTTATCATTGCCTCAGTGTTGCTGCGCGCTTGCCTTTTGATGCCGTCGTTGCAATTTTTCGGGATCCTCTCAGCATCGCAATGAGTTATGAAGCACGTCTTAGAAATGCTTTAGCTGGAAAGGATTCCACTTGGCGCCACTCCAATGACTACGAACGGGCGGTCCAGGATTTTAATCGAGATATAAAGATCTTAAATGAACAATCGAAATTGAGCGATGCTGAGCGGGGATACCGTCTGCTGGTTGTTGAATATACCGAACTTTATAAATCAAATGGCCGTCACAATGAAATTTACGAATTTCTGGGGTTGGACCCCTCATTAGCATTTGGAATTGAGAATGTCCTTTCTCATGACAATGATGAAAGGCAACGTGAATTGGTGGCCCGGCGTTATGTTACAGATCATGCGAACATCGGAGCATATCGGGAATTGACTGGAGCCCAAGACTGGGGCCAGAACGCTCAAAAAACAGTGCGCTCAATTGTGTTTCAGCAGATCGCACAAATGGTGTTAGGCAAATCGCCCAATCGCAAAAAATTGAAACCTGAAGAACCGCCCAGGGGTGCGTTATGACCCGCATAGAATTTAAAGTGAAACCCAATCAATCTGCAATTTTCGGTCCGCTAGACCAGAAAGGTGCCCAATGAACCAAGAAATCACAAACAACCCGTTTAACCCGGTTGCGCCGCCAAAAACTTTTGACGAGATTCGGATTTCTCTGGCCTCGCCTGAGCGCATCCTGAGCTGGTCATATGGCGAGATTAAAAAGCCAGAAACTATCAATTACCGGACTTTTAAGCCAGAGCGTGACGGCCTTTTCTGTGCGCGTATTTTCGGTCCGATAAAAGATTACGAGTGCCTGTGTGGGAAATATAAGCGCATGAAATATCGCGGCGTTGTCTGCGAAAAATGTGGTGTTGAAGTTACGCTTCAGAAGGTTCGTCGCGAGCGTATGGGCCATATCGAGCTGGCATCTCCAGTTGCGCATATCTGGTTTTTGAAGTCGCTTCCATCTCGCGTGGGTCTGATGTTGGACATGACTTTACGCGATCTGGAACGCATCCTTTACTTCGAACAGTATGTAGTGATCGAACCGGGTCTCACAGATCTAAACCATGGTCAAATGTTGACCGAGGATGAGTTCCTGGACGCGCAGGATACTTATGGCGAAGATGCTTTCAACGCGGGTATTGGCGCAGAAGCGATCCGCGAAATGCTGTCCAATATTGATCTTGAAGCCGAGGCTGAGCAGCTGCGCGAAGATTTGGCCGAGGCGACAGGCGAGTTGAAGCCCAAGAAGATCATCAAGCGTCTTAAGGTTGTCGAGAACTTTATCGAGTCTGGCAACCGTCCAGAATGGATGATCATGACTGTTCTTCCAGTGATTCCACCAGAGCTTCGCCCTTTGGTGCCCTTGGATGGCGGTCGTTTCGCAACGTCTGACCTGAACGACCTTTATCGTCGTGTGATCAACCGGAACAACCGTTTGAAGCGTCTGATTGAACTGCGCGCACCTGACATCATAGTCCGCAACGAAAAGCGGATGTTGCAGGAATCTGTAGATGCGCTGTTTGACAATGGGCGTCGTGGCCGCGTCATCACTGGCGCGAACAAGCGTCCGTTGAAGTCTCTGTCCGACATGCTGAAAGGGAAGCAAGGCCGTTTCCGTCAAAACCTTTTGGGTAAGCGGGTCGACTTCTCTGGCCGTTCGGTCATTGTGACGGGTCCAGAATTGAAGCTGCACCAATGCGGTCTGCCGAAAAAAATGGCTTTGGAACTCTTCAAGCCGTTCATCTATTCGCGTCTTGAAGCGAAAGGCCTTTCTTCCACAGTGAAGCAAGCCCGTAAGATCGTTGAAAAAGAGCGTCCCGAAGTTTGGGATATCTTGGACGAGGTGATACGTGAGCATCCGGTTATGTTGAACCGGGCGCCGACATTGCACCGTTTGGGTATTCAAGCGTTCGAACCCGTACTTATCGAAGGCAAAGCGATCCAACTTCATCCTTTGGTGTGTTCTGCATTTAACGCAGATTTTGACGGGGACCAGATGGCTGTCCACGTGCCATTGTCTTTGGAAGCGCAGCTTGAAGCGCGTGTCCTAATGATGTCCACGAACAATGTTTTGTCCCCCTCCAACGGTAAACCGATTATCGTCCCATCGCAGGATATGATCTTAGGCCTTTATTACATCACGATGGAGCGTGAAGGAATGAAGGGCGAGGGCATGGTCTTTGCTGATCCTCAAGAGGTAGAACATGCGCTTGATGCGGGTCTTGTACATCTTCATGCCAAGATCATATGTCGGATGAAACAGATCGACGAAGATGGAAGCGAAATCTGGAAGCGCTACGAAACTACGCCTGGACGTGTTCGTTTAGGTTCCAAGCTGCCGCTGAATTTCAAGGCGCCATTCGATATCATCAACCGCCTTTTGCGCAAAAAAGATGTCGGGAATGTCATTGATGTCGTGTATCGTTATTGCGGTCAAAAAGAGTCTGTTATTTTCTGTGACCAAATCATGACGCTTGGCTTCCGCGAAGCTTTCAAAGCTGGCATCTCTTTTGGCAAAGACGATATGGTGATCCCTGATGACAAGTGGGGCCTTGTAAATGAGACCCGTGATCAGGTGAAGGATTTTGAACAGCAGTATATGGACGGCCTGATTACGCAGGGTGAAAAGTACAACAAAGTTGTCGATGCTTGGTCGAAGTGTAACGACAAAGTCACTGAAGCAATGATGGACACGATCTCGACCACACAGCGTGATGAGAATGGCGCAGAAAGAGAACCCAACTCTGTCTATATGATGGCTCATTCCGGGGCACGGGGATCGGTCACTCAGATGAAACAGCTCGGCGGGATGCGAGGCTTGATGGCCAAGCCAAATGGCGACATCATTGAGACACCGATTATCTCAAACTTTAAAGAAGGTTTGACGGTTCTTGAGTACTTCAACTCCACTCACGGTGCGCGAAAAGGCTTGTCGGATACTGCTTTGAAAACAGCGAACTCTGGGTACCTGACACGTCGTTTGGTCGATGTCGCCCAAGATTGCATTGTGCGAATGCGCGATTGCGGAACGGAGCGGTCGATCACTGCACAAGCGGCTGTGAATGACGGAGAAGTTGTGTCTTCTTTGTCCGAACGTCTTTTGGGGCGTGTTGCCGCAGAAGACATCATTCATCCTGCAGATGAGACTATTCTGGTTAAGAAGGGCGAACTGATCGATGAACGCACGGCGGATATGGTTGAACACGCCGGTGTTGCCTCTGCGCAGATCCGCTCTCCTCTGACATGCGAGGCGGAGGACGGCATTTGTGCCATGTGTTACGGTCGTGATCTAGCACGAGGTACTATGGTGAATCCAGGTGAAGCGGTTGGAATTATAGCGGCCCAATCTATTGGTGAGCCTGGTACACAGCTTACGATGCGGACTTTCCATATTGGTGGCGTGGCTCAGGGTGGTCAGCAATCTTTCCAAGAATCATCTCAAGAAGGTACGGTTCAGATCCGAAATAAAAATGTTCTGACAAACCGTGATGGTCAGCAGATCGTTATGGGGCGCAACTCCGAGTTGGTGATCTATGACGAGAATGGGGTAGAGCGTGTCTCGCATAAAATGGGTTACGGTACTGTTCTGCTTGCCGACGAAGGCACAAAAGTGACGCGCGGGGATAAGCTTTTTGAATGGGATCCTTACACGCTTCCAATTATTGCAGAGAAAGACGGCACAGCGAAATTTGTGGACCTTGTGTCTGGTATCGCTGTTCGGGAAGAAACAGATGACGCAACAGGTATCACGCAGAAAATTGTGGCTGACTGGCGCTCTGCGCCAAAGGGCAACGATCTGAAACCTGAGATTATCATCATGGACCCTGAAACTGGTGAACCTGTCCGCTTGGACAATGGAAACCCAGAAACGCACGCGATGTCTGTGGACGCCATCCTGTCGATCGAAGATGGACAAGAGGTGAAGGCCGGTGATGCACTGGCACGTATTCCGCGTGAAGGTGCGAAGACGAAGGACATCACAGGTGGTTTGCCACGCGTGGCAGAATTGTTCGAAGCACGCCGTCCAAAAGATCACGCGATCATTGCGGAGATGGACGGATATGTTCGCTTTGGAAGGGACTACAAGAACAAGCGACGCATCTCGATCGAAGCTGCAGATGATCCAGAGAATAAAGTCGAATATATGGTGCCAAAAGGGAAACATATCCCAGTGCAAGAAGGTGACTTCATCCAAAAGGGTGAATACATCATGGACGGTAATCCGGCACCACACGATATCCTCAATATTCTCGGCATCGAGGCGTTGGCGGATTACATGATTGACGAGGTTCAGGACGTCTATCGCCTACAAGGTGTGAAGATCAATGATAAGCATATCGAAGTTATCGTCCGCCAGATGCTCCAGAAATGGGAAATCTCTGACTCCGGTCAGACGACTCTTCTGAAAGGTGAACAGGTCGACAAGTCTGAATTCGACGAAGTGAATGCAAAAGCTGTTGCTGAAGGGCGTGAGCCTGCGCAAGGCGGACCAATCTTGCTTGGTATCACTAAGGCCTCCTTGCAAACACGTTCGTTTATTTCTGCTGCGTCCTTCCAAGAAACAACGCGCGTCTTGACCGAAGCAGCGACCAAAGGCAAACGTGATAAGTTGATAGGTCTCAAAGAAAACGTGATTGTCGGTCGTTTGATCCCTGCGGGGACAGGTGGGGCGACCCATCAGATCCGAAAAATTGCGGCAGATCGTGATGCAGTTATCCTAGAGGACAAACGTGCAGCGGCAGAACAAGCGGCTGCGCTTGCAGCACCTGAGACTTCCGATATCGATCAAGTCTTCGACGGCGGATCTGATGTTATGGGTGACGATAATATTGTTGAATAGAAGGTCTAAGTGCTTCCTAGACTTACCGTTCAATGAAGTTTGAAAAGCCCGGCCATTGTGCCGGGCTTTTTATTGAAGGTTTAGTATGCTGGAATCCGACAGTGCCCTTTTTTAGCATAGCTGTGTTTTAGCCAATACTTGCCAGCTTAGGTTGAGTCAGACCGTTTAGATCCTACATACGTTTAAGGCATTATGAAGATAGTTTTTATCAGCGATACACATGGTCAGCATGAAGACCTGATCTCACTAAGCGGTGACGTCCTTATTCATTGCGGTGACTTCGATAACATATTCGAACCAGACAAACACATCATCGAGAAAGTTGATGATTGGTTTGGGCGTCAAGACTTCGATCGTATCTTCTGTGTCGGGGGAAATCACGATCATATTCTGGAAGACCTATCGGCTTGTACACCCACCCCATTTCAAAACGCCGAATTCCTTCATAGTAGATCCTATGAATTTGGTGGATTAAAGTTCTATGGGTCTTCATGGGTTCCACAACTTAGCCATCACGCATTTTTTGCCCGGCCGGATACCTTGAAAACGGCTTGGGCTGAAGTTCCGAAAGATACGGACATCTTGGTGACACATACGCCGCCGGCTGGAACTCTCGATGTTTCTAGCAAAGGGCAGTCATTAGGTTGCAGATATTTGGCATCCCACATTCAGGATCTAAATCTGAAGATACATTGCTTTGGGCATGTTCACGCCGCCGCAGGGTACATGGATAAAGCGGGAACAACTTGTATAAATGCAAGTTTGGTCAACAGTCGCTTTGAGATCGTTCATCCACCAATTTCCGTAGAGGTGACTCTTTAAATTGGAATTCGCCGCAATCTTCAAATTTCGTTGGGCTAAATTTTGGTAGAATGCACCTAATTCTACACTTTGCGGTTCTCTCGACGAAGACGCGCTTTTTGAAACAAACCCAAACGTTTATTCTTTTTTGATACGGGTTCTAGAGTAATCCCGGCTGCATCCATCTTTTCCATTTTTAATCGAGTAGTTTGAACAGATGCCTCATAGAGGGCACGAAGTTGATCGTCAGATAGCCATTTGGTTAAAATAGCGTCCCGCCCGGGTTTGTATCTCTGGATCGAGAAATCTTCTTCCTCGTTGCGGTTGAATGTATCATAGTAATCCTCCTGAAATCGATTTGTATGTGTGTAATACGCGTCGCCTCTACAGGACTTCAGCCGTAGTAAGTCTTTGGTTCGGATCGCGTAGTGGTTTACTTGAGCATCGACATAGTCGCGTCCGATATCTTTGAAATGTTCCAGATATTTTTTGTTTCCGTATGCGCGTTTCAACCAATAGTATTTTCCATCAAGCGATATAATC
Organism: Pseudomonadota bacterium; assembly: GCA_039814625.1. GTDB lineage: Bacteria > Pseudomonadota > Alphaproteobacteria > Rhodobacterales > Rhodobacteraceae > Amylibacter. The sequence continues at coordinate 503,564 of JBCCAU010000002.1, forward strand.
GCCTTTGCCTGCATACCACGTGCACGCCGAACCACGCGCTGCCAAAACGATGCTTTTAGCGGCAATGGGCGTCGAACAGAAATATGCATATCAATATCAACATCCTGATGCTCTCTGATGAGCATTTTGACATTCTCGTTGCGATGATCTCCTTTCATTGCACAGCGTGTCAGCTTATCTGTGATGGGCGCGTCAATCACGCCGCCACATCCATTGTCGCCGAACATGCGCCACCGCATCATGATCGAATGTACCAAATGGTGTTTCGCACATAGCTCTTTCACTGATCCTTCACCCACATGGACGACCAAGAACTCGTCCAGATCAAGGGGCATAACCCAGTCGCAATCGACAATTTCCTTCATAGATTGCATGCGATGATAGGCTGTCAGTTGGAGTGAGGGCACGTTGAACGAATTGAAGCGGTAATAAGGCGGGGCATTATCAAAATGCGTTAGAATGCCCATTTCCTGCATGCGATTGGCCAAGGCATCTGTGCCATCGTCGCAATCATTTGTCCCAAGCACAATTGTGTCAAAGCCAACAGCCTTGCAGTGTGCAGCCCATTCGAGAAGCCAAGGCCCTTCATTTTTGGCAATAGCCAAAGCGGCAACTTTAAGGGTATCAGGCGCTGGTGGCGTATCCTTTGGCATTTTACCCAAACCGCTTCACGTTCGGAGCGTCAATGTCAGATCACAATCTAAGAAACAAGTTCAGTGCGCCTTTAGACTAATCTTTGATATTCAGAAAAGTCTTAGGGTTTTTTCGCGCGATGGTGTCAAAAACCTTTTCGCCAAGGGCATGTCGCAACTTCATTGACAAAAACCGTTCATCAAATTTTTCCTGATGGCTCATGTAATAATCAGAGCCGAACAAGGTCTTGTCCAAAACATGTTTTTCGTTCTGTAAAATCACCGAAAGCGGCGCCAGCAGGTGGTCTACGGCAAACACCGTATAGGACACATCGGTGTAGAGGTTCTTGAAGTCTTTTTCCGCCATCAATTGCATGATCTTGGTCAGCCAATTCATCGAAAGACGCGCTTCATGACCCGCATCAATATCCTTTTTCACGCGACTTTTAGGATCCTTGAAGTATCGCTCCCATTCTTCTGTGCCGCCAAAATGTGCCAAACATATCCGAAGGTCTTTGAACTTTCTGAGAATCGGAATGTAAGAGTCCGGGTTCGTATAGCGGGCGATACGCGTTTTGTGGACATGACGGCTGTGCACACCGCCTGGGTTACAATGCGTCATGATCGGCACGTTCAGATCTTGGCAAAGCGCGTACACGTCATGAAGTTTGGGATCGTTGGGATGATACCCTTGTGGGGGGTATAGTTTGACACCCCGAAAGACGGACCCACCAAGATAATCATCTCTGTTATGTGCGAACCACTCTTCTGCAAAGACGCGCGCCGCCTTGGCGGAGTCAAACCGGCGGGGATCAATGGGCAAAAAGGGAAGCGCAGCCTGTTTATAATGACGGACCAACTCAATCTGATCTTCAAGTTGTTTTTTTAGCGGAACGAAAGGCTCACCCGCACCCATGAATGCCATATCCATAGGCAGTATGACAAACCGGGTATTGCTGGGATAGAACCCTTTCACTTCGTCAAAGACTTCTTTTTGTGTGGCTTTGTCGGCGGTTTCCAAAAAACTCGCATAGCGATGTGGGATGCTGTCAGGCCGGTTCCGGAACAACCAACGCAAGGATCGTTGGAGTATGTTTGCCCGCGACCCACGCAAAAGACGTGTTATCCCAAAGGGAATAAACCGTTTTGGTATGTGATCGAGCGTAAAAGTATGAATGTGGCAATTGTAAAAAGGTTCTGTGTTCTTTTCTATGGTCATATTATATCTCTAAGATAATTCTGATCGCTATTCCTAAACTCTTGTCGGGAACGCTGTAATGGGTCAAGCGACTCCAACGGTTTCGAAATACCACAGCTGCGCGAACCGGTTGACAGTTTTAATCCCAAACCCTATACGCCGCCTACTCTGATGGGCAGATGAGTCTATTGGATGAAAACCACAATCTGGTGGACATGATCTAGGCAAACCTTATGGCTGCGCCCTGATCCTCTGGAATTTCACCGCTGCCGGGCCGAATGGCGCGCCCGAGGCGGTTTTGGCGTTTGGGATGACCCCTTGCGCCTAATTGAGTTTGAAACGGGTAAAGGGAAACCGAATGCCAACGATCCAACAGCTGATCCGCAAACCGCGGCAGCCAAAAGTCCAAAGAAGCAAGTCACAGCACTTGCAGTCCTGTCCGCAAAAGCGCGGTGTTTGTACACGTGTTTATACAACGACACCGAAAAAGCCGAACTCAGCGATGCGTAAGGTTGCCAAAGTTCGCCTGACAAACGGATTTGAGGTCATCAGCTACATTCCTGGTGAGTCCCACAACCTGCAAGAGCACTCTGTTGTTCTGATCCGTGGTGGCCGCGTGAAAGACCTTCCGGGTGTGCGTTATCATATCCTGCGCGGCGTATTGGATACACAGGGCGTTAAAGACCGTAAGCAGCGTCGCTCCAAATACGGCGCGAAGAAGCCGAAATAAGGAGCATTATAGATGTCACGTCGTCACGCAGCTGAAAAACGCGAAATTTTACCAGACCCGAAGTTTGGCAACTACGTTATTTCCAAATTTATGAACAACTTGATGATCGATGGAAAAAAGTCTGTCGCTGAGCGCATCGTTTACTCTGCTCTGGATCGTGTGGAAGGGAAATTGAAACGCGCGCCTGTTGAAGTTTTCGAAGAAGCACTGGACAACATCAAGCCAGCCGTTGAGGTGCGCTCCCGCCGCGTAGGTGGTGCGACATATCAGGTTCCTGTTGAGGTACGCCCTGAGCGCCGTGAAGCGTTGGCGATCCGCTGGTTGATCACAGCCTCACGCGGCCGCAATGAAAACACCATGGAAGAGCGTCTCGCAGGCGAACTCATGGATGCGTTAAATTCTCGCGGTAACGCCGTTAAAAAGCGCGAAGACACTCATAAGATGGCCGAAGCAAACAAGGCCTTCTCTCACTACCGCTGGTAAATCAAAGCAAAGGCTAGACCCATGGCACGCGAATACCCTCTCGATCGCTACCGTAACTTCGGTATCATGGCCCATATTGATGCGGGCAAGACGACATGTTCCGAACGCATCCTGTACTATACAGGGAAATCCCACAATATCGGCGAAGTGCATGATGGTGCTGCGACGATGGACTGGATGGAGCAAGAACAAGAGCGTGGCATCACAATAACATCTGCGGCGACAACCACGTTCTGGGAGCGGACTGAAGACGGTGAGACTGCGGAAACTGAAAAGCACCGTATGAACATCATCGACACACCAGGTCACGTTGACTTTACAATCGAAGTTGAGCGGTCCCTAGCAGTTCTTGACGGCGCGATCTGTGTTCTGGATGCAAACGCAGGCGTTGAACCGCAGACAGAAACGGTTTGGCGTCAGGCGGATCGCTATAAGGTGCCGCGCATTGTCTTCGTGAACAAGATGGACAAGATCGGCGCCGATTTCTTCAACTGTGTTCACATGATCGAAGATCGCACCGGCGCACGCGCAGTTCCCGTGGCCCTTCCAATTGGCGCAGAGACCGAACTCGAAGGTCTTATCGACCTCGTGACCATGCAGGAATGGGTTTACGAGGGTGAAGATCTGGGCGCGACATGGGATAAGCGCGAGATCCGGGCAGAGCTTACTGATCAAGCGGCCGAATGGCGCGAGAAGATGATCGAAGCAGCTGTGGAACAGGACGAAGATGCGCTGGAAGCATACTTGGAAGGTGAAGAGCCAAGTGTTGAGACCCTTCGGGCTTTGATCCGAAAAGGTACTTTAGCCATGGAGTTCGTTCCGGTTTTGGGGGGGTCTGCTTTTAAAAACAAGGGCGTACAGCCTTTGTTGAATGCTGTTATCGACTACCTCCCATCGCCTTTGGACGTTGTGGATTACATGGGCTTTAAGCCGGGCGATGAAACGGAAACGCGTGACATTGCACGTCGTGCCGATGACGCGATGCCGTTTGCCGGTCTTGCGTTTAAAATCATGAACGATCCATTTGTTGGCTCTCTCACGTTCACGCGCATCTACTCAGGTACTATGAACAAGGGCGATAGCGTCATTAACACGACGAAGGGCAAGCAAGAGCGTGTCGGCCGTATGATGATGATGCACTCCAACAACCGTGAGGAAATCGAAGAAGCCTTCGCGGGTGACATCATTGCTTTGGCGGGTCTGAAAGACACGACGACGGGTGATACATTGTCGGCAAAGAACGATCCAGTTGTTTTGGAAACGATGACATTCCCTGATCCAGTGATCGAAATCGCGGTTGAACCGAAAACGAAGGCCGACCAAGAGAAGATGTCACAAGGTCTTGGCCGTTTGGCCGCCGAAGATCCTTCGTTCCGGGTTGAAACAGATATCGAGTCTGGTCAGACGATCATGAAGGGTATGGGCGAACTTCACCTCGACATCCTTGTCGATCGGTTGAAGCGGGAATTCAAAGTCGAAGCGAATATTGGTGCGCCTCAAGTGGCTTACCGTGAGACGATCTCTCGGGAAGCAGAAGTCGACTACACGCACAAGAAACAGTCGGGTGGGTCTGGTCAGTTTGGTCGTGTGAAGATGATCCTGAAACCGCAAGAGCCGGGCGAAGGATATGCGTTTGAATCCAAGATCGTTGGCGGGTCTATTCCAAAAGAGTACATCCCCGGTGTTGAAAAAGGGATTGAGAGCGTTCTGGACAGTGGCCCATTGGCAGGTTTCCCAGTGATCGATCTTGCGGTTGAGTTGATCGATGGTGCGTATCACGATGTTGACTCAAGCGTTATGGCGTTTGAAATCGCAGGCCGTATGGGCATGCGTCAGGGCATGAAAGATGCGGGCGCAAAGCTACTCGAGCCGATCATGAAAGTCGAAGTCATCACGCCTGAAGAATACACGGGCGGTATCATTGGCGATCTGACATCCCGTCGGGGGCAAGTTCAGGGTCAAGAGCCGCGCGGCAATGCAATTGCCATCGACGCGAATGTCCCATTGGCGAATATGTTCGGTTACATCAACAACTTGCGGTCCATGTCTTCGGGTCGTGCGAACTTCACCATGCAGTTCTCACATTATGAACCTGTACCGTCCAACATCTCAGAAGAAATTCAGGCGAAGTTCGCCTAAGCGCATTAGAGGAGGCCATTATGGCAAAGGAAAAGTTTGAGCGTAATAAGCCGCATTGTAACATCGGCACAATCGGCCACGTTGACCACGGTAAGACGACGTTAACGGCTGCGATCACCAAGCAGTTTGGTGACTTCAAAGCGTATGACG
>JBCCAU010000011.1:0-64174 GCA_039814625.1 Pseudomonadota bacterium
GTTGTTTTCCAGCGTCTAGACCTGCCAATTCGTCATCCAGCAGCTTCAAACCCCGGTCTAAAGTGGTTTTGAAGCGCGTTTCTTCTAAAAGAAGGGTCTCTTCAATCATTGCCTGCCCTTGCGACAGTTCTGGATAGGCCTGTCCCATTTGTTTGACCAAGGCGGGAACCAAACGATGCATGACGGGATCTTTCGCACCCAAAAGATGTGCATGCCGCATGGCACGGCGCATGATACGTCGCAGCACGTAGCCCCGCCCCTCATTTGAGGGCAAAACACCATCTGCAATTAAAAATGATGTAGACCGCAAATGATCTGCAATCACGCGATGATGCACATTCTGAGCACCGTAGGGATCAACGCCGGTCGCCTGGGCAGAGGCCTCGATCAAATCTTTCATCAAATCCGTATCGTAATTGTCGTGACTGCCTTGGAGCAAGGCGGCAATCCGTTCCAGCCCCATCCCAGTATCGATCGACTGCATATCCAATTCACGCATAGAGCCATCTTCAAACTGCTCATTTTGCATGAAGACAACATTCCAAATCTCGATGAACCTATCGCCGTCTTCTTCTGCGGAGCCAGGAGGTCCACCCCAGATATGATCCCCATGGTCGTAAAAAATTTCTGTGCATGGTCCACAAGGGCCTGTCGGGCCCATTTGCCAAAAATTGTCAGAAGTGGCGATGCGGATGATCCGCTCTTCCGGAACACCGACTTTTTTCCAAATCTCAAAAGCTTCATCATCTGTGTGATATACGGTCGTATAAAGCTTATCCTTTGGAATATCGAAATCTTTGGTGATGAGGTCCCATGCAAAGGGGATGGCTTCGGTTTTGAAATAGTCCCCAAAGCTGAAATTCCCCAGCATCTCAAAGAAAGTATGGTGGCGCGCCGTATATCCGACATTGTCGAGATCGTTGTGCTTGCCACCTGCCCGCACACATTTCTGGGCCGTCGTGGCCCGGGTATAGTCGCGCTTTTCAATCCCAGTGAAAAGATTCTTGAATTGAACCATACCGGAATTGACGAACATCAGCGTCGGGTCGTTGCGCGGCACAAGCGGAGAACTTTGGACAATCTGATGGCCCTGCTTCTCAAAGGAGCTCAAGAAGGTGCTACGAATATCGTTCAGACTGGCCATAAAAATCCCCGCAAGATCGTATCTTGCGGGGATGTATAACTAGAGGATCATACTGTCCACGGCAGATACAAGCTTTTAGGCTTCTAGTACCGCGTCGTCATCGTTGCTACTATCTCGAGATCCCGCGGGCATATCGAAATCTAATCCATGAGCCGCCCGGATTTTGTCTTCGATTTCCAAGGCAATATCAGCGTTTTCATTCAAGAACTGTTTTGCATTCTCGCGCCCCTGGCCAATCCGTTGATCGCCATAAGAAAACCAAGACCCTGATTTTTCGACCAAACCTGCCTTGACGCCCAAGTCGACCAGTTCTCCAGTTTTTGAAATGCCTTCGCCATACATGATATCGAACTCCACCTCTTTGAAAGGTGGCGCAACTTTGTTTTTGACAACTTTGACACGTGTATGGTTGCCCACAACCTCGTCACGGTTCTTGAGAGCGCCGATGCGGCGGATGTCCAAGCGTACGGAAGAATAGAATTTCAATGCGTTTCCGCCGGTTGTTGTTTCCGGGGAACCAAACATCACGCCAATCTTCATCCGTATTTGGTTGATGAAAATCACAGTGCATTTTGACTTTGAAATCGAGCCGGTCAGTTTACGCATGGCTTGTGACATCAATCGTGCCTGCGAACCCACCTGAGCGTCGCCCATGTCCCCTTCAAGCTCAGAGCGTGGCGTCAGAGCGGCCACGGAATCAACCACCACCATCGAAACAGCGCCAGACCGCACCAAAGTATCGGTGATTTCCAAGGCTTGCTCGCCAGCATCTGGTTGAGAAATTAACAATTCATCCAAATCAACGCCAAGCTTCTTGGCATAAACAGGGTCTAAGGCATGCTCGGCGTCCACAAATGCACAAACGCCGCCCTTCTTTTGCTCTTCCGCAACACAATGCAATGTCAGCGTGGTTTTGCCCGAACTTTCTGGTCCATAAACTTCAACAATCCGCCCCTTTGGAATGCCACCAATACCAAGCGCGATATCCAAGCCGATTGATCCCGTCGATGTTGCCTCAATGTCCAAAACAGCACTGTCTTGGCCCAGCTTCATTATCGAGCCTTTACCAAACTGACGCTCAATCTGTCCAAGAGCAGACTCGAGCGCTTTTTGTTTATCTGATGCCTGTTTGTCGTTCATGTCTAAAAGGGTTGCACCCATTGTTTTCTCCTTGTTGCACACCGCGTTTGATGCGGCAATAACTGCTTCGTTCACCTCTTGTTCTTAATGAGACGTATGAGATCAAAACGCGAACATTTCAACATAATTCTTGTTAAAAAACTGGAGAAAGATGGTTACAAACAAGTAAACTGCTTGCAGATAATTTTCCTACGGTTCAGAAAATGCTCTTAGATGCTTGTTTTCCTTGAACAATCCCTTTTGATTTACGCTCCACCCAAAACGGGCACAACAGCGCTGCATCGGGCATTGGCTCCTCATGCAGACCTCGTTTTGCGCGGACCTGCGAAACATATCAGTACAATTCGTGCTGAAAAAAAACTGCTTCCGTTACTTTCAAGCTTGAATGCTCCAATGCCCCAAGGGTTTGCAATCATCAGAGAGCCGATAGATTGGCTTCATTCCTGGTATCGCTATAGAACACGTCCTGACGTTTCCGAAGACAAGTCCACTGCAACACTCAGTTTCGATACTTTTGTAAATGCCTATCTAGAACACGATCGCCCCGCTTTCGCGCGCATCGGCCAACAGTCCAAGTTTTTATCAGGAGGTGGAACATTGTCTGTGAGACATCTTTTTGCCTATGATCATATGGATCATGCCGTTGAATTCTTGAACAAACGGCTTGGGCTGACATTTGGTTTGGAATGGGTGAATGCCAGTCCAGAAGTCAAATTGGATCTTTCATCTGAGAATCGAAATCGGTTGAAGCATCATTTTGCGGCAGATTATGCACTTTATCAAAATGCTCTTAACTGCTCGACAAGTTTTGAACCGCCTCGATAAGCGAAGCGAGAGAGTAAGGCTTGGGCAAAAACATTGCGCCATCTATACGCTCTCTGGCCTTCTCCATGACATCTTCTGCATAGCCAGAAACAAATATGACTTTCAAACTGGGACGGTCTGCCCGCACCTTTTCGATCCATTCGGGTCCATTCATTCCAGGCATAACAACGTCACTGACCACCAAATCTGGTACAAATTTTTGGTCTTCCAAGATCGTCATTGCTGCTTCTGCCGAGTCCGCCTCTTGTACCAGCACACCTTGCATCGCTAGCGCCCGGGATGCAAAGGCCCGAACGGGGGCCTCATCTTCGACCAACAGAACCTTGGTGCCTGAGAGTCCAAATGTGCGAAGTTCTTGTGGTTCAGGCGCGATGACCTTCGGCAAATCGCCTTTGACATGCACGGGCAAAAAGACAGAAAACCGCGTTCCATGACCCAACGTGCTGTCCACAAACACATAGCCGCCGGATTGTTTGACGATTCCGTAGACCGTGGAAAGGCCCAATCCGGTTCCTTCACCTGTTTTCTTGGTTGTGAAAAAAGGTTCAAATATCTTCTCAATCGTACTTTGGTCCATTCCAACTCCGCAGTCGGTGACTTCGATAACGACATACTCACCAGGTGGAACTTCGAATCCATCTTGGCGCCATCCAGCTGGAAGACCCACCGTGTCTGTCTGGACTTTGATCACACCGCCTTCGGGCATCGCATCCCGCGCATTCACAACCAAGTTCATAAGAACCTGCTCAAGCTGGCGCCCATCTGCAAACACCGGCTTGATGGATTGCCCACGCTCAAAAGCCAGTGTGATTTTTTCGCCGACCAAACGATCCAACAAAGCAGACAGTTGGGAGACCAGATTGTTGATGTTCAAAATCTCAGGCCGCAACGCTTGTCGACGTGAAAATGCTAAAAGATGCGCAACCAATCCTGCAGCACGATTAGCGTTGTTTGAAATCTGACGCAGGTCAGCGTAATCTGGATGCTTGTCCGTTTTGTCGAGCAAAAGAAGATCGCAATACCCGCTAATCGCGGTAAGAAGGTTGTTGAAATCATGTGCAACACCGCCTGCGAGTTGACCAATCGCTTGCATTTTTTGACCTTGCACGAACTGGGTTTCCAACGATTTTAGTTCGGTCGCATCTGTAATCAGGGCAGAACGGTGCTGTTGACGGTTTGCAGGTGGCAACCAAGACAGTTGAACAAAGCTGTCCTCAGCGATGCGCTTGGCCTTAAGCAAGATCGGGTTTTGCTTTCGTGGGCCGCGAACGGCACTCCGGCACAAGGCATCGGATGCCTGACCAAACCCATCGAAAATTTCTTCGAACGGGATCGGTGTTGCCACACCTCTTACACCCAAAATTTGTGCCGCCGTCGGACTTATTGAAGTGACATTGGCATATTCGTCAATTGTCACAATCGGGATGTCAGGCGTTGCGCTCCAAGAACGCCGATATGGCGTATAGGAGGTGAAAAAATATGACCAAACCTCTCGAATGTTTGTATCGGGAAGCTTTAAATCACGGCGGTTTGCCAAACCGATAACAAGCCCAAGAAGTGCCGAAAAAAATAAGCCCGCAGACCAGCTGTTCATAAGAACAAAAGCTAAGACGGCCAAAATAACGACGCCCAGAGCGACAAAATAACTTAAGAAATTTGCGCGCGACACCGCGAGCCCTCCAGTATAAATTGACCTAAAAAAACAATAATATGTTAAGGTTCAGTTATGACGCGACAAAATGCAAAGGAAAAAACCATCCCCATGCTGCCCAGGATACCAAAATTTTCGCATTTCGATACGCCAGCTCGGGTTTTCCCTTAGGAATTTCTCTATTTGAGCGTCATTTTCATCCGCAAAAAGGGAACAGGTAATGTATGCAATTTTACCGTTCTTGGCACATAGCCCCGTTGCCATTTGAAGAAGTCTGTTCTGTGTTTCGATCAAGTCTTTCAAACGGCTTGCTGTGAGGGTCCATTTACCTTGGGGATCACGACGCCAGGACCCGGAGCCAGAACATGGCACATCCAGTAACACAAGATCATACCGATCAGACAACATGGCCGGATCAGATTTTGCGATTCTCACCTGCGACCCGGCCCGTTCTGCCCGATCTAGCAAATCAACCATGCGTGTTTCAGAGATGTCCCAAACTGTGAAATTTGCGGCTGGCTGACCGGCCGCCAGTGCCAGCGTCTTTCCCCCGGCACCGGCACAGTAATCTAAAACCTTTTGATCTTCTCGGACAAGAATGGACGCACAAGCGGCTTGCGAATTAGCATCTTGAAGCTCAATCAATCCGTCCAGATATGCACTGCTTTTTGAAATTTGGCGCGCACTGGACGTGACGCGAAGGCCATATACATCGGGCAAGTCTACGGTTTCAAAACCCTCTGAACTTAGGTTAGCTTGCACCGCCTCTCGCGACCCACGAGATGCGTGAACACGTAAATCAACGGCCGCGCGATGCGACAAATCTTTTGCGATTTTGGGAGCAAGATCACCGTGATCCGATTTCAAGCGCGCAAACACCCACTCAGGCATATTTTTGAAATGTGCCCCCGCGCGCGGCGCTGTGGTCAGAATTTCTTCCTCGTGTAGGGGTTTTGGTCCAAATTGATCAGCACCGAAAACCGCATCCACACAAAAACCTTTTAGGCGAACCCAGCCCAATACCAGAGCGCGGCCCGTCTCTGCCCCACCATGTGCAGCACAGCTTTGACGCATGCGCAAAATATCGTAGAGGATATCTCGTATCGCCGATCGATCTTTTGACCCCGCAAACCTATGTGATCGCGACCATTGTCTAACGACAGCTTCTACCTGCTTGCCCTCGAGAATTTCAGGAAGACATTCAATCGCAGCTGCAACACGCCCTGGAAGCCGCATCAGCTGGCCCGGTAATTTGGCGCCTCGCGGGTGATCTGGACATCATGAACATGACTCTCCTTCAAGCCAGCGCCAGAAATTTTCACGAATGTGCATTTGGTGCGCATGTCATCAATTGTAGCGCTGCCAGTATATCCCATTGCCGCACGCAGACCACCGACTAATTGATGGAGTACTGTTCCCGCAGGTCCCTTATAGGGAACTTGACCTTCGATGCCTTCAGGTACCAGTTTTTCGTTAGACACTTCTTTTTGAAAGTAGCGATCCGCAGAACCGCGCGCCATTGCACCAACAGAGCCCATTCCCCGATAGGCTTTAAAGCTGCGGCCTTGATACAAAATGATCTCTCCAGGCGCTTCATCTGTGCCTGCAAGCATAGACCCGATCATCGCGCAATGCGCACCGGCTGCAATGGCTTTGGCGAAATCACCCGAAAACTTAATTCCGCCATCGGCGATCACTGGAATACCGGATTGGCTGGCGACCGCTGCACTGTCGCTGATCGCAGTTAGCTGTGGAACACCAACCCCTGCCACAATGCGGGTCGTACAAATCGAGCCTGGTCCGATGCCAACCTTAACCGCGTCTGCGCCTGCCCCGATCAAGGCCTTCGTAGCCTCAGAGGTTGCAACATTGCCAGCCAGAACTTGGACATCATTCGACAACCGCTTCACACGTTCCACCGCTTCACTTACCGAGGCAGAATGGCCATGCGCGGTATCGACCACAATCATGTCCACACCAGCATCAATCAACGCCTCCGAACGCGCAAAACCCTTGTCACCGACCGTTGTTGCGGCGGCCACACGCAAACGACCAAGCTGATCTTTACAAGCAATCGGGTTGAGCACAGCCTGTTCCAGATCCTTCAAAGTCAGCAGCCCTGACAGCTTACCCGCTGCGTCTGTTACCAAGAGCTTTTCGATCCGTCGCTCTTTCATAAGCAATTTGGCCTTATCCAAATCAGCAGGTTCTTGCAAAATTGCAAGATTGTCAGATGTCATCATGACCGAAACAGGCGTTTTGTCATCACTGGCAAAACGCATATCGCGGTTGGTCACAATGCCGACGACTTTGTTGCTATCATCCACGACAGGAAACCCGGTGATCCGGTACCGCGCTTGCAAAGCTTTTGCTTCTTCCAATGTCTGATCCGGGCGCAAAGTGATCGGCTTATAGACAGTGCCGGACACAAACCTTTTGACTCGACGCACTTGGGCGGCCTGTTCCTCATCCGTGAGATTACGGTGAATGACACCCATTCCACCAGATTGCGCCATAGCGATCGCCATTTTTGCCTCTGTGACGGTGTCCATGGCTGAGCTAAGAAGCGGAATATTCAGATTGATTTGTTTGGTGATTTGCGTGCGTGTATCGGCATCTGCTGGCAGTACACGGCTTTCTCCGGGAACCAACAAAACATCATCAAAAGTGAGGGCCTCACGAATCTCCATGGCATGTCTCCAGAGTAGCGGTGTTGGCGCGTCCCCTTCGCACGGGTTGACGGCAATGGAAAGGGGAAAAGCCTTACCGTTAAAATCGCTAAATCAGTTTAGTGGTTCTATTGAGGGTGCTAACAAGGATTTGGAAACCTCTGGAACTTGCAATGACAGCAGAAGAAATCATCTCCCATTTTGGCCTTCAACCTCATCCCGAAGGTGGGTGGTTCAAAGAAACTTGGCGAGAACAGAGTTTGCCGCGTGCCCAAGGTACTGCGATTTACTTTCTGCTTGAGGCCGATCAAAACAGCCATTGGCACAAAGTGGATGCTACAGAAATTTGGCACTGGTATGTTGGTGCGCCGGTACAGTTGGACATCTATGTGACCGAGACACAAACCCTACTCTTGGGCGCAGACATAAGCGGCGGACAAGAACCCCAACACATCGTTCCAAAAGACGCCTGGCAGCGCGCCAAACCTGTCGGTGGATGGGCCTTCGTCGGCTGCACAGTTTCACCGGGTTTCGAATTCGATGGATTTGAATTGGCGCCTAAGGGTTGGAACCCTTAACCGCCTAAAGCTTTGATATCTTCCAAGACCAACTCTGACTTGGGGAAACCAGACACCTTCCACCTCATCGCAACATAGACTTTTTGCCCCTCAAAGGTGTCAACCAACGTTTAACCGCCCGATAATTTGCCATAGTCGGCTGGCGCGTTTTCTGTTCAACCGATCAGTTCGCTATTGTGGTAACAATCGTTCAGCACTTCAGAAACGCCGCTTTTGAGCTTTTGACCGGAGCCGAAACGAACAAGTCCGAGCTCTTTATTTTCAAAGTAATGAAAAGATCATGTGGGGTTACCCAAAAATGTTCCGTAAAGAACGGCATAGTCACCCAATCAACTGAAAACGCGCGTCGAATTCAACGCAGGCCCGACAATCCGTTGTCCTGCTACTTTTTCAGATACATTTTTTGTTAGCTTAACCAATTTGGAGCGCTTGGGTTTTGGCGGCTCTAATAGCTGGTCGGCTCTAGCTGAGGAAACAAAAGACATACAGAAAACAATGATAGAACCAATTAAAAAAAGTGTTGAAATACCTCATGAAAATCGTTTGCAACTTATAAAACCTACGCAGTTAAGCTTACCCCCGAAACCCGGTTGCGACCACAAATTTCTCTGAGCTGTCAGACCGACTGCTTGGTGGTTTTACATTCGCAACTTTGGTGAACTTTTGTTTGAGCAACTTTTGCAAATCGCCTTCGGCCCCACCGGCAAGAACTTTGGCCACGAACGCTCCGTCTTCTTCTAAGACATCAAAAGCAAAATACGCTGCCGTTTCGCAAAGCGCCATAATGCGCAAGTGATCTGTCTGTTTATGCCCTGAACTGGCCGCTGCCATATCGGACATCACCACATCAGCCTTCCCGCCCAACCAGTCTTTGACTTTCTGATCAGCGTCGTTTTCGAGAAAATCCAAGATATGCAATTCTGCTCCGGTGATCGGATCGACCTCTTGAAGATCAATGCCAATAATTCGACCCACCGCTTTGCCCTTCATTTCTCCAAGTGCGTTTATTCGGGGAATTGCCACCTGGCACCAACCGCCAGGCGCGCACCCAAGATCAACAACGCGAGAGCCCGGCTTCAAAAATCGAAACTTGTCATCCAGTTCCATAATCTTGAAGGCCGCTCGACCTCTAAAGCCCTGAACTTTGGCACTTTGCACATAGGGGTCATTCAATTGCCGCTCTAACCAGCGGGTGGAGCTAAGGCGACGCCCCTTGGCCGTTTTGACACGCGTTCGCAATTCGCGCTGACCGCGACCCGAGGTTTGTTTTCCATTGCTCATACCTCGTCCCAAACACCTTGTTCCGTCATTTGACTGAACAAAAGACCTTCGCGTAAACCGCAATCAGCCACTGTCAGCTTCTCGGTCGGCCAAACCCGCAAAATACCCTGTAAAATTGCAGCGCCTGACATGATCAGAGCTTCGCGGGACTTCCCGATACACGGGTCAGACTGGCGACCCTTATGTCCAAGACGCAAATACTGGTTCACAACGGTATCCACATCCGCAGCAGAAAGATCGACGCCATCGACTTTGTCGCGGACATATCGCGACAATTTCAAATGCGATGCTGCGACCGTCGTCACGGTACCCGAGGTTCCGATCACCTGAAAGCAATTTGGGCACATATTGTTCGCCTGCGCCTGTGCCGGTCCGAACGCATAGAGCTGTTCTTCGAAAAACCACGACATCAGCGCAAATTGGTCAGCGTCGTTTTCAACGTCCGAATATTGCCCCAACAATGTCGAAACGCCCCACGGAATAGAAATCCAATCGACAACTTTTGCCCCTTGATGGGATTTTATCTGCTCTGTCTTGGACCCGATCTTCAAATTCAACACAGCTGTCGTCCGCTCCATGGGATCGACACCGCGCAAGTCAATCCAAACCATCTCGGTTGAGCCGCCACCAATATCGACCACTAAAATTTGTTCGGAATCTTCGCGCACATGCGGAGCTGCTCCGATCACGGCAAGCCGCGCCTCTTCCTTGGGTGGGATCATTTCAAACCGAAGACCCGTCATTTGCCGCACCTTGTTTAAAAAAGATCGCCCATTTGTGGCTTGACGACAGGCCTCAGTTGCAACAAGGCGCACATGATTGACTTTATTTGTACAGAGTTTCTGTTTGCAGATTTGCAAGGCAGACATGGTGCGGTCCATCGCACCGCGGGACAGAGCACCATTATCGACCAGCCCTTTGCCCAAATATACGGGCTTAGAAAACGCGTCTACGACATCAAAGGACAACCCA
This sequence comes from Pseudomonadota bacterium, assembly GCA_039814625.1. GTDB lineage: Bacteria > Pseudomonadota > Alphaproteobacteria > Rhodobacterales > Rhodobacteraceae > Amylibacter. Next base: position 10,261 of record JBCCAU010000011.1, read on the forward strand.
TTAGGCCGCGCAATCAACATTCTGCACGAATTCGTCCCTAAATCTACGGCTGCATAGAGCCGTTTGTCAGGCGCGCCTTTAGGCCCTTTTTTCTTGGCGGGTCCGCAGACATCCGCCATTTGTGTCAATTCCGTATGTGCCATTGCACGATCTCGTTTCGATACAGATTACGCAGAGATGCCTTATCTTACAAGCCTCTGCGACCGTTGTGCGAATTTTGCGTGATGTCGCAATCCAGATTGTGCTGGTCGATATCCGCGCATTTTTTCTGCTCACAAACAGATAGGCAACCAGTCTAAGGATTAAAGGAGCAATCATGCCATCTGTCACAATCGTGTATTGGCGCGATATTCCCGCCCAGGTCATTGTCGGAGCCGGCCGCCGCGGAGCAAAGCGACAATTATCTGAAAGATTTGAACAGGCCATCGACCGTTGTGCCATGAAGGTGGGCGCGCGCGACACCGACGCTTATCTTGCAGAATGGCGCAAAGCCGAGCCCTTTGAGCGGGAAGGCGAACAAGACATTGTAGCAGATCAAGAAGCCGATCGGTTGGAACAAGACTTCACAAAAGATCGGCTCAAAGACCTTATTGATAACGAAGGTTGGAACAAAAAGGAGACTTAAATGGCTATTTTTGGAAACACTGCGCGCAAGCTGGAGACTGACGTAAACCCCGATATGGAGGCATTCCTGACAGGCTTCTCAATCGAAGTCATGCCCAGAACGGCTGAAAAAGTCGACGATTTTCGCGCGATCCTGCCCAAAGGGACGCGGGTGTATATCGCACATATAGATGGCACGCCTATCGACGATATGGTCGCAACGGCCAAAAGATTGAACGAAGAAGGCTATCCCGTGATGCCGCATTTTCCAGCGCGTATCATCAAAGATCAAGCTACTCTTGCAGATTGGATCGCGCGCTATCAAGGCGAAGCAGATGTAGACCAAGCCCTTCTGCTTGCCGGCGGCCTCAATGCAGCGCAAGGCGATTTTGAGGATTCCATGCAACTGCTCGAAACGGGGGAATTCGATCAAGCCGGGTTCAAACGTTTGCACACCGCTGGCCATCCTGAAGTGAACAAAGATATTGATCCAGACGGCTCAACGAAAAACGCCGATGCCGCACTGAGTTGGAAACAGTCCTTTGCGGAACGCACAGATGCCGAAATGGCCCTGGCCACTCAGTTTTGTTTTGAAGCAGGTCCTGTTATCGAATGGGCCGATCGGATCAAAGAAAATGGTATCGACATCCCCATCCATATCGGCATTGCAGGACCAGCAAAATTGCAAACCATGATCAAATTTGCGATCGCTTGTGGGGTTGGCCCATCCCTGCGCGTTTTGCAACGTCGGGCCAAAGATGTCACCAAGCTGCTCTTGCCGTTTGAGCCGACAGAGGTTCTGACAGATCTTGCAGCCCACAAGGCCGCAAATCCGAATTTCAACATCGAGGCTGTGCACTTCTTCCCATTGGGCGGGATCAAAACCTGTGCCGGTTGGACCATGGAACATGGTGGCAGTGCGGCAATCCCAGCAGATCAAGCTTAAGAAAGATCAAAAATGACACAGACGATTGTCGAATCTCAATCCAAAACAGCCATAATCGGCTTCGACCAGCCGTTCTGTGTGATTGGCGAACGGATCAATCCAACTGGACGCAAGGTCCTAAATGTGGAGCTTGAAGCCGGCGATTTTTCTCGTGTTGAAAACGACGCCTTGGCACAGGTCGCAGCTGGTGCAACAGTTTTAGATATCAATTCGGGTGCGGTTTTTTCTAACAAAATGTCGGAAGATGTTCGCTATGCAGACAATAACTTTGTAGAACCCGCACTAATGCGCCAGCTGGTTGAAACGGTCCAAGCGGTGACAGATTGCCCATTATGCATCGATTCCTCAGTTCCAGGTGCATTGGAAGCCGGTCTTGACGCCGCCAAGGGGCGTCCCCTGCTTAATTCCGTCACCGGCGAGGAGGAACGACTAGAGGCGGTTTTGCCGCTCGTGAAGAAATTCAATGTACCTGTTGTGGCGATCTCCAATGATGACACTGGTATTTCTGAAGATCCCGAAGTTCGTTTCGCGGTTGCTAAGAAGATTGTTGAACGCGCTGCCGATTTTGGCATTCCAGCGCATGACATCGTGGTCGATCCGTTGGTGATGCCGGTTGGCGCTATGGGCACTGCGGGGCTACAGGTTTTTACATTGGTTCGACGCTTGCGCGAAGAGCTTGGCGTGAACACAACATGTGGCGCTTCCAACATCTCTTTTGGTCTGCCAAACCGTCATGGTATCAACAATGCGTTCCTGCCTATGGCTATGGGCGCTGGTATGACCTCCGCGATCATGAACCCGGTTGCCCTGCCAGTTGGACCCACAAAGATCGCGGAAAAACGGGCCGCAGTTGCCGCCGCGGGCATCACATTGCCCGAAGATATGGATGACGAAACTTTCGTTCAGCTTTTTGGAATGGGATCGACGAAACCACGGGCCGGTAAGGAAATGGAAGCCATCCGTGCTGCCAATTTTCTGACAAATAATGACGAAGGCGGTGCGAATTGGATCAAGTTCAACAAACCTGCCGGAGCAGCCGGAAGTGAAACCGGTGGACGTCGCCGTGGTGGGCGTCGCCGTTGATCAAACTCAGATACCTTCCTTAAAGCCGCCGAAGGCGCGTGCCGTGGGCCTTCGTTTCCTAGGGCCGAACAATCCATTCTTGTCCCTGTCACTTGTGTGCTGAGCTACCAATGAGCATTTTGTGACGAAGAAAGGGTTTAAACATGACACAAGCATATTTGGCTCCAAAGGAAACGCAGATCGGGCATGTCCATTTGAAGGTTGCAAACATTGAGCGCGCTCTGGCGTTCTACCGCGATATCTTAGGTTTTGAAGAGATGGCGCGTACGCCACAGGCCGTGTTCCTTGGTGCTGGTGGCTATCACCACCATATTGGCCTGAACACTTGGCATTCGGCCGGGGCGCCCCCTGCGCCTGTACGATCAGCGGGTCTGTATCACTGCGCAATTCTGTATCCGACCAAGCGTGATCTGGCGGTCGCGTATGAGCGCGTGTTGGACGCTGGTTTGAATTTGGATGGCGCTGCAGATCATGGGGTCAGCCTAGCGCTTTACTTGCGAGACCCAGATGACAACGGTGTTGAATTGTATTGGGACAGACCTACAGAAGACTGGCCTATTGATTCTCAAGGCGCCTTGCATATGGTCAACGAACCGTTTGATCTTAACGCCTTACTGGCAGAGGCGGATTAAGCAAAAGACGGCCCAATCACGTTAAAGTAAAGTTAGGGACACAATTACTACAAAACCGACAAAGAAGGGTAATTGGAAACCATATAGGCGGCCAATATGGGTCCAATAAGTCGGTTTTTTTATGTGTTTGGGTCACGGTCGCGGCAACAGTTGCGCCGCTCTCTGCGCTTCATGCGGCGCAATCCGAAGTCTTTGTGATCAATCAAACACCGGACCCTCTGTATATTGAGATCACGAATTGGACCAAATCTCTGTTACGCGAAGTGCAACCAACTTCCAAAATCTGCGTGGAAGGGGATAGCTCGGCCGATGTTGTCGTCTCTGACACGCCCGAGGCCTATGATTATTGCGAGCATCTGATCCAGCTCGGTAAAACCGAGCTGCTTCTGCGATACAATTTGGGGATGTGCCACTGGGCACTATTCGTGCCGAACACATGACGCAAATCTGACATAGCGCGACGCGAATTCACCTGACGCTACTACAGACCTTGCTATGCTATCTCGGGCATAGGAAGAGGGCGCTATGGCAGATCAACATCCACTTGTCGTTTTTACACCTTCGGGCAAGCGTGGTCATTTTCCAATAGGTACGCCCGTTCTAACTGCAGCGCGTCAGTTAGGGGTCGATTTGGATTCTGTATGTGGTGGACGTGGTATCTGTTCAAAGTGCCAAGTGCAGCCTTCTTTCGGCGAGTTTCCGAAACATGGGGTCACAGTGGCCGAGGACGCACTGTCAGATTGGAACGCCGTCGAAGAGCGCTACAAAACAAAACGCGGCATGTTGAACGGCCGCAGATTGGGATGCCAGGCGACCATCCAAGGCGATATTGTGATCGATGTGCCCCCTGAAAGTCAGGTCCACAAACAGGTGGTGCGCAAGCGGGCCGAGGTTCGCAACATTACGATGAACCCTTCAACAAAACTTTGCTATGTCGAGGTTGACCAACCCGATATGCATGAACCCACAGGGGATTTGGAACGCTTGGTTCGCGCATTGCGCCGCGATTGGAACCTACCCCATCTCGAGCCGGACATTCGGATCCTAACCTCTCTTCAGCAGACGTTGCGCCAAGGCGATTGGAAAGTTACCTGTGCCATTCATCTGGGTGACGACATGTTCACTCCGCGCATTCTGCATATTTGGCCAGGTTATTATGATGGATCGGTTTATGGGCTTGCAGTTGATTTAGGCTCCACAACAATTGCGGCGCATCTTTGTGACCTCTCAACCGGTGATGTGGTCGCCTCAAGCGGCTTGATGAACCCGCAAATCCGCTTTGGCGAAGATTTGATGAGTCGCGTTTCTTATTCAATGATGAACAGTGGTGGCGATCAAGAAATGACGCTTGCTGTGCGCGAAGGTATGAACGCGCTTTTTATTCAATTGGCATCCGAGGCAGAGATTGACCGCAACCTGATCGTCGATGCGGTTTTTGTTTGTAACCCCGTAATGCATCATCTTTTTTTAGGCATTGATCCGTTTGAATTGGGTCAGGCGCCGTTTGCTTTGGCCACATCCGAGGCTTTGTCTATGCGCGCTGTTGATTTGGAGTTGAGCCTTCATCCGGCCGCACGCGTCTATATTTTGCCGTGTATTGCAGGACATGTGGGCGCGGACGCCGCTGCGGTCGCCTTGTCAGAACATCCTTATACATCAGAGGACCTCGTCTTGGTTGTAGATGTTGGTACAAATGCCGAGATTTTGTTGGGCAACAAGGAACGTGTTTTGGCCTGTTCGTCGCCAACGGGACCCGCATTCGAAGGTGCCCAGATCAGTGCAGGTCAACGCGCGGCCCCCGGGGCAATCGAACGTGTCGAAATCAACCCAACGACAAAAGAGCCCCGTTTTCAGGTCATCGGCTCTGAAATTTGGTCTGATGAGGACGGGTTCCCGGAAAGCATATCGGGAACAGGTGTTACGGGGATTTGTGGCTCTGGTATAATTGAAGTTATTGCTGAGATGCGGGTTGCCGGTCTGGTAGATGCGACAGGTTTGATCGGATCTGCGGAACAAACGGGCAGTGAACGCTGTTTTCAAGATGGGCGCACATATTCTTACAAACTCTATGAAGATCCGAAAACCGGAGCTGTAATTGCCGTGACCAACACCGATATCCGCGCGATCCAAATGGCAAAGGCCGCGCTCTATTCAGGCGCGCGTCTTCTGATGGATAAAATGAGTGTCGACACTGTCGATCGCGTCGTTCTGGCAGGTGCATTTGGGGCACATATTTCGCCCAAACATGCTATGATCCTTGGTATGATCCCAGACTGCACGTTGGAAAAAGTGACATCTGCCGGGAATGCGGCAGGAACAGGCGCGCGCATTGCACTTCTCAATACCGATGCGCGGACTGAGATCGAAAACGAAGTTCAGAAGATCGAAAAAATAGAAACTGCAATTGAACCACGCTTCCAAGAGCATTTCGTGAATGCAAGTGCAATTCCAAACAGCGCAGATCCCTTCCCGATCCTGTCTTCGCTGCTTGAATTGCCCGATGTCAGCTTCAACCAAGGCGCAAGTACCGGCGATGGGGAGCCAAAACGTAGAAGACGGCGCGCATCATGAAAACAGCCGATCTGATCGATGACCACGCCGACAGTCTGGCATTAATTCATTTGCCATTTCGCAAATTTGGTCGGGCCGATTTCTGTATGGGCCAAGTCGAAACGCTTTCCTGTTTCGAAGACAATGCCCTTTTGAAACAAACAGTTGGGCTTGAGGGACAGGGCCGCGTGCTGGTCGTCGATGGAGGCGGCTCAACACGCAAAGCCATTGTCGGCGACATGGTGGCCGACATTGCCAAGACCAACGGATGGGCTGGTTTGGTTTTGAACGGGGCAATTCGCGACAGCATCGATATTGGTGCCATGGATTATGCTGTTTTTGCTTTGGGAACCTCGCCCGTCAAAAGCACAAAATCCGGACGAGGAACTGTTGGCACAGATCTTAGTATGGGCGAGACACTGATCCGATCTGGTCAATGGATATACGCGGACGCAGATGGCGTTTTGATCAGTGACATTCAACTCGACTAGCGCAAGGCTTGCATCTTCCCTACGAAGCCTATTCGATACAGGTCAGCCATCGAGGGATCTATGTCAGACAAACCGCTGAGTGGAATACGTATTCTTGACCTTACTAATGTACTTGCAGGTCCCTTTTGCTGCCATCAACTTGTCCACTTTGGAGCGGAAGTCATCAAGGTCGAAGCGGTCGGACGCGGTGATCTAGCCCGAAACCTAGGCCTTGACCAAGCGCTAAATGACCAAGGTATGGGTGTTTCGTTTCTGGCCCAAAATGCTGGGAAAAAGTCGATTACTATCAACTTGAAACACGCAAAGGGGAAATCGCTCTTTCTGGATCTGCTCGAAACTGCGGATGTGGTAGTGGAAAATTTTCGCCCCGGTGTGATGGACCGCTTGGGCATCGGATATGAAACCCTTAAAGCAGTAAAGCCAGATTTGATTTACTGTGCGATTTCAGGCTTTGGTCAAGATGGCCCATGGGTGCATCGTCCGGCCTATGATCAAATCGTCCAAGGAACCTCTGGCGTTATGTCGATCACTGGCGATACCCAAAGTGCCCCTTTGCGTGTTGGATACCCTATTGCAGACACCGTTGGAGGCATGACGGCGGCATTTGCTATTTCCGCTGCGCTGAACGCCAAACCGCGCGGTGCTTTTTTGGATGTCTCGATGCTGGAAGCTGTTATGGCGACCATGGGCTGGGTTGTATCGAACCATTTGATTGCTGGTGTGGCACCATCCCCGCAAGGCAATGAGAACCCTACCTCTGCGCCTTCGGGAACTTTTGAGACTGCAGATGGTGCTTTGAACATCGCAGCCAATAAAGATGAACAATGGGTTGCCCTGACGGATCATCTAGACCTTGCCAAGCTGCGAGAGCGTCCAGAATACAAAACCCGCGAAGATCGCAAAGCCAATCGTCATGCCCTACGCAAGGATTTAGAACGAGCTCTGAAAGACCGTCCCGCCCGCGATTGGGCAAAAGAGCTGAACCGCATTGGGGTCCCGGCAGGTGCGGTTTTATCGGTGACGGAAGTTCTTGAAATGCCGCAAATCGCCGATCGCGGTTTTTTGGCGGATTTTAGCGATGTCCCCGGTGTCGGCCGCGACATTCGTGTGGTTCGAACAGGCGTCAAAGTGGATGGAGTGGCGCCGGCGGTGGACAGCCCGCCCCCTCAATTGGGCCAAGACAATTCAGATGTCTACAGCGCATTGGGTTTAAGTGCAGAACAGATCGAACGATTGAAACAAGAGGGCGCAATATGAGTGATGTCTCCGACTGGTGGCGCACATCCATCATCGATATGGAGCCTGGCCGAATTGAATTTCGTGGCCAACCCATTCAAGATTTGATCGGCACGCTAAGTTTTCCTCAGATGATTTGGCTGATGTTGCGCGGTGATGTGCCAACCCAAGGTCAGGCTAAATTGCTCGAAGCGGCTTTAGTCGCAGCCGTAGATCACGGCCCTCAGGCCCCGTCCATTGCGACTGCGCGTATCGCCATCTCTTGTGGCATAGGCTTGCAATCAGCCATGGCCTCTGCCGTCAATACGCTGGGCGATTTCCATGGTGGTGCGGGAGAGCAGGCCCTAGAACTTTATGAAAATTTGATTGGGTCACAAAATCGCGTCGAAACCCTTGATGCGTGGATAGCGCAACATGGCAAAATTATCTCAGGTTTTGGGCATCGGTTTCACAAACCGGTCGATCCTAGAGCGCCTCGTTTGATGGAGATTGTGGACCGAGCAATCGCAGACGGCACAGCAAGGGGGGGCTTCAAGGAAGTGGCGCTTTGGCTAGAACAAGAGCTGGCAAACCGCAAAGGGGACCCGATTCCTATGAATATTGATGGTGCTACGGCAGTGATTTACGGAGAGCTTGGTTTTGCGCCCCCTCTTGCGCGGGGGTTGTTTGTTTTGTCGCGATCTGTGGGCATTCTGGCCCATGCATGGGAGCAGCATCAGCAAGGTGAAAGGAACAAAGGGCCGACACCGCCGCACTATCGATGGACCTATGATGGCAAGAACTGATTTTTGTGGGCAAAGCCCAGCTAAATCAAGTGCCGCAATAATCCTTGTGTTGAGGCGTCTTTGTGGCTTGCGTCCCCGCCTTCGACCAACGGCAAAAGCTCAACGGCCAAAACCTTTCCTAGTTCGACACCCCATTGATCAAAACTATTGATGTCAAAAATGACACCTTCCACAAAAACACGGTGTTCATAAAGCGCGATAAGTTGACCCAAAACACGTGGGGAGAGTTGCGGATAAACAAGGGTCACACTTGGGCGATCGCCCGGGAAGACCCTATGGGCGGCTTGTTGTTCCAGCGCGTCACCGCTTAAACCTGCAGCCTGCATCAAAGCGCGCGCTTCTTCCAAGGAGCGCCCGCGCATCAACGCCTCGGATTGCGCCAAGCAATTGGCCACCAGTAAGCGATGCTGATCACGAAGCTTCGGTTCATGCCCGACCCGGCCAATCAAAAACTCACATGGGATTACGCGGCTGCCCTGATGGATCAACTGATAAAAGGCATGCTGACCATTCGTACCCGGCTCCCCCCAAACGATCGGTCCTGTTTCAACTTCGGTCTTTGAGCCGTCCATCCTCACACTTTTGCCGTTCGATTCCATATCAAGTTGTTGAAGATAGGCCGGAAAACGGAGCAAACGGTTTTCATACGGCAAGATCGCGCGAGACGTATAACCGCAGACCACACTGTGCCAGATGCCAACCAAAGCCAAGAGAACAGGCATATTTTGCTCCAAAGGTGCGGAACGAAAATGTTCATCCATCTCTGCTGCGCCCTTTAAAAAAGCGCCGAAGCCTTCGGCACCAATTGCAATCATGATGGATAGGCCGATTGGTCCCCACAAAGAATAGCGTCCCCCGACCCAATCCTCAAACCCAAAAACCCTGTCTGCGGACACGCCAAAGGCGACTGCTTTCTCGACCGAGGAGGACAGCGCCACCAAATGCGTATCAGCTGATGGTTTGTCCATGGCCGTCAGCAGCCAATCCTTGGCTGCTGCAGCGTTTGTCATCGTCTCGATTGTTGTAAAGGTTTTGGACGCAACAATGATCAAGGTTTGTTTTGGATCCAAAGGGGCAAGCGTATCTTCCAAATCCGCGCCATCGACATTGGATATGAAATGGGTGCGGGGGCCGTCACAATAGGGTCTTAAAGCCTGTGTTGCCATGACAGGCCCCAGGTCCGAACCCCCGATCCCAATATTCACCACGTCGGTAAAAGGCTGACCATTTGCCGCATGAACCTTTCCAATGCGCACGGCTTCTGCAAAGGCGTTCATCCGCGACAATGTCTGATGCACTTGGGGGACAACATTCACGCCATCCACCATGATGGACGCGTCTCGCGCGGCGCGCAAAGCCGTATGCAAAACTGCTCGACCCTCGGTTTGGTTGATTTTCTCACCCGTAAACATAGCGTTGCAGCGCCCTTCAACATCCATGGAATTTGCCAAGGAAAAAAGCGAGGCCATTGCCGCCCGATCAATCTTGGTCTTTGAGATATCCATCAAAAGATCACAGGCGGTACTTGAAAATTTATCAAAGCGATCTGGATCGTCCGACAATAACGCCATGATCGTTGTGCTTTGCAAGCGCTTCTTATGCGCTTTCAGTTGAGACCAAATTTTCGACATCAATCACTCCGCATAATGGACGACGGCCGGGGGATCCGCCTCTAAAACGACGCGAATGGGCGCTTCGCTTGGGGTTTTAAACATCAGCGATTTTTCGTAGGCAGCCAGCTTGTTAGGTCCCACAATCAGGACATGTTTGTTCCGTGCAGCCTTAAGGATCGGCGCGGACAGCGTAATACGATCCTCACCACCTGTCGGCGTAGACACGGTCACAACGGCGGGCGCATTGGGGTTCAACACATCTAAGAGTTGAGGGGAATCTGGGAAAATTGAGGCCGTGTGCATGTCGGCCCCCATCCCCGTCACCAAGATATCGATAGGCAAATGTGACAACAGATCGTTCGGCGCTTCGAGAAGGTCCAAAAAACTGGCTGCAATCGCATCATCTTGCATCAGATGGGCTTTGATCATGGCTGCGTTCGATCTCTCTGATGTTTCAGGCACCATGCGCTCATCGTTGAGGCAAATCGTGACTTCGGACCAGTCCAAAGACATTACCCGCAAGCTTTCGAAAAACGGACGCGGAGTAGATCCACCAGGAACCGACAAAAACGCCCTGCCCCGCTCTTGGATGGTGCGTTTCAGTTGTCTACAAACTTCTTCTGCCAAACCGGTCATGAGGTCCTGACGGGTATCGTAACGGCGCAGCATCAGCTGTCCCCACCGATGCGGCGCCAACGCCGCCCATCACGAGCCAAAAGGTGCAAAGCGTCTTCAGGACCCTGCGATCCTGCATCATAGGATTGCGGCAGTTTGGTATCCGCCGCCCAAACGTCAATAAGGGGATCTACCCACGCCCAAGCTGCTTCCACCTCATCACCGCGCATAAAGAGTGTTTGGTTTCCCCGAATAACATCCATAATCAAACGTTCATAGGCATCGGGCATGCCATCCACCTCAGCTGAAAGGGCCTCGGCAAAGCTCATATCCAATGGTACCTCTCGTAGGCGCATACCCCCCGGTCCGGGGTCTTTGATTGTCACCCGCAACGTGATCCCTTCATCGGGCTGCAAACGAATGGTCAGGACATTTCGGCCGCCACGCGCCGCGCCAAAGCCGAAAATCGAATGCGGCGCATGTTTGAAAACAACAACAATTTCAGACACACGATCCCGCAAACGTTTGCCCGTGCGCAAATAAAAAGGAACGCCCGCCCATCGCCAATTTGAGATATCAGCCCGCAAAGCCACATAGCTTTCAGTTACAGTATTTGGGTTTTCAGCATGGGACTTGTAATCGTCTTGTGCGCCACTTCCAAGATACTGACCCCGCACAACATCATCGGTCGAGACGGGCTCAAGCGCGCGAATAACCTTCAGCTTTTCGTCACGGACCGCATCGGCCTCAAATTTTGAGGGCGGTTCCATCGCGGTTAGGCACAACAATTGCATCATATGGTTCTGCACCATATCGCGCATCGCACCTGACTTATCATAGTAGGTTCCACGGCCCTCGACGGACAGACTTTCGGCGACCGTGATCTGCACATGATCAATATGATGAGAGTTCCAAAGCGGTTCAAACAACGAATTGGCAAACCGAATAGCCATTAGGTTTTGTACGGTTTCTTTACCCAAATAATGGTCAATTCGGTAGATTTGGCGCTCATGGAAATAAGATCGAAGATCTGTGTTTAACTGCTTTGCAGATGCAAGATCCCGGCCGAATGGCTTTTCCACAACAATTCTTGCGTCATCCCCTGCAAGATTATGTTCTTTTAGGCACCGCGCAATCCTGCCAAACAAACCTGGACCCACCGAAAAGTAAAACGCGTGAACCACATCTTTACGCAGCATAGGTTTGAGCCGATGCCAGTCTGTATCAGCAAAGACATCCAACTTAAGGTAATCAATCTGGTTGAGAAACCGCTTCAGGTCCGACTTCTGCACGTTTTCAGGGTTACAGGCGGTGCAAATGGATGTCTTGACCAAAGCGCGAAAATCATCACGAGTCATTTCTGTGCGCGCGGCACCAATAATTCGGGCTTCTTTTGGCATCTGGCCGGCACGCATACGGCGGAAAAGACCGGGAAGAATTTTTCGCGTCGCAAGATCGCCCGTAGCGCCAAAAATGGTCAGATCAAAAGGATCGACTGGAATTGTCTGCATTGCCATGGCGGCCTCCGGTGGTCACCACCATATGTTATCGATAACATACGCGGTTTTCTAGGGATAACTTGCGTCTCACAGTTTCGTAAACACTCAACATCTATACTTCCCTCATGCCTTATCAGGTCTTAGACCATCCGAAGATTAAGTACGAGAAGTCATGAACACGCAAGCAAGCATTCTTCCTGCTGGAAAATTCCAAAATCCCGACGTGACCGCAAAAGGCGAAGACCGTGCTACCGTTCCTTTGATCAAAGCATCGACGCTTTGGTTTAACACAGGCACGTTGTGCAACATCGAATGCGTGAACTGCTATATCGAAAGTTCACCTCAAAATGATCGCCTTGTTTACATCACCCGCGACGAGGTTGTTTCCTATCTGAATCAAATTGCCGAACGCAGTTGGCCCGTGACAGAGATCGCTTTCACTGGCGGTGAGCCGTTCATGAACCCTGAAATGATTAACATGGCCGAAGCTTGTCTTGATCGTGGATATACGGTTTTAATCCTGACGAATGCAATGCGACCGATGATGCGTCCAAAAATGCAAGAAGGCATTTTGCGTTTGGATGCGGCTTACCCCGGAAGACTAACCTTGCGAATTTCCTTGGATCACTTTCGGGCCGAGAAACATGATGAAGAGCGCGGAAAAGGCGCCTACGATCGAACACTGGAAGGCATGGAATGGCTGCGCGATCATAATATTGAAATGACCGTAGCCGGACGGACCCTTTGGGGTGATACAGATAACGACAGCCGGGCGGGCTATGCCGAATTGTTCGCTAATTATGCATTTAAGATTGATGCAAGTAATCCAGCGGAAACGGTTCTGTTTCCAGAAATGGATGAAAGTGCTGATGTCCCCGAGATCACCACAGCCTGTTGGGGTATCCTGAATAAGTCGCCACGGGAGGTGATGTGTTCCTCGTCCCGTATGGTGGTCAAACGCAAAGGTGCAAAATCACCAACCGTTCTAGCCTGCACGCTTCTGCCTTATGACCCTCAGTTCGAGATGGGCGAAACACTGGAAGAAGCCGAAGCACCCGTGAAGTTAAACCACCCCCATTGTGCCAAATTCTGCGTTTTGGGCGGGGCGAGCTGTTCTGCTTAGGGCGGACATAGTGCCCGCCTTAAACCGCGATAGATGTTAGGCTGCTTTATCCGTCTTAGACCAAGCAAATTTTTCAAACGCGCTATCGACAGGTGTTTGCGCGATATGGTTTGTGTAGTTTGACATGATCTTTTGGCTATAACCCAAAATCACTTCAAGGATCTGACGTTTTGTAAAGCCTGCCGCAAGAAACTCTTTTACGTCTGTATCACTAAGGAAACCCCGTTGATTGACAACTTTCAATGTGAAGGTGCGCAATGCTTCAAGCTTTGCTGACGGCAGTGTTGTTTCATTCCGCAGCGCGTCCGTAATGGCGTCATCCACTTGCATCATTTTGGCAATCCCCGTGTGGGCAGGAACACAGTAGTGACATTCGTTTTGAACATTTATTGTCTGCCAAACTACGGTTTTTTCTTCATTGTCAAAGCTGGTTTCAAGGAACAGCTTATGCAGCACTTGGTAGCCTTCGAGCAAACCCGGCGCTTCGGCCATTACGGCATGGAGGCCTGGCAAACGACCAAAGGTTGCTTTGGACTTTTCAATCAAAGGCAGCGAGGCCTCTGGGGCGGTTTCTTCGGTATGTTTTTCAAAATATTTCATTTAAGGTCCTTTTCTTTTTACTCGGCATTGTGCCGGACAACACTGAGTTATTTTTTTTGAACGATCACTCAATAATTATTTTTGAACAGTCACTCAAAATTCTGTTACAAAGGCCGGACAAATGGGAAAACAAAGGCTACAATGAGAAAATGGCTAGGACACAGGCATATAACCGCGTAGAGGCACTTGAGTCCGCAATGGCCCTGTTTTGGCGCAAGGGCTATCATGCAACCTCAATGAAAGACCTTGAAGGCGCGCTTAGAATGCGTCCGGGCAGCATCTATGCCGCTTTCAAAAGTAAAGAGAACCTGTTCACCGAAGCCTTGGACCTGTATTTTGAGCGAGGACAGCAAAGCCTGTCGAACCAAATCGATCAAGAAAAGGATGGCATTGCCGCACTCGAGGCCCATTTGCGCAGTTTTGTCCCAGATGGAGCGGTACCTGACCACCCACAGGCCTGCATGATTGTAAAGGCAATCCTGGAAACATCCGTCCCCTCGCCCACATTAGCTGATCATGCACGAATTTTATTCAACAAAGCCCGAAAAGGATTTCAGCAGGTTTTCGAGATGGCCCAAGCCAAGGGGGATATCGCGGAAAGTCACGACCCTGTGCAGCTGGCCCGAAAATATCAAGCAGACATCACCACATTGCGTTTGGGAAACCACATCGCTGCGGGGTCAGAGAACAACAAAGAGCTAGCCGATATATTTATCCAGAACCTGAACGCGCTTCGAAAATCTTAATAGGCGTCTTTCAGAACACTTGCCACGACTTCCAGATCCACACCATCCGTGACAAAAGCCTGACCAATATCACGGGCCATAATGAACCGAATGTTCCCATCGACGACTTTCTTGTCCTGACCCATAAGCGCGATCAGCGCTTGGGGGTCCGGCAAATCGCCTTGAATATCTGACAGGTCCGTTTTCATCCCCATCGCTCTAAGATGTGCCCGCACGCGACTTGGCGCTTCTTGTGAACACAAACCCAAACGCATCGACGTTTCAAACGCAAGCGCGCATCCAATCGAAACCCCCTCGCCGTGCAAGAGCCGATCTGAATACCCAGTCGCAGCCTCAAGTGCATGACAGAATGTGTGTCCAAGGTTCAACAAAGCGCGGTCGCCGCTCTCCTTTTCATCTCTTTCGACAATGTCAGCCTTCATCTGAACTGACTTTCGCACCGCTTCCTGACGCAAATCGATATCACCCGTGGCAAGGGTTGGGCCATTTGCTTCAAGCCATTCAAAAAAATCTGCACTTCCCAAAAGTCCATACTTGGCAACTTCACCATAGCCGGCCAAAAAATCTCGCGCACTTAAAGTGCCTAACACATCGATATCCGCGAGAACCAGTTTGGGTTGGTGGAAGCTACCGACCAGGTTTTTACCAAGTGGTGAATTTATACCGGTCTTTCCTCCAACCGAACTGTCGACTTGTGCCAAAAGACTGGTTGGGATTTGGACAAAACCAACACCGCGACGCAGTATTGCTGCGGCAAACCCCACCAAATCACCGATTACACCGCCGCCAAAAGCCACAATAAGATCCCGACGCTCTATGCCTATAGCCAAAAGCCACTCGGTTACCCGTTGCAGTTGCGCCCAAGACTTAGAAACTTCTCCTTGTGGAACGGTCAAAATTTCAAGACGAATGCCTGCGTGATCGAAGGCAGCCCGCAGGTCTTGGCCATGCAAATCCCAGACATGCGCGTCCGAAACAACGGCTAAAAATGGTCGCTTTAGAAAGGGTGCGATATGCTGTGCAGCAGCTTTGGTCAGGCCAGATCCGATCCGAACGTCATAGTCACGTCCTGGCAAATTTATTTTGACGGTTTTTATCATTCGATCAACGCTCCATGTGCCGTCGCCAATTGAACAATTTCGTCCACAACAGAGCCCACGCTGGCACCCTTTCCCGAAAGGACGGTGGCCTGAGCTTGTCGGTAAAGCGGTAAGCGTTCGGCCAGAAGATTATCTAGTTTTTGCCTTGGATTGTTTGTTTGAAGCAACGGTCGATCATCTTTGTTGGCAACGCGGGCCCAAAGTGTGTCGGCGTCTGCGTCAAGAAATACGGTAAAAGATCTTTTGTTTAGAAGGGATCGATTGTGGGAGCTCAAAAAAGCACCACCACCTGTGGAAAGGACCTGCGGTGTGCCATCCAAGAGCCTTTCGATAATCTGGCTTTCTTTTTTGCGGAAGAACGCTTCGCCGTCGCGTTCAAATATCTCAGAAATGGTCATCATAGCGGCTTTTTCTATTTCGACGTCACTGTCGACCCATTTGGTATTTAAAACCCGCGCAATCCCCGCACCGACAGAGGACTTACCGCAGCCCATCATGCCCACCAAAGCAATCCACCTTTTGAGTTGCATTTCAGCCTATCCTGCACATCTCGCGCCAATTTCTTGGCAAACCAAGGCCATACATGATAAATGTGCAAAAAACACAAGCCGTATAGGCGGATCGAGCATGGCACGACTTCTGAAATACTTGACATATCTTGCAGTTTTTTTGGCAGCTGGGTTGGCAGGGTATTCTTTTTTTGGCGATTTAGGCGCTCCGAGCGAAGAAATTCGGTATGAGATTGACGTCCCGGATGCCTCATGAAACGCGCCATTTTAGCCGCTCTTCTATCTTTCACTGGCCTTTCGGCCCCAGCCAACACGATCATTGCAACCGAAATTGAGGCGCTGACAGCAGAAGGCGTTGGACTGGTAACCCCGGCCCAAATCGGCCTGCCTGTCACTTTGTTTACAAACAGCACAGCCGAGGATTTGGCGCGCGCTTTTCCCGGCTACGTGGCAGATGCGCCACCTGCAGTGACCGATTTGATCCGGTTCATTTCCAAAGGCCGTTTCGCGGGTGCCATAACAGACCTGTCGCCGTCGCCCTATTTGCTGGCAAGACTAGATCATCTTGAGCGGGTTGGCGCCGTCGATGCCAATGAAGCATTACTTCGACAAGTCGGCACCAACTCTCCGGAACTGTTTCAACGCTGGCTACGTTCAAGCATTTGGCTGGGTCTTGAGGTTGAACCCTGCGAAGTCATCTCAAAGGTGCCATCACCAAAACCTTTGAAAACAATCATTTTTTGCACAGCGTTGAATGGCGATCCCAACCGGGCCATCGCAATGACCGAAGCCGCCTTTGCGCTTGGACGCCTAGAAGAGCGCGAGGCAAATTTGATTTTGTACTTTTTCGATCCAGAAATTTTCGAGGATTTACAACAATTCCCTGCGCAACCCGATGACACTGCGATCGATTTTTTAATGCGTTTTGATCTGGGTCTTGATTTGCCAAAGCCAAGCAACAGCCAAGGACCACAGGTAAAGACCTTGAATGGATTTTCACCTTGGCGGGATCGAGTTTTTGCGGCGGAAGCGCTGGCAAAGACAGGATTATTGCGAGGCGATCAACTTATCCAAGTGTATCGCGAGGGCGAAGCACCGGCCTCTGGTCAACCTTGGGATCGCATTGAAGCAGTTTTGGCACTGCTAGAAAGCGACAAAATTGACGTGGAAACACTCAGCGCGGTTTTCAAACAGTTCAGTTCCGTGGGCCTTTCCGCTTCGTTCTCCGAGGCCATTGGCACACGGATTAATGCGGACTTGGCGCAAACGAAAATTGGCCGATGCGTCTTAACATTGTCGGCCAAGGAAAACGCTCCTGGCATCCTTCTTTTGGATCAAGAACCACCCAGCCCTTTGCGGTTTGTGCTGCGAGACAGCAACGTTCCTGCCGTGCTTCCAAATGGCCGCGATCTTCTTGAAAGCCTTTCACATTTAAGCAGTCCCGAACCCAATCTTCGGCAAATTGCAAAAGACCTTGGAGTGTTGCGCGCGACCGGCATCAGCGATTGGGCCGATCTTATCGCGATGCAAATTTATGCACAGGAAGAGTGGTGTCCAACATGAACGACCGAATGATCCTAAGCTTCTTGGCCACTTGCCGGGCAGAGAAAAATGCCTCTGAAAACACTTCGCTAAGCTATGGTCGCGACTTGAAGGACTTCGCACAATTCTTAATGCCAAAAGGTCATGATTTAGCAACGGCCAGCCGAAGCGACATCGAAGCTTACTTAATCGACCAAGAGGCACAGGGCCTTTCGCCATCAACTCGTGCAAGGCGTTTGTCTTCAATTCGGCAGTTTTACTTGTTCGCCTATGAAGAAGGATTGGTCACGGCAAACCCCGCGGCGCAGTTGCAGGGGCCGAAGCATCGCAGAAGACTACCCAAAAGCCTAGATGAAGGTACAGTTTTGCGTCTGTTGCAAGCGGCCCAACAAACCGGTCGCAGTCCAGAGGATCGGATCCGAAACACGTGTCTGATGCAGCTTCTATACGCGACGGGTTTGCGCGTTTCAGAATTAGTCTCGCTACCTGTCACCACTGTGCGCGGACTGCCAGAAATGATATTGATCAAAGGCAAAGGTGGAAAAGAACGGATGGTCCCTCTTTCGCAATCTGCACGCGCAGCAGTTGCCGTTTGGCTTAAAATTCGAGACGCAAAAGAAGACCACGGCATAGCCAAAGCCGCCATACCATCTACATATCTGTTTCCCTCATCTGGACGTTCTGGACATCTGACGCGCGTCGGCTTTTATTTGATTCTAAAGGAGATCAGCGTCGTCGCTGGGATAGACCCAAGCAATGTCACGCCACATCGTTTGCGCCATGCCTTTGCAACACATCTTTTGTCGAATGGGGCCGATCTGCGGGTCATTCAGGTTTTGCTTGGCCATGCGGATATTTCAACGACCGAGATCTATACGCATGTTGCAGATGAACGTTTGCGGGATCTTGTATTGACCCATCATCCGCTCGCTGCGGAGTGACGCAATTCAAGCGGCAGCGTTTCCTCTGACGGCCAAATACCAGAGATCAAAGCTTCGTGGTAGCCTTGTATCAAACCAGCAGCCACCATGGCCGCTTTGGCCGCCGAAACGTCATATGACAATCGATGAAACAGCAAAGTGCCACGATCTAGAACGGCAAAATGCGTCTGGGCAGAGGCGTCATGCGCAGGCATTCCGATCGCCCCCGCATTAATCCAAGTTTTGGTCTTGAGACTTCGTTCAAAGGGGATCCCGCTATGTCCGGCAATCACAGCGTCAATTGGGCCAACTTGCGCTTCTAGGGTCGCAACCTCATGATCTAAGGCATCTTGATCCGTCACAGACCATATAAATTGCGCAACGTCATTAGCGCCACCATGAATGGCCACATAGCGTCGATCAAAATGGCGGAAAACGATCCGTTCCGGAAGCTCCGAAAGATACGTTTGCATTTGCGGCGTCACTTGCCGCGCAGCATGCGCATACCAAGCCCCGGACAGAATATTGCACATGCTGTCTTCATCAAAGCCGCAACCACAATCTTTAGACCCCAAGGCCAATTGAATTTCGCAATTTCCTGCCACAACCGGTGTTCTTTGTTCCATTAAGAACCGAATGCAGGCTTCGGGATCCGCGCAATAAGCTGCGATATCTCCGGTGCAAATCCGATCTAACGGCAAAATACCCGATTGATCTGCCCAATCCCAAAGCGCATTCAGTGCATGAAGATTGGAATAGACCCCACCAAACAATAAAATTGGTCGGTCAACCTGCCCAAGGTCTTGAATTTTCATGAAACTTGCCTTCGTGAAAGAAACACCTATGCCTAAAACATCACCCTAGTCCGCTCAAGGAGACGCTGACAAATGGCCATCACAATGGCTTTAGCCCCGTTTGATCCTGCAATTTGGATCACCTCTTTCTTTATTCTACTTTTGCTTGTGTTTTCAGGTTTCTTTTCGGGATCTGAAACGGCGTTGACGACGGCAAGCCGGGGTAAACTGCACACCATGTCTGATAAAGGCTCCAAAGGGGCCAAAAAAGCGCTGGAGCTGCGTGACGACAGCGAGCGCCTGATTGGTGGCATCCTATTGGGCAACAATCTGGTTAACATTCTTGCGACATCCCTCGCGACAACCCTATTTGTGCGGATCTTGGGAGACAGTGCCGTGGTCTATGCGACGCTAGTGATGACCGTCTTGGTTCTTGTCTTTGCTGAAGTTCTTCCCAAAACCTATGCAATCTTAAACTCTGAAAAAGCTGCCGCACACGTTTCGCGCCCGATTGCAGCCATCGTCTCTGTACTGGGTCCCATCGTCGCAGCTGTGAACTGGTTTGTTGCAGCGGTTTTGAAGTCGTTGGGTGTGAAAACCGACGAAGATGAAGAAGATAGCGCACAGCAAGAAATTGCAGGCGCAATTTCATTGGGTCACGTCGAAGGTGCCGTTGAAAAAGAACAACGCGATCGATTACTCGGCGCACTTGATTTAAAAGACCGTGTCGTTGACGAAATCATGCTTCACCGATCCGACATCGAGATGATTGACGCAACTTTACCGCCAGCTGAAATTATCAACCGCTGTTTAAACTCGCGCTACACGCGGCTGCCAATATTCAGTGACAACCCAGAAAACATCATTGGGGTGATCCACGCCAAAGACCTATTGCGTGCCGTAGATGCCCGCCTTCAAAAAGGTGAGCGTGTCTCCGACATCACGAATGAAGAGATTCTTGGGGTGATGAAAGAACCCTACTTTATCCCTGAGACGACGTCCTTAGATGATCAGATGCGGCAGTTCTTGCGGCGCCGGTCGCATTTCGCCTTGGTCGTGGATGAATATGGCGGGCTACAGGGTTTAATAACCCTTGAAGATATCCTTGAAGAAATTGTTGGCGAAATCACGGATGAATATGACGAAGAAGACAGCCAACCGATAAAGACGGACAATGATGGGAACTATTTGATTGACGGCAGTGCCACATTGCGGGACCTCAATCGGGCTTATGATTGGTCGCTTCCAGACGACGAAGCCAATACAATCGCGGGATTGGTCATTCATGAGGCGCAGATGATCCCGTATGTTGGGCAGGTTTTCCATTTTCATCGGTTCCGAATCGAAATCGCAGAAAAAGAGTTGAATCGGATTACAAAGCTTAAAATGCGTCCATTGCGATAAAACCACTTGCGGGCAATTCTTTGCTGAGTGGGAATTCGGGGTTTCACCCACAGCCACAATGGGTAAAAGCCAGTTCGAATAGAAATAAAGGGATGTTATGAAACGACTTCTATCTGGCGGTTTGATTGCCGCAGCCTTGGCTGTACCCGTTTTTGCGCAAGAAACCACTGAGACTTCTGAAGACAATGCAGCAGCGCAGGCTGATGCAGCGTTCCCGGTTCTTAGCGCGCCCGCTGAAGGCCCTCAACCAGATGCTGTATTTGGCGGTTGGGAATTGCGTTGCGTGGAACTACAAAGTAACGAAAAATGTGTCTTAACGCAATTTGCACGCACGGGTGAAGGCGAAGTTCTTGCGCGCCTGACGATGGAAGCCCTGCCTGATGGCGCGCAAGGCGCAGCCGGTATAACCATTGTTGGACCGCTTGGCATCCTATTGCCTGCCGGCGTAACCCTACAGATCGATGATGGTCGCCTCAACAGATACCCTTTTGCGGTCTGTGAACGGGATGGCTGCCTCTCGCGTTTTGGTATCACTGAAACCGAAGTCGAGGTGATGAAAGCCGGAACAAACATGACCCTTGGTATTGTTCCAGCTGCATCAAATGGCGATGCAATTCCATTGCAAATTTCTCTGGCAGAGTTTCCGGCAGCTTGGGACGCGTTGCAGGAAAGATCACCCCAGTAGCTTAAGTTGCGCGCAAGGCAAGCACTGCGTTCAGGCCACCAAAAGCAAATGCATTGCTCAGGGCGGCCTTAACTTTTGCTGCTTGCGCAACATTCGGGACGATATTCAAATCACAATCCGGGTCCGCCTTTTGATATCCAACAGTCGGCGGGACTACCCCGTCCCGAAGAGTTTTGATAATGGCCAGCAATTCAACTGCGCCGGTCCCCCCGATCAAATGCCCATGCATCGACTTGGTTGATGAGACACGCAAGCCAGCTGCCGCCGCGCCGAAGACGGACTTGATCGCTGCAATTTCGGTTTTGTCATTGGCCGTCGTGCCAGTGCCGTGGGCGTTTATATATCCAATATCATCGGGGTTCACTTTCGCAGATCGAAG
Source organism: Pseudomonadota bacterium (assembly GCA_039814625.1). Classification (GTDB taxonomy): domain Bacteria; phylum Pseudomonadota; class Alphaproteobacteria; order Rhodobacterales; family Rhodobacteraceae; genus Amylibacter. The sequence continues at coordinate 32,116 of JBCCAU010000011.1, forward strand.
CGCACCTCGCATCGCCCGCTCGGCCCCATCTTGGTTTGGTGTAACGATATCTGATGCGTCTGAGCTCATCGCAGAACCGGCAATTTCAGCCAAAATATCCGCGCCACGCGCGCGGGCGTGTTGATACTCTTCAATCACAAAAATGGCTGCGCCCTCGCCTTGGACCATACCGTTTCGGGTCGCACAAAATGGGCGACATCCATCTTTGGACATCACACGAAGGCCTTCCCAGGCTTTAATTCCCCCGAAACAAAGCATCGAATCCGATCCGCCGGTCACCATCGCATCACAATGGCCCAAGCGGACCATGTCTGTGGCTTGCGCAATGGCATGATTTGAAGATGCGCAAGCTGAAGCCACAGTAAAACTAGGACCCATCAAGTTATGCGTCATCGAGATATGGCTTGCCGCAGAATTGTTCATCAATCTCGGCACCACGAATGGATGAACTCTGTTCTTGCCGTCTAGAAACACGTTCCGGTAATTTTCCTCTTGGGTTTGAAGACCTCCGCCCGCTGTGCCCAAGATGACACCAGCACTTTCAGCCAAATGACCTTCAAAAGCGAGACCAGATTGGTCTATGGCTTCTTGCGCAGCCAAGAGTGCAAATTGTGTAAACGGATCATAAAGGGAAATCTGCTGCTTTGTGAAATGAGCGGCGGAATCATAATCTTTGATCTGCGCGCCAATATTCACATGTAACCGTTCAACATCCGGAAAATCCATTGGTGCAATACCAATTTGACCTTCGACCATGGCGTTTTGCACGACATCCGCGCCGCGCCCTAAGGCGCAAATTGCGCCTTGCCCCGTGATCACAACGCGACGCGACATCAACCTGTTTCTTTCTCCGAAATGAGGTCTTTTACGCCGTCGACAACGGCCTGAATTGTACTGATGTCAAATTCGTTGTCCTCAGGCTCATTTGCGTTGAACGGCACTTGAATGTCGAACGCCTCTTCAATGCCATAAACGATTTCTACAAAGCCTAGACTGTCCAAACCTAAATCTTCCAAAGTGTCATTCATTTTTATATCTTCGGCATCCATCAAGGCTTGCTCGGCGATCAGCTCTAGGATTTGTTCTTCGGTTGTCACACGAGGCTCCCGCCTTAGGTCTTACTGCGAGTTTTCAAGGATTTAGGTATCCGTCAACCTTTTGAGAATACGCGGCAATCGACGTAGGGCTTTATAAGATTCGACGTTAAGGTCCATGCGCATTGCTGGATTTCCCATCATAACACGCTTTGCAGGGACATTGGACGACACCGCTGATTTTCCGGCAACGACAACATCCGAACCAACGGTCAAATGATCTGCAACACCGACCTGCCCGCCCAAAACGACACGGTCCCCGACAACCGTTGATCCTGCAACACCAACTTGGCCGCAAAGAAGGCAGTCTTGTCCAATCTTAACATTGTGCCCAATATGCACTTGATTGTCCAACTTTGTGCCATCGCCGATCTCAGTGTCCACCAAAGTTCCCCGATCAAGAGAGGCATTTGCCCCGATCTCAACGCGATCACCGATCGAAATCCCACCCAGACTGTCAATTCGTACAAAGGCGTTATCACTGTCCTGCGCAGAGATTACGCCACTTGCGCGGGCTTGTTCCACAGCATTGGGCTGTGGGGTCACGTACGAAAATCCATCCGCGCCGATGACAGCGCCAGACTGGCAAACAAAATCACGCCCGATTTTCACCCGTGGCCCGATATGAACGCCTGAATAGATCAGTGCATCAGCGCCAATCGCGGTATCATCGGCAATGCTACAATGAGAATAAATTCGAGCATTCGCCCCAATGGTCACGTTCTTACCGATTGCAGTGAACGGCCCAATAGATGCGCCATTCCCAATTTCAGCACTGGGATCAATCACAGCACTTGGGTGAATGCCCGCATTTAAAGCGGGCGATTGAATAAACATCCGCGTCACACCAGCTAGCGCATACCGTGACCGAGGCGCGAATATAGCAGCGCTCAGTCCAAACACGGCGGGATCTGCGCCGTCCCACAAAACCGCGGCCTTAGCCGAGCCCAAAGGAATAGCAGCTGCGAATTTGGGGTCCATCGCCAAGGCAAGGTCTTTGGCACGCGCTTGATCTGGCTGCGCGACACCTTCAATCGGCAGATCTCCATCGCCCCAGAACGCGGCACTTAGGGCAGCAGCAATCTCAGAAATTGAGTAAGTCATGGCGCGCTTATGCGCTTAACTGCCCTGAAGCTGCAAGCGTACTCCTGCCTTGGTCATCGCGTTAAACACACGTTTGTCGCGGCCATAGAAGTCACTGCGATATGTGACTTCGCCAGATGTGTTCCGAAACGATGTGTTATAGGAGATGTAGACGGGAACAGGTTGCTTTAGACCGACATATTGTTCGCGCTTGGTACTCACTTGCGCCTGATAAAAACCCTTCGGATTGTTGGTTTGTTTGGCCAGCAAGTGATGGGCAAATTCAACGGGTTTGTGGACACGAATACAGCCGTGCGAATATGCCCGATAGTCCCGATTGAAGAGGCTACGGGACGGTGTATCATGCAAATAGACATTGAACTGGTTTGGAAAAATGAACTTCACTTGCCCCAACGCATTTCCAGGATCAGGTCGTTGTTTGATAAAATATGGGAAATTGCCCTCGCTGTATTGACTAAAGTCAATGCTGGATGCGCTAACCGATTGCCCAGATTGGTTAAGCAAGGCCATGTTTTGACGCCCAAGATAACCTGGATCGGTTTTCAAGATCGGTAGGTACTCCCGTCCTGCAATGCTTGCAGGCACATGCCACGTCGGATTGATCACAAGATGTGTCATTTCATCAACGAACTCGGGCGTTCGAAAATCTTTGGCGTTTTTCCCAACAACTGTACGAGAGGTAAAGCTTGCACGACCCCCGTCGTAAACCGTGACGCGCGCATCTGCGATGTTCACATAAATATGGCGCTTCCCACGGGCCTGCGGCAACCAACGTTCACGCTCCATGTTTACAACAACGCTTCTAAGGCGGTCGTCAACGGACAAGTTTACCAAGGTCAAAGTGGACGACCCCACGACACCATCAGGGTTAAGATCATGATCTGATTGGAATTTTTTGACTGCAGCCACGAGTGCCGGATCGAAAAGTGCCCCGGTTCCAGCGCGGTACCCCAAAGAAATTAACCGATTGCGTAGGATTTGGATCGCCGCACCAGACATGCCAGCTTCGTACTTCTTGGCCTTTGGCACTGTTTGACCAAGGCGACCGCGTTCTGCCAATTGAATCAGTTTAGATTGCTCTTTTTGGAGAGCTGCATAGTTAGAGGATTGGGGCTTCAAGCCATCAATAAACTTGCGCGGGGATGTTTTGGCAGCATACTCAAGTAGGGATTTGGAACTCAAAACCTGTGGTCGAATTGCAATTTCTCGGTCTGCAGAGCTGGGTCGGATCACCCCGGAATTCAGATCACGTCCAAAATCTACAAAGACTTGAGACGCCATGATTTCTGCTGCCGCCGCTTTACTGGCTTCACGCGATTTCAAGGCTGTTTGTAACTCGGCGATTTTGTAAGTTCCTGCAGGCAGCCCATGCGCAACACTGGCTTTTAGCGACCGGATCAACCCATCTCTCCTTGCCCGATTTTTGCTGCCCGTCCAAACCGGCTTCAAACCGCGTTCAGTATAGAACGCGACTATGGATGAATCGCTGGAATTCAAAGCTTTCAATCGCGTCTGTAATGCGGTTTGGAACGCATCCGCTGACGCCATCGATCCAAGGATCAAGGTAAAGAAAGCAGCACAAAACGAAAGTTTGCGGAAAAACTCAGCGGCCTCTCTGCGATATAAAATCATGAACATCTTTCAACCTCTCCAGTGAAACATGGCTTCAAACAATTTATATCAGGTCATTTTCGAAAAACATGTAACATTTTACCCTCTTTTGTGAGAACAAAAAGAGAAAGTACCACAACCCTTGCGCGACTCAGCTAGCTCATTGAAAAATCGGCAAATATTCACCGATACAGACTTTAGTCTTTGCAAAACGAATCAGTCCCGTTAAACGTTTTGTTGAAGGAAACGGTAACACTAATCACAATTGGACGAGCCTTTTGGGGCTTAACCCAAAAATAAGAGGCAGATATGCTCGATAAACGACTGATGTCGCCCGAAAGACGGAAATTATTGGGGGCATTTGCAGGGATCGCAACTATTGCAGCCGCGCCTGCCTATAGCGGGGTGTTTGGCTTTTTGAAGGGGGCTGGCAATATCCGCCAGATCAAACTTCAAGCGCAGCGCAGTGGTGAACACATCAACATTATCTATTGGATCGATGGCAAATATGTGAAGCCCGCCCTGAAAGAAATTAGTATGGTGATGCGCGACTGGCGCAACGACCAGTTCATGGAAATGGACCCCAACAATATCGACAATATCGCAGCCGTTCAGCAAATCCTTGAAACTGACGAATCCTTTATGCTTTTGTCAGGCTACCGCACGCCAAGCACAAATGCGATGCTTGCGGCACGCTCACGCCGGGTTGCAAAAGACAGCTACCATACCAAGGGAATGGCAGCGGACCTGCGCATGCAATCACGCTCGATGAAGCAAGTCGCTGCGGCGGCGCAAGCCCTGAATGGCGGAGGTGTAGGCCGTTATTATCGCGCAAACTTTACCCATATTGATAGTGGCCCAAGACGAACCTGGGTATCTTAGAGCGATATCAGGGTCGGACTGTTCCATGTCCTCCCACCAAATACTTAAACGACGTCAGTTGAGCAGCTCCGACGGGTCCCCGCGCGTGCAATTTGCCAGTCGCAATCCCAATCTCGGCACCCATCCCAAACTCACCTCCATCGGCGAATTGGGTGGAAGCGTTATGCATCAGAATAGCAGAATCCAAACGGTTGAAGAAATGTGCTGCCATTGCGGCGTCTTCTGTCAAAATACACTCGGTATGATTTGATCCATATGTTCGGATATGGGCAATAGCCGCATCGATATCTTCCACCACTTTTGCAGCGATGATCATATCCAGGAATTCGGCACCGAAATCTTCTGAAGAAGCAGGCGTAACACCTTCAATAGACTGTAATTTCTCACAACCCCTGACATCAACACCAGCATCCAGTAAATCATTTATGATGTTAGCACCCAAAGACTCCCTAACATCTTGATGGATCAAAAGACATTCCGCAGCACCACAAATCCCAGTGCGCCGTGTTTTTGCGTTCAAAACCACCGCGCGTGCTTTTTCTGGATCAGCTGATGCATCCACAAAGACATGACAAATCCCTTCTAAATGCGCAAAGACAGGTACACGCGCATCGGCCTGAACACGGCCAACCAGACCCTTGCCACCACGTGGAACGATCACATCGATATGGTCCGTCATTGTCAGCATTGCTCCAACAGCCGCCCTATCGCGTGTTGGCACCAATTGGATGGCCTTTTGGGGTAAATTCGCGGCGCGCAAACCTTCAAGCAGTGTTTCGTGGATGGCCATTGAAGAATGAAAGCTCTCTGATCCACCTCTCAGAATGACAGCATTTCCTGCTTTCAGGCACAAAGCACCAGCATCGGCAGTGACATTCGGACGACTTTCATAAATCACGCCGACCACACCAAGCGGTGTGCGAACGCGCCGAATGTTCAACCCATTGGGACGATCCCATTCAGCGATCACCGCGCCCACAGGATCGTCTTGTGCTGCAATCGCACACAAACTGCCTGCAATTGATGCTATGCGGCTATCATTGAGCGAGAGCCGGTCCAGCATCGCCGCACTCAACCCCTTATCGCGTCCAAATTCCATATCTTTGGCATTTGCCTCTAGAATGGTTTGAGTGTTTGCGATCATAGCATCAGCAGCAACCAACATGGCCTTGGATTTTGCTTCAGGTTCTGCGTAGGCCAGTTCGGCGGCAGCTAATTTTGCGGCCTTGCCGATATCTTGCATCAGACTTGTAACTTCCATGATCCTCTCCTCACATGACCATATCATCGCGATGGACCAACACACCGCGCCCCGGATATCCCAAAATATCGGGTATCGCAGCGCTTTTAGCCCCTAAAATTAATTGCGCATCTTCTGCATCATAATTCACCAAGCCTTTGGCAATTACAGTGCCTGATGGGGTTGTTATCTCGACTAGATCGCCGCGGGCAAACGCACCTTCAACCTGCGTCACACCTGCTGGAAGCAGAGACTTCCCTTGCGCGAGCGCTTTGCCTGCACCAGCGTCTACTATCAAGCGTCCCGTAATCTTCATTGCCGCGATCCAGTCCTTACGCGCGGCCTGTCGATCGCCTTTCGGCACAAACCAAGTTGCCTTGCCACCGTCCGCCAAAGAAGAGATCGGGCGCATTTGATCCCCTTTCACAATCGCCATGGCGCAACCCGCCCGCATTGCGGTTGCGGCGGCCATTATTTTGGTTTTCATGCCACCTTTAGAAAGCCCCGAACCGGCATCTCCGGCCATTGCCTCAACCTCTGGTGTAATCTCCATCAGTAGGGGTATGTGTTGTGCAGACATGTCTTGCTTGGGGTTGCCCGTGTAAAGCCCATCAACATCTGAGAGTAAGATCAACATGTCGGCATCGCTCATTGCGGCGACTTGTGCTGCCAACCGATCATTGTCCCCATAGCGGATCTCATCTGTGGCCACTGTGTCATTTTCATTCACAATCGGCACAATCCCATGGCTTAGGAGCGTGTTAACGGTTGCCCTAGAATTCAGATATCGGCGCCGGTCCTTGCTGTCCTCTAGTGTTAAAAGCACCTGACCCGTACTGATACCATAGGGTGACAGCATTTCCTCATAGGCGCGAGCCAAACGGATCTGACCGACCGACGCGGCAGCCTGGTTTTCATCAAGGGAGAGTTTCGCACCTAGCCCCAAGACATGACGGCCAAGCGCAATGGAGCCTGAAGACACAATCACGATATCGGTTCCGCGCGCCCTTACGTCTGCGATGTCTGCGCATAAACCGGACAACCAATCGGCACGCAGCTCACCGGTTTCAGCATTGACCAGCAAGGCCGAACCGATTTTGATGACCAAACGTTTGGCAGAATTAGGGGTTAAGGTGTCCATCCCGCCTCCCCTTCAATATCTATTGCGGCCAGATCGCGGTTTTGGGAGATTTCAGTCCAAATGCTGCGCAACACCTCTTGGATGCCGGATTGTGCCACCCCCGACATCAACAAAACCTCACCACCGATTTCACGCTCCAAAGCGTTTTTCTTTGCAGCGGCCTCTTCCAAATCTAGTGCATCGACCTTGTTCAGTGCCGTGATGCGAGGCTTCTCGGCCAAATGTCCGCCATATTCTGTAAGCTCATTGATGATTGTTTTGTAGTCCAAGACGACGTCCTCTGATGTTCCATCGAGCAGATGCAACAACACAGCGCAGCGTTCGACATGGCCCAGAAAGCGATCGCCGATGCCTTTTCCTTCATGCGCACCCGCAATCAGGCCCGGGATGTCTGCGACAACAAATTCCCTGCCATCAACACCAACCACACCAAGATTGGGGTGCAAAGTTGTAAAGGGATAATCGGCAATTTTAGGTCTTGCGTTGGACGTCGCTGCCAGGAAGGTCGATTTTCCAGCATTGGGAAGTCCCAACAGTCCCACATCCGCAATCAATTTCAAACGCAACCAAATTGTTCGTTCAAGCCCCGGCAATCCAGGATTGGCACGACGAGGTGCTTGGTTGGTTGAACTTTTGTAGTGCAGGTTCCCAAAGCCACCATTGCCACCATCTGCCAATGTCACAGTCTGACCAAGGCTGTCCAAATCGGCAATCAGCGTCTCTTGATCTTCCTCCAGGATTTCGGTGCCAACAGGCACTTTCAAAACGATAGCTTCTCCATGCTTGCCTGCACGTTGCTTTCCCATACCGGGCTTTCCGTTCTGGGCGAAGAAATGCTGCTGGTAGCGAAAGTCGATCAAGGTGTTCAAGCCCTCGACCGCTTCTGCGACTACGGAACCGCCATGGCCGCCATTTCCGCCATCGGGACCACCGAACTCAACATGCGCTTCGCGGCGAAAGGACACGCAGCCATTCCCACCTGCGCCTGAGCGGATATAAATTTTTGCAAGATCGAGAAATTTCATATTTTTCGCCTAGGTCAATCTGAACCGGCTCGCAAGCGGCAGCGAAACTCGCGTGTGTCGACGCTACAGTCGCGCGCACGCGAAAAAGACCTTCCACGCCCTGTTTCAACAAAACCAGATTTCATCATCACTGTCGCGGAGGCCGGATTATCAACAAAGCAACTTCCGAAATAGGCTTCACAATCAAGCGGGTTAGATCGCACCAACGTCTGAACAGCCGCGCTGGCCACACCGCGGCCCCAATAATGTGGTACAATCCAATAACCGATCTCTGCGTCCTCTATGGGATGAACCATAAGAGAAATCAAACCAAGAAAATCCTTATCGGGATTATCTAACCAAGTGATGGCCCAAACGATTTCGCTGCGATCTTCCTTCAACACTGAACTCAAAAATGCTTCCGTTGCACCGTCGACAATGGGATGCGTAATCGACGACGTCATTCTTGAGACATCCAGGAAGGACGCACCATGATCAATTGCAGAGGCATCGGATAAGCGCACAGGTCGCAAAATTACATGATCGGCGGCAAGTGTAGGGACATCGATTGAAAAAAGTTTCATCTAAACGTCCTCCAACGCATGCGTGTTAGCAACATATTGTGCGATTTCTTAACGCCGAAACTGACCGTTTCCATCATTGTGATATTGGCGCTTTCAAAGCCCAGATTTGTGAGTAACTTTTCTGATGCGTTGTTCCCCACAAAATACCCAGTTGGCAGTGCATCTATGTCCCGCGTCTCGAAGACTTCGTCAATCATCGCGCGACCGGCTTCTGTTGCAAAACCTTGACCCCAACAGTCTTGCGTTAACCAAAGTCCGAAATGCCCATCAACATTTACAACGCCAATAGGACGACCGCGCAAATAGACACACCGCATGTCCTTCTGCGCATCCTGATTTGCTTCAATGAAACGATGTGTTTCTTCGACCTCTAGTGGCCAAGGCATTCGCGCCAACCATTTTGCAATTTCGATGTTGTTCGCTGAGGAATACAGTTCCTCGCACTCATCCATTTTTGGCGGCCGAAGAACCAATCTTTCTGTTTTTAAAATCTCTTTCATTTTCTTAACCTGCGCGGCTTGCGCCGATCCAGAAAAGAAAGGGGCCGGCGCGATAGCCGACCCTAAATTTGCATATTAGCGATCAGCCTATTCTGCTGCTTCCGCGGCCGGAAGAACGGAAATGAAAGTCCTGCCTTTAAAGCCTTTGTGAAACTTCACTGAACCTTCCTCGGTTGCGAAAATTGTATGGTCTTTGCCCATACCGACGCCTGTACCCGGCCACCATTTTGTACCGCGCTGGCGCACAAGAATATTGCCTGGGATAACAGCTTCGCCACCGAATTTTTTAACGCCTAAGCGACGACCAACGGAATCACGACCATTACGGGACGAACCACCAGCTTTTTTATGTGCCATCTTTCTTAGCCTTTCATCAGTTCAGTTGCTTGACCGATCCAGTCATCACGCTCGATCCGGCCTTTGAACGACAGTTGATCATCTACATAAGCAATTTCTGCTTCAGACCAAGCTGCAATTTGATCGTAATGGAAAATGCCGTTTGCATGCAGCTTTTCTTCGAGCTTTGGTCCAACGCCTGAAATCTTCTTCAGATCGTCTGCTTTTCCATCGCGTGCCGCATCCAAAAGATTCGCAGGCTTCACCGCTTCACCGGATGCAGGCGCTGCTTCGTTTTTCTTTGCGACGGCTTTCTTCGGAGCGGCTTCTTTTTTGGGCGCTTCCGTTTTGGGCGCTGCTTTTTTCTTGGTCGTTTTGGAGTTTGGAGCTGCCTCTTCGGCTGCCGCAGGTACAAATCCTGCCCCTCCAAGGGCCGCAGCAACACCCGATTTTAGCGCGCCTTTTGTCAGGATGTCCGTAATGCGTACCGTTGTCAGTTGCTGACGGTGACCCCGACGACGCTGGGAAGAGTGCTTCCGGCGACGTTTCACGTATTTTATTGTCTTGGGGCCTTTACCTTGCTCAAGGATCTCGGCCTGAACGCCGGCGTCTTGAACCAAAGGGGCACCAAGAATTGGTGCATCTCCACCAAGCATTAGAACTTCGTTGAATTGAACTGTTTCACCGGTATTGCCTGCAATCTTCTCGATCGTCAGGGTATCCCCGCTGGCAACTTTATACTGCTTGCCACCAGTTCTTAGCACAGCAAACATGGCTGGGCATCCTTCTAGCTTAATCGCGTTCTGTGGCACCCGTCTGGGATTTTTGAGCGGTACTCGCCTCGAACAGCGCACCTAATTCTAGGTGAGATTGATCAGAGCCGCGCATATGAGTGATCAACGACAGTCTGTCAATATGCAACTGCGAACCAAGACACCCGCCAATCTGTTGATTGGCGGGGCATTTGGGCGGTGGGTTTAGGGAAGATGCCCAAATTGTGCTAAGATTTGGCATCCTTAACAACGGAGCTGACCAAACCTTTTCCTACAAACGCACCATCCTGCGGGAACTGAGTTGTCACATCGGGGAAAATTGGGTTTGCATGCGCTGTCGAAGCAAGTGCCATTGCACCGAGTGTGAGAGCAGTGAGAAACATTTTCATTTCGATCTCCTAGAGCTTGTGTTTCGATGACACAGACATGAAGGCACCCTTTGGCAATTTCCCCTCGTTTTCGAAATTGAGTAGTTTTATCACCTATCAATGAATGTTTTCAGGAATCGATGAGTGTGCCTCGAAGGTTTGCTTTCTAAATTCGGTCGGTGTGATCGCCGCAAAATCTCTAAAAGCCTTATTAAACGGTCCAAGAGACGCAAAACCAACTTCATAAGCAATTTCCAGAACTGATTTCCGGGACATTTCTGGGTTTGAAAGCAGCTCTTGCGCTGCTTTGATGCGATAGGAATTCACAAATGTCGGGAAGTTCCGAAAACCCATTCTTTGGTTGATCGTGCGTCTAACAAGGTACTCCGGCGCACCGACACGATCAGCAAGGCTGGATATCGTCAGACCTTCTTCCGCCCAAACGCCATCTTGCATGTGTTTTTCGATTTTAACTTCAATCCAATCACTTACATCACCTCTTGAACCTGATTGGGGATTTGTTGGCTTGCGAGAGGCAACTTCCGGAAATGGCTGAAACAGAAAAATCGCTGCGCATATCAGAAACACAAAAATCATTGCCCCTTTAAAAATACCGATAACTTCTGTCGCAGTTGTGGAAAGTTCTACAAGTTCCACACTCATGACAAAGGCACCAAAAAAGCCCATAATCGTCACAAAGAAAGTACGTGCATTTCGTCTCCGATCAACAAGGTCATCCTTGGCCGAAGCCAAAACAATGGCCACAGTCCCCAAGAAAGAAATAATGCTTAAAAGTTGGCAAAAAACGATCGGCGCTTTGAAAACAACATGCAACAACGACATCACAAAAGCCATAACAGTGCATATGAGCAACGCAAACGTACCTTTGGGGGCGTCTTCGCGTGTCAACGGAGCATCATTGAACAAAAGCAAGACGTGCCAAGCAAAAAAGAAGGGTGTAAGCCCCACTCCGATGTAAAGCGGTAGGTCTAGTGTAGGGCTTAAGACACCTTCTTGCGCAAACGAGCGCGCATTCTCAAACAACAGCGTCATGACCAGACCACCCGTTGCCCATGAAATCTGCTCATATGGTTTTTGAATAAAGAGTATCGTCGCAATCAGGATCGAAGCACCGATCACTTCGCCGCGAATGATAATGTTTAGCGTTTCCAAATCCAAAACTCCGTTCTGTTTATTCTAACCTATGAAGAAGCAAAGCAAAGTTCCTATCGATTTCCGAAAAAACTGTTTCAGAATCAATCAGTGCAGAGAACGCACACCCCAAGGGGTTAAAGACCACCAATCTGAACCTGTGAAATCCGAATCTGTTTATAAAATTTTAAGTAAAACGTTCAATTTTGATCTCAAAGGTAGGGACAAAAATGAACCAAACAGCACTTGAACATGAGTTTGTTGAAACCACCGTTCGGCTAAAGCGACGTGATGAAAGGGTCGCGATACTGGGTCTTGGTTATGTCGGGTTGCCCTTGGCCGAGGCTTTTGCCGATCAATTCGAATGGGTCACCGGCTACGATATTTCGGAAGACCGCATTGACGACATTCGTCGTAACGCACCGCCATCGTCGTTGAACTTGACCACCTCGGCAGGTAATTTGAGAGATGCAACCCTCTATATCGTTGCCGTTCCCACGCCGATCACTCCATTTAACCAACCTGATTTCTCACCTCTTGAGGCAGCTTGCACAACGATTGCGCGATACCTTCAAAAGGACGACATGGTGGTCTTCGAAAGCACAGTTTACCCAGGTGCAACCGAAGAGGTTTGTGCACCTCTTTTGGCCGAGTATTCAGGTCTTTCAGCCATAGAAGATTTCTCTATTGGTTATTCGCCAGAACGTATCAACCCAGGCGATCAAGTCCACGGTCTGAAATCAATCAAAAAACTTGTTGCAGCGGACAGTCATGCGGCCTTGAACCGTGCCGTTTCCTTATATGCATCTGTGCTGGACCATGCTCCTGTAACCTGCCCTTCAATCAAGGTGGCAGAGGCTGCAAAAGTCCTCGAAAACACACAGCGCGACGTGAACATCGCCTTGATGAACGAGGTGTCTTCTCTTTGGGATAAGATTGGAATTTCTTCTTTTGATGTCCTTGCAGCGGCAGGAACCAAATGGAACTTCAATCCGTTCCATCCGGGTTTGGTTGGGGGGCATTGCATTGCGACCGACCCCCACTACCTGAGCGCGCTGGCAAATAGAGAAGGGGTTACCCCGGCACTGATTGAAACGGCGCGCCGTGTGAATGCGGGCCTTCCTGAGCGGATCAAGTCAAGATTGTTTCAACACCTCGCAACGTTGGGAAGCGGAGCAAAGGTCGTGCAACTTGGACTAACTTTCAAAGAAAATGTCGCGGATCTTAGGGGATCACTTGCCCTAGAACTTGCAGAAGATTTGGCACAGCTTAATCTGAATTTTTCATGCGTTGAGCCATTCTTAACGAGCCCACAGAAAAACGCGCTTAAATTGCCATTTGCAAGGGTCGATGACCTTGATGAAGTCGATGCATTGATCTTGGCGGTTCCACACCAATCGTTTTTGAAAGAACGTCTCTGGACCGATCGGGTAAGCGAAAACGCGTTGGTGATGGACCTGAGGTCCATCATCCAAACGCAAGATGTTCCGGGCGGGTGCACACTATGGCGTCTTTAGTTCCAACAGTTGCATATCTTGGCAGCTGCCGCATTGCGACGCCGCTTCGCCATATTGAAGAGCTTGGATATGCAAACGTTGAGCGTACGCTAAATTACGGCTTTGTGCATGCGCCCCAAGAAATTTTACAGCAAGCCGCATATTGCTGGGATGGTTTGGAAATCCCCAAATGGCAGTGGCCCTATGTGTCTCGCAATGCTTGGAAGGTACAATCACGCAAAACCTATCAGAAGCCCGAAATACTGTTCGTAGAGGTTTCAAGCGCAAAAAACGTCCTGGTCCATAATCGGCCAGTGCAACTAAACTACTTTTCTCGTTTTTTGAACAATCTGATCGGCACGGAAGCATCCAAAGAAGTGCTGACCGTAATCGGCAATCCTGAATTCCAAGATGTCGTTGCGCTTCATTGTTGCGAGTTGCCGTCGGCACAAGTTGCCGCACTGCGAAGTTTGCAGATTCAGCGTACGGACCCTGCGGAAATTCGAGATATGATAGAGAAGTTAAACCGCTATGCAACGAAACTGGTTGTCGTTCCGCATGTTGATGCCGTGGCTGAAAATGGATTGTGTATTCCCGCGCGGCATTCACTGAAGAGGCAACTTCTATCAGCTTGTGAAGCTCTTGGGATCGAATGTTTTGATCCAATGAAAACGGTTGAGGGTTTTACTCAACGTGACTGCTTTGATCCCTTCGAGAGCAACTTAACACATTACAGTGCTCAATTTGCAAAACTCTTGGGCGAGATTCTTGCAAAGACGTTTCTTGATGCGCCACGCCCGTCAAAGTCTTCGATGGCTGAAAGTTATCTTAGCCACACGTCCCTACTAAAGCGTGTTTCACGTCGTGATCTGACATCCGCCGAATTGCTTAAAGCCCCCGTCGCCCTCTTACGTACCGCATTTAGGCATCGCAAATCTGTCGCGAACAAAGGTAAGGTGGCCCAAGAGATACTACGCCGCGCGCAAACCCTTCCTATCGACCTCGTCGTTTTGGCTGTTTCGCATGCCGCGAAACTTCCCAAAGACTTAAAGCCCGAAAAACGAGATGCTGTATATACCGCACTGGGTTTGGTAGATTTGTTGCGGTTTGAAAGTTCAGAGGCGTTAGCCCAACTTCATCCCAAAAAAATCAATCTGTTATGGGACAATTACCTTCAAACACAGCCTGACCTGAAGGATATCGTTGTCGCATTTTCCTGTCTTTCTCAAAGCGTAGACTTGCCCGCGCCTCTCAGCTCAAAGATGCAAACACTTCTAAGGCGCTACGCAAAAGATCGGCTAGAGATCGGCGATCAAGACAGCCTGGATTGGCTGGCAGAACTTGAGATTGACGGCTTTACACTACCGCCGGAAATTCGTCTTTTTGCCGCGCGTTTGGCCTATTTTCAGACAGATTGGCAGAAGGCTGTTGATCACGGATTGGTGGCTTTGAAGGATTTGCCCGAGAACAAAGGTGGATGGATCCGCTTGAGCCGCGCGGCGCGAAACATTGGTCTAAGCAAAGTTGTGGCGCAAGCAGAACATCGTCTGAGCAACTTAAAAGACGGCACAATATGAGCTTACCTTTCGCCCTTCGCTCAGAACTTAAAGAAGCACGCTATTGCGGTGATATTAGAGGTGGTCTGGATCGCCTCAATGCGCATCTAAATACAGTGTTAGACCCAGCTGAGCGAAGTACACTCTTTTGGTTGGGTTTAACCGATCTTCGGGCAATCGGTCCGGCCGCAGAACATTTCAATGCGCTATCACGGCCTCTAGCTCTGAGAGACCAGGTCGCATACGCAAAGTTTCTTTACCTGATGGGGGAACCTAGACAGTCGAAACGCCTTCTTGCGTCCGCTCAGAAATTAGGGCCAAAGGCTGAAGCTCTGAAAAATGCAGCAGGCCAGCAATCAGATATTTTGGAGCGCTATGACCTGCGAGAAATCAATGATGTTCCGGCCTATCTCTATAAGAAGGCCCGTCAGAGAGTTACAAAAGTAAATGGAACTGGAACTCTGTTTTATACCGGACAACTGGGGCCAGGAGGTGCCGAAAGGCAAATGGTCCGCCTTGCGGTAGCTTTGGGAGCAAATGCTTCGCTATCTCCGATTTCCGTTGCGGTCCGTCACACGGACCCCGCGCGCAACGGCGATTTCCTTGTGCCAAAGTTGGAGGCGGCAAGCGTTCCACTAGATGTCTTGTGTGAATTGCCGGTGGCAGATACGCTGCCAAGTGGGCCATTTATCGATCTAATCGCGGCTTTGCCGCGTGATCTGCAACAACCCGTTCGCGCCCTGACAAAGGTCTTACAAAGACGGCGCCCTCGGAACCTTGTTCTTTGGCAGGATGGCGCAATCCTACCAGGCGCAATCGCTGCGGCGATTGCCGGGGTTCCATCACTCTTGTGCTCGTTTCGAGGTCTGCCACCCAATCAAAGATTAAAGTTCTTTCGCCGCGAATATGCACCCTTATACGAGACGATGTTCTCCGATCCATCTGTGATATTTACAACAAATAACCTCAAAACAGCGAATGCCTACCAGGATTGGCTGCGTTTTCCGGAACACACGATCAATGTGGTGGGAAACGCTGTGCCAAAACCCGCCCTGACAGCATCGGCCCAAACACTATCAAGATGGCGCAAAATCAAATCTCTCAGCCCTGAATGCAAGCGAACAGTCATTGGAGTTTTTCGATGCGATCCAGTCAAGCAACCTCTTTTGTGGGTACAATCTGCGATTGAAACTTTGAAAACGCATCCAAATACACGGTTCATTCATATTGGAGGGGGTTCCTTCACCCCACCTGCGCAAAAATTAACAGCTAAAGAAATTGCGAAGGACCGTGTGTTTCATATCGGTCTTTCCGAAGATATCGGCTTTTGGCTTTCACAGGCAGACTTGATACTGCATGTTCCGCAAGCTGAAGGCCTTCCGAATGTTTTGATCGAAGCACAGCACAATGGTGTGCCGGCGATCTGTACCCCAGCAGGTGGAACGGAAGAAGTGGTTGAAGATGGCGTAACAGGCGTTGTCTTTGCTTCTGTGCATCCCGATCCCACAGACGTCGCAAATGCTATTGGAACCTTATTGGATGCCCCCAAGCAACTGCAAAAAATGCAGGAAATCTGCAAAGCAACCGCGATGGAACAGTTTGATCCAAATGAAATCTATTCGCAATTTGAGAACCTTCTGACGGCACAAAGAGCCGCTGTCGCATGACCCCGCCTATGATCATATGGACATTGATCCGGCGCGAGGTCGCAACGCGTTTTGGAGAAGGTGCGCTTGCATATCTTTGGGCCATAGCGGTTCCGCTTTCTTGGATCGGCTTCGGCCTTGTTGCCTTTTCCATGTTTGAAAGAGCGATCCCTGTGGGCGGGCCTCCAGCAGTGTTTTTGATGTCAGGCATACTACCCTATGTTATTTTTCGCCAAAGCGTCACTTATATTTTGCGCGCGTCGCAAACGAATATGGGGCTTTTGCGCGTGCCCGGGATCTGTCGATGGCATCAAATCTTGGCCTACGCGCTCTTGGAGGCTTTAACCTGCGTCGCAATATGCAGCCTTGTCATCCTGACCACAATTTGGATTACAAGCGCAGAGCCGCCGCAAAACCCTCTCGTTCTGGGATTTGCCTTTGTACTGGCATGGGTTTGGGGCAGCATAATTGGAACGGTATGTGCATGCTATGCTGATCAGCACCCAAGTTTGACGCGTATCGTCCCTTTGGCATTGCGCCCCTTCTTTTGGATTTCAGGCGTCTTTTTTCTTGCCCGTGAATTGCCTTCTGATTTGCAAAAGCAGTTGGCGATGAATCCTCTGTTCCAAATCACCGATCTTGTTCGCGAAGCATGGTATTGGGAATACCAAAGCCCCATATTCTCTTTTCAATATCAGATGCTTTCGACTTTTGCAGGCGTCACCTTGATATTGGCCATATTGCTCAGGTTTGACGCGTCGAAACAAAGGGCCGCTCCATGATCAAATTGAACGCTGCTTCAATTTGGAAGCCGAGTGGCAATCTCATTTTATCTCCAACCAGTATTTGCTTTGAACGTTTTGATCGAATTGGCATTTTGGCCGCATCAGGCTCAGGAAAAACATCCCTTTCCAAATTGCTTGCGGGAATTGACGCGCCAAGTACGGGTTCGGTTGAACTAATGTTTGGACCGCAGACGATCCTTGGGCAGGAAAATCTTCTGCATCCCTATATGGCATTAGACGAAGCGCTGGACATAGCCACAAAACTGCTAGGTCTTTTGCATCCGAATGCTGTCGATAGCGCGATGCGTTTTGCACATCTGACACCACCCTTTCCCAAAAAGGTGATTGAACTTTCACCCATTCAGAAAAGCAACCTAGCCTTTGCTTTATCTATTCAAAGGAAAAGCGCATGGATAATCGCAGATGATCGGCTTATCACCAATGATCCAAACCGCTCGGCACTGGCCACCGCGATGATACACTCACGTTTGTTAAACACTGGATTGGTTTTAATCACCAAGAACTCATCTCTGATCAGTCGATTTTGTTCGCGTTTTTTTGCACTTGCCAACGCAGGCCTCATTCCAGTGCGCGATACAAAGATCGCATCAGCAATACTACGAAAAGAAGCTGCATGACCCAAGAAGCATACAATGAGCGTATCGAAAAATGGCGTGCAGAGCGCGCGAAACAGGCTGAAGAACAAAGAGCAGAACGCATTGCGTCACTGGCGCTGGCACGCAATTTGAAAGATCAAGAAATTGAAGATGAGGCCGCGTTCTTACTAGAGCAACATAATGGTCTGGATGCCTATCAAAGTGAACGCCATGCGATGGCAAAAAGTGTTCGCAGGGTGGCATTGAAGCGTGCAGCATTTTCAATTGGGAGCGTCATATCTGTGGCGCTCATTTGGGGGTTGATCATTGCTGCGCCGCTTTATCACAGCACCTTGTCTTTTGTGGTGCTGTCACCACAAGGCGACACAGCGCAAAACAGTCAAACGCTGTTTATCGCCCAGGATATGACGGATCGAAATCACGGCGCTTTCCTGGCGCAGGCCTATATTGAAAGCGCAGCTCTTAGTAGAGATATGGACAATATTTCATTTGCGAACAGCAAGTTTCTTGCAGCCTTGCCACCTTGGACGATTAATGCGCCCTCTCAACAAGTCAGAGATGCGCACCTTGATATTCAAAGCGGCATTGTCGCATTATCGGTTTGGTCAAAAAATAGTGCGACTGCGGCGCAGACTGCAGAGAATATCCTTGCCGCGACATCTGAACGTTTGAACGCGATATACTCAGCCCGCTCTGGGCCCCGTGTAAAAGATGCGCAGATCCGGCTCGATAAGGCGGAAGACAGTCTTAGAACGGCCGTACTGTCGATCCAATCAATCCGCTATGATAGTGGTGAATTAGATCCAGACGCGCGGCTTGAGGCCATTTATACGGAGATACGGGACCTTAGCATGCAAAAATCCGAGGCTGAAACTCAGCTGCGTGCGATGCAATTCTATAACGGGAATGACACCTTGCAAGCTGACCGCTTGCGACGTCAGATTTACGATTTTGAGACACGGATTGCGGCCTTAAAAGACCCAGCCAGCGACAAAGCCATTGCCGAACTTAGCAATGCCAGCATGCAAATTCGGCGCGCTGAATTGTCCGTCAAATTGGCAGAAGAAAACCTGGCTCTTGCGCGACAGCGGTTTGAAGATGCGGTGAAGTCGGCCAGCTTAAGCCTGAACCTTACGCAATTGGTCGCCCCGGTGGAGGTACAAAAACAGCAGGCCTATCCACATATCCCGACACTTCTTGCTTTTGCAGCTATGCTTGGATTCATCCTCTACGCCTCTATGCAACTGATGTTTCCGGCCAGGGTGATCCCTTAGGATTTATCCAAAGAATACCCGAAACCGCGCACAGTTCGGATTGGGTCCCCACCCGCGCCCCTTAGGACTTTGCGCAAGCGACCGATATGAACATCTACCGTTCGCGTTTCAACGTCAGCTGTCCGGCCCCAAACCCGATCGAGTAGATTTTCTCTGCTCCAAACACGGCCAGGTGCCTCCATCAATGTAAGAAGAAGGCGGTATTCGGTTGGACCAAGATCGATGGCTTGGCCTGCGCGCGTCACCCGGTGCTGTTGTTGATCAAGTTGAATATCTTCGTAAAGAAGCACGTCGCCCGCGACGCTGGGCCTTGAGCGCCTCAGGACCGCGCGCACGCGCGCCATCAACTCTTTTACGGAATACGGTTTTACCACATAGTCATCGGCTCCGATATCCAAACCGCGAATACGATCTTCTTCTTCGCCTCGGGCCGTCAACATCAGAATGGGCACATCGGCCATGTTCTTGCTGCGTTTCAGGCGTCTGCAAACTTCTATTCCAGATAAATTCGGCAGCATCCAATCCAGCAAAATCAGATCGGGCTCTATTTCATCTGTCAACATCAGTGCGTCCTCACCGGTCATGGCGCTAACGACTTGATATCCTTCCGTTTTCAGGTTGTACCGCAAGACCTCCATCTGGGCCGGTTCATCTTCAACCACCAAGACGACGGGATCCGTTGCGTCAGCCATCCTGACCTCCAAGATGTTGCGTCGCATCCATGGCACGTTCCATCATGTCGCCGGTTACCAAAAAATGGATCTGTTCTGCGATGTTCGTGACATGGTCGCCCGTGCGTTCCAAGTTCTTTGCAACAAACATCAAATGCGTGCCTGCGGAAATATTCGCTGGATTTTCCATCATATAGGTCAGCATCTCGCGAAACAGTGCCGTATACATGCTATCTACTGTATCGTCGCGCGCCCAAACTGCGTGCGCCTTTTCAAGGTCACGGGCGACATAAGCATCCAGAACGTCCTTCAACATGCTTTCGACCACTTCACTCATTCTCGAAAGCGATTCCAACGGGCGGTTCAACACCGCAGTTTCATCGCTGATTGACAAAGCCCGGCGCGCCATAGACTTTGCATAATCTCCAATCCGTTCTAGATCATTTGCGACCTTCATAGCGCTGATTGCAGCGCGCAAATCATTGGCCATAGGATGTCGCAATGCCAGAAGTCGTACCGTTTCCTCGTCAATTTCGCGTTCTAATGCGTTTACACGATTTTCGGCGATAAAAATTTCTTCAATGGCATCAGCGTCTTGCCCTGTCACAGCCATGACTGATTTTTGGATTTGGCTTTCAACCAGCCCACCCATTTCGAGAAGCAGTGATTCAATCCGGTCAAGCTCTTCGTCGAACTTTCTGACGATATGTGCGATTGCCATTCTTGCTATCCAATACGACCAGTAACGTAATTCTGTGTCCGCTCTTCTATTGGCGAAGTGAATATACGATCAGTATCCCCAACTTCAACCAAATCGCCAAGATGAAAGAACGCTGTCTTTTGAGACACGCGACCAGCCTGCTGCATCGAGTGCGTGACAATCACAACGGAGTAGTCTTGACGCAACTCATGGATCAACTCTTCGATCTGTTCGGTGGCGATCGGATCAAGCGCTGAGCATGGCTCATCCATCAAAAGAACCTGCGGGGCTGTTGCAATAGCGCGTGCAATACACAGGCGCTGCTGCTGTCCACCAGAAAGGCCCGTACCAGGGGACTCCAAACGATCTTTCACTTCGTCCCAAAGCGCGGCGCGCTTCAGACAGCTTTCGACAACTTCATCCAACTCTGATTTGTTTGAAACCAGACCATGAATACGGGGGCCATAAGCGATATTGTCATAGATAGATTTTGGAAACGGATTTGGTTTTTGAAATACCATACCCACTTTTGCCCGAAGCTGAACTGGGTCAACATCGCGGTCATAAATGTCCTTTTCATCCAGAAGGATTTCGCCCGTGACCTTCGCGACATCAATCGTATCATTCATTCGGTTCAGGCAGCGCAGAAAAGTGGATTTGCCACAGCCCGATGGTCCGATAAACGCCGTCACGGTGTTAGCTTGGATATCAATGTCCAAATGTTTAATCGCATGGTTCTGACCATAATAAACATTCACATCGCGGGATTTGATTTTGACGTCCTTCTGGACTGAAGGATCAGCCTCATTTATGATCGTTTTCATTACTCTCTCCTAACCGCGACGCGCTTACCAACGACGCTCAAAACGTTTGCGCAAGAACACCGCCAGTGCGTTCATAATCACAAGGAAGATCAGCAGCATACAAATCGCCGCAGCTGTGCGACTTTCAAAGGCCCGCTCCGGAAGATCGGACCACCGAAAGATCTGAACCGGAATGACCGATGCATTGTCTGTCACACCCTCTGGAATATCCACAATGAAGGCCACCATACCAATCATCAAAAGCGGAGCAGTTTCCCCCAAAGCCTGAGCCATGCCAATGATCGTACCCGTCAGAATACCTGGCATCGCCAAAGGCAAAACATGGTGAAAGGATGTCTGAAGCTTCGAAGCCCCCAACCCCAAAGCAGCATCGCGAATGGATGGTGGAACGGCACGAATTGCGGCCCGGGATGCAATAATAATCGTTGGCAAAGTCATCAATGCAAGGACCGTACCGCCAATCAAAGGGGTCGATCGAAAATCGTCATTCCCCAAAACATTCAACGTCGGCAGGATGACCGCCAATCCAAGCAAACCAAACACAATAGAAGGGACCGCCGCGAGATTGTTGATATTTACCTCAACAAAGTCAGTGATGATATTCTTCGGCGCGAACTCTTCGAGATACATTGCGGCAAGAGAGCCTATTGGGAAAGCCAATAGGAAAGTCACAACCATCGTCCAAAAAGATCCAACCGCAGCACCCCAGATGCCCGCCAATTCCGGCTCGCGCGAATCACCCGAACTCAAAAAGCGCATGTTAAACTTTGAAGAAACGGCTTGCATATCTTTAAGGTCTTCAAGAATTACGGTTTGAAAATCTGAGACCTTGCGCGAGACTTCCGGCGTTTCGTTTACAAGCAAGGTCCATTCATCAGCCGCATATTCGCCTGCACCCATAGGCTCTAGAATGATGCCCTGTGCTGTTTGTTGCTGAATTTGTGTCAGCTTGATCCATCCACCGCCAGCTTTCAAAAGGACCGACGGCATTCGGTTGTCCAATGTATCTGCAGTGCCCGCCGTTTGAACCTGATTTTCAAGAGCCTCGGCAATTCCGATCAAACGATCCCGTTCTGTCGTGCGTGAGGCAATTTCAACCTCAATTTCGGCGCGCTGCTCATCTGTAGAAGCCGTTTCCAATCTTCGCTCAAATGCGCGAACCCCATTGTCCTGCAATTGTGCAGCTTCACGCGATCGATCCGCCCGACGTTGCAATTCAATTTTGACCGCATCGACGACCTCGCGAAACACGTTCTGCTGTAAGAAAACCGAAGCTTCGTCACTGTCAGTGGAGCTTTCAACACGCACGGATGTCGAAGTTGGGACAGCCTCAAGACGACCATAAAAGCCTTTGTAATACAGATCGGCAATGTCGCTTGCGACCAACGCTACTTCAACATCCGAACCAACCAGTTGCGGATTGTCCAGTATCACTTTCTGAAGTTCAAAAGGTGACCCAGAACTGACAATGTCACTGAGCGCACGTTGCTCTTTTCGCGTCTCTGCAAATGGAAATAAGGCCCGCATAGCGTCACGCACCGCAGCTTGCGACGCACGGCCAACTGTCACAGGATCAAGTTCACCACCATCAGGGGAAAATGCCTCAGCAAGGACAGGTACATCAATCGTCACGTAGTGTTCTTTAATTGTACCAGTAGCATTGCCAACGACCGTCCAAAGCAGCGCAACAAGGGCCGATGCCGCCAGGCCAATTGCGATCAGACCTGTGACTTTGAGACGGGTCTGAGAGGCGTTTCTGCGTCGCGCACGTTTTGCGGCCTCGGCCGAAATGTGCTTGGCTGAAAGTGCTGTTAGATCAACCATCTGTATGCCTCTTAGTCATAAAGTTCGCGATATTTTCGGACGGTCCGCAGAGCGAAAATATTCAATCCAAGTGTTACGCAAAACAATGTAAACCCAAGCGTAAATGCCGGTCCCGCGGCCGTGGCCGCCTCGGTATCACCTGTAATCAGCATCACAATTTGTACCGTTACAGTGGTCACAGCCTCCAGCGGATTGACCGTAAGATTGGCGCCTTGACCTGCTGCCATGACAACGATCATCGTTTCACCAACCGCACGCGAAATGCCCAGCAAAACCGCTGATACGATCCCTGGCAATGCCGCGGGCAAAACCACCTGCCTCATTGTTTCCGCCTTGGTTGCACCCAAACCATAAGATCCGTCGCGCAAAGATTGAGGCACAGCATTGATAACATCGTCTGACAACGAGGAAATGAATGGAATGATCATAATGCCCATCACCACCCCAGCGGCCAAAGCGCTTTCTGAAGCCACCGAAAGACCAAAGCTTTCACCAAGACCTCGAATAAAAGGGGCCATCGTTATAGCCGCAAAAAAGCCGTAAACCACCGTCGGAATACCAGCTAAAATCTCAAGCATCGGTTTGGCCCAAGCTCGAAATTGTGGTGAGGCAAAATCGGACAGGTAAATGGCCGCAAACAAACCGATTGGAACTGCCACCAACATAGCAATCAAAGTGATCAGCAAAGTACCAACAAACAAGGGAACTGCGCCAACCCGGTCGGGATCAATCGTACCGTCATGAACCCCAGCAAGGGGCGTCCAGTTTGTACCAAAAAGAAACTTGTCCAAACGCCAGTCCAGAGAACTAAAAAATCCAATTGTTTCGAAAATCAACGCCAGTACAATTCCAATGGTCGTCAAAATGGCAATCGCAGCGCAAGTAAATAGAATGCCACGCATGATGCGCTCGGCCCGGTTCCTCGCCCGCCAATCAGGGCTAATCCGTGACAATTGCCAAAGGCCAACTGCGATCGCCGAAACAAGCGGTATGGCCAACAAAGCCATGCGATAACTCGAAAACAAGCTGCTGAAGCGTTCAGAAATTGCCACACGAAGGTCATCTGTACGAGATGCAACATTGCCTTCGGCTAATGACTTTGCATCAGACAAAACAAGATCTGCCTCAATGTCGCGCAAGGTTGGATCAAAGACCATGATTTCAGCGAATAGGACACTGTCAATCACACTGCGTCCAACAATCAAGATTAGAAAATACAGGATCAGACCAACGATAAAAACCCAAAGAAGACTTAGAAGTCCATGAAACGCAGGTCTTGAATGTAAATCAGCGTAATTTCCACCTACGGCTTGTACGGCACGCATCTTTGCGAGGAAGAAAAACACCAAACCAACAAACATCACCATATAAGGCGTGAAGCCTGCGATAGCGGCCATGGTTGTCCCCTCTTCGTATGTGTTTCCGCTCTGTCCAAAGAAAGGTCGGGACGCAACATGCGCGCCCCGACCCAGTCATAATCCCGAAAAGGATTAGTTGAAGTCTTCTGCTGTCAAAGGCTTCAAGTTCGCGATGGACTCCTTGTTCATCTTGAACGCTTCCGCTGGCAGTGGGATCAGGCCTTTCGGGATCAAGTAACCATCATTTCCGGCCGCAGCTTCTGAAGCGAATTCATTGCCGTACTCCTGAATTCCAGGAACAACACCAACATGTGCTTGCTTGATGTAGTAGTACAATGACCGCGAAACAGGGTAGTCACCAGATGCGATATTCTCGAATGTCGGCTCGACACCTTCGATGTTTGCACCTTTGATCTGGTCAGAGTTTTGGTCCAAGAAGGAGTAGCCGAAAACAGCAACCGCGTTCGGGTTCTCAGCAAGCTTAGACACCATTAGGTTGTCATTTTCACCTGCATCGATCCATGCGCCGTCTGTACGGATTTCCAGCTCAAGACCATTGTCATCTGCATAATCTTCTAGAACGATTTCTTCAAATGCGTCCCGTGTACCGGAGGATGGCGGTGGTCCAAGAACTTCGATCTTGATCGCCGGCAGAGAAGGATCCACATCGGACCACATTGCAGGCTCGCCCGCGCCTTTGATCAAGGCCACGGAAAGCTGCTCGCGCGTCAATTCGAATTGTGGAGCATTCAGCGCATTTGCAACAACGATGCCGTCAAAGCCGATAACTGACTCTGTAATATCAGTCACACCATTGTCTTGGCACAGCTGAAACTCAGAAGTTTTCATGCGGCGGGACGCGTTCGTGATATCTGGGTGCTCGGTGCCAACGCCTGCACAGAACAGCTTCATGCCGCCACCGGATCCAGTAGACTCAACAACTGGCGTTGGGAAGTCGGTCGTTTGACCGAACTGTTCCGCGACCGCTGTCGAAAATGGGAAAACTGTAGAAGAACCGACGATACGGATTTCGTCGCGCGCAGCTGCAGGTAATGCAATCGCCGCAACTGCTAGTGCAGACAGGGTTGTTTTGAACATAAGATGCTCCATTTGTTCTTATAATCCGTCTTAAGCGACGGTCACCGCCCCAATGACGGTTACCGGCCCTCTAAGAAGGACCGTTAAAGATTTGGTGTCATTTATGTAACGATTTTGTAACGCAGCATAGTTTCTCAGGTTCAGGCGAAAAACGTCCTATGGGCGTGGCATTGTCGGCAGAATAACAGAGAATGAACTGCCTTCGCCAAGCTTTGAAATGACATTTAACTGGCCCCGGTGGCGTTTGACGATGTGTTTGACAATCGCCAAACCCAAACCCGTCCCCCCTTGATCACGCGACCTGCCTTTGTCCACCCGATAGAATCGCTCGGTCAGTCGTGGGATATCAGATTGTGAAATGCCTTCACCGTGGTCAGAGACCATAATCGTGACGTAACGCGTACCGCTTTGACTGACATCGATCTCAACAGGCTTGCCAAAACGCCCATATTTGATCGCGTTTTCGATTAAGTTTTGGAAAATTTGAATCAGTTGGTCCTGATCTCCGGACACATATACTGTGTCTTCATCCATTCGAAACACAAGTTCATTGTCGTTTAAAAGGGCTTGGCTATGCATCAGTTTCACAACATGCTCGAGGATTTCGCGCAACTCTATGACGCTATCTGGATCGACGCGATCAGATCCTTGCAATCGTGACAGCGACAGCAGATCGGAAATCAAGCGTCCCATTCTTTGGGTTTCACCATTCATCACCTCCAAAAAATGGGCACGCGCTTCAGGATCGTCTCTCGCCGCACCTTGCAGCGTTTCAATAAACCCGGTCACCGCAGTCAAAGGTGATCGCAACTCATGGCTGACATTGGCCACAAACTCATTGCGCATTTGCTGGGCTTCAAGGATGTGTGAAATGTCTTCGAAAGCGATGCAAATCAGATCTGCGTTCATGTCCATCGGCGCGATCTTTACCCGAAACGAGGTGGTGACCGGAACCGACAAGTCGATCTGGAATTCCTGCCCGCTGCGATTTTTGAGGACTTGGTCAAAGGCATTGAGCACAACGGGGGTGCGCACGAGTGCAACAAGGTTTTGACCCACGCCACCGGGACCGAAATATCCCACTGCCGCCGCATTGCGCCGACGTAAGATACGTTGGCGATCCACGATCAGTATTGCAGACGGAAGCGTATCGATTAGATTTTGAACCGCGAGGTCGTCCATTTCAAAGACTTACCAGCTACCCTTGTTTTTCATCGATATCCAAGGTTCTGCTGGGTCTTTGGCCAGACCTTTCTGAAGAATTTCAATAGACACGCCATCAGGACTTTTGACGAATGCCATTCTACCATCCCGAGGCGGCCGGTTGATCGTAACACCTGCATCCATCAACTTTTGACAGTAAATATAGATGTCCTCGACCGTGTAGGCCAAATGTCCCCAGCTGCGCCCAGTTTCATAAACCTCTTCGCTGCCCCAATTATAGGTCAGTTCAAGTTCCGGACCGCGATGCGTTTTCGAACGTTCGACGTCCTCGTCCGCGACAAGGAAAATCAAAGTGAACTTTCCAGCTGCGTTTTCGGTACGACGCACTTCCTTTAGACCCATTTTGTGGCACCAGAAGTCCAAAGATTCATCAATATCGCGAACGCGTATCATCGTGTGTAAAAAGCGCATCTATGCTCCTCGGCCAGATTATCGGGCCACTCTAACATCGGCTAACGAATTCTCGAAGTCCACGCAAAAGAAATGGCCGCCAAAGGGGCGCCCATTACCAAATTTTTACAAAACTGCGTGCTATTGGTTCGCGCGGGCATATTGCGCAAGCTGAGTGGATACGATCCCAAACCACTCACCTGATTGACGCATATCACGCAGCCCTTGGTTTAGGATTGTCACATAGGCCCGACCGTAAGGGTTCGATTTGTGTGTCAGAACACTCAAGCTCAACAACTCGGACAGACCAGGAATTTCGACCACCTCGTTTTGCAGGCCTAGCTCGGCTAGAATACCTTCGACCAAGTCTAGTTCAAGCGACACCACATCGACAGTTCCTTCGACCAAACCTGTAAAGCAGTCATTTGGTAATACCGGACTAACCATCGTTATATCTGGTTCAAACAATCCTTCTTCTTGCATGTAGAAGGTCGCATAACCCTCCGGCCGACAGATACGCGCACCAATCAAACCTTGTGCCGAGCTGATATTGGCGAAACGGCTGGACGGCAGCGTGAAGTACGGCACGACCACCTCATAGAACGGGTCAGACCAATTGTAATCCGTGCAGCGCCGAGCGTCAGAAGGTGTCAAAAGATCAAGCTTTGTACAATCGGGTCTGAACCACGGAAATCCTAGGTCAAATGCATTGATCGGTAGCAAAGCAGACAAATGCGCGCCCCAGTCATTAACAAAAGTGATTGAGAATTCTCGATCGGGAGCGCCCCGCGCCATTGCAGTTTCGACAAGCTCTGTATAGAGGCCACGTCCGGGCAGGCTCTCATCCGTAAAAGGTGCATAATTACCACCGGTCAGGAATTTTATGGACGGCACGTAACCTTGAGGGAGTGTTTGTCCTGAAGCAATCGCTGCGGCAGCCGTTTGCTCGACTTCTGGGACTGCGACTTCAACCACGGTATTCGGGAGAGATCCATCTTCACAAGGCAACTGAAGGACATCGCCCACTTCAATTGCGTTTGGGTTGGATCCGATTGTGTTTCTGTTTGCGTTGAATATGGGCTGGAAGTTGCCCGATCCATATGCCGCAAGGGCAATCGATCGTAGCGTATCGCCGCCTTCAATCGTATATTCCGAACAAGCCGTTTGCGCTGAAGCCGTTTGTGGTAAAAATACAAAGCTCGGCATTGCCAACAAAGCTAAGGCCGTTGTTTTAAACAAGTTTTTGTACATTGTTCGCCCTTGATCCTACTTATCCACAGTCTGATTTGGTTCACCTTATCTGTAAAGTGAAACCATTGGATTCTACCTATAATTGAGTCGAATTCCACAGTTTCGCCACAATTGCTCGGTTATTTGTGCGCCAATCGATCCAATTCGACTTGAATGGCCCGACCAATGGATTTGGCCTCGCTTGATCTTAGGATGCCTCCGATACCAATCCGGCGCCCTTGCCTCCAGACCACTCCGGGCCTGGTCGGAAAAATCCCTGGCTGCTTCATCATCATCATGAAGCCATTGCTTGGACGCATTACAAACAATCCAACTTGAACAGATTGTATTTCAGACATCTTGGCAATCGTTGCGCCATCTTCCGTCTTCAAACTGTCCCCATCGAAAACAATGCCGAAATGGGGCGCGTTCCACATGCGCCATGCGGCCCACATGAACAATGCCGCAATGGCCAAAAGTATCACCGCAGACAAGACATGCGTGATAGAACCTTGGATCATAATCGCGACAATTAGCGTCGCGGGAAAACCCAATGACAAGACACCAAACCATTTTCGTCCAATTGCAACTGGAGCAACCAAATCAACCTTTTCCAAGCGTCACCTATTTGTTTGCCGGAATAACTTCATAACCTGACTCTTCCGGCTCATCATCGAAAAGCTCTTTGGGAAATCCAGGTGCGCGTATGTCCAAACCGGTTTTGGTTTCCAAGCGTTTGATGATATTGGGTGATAACTCGCGCGATCCAAATTGTTCGATACCATCTTTGAAAATATCGATCATAATTGGATTGATCTCAAGCGGAACACCGGCCCTGTCAGCCACCTCTTGAAACAATCCGATATCTTTAAGGACTAGATCCATTGTGAAAGAGATGTCGCGGGATCCGTTCAAGATCACTTGGCTTTCTGTTTCATGCACGAAAGACGTCCCCGAGCTGATTTTTATCGCTTCATATGTCGTATTCAAATCCACACCTGCGGCTTTCATCACGGTCAAAGCTTCGCAACAAGTGATCAAATTCGCTGTCGCCAAATAGTTCGTCATCACTTTCAAAACAGAGGCCGAACCTATGTCACCTGTGTGCAAAACGCGCCGCCCTAAAGTCGTCAGTAAGGGTAAAATTCGCTCGAATGTATTTCGATCACAACCCGCAAAGATGCTGATATTCCCAGTTGCTGCCCGATGACACCCACCAGACACAGGACAATCTACGGCTGCGGCCCCTTTTTTAATAACTTTCGCACCAAGTCTTTTTACTTCGGCCTCGTCGGTTGTGGACATTTCCATCCACACCTTTCCGGGACCAAGTTCCCCCAAAAGGCCATCTGTGCCCTCCATTACAGCGGCCGATATGCTGGGAGAAGGAAGACAAGTAATGACGACATCGCAATGTCGGGCCAACTCTGCCGGTGTTTGCACGGTTGTGGCGCCAAGATTGGTAAACTGGTCCACAAGATCAGCGTCCAAATCCCGAACCATAACGTTATAGCCATTTCGGATCAAACTGCCTGCAAGCTTACCACCGACATTGCCCAAACCAATAAACCCAATTTTCATGGCACCCACTCCTCTGCCCATTGAAGTAGGGTCATGCGATTTGTTCGTCGTCGTCAACACTTCGTTTCGATAGGCGCGCTGGCAGACCGCCTTGGGTCGTCCTACTTCTAGGACAACGCAAACGAAAGGAGACGCAGATGTCCCTCAGACCCGTACAAACAGAGCGTGCGGCCGTTCCAACGATGGAAGGCGCAGGCGTTCATCTTCATCGAGCTTTTGGATTCCAAGATCCAAAGGAACTTGATCCATTCCTACTCTTCGATGATTTCCGAAACGATATTCCAGAACACTACCTAAAAGGGTTTCCTTGGCATCCACATCGCGGGATCGAAACCATAACATACGTCCTTGATGGCGAGGTTGAACACGGCGACAGTCTGGGAAATCATGGTACGCTTGGCGCAGGTTCCGTCCAATGGATGACATCTGGGTCGGGTATTCTTCACCAAGAAATGCCAAAGGGAAATGCAAAGGGTCAGATGCATGGTTTTCAGCTTTGGGCGAATCTTCCAAGTAGCCTGAAGATGACAAAGCCTCGGTATCAAGACATTGAAGGTCAAGACATTCCAGAAATTATTGATGATGACGGTACACGCGTGAAAGTCATTGTCGGAGAATTCTGGGGAAAGACTGGCCCCGTTGATGGGATCGCCGCAGAGCCGCAATATCTGGACATTACGATCCCGCCTTATGTCGTTAAAGAGTTCAAGATTGACACTTATAAAAAGGCCTTTGCCTATATCTTTGATGGTGAGGGGAAGTTTGCCAACGCCTCGGATCCTGAGGGCATCCTACTTGAGAAGGAAGTCATGGGCGCAGAAGTGAACATTCGCGATCTTTCGGGCAATCGAACGCTGGTGAAATTTGACACAGGCGACACAGTGAAAGTTCAGGCCGGACCAAATGGGATGCGGTTTCTTTTAATCTCAGGCCGTCCGATCGAAGAACCGGTCGCATGGCATGGGCCCGTTGTGATGAACACGCGCGAAGAGCTGATGCAGGCCTTTCAAGACTTAAACAATGGAACTTTCATCAAGCCTGCGCATTAAGTTTTATTCGGAATGGGGCCAGCCTCTGGTTGGCCCCAAAAGCTCAAAATGCTGCCAAATCAGCCAAACAAACATCTTCAACAAGAATTTCGTCCGGACCGCACTCTTCGTCATCATCATTGCCACACGAAACGGCCAACAAAACCAAACCGATAGCGACCAACCGGAACATACAAGCCTCTGAACTTGGTTGTGGTTCAGCCACAGAAACAGGTTAGACAGCAGGTTCGTCCAAACCTCCTGCTGCGACTTGTTCAGCACGTAGCGCAGCAATGGATGCCGCCAGAATAATTATTCTAATAAGGTGGTAACCTTTCTCAGGAGCTTTGCACAATTACTCATACAACTGCGAATTTAACAAGTTCCTGACAACCTTAGATCACGCCAATCCACTTCAAAACGGCTCCGAAAATGGCCGCGAAACAAATCAAATTCAACAATACGTTAGCAATAGATCGTAATGCCATGGCACCGCGATCCCGTTCCACCCAAGCGCGCCGGCGTGCCGCAACATTCGCCGCTTTCGTCAGCTTTGCTTCGGTTGTGTATACTTTGCGCTGATCGACAAACTTGTGCTTCAAAGGATGTGCGGAATCCGCTGCCGCTTTGTCGAGAACATCTACATCCCGCCTCAACCCTTTCAGGCCCAAACGTGACGCTTGATTGAATATTGCCTGTCGGCTGCGCGCAGGTCGATCTGATCCAGCAACAGCTAACCCCATTCGGCGCTGCGCCTTCTTTGTAGATGACCTAATTTCAGAGGCTCGCATAAATGCTGTGTACGCATTGAATACGATGTTGGGCAAGGCATTGATACCTTGCCCCACCAAATCAGGCTGTCACTTCTTTCATGCTTAGGCCCAACGCGCCATATCGTACGGCATAAAACCCGTGCCACTTGCGCACCACCGCCTCTGGGAAACGGGCCAGTACGTCTTGGGCCATTA
>JBCCAU010000019.1:0-2639 GCA_039814625.1 Pseudomonadota bacterium
AGTTCGTTCAAGGCTGACTTGAACCCCTGAACAGCAAGCGGATAGGCGACGCATGTCATGTCGAGCATCAGGTATTCTGCAACTTTGATGCTGATGCCGGTTGCAAGGCGCGTCGGTGCGATGCCGATCGAATCTGCGCCCCCAACGTCTTCCAGACGTTCGACGCGGCCAAGGACTTTGATGCCCGGGGTGGCGCGTTCTTCTTCGGTCAGGGTTTTGCCGACCGATCCTGCGATCCAAAACTCAAGATCCGGTTTTTTGGCGAGCACCTTGGGCCAGATATCAGCGAGAAAGTGCTGCAGGGCGTCCGTGTTACCAGCGTGCGTTGTGCCAAGATAAAGCACGCGCGGTACGCCGCTTGAAACCGTCTCATCATAGACCGGGGGTTCAGGTCTCAGCCAAACCGACTTGCTGCCTGGAACCGAAGGCTCGAATTTTGCCAGCTCATTTGCCGATGCGTAAATCATCAACTCTGCGGAGCGGCACCAGTCGGCTTCGCCTTGGAACGAGATTTCATAGAGGTCCGGCGAGGTCCCGCTATTTCGCCAAATCTTTCCCCGGTCTGACAGCAGATCATGCATTAAAACGCCACGTCGCGAGTTACCGGTCAGGCGATCCAGGACTGGTCCCATGGAGCTGTACTCTGCGATCGTGATGTCACCGGGATTGTTGTTGCTGACCCGCACAACCGCATTCTCATCTGATCGGTTCAAGGGGCGACCGAGATAGCTGGGTACGAGGATATCAATTCCCAATCTCAATCCAAGTTCTTTGACAGCGCGTTTGACAAACCGAAACCAGACGCGAGGCGAAAGAGACCAAAAGCTAGGACCGATCTTTACCGTCTTGGGCCATACAACTTCATCGATCAAAGCCCCGAGGCGCGGATGAATGCTCGCCCATGGTCGGTTCCCGAATGAGTGCTGCGGCGCAAACACAATCCGCGTCTGCAATTCCGCGCGTTTGATAACCCGCAAAAAGGTCTCAAGATATGCGCCATTGCCCGTGCTAATCGTATCCAACTGACGTTGAACAAGAATATCTACGCGATGTTTTGAACGCGATGGCATGCGATCGTCCCTATAAGCAACTGGGAATTTGACCCGGTTGGCCGTTTATGAATCGCTAAAGATGCAATCAAGAGGCCAGTCCCGGAGATGATATGCGCTGATTTGATTACTGCGCGGTGAGTGGCTTTAAATGGTCCGGGATCGGCATTGTTTTCGAACGCCCTTCGCGGACATGTTTGAAGCCCTGAAGCTGTCCAAGTGCATTGGCAAAACGCCAGATTCGATGACGCGCGGGCCGCGTGCCGGGCAGAGTGCTCCAAGCCAGAAGCACAGCGCCTTTCGACAACTGGTATAGGTTGAAGGCGAGATAGCGCGCGCGCGATTTCACGCCATATTTTGCGGTCAGCTTTGCAGCGCTCAGGCCATATTGCTTGCCTTGCTTGTAGCGCCCTTCGAAGGAGGTCCGCTGACGATAGTGCATGACGACATCCGGAACGAATTTCAGCTCAAACCCAGCCAGTTGGGCGCGCCAGCAATAGTCGACGTCCCATGTGTTCCCAAGATCAACATCGGGATCACCAATCGTTTTCCAAAGGTGACGTGAAATGCCGACCGTGCATCCCACAGAGAAGGGAAGCTTCATCGGCCCAATAAAATTGGGGAACCCTTGAGAGGGGGACTGCATACCTTCATCTGATCTAATCATATCGTCTGGATTGAGCTTGTGGTCATCGATCGCGGAGCCGACAAAGTGGGCGTCCTGCATCGCTTCGACCATTGCTTCGAGCCAACCATCACCGGCTTCATCATCCGCTTCACACGTGATGAAGATGTCGCTTTTCGCGGCTTCGAACGCTTTTGTGTAAGAGACTGCGACCGGATTGCGGGGGCCAACGCCGGAATAGACATTTAGAATATGGATGTTTGGGATACGATCGGAATAAGACAAAACGATCTCTACCGATCGATCCGTAGAGCCATTATCGGCCATGATGAATTCCCAATCGTCCTGCCAGTTCTGGCGGGCGAGCGCATCCATCTGCTGAGCTATAGTTTCTTCACCGTTATAGCACGGAAGTATAACCGTCGCTTTCATCAAGTTAGTCCCCAATTGTCCCACCGGGAAACACATCCCAGATACTCTTACTCTACATGGCGCCTTGAGCGATCCATGTTTCCAACACAATAGAATTTTAGTGAGAAAAATCGACCAAAAAATCGACGATTTCCCTGATTTTATCGTTCATTGACTGGCTTTTGCTAAATATCCCAACGTGCGAAACTACGACCGGTCAAATTGCGCAGCGCTTCGACATCATCGACCAGACTTTCTCTGATCGCATCAATCGTGTGCGGAGGAAATTTGACGGCTTTCAGATCCTTTGCGTTACCCCGAAAGAAAACCGATTTGAGAAATGTGACGGTGTCCCGCGGCGTTTTGGATCGCACCCATTCGACAGCAGGTTGGTTGCGAAGGCCGCCCCACCAGGAGGGCATGCGCTGCAAATCATCAGCTGAGTTTGTGTGCACGTCCTCTTGTCCGACCGGAATGTCTGGCAATCCAAGATCCTTGAACAGTTTGGACAAGGTGCCCCACTGATCGGCAACCAGGTCTTCAAACTCGATGAT
>JBCCAU010000021.1:0-2009 GCA_039814625.1 Pseudomonadota bacterium
GGGACTTACAACCCAATTTGGGCACACGTACCAAGATTCTCACAAGTCGACGCGATGAAACGCTTGATACGCGGACAAGGGCAACCCTTCATCGGCACCGGGGCTACTATATTCGAGCATGCTTTGGTAGCGGCGCAAGAGCATGGTTTTTCCACTCTCTTGGATGGGCATGGCGGTGACGAAACAGTCTCCATGTATGGAACAAGTCGCCTGACCGAGCTTGCAGAAGCGGGCAAATGGATGTCGCTGGCGAGAGATGTTCGGCAATACTCAAAAGGCACTTCCGATAACTGGTTGCGGTTTTTCATCAACATGTACGCGGTGAAAGGAAAGGGTCGAGTCGCCGCAATTTCCAGGCGGCTACGCGCGCGCCTCCCCAAATCGACGAATGACTACCCAACCGAAACAATTCTTGCAAAGGACTGGCAAAACGATCAAGCGATCGCGGCTCGGAAAGAACAACAACGATCTGCTTTGCCGCAACTACATTCCTCCGTAAGATCGTATCAAGAAGCTGTGTTGCGTGACCCGATGCAATCGTATGCATTTGAACACCTGTCCCGTTTGTATCGAACGCGAGGATTGAAACCAGAGTTTCCGTTTTGGGATCAAGATTTGGTGGAGCTATGCCTGCGCACGCCGAGCCATCAACATATGGACCGAGGCGAAACACGGCTCATCATCCGGTCCGCGATGCAGAACTCACTTCCGCGAAAAATACTGGATAGACCTGACAAGTTTAATTTCGGCAATCATCTTGCGCACGCGATGGCAGATGATCGTGATGCCCTTATGGCTTATTGCGATGCCACAAACTTGATGATGTGGGAGTTTGTCGACCGCGACGTATACAAGCGCGCCATTATGGCCTTGGACCACTCCAACCCGTCGTTAAGGGCGTGGGCAATTACAAATGTCTGGTTCGCCACAAGCTTGGCTATTTGGTTAGAACAGCTCTCCGAAACCGACCATCAAACCATCGACACGAGTCAGGTCTAAGCATGAAGTATTATAGGTCTTTCGGGCTCACGATTGGATCAGACATCGAGTTGACTGAACTCATACCCATAGCCGCTGTTCAGAACCCTGACATAACGGTGGTGACTTCAGACCTTGGCCTCATTCAAGGCGCGCAAAGACCTATTCATCACTTCTCCGAAACCGAACAGATCATGGTCTATCCGGGGGTCGCAGCTTTCCGTATGATTGGAACAGATCAGATCTTGATTGAACCAGCCAAAGATGCGCCTGAGAGCTATCTTGCATATCCGCTTTTGGGGCCGGTCATGGGACTCCTGTTGCACTTACGGGGGCATTTTCTGCTTCATGCAAGTGCGGTGGAGTTTAACGGCCGGGGGTACGGCTTCGTGGGCGACAAGGGCGCAGGCAAATCAACTTTGGCTGCGGCTCTGGTGCAAGATCCCGGTGTTACTTTGCTCACAGACGACCTGCTCGTCTTTGACGACCGAGAACGCATATTGCCGGCATTTCCACAATTGAAACTGGCCTCTGATGCGCTCGAGAGCCTTGCGGACCTCGATGCAGACCGGAAGGAGCGGCCAACCGAAGACTTTCCAAAGACTCCCGTCCGATTGCGCGCTGGCATGCAGTCCCAGAAGACGCCGGTCGCTGGTATTTTTGAGTTACGAAGAGATGAGCACCCTCGCATAGAATCCCTCGCATCGGCGGACGCAATGAAAGTGCTATTGCGGTTCAGTTATGCGGTGCGATTTTCAACGCGTGAGATCAGCGAAGCAGAGCGCAGATCTTTCTTTTTACGTATAGTGCCGCTTGCCAAGGCGGGTATTGTAAAGCGCCTCTATGCGCCGATCGGGGTGAACCGTCTAGGCGAAGTCAAAGATCTGATTGCGTCTGCCTAAACCATTGTCCGAATAGGCCTAGCGATAAAACATCGCCTGCTTTTCAAACAGCTCTGCATAGTGACCGTTAGATTCTATCAGATCATCATGCGTCCCGTGTTCGACAATCTTTCCGTCTCGCAGCACGTA
>JBCCAU010000022.1:0-1753 GCA_039814625.1 Pseudomonadota bacterium
AATCGGGACGACGCTAAAAGCGCCTCTGTTTCAACTGGAATCAGAACAGCGCTTTAAGTTTTTGATTTTACGCATTTCCGCCAATACCCAAACGGGCGCCCAACCGCGCATCCTTGGTCTGGAAACGCTTTAGCAGGCTGCTGAAAAACTCTCCATGTTTTCATCAAATTGTGTTTCACTGATTTGTCTAGGAGGATCATGACATGCGAGGTGAAGACGGTGAGAACCCACAGCTTTTCAGCTATGTTTCTATTGAAGATCGCATTCATGCCAAACACCCATTGCGGTTGATTCGCGAGGTTGTGAATGAAGCCCTGGCCTCGATGAGCGTTGAGTTTGACGCGCTCTATGCGCGCGACGGTCGGCCCTCAATCCCGCCGGAACGTTTGATCCGGGCGTTGCTCTTACAGTCGTTCTTTTCGATCCGATCTGAGCGCCAGTTGATGGAGCAGATGGAGTTCAACACGCTCTACAAATGGTTTGTGGGTCTGAACCCGGATGACCGGGTGTGGGATGCAAGTACGTTCTCAAAAAATCGTGACCGGCTTCTGGAGGCGGACATTGCTTCAGTTTTACTGGCAAAGATCGTCGGTCACCCGCGGGTAAAGCGTCTTCTGAGTAAGGATCATTTCACCGTAGATGGCACGATGATTGATGCATTTGCTTCAATGAAGTCCTTCCGGCGCAAGGACGGTGAGGATGATGATTTTGATGGTTCTGGTGGAAATGCGACGCGCAATTTCCGTGAAGACAAGCGCTCCAATGCGACCCATGAGAGCCGAACAGACCCCGACGCCAGGCTGTTCCGCAAAAGCAATGGAAGTCAAAGCCGACTTTGTTATCTCGGTCATGTTTTAATGGAGAACCGCCACGGCCTTGTGGTTCAGGCTGAGTTGACCCGCGCAGGTGGCACAGCCGAACGCGACACCGCAATGACCATGATTGAGCAGCAACGCCCTTTTAATCGGTGCAAAGCCAATCGGCGCATCACGCTGGCTGGCGATAAACTCTATGATGCCTGGGATTTTGTCACGGGACTGAAAGCGAAAAAGATCACACCGCACATCGCTGTACAAGGTCACAAAAGCAAAACCGGCAAACCACGCAAGACAGCGGTTGATGCACGCACCACACGCCATCCAGGCTATGGGACCAGTCAGATCGTGCGCAAACGGGTTGAGGAAATTTTCGGCTGGGCCAAGTACGGCGCCGGAAAGCGACAGACAAAGTTCAGGGGCCTTGAACGCGTTCGTGCCGACTTCACTTTCACTGCCGCCGCCTACAATTTGATCAGACTGCCGAAACTATTGGCAACCTGAGTATCACGTGGAAAAATAACAACCAGAAACGCTATTGCCTGATCACCAACATCCTAATGACAACGCATAAATCGAAAATAACGCAAACCAAAACCACGTGGCCAACCCTAGAAAACCATACCGTATTTAGGTATTTCAGCAGCCTGCTAAAGCATTTCCAAGCCAAGTGTGTGCGGTTGGCGTTAAGGAAATGCGTAAAATCAACAACTTAAAGCGCCGTTCTGACTCCAATTGAAATGGAGGCGCTTTAAGGTATCGCGCTGCTGTAATCATTCAGATGTGCTCGGAGAAGAATGGCTTTCCTTTACGATCGTCTTCGCTGACTGCGCAAAAACAAATAAGGATACCGCAATGAGAGCGGCTGCAAGGATAAAGGGCGCGCCCGGAAAATAAATTGGTGCACCACTCCTATTTATAATGATATCACCAAAAGC
>JBCCAU010000012.1:0-39892 GCA_039814625.1 Pseudomonadota bacterium
GGCATTGATACCTTGCCCCACCAAATCAGGCTGTCACTTCTTTCATGCTTAGGCCCAACGCGCCATATCGTACGGCATAAAACCCGTGCCACTTGCGCACCACCGCCTCTGGGAAACGGGCCAGTACGTCTTGGGCCATTACACCTTCATACACGCGGTTCGACCAAAGATATTGCCAGCGATAAAGCGCCAAACCATTATGAGCCGTTCCAACACGTTCGATGTTTCGTTTCAAACGAATATCAGAAATTATTCCTATGTCATCTTCTTCATCATCATCATCACTACCCGACACAGCAAGCACGACCAGTCCAATTGCAACAAGTGGAATAATCCATTGTGCCGAAGAAGGTGCCGGATCGGCAACAGCGACGTCTTCGACCACAGGTTCGTCTAAGTTACCAGCATCTACGGGCACCACAGACAAAGCAGCGATCGCGGCTGAACTGAGAAGTTTTTTCATCTAATTCTCCAATTTTAGTAAGTTTCCACATCCCCAATTTCAGCTTGCGACGTCACGGTACGTTCATCAAGAAAAATTTTGGTTAAACGTAGCTCCCAATTTGCGATGGAACCTGCAACACCACGCGCAAGCGGATTCCCACCATAACAGGCATCTTAGAAAATAGGCGTTTCTTCGCCCAGCTGTAAGTTTTAAATTCCAGAAAAATGGAAATATGAAATGCGTAGATTTTTCTTTGTAATTTTTGCTCTTGTTGCAGTTTTGCAATTGTCGGCCTGTGCTGCTGCCATTGGTGCAGGTGGTGTAATCATTGTCGATGAAGTGCTAGAAGACGAAAACGGCGATGATGGATTGTTCTAAAACGCTGTATTAGACTTTTTAAGCAAAAGACGAGGCGTGATAGTTTGAAAACCTCAAATTTTGTTCTTTGCAAGTTTCGTTTGCTTTGACGTCGTCAATTTTTTAAATTTTTTGCAGACAAAACAAGAGCTCTGGGTCTAAATTTTTGACGGCCTATCAAGCGCTAATTGTCCATTTTCAAGGCAGAGATAAACGCCTCTTGTGGGATATCAACCTTCCCAAATTGGCGCATCTTCTTCTTACCTGCTTTTTGTTTGTCCAGCAGCTTGCGCTTCCGTGTGGCGTCGCCGCCATAGCACTTTGCCGTCACATCCTTGCGCAAAGCAGCCAACGTTTCTCGTGCAATGATCCGCCCACCGATCGCTGCTTGAATTGGAATTTTAAACATATGGCGCGGGATCAAGTCTTTTAGCTTTTCACACATAGCCCGCCCGCGCGCCTCAGCCCGGTCGCGATGGACCATCGTTGATAGGGCATCGACTGGCTCATCGTTCACAAGGATCTGCATCTTAACCAAATTGTCCTGACGATAGCCCTCCATGGTATAGTCAAAACTGGCATATCCTTTGGTTACAGATTTGAGGCGGTCGTAAAAATCGAACACCACCTCATTGAGTGGAAGATCGTAAACGGCCATAGCGCGGGACCCTGCATAAGTTAGATCAAGCTGAATACCCCGACGATCCTGACAAAGTTTTAGTACGTCTCCCAAAAACTCATCCGGCACCAAAATTGTTGCTTTAATTCGTGGCTCTTCAAGATGATCGACTTGTGTCAGATCGGGCATGTCGGCAGGATTGTGCAATTCAATCATAGAGCCGTCATTCATGTAGATATGATAAATCACACTTGGCGCAGTGGTGATCAATTCAATATCATACTCGCGCTCCAATCGGTCCCTGATAACCTCAAGATGCAACAAACCCAGAAAACCACAGCGAAAACCGAAACCAAGCGCCGCGGATGTCTCCATCTCATAGGAAAAACTTGCATCATTTAGCGCAAGCTTCTCGATTGCATCACGAAGATCTTCAAACTCCGCGTTGTCGACAGGAAAAAGACCACAGAAAACTACTGGTTGTGCAGGTTTGAAACCAGGAAGCGCCTCGACCACTCCTTTCTTATCGAAAGTGATCGTGTCACCCACACGCGTGTCGCGCACTTGTTTGATCGATGCTGTTAGGAAACCCAACTCACCTGGATAAAGTATATCCGTGTTGTCCATCTGCGGTCGGAACACACCAACACGATCGACGGGATACGTCGCACCTGTATTGAGCATTTTGATCTTATCGCCTTTTTTCAAGACGCCATCGATGATCCGAACCAATACGACAACACCAAGGTATGGATCATACCAACTGTCGACCAACATCGCTTTCAGGGGCGCTTCCAGATCTCCTTTTGGTGCAGGAAGTCGTTCAACGATTGCCTCTAAGACTTCGGGAATACCGATCCCCGTTTTGGCGGAGATTTGCACCGCATCTGTGGCATCAATCCCAATTACATCTTCGATTTGCTCGGACACGCGTTCCGTGTCGGCTGCAGGCAAGTCAATCTTGTTGAGAACAGGAACAATCTCATGGTCAGCTTCAATCGCATGATAAACATTTGCCAGTGTCTGGGCCTCTACCCCTTGGGAGGCATCAACAACCAGCAATGACCCCTCAACCGCCCGCATTGAGCGACTGACCTCATAGGCAAAATCCACGTGGCCGGGCGTATCGATCAGGTTCAGAATGTAATCTTTGCCATTCTGCGCTTTGTATTCAATTCGAACGGAATTAGCCTTGATCGTGATCCCACGCTCGCGCTCGATGTCCATCGAATCAAGCAACTGGTCCTGCATATCGCGATCTGCAACCGTTCCAGTTTGCTGGATCAATCGGTCCGCCAATGTCGACTTCCCATGATCGATATGTGCGACAATCGAAAAATTTCTGATGTGGTCAAGCTCTGCCATGGACCGCATATGATGTGCAAGAATGAGGCGGTCAAGCGGGCTGAGTGCCGCGTATAAAGGAAATTTGGATAACATGATGCAAGATGTGTTGGACGCGCTGGTGCAAACAATGGAAAGGCGAACAGACCGTGGATCTTTGGCGGATTATATTCCTGAGTTGGCCGCAATCGACCCTATGCAATTTGCTGTCGCTGTTTGTACCGCAGATGGTCGCAGTTTTTGCGCCGGCGATGCTGAAACACCATTTTCAATCCAATCCGTTTCGAAAGTTTTTGCCTTGGCTTTGGTTTTGGGCCGCGTCGGCGATGCCTTATGGACACGTGTTGGCCGTGAGCCATCTGGAAACGCTTTCAATTCAATCGTTTTACTCGAGCAAGAACGGGGACGTCCTCGAAATCCGTTTATAAATGCAGGCGCCATCACGACCACAGACGAATTGCTTCACGGTCGAAAACCTGATCAAGCTTTGGGCGAGTTGTTGCAATTTTTAGAAGAAGCCAGCGGCACGCCGATTTCCATCAACAAGAAAGTCGCAGCTTCCGAAGCCAAAACGGGTTACCGAAATCGTGCCCTAGCCTTTTTTCTACGTTCTTACGACAACCTCAAACATCCACCAGATCTCGCCTTGGGCGTATATTTTCACCAATGTGCAATTGAAATGACTGCGATGCAATTGGCCAAGGCCGGACGGTTTTTAATCGGCTGTGACAGATACGATCAGATTTTGACCCCAAAATATGTGCGCCGGATCAACGCCCTTATGATGACTTGCGGTCATTATAATGGCTCTGGTGATTTTGCATATCGCGTTGGCATTCCCGGAAAGTCGGGTGTCGGCGGCGGTATTTTGGCGATCGTTCCAGGTGTTGCATCTGTAGCGGTTTGGTCACCAGGCCTGAACAGCTACGGAAATTCAAAACTGGGCACCGAAGCGTTAGAGCATCTGACGACCCAGATGGATTGGTCTGTTTTCGCACCACAATTGTGATCCACAATAGATGACAAGAATTGGCTTTTAGACGCTGAAAGGCTTGCATTGCCGTTTCAAACCAACCAACATCCAATTTCGACAAGAAGGTGAAACGATGCGTGTATTTGTGATTTATATAACCCTGATTGGGATTGGTCTTTCTGGATGCGTGACAATTGTATCCCCGACGGGACAGTCCAACGATAGTGCGGCTGCTATTGGTACAGCCAACACTACAGACGCAGAAGACCAGGCAGTTGCCTCTATTAACCAGGCACGGTCTGATCAAGGGCAATCCAGTTTGACGACAGATCCGAGATTGATCCGCGCGGCGCAAGCACATGCACAGGATATGGTCTCTCAGGGATATTTTTCACACACAGGCGCAAACGGCTCGACCGTAAGATCACGTGTCACCGCTCAAGGATTTCGCGGATGTTTTTGGGCCGAGAATATTTCAAACGGACGCGCTTCGGCGTCAGAGGTTGTCAATTCTTGGATGGGGTCTCCTGGTCACCGTGCAAATATCCTTCACAGAAAGGCACGCCAGGTGGGCGTTGGAAAGTCCGGCAACACATGGGTGGCAGTGTTCGCAGCGCCATGCTGATCTGCCTATCCGTTGGACAAACGTTAGGCTTGTTTGAAGGGCTCTGTCATTGTCACATCGAGTGACCTGAGGGCGTATCTGTTTTTTCCCGCCGACTTCGCAGTGTAGAGCGCGACATCCGCCACATTTTGTAAACTTTTTAGGGACATCTCAGTTTGGGGAGGTTTGAAAACGCATCCTAAACTCAACCCGAAAGGTAGGTT
This sequence comes from Pseudomonadota bacterium, assembly GCA_039814625.1. GTDB lineage: Bacteria > Pseudomonadota > Alphaproteobacteria > Rhodobacterales > Rhodobacteraceae > Amylibacter. The sequence goes on from JBCCAU010000012.1 coordinate 4,567, forward strand.
TAAGGTGCCGACGCAGATATTGTTTTCTGAAATTGATAGAAGCCGCTTACAAGTTTCCAATGCCTTTTTCGCAGTCTCGGCTGGGAAAACGACTAAAAACTCATCTCCTCCCAAACGTGACACAGCATCTCCAGTCCGCATCACGTGGTTCAATCTTTGGCCAAGCACTTGTAAGACTTTGTCGCCAATGTGATGGCCATAGTTGTCATTGATTGATTTAAAATCGTCCAGATCGATCAAACACACGGCACAACTTGCGGCTTGCTCGCCCACCGTGTTCCACCATTTTTCAAGGCCACGTCGGTTGATCAGCCCAGTCAACAAATCCTGATCTGCCGCGGTCGACTCGCGGTGACGTGCATCTTCAACCCGCGCGAGTGCATGGCGTGCCTCCTCTAGTATGATTTGCAACAGTTCAGCCCGGAAAAAATTGCGAAAATCCTCGTCCTTCATGTCAGCTTTGGAACCGCCGATGCCATGGCCCGCTTCAAAAACCGTCAACTCAAACTTGTTGTGCGCGTGCCCACCCCATTTGTTTTGCTTATGCTTCAAAGTCACAAGCGCCCCAAAGTGATCGGCAATCGCCCGAAGTACGCCCACAATCAACGGGGCTGCATAAAGCATGTCCCCACTATTGCGGATCTCATATTGGCCTTTAGCCTTTGTTTTGAATGAAAAAGCCTTACAATTACTGCGTGGTTCGATCTGTTCCAAAGCCTGCAAGATCACTGGCGCACGTGCCATGAAGTTATTAAAGTCAGCGCCGCAAGTTAAAATGAGGTCACGAATTCTGGCTTCCCATAAATTGGTGACCAGATAGGTCCCAAGATCCTCTAATACATCTCGTCGATCAACATCACGGATCATTGCAATTTCTGCAAGCAAAGTAGTTGTAATATCTGGTGGATAGTCCAACAAGACTTCAAAATCTTCCGGCAGCTCCGCGCGCCGCGCACGCATTGCAGACCATGACTTTTCACCATGAAACGCAAGTACAAATGAGCGTAGCCCCTGATTGATCAAGCCCAGCATTCCGACCTCCTTATTGGAGAGTATGGTCAGTAAATTTTAAAGCTGAGTTAATTAGAAATCTGTCGGTGCACCGCCTTCAGTCTTTCGGCGTTCAACGAATTCTTTGAGTTCCTGATGAATGCCCGCATCTATCGGCGGAGCTTCAAAACCATTCACAATCTCTTTGTAGATCTTGTGAGCGCGCTCGGCGGTCCAAACACCACCCTCAATGTTCCATGCTTCAAAGTTACGCCAATCCGACAAGAATGGTTGGTAGAAAGCGGTTGTATAGCGTTCCTGCGTGTGCTCGATAGCGAAGAAGTTTCCGCCCGGCTCGGGGCCCACTTCTTTGATGGCATCAAAGGCAATATCGTCCTCATTTGTCGCGCAAATGGATGGATCGTGATAGCGCTGAATTTGCTGCAGGAATTCACAATCCATCACAAATTTTTCGGGACTTGCAATTAGGCCACCTTCTAACCACCCAGCTGCATGATACACCAGATTGGTGCCAGATTGTACTGCGGCCCAGATTGAGTTCGCAGTTTCCCACATCGCTTGACCATCTGGAACATTTGCGGCGCAAACGCCCGAAGATCGCATTGGCAGACCATAGAACCGCGCCAGTTGGCCCGTCATTTGGGTTGCACGCATGTATTCCGGTGTTCCGAATGCCGGAGCACCGGATTTCATGTCAACATTCGACGTAAAAGTGCCAATAGCAACACCACAACCCGGTTTGATCATCTGAACCATGGCAATCGCGGCCAAACCTTCTGCCAAAGACAATGTCACCGCGCCGGCCATCGTAACCGGCGCCATCGCACCGGCCAATGTGAACGGCGTCACGACAATCGGTTGACCGCGCCGCGCCAGACGGATTGTTCCATCCAACATTGGGAAATCATGCTTGAGTGGGGACACCGAATTGATATTGGTGTACATCCGCGGTGCCGCATCAAATTCATCATGCGTTAGACCGCCTGCGATGCGAACCATCTCCATAACGTCTTCGACACGTTCTTTACCCAAGGAATACGCGTGACATACTTTATCTGTCAGCGTCAGTTTTTCGTACAAGCAATCAAGATGGCGCACGCTGGCATGCACATCGATCGGCTCCACGGGATAGCCGCCCGCCACATGAATCACGTTAAAATATTGTGTCAGCTTCATAAAATCCACGAAGCCCTCAAAGTCTCCTGCACGCTTCCCGCGTTCCAGATCCCACATATTGGGAGGTGAACTCACATTCACGAAAGCCAGGTGTTTTCCGCCAATCGTAATGGCCTTCTCTGGATTTCTTGGTGTTATGGTGAACTCTGTTGGTGCCTTACCAACCCATTCCATGACCATGTCGCGGTCCATTTTGACGTTCTCACCATCGACCTTAGCGCCGCCCTTTTTAAGGATTTCTAAGGCTTCGGGGTTCATAAACTCTATCCCGATCTCTTCAAGAATGCGCATTGCACCGTCGTGAATGGCCGCTATGCCCTCTTCATTCAAAGGTTCAGTCGGTCGATCAATGTTGCTGGGTTGTTGGAAAGGCAGTTGCTCAATGACAGCAGTTGAGCTGCGTCTGGCATTTCCAGCACGTCCTCCGCTTCGACTTCGACGCTCTGCCATATTTCTCTCCCATGGGTTGGCCGTATCGTCCAGTAATCCCGAGAAGTTTATATTTTCAAAGACGTTTTCGACGGCTGAAGGTCAGTTCTCGACAGAATGTCAAAGCGTCGACAAATGATCTGCCAAACCGGTTATGTCAGGCAAAATAATATCTGCTGCATGGGCAATGTCTGAGGCGTCGGCAGGACCAGTCAATACTCCAACACACAAGCCAACCCCAGCGGCCTGGCCTGCGAACAAATCATGTGTGCTATCGCCAACCATTGCGACCTCCTTGGGCGAGAGACCAAGATGCTCACAAAAACCATAGATCATACCAGGACCCGGCTTAGCGCCAAAACCAGAGTCACATCCGCATACAAAATCAAAATACTGCGTTGCGTCATGCTCCCCCAATTGACTGGTCGCCCCGATTTCAAAATCGTTCGTCGCCACACCCAATTTATAACCTAGTCCTCGAAATCCCGGAAAAACGGTGTGAAAATCACAAACAGGTGCCGCTGGCGCCGTCTCTAGATGGCGTATGCATACTGCATCAATCTGCTCAATGCTAAACTCAGGTAATTCCTCGCTCCAAATTCTGTTTACTTCATCTGCAGCCCCGTTCACGATCGGAGAACCTGCAACAAAACTGTCGCTGGACCAGTTGTACCCGCTGCGCAAACCAATCCGGCGAGCCTGCTCTTCGTTGCCATTTGTAAGCTCTAACAAAACGCCACGAGTCCAAACGCCCCAAGTTGCAGCATAGTGAAACAAGGTACCGTCCTTATCAAACAATATGGCTTTGATCTTCATGTCCAATGACTTTCAGCTCCGCCCGGTAGACTTGCGCGCAGGGTGGCAAAATTCTGAGGCCTGATGCCCATATCATCCGATGCTGCAATAACCCAATCATCTTGCAAAAGAATGAAATCTAAGACCGACAATAACATTTCAGGCGATGTCGACGCCTTCCGCAAATCGGCAATATCTGCACCAGACCAACCTAAAAATTGGACCAATATATCACTGTCTTTGGCCAACCAACCCAGGGCCTTAGCGGCCAAAAGTTCAGCTTGATCGTGCGAGTACATTCCGAATTTCCAATTTTTCTAAAGTCTTAAACGCTGCGTTAACCCTGCATGCAAGAGAGTAAAGTCCAGGAGGCTTTCATGATCTGCACTCTCTTTATTTTAGACACAAACATGATCCGCGCAGGTTTGATTGCAGGCGGGCTTGGCCAAAATGCATTTCATATTGAGCGGTTTCAAACAGTGCGCGCTGCAAATGCGGCCTTTCACAAGATAAAGCCCGACGCTGTCTTATGTGCAACCGACTTGGAAGATGGATGTGGGTTTGAATTTGTGGCGGAACTCACGTCGCGTTCTGAAATGGCATTCGTCCCTTTATTCTTGTATTCTGATCGTCCCATGGTTGAGGACCACGCGAAAGCATTTTCATCAGGGGCTCTGGCACTCTTGCAACACCCTGCCGATTTTACATCCCTTCGCACGCGACTTCCTCCATTGATGCGCGGACGTAGTCTTTTAAAGGAGCTTGATCTTCATATCCCTAAAAATGACATTTACGGGCTTGCTGAAGCGCGAGCGACATTCACGTCGAAACCAGAGAAAATTAAGTTCTCGGCCACTGGAGTTTCTCCATCCCTTATAACAAGATGCTTGGATTTAGGTCTTGAGTTCTCTCACGCGAGTCCAAAATGCGAATTGATCGGCACAGAGAGTGGAATTGCGCAAGCGTTTTCCAACCTTGTGCAAAGCGCAGATCATCCGAAAGTTCTTGTCACAAATGACTTTTCAGAGGCAATCCTGAACGAAGCTTTGGCCCTAGGTGCAAACGATGTTTTGCCTGCAGAGGCAAGTCTTTCTGAAATTGGCGGGGCGCTTCGATATCAGGCCCAAATCGCCGGATGCCGAAAGAACAGAATTTCCAATATGTCCGCTTTGATCGATGCCGCTCAGAAGGACAGCGTAACAGGTCTATTTAATCGCAACTACGCCAGTGACTATTTGGACCGTGCCTTATTATCTCTGAACGCGCAGGGAACTTTGGGGCTACTGCTTATCGATCTCGATGGCTTTAAACGGGTCAACGATACGTTCGGTCACGCCCTTGGCGACCGCTTGCTTGCAGATGTTGGTTATCAACTTAAAGCAGCACTCAGAGAAGAAACGTTTTTAGCACGTTGGGGCGGAGACGAGTTCGTTGCAATTGTTCCCGATATCAGTATGGGTCAATTGCTGGAGATTGGGTATCGATTGATTGAGGCAATTGAAACTCTGAAGACGCCATCTGGCCAAGCGCTTTCCGCCAGTTTTGGCGCCACGCTGACCCGAAATGGTGAGACAATCAGTCGAATACCTTTTTTCAACCGTGCGGATCGGGCGCTATATCGAGCAAAAAACTGCGGACGTGGCACAGGTGAAGTCGCTTAGTTTGCGTCTTCTTGATCAACCGAACGGTGGTTACCGAACGGGACACGCGGCTTTCGCTTGGAACGGATATTTTGTGCTAACTCAACGCGTTCTTGCGCCGAAAGGCCTGAAAAGACATCCAAGATCGGCCCGTTCAAAGCACTGATAGCAGTGGTCAATGCATCGCGACGGGCATCCAATGCACTTTCAAGAGCCGAAGGATCGAAAGGATCAGCGGCCATTGCTTCAAGCACAGCGTCATCAGTTAGATTAATCTGCGCCCTAATTTGGAAAAATTCAGCCCTTCGAGATACGATCGCGCGGCGCAGATGTTTGCGTGTGTCCTTTGGCAGGCTAGATGCAATTGGGCCTAAAATTTGCGCCATCTCGGTATGACCGCGCCCACCACTTTTTGCGAAATTGTACGCGATACCAGATGCAACACCGATCAATACGAAATTCATCGCAAGCGATCCAACCAACAACACCCGCACCCAAACCGGAGATTTTGTCGTCATATTGGTCATATTATATTTCCTCATAAAGAACAGTTAGCTCGCCAAGGACGGCATCATGAAACGATAACGTATTTGCCCCAGATCCAACCCCCATCAAATCCGGAGCGAGATAGCCCAGGTAAATCCCTGCCGCGATGCATGTTGCAAAACTAACCGCACCAGCCCAACCGCCAACGATACCCCAAAAATTTATCGATGTGACGGGTCCTGGACGTGCGCTCATGACAGTTTGTGATTGAACAGCATCAGCGTCACGAAGCACATGTTCAAGCAATGTGTCACTTGGCAATCTTGGCTGCGCCTGCGCCTCTGCAAACAGGGCGTCCAACTCTTGATTTTTTATGGTCATGACAATCCCAGCTCCTTCTTCCTTGTTTCCAAGAGTGTTGTCAGCATGCGTTTCCCTCGCGCAGTCAAGCTTTCGACGGCTTCCACACTGACCTCCAAAATCTCGGCAATCTCGGGGTTTCCCAGTCCCTCAATATGCCTCAACGTGACGGCAATTCTTTGACGTTCTGGCAGTTCAGACAGGGCTTGGTTTAGCGCGGACATCCTGTCGTTGTTTTCCAATCGCGCCTGAACCGATGGGCTTTCGTCTGCAGGTTCAGCAATCTGATCTATATCACTGAATTTGCGCTGCCTTAACTTATCAATACATAAGTTTCGGGTCACACGATAAAGCCAAGTTGTCACTTTGGCTTCGCCGGGGCGCCAGTCCCTTGCTGTTTTCCAAAGTCGCAGCATCGCTTCCTGAGCGATATCTTCTGCATCTGCATGACTTGGGATCAAGCGCTTCGCAAAAGCCACAACCGTACCCAAATGCCGTAAACTCAACTCACGCGCGGCCACTGGATCGCCATTAGCAAACATAACCATCAGAGCATCATCCGACAGCGTTGCATCAATATCCAGCGGCATCGCCTGACCCATTCCCAAAATCTATTCCATCCAATAAGACGGGTCCAGCTTCAGCTGGACCACGTCCAATTCCATCTGTTACCCTTGGCGCTGATCACGGGCTTTCTTCAACTCATCCTTCGACAATTCGCCGTCACCATCAGTGTCCAGCTGCGCAAAAGTCCGGCCAGAATGCTCCGACTGGTCTATGACACCGTCACCGTTTTTGTCCATCTTTGAAAACATCTTAGACACGCGCTTTTGCAGCTTGTCCGCTGGAACATTGCGACCACTTTCGGCGACCCGCGCCTCTGCATGTTGAACCATTTCAGCCTCGGAAATAGAGCCGCTGCCATCTTTATCAGCCTCTGAAAAGCGTTGATCCCGCATTGCGTCAAACTCCGCTTCAGAGATGGAACCATTTGCATCTGCATCAATAGCCTCAAATGCCGCACCATCGTTTTCATTGCGCGCAAATACGCCTGTGGCTGCGCCCAAGGTGATTGCAACGAGGACTGCTGCCATGCCTGTTTTGCCTGCGAACGTCATTAGACTTCCTTTCTTTCTGTGTTATTTTGACGGCTATGGTACGGGGGCTTCAGGGCATTCCGTCGCAAGAATATTTTAGTTATCGACGAGCAGAACCAAAAATGTCATGGCCGCTTTATGTTAGATTTGAATGCATATCGGCCTGAAGCGTTTGCAGATCGACCCGTCAGACAGGCCCTCATGGATGGTTGGAAAGGGAAATGTCCGAATTGCCATCATGGTAAGATGTTTCATTCCTATTTGAAGGTTGAACCGGAGTGTATGGTCTGTGGCGAAGAGTTGCATCATCAGCGTGCAGATGATGGTCCAGCTTATCTTACGATCCTCGTTTGTGGCCATGTGATCGCTCCCTTGATCCATTTGGTCTTTGTCTGGTTCCGACCCGATCCATTGGCTTTAGGCGTCAGTTTTGCGCTTCTTTTTATTGCGATGGCCTTGTACCTTCTTCCACGTTTCAAAGGCGGTATGATTGCATTGCAATGGGCGCGGCGTATGCATGGTTTCGGCCACGAAGCACATCAAGAAAGTGCACCATAGTGGGCGCATCGGCTTTTGTGTCTTCTCATCCGGTTGAATGCCCTTCCACACTGCTTGCGCATGCAAAATCAAAACCTATGGCACGAATTGCAGTCGCTGCAGCCCAAGGTCCTTTGCCTTTAGAAGCCATAGATCTTGCACATTCAAAGGGGTTGGCCGAAGCTTTGCTCTTTGGTGATGAAAAGCAAATTATCGAATTGGCCAAAGTCTCAAATTTCGATCTATCAAAGGCATCGATCATACATGCCGAAACGGACGCTGAGGCGGCAGCCCTAGCTGCGCGCGCCTGCGCGGCGGGTGAAGCAGACATATTGATGAAGGGCGCATTGCACACAGACGTCTTCATGAAGGCTGCAATTAGGCGGGACAATGGATTGCGCGCAGACAAACGTTTCATCCATCTCTTCGCGCTCTATCCACCGGAAGGTCCGCCGATCTTGGTCTCTGATGCCGCTGTAAATGTGAACCCGGACATGGCCGCTCTCCAAGCAAGTCTCACAAACATGGTTGAGATTTGGCACAAGCTTGGCGTTCCAAGACCAAAGATCGCCCTGCTTTCGGCAACAGAACATCCGATACCCTCGGTACCCTCTTCGGAAATGATGGCAGAGTTACAAGCCTGGTCAGAAGACGAAAATCTGGCCGCCGACATTCGCGGACCCCTTGCGCTGGATCTGATTTTGTCAGCCCAGGCCGCGGAAATCAAAGGGTTAAAAGCGGACCCCGTTGCGGGTAACGCCGATGGCATCATTGTCCCCGACCTCGTCTCAGGCAATGTTCTGTTCAAATCATTGGTCTATATCGGGGGCGCCGTGGCCGCAGGTGTGATCACAGGGGCTAAGGTTCCAATCCTTCTGACGTCTCGTGCAGATCCGCCAGCCGCGAGATTGGCATCGATCGCTTTGGCCAGCCTTTTGCGCGATTAAAGCTGCGCTAAAACCGCGTCAGAGACGTCCATATTCGTGGTGACATTTTGAACGTCATCGTCATCTTCCAAGGTGGATATCAAACGCATAACCTTTTCCGCACCTTCAAGATCAAGTTCAGTTTTGGTGGTTGGCTTCCAAATCAGTTTGGTCGTCAGCGACTCTCCAAGGGCAAGCTCGAGGGCGTTTGAGACATCATTCAAATCCGTGGCTTCGCAATAGATGTCATGTCCATCATCAGAGCTTTCGACATCTTCGGCTCCCGCCTCTATTGCAGCCTCAAACAAAGTATCGGCATCGCCCACTTCGGGGCCGTAAGTCACAAGCCCCTTGCGTTCAAACATGAACGAAACAGCCCCCGTTTCCGCAAGATTACCACCGGACTTTGAAAACGTCGATCGAACAGTCGATGCAGTTCGGTTCTTATTGTCGGTCATCGCCTCTACAATCACCGCGATCCCTTCGGGACCATACCCCTCATAGCGGATTTCTTCATAGTTATCGGCATCTCCACCGGTTGCTTTATTGATTGCACGATCAATAACATCCTTCGGAACCGAGTTTGACTTGGCCTCTTTGACCGCAAGCCGAAGGCGCGGGTTCTTTTCTGGATCAGGATCACCCATCTTGGCCGCGACAGTTATCTCCTTGGACAGTTTGGAAAACAGCTTAGAGCGCGCTGCGTCTTGTCGCCCTTTTCGATGCTGGATATTTGCCCATTTGGAGTGGCCCGCCATGATCAGATCCTTATGCGAAAATTCTCTGCGCTCTATACACGTGGGCGCAACGCCGTTTCAAGTCGTGAGCGGCCAGATCAGCGGGATAAGCGCACTTGCAATCAATCCAACCGAAAGATTCAAAGGGATACCGATCTTCATAAAATCCGTAAACGCATACCCGCCTGGCCCATAAACCAAAGTATTCGTCTGATACCCGATTGGGGTCGCAAAACTGGCCGAAGCGGCCACCATCACAGCAACAACCAGTGGTCTTGGATCGACGCCAATGGATTGCGCCAAGGCCACAGCAACCGGTGTAACCACAACTGCGACGGCATTGTTCGAAACCAGCTCGGTCAGAACGGACGTAAGCAAATAAATCGCCCAAACCATCAAAAATGGAGATAGGTTAGAAATCTGGGGAGAGACGGCATCCGCGATCAATGCCACTGCGCCAGAGGCCTGCAAACCGGCCCCAATCGCCAGCATCGAGAAAATCAGCACAAGTAAACGCCCATCAACTGCGTTAAATGCTTCATCTGCATCAATGCTACGGCTTAACAAAACAATGGCTACGGCAAGCACGGCAAGCGCAAAAATTGGGGCAATGCCAAAAGCTGCGAGCAAGACTACGGCCGCAAGCGACAGAACAACGAAGGGGGCTTTTGTGCGACGGTAAGGACGTTCGTTGGGGGCTTGCAACTCGGCCAGACCAAAATCCTCGGCCATACGATGAATGTCATCGGCATCACCTTCCAACAACAAAGTGTCACCGACTTTGATTTTTATCTCTTCCAATTGTCCCAAACTTTGGTTTCGGCGATGCACAGCCAAGGGATAGACACCATATCTCCGCCGCAAACGCAGCTCCCCAAGTGTGCGGCCCTCCAATTTGGAACCTGGCGGGATCAGCGCCTCTACGGTATTGGTTTCACGCTCTTCGCTACCATCAAGGAACAGCAATTCGTTGCTTTCCTTAATCCCCAAAACCGCGCCCACATTTGCACGTAGAACAACCTGATCACCCGCTTGAAGTTCGATTGTTGGCATTACGCGCCGCATGGAGCGCGTGCCCCTGACAACATCGACGATCCGTGCTCCCTCTCTTTTGAATTCTTCAATGTCATGTGGGGCTTTACCAATGAATTTGGATCCATTTGGAATCCAAAATTCAGTAAAATAACGTTTGGAGGCGCGCCCACTCATGGCTTCTGTGACAGTCGTGTTTTCTGGCAACAACCACGGTGCGACGATCCGAATGTACAGTACCCCAAAGGCAACAAGCACAAGTGCCAAAGGCGTGATTTCAAACATGGTGAAAGGTGCTAGACCCAATTCTCGTGACACCCCATCCACCAACAGATTTGTTGAAGTACCGATCAAGGTGCACATGCCTCCTAAAATCGCCACGTAAGACAAGGGGATCAAAAGTTTTGACGCTGTCGTATCAAACAATCGGGCCATTTGGATCGCGATTGGGATCATGATCACAACCACCGGTGTGTTATTCATGAATGCGCTGGCGATTACCACGAAAACCGCCAATCCAGCCAGTACCATTTTGGGATGTTCACGGCCTTTTGCCATAACAAGTCCAGTCAATTGCGACAGCGTCCCTGTGCGGATCAGCGCTCCTGACAAGACAAACATCGCCCCGATTGTCCAAGGGGCTGGATTTGAAAGAACTTGAAGAGCGTCCTGATAAGGCAAGACCCCTGAGACCAACAAAAAGGCTGCACCACCCAAAGCGACTACCTCGGTTGGGTAAACCTCGCGAATAAACATCACAAACATAATCGCAACAGTCGCAAGTGCTATAACAGCGTGCCAAGATTCTGGAAAAAAACTAGGCATCAGAAAGGACATGTGCTTCGCCTTGGCGCGGAGACACCAAGTATAAACTGAACGCCAAAATGGCAACTGCGATCCAAAAATAGGGTGAATAACCCTCGCCCAAAAACAGTATTGAGAAAACGATTCCAAAGCCTGTCACTAGATAGGCTGCCTGACTGGCCATAATGGGACCAGCAACCGGTATAAACCAAATGAAAGTCGTGTAAGCCACCATGTGAAAAAGGACTGCACCCAAGAACGCCCATTCGACATAGGTCCAAGGTTTCACAAGGTTTATATATTGGTCCGTCATTAACATAACAGGCGTCACCAGAACGAGACCCAAAAGAGACGCGCCCATAAGAACTTGGTTCGCCCCCAGACCGCCCAATCCAAGTCTGGCAATCGCATTATCTTCAGAAGCCCAGCAAAACGGGGCAATCAATGCAAAAAGAACAAATCCAGCTTTCACCGCGGGCGGCAAAGCCTCTTGCGGGCCAATCAGTAACACAACAGCAAACAAACCGATGACGACACCAATGACACGCCTTGGTACCAGTTTTTCAACGCCTAGGACGATTGCCATTGGCATAGCAAAAATCGGTACCATGGCGATCACAACGGCCATAACACCTGCCGGCAAATACGCATAAGAAATATATGTGACCGTACCTGGCAATACAGTGCCAAACAGCGCGACAGCCGTGATGATTGGTGCGTGCCGCCATTCATATTTAACAAAACGACCGCGCACCGCTTGATAGACACACAGAAATACAATCATAAAAACATGCTGCCAAAACAACATCCCAAAATGCGGATAGCCAGTCGAGACCGCAACTTTGGTCAAAGGCACTGTACTGCCCCAAAGCAATCCTGCGCCGATCAGTATGGCTATCAAATATGTTCTACTCAAGCGCTGGGACCCATTTGGCTAAGGCGTCCACCCTGACGAACAGCGCTCACTGAAACGGCCTGACCTGTCTTGTCATCCGTCTCGACAAACACACCGCATAATGTGGCCTCCCCATCTGCTGTGCTGAAACGCTCTTTTGGCATTCCAGTCACAAAACGGCGCAAAGGTTCCTCTTTTTGCATGCCAATAACACTGTCATAGTCGCCACACATACCGGCATCAGATTGGAAAGCTGTTCCCTTTGAAAGGATCTGTGTGTCTGCGGTTGGAATATGGGTATGCGTTCCGACAACAAGGGAAGCCCGACCATTCAGGTAAAAACCCATTGCAACAGCCTCAGACGTCGCCTCGGCATGAAAATCCACAATTACGGCTGAGACGGCACCCCCAAGCGGCGCGGCGCGCAAAGCGCCATCCAATGCTGAAAACGGGTTGGAAAAAGGCTGCTTCATGAAAACCTGACCAAGGGCTTGGGCGACCATGACTCTCTTTCCGTTTTGGGCGGTATAAATCCTGGCACCAACCCCGGGGCATGGATCTGCCAAATTCAAGGGTCGAATAATTCTTGGCTCTTTGTCGAGGAATGGAAGAATGTCTCTGTGGTCAAATGTGTGATCGCCCAGCGTTAAGACGTCGACCCCACCCTCAAGCAGTTTTTGCCCATGCGCCGAAGATAGACCCATTCCATTCGTTGCGTTCTCGGCATTTGCGACAACAAAGTCGAGTTGCCAAGCCTCGCGCAATTTTGGGACACGCTCTGCGATCGCATCACGGCCCGCACGGCCCATAATATCACCTAAAAACAAAAATCTCATGCCATAGCGCTAACTACAGCGCGGATTTCGGTCCAGTCAAAACCGCAAAACTTCTTGCTCTGTGACCAGTAAATCCAATTTTTGATCGGTTGATTCCAACGGAAGATGGGGTAATTCCTGCGCGGCATATGCAAAACCAACGGCTGGGGCATGACGACCCGCGCGCAATATTTCCAAAGAACGATCGTAGAAGCCTCCGCCATAACCAAGCCGCCCACCTTTGCGATCAAAAGCCACGATTGGCACAATAGCAAGATCAGGGGTTACGAACTCCGGATTTTCTGGAATCTTGGCTTTGAAAGCCCCTTCAACCATTGCGATCTCGGGACCCCACTTCGCCCAAAGAAGGGGTTGCGCCGGGCCCTGAATGACGGGAATACAAATGGTCTTCTGCCGTCCAAAAAGAGCAATCATACTTGCAAGCGGAGAAATCTCGGTTTGAATCGGCATATACCCCGCGATCACTTGCGCAGCATCAAATGTTGCCAAAGAGGCCAGTAAATTGTGATTTGCCGCAGCGTCTAGACCTTGAGCAAAGGCCGCCTTCCGTGCGGCAAAAGCGACTTTTCGTTTCTCAGCTTTTTGCGACTGGATGCACATCTGATCCGGATGTCATGTGGCGGGCCCGCACGCAACCGTAGAGCGTGTATAATTCCTGAGAGCCTGAAAAAATCAGGTGGGCGCCGGGTGCGATAGGCCACGACCAGTCGCAGAGCCAGCTCCCGCAAGGAATGGTATCGGCCAATGGAATTAGGTCTCATACGTGAGGGGCAGAACCCGCCAAGTCTTTACGTAGGTTTCAGATGCGGTTTTTGCAAGCCAGACCTTCTTATGACTTTGTTAAGAAATGTTTGTTTTACGCATCAAATGATCCATGTGGGACGATTTTCAAAATCGCGTTCAATCGTGTTTTCTGTTCGTCCGTTTGTACCGCTTAGTGATAGGACAGCTTTATGTTGCTCTCGCAGTTTGGATCTTGCCGTGCCGCAGTCCAAACCGTTCTCACCCCTTCTGTGCTTGGCATAGAAGGGGTACAGACCCTTTTCTCTTCTTTGCACACGGCTTGACAGAACCAGTATATGCTTTCAGGTCGATCTTATGGATATCCCAAATTTGCAACCAGGCCAAATCATTGCGCGCGGTGTAATGCGCTACTTGAAAAGCCTAAACTTTATGTCTTTGCTTGAATTTTCTCCAATCCGCAGAAAACGCGTCGATGTCATTGCCTTAGGCCCAAAAGGCGAAATTTGGATTGTCGAGTGTAAATCCAGTCGTGCCGATTTCATGACAGACGAAAAGTGGCAAGATTATTTGGAATGGTGCGATCGTTTCTACTTCGCTGTCCCCCAGAACTTTCCAACCGAAATCCTTCCGCCGCATCACGGGTTGATTTATGCGGATGGCTATGGCGCCGAGATCTTAAAAGAGGGGCCTGAAACCGTGTTGAATGCAGCCCGCCGAAAAAAACTGACCCTTAAGATCGCGCGCGATGCCAATGACCGCCTCTCTCGGCTGGTTGAGTTGACGGGACGATACGACATGCTCAGCGGCGACTAAGTTCTTGCGCCGTTTTGGCCGCGGCCAAAATTTCCTGAGCGATCTCTTCGGCCTCGTCCGGCTCAAAGTCCATAGGAATTTCGGTCGTGCCGGCCGTAATGAACAACCGAACGGCCCCTTGGTCCGTTGGACCAATCTGTAAATTTGCTTCAACTTCACTTTCTGAATTGATGCCCATGTGGCCCTCCGATCATAGGGCTGGCTATCAAAAGCGAAAAGACGCTTCAACCAACCCTTGCACTGATCCACCTCTCAGGCTACGTGGGCAAATGTGCCGATGTAGCTCAGTAGGTTAGAGCGCTTGATTGTGGATCAAGAGGTCCCCCGTTCGAGCCGGGGCATCGGTACCACTTCCAAAGTAAGGACTGACGTCTTGGGCGCGAAACATCGTCTGAGTGTCGCGCTTAAGGCAAAAGGCGTTTGAAACCTGTTTCGCCTTCGCCTTGGGTCTCAGGCTGAAATGTTGAACAGCTTGCGCCATCTGCGCCATCCAAAGCGCATTCAATATCTCTTTGGTGAATATACCCACCATCGGAACAGTCCAAATTCTCAGCTTCCAGAATGCTCAGACGATCGCCGGACATGGCAGCCGTAACTGGGCCCGCGCAAACGGTGCCATCATCGGCCAACATCCGCTGCTTGCCCTGACCTTTTGTATCGAAGCAAACTTGCCAGTCATTATATGTGCGTATCTGGCCGGTATCGACATCACGCGTTCGGTAGGTTTGATCCAAATCCCAACATCCGTAAAGCGCGTCAAGACGACCCTCTTGCAAAGCATCAGGTGTCAAAGGGATCGGATCATTGGGCTTTGTACGACGGCAGTTCAAAGCTGCCAATTCGCGTTCAAGCTGTGCAGCGCGGGCCTGCAATGACTTTTGTTCGTTTGTAAGATCATCAATCTCACTCTGAAACACGCGTATATGGGTCGGACAGCTTGCTGCAAAGTCCAAAACGCGAAGGTTCAACGCGCAGGCAAAAAGCAAGGCCCAGCCTGCGACCAAAACAAGCAAGATCAGGCCCAGAGCCCCAAAAATTGAAAATAACCCAGTTCGTGTCATTCAATGTCCCGCAAACTTCTAAAAACTAACCCTGCGCCTGCCGACCACAACATTGGGCGGCTGCCACGGGAAAGCTTTCCTTGAATTTATATAGGCCGCAAGGCAAACCTTTGAATAGAGCAAATTTTACGGCGGTGCGTTATGAAATCTTTAAAATACCTTTTTGTCTCTTTGATTGTCACTTCCTTTACTCTCGCATCACCTATTACCGCAGCGACCAGTGTATTTTTCTGGAATGGCATGACGTCCAATGACAACACGACCCCACCCTCGTTAAGAAAAAAGATCGCCGACTATGTAGACGATTTTAGTGGCGGAACACAGTTTGATGTGACTTTTGACAGCAGCATCGATCCTGGCGCCCTCGCGCGCTCCTTATCGGGTCGCAATTATGATGTGCTAGTCCTTGATATAACCGATGACACCATTCGTCTGAATGCCGCAGACATCGCCGCCGTGCAGCAATTCTACCAAAGCGGACGTCAGGCCCTTATGCTAGACGGTTCTTTCGCAATCAGAAGTCTGGTCTATAACAATCGCACCCAGTTTCCGGGTCCTAACGAAACGTATGGAAAACTTACAGTCAACCAAGTGGCGGCTATCGCAGCTCGAGGCGGCGGCATACTGATTGCCGCTGATCATGATGTCTGGCAAGTGAACACAAACAAAATTGTTCAAGCCCTACTGCCCGGTGCGCGCTTCAAGGGGACCACAAACCCTTCAACCGATGGAGATTTTATTGGTGATGAACTGTTGGGCATGAAAGCAAACGCGATCCCGAAAGATATTTTCAATCACTGGGCTGCGGTTCCAAATCAAGGAGAGGCCCCCATCGGTGGGTTCACAGATTTCCTTGGGCAGGCGGTGACATTGTATCCTTTGGTCGAAGCATCAGACAAACCCGGTGGCAAACGCCGCCGTCCTTACATCTCGGCGAGCTTCGATCCTGGCGACACACGTACGGCCATCGATAGCGAAGAAGAGCTCTTCGAGAACATTCCAACCCATAAATCACCGCAATAGTTTACTGAATTGCGAGTTCCAGCAAGTCTTCGTTCGAGATATCGGGCTTCAACGTAAACTCTCGCAAGTCCGACCAAAAAAGCTGCAAAGAGTTGAACAATGCTTCTTGACCTTGTGATGACAATTCGGTCGTCAAAGTTTTATAGGCTGCATTTCGGGTCTCGGTATCTACGTCTTTTGATAGCGTGTCCAATGAGGCGCGATACGACAGAAGATAAGTCTTTCTGGTGTCTCGCAGACGTTCCAAGCGGGACACATTGCTGCGCATAACTTCAATCAGCCTCGCTCTTTCGTCTGCAACAGCAATGTTTATGCGATCGCGCAGCGCAAGCCCATCGCGTTGAATTTGATTAATGCTGTTGGTGTCTTCGATCAGTGTTTCAACAAAGGCTGCACCGCTTAACAATGTAGACTTCGTTGCCTCTGTCAAAGAGGCCTCTGCCGCCTCGCGTGTCACGCGAAATTCCAGTTGCAACGCGCTAAGCTGTTCGCGGCGACGTGGTTCGACCTCGTCTTCCAAGAGGTTGGCCAAAGTCGCCAAGGGATCGACAACATTGTCTGCGGGTTTATCGGCCTCGGCGATCCAATCTTGAGAGATCGCTGTATATTTTTCCTCTGAGACGACCACGGAGGAGATCACAAATCTGGCCCCAAAGAATTCACCAGCTAAGGCTTTGCCAGTCCGCGTGTTAAACATTGGATATTCCGAACGCCGAGCGGTGTAGATTTGTCGTTCTTCTAAGTCGATCGATCCGCCTCGCGTGACGATGCCACCTGCTTGCCCATGCGCGCGACCAATGGCGTTAAGCCGGTATGGCTCTAGCATCAGTTCTTCGGCATTGCCGTAAAGATCATAAATTCCCAATGGATTAGGCGCACGGTTTGCCATCATCACGGCCAAGCCCTTTATATTGCGACCTGGTGCGCGATAGGCCGCATACCCCTCTAGATCGCCAGTATCAAAGAACCGTCTAGCGGAAAACAAACCGGGATCTACAACCGCTCCGCCTCGGGCTGCATATTCCCATTCAGGTTCCGTCGGCAGACGCAAAAAACCGACACGATCCCCTTCAGCTGGAAGGGTTTCTGGCGCGTTCTGCAGAAGCCATTCAGTATATGTTTGCGCTAAGCCAATTGCATCAAACCAACTCAAGCGCCCTTTTGCACGGCCTTCGACCGGCCGAAAGTCTTTCTCGCACAAACCACCCAAAGCCCGAAACTGCGCCTCGTTCAATTCGTATCGCGCGATGAAATAATAGCTCACGCTTTTCTCGGCATCGTTAAAAGGCCCACGTAAAACCGTCGGCTTTAGGTAGTCTGAGAATGCGGCCTCTGACTCAGATTGTCCCATTCGAAAACTTTTGTCTGATAAGGGCTTCTCGACATCAACAGGCACTTCAACGCGTTGAAAGGCCATAGCCCCGCCACAAGGCATAGGCAGCACCAAATCAGCAGCGTTCTGAGGGTCCTTCGATGCGGGGTCATAAAGGTTGAGAGGCCAGTCTGATGCCCAAGTCGACCACGCCGCGAAAATCCAAAACACAAATGCCTTCGAAAAAACTCGCACCATCACACAACGCCTTCTCTCAAAACCAATGCCGGATCAATTTTCGTGGCCCGTCTTGCGGCAAAATATGTCGACAATCCGACAAAAACCAGAATTGTTAGAACCAACCAACCCGCTTGAAGCCAAGTGACTTGGACCAGCCATTGGTCACCACCAAAGTTAGAACCAAAAAGCAACTGCGCGGCTAAGGCCGCAACCCAGAGCAATGCAAAGCTCAGGAAAAGCCCCAGAATAGAAGAGATCAAAGCTTGCAGCATTGGAAAAATCCAAAGTTGCTTGGGCTCTATGCCCAGCAGCGCAATCGATGCAAGAACAGTTTTCTTGCGCTCAACCTCGCCCCAAAATCCAAAGACAAATGAGGCTGCCAAACCCAAACCCGCGACCGCCGCTGTAAAAGCCAAGGCAATATTCAGATTGCGGCTAAGCCCTAAAATACCGGCGACATCCCCAGATTTCGAATTGGCTTGGGTGTTCAGTGCATTCTCAATACGGTTTTCGATCTCTTGGAGTTGGAACAAGTCTTTTACGAAAAGGCGGATCCCCTCAAACTCATTGACCCGTTCGTCCAATGGGCGTCCCTCGGTTATACCGTATTCCGGCAGCGCATATTCATCATAGAACGCTTCCACCAAATTGAGAGTGTTGATGGTTGCAAAAACACTGGTGCCCGCCGCCCGCTCTATTGGAATAACGGCTGCAACCTTCATGTTTAAGAACAATTGTTTTGGTCGATCATCTGCTTGAGTAAACAACCCAATTTCGTCTCCGGCTTTAAGGCTCAATTGATCAGCAAGCTTCTGCGTCACGGCAACAGTATCCGCCGACAGGCTTAGACCGGCATCCAATGTAGGATCGCCCTGCCCGGATGGCACCAGCACGGCTTGCTTGCGCGTGCGTTCCCCAATTTTCACCACGTTCACAAAGTCAAAAATACTGCGGGTTTTACCCGTGACAAATGCAACTTCTGGCCAGCTTTGCACCAAGTCGACATCTGCCTGTGTAAAGCTACGATTTGCCGTGGTTTCAATCCGCAAGGCATTGGGATCGTTCAACAGCCCATCGACAAGGATCGAATACACGCCATTTTTAACGCCAAAAAGGACGAGCAAAGGAAGAACTATCCCAACCAAAACCGCTACATTGCAAATCAACTGAATGCGTTCGAAGAACAAATCCCGCCAGGCCAAACGCAATAAAATCATGAGGGTTTCGCCCCGGCGACATGCAGCACGCTTTCCAGGAAATTCGGGCTTGAACTGTTTTCAACCCGCAATTGTGCACGCGACACCTCAAAGGCATCCAAAAGCTCGACATCATGCGAAGAAACAAGAACAATCGAACCGTTTTGGGCTGCTGCAGAGAACAGCAGTTCCATCACGTCTTCAGAAGCTTTCGGGTCCAAAGCGGCGGTGGGTTCGTCCGCAATCACCAAAGCCGGGCGATGGGCCAAGGCGCGTGCAATTGCAACGCGTTGTCGCTGACCAATCGACAACGCCGAAGGCAGAAGCGTTTCCAAACCAGTCAATCCAAGATATTCAATCAAACTGCTTTGCCAGTCGGGATCAATGCGACGGCATAGATTTTGGGACAACGCGATATTCTCGGCCGTTGTAAGAAACGGCAACAAGCCACCGCTTTGCGGCACGATACCGAAATGTTTGGCCCGGATTTTGGCCGGGCTCAGAATCCCAGACTTGTCCCGATGGATTAATGGCAAACTTTGACCATTTAGGCTGAGTGTGTATTCGCCGCCCTGTTCGCAACTACGTAACAAGCCCAGCGTCTCTAGCAACATGGTCTTCCCGGTTCCGCTAAAACCCGTTAGCCCCAGCGCCATCCCGCCCTCAAGGTGCAGACTATCAACGCGAACCTGAAAGGTCCGATCACCATCACTTACCTTTGTTCGTAGGTCCCGAATAGAGAGTTCAGCACCCATTCGACTTAGGGTAGAACATCAAAAGGCATCGCGAAAACATACTCTCCATCAGGTGATCCTTCATAGAGTTCTGTCCAAACCCCACTGTCGAACAACCACCTTCGGTACTGTGCGAGCTTCTGGCTCATGCCATCAATAATAGAACGGCGAAACATAGCGCTTTCCGCCCAACGATCTTCTGTCATCCCAAGGACCTGGCTTTGATACGGCAGCCGATCAATAAATTCCAAAGCGCCCCCTAGGGTATCTGCCTCGGCATTGATCACAAAGTCAGGATTCTGGGCCATATCGGCAATCAGTCCACGCACCTGACCAAAGAAATCCAACTGTTCTTCGGTTGACTGCGCCTGCTCTCCGAAACTGATCAGATTTTCAAGGAGCGCTGCCAAAGTCGACATCTCATTCTTGGTGATCAGCAAACGGGGTTCAATCGCCAAAACAGATGAGTCTTCCACCGCCATGTTCGACACCCAACCACGGATCACATCCGGTGCCTGAGTTTGCTCTGTCGCGCCCAACCAAGCCAATTGCATCGCACGACCCAAGTTCTCCAGTTCTACCGATGTTTCTTCTTCCGACTGAACCCGATCGTCGCCGCGAACCAAGCGAACATGGTCTGTCAAAGCCGTGACGAGACGACGAGAAACATCTTCAAAGGCGGCCTCAGATCCATTCTCGATTGGGAAATAATAGCTGCTTCCTGCAAATCGAGACAACTCCTTGTAACGGCTCGCAGCATAGCCGTGGTTCGAACTGCCCGTATCTGTTTTCAAATGAAGCGTCATAATCACAATGTTTTTGCCCTCGGCATCGCGCTGCAATTCTACAGCACCAATCTTTGACCTGGCATTGATATCACTGGGGTCCTTAGGCCCCGCATCCGTGACTAAGATAACATAACGTGCATCAATCGGATGACCGTCACCTGTCTTTTGGCCCCAATCGATGCTATCGATGGCATCCTCTACGGCGGCCAGACTATCTTCGTTGAAGCCAGGAGATGAAACATTTGCCACGTCGATCGCCTGTCCGATCGCATCAATCACCGGTGCTTCATTGTCGCGGCGCTCCATACCGATCAGTGTCTTTGTGCGATACTCCAACTCGGGGACCGCATCGACATTGTCACGAAAGCCAATCACCGCAAAGTTCACCAACTCTCCGATTTCAGTCCCCGCAATCTGTTGGACAATGCCTTGAAGGACTGTTTGTGTTGAGGCGATGTAATTTTCCATGGATTGTGTCGTATCCAGCAAAAAAACAATTCCTGCATCAAAAGGATTATTGTTGTCTTCCTGGACTTTGACGACCTCTTCTTCTTTTGGAAGTGAAGCCACTTCCATCAGCAAAAGATCATTATAGGCCACCGGATCAAAGGTTTCAGTAAAATCCAAAATCGGCATCAAATACAAACTGTCTTGGATGTTCACAAAGTTTTCAGGTTCAATCGAAATGACATTGCTGTCTGCAGATAAAATGCCAGCGTTCGCTTCGGATACAAGACGCTCTTGCAAATCCCGAACCGCCTCATTGTTGATCAAATCTTCAAGCGAACCCAGATCGTTCATTAGCAATTGGCGGTTCCGATTGGCTGGAATGGTAAAAGAACCGACAATATTTTGCTGCCATAAGACAGTTTGCTGCTCTGAAATCCACCCTTTTGGTTCCCCTGAGAAAGAAGGGCCCACTTCAACCCAACCCTCTTGACGCGTAAAGACGTAAAACGGCTGGAACACAGGTAAAGCTTCAATCTCTGAACCGTTGATCTCATCCATCAGTTTTGCATTCGGACGTGTCAAAACGCGCTGATAGATCGTTTCCGTGCCCTCTAAAATGAGCGGCGCTCGGTCATTGGCCTCCGCATCTTGATTGAAAACAGCCAGAGCCAAGACAAAGCTCAAAACGAAACTTGGAATGCGCCATTTAAATTTCAACATATCAATTGCCCCCACAGTAATCAGAAAATGCCGTTCTATCCAAAGTCATCTGGCTCTGTGAGAGTCTAGAACATATGTTTGCCAAACGTCCAACCGCGTCTTGCGATCCCGCTTCGACGGCACGCGCATAATATTCTGCGGCAATGGCCGGAATGTTCGACAAGGTGACACCAATCTCTGTTTCAAAAGGCTCAACAGTTGTATCGGCATCATAAAGCGCACCAAACAGGCTTAGAGCCTCTGGATCGCTAGTGGCCGACGCGCTTTCAATAAAACGTAGGGCAAGATCTGCCGACACCTCTGAACCGCAAGTCGCCATTTGCTCTTGCACAGCGCCGAACCCTTGGGCCGCAAGCCCGCTCAAAGCCTCTAAAGAACATAAATTCGCTTCGGGCTCAGACGTCTCAGAGTTTTCAAGCTCTGGTAATGCCGGCAACACTGTCTCAACTTCTAGCGGCTCCGCGCTTGGCTCGTCATCGACAACTTCTGGCGCCAGCGAGGGTAAATAGACCAAAAAGTAATAGGCCGCTGCCGCACCGATTAATAAGGCCAAGACACCAAGCACAATCCATATCCACAAGGATAAGCCTTTATTTCCGGTCTCATCCTTTGACCCGTCATCAACGGCATTCTCGGACTCGTCTACGGTAGCGTTTTCGTCATGATCACTCGCAGATGCATCCGCTTGTGTCGTCTTTTTTGCCAGTTTCGTTGGCTTCGCCACCGCCGTCGCCGCACCTGTCCCGCCAATTCCACCTACAATCGCTGCTTCCGGCAACTTATTGATTGTCTCTGGCCAGTAGGCGTCGAAACTTTCCCCGGCGACTTCGACACGGATCGGGGTGTCTTCGTCAACAAAATTAACTACCGCCGGGCCGACAAGAATTGTGGTTGAGTTGCCCGTAACGCTCACGTTTTCTACCGCGATATCATGTGCCGTCGCCTGCCATCCATCTGGCCCCAAATATTTGGTCTGGTAGCTGTTAAAGACACGTAGATAAGAGCTGTCACCGCTTAGCGCGCCGTCAATCACCAACAGTGCGTAGCCGCCAGCGCGGTTGTTTGGATCCGGCTTGATCTCCATTACACGGGCGCTCCAGATGGTGATTTCAGACCAGATAACACTTGGCCGAGTTTCATATTTTGTTCAATATTAACGGAACCGCTTTCACCATCTTTCGCATTGGCCACAAACAAAGCTTCTAATGCGAAGACCCAATCAGTCCACAACTCTGCGGCAACCATTCGCTGCTCGGCGGGCAAACGCATAATGTCATCTGTTGCTTTGCGCTCTTCAAAGGCGCGTCGCTCACTCCCATCGGCAAGTGGAATTTTAACGGCTTCGGCATCGCCAAGCTTGCGCACCCCGAGTGTTGAGACAAAATCATTAATGCGTTCGGCACAAACAACCGCAGCAGGCGGCGCTTGCATGTCTACAGTCATCCCAAACGCGATACTCTTAAGTTCTTTCATCATGTCATCGCGAACTTCTGTTCGTTTCAAACCATGGATCAGACCTGCAACCAGAGAGGCCGCCTGTGTCTCGGAGATTTGGAACACATCAAGCATATCATGATCATCTCGGAACCGCTCTAGGCCTTCCATCCAAACATCCAAAGCCGTGTCTGCCTGGAAGGCTTCGGGTGTCATGGTTCGGATCTGACGTTTTGCTGGTTCTGCGTTTTTTTCTGAAGGGGCCTTCTCTTCAGGGACCTTTGCAGCTTCGGGTCGTTGGGGGCGACCGGGCCGCGTGGGCGCAGAGGGTCTGGCCACAGCAGCAGGTCCAGACGTCGCACCGGAAACACTGCTTTCGCTTGCGACAGCATTTGTAATTCGAATGGAGGATGGCACACGTTGTATGCGATCTTGGACCGCGTCTTGTTCCACTGTAAGGGCCGACAGAAATGCCCCGAAGCGGTGGTTTGATAGGGTCAGATCCAAACCATCAATGATCTCGGATGCCGCCAAGCGGCTCTCTTCAATCCGTTTTTCTATGTCGTCAGAGACGTAGTAGGGCGATAGGTTTTGCGTCAAACGTTCAGCAATAGAATTCAACTGAACCTGAATTTGACGCAACTTGCTTTCGGGTTTGCAAACCTTAGTTAGTTCATCAACCAGATAACCCACGCCGCCATCATTCAAGGTCAAAGCGGCATCCCAAGCACGCGTTGGATCCTTAAAGTGTTTCTGAACAGCTTCCGCGGCCAAACAGCCATCGCGTAATTCAGCCACCCGCTCTATTTTCTCATCCCGAATTGCAACCTCGCGTTCTTCTGCGTCATATTCGAGCAGTCCCTCGACAAAGTAATTCGGATTGCGCAGCCAATAACAGTTCTGAAACGGTGCCGCGTCAGACCATTGATGAACCCAAGAATTGGCAAGCTTCCCAAACCCTTTCAGGAGCGACGCGTCCATTCTTCTTTCAAACCGCTCGCCGGCTTCGCCGCCCGAAGCGCTATCTCCCAAATGTTTGTCAAACTTGGTCAAAACAAAGAACAAAATACAGTCGGTTTTTGCCCGTTCGGCAGGGGTAGAGCCATGTGTTAACTCGATCCACTGCTCGACCAGATTAGGCAGGCTTAGCGTTTCCATGTTGCTATCAGGTATACATAACAACATCGAGGTTATCTCTTGGTTGGCCACATATCGGTCAAACAAATAGGCCACTTTCCCGCGTAGTAAGAGGTTCACGACCGTCTCTTCCGGTTTTTTCAACGTTACAGAAAGCGGATTCTCAAAGCGGTTTCGTGCGCCTGGAAAGTCAAGAAGATCTGTTTCAGAAAAGAATGGAGAGGGCTGAGTTTCCATCGGGAACACTAGTTCAGCAGCCAACGCGGTTACGATCGCACGGTTGAGCGAAGCCGACGTCCCATCACCAGTTCGCAAATCGATCAGATCTTCGCTTTCGGGCTGAAAAAGTCCATGTAAGGTGTTTACGTCGATGATGGATGTTTCGCGCGGGTGAAGCGCAGAAAGTGGGGCATAGACGACCTCTGCGTTGGACACCTGCGACAACGCCCTTGCAAGCTTCACATAAAGCTCGGTCAGCGGCGGATATCCCCCCCAAAGGATTGAAAACAATGTCCCCCGGTCTGCAGGAGACATTCGTGGCGCCAGATCGGCGGCTTCGTCCCAAAAGCCTTTCAAACCAGCCGCATAAGCCGTTTTTCCAAAGGATTTATCGACATATTCTTGGATTTCGTAGACTTCTTCGAAATCCAGACCGCCCGTCTCAGTCGGTCCTTCAAGACCTGCACAGTTTGCGAAATGCGCTCCGATCGACTCTGGGCTTGGCGGTTCTTCAGATTGGTCGCCATCCTCATAAAAGCTATTGATAATCGTCTTTGCGATATCTGCCTCGGTGAGCAAATTCAATTGAATTGGGAAACCCTCTGGTGTCGGTGCTTTGGTCATTGTGAAGCGTGTCACAAGCCCCGTTGATTCCCCGTCACCAGCCGGGTTCACTTGTGAGATATAGTCAAGCTTACCATCCGGACCTTGGAAATCCGCAACCAAACGCCCTTGATTGGGCCGCGCCAGAACCGACACCAAAAAGGACTTGCCAGCCTGCGAAGGTCCAAAAACAGATACACTCATTTTAGTTTGCGACGCACGTCCCAAACGCTCGGCCCGACGTGCGCTTTTGCGCAAAACTGTCGTCAGGTCTTTCTTTTGAAGACTGACTTGCTCTTCATTCTCGGGATCATTGATCCAAGTCAAAGCCTCGCGAGAAAGGTTTGCTATTTCGCGACACCGACCGGAAAGTTCATCTTGTGCTGTCATAATCTTTTAACCCTACATCAAACCTTAAACACACCGGTATCGATCCAGTATTCGTCTTGTTCGCCCAAAGTTTGGAACTGAAAACTAATCTCATTTGGCTTCATCGCATCATCCGCCCCATCATAGACCGTGTCGATCTCAAAGGCCTCTCGCATAGATTCACGACGAAGCGTATCTTCACTGCTATCCCCTTCGTTATCGTCAAAATCGCTTTTGCGTAACGTCACTTTGATCGGCGTACGGCGTCCACGTGCTGTGGCCTCTGCAATATCAATCTTGAACAATTGCGTTGTCGTCCAACGTTCCAATGGCAGTTGACGGGTTCCGATGGTGATCGGGGAATGGATCATCAGTTCTGCTGTGTCGCTGCCACGGGCATCCATATCGATATTAGAGAAGAGAATATTGTTGTTTGGAATCTGTCCATTTCGTTCCATTTCGCCAACATATTTTATGGTTGAGCGCATCTGGAACGCCTCGATCATCACTTTGAAGTTTTGAATGCGGTTCTCGGCCAAGGTTATAAGCATGCCACCCACCGCAACTGTCGATTTGGGGTCACCAATGCGCTGCGTGCGAGCATCACGGAACGGGTACCAAGTTCCTGTCTTGTAGCGATGCATCGAAATCAAACGATGTGGCGGAACAATCAGCATTTCCTGAAGGATTGATCGCACGGCAGGCAATCGTGACGGACGCCCTGTCAGCAAAACAACATCGACGCCCGTGAAATCCATCACTTCGGCCATATTGCTTAGAACCCTTTGGAAGACTTCACGACTGACTGCATCGACTTCCATGCGCGAAATGGTCAAAACAACATCCGAGAGTCTCCAATCTTTTGCCCCTAGACCTTCGGCCGCGCGTTCAAGATATAACAGAACCTCATCTCTGATTTCCTCTTCTGGCTCTTCCTCGACAAAATCATTTTCTGAAGCCGTGTCTTCGGATCCGTCACCATCGGGCACAAACCGTTTCGTCAAACCAAGAATTTCAGCGACATCAATGTCCAAGCGTTCGAATTCGTCCGAAGTCTCGCATTTCGCCAGCAACGCTTCGGCCAACGGCATCAGCACTCTCAAAGAGAACTGTTTGCGCTGTTGAACAATCTGCTGCTCTTGCCCGCCAATATCGCCGCCAAAGAGTTCGCGCATTTTCTCAGCCACGTATTGACCGCCGCTTTGCTCTATCGCTTGCTGAAGTTGTGGTATGATGATCACTGCGATGACCCGTTCTACAAGATCATCGCCAGCCACCCGAAAACCTTCGCGGAAGGTTTGTTCGGGGTGCAAAACGCGGTTCGCTTCTCCGCGATAGGTGGTGATCATTAGATCGGTGGTCCCGCCTCCAATATCCACACTGGCCAAACGTAAACTGGTCTCATCAGTTCCCGACGGGCCTTTGCGCGTACGCCCTTTCATCTTCAGGAAATCATCAATCCGTCCGTCAAATTTTTGCGTGATCTCGCTGTAAAGATACACCAGCTGCGTACAAGACGCCTCGTCCCAATCGACCACAACCTTTGGCCGTTCTGAATAGGGTGGCTCACATTTGTCCAGGCCCATTTGTTTCCAAATCAAGCGCATTGCGCCCTGCACACGGGACCGAATAATCGCCTGCTCTTTGACAGGTGTCGCGGTCGGCAAACTAAGGATCACACGGTTCAACCGCCTTGGCAAATTGGCTTGCTCGCGCTTGGATCGCGATGCCGGGTCATTGATCTGAATCAAAGCGTGCGACAGCACTTCGGCCATCATAAACCCATACATTGAAGAGCGTGAAAAGCGCGGGCGGATTGCCGGAGATGTTGGCGTGCTGCCCCTTTTGCGCAGTTTTTGTTCAACTTCGTGTTTGACCTGATCCATGACATCACCCGCTTCGTTAAGGTGGCGCATCGCAGATCGAACAGTTTTGGGTAGGTTGTTTGGATCGTCGTGATTATGGAAACGCCAGTCCTGTTGGACAATCGCATCGTCCCAAAGATACCGTTTGGGAGAGGACAAACCTGATACAGTTTCTGTCCCTTCTTCGCCCTGCACCAGTCGAACAGCTTCAGGGCCAATTCGAACAAAACTGGGCCATAAAAATGCGTTTCGTCGACCAGATCTGCTAGCATATCTTTCATCGCCGAATTTGACGTCAGAAAACTCAACCCGGCTCGGGAAAAGCCCCGCATAATGGTGCTCAGGCTTTCCCAAATCTCTGATCTCCAGTTCAAACGATCTGGCCAAATCTACGCGGCTTTCTCCGGGGAACTGCTCAATCAAAATTCCGCAAGTGCGGCTATTGCCAACATCAAGCACTAGATCCACATTCACAGGCTTAACAGCATCGCGCTTCGAAACTGTGTTTACAAATCGAACGCTTGGCGGCGTCACGGCTGCTTTGACAAGTTTCAAATAGGTCAAATATCTGGCCCAATGCTCAAAACTATGCGGGAGATCATCTTCGCTAAAACGTCGGCCCGGACGTTCGGCCCGCTTAAACTCAATGAACATGTCTTTCAGCCAATCCGAAACCCAGCGCTGAAGGTCCATAATCTCACCGTCTTCACCTTCGGTGAGACGTTGCAAGAACCATGCATTGTCATTGGGTTCTGATACAAACTCAAAGTCACGGGACTTTTCCGCATCGGTTAAATCGGGGGCATAGAAAAGATCATCATCAGCCCGTTCGATAAGGTTGGTATCAAACGCCATTTGCAACCGGTGTGAATGCCCTGTCTTCTCATCACGCTTTGCCAACTCAACCACGCGCATCCTTGCCCAACTTGACGGACCTGCATCATATTGTGGTTCACCTGCGGGACCGCGATGGGTTTTCAAACGTAAAAAGGGGATCGGCACCCATTTCTCGAGAAAGGGTTCTAAGGCCGCGTTCGGCCTGATGGAGTAATCGTCATCGTCTTCGCGACGCGCGTCAAGGACATCTGCGTCGCGATCTTCGTCTCCAGTCAGCGGATAGAGCGTCAGAATGGGTTGTCCGTCCTGCTCATCCGTAATCCGTTCTATAAACTGCGAAGGCCTTTGGCTGACCTCATCAATGTTGAATCCGAAATCCAACATCTGAATGCCCGAGAACGGAACCAGCGTGATTTCATCGCGCAGCTTCGTGATTTTTTTCAGGGTCGCATTTGTATCGGTCAGCATTATTGGTCCCTTAGTGTATAAGTATATGTCCAGCTGCGTTGAGAAGGTTCAACTAGGCCATCTACAATTTGGGCATTTTCACCAGATTTAATCTGAAGTTTGAAAGGAACAGCCCCAAGCGCTTGCGATGTCGAATACAAGTTTACCCGCACCACGTAATTGCCCAGCAGCGGGTCATTGAACACTGTATTCTCAACTTTTTGTCCCACGCCGCGCCCAAGATTATCAATATCGAGAAACCCATTGCAGGCGCTTCTGTTCTGGAAGAAAATCTCGTCCCCGCGCGGGCATGTAACATGTAAATCCATATCCGTTTCCGCGTCCCAAAGCAATGTGAAGGTCAGATCACCATCGCGCGCACCGGCATCTTTCAAAGCATCTTCGATTTGTTCGATATCTTCCTGTGGCGCTTCAGCGCGTTCAATAAATTCGGGAATAGGCGCAATAAAGTCATCGGATGGTTGACAGACACGTCGCGCATCCAACAGCGCGCGTTCCGCCTGTGCAACCCGGTCTTGTAAAACAGGCGCTTCTAGTTCGGCCTTGTTCAATTCCGGCTCAGGACAGCTGGTCACCATGCCTGGAATTCTTACGGCGCATGCCGCAATTAACAGATACAAGATCGCCGCAATTAAGAGGGCCAGCAAAATCCAACCAAGCCAAAGCAACCACCGCAAATCCAAAGGCTTGCGTTCATCAGGTCCACGATCAGATGATGCTGCTGCCGCCGTTTGGGCTGCAAGAACGGCCTGCGTTTGCGCTTGGCGGGCTTGCGCTTTGACGCCTCCCACCCCGGTTAAAGACCCTTTGGCCTTATCTTCAATCGATGAGACCCAAGCCCAATGCACAATGACCGGCACGGCATCGGCGCCATCTCCGACCAGAAACACCGATGATGGTCCCGGATATCGGGTAGCATTGCCCAATGCTTCTCCCAGTCTTTGGTCATCGGTATTTGTGCTTTCAAGCAAGGTCGCGGCCTCGCGATGAATGTCCCCAAGCAAAACTTCTAAGCGATCTAATGCGGTGGCTTGCTGTTCTTGTGGCAAATCGACCAATGGCGTGACTTTACCTGCTTTTGCCGGATACCAATCGAAGCGGTCGCCATATTGAGTTGCGACTGGCTCTGCAAAAATATCGGCATGCTGATCACTCAAACGGTCGCGAACAGTCTCGCTAACAAGTTCGAACGACCGCTGTGGAACGGTGCCAAGGGGAGACAACCCTTCCGTTGTGACATTGGTGGGTAAGGCGCGGATCATTTTAAAACCTACTTCGCGTTTGCAGCCTGCGCTTGGCCCGCGCCGCTATTGGGAACCACTTGCGGTGCGCAAACGCCCGAAACAGTTTGTGGTTGCACCGATGTCCCTTGCAAGAATTGCATGAGCTTGTCACTGGACAGCGCAAAATTCAGGTTTCGCAACTGACCCTTTCGTACAAAAGTATTAATGCCCACCACATTGCCACACATATCCACCAGAGGGCCGCCAGAATTTCCTGTTGAAATCGGCGCAGAATGCACGACAACTTTCGTGCCACCCATGTTTTGCTCGGACGACACAGTTCCATTGGTCACGGCCAATTGCGGCACGGCGGTTGTATCCCCAGCCGTCAATCTTTGAAACTGTGCATCTGTGTCCAATAAGTCACCCGGATATCCGGCGGCAACTACAGGTTGCAATCGCAATGTGTCATTCCCAACCCGGATCGCGTACGGGATTTGGGCAGCGCCGGGCACGCGCAAGAGAGCAAGATCTCCACCTGTCTGCTCAAACGGACCATCTACTTTCAAAATCTCGACTTGGCTAACCTCACCCAAAGCATTGTTGGTTACATAAAGTTGGTCTGGACTGGCGCTTTCAATCACATGGTAATTTGTGATGACCAAATCTGGCGAGATGAAAAAGCCCGTACCCACGCTTAGCCCGCCTTGCGTCGGGGCGATCACAAGTGCGGTGCGCTCTTCCAGATGCTCAAGTAAGTCTGCAAGCTCGGTCGATCCAGCCCCAGCTGCGGGTTCAACCCGAACATCCTGCGGGTTTGGCGGCAATATCGGATCTGGTTTGCCAAGTTGCGGCAAGGTGCTTGGTGCGGATGTGCTATCGCCCGGAAGCGGAGGCAAAAGCCCCTCGATCGTATACCCATCAGGCAAGATCAAAATTCCATCATCCCGACAGACCGCTTGGTCCAACGCGGATTCAAGATCGCGGATCCGATCACGCAGGCCATTATTGGCGTCGCGGATCGCGGATTGAGCGGTCGCATTGTCGATAACTTGCGCCGTGTTATTAGGGAAAATTCGATTGCCTGGCAGCAACAACCAAATCAAGGTGCCCGTTGCCAAAAGTAATAAAAAAACCAACGGAAGCCAGGATACAAGCGGCACGCGGGACCGCTCACGCGTTTCGACAGCCTCGCCGATATCATGAGAGGTAGGAGAGTTGGCAGCCGTTGTTGTCGCAGCCACTGCTGCTGTTGTGCCAGATGCGACAGCCACTGGCGCTGGCATAGCTTGCGCCTCTGCCGCACTCAAAGGTGGCGCCGCCGTCAAAGGCATAAACCGACCAAGACCCGAAGCATAATGTGCCAGACGCTGTGCTTCGCTCTGGACGTCTGCAGGCTTCATCCCCCAATTCAGGATAACGGGCTCACCATCGACGACATAAAGCTCGTCATTATGTGATTGATACAGCGCAGCAGATGCAATCGCCCCAAGTTCTGGATCTGTTAACAGTCGGCTTAAAGGGGCCAGTCGCTCAGTCAGTTTGGCTTCAATGTCCGATCGTTGGGCGGGATCAAATTGTGAGAGTTTTTGTCCTGTGCCTTCATAATCCGTATACCAAGACACAGACGCCTCAGCCGTGTCATTGCCCCGGCTTAAGAGAGGTTCAGCAAAAAGATTAGCGGCTTCTGGACCTACTTTCGCTTCAATGCCTGCACGAAGTTGATCATGTTTTTCAAGAACAGGTTCGTCACCGATGCGAATACATTCGGACAGATCAATTTGTGTTTTTTTTAGAAAAAACTGTCCCATATCAAGTCCCCTCGTCACCGAGTTTAATTTTCAAATATGAATTTGAAGAAGCCAGTTACATTAAGCAAGATAGTAATGATCAAAAAAAATGCCCGCCAGTCGGCGGGCATTTTAAAATTTTCGATTATTGTTGAAGCGACAATGGTGGTAAGCCACCTGTATCAGCAGTTCCCGAATTTCCTGGCGCCAGAGACCCACCATTTGCAACCGCTGTATTGATGGTTTGTACACGTTGTTGCGTTGTACTTGGCTCAAACGCGGGCTGGGCGCCTGCACTTAAACTTGCCATGGAAGATTTATACCACGCAACCGCCAGGTCCGTATTTGTTGTTACGCCAAAGCCCTTGCGCAAATGGTGACCCAGAACTTCCCCATATGGGTCTTGCCCTGCAGACACCAAAAGCAAATCACCAGCCAAAGCCATGGTTGCATCATCTTGCTTGTAGCCTAAACCCAAACAAATTTGACCATAGGTCGAGGCTGCCGTTGGATCCGCCAACCCCAATTGAGGGTTGGCTGCAGTTTGTTTTGCAGCGGACGCAACTTGCGCCACGTCCAATGACGCCAATGATGTGATATTGGGACCAAAAGCGGCTGCGATTTGCTGGCAACTTTGTGTCAGCTGCGCTTCCGAAACTTTAAATTGATCCGCTTGATAGTCGCTCTGTGCCATTGCGAAACTGCGCGCCTCGCAGAATTTTACATCTAAGGCCAATTCGGGCTGCGTGTTTGGGTCCACTACACCCATTGTTTGCGCTGTCAAATTTGACACTTCACAATGCGAAGCCATCGAGGTCGTTTGACCCACGGGTTGCAATGGCTGCAACGGCAAGTTTCCACTTGGTTGCGTTGCCGTGTTTGGGACGGTCGTCGTAGCTTGTTGAGGAAAAGAAGCTTGCTGGGTTGCGCCGGTTGTACCTTGGCCAGTCGCATATTGATTACCGTCACCATATTGTTGTGCAGCGGCTGGATTTTCTGTGATTTTCAACATCCCACGATTGCCCAAGGCCGCCATTGTGTTTGGATATTGTGCCCCTGCGCCTTGATTGTAGCGATCCCAACCCTGCGTTAGGATGTTCCGCTCGTAATCCGTCAGTTGACCCGTAGGAGGCCAACCCATGTAAGATTGGTAATCCGCGATCGCAGAGCGGCTGTTCGGCCCCAAAGACCCATCGACCGTTCCAACTGGGAAGTTAAAGCCATTTAGCGCGGACTGCACTTGCATATTTTGCTGGCGTTGGGGCGACACAGTAGCAGCTGCACCGCTATTCGAATTTTTCTTACCCGTGTTACAGATCGCTCCAGATACACATAAAATGCCCAATGCAGCTGCGCCAAATTTGACGGCATTGTCAGCCTGCGATGCGGAACCTGTTACAATCAACGACGCCGTGAGCGCTGCTTTAAATCCATGCGATAAATGAGACATAAAAAAACCTACCAAATTTGTTGAGACCCTGGCAGATAGGTACAATAAAAATGAACTTATTCCAATAAATTCTTTGAAATGCGGTGTCATGAAGCTGCGAAAAAGTGATGCATCTTACGTGAACCCACCCCAAAATCGTACAAAACCCAGCATAAAACGTAGAGCTTTAGCATGAGAAATATTTGGTGCGTCGGAGAAGAACCCAACAGGTTTTTCATAGCTTCTTATATCGAAAGAATATAATTGTTTTATAACAGTGATTTAGAAAACCTCTTTCTCATAGCTGCTCATTGTGGGTCCCCCGTTTGCACCCCATACGGTGGGCCAAAAGGGGGGCTGGCAAAGGGGGACTAAACGGGGGGGGGCGACGTGAAAATTAACGGAATTAGCCATCAGCGAGCTAAAAACTTAGACACTGGCAAACATAATGACGGTCAAGGACTCTGGCTATACAAACACTCCAAATTGACGGGCAAATGGATTATTCGTGTCTTCGTTCAAGGCAAATGACTTGAAATGGGCCTTGGGAGTTGGCCGGATGTTTCTATCGCAGAGGCTCGTCAAAAAGCCGCAGAAGCTCGAGAATTGGTGCGCGGTGGCGAAGACCTCACCGAACACAGAAAGGCTGAACCACGGAGGATGCGACCTATATCCTTCGAAGAAGCTGTCAGGTCCTGCTTTGAAGCGCGCAAAGCTGAATTAAAAAGCGACGGAAGAGCTGGACGTTGGATGTCGCCGCTATCTGTGCATGTATTACCAAAGATCGGAAAAACCGCGCTTGAAGATATCGATCAGTATATTCTTAAGAACTTGCTTGATCCAATTTGGCACAACAAGCCATCAGTATCAGAGAAAGCCCTCAGTCGTATCAATCTTGTTTTGCAGCATGGCGCAGCGCTTGGCCTAGATGTCGATATACAGGCGACACAGAAGGCCCGCGCATTGCTTGGGAAACAGCGTCACCAAGTAAAGCATATCCCATCCCTGCCCTATGCCGAAGCTCCAGCTTTCTATCGATTTATCGCAAGCAAAAACTTGATGTCATGTTACGCACTTCGCTTTTTGATGCTCACTGCGGCGCGCACCAGCGATGTTCGTTTTGCAGCTCATCGATAAATCAAAGATGATATTTGGATTATTCCAGCCAAACGCACAAAGACCAATGCTGAACATCGAGTGCCACTGTACGAAGAAGCGTTGCAGGTGATTAAGTTGGCTCGAAATGACAGTGACCTGTTGTTTATTTCCCCACGCGGCAAACCTCTCTCGGATGCTTCAATGGCGACATTTATGAAACGTGAAGGATACACAGCACGCCCTCATGGAATGCGTGCAACCTTCCGCACATAGGTCGAAGAGCAAACCGATGCAGCATTTGAAGTGAAAGAGACAGCACTAGTACACAAAGTTGATACCGGTGTTATCGGAGCCTACCAGCGTTCCGATAGGCTGGATAAACGCACGACACTAATGCGAGTGTGGGAAGCTTTTTTGCTTAGCTAAAGCCCCGTTTGATCAGCTGTATTTTCTTTGAATTTATTGAGATGGAAGGCAGCTTATGAAGTACGTAATTACTCTATATCTTTGGGTTCTAGTAAGTAAATCTGCTACCTTCGGTCCGAGGTTTAACCTCAACCCGGGGCGTTGCAACGCTCCTTTTCAAAGGAGAAGTTGTAATGCGTAAACTACTATCGAAGTAAGAACTTAGAGAGCTGGTACTGTACTCCCCTCAACACATCGCCAGACTGGAAAAGGCAGGCCAATTCCCAAAGCGGGTACCGCTAGGCCCGAACCGGGTGGGATGGCTATATGAGGAAGTTTTGGAATGGCTTGAAGAGCGAATTCGCAATCAAAAGTAATTGATTCCTTTGTGGAGCATGGCGGCCCAAAGGAAACTTTGGGTCGTCTTTTCTTTATTTGTAGATGCAATTTTTCTACCTGAGTGCGAGATCTTTCTTGACCTTGCGTGTACCTTCTTACGTAAGGTAATTTGCATCTACAAATAAAGAAAAGACGACCCAAAGTTTCCTTTGGGCCGCCATGCTCCACAAAGGAATCAATTACTTTTGATTGCGAATTCGCTCTTCAA
>JBCCAU010000016.1:0-17281 GCA_039814625.1 Pseudomonadota bacterium
GGTTCGAAGGCAACACGCTGACCCATGATTTAAGGGAATGGAACACCTTGCGACGCCAAGTTGTTTCGCATCCCGAATTTGGCCTCGGCGGACCCTCCGTCAATTGGGTCGATCTTGC
Source organism: Pseudomonadota bacterium (assembly GCA_039814625.1). Classification (GTDB taxonomy): domain Bacteria; phylum Pseudomonadota; class Alphaproteobacteria; order Rhodobacterales; family Rhodobacteraceae; genus Amylibacter. The sequence goes on from JBCCAU010000016.1 coordinate 119, forward strand.
CCTAAGGGATGGGGACGCATTGGCGGAACTGGACGCTCCAGACGTCCCTGCGCTTGCCGTATATGCCGGGAATGAAAAAATCGTGCGCAATGACCGAATTGAAGCCATCACTGCAAAATGGCCGAAGGCGAAAGCATATCGCGTCGAAGGCGCGGAACATGAAGTCTTAATGGAAAGTTCTGAAATGCGACGTCAGGTTTGGGACCAAGTAACCGCGTTTTTAGATAGTCACACCGCGTAATCGCTTAGCATTTTCAACGCCTTTGCGTGGATTGTCGGATTGGCAGAGGCAAGCACTTGTCCCCCTTGTAAAGCAGACCCTCCGGACCACGTCGTCACGACGCCACCTGCAGCCTCAATTACGCCAATTGGTCCCGCAACATCATAGCTGGCAAGGCCTGCCTCAATCACAAGGTCGATTTGACCGGCGGCAAGCAGAGCGTATGCGTAGCAATCCAAACCATAGCGCACCAATTTTACATTTTGTGCCACGCTTTCGAACCCTGCGCGATCTTTCTCAGTTCCCAGCTCTGGGAAAGTTGTCATTAAGCGGGCCTCTGACAAAATGTTTGTTTTGCGGGTTTGCAGCTTTTGTGATTTTCCATGTCGATGCCATGTACAGGTCCCACCGGCACCGATAAACCGCTCTTGGGTGAAGGGTTGGTCGATGACACCACACAAAACACCTGTTTGCGTGGCTGCGGCAATCAACACACCCCAAGTCGGGGCGCCGACCACAAATGCGCGTGTTCCATCAATTGGATCAACGATCCAAGTGATCTCCGAACGGCCCGGCTGAGCCCCATATTCTTCACCGACAATCGCATCTTGTGGCCGAAGCTCCGCCAATTGCTCTCGCAAGGTACGCTCCACTGCTCGATCCGCTTCGGTAACGGGATCAAAACCGTCTGACCTCTTATTCTCAACAGACAAGCTATCTTGTCGAAAATACCTCAAGGCCGGTTCACGCGCTGCGTCCGCAAGAATGTTGGCACAGTCTATTAGTTCGGAAAGATCAGATCGCCGCATTAGCGATCCTCTTGGTTATTTTACCACTCAGAGCAAGTTTAATACGCCCGGCCACCCTGCTTTTCGTCATCATTTGAATCCAAAACACGCGCGTCCGTTTTTTCTACGCGTTCGATCCGGTCGATTTTTCATAAGATATTTGCGTGACATTACCCGAATATGTTTGAACGCCATGTTGCTTTTCAAGACCGTGAAAAAACACCGCAATGTCGACATCCAAGACCGAAGAAATATCCCAAAGACGCGATGCGCTAATGCGATTGGCCCCAGATTCGTATTTCTGGATTTGTTGAAATTTTATTCCGACTTCCGCTGCCAACTCGGATTGTGTCATTCTACAATCGTTTCGTATTGCACGAAGTCGGCGTCCTACGTGGACGTCAACTGGATGCGTCATGATTTCCCCCAAAATCTCGCGATGTGGTGGCATATCGAAATCTATAAATAAACAATAAAAAGCTAAAACCACATAATTTGCGCAGTTTTTGCCGTTTTCTTGCGATTTTTGAGATTTCTGACTTAGGCGGCAGCAGCCTTTGCTTGGCGCTTCCGTTCATGGGGATCAAGAAATTTCTTACGCAGACGAATTGCATTCGGTGTGACTTCAACCAATTCATCCGTATCGATATACGCGATTGCTTCTTCCAAAGACATTTTGACCGGTGTCGTAAGGCGCACCGCCTCGTCCGTGCCAGAGGCCCGAACATTGGTCAGTTTCTTCCCTTTAAGTGGGTTCACCTCTAGATCATTGTCGCGAGAATGCTCTCCAATGATCATGCCTTGGTAAACTTCCTCTTGGGCACCGATGAACATCTTACCGCGATCTTCGAGGTTCCAAAGGGCAAACGCCACCGACTGGCCTTTTTCCATCGAAATTAGAACGCCTGCCCGGCGTCCTGGGATCTGACCCTTATGCGGCACCCAGTCTTGGAAAACCCGATTAAGAACACCTGTTCCCCGCGTGTCCGTTAGAAATTCACCATGATACCCGATCAGGCCGCGAGATGGCACATGAAGGACAATACGGGTTTTGCCAGCGTTCTGACGCATTTCAACCAAATCACCCTTGCGCGCTCCGGTCAGTTTTTCGATCACAACGCCAGAATACTCGTCATCTACGTCAACTGTGACTTCTTCAACCGGCTCCATGCGCTGACCGTCCTCTTCCTGAAACAGGACTTGAGGGCGCGAGATTGACAGCTCAAACCCCTCGCGGCGCATGTTTTCGATCAGAACACCCATCTGCAATTCTCCGCGTCCTGCGACCTCAAAAGCCTCGCCGCCGGGTGTATCGGAGATTTTAATTGCAACGTTGGATTCCGCTTCTTTCATCAAACGATCCCGAATGACCCGCGATTGAACTTTTTTACCATCACGGCCTGCCAAAGGGCTGTCATTGATGCCAAAGGTCACTGTGATTGTTGGTGGATCTATCGGTTGCGCAGGCAAAGGATTGGACACAGATGGGTCCAACAAACTATCGGCAACCGTCGCGGCTGTCATCCCTGCAACAGATACGATATCGCCTGCTTCGGCTACATCAATTGGTTGTTGGGCCAAGCCACGGAAAGCCAAAACTTTTGTGCAGCGAAAAGTTTCAATGACCTTACCGTCTCGCGCAAGCGCCTTTAACTGATCGCCCGCTTTCAATGTTCCAGCTTCGACGCGCCCCGTCAGAATACGGCCGATAAACGGGTCTGATCCCAATGTTGTTGCGAGCATTTCAAAGGGAGCGCCTTTACGGTCCAATTGCTTGGGCGCTGGCACATGATCTACGATAAGATCAAACAGTGCAGACAAATCTTTTCGCGGGCCATCAAGCTCCAGATCTGCCCAACCTGCGCGGCCGGACGCATACATCGAGGGGAAATCTAACTGATCGTCGTTTGCGTCCAAAGACGCAAAGAGATCAAAACACTCATCTAATGCGCGATCCGGTTCTCCGTCAGGCTTATCGACCTTATTGACTACCACAATCGGGCGTAGACCCAAGGCAAGCGCCTTTGAAGTTACGAACTTTGTTTGTGGCATTGGACCTTCAGCGGCATCAACCAGAAGTACAACCCCATCAACCATGGACAAAATGCGTTCAACCTCACCGCCGAAGTCAGCGTGGCCTGGCGTGTCGACAATATTGATGCGCGTGTTTTTCCACTCGACAGAAGTGGCTTTCGCCAAAATGGTAATCCCACGTTCACGCTCTAGGTCATTGCTGTCCATAGCCCGCTCGGCAACGGCCTGGTTTTCGCGAAACGCGCCGGACTGCTTTAGAAGTTCGTCGACCAATGTTGTCTTGCCATGGTCAACATGCGCGATGATCGCGATATTACGGAGATCCATATCTATATCCTCAGGAGGCTGGAGGCTTGGCGCCCTCTAACCGAGCCAATCGAAACTGGCCAGAGAATAGTTTGCCAAGGTTAAGCCGCAGATTGGTTCACTTTTTCGCTGGACACGCTCCCATAAACATCGCGCACGACCTTCCCAAGCTCTTGGGCAATAGACGATTGTGTTTTCGGGCAGACGTAAAGGTTCACATCAAATTTGGGTAAAGGCGGTAAAGCCCCGCAATGATCAATCACTTCCATACCATCGGTTTCCGTTATCCGTGTCACCAATCTAGCCTCGACAGCCAAGTCAGCACTAATGGAGGCATTGACCGTTTCAGAACTGTCCGTATCCACCACCATTTCCCACGGAATGCCCGCTTGATCCAAATGCGCCTGTGCAATGGGCCGAAAGGCACAACGCTGATGCGACGCAAGCCGTAGAGGTCGCTGCTTCCAAGCACGCCCATCTTTTGCGCCAACCCAGACCAGACTCTTCTGTGCCAAGTGATGCCCACTTTTGGTCGCACTCTCGATCTCAGTTGTCATAATCGCTTGCGCTTCTCCGGAATGAAACATTTCCATAAGAGAAGCGGTGTAAGATGACACCAACTTAACCTGCACTTTGGGAAACTCGGCTTTGAAACGGCGTAATATCTGCGGGACATGCGGATAAACGACATCATGAGGCACGCCAAAAGTGATGTCCCCTTCATATCCTTGATCCGTCAACCGGCCCCAAACTTCATCATTGAGTGAGAGCAATCGGCGACCATAGCCAAGCATGATCTCTCCTTGAGGTGTCAAGCTGATCCCGCGGCCATTCCGATCCAAAAGACTTATCCCAAGCGACTCCTCCAAACGTTTAAGCTGCATCGACACAGCAGATTGGGTTAAGTGTAATTGGTTGGCAGCAATTGTGACACCGCCAGTCTCAGCCACAGTCACAAAAGACCGAAGCGCGGTAAGATCTAGGTTTCTTGGCATATCACACTCCTTGATGATTTAGTTCACAATCATTCGTTTCACTTATGAATTAAATTCTGTCAATACCATCACAAATACGAATGAAACGCCCATGAAACATCAACGTTAGAAAGGTTCGAAAACATGGCTCATATTTCTTCACCCGCGACTCAAACCTCTTACCGTCGTCAGAATCGGTCCTTCTTCAACACATTACTTCGCATTGACGCACTTTATCGTCAGCGTGATGCGTTGAGCAAATTGGATGCAAGTCAGATGAAAGACCTCGGTATCACCCAAGCTGAGATCGATCGGGAACTGTCCTCTTCAATCTGGTCCCGCCTTTAAAAAGTCGCGGGGTGCGCATGGTTTGGTTATGCGCACCCCGTTTTTTTTGTATATTATGACGCAGCAATCCGGTTTCCCTTGAAAGCAGCGAGCCCACGTCAATATAATAGGGTAGATGCGGGGCGATAGCGCCCCCTTAGCTTATGGGAGTTTAAAAATGGCTGAATTTGAAACAGTCCGTCGCGCCCAAGCGGGTACGCGCGCTGTCGAGATTGACGAGGGCCTTCGCGCCCATATGAACAAAGTCTACGGATTGATGTCCGCTGCGATGTTAGTAACCGCCGCTGTAGCTTGGGTTGTTGGCAACAATGACGCTTTGCTTGCAACGTTCTTTACCGGTTTCACACGTTACATCGTAATGTTCCTGCCGCTCATTATGATTTTTGCGATGGGAGCAATGATCAACCGCTTGTCTGTCGGTGCGGCACATGTCTTTTTCTATGCCTTTGCAGCGGCAATGGGGCTTTCGATTGCTTGGATATTTGCGGTCTTTACGGATTACTCGATCACGCAAACATTCTTGGTCACTGCGATTGCTTTTGGCGGCCTATCGATTTGGGGATACACGACCAAGCGTGACATTTCAGGTTGGGGATCGTTCTTGATCATGGGTGTGATTGGATTGATAGTTGCCTCTATCCTAAACCTTTTCTTAGGGTCACCAGCACTACAATTTGCGATCTCTGCGATTGGTTTGCTTATCTTTGCAGGTCTGACAGCTTATGATACCCAGAACATCAAGAACACCTATCTTCAAATGGCCCATTATGGTCAGTCCGAATGGTTAGCAAAGTCTGCAATTATGGGGGCGACCAGCCTTTATATCAACTTTATCAACATGTTCATGTTCTTGTTGTCCTTTATGGGCGGACGCGAATAATCATTTGACGTAAGTAAGCACTGCACACTAATAAGAAAGCCGGGCCAAGCGCCCGGCTTTTCTTTGGAAGGATCAAATGGAATTTCCGCTTTATATTACGGGCTTTGCCACTGTGTTGCTGGCCATCTTGCATTTGAGCCTAACATTCAATGTGATCTTCAAGCGGCGTTCAGATAAAATCGTTCATGGAGATAACAATGACAAGACCATGATGAAGCGGATCCGCGGACATGCCAATGCCTCGGAACAGATCCCTATTGCTTTGATTACAATGGCTTTGGCCGAATGGGTTTTGCCCGGATGGTGGATAGCCGCAATAGCAAGTTTGCTGGTGATTGGACGCATTATTCACGGTGTGTATTTCGCCCAACAAGGCTTACCCCATCAGCTGCGGGTTTTTGGGATGTTGTTCACTCTGTTTGCACAGATCGGCTCCATCACAACTCTCACGATTGGACTGATTTTTAGCTGATCCCATCAAATTCTAGGATCTTGGCCCGGGCCAAATCGGGCACAGGTCTGGATGCGGTCATATCTGCATTCATCGTCACCAATTTGGCCATGATCCGGGTTGTGACCTTCTCTTCACAATGAACTTCATATTCCATATCAAAACTTGAATTTCCAATCCGCGTGAAGCGGCCAGCGATCACATATTCTTGGAACAAAAACATCGGAGAGAAATACTCGATCGATTGTTCACGGATCACAAAATGTCGATCCCCTTCGGAAAAGTCGCTCAATTGGTAAATCGGCATGATATGGACGCGTAAGTTTTCAGTCCATTTGAAATAAACGGCGTTGTTGACATGGTTTAGGGCATCCAACTCACCAAAGCGCACGCGATCGCGCAAACCGAAAGACAGTTTTTCAGGCAAGCCGCGTAAGACCAATGCTTTGCGGTCCAACAAATCTGTCATCGCAATCTCCAAATGAAAAAGGCGGCCTTGGCCGCCTCATCAAACCAGCTGAAACCAAAGTTACTTGATTTTACCTTCTTTGTATTCGACGTGCTTGCGCGCAACAGGGTCATATTTCTTTTTGACCATCTTTTCGGTCATCGTGCGTGCATTTTTTTTGGTCACATAGAAGTGACCGGTGTCCGCTGAAGAGTTCAAACGGATTTTAATGGTTGTTGGCTTCGCCATCGGGGCCTCCAAAAGGCAAGAAAATTTGAGATCACGCCTTTGGACCCAACAGCCTATGCCTGTCAACCGTTACCGGGCGATTCATATGGTATTAAGGCACTGTGGGCCATGATCCCTGATATGACCACACAAGAGGACATCGCCCATCTGCAATTGATCCGGTCGACCCGAATCGGACCCAAAAACTTTCGCAAACTGCTGACGGAATATGGCACAGCGATCGAAGCCGTTCGAAGGGTCCCTAAACTGGCAAAAGAGGCCGGCGTCAAAGGGTTTGAACTGTTACCGCGGCGATTGGCCGAACGCGAACTGGCTGAAGGTCTTAAAACTGGCGCAAAACCGTTTTTCCTGGGCCGCGCAGATTACCCAAGCTTATTGCAACATGCCCCTGATGCTCCGCCGTTCTTATGGACCAAAGGAACATCATGCCTATTGCAAAGACGGGTTCTTGGGATGGTGGGCGCGCGCAACGCCTCTAGCTTGGGCACACGCTTTGCCCGCAAGCTGGCAGGCGCATTGGGTGATGCCGGGTTTGTTGTCGCATCAGGTCTTGCGCGCGGGATCGATTGCGCCGCGCATGATGCCAGCCTAAAAACAGGGACCATCGCAATTCAGGCGGGGGGTCTCTACACTGTTTATCCGCCAGAGGCGAAAAGCACCTATGAATCTATTCAACGTCACGGTCTTTTGCTGTCTGAACAGCGCTTTGGGACATATCCGCAAGCCAGGCACTTTCCGCGGCGCAACCATATTCTTGCGGGCCTGTGTGAAGCCTTGATTGTAATCGAAGGGGCCACAGGATCGGGCAGTCTCATCACGGCGCGTGCCGCTTTGGATTTGGGGCGGGATGTTATGGCCGTGCCAGGGCATCCTTTTGACCCGCGCTCTAGCGGCTGCAATGCGCTCTTGAAGGATGGCGCTATTTTGGTGCGCGGTGCGGATGATGTGCTTGACGCTCTCGCACAACGAACGGTCGCAACCCCTGAAAAAGGATCCGGGCCCGAAGAGGTCGCCCATAAGACGGCGTACGATATCATAAGAATCCTCGGGCCAACGCCAACACCGGAAGACGCCGTGATCCGCGACAGCGGACTGCCGACGCATATCGCAAATCAGCAGATTGCGTCGCTTGAACTATCGGGAAGAATCGTACGGGACTCCGGCGGCCGCATCGCATTGGCATAGCCGTTGTTCTTTGGTGGCGTTGACATTCGTTGGAAAGCGGCCACATGGTGCGCCACCGAACTAGCCTGATCCTTCTAAGGTAGCCACCCATGCCCGTTGTCGTCGTCGAATCTCCGGCCAAAGCCAAAACCATCAATAAATATCTCGGCAAAGACTTTACGGTTTTAGCATCTTACGGGCACGTCCGCGATCTGCCGCCCAAAGACGGTTCAGTTGATCCCGACAACGGGTTTGACATGTTGTGGGAAGTCGCATCAGACAGCCAAAAACATGTTCGTGCGATTGCCGATGCACTTAAAGATGATGATACCTTAATTCTGGCAACCGACCCCGACCGTGAAGGCGAAGCGATCAGCTGGCATCTCGAGGAGGCCTTGCGCAAGCGCCGCGCCATCAAGAAGACCACAGACATCAAGCGTGTTGTGTTCAATGCAATCACAAAAGATGCCGTAACTTCGGCCATGAAAAACCCGCGTGAAGTCGATATGGAACTGGTTGAGGCATATTTGGCCCGCCGCGCTTTGGACTATCTTGTCGGCTTTAACTTATCGCCCGTGCTTTGGCGAAAGCTGCCCGGCTCTAAATCGGCGGGTCGTGTTCAATCGGTTTGCCTGCGGCTAATCGTTGAACGAGAGATGGAAATAGAGGCGTTCAAACCGCGGGAATACTGGTCTGTAAAAGCGGTTTTGGAAACGCCAAAAGGTCAAACTTTAACCGCCAGCTTACGGGCGCTGAGTGGCAAGAAACTGGATAAGTTTGACCTTGAAAATCAGGTGTCTGCAGAACTTGCCGTTCAAGCCATTCAATCGCGAGATCTTAACGTGACCGAGGTTGAGGCGAAACCCGCAACGCGCAACCCCTCTCCGCCTTTCATGACATCGACCCTTCAGCAGGAAGCCAGTCGAAAATTTGGGTTTGGCGCACGCCAAACCATGTCGACAGCACAGCGCCTTTATGAAGCGGGTCACATCACTTACATGCGAACCGATGGCATTGACATGGCCCCAGAGGCGGTGACCGCCGCGCGCGACACGATAAAATCGCTCTATGGAGAGGGTTTCCTGCCCACAAAACCGCGGGTTTACAAAAACAAGGCAAAGAACGCGCAAGAGGCGCACGAATGTATTCGCCCCACAGAACTGTCTGTGACACCCGATGATTTGCCAAAGTTAGAGGCTGATCAGCGCAAACTCTACGATTTGATCTGGAAGCGCACCATTGCCGCCCAAATGGAAAGCGCTAAGCTTGAACGCACAATCGTTGACATCTCTTCTGCGGATGGAGAGGTCGTCCTGCGTGCAACAGGTCAGGTCATCGTTTTTGACGGATTTTTGAAAGTCTATGAAGAGGGTCGCGATGACGCTGTTGTCGATGACGACGACAAACGTTTGCCGCATGTTGCGGCAGGCGATCCGATGCAAAAGCAAGACGTCGCGCCCGAACAACACTTCACGCAACCACCGCCACGATATACCGAAGCGACATTGGTTAAGAAAATGGAAGAACTGGGTATTGGTCGACCCTCGACTTATGCCTCGATCGTGTCCACGATCCAAACGCGCGAATATGTCCGCAAAGAAAAAAATCGTCTGATCCCCGAGGATAAAGGCCGTTTGGTCACAGCGTTCCTGATGAATTACTTCCGACGCTATGTGGAGTATGATTTCACTGCCGATCTTGAGGACGAGTTGGACCAAGTTTCTGACGGACAACGAGAGTACAAGGATGTGCTTGATCGGTTCTGGCGGGACTTTTCCGCTGCAATATCTGAAACGTCAGAGCTTCGGATCACGCAAGTTTTGGAAAAAATAAATGAGGTTCTTGCGCCGCATTTGTTTCCGCCACGCGAAGATGGTGGTGATCCGCGACAATGCCAAAACTGTGGCACGGGGCGATTGTCGATGCGCACGGCGCGTTCGGGCGGTGCTTTTATCGGTTGTTCGAACTATCCCGAATGTCGTTACACGCGTCCGATTTCAGGCGAAGTTGAGGGCGGGGACGTCGCGGGCCCTGATGGTAAACTTCTAGGGCATGATGAGGCCGGTGACCCGATCAGTTTGCGCACAGGTCGTTTTGGCCCCTATGTGCAACGTCGCGAAGTCTCCGAAGAAGAACCGAAACCCCCTCGCGCCTCGATCCCAAAGGGAACCGATCTTTCCGAATTGACTTTAGATCGTGCGTTACAATTGCTGTCGCTACCCCGCAAAGTCGGGGACCATCCTGAAGGTGGAACTGTTGAGAGTGCGATTGGCCGGTACGGGCCTTATGTGATGTGGGCAAAACTGCCCGAGGAAGGGAAAAAAGTCGGTCAAAAGATTTATGCAAGTCTAAAGGACCCAGAAGACGTATTTAACATTGGGATGAACCATGCGGTTGAATTGATTGCAGAAAAAGCCGCAAAAACAGGGCGTGGCCCTGCGAAAGCCCCGATCAAAGAACTTGGAGACCACCCTGAAGAAGGAGAGGCCATCAACGTCATGGATGGGCGCTATGGTCCTTATGTGAAATGGAAGAAGGTCAATGCGACCATTCCAAAAGATGTAAAGCCTGAAGATGTAACCCTCGAAATTGCACTAGAGTTGATCGCCGCCAAAGCTCCGAAAAAAAAGCGCACGAGCAAGAAAAAAGCCTAGAGCACCACAGAGTCAGAACGTTTTGTTCTTTCAATCAACACTTTATGCAACACGTCAAAATCGCCCAGTTCAATTGCTGTTTGGGCAATAGCGGCCAGTTCGCGATCTCCGGCGGCCTCAGCCACGCTGAATGAAAATTGCGCGGCATAGTCGGGATCAGTCACGATCAAAGAAATCGCCTTGTTCAAATCTTCATCCATGGCTTTGTGATCTGCAATCACGCGGGTGCCGACCACCTGCAGTCCTTGAGCCACAGGCTTTCCCTGCCGGCGCAACAAGCGCGACAAAGTCTGCTGAAAAACGGCCAAATCTTGCAAAGGTTTGATCATAAAATCGTCAGCGCCCGCCGCAAGCGCCCGTTCTGCGATCCCTGCACTTTCGCCAGAGGTCGCCAAAATGACAGGTCGCGTCTCTAACCGAGAGGCAAGCGCAATCACATCTTCACCCAAACCATCAGGCAGACCCATATCAACAATCATTGCGTCAGGTCGGTGAATAGACAAATGTCGTTGTGCGGCGCGAACTGAGTCTGCGCGACGCAAACGCGCACCCGAACGCAGGGACAAAAGTCGGATCGCTTCTGAATAAAAGCGACTGTCTTCCACCAAAAGGATCATAACACCAGACAGCGGCAATTGCACTGAGCCCCCAGAAATCTTTACTTCGTCATGCTTTGCGCTATGTCGTTGTTGGGGCATTTGGTTGTCCTTTCGTTTCCAACACAAAACCAACGGAACCCTAAAATCTGGTTAAATCTGTCGCACTGGACATAATCCCTTGGACCTGCCACGAGCTTGGCATGACGATTACATCAATGATTGTTCTGTTTGCTGTCATCTGGTTCTTGATGCTTTTGATCATCTTACCCATTGGCATGCGCTCTCAGGAAGAAGCCGGCGAGGTTGAGCCGGGAACACCCGCATCGGCACCGTCAGATTTTCAATTTAAACGCATAGTAACTTGGACCACAGTTGTGACAATCGTTTTATGGCTGATCACATGTGGGATCATTATCTCGGGTTGGATTTCCGTAGACATGATGGATTTCTACAATGGTATTTCACCGCGTTACGAAAGTCTCAGTCTGCTGCAATCGATGAAATAGATGTGTGTATGTCGCCACGCCCAAGACCGGGATTACCAAGTTTAACACAGGAACCAGTAGCGGGATTGCCATTAGAACACCTGCCAGCCAAATTGTACCTCTGTTGCGGGCGCGAAATGCTTTAGCACCTTGACGGCCGACATGGCGCATCGCCACCAGTTGGGCGTATTCCCGTCCTAAAAGAATGCCGTTAACCAACACAAAGACCAGCGGTGTCAGTCCAAAAGGTGCTGCAATCAAGTAAGGAATAAGCGCCGCGATATTCACCAAAAGAAGAATGGCTAAAAACTGCGTTCCTTCAACGAATCCTGCCCAAAGCCCGATTGGGTTTTTCGCTTGATCTTGCGAATAGTGCACATCCTCGACCGCATCCGCGACTTCTTCCAAAAAGAATCCAACAACAATTGACGCAATCGGTATCATTAAAAAAACGGAGCCTGCCATCATGGCAACAATCACGGCACGGTTAAGGATCCACCCGGCCCATGGCACCTCGCCGAACCAAGGCAAAGTAAGCGTATCAGGGATCAACCATTGGATGCCCAATGTTGTCAGCGCCAGAGCAATCATTGTAATCATAACAGACTTTAAAACGACCCAAATAAAGCGCCGATCACCAAGTTGCGTTACGGCGTCACCAAAAGCTGAAAAAATCATTTTTCTTTCCAAGTAATCAAGGTGTCAATTTGGGGCCGCGCCCGTTCAGGCGGGATGGCAGTGGCCGTGCCGATATGAACAAAACCTGCAATAGCTTCACCTTCTTGTAGACCTAAAACCTTAGCAAGCGGCGCGTCATAAGAAGCCCAACCACTTATCCAGTTGGCGCCCCATCCCTTGGCCAATGCGGCATTCACAAGGCTAAGGCAAACTGCACCGCCTGTCAGAATTTGCTCCGAAAAAGGAATTTTATCTGAAACGCGTGGCACATGGATGACCCCGACACAAAGCGGAGAGGTCTGCCAAACCTGAACCGCCTTATTTTTCTCGTCATCCGATAGGCCCAATTGATCCGCACGGCTGGCCACTTGTTGTGCCATAGCGCGCAATGCAACCTCTGCAAAAACGATAAAGCGCCACGGAACCAAAGCGCCATGATCGGGAACACGACTAGCCACGTTGAGCAATTCCGTTAATGCGTCGCGACCCGGCACCGGCGCGACAAGTGTCTTTGCTGGGCGCGATCGACGCGTTGCCAAAAATTCGAATGCGGGAATATTGGCCTCAGCCATGGGAGACCTCTAGCTTGTCCATCACGATATCTGCAAGCGTGTGGAACGCCTTGGCGGCCTTGCCCTCTCCCAAGGCAACAGGGCGCCCAGCATCACCCGCCAAGCGTACCGAAATATCCAAAGGTAAAGCGCCAAGATAAGGAAGACTAAGAGTCTTTGCCTCCGCCGCTACGCCACCATGGCCGAAAATATGCGCCTCATGCCCGCAATTTGGACATATATATGAACTCATATTCTCAATCAGGCCAATGACCGGCGTCTGCGTCTTGTCAAACATATTTAGGGCCTTGCGGGCATCTAAAAGAGCTACATCCTGCGGTGTAGAGACCACGATTGCGCCATCAACTTCGGTCCGTTGGGACAAGCTAAGCTGCACATCACCTGTTCCTGGTGGGAGATCAACAAACAATATGTCAAGATCACCCCAGGCCACTTGATGCATCATTTGTTGCATCGCACCCATAAGCATCGGGCCACGCCATACAACGGCCTCTCCCTCTTCCACCATCAAACCCATCGACATCAAAGTCACACCATGAGCATGCACCGGCTGTATCAGCTTATCATTGCCAATCTTGGGACGCTCGCTTTGACCTAGCATTCTTGGCTGGCTTGGTCCGTAGATATCGGCGTCTAACAAACCTATGGATAATCCCTGTGCCGCTAGCGCCGTGGCCAAGTTGCTGGTGACCGTGGATTTACCCACGCCCCCCTTGCCAGAGCCGATCGCAATCACCCGCTGGACCCCCTTAATGCGAGAGCGACCATCAGTCGGATCAGGATGGCGCCCAATCTTTAAGCTCGGCGGAGGCGTTTCCGATCTTTCGGCAGTCATAACAATGGACACCTCTGAAACAGAGGGCAACGTTTTACCCAGGGCCGTCAAGATCGGCAAATCAGCCTGCGAATGCCGCGCCTGCTCTGGCGTCATATCAAGTACAAAACTCAACTTGCCGGCCTCCAGCGTCAAAGCGCGCACAGCATCGCTGTAATCCGCTTTCACCTCACCACTTTGAAACAACCGTTGCATCGCCGCTTTCAGCATGCCCTCAGAGTTTATTGCCTGCATCTCTTTGCCACTCGCCCTTTTCTACCTCCTCATGTAGGTCGGTGCTCGTCTGATAAAAGACAGATACAAAAGAACAAGGGCAACAGCATGTTTGCGGATGTCATGTCGCTGATAATTTCTGGGGATCGTGACCTTTATGCGATCATTGGCCTGTCTTTGCGCGTCAGTCTTTCTGCAACTCTTATCGCCTCGCTCTTTGGACTGCCGTTGGGAGCCATGCTGGCTTTGTTTCGATTTCCGGGTCGAAGTGTGATCATTTTGTTGGCAAGCTCATTTATGGCTCTACCGCCTGTCGTGGTGGGTCTTGCCGTCTATTTGCTATTGTCACGTTCTGGTCCTCTTGGCGATCTGGGTTTGCTCTTCACACCACAAGCTATGATCATCGCCCAAACGGTCCTGATCTTTCCGATCATCACCGCCCTGACCCATCAGGCCTGCAAACCCTTGATGAGAGACTATCAAGGACTGTTTGAAGTGATGGCCATTCCAAAGTTACAACGTGCGCGCACAATCTTATGGGATGCCCGCTTCACCCTATCAACGACAGTGCTTGCAGGTTTCGGGCGCGCAATCGCCGAAGTCGGCGCTGTGATTATCGTCGGAGGGAATATCAACGGTGTTACACGTGTTATGACCACAACCATCGCGCTAGAGACTTCGCGCGGAAACCTTAATCTTGCTCTGGCGCTTGGTATCATTTTGATCTCAATCGCGATCACCGTAAATCTGGCTGTTCTTGCATTGGGTCTGATCGGCGCGCGCCACAACGAGGCAAGGGCCACATGAAGTTGCAGGCCGAAAATATTATCTTCGAGATCGGCGGCACTCGGCTATTGGACATTCCAACACTGGAACTTTCTTTGACCGGAATCACATTGCTGACCGGGCCAAATGGCAGCGGCAAATCCCTATTTTTGGCTGCATTGCACGGCGCACTACCCGCAAGCACAGGTCATGTGACATGGGACATTCAACCTGCTTATCAGACACGGCGCCAACGCGGGTTTTTATTGCAACGCAATCCGCTTTTGCGGCGCTCCGTCTTTGAAAACCTTGCCTATCCGTTGCGCGCTTTTGGCGGTTTTGAAAAACAACGGGTCTTTGCGATGCTGAACCGCCTCAGTTTGATGGATAAGGCGGATCAACCCGCAGCATCTCTGTCAGGGGGAGAACGTCAAAGGCTCTGTCTTGGGCGCGCTTTGATTACAGACCCCAAAGCTTTGCTTTTGGATGAACCCACCAGCGCGTTGGACCCAAATGCAAGCGCAAGTTTGACGGCTTTGATTGCCGAAACGGCGAAAGTAATCCCCGTCATCATGGCCTCTCATGACAGAGACATTATCGCAGCATTCCCACAGAAACGCTTGCATATCGAGGGCGGACGCCTGAACAACGGAGGCCTATAGTGACCCGCATCTTTGCAGTTTTGTTTTGCCTTCTGTCCAATATTGCTGCCGCAGATACATTCATCACCTTGGCCAGCACCACTTCGACTGAAAACTCAGGCCTCTATGATGCGATCTTGCCGCACTTTACCGACGCTACAGGGATTGATGTGCGCGTTGTTGCCGTGGGCACAGGCCAAGCCATAAAGCTGGCTGAAAATGGCGATGCAGATCTTCTATTGGTGCATCATCGCCCCTCGGAAGAGGCCTTTGTTGCCGCAGGCTTTGGGGTTGAACGTTTTGATGTGATGTACAATGACTTTGTGTTGATTGGGCCGGCCGGAAACCCTGCCGGGATCACACAAGATATGACGGTGGTCGATGCCTTTGAGACCATCTCAGGGACAGGATCGGTTTTCGTATCCCGAGGGGACGACAGCGGGACCCATAAAAAAGAGCGTGAGATTTGGGAAATGGCTGGACTCGAGCCTGAGGGCCAATGGTATCTTGATGTTGGACGCGGAATGGGAGCTGCATTGAACATTGCGGCGGCGCAAAACGCTTATGTTCTTTCTGATCGCGGGACTTGGTTGTCCTTCCAAAATCGGGCGGGCCTGTCGTTGGTTTATGAAGGTGATCCGCCTTTGTTCAATCCTTATGGGATTGTTTTGGTCAACCCCACACGACATCCTCATACCAAAGTCGAAGCCGCAAAAACCTTCATAGATTGGATTACAAGTGAGTCGGGACAATCCGCAATCGACGCGTTTAGATTGGCTGGTGAACAATTGTTTTTCTCCAACGCCATTACTCAGCCCTCTATTTTGCATAATAATTAAGCTATGCATGTCATTAAGGCAGCACCAAAGGCGGTTAATCTGACCTTAACAGGTTATGCTATGCATCAGAAGCATGGCGGATTTGCATAAGCTTCTATGGTTTTGTGCAGCGCGCAAACCTATCTTCAGTCCATAAGGTTTTTAAAACCTACAGTTCTTTAGCGGCAACCTCCTCCCAGTCGCTGAACATAACGGCGGCGCGTACCTCCTCCCACGCGTCGCCGTTTCTGTATCTGAAGCCTCCCTTAGAATCCCACTAAATGCATTGCTACATATGCGTTAAATGCATATCGGTTCTTCGGGATTGTCTGTTTTTGCGCAGCGCACAAATACCTATTTCATTCTTATAGAATTCAGACACACAAAGAGAGAGATCAAAAATGGCAACTATTTCACTAAAATCATCCCAACCCTTGTTCGATGGCCTTTCACAGTACTGGGCCGGACTTGTTGATGCGTATAAGATGCACCGCGACTACACTCGTACCCTAAATGAGTTGAAACAACTTTCTAAGCGTGAATTAGCAGATCTGGGAATGGGCCACAGTACGGCTGAAGCATTGGCTTTTGAAGCCGTTTATACAAAGAAGTAAGCCAAATAGAGATGCTTTGCTTGGCTGTGCGGAAAAATCCCGCACCCCACAGGTATGTATGTGTTAGATTGCACCCAAGAGACTCCAGACGCGACGGGTACGAGGGGAGGCAGGGCGGACTGAGTCGATACCAAGAGTAATTATCTTCGCGATCGATGATGGCCGCTAGATGGAATGGTTGGGATTCGCATCACCACAATAAGCATCCTGGGCAGCAGAGAAAAAGAAAAAAAGATTGTGTTTTTTTCAAGACAAAAAAGTACTAAAAAACACCCGGAAATTATCGAAAAATGGCTCTGGGATCCATCCAGCCGTTCGTTGTGTTGTGCGTAGCCGACTCCTTAGGGCCTGCGGATACGTAGCTACGCTTTGTCCCGGGTCGGTCTTTTATTTTGAAAGAACACAATCAACAACACCCCAAGGAGCA
>JBCCAU010000020.1:0-2131 GCA_039814625.1 Pseudomonadota bacterium
ATTTCGTTGAGAGCTTGCCCGCGACCGCTGAGCATAAGGTTTGTATAGGCATCGTTGCGCGATTCCTCGAAATTGCGCATTTCACGGTCATAAGCTTCTGTGCCAATGCCAATGCCTTGGTTGGCCAGTCGGGTGCGTAGCTGCTCTTCCTGTTCCGCAAAGCGTGGGTCGAGGCGCTGCCGCCCCATGTCGTACAGCTCGCCGCTGATTTTATCGGTAAGCGCCTCCGTGCCGGGCAGATAATCTTCAAGGAACTCGGAACGCTCAGCCGCCAACCGCGCAAGGCTTTGCTGCGCCTCTTGGTTGCTTTCCAGAATTTGCTGTTGTTCCGGCGAAAGCTCAGTAATCGCGCGATAGCGAGGAATATCGTATGTCTGGTCGGTGTATTCATCATAGAGCGTTATGCCGCCGTCACCCTGCAAAAGGCTTCTGCGATAGGCGTCTGCGTCCGCGTAGCTGCTGAACGACTGGTCCCCAACCCTGTATGACGTGCCCCCGGAAGTGTTCGTTCCCGTGGTTATTGGAACGCCTTGGTTTCGAATATTATCGCCGTTAAAGCCCTGCTGTCCAAACGTGCCAAAATTATTGGAAGACGGCCCAGGTCCCGATATTGTTTCAATGCCCGGAACATTGCCCGTATTGCCGCCGCCAATGCGCTCATAAGTTAGCGTACCGTAAGGCGTGACTTGATCCACCATGCCCAAAACAGAGTTAGCGATTGCGGTGTTGACGTTTGCGCTCGTTTGCGCTTGGGCCGTCTCGCGCGGATCAGGGGGGGCTGGGATGCTTGGTTTGCACATGTTTAGGATTCCATGTCATAGACCATCGTCTCGCTCACATCGCGAAACCCCATGCGCCGCCAGATTTTGGCAACACGCAAGTCGGTCACTGGTTGGATAAAAACGCGTTTTACGCCGCGTTCCTTGAGGTCGGTGAGTATGTGCTTGACTAATTTCCGCCCAATTCCATTGCGGTGCTCGGGCAAAACGTAAAGCAGGTCCTCTTGGGCAATCTTTTCTGAATTGTGCATGTCGTTGGTGATGTACACGTTCGCGTACCCAACGGCTTTTTCGCCCTGACGGACGACGTAGTTGAGCAGCCAGCCACCCGAAAAGGCTCGGAAATATTCATCCAGCCTTGGATTGAATTCTGGAATCCTAATGCCATCTGCCGCCAATCGCGCCTGCATCTCGCTATAGTGCTGACGGTACATCGGTTCTAATTCTTGATAGTTGTGATCGCCGCGCTCTAGCTGAATGACGTAAGTCAAATCGCGTAGCCTGTTTCCGTGCGAACGCGCGATAAAAGCAGCTCAAAATCAATGGCTTCAACCTGGTTGCTTGTGATGGCCAAAGACGGCGCAAAGGCATATCCACTCGCATAGGCCGTCTGCCACTCTGTGAAGCTGCTGAGGTCCGATTTGCCCCAGATAGATCCGTCACCCCACTGCGCCCCGCCGCCCCAAGTTGTTCCCGCGTCAGCCAGTGTGGTTACGGGCTCAAGCAACTCACTGATTTCGTAATCCGAATGCGCTTCAAGGTTAAAATCCACCTCGCTTGTGCACCTGTACGTCACGCCTACAGCGTTTACGCTCGATATGTTGTTACTGGCTTTAAACTTGGGCACCCACACACCCGTATACGCCATGCCTGCGTCGGTGCCACCCGTGTCCGCTTGATAGATTTTGCCGTTTGAATCCGCGAAATACAGGTTATCGTTGTAAACCGCCGCACAGCGTACATCCCAGCCCGTAAACCGTGACCACGCGCCCGTCCTGGCGTTTGCCACCAAAGACACCTGCCGGTTGCGATACTTGGTGGGCGTGCCAATGATGAGAAACGTGCCGCTCTGCCAAAGCGTGGCTGTGATGGGGTAGCTTGTCAGACGGTTGCGAATGATATTCTGCCACGCGTCCTCAATGGGATATGTTAACGAGCTGAACTGCAATGCCGCACGCTCCTTGCGCAGCGCCTCAGAGAGAGGTATTAGGCCGTCTTCCGTTAGAATAACGAGATCCGCGCCCGCCTTAAAATGCGCGTGCTTATTTAGCGGCTCGCCGATTGTGTAAACGCCCCGAAGCGCCCATGTGGCCGCGCTAGAGGGGTCTGTGCCTTCGTAAACTGCCACCTCA
>JBCCAU010000015.1:0-19480 GCA_039814625.1 Pseudomonadota bacterium
AAGTATTGAAGCCATCGTAGACGCTTTGGTCGGCAGCCATATGTGTTTCATAACTGCAGGCATGGGCGGCGGCACAGGAACGGGCGCGGCACCTATCATTGCGCAAGCAGCCCGCGAACTGGGCGTGTTGACAGTCGGCGTTGTGACGAAGCCTTTCCAGTTTGAGGGATCCAAACGGATGCGCCAGGCTGAAGAAGGTCTTGAGGCGTTGCAACGTGTTGTTGACACATTGATCATCATTCCAAACCAAAACTTGTTCCGTGTCGCGAACGAGAAAACAACCTTTACGCAGGCCTTCGCTCTGGCTGATGATGTTCTGTATCAAGGGGTCAAAGGTGTTACGGATTTGATGGTCCGTCCAGGCGAGATTAATCTAGATTTTGCGGACATCAAGGCCGTGATGGATGAGATGGGCAAAGCGATGATGGGCACCGGTGAAGCTGCCGGGGAAGATCGCGCGCGGCAAGCCGCGGAAAAGGCAATAAATAACCCACTATTGGATGAAATATCTCTAGAAGGCGCCAGAGGCGTCCTAATCAATATCACAGGTGGTCACGATTTGACGCTTTTCGAAGTGGACGAGGCCGCCAATCATATTCGCGAAAAGGTAGATCCGAACGCAAATATCATTGTGGGTTCAACCTTGGATGAAAGCATGGAAGGCGACATGCGTGTGTCTGTGGTTGCCACGGGCATTGATGCGCTTAGCACAATGGAAAAAGTTGAACCTGCGCGACCTGCCTCTACCGCATCACCGTTGAGGCTTGATCCGGTAGAAGATGAAGCCCCAATAAGCGAAGAGGGCAGTTTTGATGCGTTCAACTCTGATTTCTTTACATCAGGTGAACAGAGCGCGGAAGAAGATGATCAATTGCCTCCGCCAGCATATCAGCCTGAACCTGAAGAGGCTGCACCAATGCGCCTCGAGGTTGAAGACGAGGATGAGTTTGTTGCCCCTCAACCCCGTAGGATCGGAGAAACATCACCCGAGACCTTATCGCGGCTACAACGCGCAGCAACACGTTCTTCCAGCGCTGAAAAGGCGGAAGCTGCTTTGCGCTTGAAGCCCGAAGACGAAGAAGTCGCCAATGAAACCAAACGAACCGGTTTGAACAAACTGATCAATCGGATGACGGGTGCGGACGAGGAAGATACGGCCCAACGGCGTCAACCTCCTCTGGTTTCAGAAGACGATGTTGAACGCGCTGATCCAGAAACCAAAGCCGAGAGCGACATTGAAATCCCGGCATTTTTGCGTCGCCAAGCGAACTAAACCGCCCAGATTAAATGTTGGGGGCCTGCTGGCCCCCTTTTGCTTCAAGCTTGTCACAAAGCGTGAGTGGTTACATTCAACCGGGCTTGCTACATCCTCGAAGACAATTCGAGATAGATGATGCAAACGACACTTAGCACAGATGTAATTTTCAAAGGGATTGGTCTACATTCGGGCCAACCCGTGGAAATGGTTGTTCGCCCCGCTCATGCAAACTCGGGAATTTCTTTTCATCGTATCGACCTTCAGAGTGCCCCAGTGTTGCCAGCCCGGTTCGATATGGTTTCGGACACTCGGCTTTGCACCAAGTTGGGATCAGGTCGAAATTCGGTGGGTACCATTGAGCATATCATGGCCGCTCTGGCTGGGTGCGGGATCCATAATGCATATATCACTTTGAATGGGCCTGAAGTGCCGATCATGGATGGCAGTTCTGCAGAATTTGTGGCGGGTATTCTCGACGCAGGTATTTTTGAACTGGATGCCAAAATTAAGGTCTTAAAGATCTTGAAACCGATGCGGTTTGAGGATGAGGGCGGCTATGCCGAACTGTGGCCCTGTGCCAATCCCAAGATTTCCTTCGAAATAGAATTTGATGTACCGATTATAGGTCGTCAATCTAAGAATTTGTCGATGGCCAATGGCTCGTTTATTCGCGAGCTTTGCAACAGCAGGACGTTCTGTAAGAAAGTGGATGTTGATTATATGCAGGCCAATGGCCTTGGTTTGGGCGGTAGCCTTGAGAATGCTGTGGTTGTTGATGATGAAAAGGTTTTGAATCCAACGGGTTTTCGTCATTCGGATGAGTGTGTTCGTCATAAGATGTTGGACGCCTTAGGGGACTTGTATCTCGCAGGGGGTCCAATATTGGGCCATTATGTCGGCCACAAAGCAGGGCATCGCATCACAAACAAACTTCTGCGCGTTTTGCTGGCAAATCAGGAAGCATTTGAGTGGATTGACTGCGATATGGGAACGGCGTGCCTTTTGCCTGGATCGGATCTTAAAGAAAGCGACCTCGCTCTGATCGCCTAAGTGCTTTTGTTCTAAAGCGTGTGCTTGAACTTCTCTCAAATATTGTAGAAACGTCTGGCCTTAGGGGAAACTCGTCTGGAGGAGCAGTTAGATGACAGCGATGCGCGGGATATTGTCTATTTTGATCTGTTCTGTGCTCATCATGGGATGTGGACAACGGGATGGGGAACGCCGCGGCTTTCTACGTCAACCTCCAGCTCCAGAGGCGTTGACGGCAGAACAGTTGTTTGTCCGCGGAGAACAGCAATTGACTTCCGGTGATCCAGATGGAGCAGCTTTAACTTATGCGGAAATAGAGCGATTATACCCATATAGTGAACTTGCAAGCCGCGCCGCTTTGCGTCAGGCCACCGCGTATCACGCTGCCAGAGAGTATGAACAATCGCGTGCCGCGGCACAGCGTTTTCTAGATTTCTATCCTGCGGATCCCAATGCTGCACAAGCTCAATATCTGATTGCACTTAGCTTTTATGATCAGATGGATCGGGTGTCGCGTGATCAAGGTGTTACGTTTCAGGCCTTGCAAGCCCTGCGCGTGACAATCGAACGCTATCCAGACAGCGAGTTTACAAATCCAGCATTGTTGAAATTTGATCTGGCACTAGACCAATTGGCCGGAAAAGAAATGGATGTTGGACGCTTCTACCTGAAACGCGGTCATCCTGGTGCAGCAATTAATCGGTTCCGTGTTGTTGTGGAAGATTTTCAAACGACCAGTCACACACCGGAAGCTCTCCACAGACTGGTTGAGGCCTATTTGATTTTGGGCCTTCCAAATGAAGCGCGCACAGCAGGTGCAATTTTAGGTTTCAACTATCAAGGGTCAGAATGGTACGAAGATACATTTGAATTGCTTCAGACCAATGGGCTAGATCCAAGCGATGCAAAGCGCAGCGGAGATGGCTGGCTAACCAAAATTTACCGTCAGGTGCTACGCGGCGAGTGGCTCTGACTTCGGAGAGTGATTGATGCTGCGTGACCTAGAGGTCCGTGATATTCTCTTAATTGATGACATTGCCTTGGCGTTTCAGCCGGGTCTGAATGTGTTGACCGGTGAAACCGGCGCCGGAAAGTCAATTTTGTTAGATGCGCTTGGGTTTGTGTTGGGTTGGCGCGGTCGAGCCGAGCTTGTTCGCGAAGGGGCTGAGGCCGGTGAAGTGATCGCTGTTTTTGATCTTGCTTCTGATCATCCCGCCCAACAGGTGCTCAAGGACGCCGGCTGGGACCCCGTTGAAGAACTAATATTAAGGCGTTTGAACACACCAGATGGGCGAAAAACAGCTTTTGTAAACGACCGTCGGTGTTCCGGAGAGTTGCTTCGGGCGTTGTCGGAAACGCTTGTAGAATTGCATGGTCAGCATGATGATCGGGGCTTGTTGAACCGTCGAAATCATCTGGTGATGCTTGATGAATACGCAAAAGTGGACGTCGTCGCTATTTCGGCAGCCTGGCGATCCGTCTTGGAGGCCCGCAAAGCCGTAGAAGTGCTGCGGGAACACTTGGCCAAAGCGACCGAAGAACAAGAGTTCTTGGCGCATTCGGTGACGGAATTGGACCAATTGAATCCTCAGCTTGGAGAAGATGATGCATTGGATACGAGGCGACGCTTGATGCAGTCGGCTTCGAGAATTCGCGAAGATGTTGTTAAAGGTTTGCAGGCCATCGGCGCAAATGGGGCCGACGGTCAGCTGCTCGATGCCACCCGCTGGTTGGAAGGCGTCGCCGGTCAGGCCGATGGATTATTGGACCTTGCTTTAGCTGCTTTGCTGCGCGCCAGTGAAGAATTGGCCAACGCACAAGGTGCGGTTGAGACTTGCCTGGAACAATTGGCCTTTGATCCCCATGAGTTGGAACGCATTGAAGAACGTCTGTTTGCGATCAGGGCACTTGCGCGTAAACACAATGTCCAGCCCGATCAACTTCCTGAATTTGCGAGTGGTTTGCGTGCGCAGCTTGATCAGATCGAAGCTGGTGACACCGAGATGGCCAAACTCAAGGCTTCTCTGTCACAAGCAGAGGCGCAATTTGGGACTTTGGCCCAGATAGCGCACTCGAAAAGACAGGAAGCTGCGTCGTCCTTAGAGACCGCGATGCGTCAAGAACTGACGCCATTGAAGATGGAACGCGCTGACTTTAGAGTGACATTCGCGGATTCTGCTCCTGGGCCACGGGGAACGGATGATGTGGCTTTTGAAGTTGCGACCAATCCGGGCGCCCCTGCCGGCGCAATAGAAAAAGTTGCCTCAGGCGGGGAGCTGTCACGCTTCTTATTGGCGTTGAAGGTCTGTTTGACAAGCCATGCCAGGGGATTGACGCTGATTTTTGATGAAATTGATCGCGGTGTTGGGGGTGCAACCGCCGATGCTGTCGGGCGCCGTTTGCAAAGCCTTGCTAAAGGTGGGCAGGTGCTTGTGGTCACGCACTCACCGCAAGTGGCCGCTTTGGCGCGCGCGCAATGGCAAGTTACGAAATTTGTAGAACATGATCGAACCATATCGCACGTCCAAAGGTTAGAGCATCTTGAGCGTATTTATGAAATTGCCAGAATGCTGTCTGGTGATACAGTCACGGAAGAAGCTAAGGCAGCGGCCGAAGCACTTTTGAATAACGCCTAGATAAGGGCATCGGTATCAATATAGCCAAACAACCGTTGACAGCGGCCCATTCTTTGAACGGCACTCAATAGTGCTATCATGCTTGGTTGTAAAACTCTTCGCTTCGACGAAGCCTTGCTTACAGACTTGCAACGCCATTTGGCGCGTTGAAGGGAAAAATTTTATATTTTGCTTTGGCGGAGCAGGTTGGTTCGGATAGGGTCCATATCAAATTGGTCCAAAGGCAGCATCGTGAAGGTGACCCTACGCCAGTTATTCAAAGTCATTGTGCAAAAGCGACCTATTTGAAGGGGTTGGACCTAGAATTGTAAAATGTCAGATCGCCAATAGAAAGTACTGCACTAGGTCTATTAGTATGAGTGAAACGGCATCCAAAGCTGCACCTGTTCCACAATCGCGCTTGGCGCGTTCTGCTGCGATCGGGGGCACAGCAACCCGTATTTTCGGTAGCGCTGCGCTGTCGGGCGTGACGCGAATTGCGCTTGGCGAACGACCGCGGTTGCAGGATCTGTTGATGACACCGGCCAATATTCAGCGGTTGACCTCGCAATTGGCGCGGATGCGAGGTGCGGCAATGAAGTTGGGTCAGTTGATTTCGATGGATGCAGGTGATGTCCTGCCAAGAGAATTGACCGAAATAATGGCGCGCCTTCGCGCCGAGGCAGATTTCATGCCACCAAAACAATTGAAACAGGTTCTCAATGCAGCTTGGGGAGAAGGATGGTTAAAGAATTTTGAGTCCTTCGATGTGCGTCCAATTGCAGCGGCCTCAATAGGTCAAGTCCACCGCGCCCAAACCAAAGATGGTCGTGATTTGGCGCTAAAAGTTCAATATCCCGGTGTGCGTCGCAGTGTGGATAGCGATGTCGACAATGTTGGTTCTCTGATAAAAGTATCTGGTCTTTTGCCCAATGGGTTCAATCTGTCTTATCTTTTGGACGAAGCGAAAAAACAACTACACCAAGAGGCAGATTATGTCCGTGAGGCAGAACAGCTGCAGGCTTTCTCCTTACATCTGAAGGACAGTACTGAATTTGTGGTTCCAAAGTTTGAAGCTGATTTTTCCACCGATACGGTTCTGGCAATGGAGTATCTCGATGGCGTGGCCATTGAAAAGCTTGTGGATTACCCACAGGATATCAGGGACGGGGTAATTGAGCGCATGTTGGAGTTAGCGCTGCGTGAAGTTTTTGAATGGCGACACATACAGAGTGACCCAAACTTTGCGAATTATCGGTTTGATCCTGACACGGGGGGCATCATTCTTTTAGATTTTGGCGCGGCAACCGAATTACCTCTGTGGGTTAGTGACGCTTATTTCGGGCTGATCCGAGATGGTCTTAAAGGTAACTGGGAGACTGTTTTGGCTCACAGCTTGACCTTGGGTTTTTTAAACGAAGCCATGTCTGATGCCGAGAAAGAAAAGATCACGGATATGATTATGTATTCCTTTGGAATGTTGGGTGCCCCGGGCGTTTTTGATTTTGGAGACACACGTCATGCGGAAGAGATGCGAAGACGCGGGATCGATTTGGCCGCTGAGGTGGAAACCGTATTTTTGCCTCCGATCGAAACTCTGCTGGTCCAGCGTAAGTTGGCAGGAATGTACTTGCTGGCACGACAGTTTGATGCGCGTGTCAATTTGTCTGACAAAATCAAAGCAGCCATTAATCTTTAGTTGATTCGTATAATTTTCCCAGGATTCAGAATGTTCTGCGGGTCCAAAGCGCGCTTGATTGCAGACATGGTCTGAACTGAAGGTCCGTATTCACTTTCCAAAAGCGCCATCTTACCCATTCCGATCCCATGTTCACCCGTTATAGTTCCTCCCAACTGCAATGCATGCTCTGCCATGCGCGCTGCAATGTCTTTTGCAACTTGAAGCTCTGAGGGTTGGTTGGGATCGGACAAAAGTAATACATGGTAGTTGCCGTCACCCACATGGCCGACGATTGGACCGGGTAGGCCATGCGCTGCGACATCCTTTTGGGCGGCAGCAATCGCTTCTGCCAATTGTGAGATTGGCACACAAACATCCGTCGACATACCTTGCCGCTCCGGCCAATGCGCTTTGATCGCCCAATAAGCAGTATGTCTGGCGGACCAAAGTTGGGTCCGCTCCTCTGGCTTTGTTGTCCACTGAAACCCGTTGCCACCCAATTCCTGAGCGATCGTTTCGACCATTTGCGACTGTTCGGTAACGCTGGCCTTTGTGCCATGAAACTCCATAAACAAATGTGGCTCTTCGGGATAGTCGGTTTTGGAATATGCATTGATGCATTTCATCGAGATTGCATCCACCAATTCCATTCTAGCGACGGGTATGCCCATTTGAATGCATTGAATTGTCGTGTTCACGGCTCTCTCTACTGAAGGGAAGGCACAGATTGCAGCCCCGATCGCCTCTGGTTGACCGTGCAATTTCAGAGTGAGTTCAGTAATTATACCAAGTGTCCCTTCTGAACCGATTAGCAAATGGTTCAAATCGTATCCAGCCGAGGATTTTTTTGCACGCGTTCCCGTTTTAATAATACATCCATCTGCCATCACCACGGTCATGGCTAATATGTTCTCTCGCATGGTGCCGTATCGAACTGCCGTGGTGCCAGAAGCGCGCGTGGCTGCCATTCCGCCAATGGTGGCATTTGCGCCTGGATCTATTGGAAAGAACAAACCTGTTGCGCGCAGTTCTTGGTTCAAAACTTCTCGTGTCACTCCGGGTTGTACCCTGACCGAAAGGTCTTGGGGTAAGATCTCAATAACCGATGCCATGTTCTGAAAGCTAAAGGTGACCCCGCCTTTTACAGCCAAAGCATGACCTTCAAGAGACGTTCCAACACCCCAAGGGACAATGGGACAACCGTGTTTGGCACAAATCTTTACGGCTGCCGCCACATCTTCTGATGTCTCTGGAAAGAACACGGCATCTGGTGGCATGGCCGCAAAATATGTTTCGTTTTGACCATGAAGATCACGGATAGATTGCGTTTGCGACAGTTTATCACCAAAGGTATGCTCCAACTCAGAGATTGCATCTTGAATTTTAGCCATGGTGAACTCCTTCGCGTCTGATTATCGTAGTCGAAATCGATGCAGGTTAAAGGGGTAAGGGACGTGTCACTTCGTCAGTCAGATTATTGGTGGGCGCAGGTCAAACCCTTTGTACTATTTTGGCTGCTTGCATTGGTCGTTGGGGCACTTGCTGGGGCGGCCACCTTGGGGTTCCGAGTAGCAATTACGGAATTGCAGTCGCTTTTTTACGGGGCAAGTGATGTGATGCTTGCTTCTGCTGCCAAGGACCTCCCGTGGTGGTTGGTTCTGCTTCTGCCAATTTGCGGTGGCTTGATTGTCGGACTGATTTTGCACCATTTTACACCCGATGGGCGGGTCAGAGGGGTGGCCGATGTCATCGATGCGGTTGCAATCGGCAATCACAAGGTGGAACGACGGGAAGGGTTGGCATCGGCTCTTGCGTCTTTAATTACGTTGTCCACAGGAGGGTCAACGGGACGCGAAGGTCCGGTCGTTCATCTTGGTGCTGTGCTGTCGAGCAAGATTGCGAAATTAACAAGAGTGCCTGGCGTTACAGCGCGTGACCTTTTGGGTTGTGCGGTTGCAGCGGCGGTTTCTGCGTCTTTCAATGCGCCAATAGCGGGGGCGCTATTCGCAACCGAAGTTATATTGCGGCAATACAGCTTACGAAGCTTTGCTCCGATTGTGATCGCAGCCGTTTCGGGAACTGTCATTTCTAGGCTCCACTTTGGTGATATCACAGAATTTGTGGTTCCTCTGTCGGACGTTAAATTCTTTGAAGAGATACCCGCGTTTGTTCTATTGGGTTTAACCTGTGGGGTGGTTGCGGTGCTGCTTATTCGGGCAACATTTTTGACGGAAGATTGGATCAGTCGCTTGCAAGCGGCGATTAACTTACCACGGTACTTCCGTCCCGCCTGTGCCGGTCTGTTTCTAGGTCTTCTCGCCATAAAATTCCCACATATCATTGGAGTGGGATATGAGACGACAGCACGTGCTTTGGCCGGTGATCTTGCCCTATGGACGGCTATTTTGTTTGCCGTGGTAAAGGCGATCGCTGTAGCTGTGACATTTGGTGGAAGAATGGGCGGTGGTATTTTCTCGCCGGCTTTGATGCTTGGCGCTTTGACGGGATTAGCCTTTGGACATATAGCCACACCTTTTTTCCCAGAAGTATCGGGAACTTTGTCACTATATGCATTGGCTGGGATGGGGGCTGTGGCCGGGGCTGTTTTAGGTGCACCGATATCAACAACCTTGATTGCGTTTGAATTGACAGGACTTTGGCAGGTCGGGCTTGCAGTGATTTTGGCGGTTTCCATCTCTACCACATTTGCAAATCGATATGTCTATGGCTCGTTTTTTCTAATGCAGCTGGTTCGCAGGGGCACACCAGTGGCCAAAGCCGCAGGTTTCAAGAACGACGACGCGCTTTTGGTGCGTGATATTATGCGACACTTTAACGCCAACCAACCACGAAAATCTGCCATGCTTTGGCGTCTTGTCGGTGACAACACGTACCTCAAGGCTGAAGACAAGTTGTCCGACGGGATCGCGGTCCTACAACAAGGGGTCGAAGTTGTGCCCGTGATAGAGATCAATTCGGAAACCCAGCAAGTCGTTATTTTAGGTGCCCTTCACAAACGCGATGCGATTACCGCGTTGCAGGACGAAATGGTGATCGGCAGCTCTAGTTAAATCGGTAGGCAGGCTTTACTCAGCCAGTTTTCGACATCCGCCGGCACCAATTTCCCGATCTTTTGCAATACTGTCTCGTGATAGACGTTTAGCCAGGCGCGTTCCATGTCATTTAAGGCATCCAAATCGATGAGGTTTCGGTCAAATGGAACCAAAGTTAGCGTTTCAAAGGCAAATATCCGGGCGCCGCTGATGCTGACCTGACCGGTATCGACTACATAGATTAGGTTTTCGATCCGAATGCCGTAACTGCCCTCTTTGTAAAAACCAGGTTCATTGGATAGGATCATCCCTAGATGCAGTTCTTGGTCGGATGTCTTTGAAATTCGTTGTGGGCCCTCATGGACAGATAGGAATGACCCCACTCCGTGACCGGTTCCATGCGCATAGTCCAAACCCTCGTCCCATAATGGCGCGCGCGCGATCGGGTCTAGTTGCGCACCAGTCGTACCTTCCGGAAAGCGTTGCTCAGAGATTGCAATCATCCCCTTCAAAACGGCTGTATTGGCCTGCTTTTGCTCTGAAGTAACCGGACCAATTGCGATTGTTCGCGTGATATCTGTTGTTCCATCACGGTACTGTCCGCCAGAGTCGATCAGCAGCAGGTCATCCGCTTTTAATTTACGATTAGAAAAGTCGTCCACGCGGTAATGCACGATGGCACCGTTTGGACCTGAGCCCGAAATGGTCTCGAAGCTGATCGTCTGGAACATATCGCCTTCGCGGCGGAACCCTTCAAGCTTCTTGACGATGTCGATTTCACTGAGAGTAGGGATGTCCATCCCATCCAGCCAATGGAAAAACCGCACCATGGCAACGGCGTCGCGAATATGGGCGGACTTAGACCCGGCTATTTCGATCGGATTTTTGCAGGCTCGTGGAAGAACTGTTGGGTCATCACCAAATGTGACTTCACCTTCCTCCCGCGTATCCACTTTTTTCCAAACCGCATGAGGCACCGTTTGTGGGTCTAAAAGCACGTTTCCTTGTAAAGCACCTATTTTACTCTCAAACAATGAAATTGGTCGCACTACGGTCTCGTCGCCTAAGTGCGCCTTGACTTGCGATGTAACTTTCTCTGGATCCGTAAATATTTCCACCCGGCCATCGGAAAATAAAATCGCTGTTGCCAGTGCGACAGGCATATGGATGAGGTCAGAACCTCGTGTATTGGTCAACCATGCAACACTGTCGAGCGTCGTCAAAACGGCTGCGTCAATGTTTTTATCTTTTATCTGTTTGCCCAATCGGGCACGCTTGGAATTGTAGCTTTCACCCGAGAACTCTAGCGGATGAATGATCATTGGGTTTTCAGGCTGATCCGGTTGATCTGCCCAAATAAGATCAATCAGGTTCTTAGATGGATGGAGGCTGATGCCTGACTTTGCCAATTGACCTTCAAGGGCTGAAATCTCACGATAAGAATGAAGCCATGGATCAAAAGCAACCAAATCGCCCTCACCTAATTCTTCAATCAACCAATCTGATAGTGTGGTTTCAGGCCAGTCAACGGGCGTAAAACTGTCATGCGTTTCACTGCGCACCTGAATGCGATAGCGCCCGTCCACAAAAATTCCGGCCTTGCGTCGCAAGACTGCGCAAAACCCGGCAGAGCCCGTAAATCCGCTAAGCCAAGACAATCGATTGTCATGATCTGTTACCTCTTCGCCTTGGTGCATGTCCGAGCGTGGGATTATAAAACCATTTACATCCGCAGCCGTCATTTGGGCACGGAGTTCCCCAAGCCTTTTTGGGCCGAATTTACCCGAGTAGGGCGAAGAGAATTTCTGTATCACGCTCGTTTCTTAAACCGTTCCGCCGCCTTAGGGGAACTGTCAAAAAGTGCGGCAAGTTGTTCCGTGATTGCTCCTGCCAACTGCTCGGCATCGGTGATGGTTACTGCGCGTTCATAGTAGCGTGTCACGTCATGACCAATGCCGATTGCAATCAATTCCACTGCACCCCGACGCTCGATCATGGCAATCACATCTCGCAAGTGTTTCTCGAGATAGTTGGCTGCATTTACCGACAAGGTCGAATCGTCCACTGGTGCGCCATCAGAAATGACCAAAAGAATGCGACGTGCTTCGGGTCGCGCCACCATCCGGCGATGGGCCCATTCCAATGCTTCGCCATCAATGTTCTCCTTTAACAAGCCTTCTTTCATCATCAGGCCCAAGTTGGGACGGGCGCGGCGCCACGGTGCATCTGCTGATTTGTAAACAATATGCCGCAAGTCGTTCAGGCGACCGGGACTTTGTGGGCGTCCTGCGGCCAACCAATCCTCACGAGATTTACCGCCTTTCCAAGCCCGGGTTGTAAAGCCTAGAATCTCACATTTGACTTGGCACCGCTCTAGCGTACGGGCCAATACATCAGCGCAGATCGCGGCAATCGAAATCGGACGCCCTCGCATGGATCCCGAGTTGTCCAGAAGCAAGGTCACAACCGTATCGCGAAACTCTGTGTCATTTTCAACTTTGAAAGAGAGCGGCGTCGTTGGATTTGCCACAACGCGCGCAAGCCGGCCCGCATCTAATAAACCTTCTTCCATGTCAAACTGCCAGCTTCTGTTCTGCTGTGCTTGTAGCCGGCGTTGCAGTTTGTTTGCCAAACGCGATACGGCCCCCTTCAGAGGTTCTAGCTGTTGATCCAAGTAAGCTCGCAGGCGTTCAAGCTCTGACAACTCCGCGAGGTCTTCGGCCATAACCTCTTCGTCATGAGCTGCAGAATAGACGTCATAGTTTGGATCTGCATCCGACATGGGAGGTGCTTGAGGTTGCGGCGGCGGTTGCCCGTCCATGTCCTCAAACTCTTCGAATTCTTCGGAGCTGTCGCTATCCTCTGTAGTCATCTGGGCGAGTTGTTGATCGATTGCTTGACCTTCATCTTCGGACTCACCATCTTCGTTGTCTTCAGATTCGCCCTCTTCGCCTTGATCAGTGTCAGGAGCGTCGTCTTCATCAAAATCCTGCTCGACCTCTTCGTCTTCGCCTTCAAGATCATCAGCATCCGGGTCATCACCAAGTTGATCTCCATAGCCGAGATCCTCGATCAGTTGGCGTGCAAACTTAGAGAATTCAGACTGATCATGCAGAATTTTATCTGCGTTGTTCAAAGCGTCCTTTGTTTTGTCTGAAATATACTCGCGCCACTGATCTGCCGCTTGCTTGACCGCGGGCGGCAATTCGCGATCGGTTGCAGCTTCGCGCAACAGGTAACCTGCAGCAGTGGCCAGCGGAACTGAATTCGGATCATTGACTGTATCATATCCCAATTTGCATGCGTCAGCTTGCAATTTGGCCTCGATATTGCCTGCAGTCCCGGGCATAGACCGCGCGCCCATAGCCTCACAACGAGCGGTTTCTAACGCATTATAAAGGTCTTGGGCCATCTGGCCCTCTGGCACGTATTTTGAATGCGTTCCTGCATTGTGAAACCGGTGCCTTAGGGCGTATGCATCAGCGGTTCCGCGTGCCAGATCCACTTCGTCCCTCGTCATCCGTCGTGATACTTGTGGCAGGCGAAGGGCCTCATTGGTCTTGCCAGGCGGGTCCACGCTAAAACTCACAGCTAGTTCCGCGTCTCGTGCAAGCGCTTTCGTGGCATCAGACAAAGCCTTCTTGAACGGGTCTGCTGGATTTTCGTTATTGCTCAAAAGAACACCTGTTGCTTGGTCTTAATCCAAAGCGTAGCGATACGCGAAAACCTAACGATAGTCCAACACGCGTTTGTTCGCAGGAAACAGAAAGGATTCGGGTTCATCGTGCATTCAAGAGGCGTGTTTCTATAACCTGCGTTTATCGAGAAGTGTGATTTAGTAATGTGAAAAAGCAAATCAAAATCTGTGACTTTTGTGTATCAGGTTTTACCGCTTTTTAGATTTAATTCGGCTTCCGAAGATTTTTTAACGATATCTTTTGTATATACGTTACCATTATCGGATGAGCAGTCAATCAGGAATTCGAACCGATTTATTCGCCTGGATCTTTTTGCTTCTAGGCTTTGCGACAATGTCCTTCTCGGACAGCCGCGTGGAAACTCACTTTTTTCAGCAAGATCAAAGTAAAATATGTAAATACTTTTCCGGTCTCGCGTATAAAGATATTCGGCTTGGTCAAGAACACACGGTACACGTGAAATTGGCAAAAAACTGTTTGAATGCGATCAGGTTGAAGAAGATCGCTCCTCAACAAAGCCAAGCCTATATCGCGTCAGATATTTATCTTTATCGACTCACGAAATTTAAAACAGAGCTCGTAGATATTTCAATTCAGCGGTTTGATAAAAGTCGATCCAGCAACGCTAGTACTAAGCTTGTTTCAAGACCAATTTCTAAAACTGGTTTTTACTTGATGGCTGACGTGACTGGGGTTCTTGAGCATGGAACGCGTTTTGAGACCATTTACCAACAAACAATGTACCCAACAACACGCAAGGCGGATGTTATTGTAGTGAATGACTAACTTTCTAACCCAAACTGACGCTTGCAGCAGATTCTGGCAATTCTTCATCGAAACATTTTTGGTAGAACTCTGCCACAGTTTCCCGCTCGAGTTCGTCACATTTGTTAAGGAATGTTAGGCGGAAGGCAAATCCAATATCGCTAAATATGCCAGCATTTTGGGCCCACGCAATTACAGTCCGCGGGGACATTACCGTTGAAATATCACCATTCATAAACGCAGCGCGCGTTAAATCTGCGACCGTGACCATCTGGGCAATCTTCTCACGTGCCATAGCTGGGACCTTAGCGGCCACAATATCGGTTTCTGCCTCATGCGGCAGATAATTTAGCGTCGCCACCAATGACCAACGATCCATCTGACCTTGATTGATTTGTTGCGTTCCATGGTAAAGGCCCGTTGTATCGCCCAATCCGACTGTATTCGCGGTTGCAAATAGCCTAAAAGAAGGATGGGGTTGGATCACTTCGTTTTGGTCTAAAAGCGTTAGTTTCCCATCAACTTCGAGCACCCGCTGGATCACGAACATAACATCCGCGCGGCCTGCATCATACTCGTCAAAAACAATTGCAGTTGGGTTGCGCAATGCCCAAGGCAGAATGCCTTCTTGGAACTCCGTCACTTGCTTGCCGTCTTGTAGTTTGATGGCATCTTTGCCAATTAGGTCAATCCGGCTGATATGGCTGTCTAAATTCACGCGCACGCATGGCCAGTTTAGGCGCGCGGCAACCTGTTCGATATGCGTCGACTTTCCTGTTCCGTGATAGCCTTGGATCATAACACGACGATTGTGCTGGAACCCGGCCAAAATTGCCAAAGTTGTATCCCGATCGAATTGATATGTCTCATCGCGATCCGGAACCCGGTCAGTTGCTTCAGCAAAGCCTTTTACAACCATATCACTGTCGATACCAAAAGCGTCGCGGACTGAAATATCCTCTGTCGGCAGTTCGCTCATTTCAAAATTCCCGTCCGCCATTTTATTCCTTACTTCCGACTGTCCTTGTGACATAATTCCGTGGCCCGCAAGGGCCAGCGCTGTGTTTTACTTAAAGTTACGGCTTTCCTTGATTTGATCCCAAGCCCAAACGACTTTTTGTAGCCGTTCTTCCTCGCTTCTATCTCCGCCGTTCAAATCGGGATGCAATTCTTTAATCAAGGATTTGTATTGCTTTCGCAACTCGCCCTTTGTCCAATCCTCACGCGCTTCCAAAATGTCGATCGCTTTGCGCTCATCTGCGGGCAACTTTCGCCCACCACCTAAACCGTCACCGCGCCCGGGATTCCGTGTTGCATTTTCTCCCAGAACTTCATGAGGATCTGAAATGCCCAGCCTGGCCCATGCGCGTTCTTCTGCAGATTGTTTGAATGGTTTTGTGTCCCGCTCCCAAACCTTATCCGCAGCAAATTGTTTCTCAAGATCTTCCTCGGAGTAGGAATCAAAAAAATTCCATTTCTGGTTGAACTCTCGAATATGTTGCAAACAAAACCAGCGGAACTCGTCTAAGTTGTCGGGATGCCTTGGCGCACGGTACTTGCCAGGTTCGTTGCAACCGGGGTGCTCGCAAACTTGGGTCGATGTCTCAGATGCTCCAGACATTCCGCGCCGCGACTTTGCGCGTCGCTTTTTGTCAGCGGAAACAGAAATGTCAAAATCGAAGAGAGGTTTATCAGACATTACTCGCGCTCCTTACGACTTACCGAATCGGACATTGAAACTTACCCGATTTAGCCTTTAGGCCAAGACCCAACTGTGTAAGGATTGTCGCATGCGGGATTTAATTGAAACAAAGCTTCAAAACGCGTTCTCTCCAAGCGTGTTGGAGGTGGTCGACGAAAGCAGTTTGCATGAAGGCCATGCCGGCGCTCGTCCAGGTGGGAACACGCATTTTCGTGTTCATATGAAAAGTGCTGCCTTTGACGGTCTCAACAGAGTTCAGATGCAACGTGTAGTCATGGCAGAACTCAAAGAAGAATTCGACAAAGGCTTACATGCACTTGCTCTTCACTTGTCTTCCTGATCTTTGAGAGAGGCTTCTTCCTGGACTTCTGTCAGTTCTGACGCCTTACGCTTGGAAACGCGACTTGATGTTTTTGGCATCAAAGGCAAAGGGTCATTTTTTATCTCAGGAGTGACTTTTTTGGGTGCAGAAAGCGGTGTCGGCTCGAGTTTTTGAGGTTCTGCTTCTGCAACATGGCTTGAAGGTTGTGACACTTTTGGCTGTGTCATGATTTTCGGCGTACTGATTTGCGGGGCGCTATTTTCCGCGGCTGTCGAGGCGCGCTTGAATACTAGCACGCCATGGAACGTCTCGGTCCGTTTTCGCATTAAACCTTCGCGTTCTTCGGCGCCCAGCGTTTCGGCACGCACGAACTCCCACCCATCTGTTGCCAGTTCGTTGATTGTCGTTTCAACCGCAAATGCAAATCGTCCAGCTGGCCCTTTCATAGCTGAACCTCTCTTTCCGCGCCGCGGCGCTGGAATTACTTTGTATTCATAAATCATATTCTACCCTCGCCAAAGGCCTAAGCCGCACCGTGACATGGGCTCACGAGGTCCTTAGGTCAACAGCTCGTTGTAAGATTGCTGATTTTGGCAGAAGCTAGAGTTGATTCTACCTTTGCGAGAAAATGAAATGGCCAACAAAGACGAGTTTCACAAACGCCTTGAGAAAATTACCGCGCAAACAGGCACAAAAAATGTCCAACGTGTTGCGCCGACAGGATCAAAGGGCAAAAAAATCGGCCTAGTGCGTGAAAAAGATGACTCGGAAAGAGGCCCGACAGCGGGTGCAATATTTTTCCGGTTGCTCTTTTTGCTTGTGGTGGGGTTGTTTGTCACCCGTATGAGTCTCGCTTTCTTCGGAAATGTCTCAGAAGATGTTCTGGAGGCGCGTGTTGACCAGTTGATGGAGGAACCCGACGCAGGCTCAAAAGCCGGTGGTGTGTTGCTGATGGTTTTGGGCGCAGCCGACCCCTTTTTATCGAATATCTTTGATCGTGTTGTAACCGAAGACGAAGCCCAGGCAACACTGGCCGAAATTCGTGTAGCCACGCAGCCCTCTAGTGACAGGGAAGCCGCCGAAGCGTTGGCTGTTGAACCTGTAGGAGTGGGCGCGCCGACGGCCGTCTTGGAGGGTGAACCTACGGAAAACGAGTATAGCCTTTGGGCCATTGCGAGACGCATTTTCGATATGCGCTCCGATCGCCCAGTTGTTCCGATAGAGCAGCTGGTTCCCACGCGCATCGATGGCTGGTATCAGATGACCGATGCGGATCTGGCCGTCGAAGGTCAGGATCTGGCCTCAATTGTGACTGGCAATGGTGGCGCGTTGCCAGCATCGGCAACGGAGGTTCCCCTCTATGATTTTTTTGCCGGCCTCTCCGAGGCTTCGTCAGAAATCTCGGGTATGGTGCAGCTTCCTGTTACACTGTTTTTTAACGATCAGGGCCAGGCGTTCATTACGACCGTTTTTGTGGTGACTACGGGTATCCTAACATCAGAAGATTTTGCCGCAGCGATGGCCGAACAGAACGCCGAGTTTGCACAATCTGCACAATCACAAATCCTTGTAAGTACGGCAACGGAGCAAACGCATGGGTTTTACAGTGACGAGGCCTTCCAAGCCGATCAGTCTGGGACTTTCCGGGGCATGGTTGGCCCGCATTTCACTTACGTGTTTTATAGCGAAGGTATGACCATCAGTGATTTGGAAAGCGCTTTGTCTGGTTTCCCATTTGACGAAGTTGCGTCGAAACGCTTCTAACCCAGCTGTTTGGCGACCAATTCGTTGACGGCTTTTGGGTTGGCTTTGCCGCCCGTGGCCTTCATCACCTGACCGACAAACCATCCTGCGAGTTTCGGGTTTTCTTTGGCCTTTTCAACTTGAGCTGGATTTGCGGCAATAATCTCGTCCAATGCCGCCTCAATAGCCCCCAAATCGGTGACCTGCTTCATACCGCGAGCTTCGACGATTTCCGCTGGATCACCGCCTTCTGTCCAGACAATTTCGAACAAGTCCTTTGCAATCTTTCCCGAAATGGCGTCTGAGGCCATCAAGTCCAGAATGCCGCCCAACTGTTGCGCTGAAATTGGGCTCTCACTGATTGATAGATCTTCTTTGTTCAGACGTCCAAAAAGTTCATTGATAACCCAGTTTGCCGCTTGCTTGCCTTCACGACCTTCTGCGACTTTCTCAAAGAAATCAGCGTCAGCGACATCTGCTGTAAGAACAGTTGCATCGTAATCAGTCATTCCAAAATCTGACACAAAACGAGCTTTTTTGGCGTCGGGAAGTTCGGGCAAACTGTTCTTGATGGCTGTCACCCAATCTTGTTCAATCTCTAAGGGCAGCAGGTCAGGGCAAGGGAAATAGCGGTAATCGTGCGCCTCTTCTTTGGAGCGCATTGAACGCGTTTCGTTTTTATCAGGATCATAAAGTCTAGTTTCCTGATCAACGGACCCGCCATCCTCTACGATCGCGATTTGCCTGCGCGCCTCAAAGTCGATCGCCTGCTGAATAAACCGCATCGAATTCATGTTTTTGATCTCGCACCTGGTTCCCAGATGGTCGAAGTTCTGCGTTTCCTGATATTTCTCGTATTGACCAGGCTTGCAAACTGAAACATTTACGTCTGCTCGTAGATTGCCGTTTTGCATATTGCCGTCGCACGTACCAAGATAGCGCAATATCTGCCGCAATTTCGTAACATAAGCTGCAGCTTGGGATTGGATACGATTTGACAGGCCATACAAGATTTTGTCACATTTTCAAACTCCAAGATGTCCATAGCTGGTCGTGTAGCAGCGGAAGCGTCATGATGGCCTCATCCTTCTTCCCTTTCCATATTCCTAGCCGTTTTTCCACCACTACTAGTCGCTCTTCTACTTTTATGACAGCAAGGTCCTCTTTCATCTTGGTCGTCCACCACCGTGTGTAAGAATGTGCCAGGCTCGCAGCGCCGCTGCCATTCTCGCTGTCACCTGCAGTTTATGCTTAACCCCTACTACAATGCTCTTTCTCTTCTGCAACTATGCGATTAAAGCTCAAGTGCAGCACTTTTACGACGGAAAGAAACAGCCTTTGGAAGTTTCGAGCTCAGTCTGTTTTGGCGTCCGTCACGAGATCGATCTACAACCTAAAGGATAGTTGATGGACTGAGGATTCAACTGCTAAAGTCCACCACCTGATCAAGGAACCACAAGTTCCATATGCAGATGGCTATAGGTGATTTTCCGCCTGCAAAAGTCAAATCGGACTATCAAAAAGTCTTTCCGAAGGCTCTAGTATCCATTGAGGATATGACAGGATGTACAGATAGCAGCTAGTATGATCCTTCATAGCTGCTACGCTCTCTCT
>JBCCAU010000010.1:0-76240 GCA_039814625.1 Pseudomonadota bacterium
CATCCCGCGACTTTGGACCGGCAATGGCAAACACGCCCCATTGAGACGTGCAGTCATGAACCTCAACCCGGCCAAATTCAGGTTCCATATCGGCCGCAGACTTGCGCAAGTAATCAGCGTCATAAGCCGTCCAAGCACCGGCTGAAACAAGGTAATATTCATGCTCCGCAGGTCGCACAATGGTGTATTCTGTGCGCACAGTCCCATGCGCCGTCAGCGCATAGGTCAGATTGATGCGACCAACTTTTGGCAATTTGTTGCAAGTAAACCAGTCCAGAAAGGCCGTCGCACCCGGCCCTTTGACCATATGTTTGGTGAATGCTGTGGCGTCGATCAATCCCACTCCTTCGCGGATTGCCTTTGCCTCTTCGACCGCAAATTTCCACCAACCACCGCGGCGGAAGCTGCGGGATTTCAAATCGAAATCTTCTTCTGCATCGAGAGGACCATAGTAATTTGGGCGTTCCCAACCATTTACACAGCCAAACTGAGCGCCCAATGCCTTTTGCATGTCATAGGCAGGTGCAGTTCGCAGCGGACGGCACGCCTCTCGCTCTTCATCCGGATGATGCAAAATATAAACATGGGAATAGCACTCTTCGTTTTTGCGCATCCCATATTCGGTCGTCATCCAATTTCCGTAGCGCTTGGGGTCTAGGCTCGCCATATCGATCTCGGCTTCACCCTCAACCATCATCTGGGCCATATAATACCCAACGCCCCCTGCTGCTGTGATCCCAAAAGAGAAGCCTTCAGCCAGCCACATATTGCGCAAGCCGGGTGCCGGACCGACCAATGGGTTTCCATCAGGCGTGTAACAAATTGGCCCGTTATAGTCGTCTTTCAGGCCCGCCGTCTCTGAGGATGGGATACGATGGATCATCGACATATATTCTTCTTCGATCCGTTCCAGATCGAGTGGGAAAAGATCAGCGCGGAAGCTTTCAGGAACCGCATATTCGAACCGGGCCGGCGCCCCATATTCGTAGGGCCCCAGTATCCAACCCCCACGTTCCTCGCGGACATACCATTTTGCATCGGCATCACGCAGGACAGGGTGTTCTGGGTTGTTTTGTCGCCATTCGACTAAAGCCGGATCCGGCTCTGTGACGATGTATTGGTGTTCGACGGGAATAGCAGGGATCTTAATCCCCAGCAGTTGTGCTGTGCGTTGCGCATGATTTCCCGTTGCGGTGACGACATGTTCGGCATGGACAACCACTTTTTCATCCGAAGCAACAAGGTTGCCACCTTTTTCGACCATCTTGGACAATGTAACGTCCCAATGACCCCCCATCCATTTATAGGCATCGACCTGCCATTTGCGTTCAATCGTAACACCACGTTGACGCGCGCCTTTCGCCATGGCCTGCGTAACATCTGCGGGATTTATATAGCCATCCGTTGGATGATAAATCGCCCCTTTCAAATCTTCGGTGCGCACCAGCGGATACCGGTCTTTGATCTGCGCTGGTGACAACCACTCATAAGGGATACCAACCGTTTCCGCCGTGGACGCATAAAGCATGTATTCATCCATGCGATCTTGCGTCTGCGCCATGCGCAAATTGCCAACTACCGAGAACCCTGCATTCAGACCGGTTTCTTCCTCCAAAGTCTTATAGAATTTCACAGAGTAGTCATGAATATGGCTGGTCGCATACCCCATGTTGAAGAGTGGCAATAGGCCGGCTGCATGCCATGTTGACCCCGATGTCAACTCGTCACGCTCGACCAACAACACATCATCCCAGCCAAAACGCGCCAGATGATAGGCGATCCCCGCACCGACGGCACCACCGCCAACAATCAAAGCTTTTACATGCGTTTTCATAGACGACTCCTATAACCGGATAGGGACATACAGCATCTTTTGAATGTGACACAGGTTTAGGACGCGGCGGATTTTAGGGGAAAGCGACATTGTAGTCACTTCAATTTCAGCATCCAATGAAGGACATTCCCAAAACTGGCACTTCGGATTAATCTCGGATTTCGTCTTGCGACACGCCCCATAGAGCCGTTTTCGGCAACCAACCTTTGTGGCGGCCACTGCTGACTTGGCACCAGCTTGGTCTGCAATCTCCAAGCTTCAAGATCGCGCCTTTGGCAGCCTTCACTTTTGCGACGGCATCTTCTTTTGGCAGCATTCGGACCAAAATTTCGTCCTGGCGCACAATAACGGTCCGCAAACCAGACAAAAGCGAATAGTGCATCCAACCGCCCTCACCATCGATGTCCTCAACACGGCGCCAATGCCCGTATTCCGCAGTAATTCGCAAAGGCATCCCTTTGTGTTGGTAAATCCAGTCAATCCGATGGGTCAAAGACGGGCCGCGCCGGACATTTCCTTTCTCAGCCTTCATCGAAACATATCGCGGAATCGGTAAATTCGTGACAGGTCCCAACGCGTCGCGCGCAGGTGCCATGCTGTTGCACAATCCAATAACCAATATGGCGCAAAAGAGACGCTTCATGCTCACCCTCAATACCATCCGCTTTTTGCGGCTTTTTGTCTTGCTCTGTTAACGGGATATTTGCCACAAGATATCTATGAAATCCAGTAAAGAGCGCGCATGTTGAAAGTCGTGACAACACGAAAACTGCCAGATGCAGTTGAAACGCGCCTGAAAGAGCTATTTGACACCGAAATTCACTCAGACGAATTGCCAATGTCGCGCAATCAACTGATTGCGGCAATGCAAAACGCATCGGTTTTGGTTCCGACCTTGGGTGACTTTATCGGCGCGGCAGAGTTGGATAAAGCAGGAGATCAACTGAAACTTATTGCCAATTACGGCTCAGGTTATGATCACATCGACGTCGCTGCTGCGCGTGCACGCGGCATTGTGGTGACCAACACTCCCGGTGCGAATGCAAATGACACCGCTGATATGACAATGGCCTTGATACTGGCGATTATGCGGCGCTTCAAAGAAGGCTCGGCCATGATGCAATCTGGCGATTGGGCGGGATGGTCGCCGTCGGCGTTTTTAGGTCAAGGGCTAGAGGGCAAAGCCCTTGGGATTATAGGATTGGGACGCGTTGGCCGTG
Source organism: Pseudomonadota bacterium (assembly GCA_039814625.1). GTDB lineage: Bacteria > Pseudomonadota > Alphaproteobacteria > Rhodobacterales > Rhodobacteraceae > Amylibacter. The sequence goes on from JBCCAU010000010.1 coordinate 3,055, forward strand.
CTGTTGCGCATCGTGCACGCGCATTTGGCATGGATATCCATTATCACAATCGCAGCCGTCTGCATGCCGATACAGAAGCCGAATTCGAAGCAAGCTTCTGGAAAAATCTGGCAGACATGCTGCCCGAAATCGACGTTCTGTCGATAAACTGCCCTTACACTTCGGATTACTATCACATGGTCGGCGCTAAGCAGATCCGGCTGATGCGAACAGACGCAGTGGTTGTAAACACCTCCCGTGGCGAACTTTTAGACGAAGCGGCCCTGGCCGACGCCTTGGATGCAGGATCCCTATCTGGCGCAGGTTTAGATGTCTTTGAGAAAGACCCGGACACAGAGCGCCGCCTGCGCAACATGCCCAATGTGATGATGCTTCCGCATATGGGATCGGCCACTTTAGCAGCGCGCAATGCAATGGGCGAGCATGTTATCCGAAATATCCGTATTTTCGAGGACGGCCATACGCCGCCCAGCGTTATTTTACCTTAGAACCACAAACGATACAGTCGGTGCGGCGTGCGACATCGATAATTCGCGTCTCAGCATAAAGCGCATCATAGATCAACATCCGCCCTTTCAATACAGCGCCCGCGCCCGTGATCAGTTTGATCGCCTCTGCTGCCATGATTGATCCAATAATACCGGGCAATGCGCCCAACACGCCCCCTTCGGCACAGGTGGATGCTGTGCCTTTTGCTGGCTCTTTTGGAAACAGGCAATGCATACAAGGCGTACCGGCCGCGCTGTCGACCACGGTTACTTGCCCCTCCCATTGGCTGATTGCCCCAGACACCAACGGAAGACCCAAGCGCACACAGGTTGCATTCACCAGCGCCCGCGTCGCAAAATCATCCGTGCCATCCAGAACCAAATCATAATCACCCAAAAGATCGGCTGCGATGTTTGCATCAAGGTGCCTGTTATAGGGCCGAAACTCCAGATTTGGATTCAAAAGACTCAAATGCCTTGCAGCCGCTAGAACTTTTGGTTGCTCTAGATCGTCTTCATTGAACAAAACCTGTCTCTGCAAGTTCGAAAGGCATACAACATCCTTATCAATCATTCCGATTTGACCGACCCCTGCGGCTGCAAGATATTGCAAAATAGGGGCACCAAGACCACCTGCCCCGACAACTAAAACCTTGGCCATTTTCAGGCGCTGCTGACCGCCGCCACCGATTTCGCGCAAAACGATGTGACGGGCATATCGGTCCAATTCAGTCGTAGAGAACGGCCCCTTCGGTGTATCATCGTCGGGTACGGACGCGCTCCGTTGGCGAATTTCAGACAAAAGACGTGTGTATAACCAAACGATCACGCCAAAGCCTGCCAGAATACCCCAAGGGCGCAACGTGCCACCCAGCGCCTCTCGCGCAGGATGACCCAACGGCAAAATTATATGGACTGCAAAGATGCCCAGCACCACGGCGGCAACCATACCCCAGATATAGGTTTGCGGTGCGCTAAGCCTGCGCAAAACCCATACCCAAAACGCCATTGAAATAAGAACAAGTCCCATCAGGAAACCCCGGTCGACCCGAAGCCTCCTGTTCCTCGCGCCGTATCAGGCAAGGACGAAACCTCGCAAATGGTCAGGTCACATAGCTGCGATATTACCATTTGTGCTATGCGCATTCCATGTGAAATCAAAACTTCGTCGCCACCCAGATTTACAAGGATTACACCAACGGGTCCGCGATAGTCTGCATCTATCGTACCTGGTGTGTTCAGGCAGGTAACCCCATGCTTCAGCGCCAGGCCCGATCTTGGGCGCACCTGCGCTTCAAATCCAGCAGGCAGTGCCATGGCAAACCCGGTCGGGATCAATGCACGCTCCATCGGCTGGATTACAATGTCCATGCGGCTTTCGAAGTTGGCGCGTATGTCCATTCCGGCAGCGCCATCGGTTGCAAAGTCTGGCAGGTCTATATCCACATCAAATCCCGGCAATCTTTGGAACAAAATCTGCGTCATTTCGCAAAGTGGTCCGCAACCGCCTGCGCCAGTTTTTTACCAACCTCCCGTTTGGACATCTTTGGCCAAGACGAAACCGCTCCATCTGAAATCAAATGGACCTCATTTTCTGAGCCGCCCATGATTCCGGTTTCAGGACTTACATCATTTGCAACGATCCAATCACATCCTTTGCGCGCCAATTTAGCTTTGGCGTGGTCTAAGACCTTTTCTGTCTCAGCTGCGAAGCCAATCACAAGATTGGGTCGCTTTTCATGATTTGAAACGGCCGCTAAAATATCAGGGTTCTCACGAAACTTCAGTTTTGGCAAGCCGTCTTTGGTCTTCTTCAATTTTTGATCAGACGCTTCAACAGACCAATCTGCAACCGCGGCGGTACAGATCACCGCATCCAACGGCAGGGCAGACATCACCGCGGCCTCCATCTCTCTTGCCGTTTGGACAGGAATTACATGACCTTTTGAAACCTTCGCATAATCAGCAGGCCCCGTCACAAAGACCACCTCTGCGCCAAGATTGCTTAAGGCTGATGCAATCGCCACGCCCTGCGCCCCAGATGAGCGGTTTGCGATATAGCGCACAGGATCAATCGGTTCATGCGTTGGCCCCGATGTTACCAAAACCTTTCGGCCCGATAATGGCCCATCATCAAAGCGCGCTTCGATCGCATTGATGATGTCAGGGACTTCGGACAAGCGACCCGGGCCAAATTCACCGCAGGCCATTGCCCCTTCTTCTGGACCAACAAAGCCAATACCATCTGCTTGCAACTGTGCAAGATTGCGTTGCGTAGCGGGGTGCTCCCACATCCGAACATTCATCGCCGGCGCCATCAGAACAGGCGTGTCAGTGGCTAGCAGCAAAGTGGTTGCCAAATCGCTTGCATGGCCATGCGCCATCTGCGCCATGATTTGCGCCGTTGCTGGTGCGACAACCAACAAATCAGCCGATCGGGACAACTCGATATGACCCATCTCAGCCTCATCAGTCAGATCAAAAAGATCGCGATAGACCTTATTGCCCGACAAAGCGGACAATGAAAGAGGTGTCACGAATTCTTCAGCAGCCTTGGTCAATACAGGGGTCACGGAAACGCCCCGCTCTCGCAACCGCCGAACCAAGTCCAATGCCTTAAAGGCGGCAATCCCGCCCGTGACAATCAAAAGGATGTTTTTTCCAGCCAACATGGACCTGATTTAACAGCCCCAATCGGTTGCGCAAGCTACTCTGCCGCGGCAAGGAATTGAGCTGCCTTGCCAGTATTGCGTTCAAGTCGCTTACGCAACTTGGTCAACGCAGCCGCCTCAACCTGACGAATTCGTTCTTTGGACAGACCCAATTCCTCGCCAATGCTTTCCAAGGTCCGCGTATCATCGATCAACTTGCGCTGTGAGATGATATATTTCTCACGATCCGAAAGAACATTCATCGCATCATTCAGCCAGTTGCGAATTTGCGAAAGGTCATGTTCTCTTTCGACCACCTCAGCGGAATGTGGGCCTTCATCCTCTAAGGTTTCCTGCCATTCACGACCATCTTCGTCTGAGCTTTGCAAAGCATTCAACGAAAAGTCCGAGCCAGAGAGCCGCCCTTGCATCATCTCAACATCACGCTCTGGCACGCCCACCTCTACGGCCACGCGACGACGCAATTCAACGCCATCAAGATGCTCGCCGCGGGATGATGCCTCGCGCTCAATTTTTGCTTGCACACGTTTGAGATTGAAAAACAACGACTTCTGGGATGTCGTCGAACCCGTGCGCACCATTGACCAATTGCGCATCACGTAGTCTTGGATCGAAGCTTTGATCCACCATTGCGCATAAGTCGAAAACCGAACACCCCGATCTGGATCGAACTTTTCGGCAGCCTTCATCAGGCCGACCCCTGCCTCTTGGATCAAATCACTCATAGAGGCGCCATATCGGCGGAATTTACCGGCCATCGACACGGCAAGACGCATATAAGCGTTGATAATCCGATGAAGCGCCTCTTCATCTTGATGATCACGCCATGCGCGCGCCAGTTGAAGCTCTGTCTCTGCATCCAGCATTTCAGCCTGCATCGCTTTTTTCGAAATTCGGCTGTCTATTCCATCAAGTGGCACGAAACTTCCTCATCAAAGGGTGTTGACGTTGTATTCATTTGAGATACGGCCCATGCTCCTGATCGGATCATTCATGAAGGTTGAAATTGGCACGAGAAGCAGGAAAAACTTTGGTTTTGGGTGGTGTTGCCTCTGGCAAGTCCACTTTTGCCGAAGCGTATTTCAAGGATTTGGATCGCAAACACTACATCGCAACTGCGCAAGCCTTTGACGCGGAAATGGCCGAAAAAATCGCCGTTCATAAAGCGCGTCGCGATGCAAGCTGGATGAATTACGAAGCGCCTCTGGATCTTTCCAAAGCCCTGAAACAGCTGAGCCCAGCACCTATCTTGGTTGATTGCGTGTCCATGTGGCTTTCAAATCACCTTTTGGCCGGAAACGACCTCGACAAAGAAATCGAAACCCTGACAGCGACTATCGCCCAGCTCAAAGTGCCTATTGTTGTCGTATCAAACGAAGTCGGTTTCTCGCCGGTGTCGCCAAATGCGCTGGGGCGGCAGTTTCAAAATGCGCAAGGCGGATTGAACCAACGTTTGGCTGCCGCGATGGACCAAGTGTTCCTAGTTTCGGCCGGTCTGCCGGTCACTTTAAAATGAGGCGACTGCACTTCCTGCGTCACGGACCAACGCACGCCAAAACGATGGTCGGTTGGACTGACCTGCCGGCAGACCTGTCCGATACAGCACTGTTAAGGCGTGTCGATGATGCGATCCCAAAAGACGCAATCTGCGTGTCATCAGACCTCAAGCGTTGCAGCATGACATTAGATGCAATTCAGAATGGACGACGGCGCATGCCAGATGACCCCCAATTGCGAGAGTTTAATTTCGGCGACTGGGACAACAAAGCCTATGCACAGATCGCCGCAGAAAACCCCAAAGCGATTGAAGCATTCTGGGACAACCCCGGCAGCATCCAAGCCCCGAATGGGGAAAGTTGGGATCAGTTGACGGCGCGGCTGACCGCAGGAATTGATCGTTTGCTGAGGGAAACCAGCGCGTCTGAGTCTGACATTTTGATCTCGACCCATTTTGGAGCTATTCTGACACAATTGGCCAGGGCAACCGACATGTCCGCGAAGAGTGTTTTCAGCTTTAAGATCGACAATCTTTCCATCACGACCTTGCTCTACCACGGACCCAAAGGTTGGGGCGTGCAGCGGGTCAATCACATCCCTTGATCCCATCCGTGACATTTTCTGATTTGCTTTTTGGCTGTCGTTTCAGAATGATGAAGGCATGAATGATGAACTTGCCATAGGAGATCGCCTTTTCTCAAGCTGGTCTTTGCGGGCCTGGCAGTTGTTTGCGAAATTCAATATTCCCGTGCGTGTCCGTCAAGCCGGTTTGTACAGCCCAGCAATACCCGAGCTTTTGACCGAATTTGCACCCAGTCGAACGGTGCCCAGCGCTAGGTTGGACGGAGACTTGGTTTGGGACTCTTTGGCTTTAGCAGAGACATTGGCCGAACGCCATCCAGATGCAGATCTCTGGCCTAAAGATCGCAAGACGCGGGCCTTTGCAAGGTCGGTGACTGCAGAAATGCATTCAGGATTTTTGGCATTGCGCAAAGCCTGTGCTATGGATGTGCGGCGCAGCTATCCGAAATTTGAAGCCTCTGATGAGGTCAATGCAGACGTCGCAAGGATCGAAAAACTTTGGGATGCATCAAGAGAGTTCGCTTTAAAAGGTCCGTGGTTGTTTGGTGCATATTCGATCGCAGACGCATTTTACGCGCCCATCGCCATGCGTTTTGCAACATACGGATTGGGACAATCTAACTTTACCAAAAGATATGTGCAGACCCATCTCACGGATCCAGATTTCCGCCGCTGGCGAGCAATGGGTTTTGCCGAAAATCATCAGTTGACCGTTTACGATCTGGATCAGCCGGTTGGCCCATGGCCCGGTCCAAAGATCAAACAGGCGACCGCCGTACAGGGGCAGTCATCTCAAAACAACGTATGCCCCTATTCAGGCAAGCCCGTGACCCATGTTCTTGAGATGAACAACATACGTTGGGGTTTCTGCAACGCCTTTTGTCGTGACAAAACGGTGGCCGACCCAGAGGCTTGGCCAGAATTTATGATGATGGTCGACGGCAAACAGTAAATCTCTACGATTTGTTTACCATTTTGAAGTGAACTCAGTGCATGGTTGCACGCGTTTTTACAACTGCTTTTGAAGGCGTCGAAGCGCGTCCGGTTGAGGTGCAATGCGCTGTAACCCCCGGCATGCCCAGTTTTCAAATTGTGGGTCTACCTGATAAATCCGTTTCTGAAGCACGCGAACGCGTCCGCGCCACAATGTCAGAGCTTAATCTGGCACTGCCGTCTAAGAAAATCACCGTGAACCTGTCCCCTGCGGACTTGCCAAAGGAAGGATCACATTTTGATCTTCCGATTGCGCTATCTGTCCTTGCAGCCCTTGATATCGTTCCTTTGGAAGAGGCGGGACGCTACGTTGCCCTAGGGGAATTATCGCTCGACGGACGATTGATATCGGTTCTTGGTGCTTTACCTGCTGCCGCAACTGCGGCCAGTTTGGACCTATCGCTGATTTGTCCAAAAGATTGTGGCGCAGAGGCAGCTTGGGTCGGGACAGCATCGGTTTTCGCGGCTGAAACGATGCTGCAAGCGGTCAAGCATCTTTCTGGAGAGCGCCCTCTATCGCCTGCGCAACCCGGCAAGATCACCACCCATCATCCCGGCCTCGACTTTCAGGATGTGCGTGGTCAGGAACGTGCAAAACGCGCCCTCGAGATCGCGGCGGCAGGACGCCATCACACTTTATTCACGGGTCCACCTGGCTGTGGCAAGTCAATGATGGCCGCGCGTATGCCTTCAATCTTGCCACCTTTGTCACCGCGTGAAGCGCTCGAAACCTCGATGATCCATTCTGTCAGCGGGCTGATCGATCAGGGCGGTATTTCCATGACACGCCCCTTTAGAGAGCCGCATCATACAGCATCTATGGCGGCAATTGTTGGCGGTGGGCGAAGCGCAAAACCCGGGGAAATTTCCTTGGCCCATAATGGAGTGCTTTTCCTCGATGAACTGCCGGAATTTGCAAAACCCGTATTGGAGACGCTGCGCCAACCTATCGAAACAGGAAAGGTTGTCGTTTCGCGGGCCAATGCCCATGTCGAATACCCATGTGGTTTTCTTTTGCTCGCGGCCGCAAACCCTTGTCGATGCGGTCACTTGGCGGACGCCAATCAAGCATGTAATCGCGCGCCACTTTGCTCACAAGACTATCTCGGCAAAATTTCAGGCCCATTGCTTGACCGCTTTGACATTCGACTTGATCTTTCACCGGTGACTTTTGAAGCGCTAAGCGATCTTCCAAAAGGGGAGCCGTCAGCCAAAATCGCAGCACGAGTCGCCCGCGCACGCGATGTTCAACTTAGCCGCGCAGATGATGATGATAAAGACATTCGGTTGAACGGTGATATTTCTGGCGGACACATTCAGAAGGTCGCAGCCCCCAGTGTGCAAGCCCTTGAGATGCTGACCCAAGCGGCAGAGCGTTTTCAACTTTCGGCGCGGGGGTATCACCGGGTTCTTAAGGTCGCCAGAACCATCGCCGACCTGGATGGTGCGCAACTGGTTGATGTGCCGCATCTTGCAGAGGCGCTGGTTTTCCGTGGCTTGCCAGTCTTTCTAAAATCCGCAGCTTAGAGTGATTTGCGCGCTTCAATTGCGTCCCAAATCTGACCCGCGACATTGACCCCATCGAAGCGTTCCAATTCTTGAATGCCGGTGGGCGACGTCACATTGATTTCTGTCAACATGCCACCAATTACATCTATGCCGACAAAAACCTGACCTTTCTCTTTCAAAAGTGGGCCAATCCTTTGGCAAATCTCATGGTCGCGTTCATCAAGCTCAATTTTTTCAGGGCGTCCTCCGACATGCATGTTTGACCGGATTTCTTCCTTGGCAGGCACGCGGTTGATTGCGCCAACAGGCTCACCATCGACTAGGATAACGCGCTTATCGCCTTGGCTTACATCAGGTAGAAATTTCTGCACGATCAGCGGCTCGCGATTGATGCCCGAAAACAGCTCGTGCAAAGAGTTTAGGTTCCGATCCTGGGGACCAAGACGGAACACACCGGCCCCACCATTGCCGTAGAGCGGTTTTAAGATGATGTCTCCGTAGCGGTCTTTGAACGCTTTCAACACATCCAAATCGCGGGCAATCGTGGTTGGCGGATGCAGATCAGGAAACTGCAAAACCAGTAACTTCTCGGGGTAATTTCGCACCCAAGTTGGGTCATTGACCACCAATGTATCGCCGCCGACGAGATCCAACAAATGGGTCGTGGTGATATATCCCATATCGAACGGCGGATCTTGGCGCAGCCAAACGACGTCCAACGCACTTAGGGGACGGCGCTGAACCTGCTGAATACGAGCGGGATCACCAGCGACACGCTGCACCTGAACCTGTTGCATTTCCGCAATGATCTCGCCATCATCATAAGCCAGTCTATCCGGCGTATAGACCCAGATGTCATGGCCACGCATTTGCGCCTCTTCGGCAAGACGAAAGGTGCTGTCTGCATTGATATCGACGGCCTCGATTGGGTCCATCTGAAAAGCAATGGAAAGTGGCATCATCAGTTCCTTTATCTTACCATTTTAGATCAAGTTGCAGCTATCTAACGCCTTGTCGAGACATCAATTTCAGTTCAAGGCCCCGGGCAAAACCTGAAACCCACCTTCAGGCGTGACCAAAGCGGCATCAAAACGCATTTCGGTTGTTTGATCCCTATGCGTTTCAGCCAGAAATCTTTGCGCGGTTTTATGGATGCGCGCCCGTTGGGACTGGGTCAACCTTGCTGCGGCTGCATCAAAATCGCGGCCAAATTTTGTTTCCACAAAGTACAATTTGTTTGCATGTTTTACGATCAGGTCGATTTCACCTGTGTCTGGGCGGCGAAAATTTCGCGCAAGAACCTCAAATCCCGATTTGACGTATTTTGACACAACCAGATTTTCTGCCGCAGCACCTAGATCTTTATGTCTTTGAAGCATTTCCTTTATCCCTTATCACGCAAGGACAGAGCAATTTTATATACCCGAGATTTTTGCACACCTAACATATCAGCAACCCGATTGGATGCACGTTTCACACCAGGATCATCCACCAATTCGGTTAATTTTTCACGAATGATTTCGTCATTAACTTCTAAATTAGGCACCGGCCCAAGCAACAAAACGATTTCACCCTTTTCGACCATATTGAAACGATCTTCAGACACGGCATCGGCTAGCACGCCAATGGTGCTGCGTAGAACCTCTTCGTGTTTCTTTGTGAGCTCACGGCAAATGACAATAGTCCGATTGGCGACCTGTGTTACTGCAAGATCACTAATCGTAGCGCGAATGCGCTTTGGGGTATCGTAAAAAATAACTGTTTCTGTGGTCTCTCGCACCCCTTCTAAAACCGAGCGACGCGCCGCGGGTCTGGCTGGCAAAAATCCCTCAAACCGAAACCGATCCGAAGGCAAGCCCGATTGCACCAATGCCGCCAGCATTGCAGAGGGGCCCGGCGCTGACCAAACGGGACATCCCGTTTCAAGGGCTGCTTGCACCAATTTATAACCCGGATCACTGACCGCAGGTGTTCCCGCATCCGAGCAATATACAACCACGTCACCCGATGCGCCCAGTTCTGCGATTTTTCGCGCCTGTATATCATTCGAATGATCGTGATAGGAAAGAAACTTTCGACCCTGCACGGGAACCGCGTGCAACATCATCAATTTTTGCAAAACCCGTGTGTCTTCTGCGACCAAAAGATCGGCCGCTTGGAGCAAGTCCAATGCATGCAAAGTGATATCTCTCAATCGCCCAATAGGGGTTGCAACCAAATGCAATCCAGATTCGGGTTGCAGCTCAGCCACGAGAGGGTGTCTTTTTCTGGAATAAACAGATCATCGTTTGCTTATGTCTGGCACGACGTCTAAATCAAGGCCGATGACGGAGAGGAGACCCCAGATGGTTCGTCTATTCAAAATAATTGCCGCATTTATGTCCACTGCCCTGTTTCTGGTGGCTTGCGACATTCCCAGCGGGGGACCCCGTCTCTTTGGCGGGCAGGTGAAAGTTGGCCTTTTGGTCCCAACAGGATCAGATGATGCGCGGGTGAACAATCTTGCCAGCACACTGGTCGACGCGGCAAATCTGGCAATTTCCGAAGCGCCAAACGCCAAGATTCAAATGATCGTCTATCCGACACAAGGGACCGAGGCCGGTGCGCGCAATGCAGCGCGTCAAGCCATTGCCGCGAATGTAAATGTGATCATTGGACCACTCTTTGGAGCAAATGCTGCGGCTGTCGGCCAAGAAGTGTCGGGCAAGAATACTTTAGTTCTCAGCTTTTCAAACAATGGAGAAATTGCAGGCGGAAACCTATTTGTTCTAGGGCAAACTTTTGAAGATACCGCAACGCGGTTGCTGGCCTATGCCAAATCACAGGGCAGCAGCAGGGCATTGGCGGTTGTCCCTTCAGGCGCTGAAGGCGATATTGCAGCAAATGCGGTCTCGCGCGCGGCGGCCAATGCAGGAATTACCTATAGCGGAAAAGCATCTTATCCGTTCTCGCAAGAAGGGGTCCAGAATTCGGCAACAACAATCGTCAACCAAACACGCAATACGGGCTCTGATGTGGTGGTTGTCTCTGCCAACCCAGCAGGTGCCCTGCCCCTTTTGGCCCAAAGCCTTGGGGAAAAGGGTTTCGACAACACGCAAACTCAGGTGGTTGGCTTGGCGCGCTGGGACGTGCCTGCAACCACATTGACATTAACAGCCCTAGGAAATGGTTTATTTGCGCTGCCCAATATTCAAGCCGCAACGGATTTTTCGACCAAGTTTGAAGCTTTCGCAGGGGTCCCACCACAATTGGTGACAGGCGTGGGATATGACGCAATGAAGGTGGTCACAACCCAAGCGTTAACCGGTGGCAGCGACGCGCTCTCGATCGCGCGGATCACATCCAAAACGTTTGAAGGCGCCAGTGGAGCGTTCAAATTGACAACCGACCGCCAGACCCAGCGCGAACTTGCAGTGGCCCAAGTTCGCGGCGGCAGCTACGTCGTGGTATCACAACCAAATGTCTCAGGATCGGGATCCTAAAACCCGAATGAATGCGGCGTTCGAGAGCATTGTTCTAGGGGCTTTTCCACCTGATGCGTATGAAAACGACGACCGCGCAAAGGTTGGGGTCGTCCTGAAGAAAGAGTTCGAAAACAATAGACAGGCCCTCTTCGACGCATATCTGAAGGCGCCCGAAGACACGCGCAATTTCATTCGATCTTTGTCGGATTTGACTGATAAGGCGGTTGTAACTGCGATCGAATTGGCAGAGCGTTCGACAGGGATTGTATTGAAAGATCACGCCTCAGTCCTTGCGGTCGGCGGATGTGGTCGCGGCGAAATGGCCCCCTTCTCGGATGTGGATTTGTTGTTTCTCCTGCCCAGTAAATCACCTGTTGATCTCACTAAAACGGTCGAGGCCGTTTTGTACCTTCTTTGGGATATGAAAATGAAGGTCGGTCATGCGACCCGCACTGTGAAAGAAGCCGTAGAGCTTTCTCGCTCAGACATCACGATACGCACCTCAATCCTTGAAAACCGATTGATATACGGCGCTCCGTCGAGGGCGCGAAAGCTTAACACCATACTGCGCGAAACACTGTTTCCCAAAACGCAGTCCGAATTTGTTGAAGAAAAACTGGCGGAACGCGACGCAAGACATCTGCGTCAAGGCGGCGCACGCTACTTGCTGGAGCCTAATGTTAAAGAAGGCAAAGGGGGCTTAAGGGACCTTCAAACACTGTTCTGGATCACAAAATATGTATCCAGATCCGACAGCACGGCCGATATGGTGCGCGCGGGATACTTTACCCAAGACGAAGTTGACGCTTTTAACCGGGCCGAAGAATTTTTGTGGACTGTGCGATGCCACTTGCATCTATCGACGGGTCGCGCGGTGGAAAAACTGACCTTTGATCAACAAGTCGATGTCGCCGAGCAGCTGGGATACAAAAGCGACAAAGCTCTGCGTGGCGTAGAATATTTCATGCAGGACTTTTTTAGAAATGCAACAACCGTAGGCGATTTGACCCGCATTCTTTTGACGGCATTGGAAGCCATTCACGTGAAACCGCAGCCCAGCTTTAAACAGCGGCTCACAAATTTTTTCTCCACAAGCGATCCTGTTACAGCGCCATCTGGATATATGATAAAACATGGTCGCTTGAACATTTTAGACCCGGATACGTTTTTAAACGATCCATTGAATATGTTGCGGATCTATCAAGAAGCTCTCACGTCCGATGTTCTTATTCACCCTGACGCCATGCGGGTCATCTCGGCCAATCTAGACCTGATCACCAATGATATGCGCAACGACCCAAAGGCGCAGAACCTTTTCCTTAGCCTCTTGCTGGATCACGGCAATCCAGAACGTGCTCTGCGCAGAATGAATGAACTGGGTGTGCTTGGACGCTTTATCCCCGAGTTTGAGCGGATCGTGGCACTGATGCAGTTCAACTTTTACCACCATTACACTGTGGATGAGCATACAATCCAATGCATCAGCCATCTGGCCCGAATTGAAAACAAAAAGACAGCAGATAAATTTCCAATTGCTTCCCAGATTCTACAAAAGGGACTGAACCGTCGCGTTCTCTATGTTGCGCTATTGCTCCATGATATCGGCAAAGGTTTGCCCCAAGATCATGAGGTTATCGGCGCCGAAATGGCCGCAAAAATTGCGCCGCGCCTGTCCCTTGATGAGGATGAAACGGATCTGGTGGTCTGGCTGGTGCGCAACCATCTTATTATGTCTGATGCAGCGCAAAAGCGGGACTTGTCAGACCCCAAAACCATAACCGATTTTGCGGAACAGGTTCAAAGTGTGCGGCGGCTAAACCTTCTAACGGTTCTAACGGTTTGCGATATTTTAGGGGTTGGACCCGGCACTTTGACCGCATGGAAGGCCGAGCTGCTTCGCTCGCTTTACAGAGCCACATTGAAAACATTCCGTGATGGAACGCAGGGCGACGCTTTGGAAGAAACCATTATGACCAAGCAGGCGGCGTTGTCGCAAGTGTTGTCGGATTGGGATGCCGCGTCTTTAACGGCGGAGTTGGACCGGCATTATCCGCAGTTTTGGATCGGATTGGATACGGGATCTCAAGCCGTTATCTCGGGCCTTTTGAGGAAAATTTCGCCTGAGGGCATCGAAATTGCCATCGATGAGGATCAAACAGGCGAAGCAACGCGGATCTGCTTTGCGCTACAGGACCATCCCGGTATTTTTGCAAGATTGGCAGGTGCAGTCGCCTTGGCCGGTATGAATGTCATCGACGCAAGAACCCATATAACAAAAGATGGTTATGCCATCGCGGCATTTTGGGTCCAGGACAGCCAATTCAAAGCCTTAAAAGAGGGCAATGCCATTGATCGACTGACAAGAATGATCCATCGCACCCTCTCAGGAGAAGTAAGCGCGCGCGATGCGATTGAAGAAAAAGACAAAATTGCCAAGCGCGAGCGCAAAATACGCGTTCCAACAGAAATCACTTTCGACAATGAGGGCTCAAACTCTCACACCATAATCGAAGTGGATACACGAGATCGTCCAGGCCTCTTATATGATTTGACCAGCACATTGGCCGAATCCAATATCCGAATTTCAAACGCCACGATCGCAACTTACGGTGCCCAGGCTGTAGATACATTTTACATCAAGGACATCTTCGGCCTTAAGATCCATTCAAGCCATAAACAGGCCGCGATTGCGGACAAATTGAAGTCAGCAATTGAGTCCGGAGCGAACAGGGCCCTAAAAGCATGAGCTCTCGTGGAATGTTGAAATCAATGACTGGCGTTGGCAGTTGGACTTTTGTCAGCCGTATCCTTGGTTTTATTCGCGAAATTATATTTGCTGCCTTGTTTGGCAGCTCGGCAACTGCCGAGGCCATACAAATTGCGATTGCTTTGCCAAACATGTTCCGGCGTTTCTTTGCAGAAGGCGCGTTTAACCCCGCTTTCGTGCCGCTTTACGCCAAATTGATTGGGGATCGCGATGCGGCCAAAGCCTTTGCCGGGGATGCGTTTTCCGCTTTGGGCACAGTATTAATTATATTCTCTTTGCTGGCCAGCTTGGTGATGCCAGCCTTGGTTTGGCTGATGGCATCGGGCTTCGTTGGCGATAGCCGTTTTGATATGGCCACAGAGTTTGGCAGAATTTGCTTTCCCTATATCATCTTCATTTCATTGGCCGCGCTTGTCAGCGGTATTCTTAATGCACATGGGCGCTTTGCAACCGCAGCTGCGGCCCCTGTTTTCCTGAACATTGTTTTGATTGCATGCATGTGGCTTGGACCAAAATTTGGCATCCCGGCAGAGATGGCATTTATCTGGGGTGTGCCCTTGTCTGGGATTGCCCAGTTTGCTTTGGTCTGGTTTGCGATGCGAAAGCTTGGATACGGGTTTAGCTTGCGCTTGCCAAAATTGACGCCTGAGTTGAAACGGCTTGCTGTTATAGCCGCACCAGCGGCCTTGGCAGGCGGTGTTGTGCAAATCAACCTTTTGGTTGGTCGTCAAGTCGCAAGCCAGTTCGAGGGCGCAATCCAGTGGCTTGCCGTTGCCGATCGGCTTTACCAATTGCCACTCGGAGTGGTGGGAATAGCAATCGGTGTTGTGCTTTTGCCAACGCTCTCTAAAGCGCTTGGATCTAAAGACAAAGGCGCAGGGAAACGTGCCTTCAACGATGCTTTCGTTTTCGCACTCTTACTAACCGGCCCTGCGACAGTCGCTTTGGTTTGCATTCCCCTACCCCTAGTTGAGGCCATGTTTCAACGTGGGGCGTTTAACGCCGCGGACAGTGTTTTCACAGCGGATGCTCTGATGATCTATGGTCTGGGGTTACCAGCATTTGTTCTACAAAAAATATATCAGCCTGTGTTCTTCGCGCGCAGTGATACAAAAACACCTTTTCGATTTGCCGTTATTGCAATGATTGTAAACGTCGTTTTGGCCGTGGGTTTGATGCCCTTTGTCGGTTATATCGCATCGGCGATTGCAACGACCCTTTCGGCCTATACGATGCTAATCTTACTGATTTTTGCGGCTCGGAAGCTGGGCGATGCAACGTCCTTTTCATCTGATGCGATCCGCTCTTCATTGCTGATACTGTTTGTGTGCGCCGTTCTTGCGCTTGCATTTTGGCCACTCTCCGTTGTGATCAAGGGTTGGGATCTTCATCCCCTTTGGGCACTTTTGATTTATGTCACCACGGGCTTGATTGCCTTGGCAGCGCTCTGCCTGCATCCACTAAACCGCCACCTCGTCAGAAGATGATTTTGGAACAAGGGCCCAACGATCGTGGAACCAATACCATTGGTCAGGGTTTTGCATTATTTGGGCTTCCAAAGAGGCATGAACTGCGTTGGTCATTGTAATGGGATCGCTATGTGGGATGGGGTCCTCGAATACAACATCAATGCCGTCGGATCCACGAACCCCGTAAATCGTTAAAAGTGGTATTTTCAAGCGCATGGCAATGGCAGCTGGGGCCGGGCTGGTCCAGGCGTCGTGACCAAAAAAAGGCACCAGCGCGCCTTGTCGATATCTTTGATCAGCCAGAATTGCAATCACGCCGCCTTCGGCTGCATACCGCACCATATCCTTCACTTGATCCGTTCCTTTGGCATACAAAGGACCGCCAGCCAGGGACATGGCCCAGAAAAAACGCTTCTCGTAAAACGGGTTGTTGTTTGGTCGGTAAACGGCCCCTACCTCGGCGCCTAGATCGCGAATAACGTATCGAATGGCTTCCCACTGACCAAAATGCGCTGATGCGATGACAACGCCCTGCCCCTTAGCAAGCGCGTGCTTGAGGACATCCAAACCCGGGCCAGACACATTGTATTTGGGTGGATTTTTTTTGAACTGATCCATATTCAAAACTTCAGTCAGGGTTTTACCCACATTGAAAGCCGCGCCTTTTGCAATTTTCAACCGGTCTGCTTCAGGCAAGTCTGGAAATGCACGTGCGATGTTGGTCATGGCGCGGTTTTGAATCCTTGGCAAAAGCGGCAGGAGACGCGCAAGAAGACGTCCAATCATATCTCCACGATTATCCAAAGGAATCAATCGTGTGACCATCAAAACCATCCAAACAACGGAATATTGAAATAAGTACCGAGCTGTCTTCAGCATATCACCAGAACTTTCTTATCCGAAATTGCGCGATTGCCCAACTAAAGCCCCCCCGCCAGTCAATAAAAAGGGCTGTGAAAAATCCAAACACAAGGCTGCAAGCCCGGGCAACCCAAAGATCAGGTTGATCCAGAATCTGTGCCAAGACGATATCGATCGAAAGGATAAAAATTGGCAACCAAACTGCCGCAATCTTTGAAGTACCATTCACGATAGCAGCCAACAGTTGTCGAAATGCATAGAAGCCAAGCAAAGTGAACGCTAGCGACAATGGACCCGACAATATCGCCTCTTCATCCAGGAAAATTACATAACCAAGAGCACCGACAATTGCGCCCCCAAAAAGCAAAACGGCAATTGGGAACGGGCCCGCCCGCTCAACCACATATTTGCCAAGTGCTACCATAAAGATTGACCCGATCAAAGCTTCTCTGAAGCCTGAACTCAAAACAGGGTATGTGACCAGCTTTACAAATTTCTCCCAGGTGACAAGGCCATTTGCCATCATCCGCTCAAATTCTAAAGCAGAAAACCCAAACCGTTCAATCAATTGCGCACGCCAGCCTACAGCCGATGCATCGCCAACCAACCCATAAACCCCTGCTTGCAAAATGAGCTCAATGGCTAAGATGAAACCGGCCATGCACAGGGCAAAAGGCGGTACAGGATTGAAGAAAGGTTCATGCTCTGCGGGGCGGAGCCCTTCAGACGCGTCCCTGTCCTGATCCATGCCAACCTCCGGTTGACGGGCAGCGATACCCGTCGCATTAACCTTCCTAAACTGAACGATATGCTTTGACCATGACAAACGAAAACTTCAAGCCACGGGTCTTCTCGGGCATTCAACCTTCGGGCAACTTGACTCTCGGAAATTATCTTGGCGCCGTAAAACGCTTTGTAGAGATGCAAGCGTCAGGAATTGAGACAATCTACTGTATGGTCGATCTGCATGCGATTACCGTTTGGCAGGACCCAAACGACCTGACCCAAAACACACGTGAACTTGCTGCGGCCTATATTGCTTGCGGTCTGAACCCTGAAAAATCGATCCTGTTCAATCAAAGCCAAGTCCCTGAACATGCGCAGCTGGGATGGATATTCAATTGCGTCGCGCGCGTCGGTTGGATGAACAGAATGACGCAATTCAAAGATAAGGCCGGTAAAAACGCCGAGAAGATGTCACTAGGCCTCTACGCTTACCCTTCTTTGATGGCCGCCGACATTTTGCTTTATCATGCGACCCATGTCCCGGTGGGCGAGGATCAAAAGCAGCATGTTGAATTGACCCGCGACATTGCCGCAAAATTCAACCATGACTACAATGTCGATTTTTTTCCAGAACCCGAGCCTCTGATAGAAGGGGCCGCCACCCGTGTGATGAGCTTACGTGACGGGGCCAAGAAAATGTCGAAATCTGATCCGTCCGACATGAGCCGGATCAACCTTACGGATGATGCCGAGACGATCGCCAAGAAGATTAAAAAGGCAAAAACCGACCCGGATCCGCTACCAGAGGCTTTAGAAGATCTGTCAGAACGACCTGAAGCGCGAAATCTGGTCAATATTTACGCAGCGCTGAGCGATCAGTCTGTCGAAGATGTTTTGGGTCAGTATGGAGGGCAGCAGTTTGGCGCTTTCAAACCAGCGCTTGCAGAACTGGCGGTTGCCAAACTCTCTCCCATCACAGCAGAGATCAACAGATTGATGAGTGACCCAACCGAGATTGACATGGTATTGCGTGACGGGGCCCAGCGTGCGCGCGGCATTGCCGCGCCTATTTTGGACGGTGTCTATGACGTAATGGGTATGGTAAAGTAATACTGGAGGAACCGAATATGACATTGGATGACATCGTGGCCTTTCTGGATCCAAAGGCAAAAGGTAAAATTCAAGGCACTGCCAAAATTGAGCTAACAGATCTTGGATCTATCCTGCTTACGGCAGAAGGTGCCGCCATCGGCGATGGCGATGCAGAGGTCACATTGTCTGCGACACAAGCGATTTTTAAAAAGATTCTAGACGGCTCGCAGAACCCGATGATGGCCTATATGGGTGGTAAATTAAAAATTGACGGCTCTATGGGGCGTGCCATGAAGGTCAGCGAAATTCTGAATTCATAAGATCAAACTTGATATGGAAGGGTGACAAGGAATGTTGCGCCCATCTCATCTGACTTCTTCAGCGTAAGATCACCCCCTAAATTTCGAACCAACTCATAAGAAATGGCCAACCCAAGGCCCGAGCCACCAGCCCTGACACCCCCTTCAAAAGGTTTAAACAGCTTGTCTTTCGCCTTGTCCGGCAATCCAGGACCATTGTCACTGATCGCGATATGCAGGTCTTGGTTGGTTACATCCAATGAGGCCCTAACCTGGATAAGGCCCGGTGACGGTCGGGCCATCAACACCTGCCGCGCATTTCGGACAAGGTTCGCCAAGACACGATAAAGCTGGTCTGCATCGGTCGAAAATTGCAAATTTTTAGGCACATCGGCCTCGATACGCACATCACTGTCTTTGATCGCAAGGCGTTCAGCCTCGACCACATCCTTCAACAGCGTTTCCAGGTTGATTTCCGCCAAGACGGGTGCGGGCTCTTCAGCCTTCCCAAAGGACAACGTGCGCTCACATAAATCCACCGCCCGAGACAAAGAGTTCATAATACGCGGTGCCGAACGTTTGACCCTTGGGTCTGAAGAGCGGTCTAATGTATCTGCGAGCAATTGTGATGTTGTCAGCATATTGCGCAAATCATGACTGATTTTTGAAACGGCACCCCCCAACAAGGCCAAGCGCTCTTTTTGGCGCAGGGACTGGTTCAGCTGGGTTTCCATATTGGCCAGCGCCACCTCGGCATCATAGACCTCGGTTAAATTGGAACTGGGTACCAAAATTTGCCGCGCATCTTCTGGTGCGTCTTGAAAAGCTTTAATCTGATCAATCAACTTTCGGTTTGGAGCGACCAACAAAGCCTGAGTGGCATAGTAAAACAAAATTGAAATGATCAGTGCTAAAGCCACTGAAAGATAGAAAATATTGCGACCATAAGCCGTCATGGCTTCACGCAAAGGCTGCTCATAAAGCGACACATCGATCAGATTGCCACCGCCATTGACCGGCGCCCCGACAACCCGGATGACGCGGTTACCGCTGCGTGACCAAGCTTGGAACGCATCAACAATCAATTGGGTTGGTGTCATTTCGCGCAAATCAAAGGTCTCATCGATCGGCGCTGTCATCGGACTAGATAAAACCAGTTGCCGAAAATTGTCTCGGTTCAGAACCACATTCAAAATGTCAGCATTCTCTAGAAGTTCCGCCTCCAGCTTTTCGTCCACCATGTCTTGTGGAGAGGCAAGAACAGCCAGAGAGGCGATCTGCGCCCGCTCCAACCGTTCTTCCAGATACGCGACTCGAAACCGGGCCAGGGAAGGCACGAAGATCAAAATCTCGGCCAGCATCACAAAGATGATGGTGAGTAGAAAAAATCGTCCTGCAATCGATCTCAAAAACATCTGCTTCTTCAGTCAGTTTGGGCCAACGACCTAACCCAATCTCTGTACAAACCCCACGATTTTTTTCACCATCTTAGAGTTGAACAGTTTTGGGCCGAAGTAGGCACCTGCGGCGCGTTTGTTGATTTCGCCTATCGTTGGATAAGGTGCAACCATGGCCGCTACAGCTGCCATTTTCAGTTTGTTTGCAATCGCCATTGCCCAAAGGTTGATCAACTCGCCAGCTTGATACCCGACAATCGAAACGCCAATGGGCCGACCCTTCAAAACCATCACTTTGATCAGACCCGTCGTGGCCAACTCGGCACGGGCCCGATCATTGTCCTTATACTCAAACCGAACAACTTCGACTTTATCTCCATGCATCTCTTTGGCCGCAGCCTCGGTCAGGCCGACCTGCGCAATTTCCGGATCGGTATAGGTCGCCCATGGGATATGACGATCCGTTGCCTTTGAGGGCATTCCAAACAATGCTGATTTGATGATCACACCTGCATGATACCCCGCAACATGGGTGAATTGCAGTCCGCCGGCGACATCGCCAATCGCATAAACTTTCCGATTGGTGGTCTTCAAAGAGGCATCAACTTTAATGCCGTTGCGCACGCGCTCGATGCCAGCTGCCTCCAGGTTAAGTTTGTCGATATTTGATTTACGACCAACCGCGACCAACAGATGCGAGCCTTTGAACACGCGGCCATCTTTGACTTTGACACTGATGTTGCTTGCCTTGCCTGTGATTTCTTCGGCCAAAGCGTTTTCATGTATCTCGACACCTTCTGCCCTGATCCGATCCAAAGCAATTGCGGCGATCTCCGGGTCATCCTTACCCAGAGCAAGGAAGCCTTCGATCACTGTCACCTTTGAACCCAAACGCGCATGCGCTTGCGCCATTTCCAGGCCGATGGGACCGCCCCCGATGACCAAAAGATGGTCTGGCTTTTGAAGCAGTTGGAAAATCGTTTCATTGGTTTCATAGGGAACTTTGTCCAAACCGGGAATCGGCGGAACAAAAGGCGATGACCCTGTCGCAACAACAAAGCGACGGGCCTTGATGATTTTATCGCCTGCTTTCACCTCAGTTGGAGAAACAAACTCGCCATAGTCTTGAATAACCTGCACACCCAAACCTTCAAAACGTTCGACACTGTCATGTGGCTCTATCCCTTGAATAACAGAAGCGACATGGGCTTTGGCCGCTGCGTAATCAACTTGCGGTGCAGCAGGTGTAATCCCAAAAGCAGCGCCGTTTGTCATCCAATGAGCATGTTTGCCTGCGGCCAGCAAAGCTTTGGATGGGACACAACCATAGTTTAAACAGTCCCCGCCCATTTTATGGCCTTCTAGAAGGACAACACTCGCGCCCATCTGAACGGCGCCTGCTGCAACCGACAAGCCGCCAGAGCCCCCACCAATAATACAAATATCTGTTTTGATTGTCTCGCTCATCGGATCAGCCTTTCTTGACGAATTTTTTGTAAAGCACGGGCATCAGGGCCAGTGCCGCGAGGCCAACAAGCGGACCCAGAATGAAAGGCTCAAATATGATGCCAAGATTGGGCGCTTCACCCCGGGCAAAGACCTCGGCCAAACCGACACCAACCCAAGTGTAGACAATTGCGCCCGGAATGATGCCGACAAAAGTCGTCCAAACAAACCGCCACAGCGAAACACCCACCAAAGCAGGGATCAGGTTTGCCACGAAAAACGGCACAGCCGGGATCAAACGCATGATCAAAAGATATGAGACTTCGTCTTCTTTCAGGCCCTCTTTGAATTTCTTCACAGCCCCTTCGGACGAGTCCATCTTTGTCGACAAAGCCTCTCCAAAACCAGTGCGCGCTGCAGTGAAAATGGCCGTGGCGCCTAAGGTTGCCGCAATAATGTTAAAGGGCGCGCCGGGGAACAGGCCAAACAAGAACCCACCCGTGAGCGAGGCAATCGCCGCACCCGGTAAAGAAAATGCGACAATAGCTGTGTAGATGCCAATAAAGACAAGGGCCGCAAGCACATAGTTGCTGTCACGCCAAGCAATCAGCGCCTCTTGATTGGCTGCAAGTTGCTCAAAGCTCAGCACATCTCGCAGAAAGACAAAGCCAAGCCCGGCGCCGACCAATATGGCAGCAAAAGGCAACAGCCGTTTGAAGGAAGATTTACGCTCCATTGGCGCAACCGTATCAGAGTTTGGATTAGTCATGGAATATCTCCAGAATTTTCAGGTTGGCGCCCTTATTTCGCGACAAGAGCGCTCAAGATAGTGGGCTCACGTCCCCTTGATCTGCAGTGACATCAAAGAGAGAATGATAGGGGTTTTTGAAACAAAACTCACGCAAAGCCCGCTTTTTCGACCACCAGACTGCAACATTCGATGCCAGTTGCGTTGACTTATCATATGTTGGCCCATAGTAGAACGCTTCCGATTTCAATCAGGTGAGCGATTCCGCGCGCCCAAACCGAAGGTGAAGCTCATGAAGCGTACCTATCAGCCATCGAACCTTGTGCGCAAACGGCGCCACGGGTTCCGTTCGCGTATGGCAACAAAAAATGGCCGTAAGGTTTTGGCGCGTCGTCGCGCACAGGGCCGTAAAAGCCTTTCAGCCTAAGACTTGGCGGTCCGATGCTAGGATCGCTTGAAGTTTTGACCAAACGAAGCGCGTTTCTCGCTTTGAATAAGGGCCGGCGGCACAACACCGCCGGTTTCGTTTTGCAAGCACGCCCGCGAAATGACGGCAAACAGGCAATTCGAGTCGGCTTCACCTGTTCAAAAAAGCTTGGGAATGCCGTCACGCGCAATCGTGCTAAACGCCGCCTGCGCGAGGTTGCGCGCCTTACTCTGACAACGATGGCAATGCCCGGATGGGACTACGTGCTGATCGGCAAACCCGAGACAACGGTTCGCCGTGCTTTCTCGGACCTCGCGAAGGATATTGAGCTTGCCCTAAAGGCCATCCATTCATGAGGGTCGTCACACGCATTCTAAAAGGACCGATCCGCTTTTACCAACTGGTGATTTCACCACTCATTGGAGCAAATTGTCGGTTCCAACCGACATGTTCAGCCTATGCATTGGAAGCTTTGGAAAAGCATGGAGCGATCAAAGGCGGCTGGCTGGCAATCAAACGCATCTCGCGCTGCCATCCCTGGGGCGGCAGCGGAATTGACAATGTTCCAGATTAAAGGCGTTCAAACCAAATCGTGACGGTTCCAACACGGATGCCATATGCAGCCACATAGGCCTTGTTTAAAACACGCGTCTCGTTAAAGCGCCAAAGCCAATCGTCAAACTGAAGCGTTTGCGTCCCGCCATCACGCGTTTTCAAATCAATCGTGTATTGGAAGTTGAAGCGATCAGCATCCTCCACACCCTTTGCAACGCCTGCGACGCCCTCTGCCCGGCCATCCCAGGTATCATCCCCGGTTTTCGTCAATCGCCATATCCGTTGTTCCGTGCGCCCATCTGCGTAAACAAAGTCTTCAACAAGGGTCAGAACCTCGCCATCCCAGCGCGTTGCAATATCCACTTCAAAACGATCACGCACCTTGCCCGTAATGTCTTGAAACTGACCATAGCCTTTGATGTTTCCACGAAAATAGTCTTCCAGATCGAATTTCGGCCCGCCTAACGACGGTTGTTCGAACGTTGGAACGGCTTTGCAGCCAACAAGGATGGCCAATGTAAACAATACAAAAATATATCTCATGATTTAAATACGCTGTCTGTCGTATGGCGGATCATCTAGAAATTCCCATCGATCGAGATTAGTCTTATAAAATGCTAGATCAGTTGCCAGACAATATCCATCCGCTCTTTCAGGGCGCGCCAAGCTCAACGGGCTTCAAAAAACTTCGCAAACGTATCGTGCGCGAGACGCGCAACGCAATCGAAGACTTCGGCATGATTGAACGAGGTGCGAAGTGGCTGGTTTGCCTGTCTGGCGGCAAAGACAGCTATACGATGCTTGCCGCCTTAATAGAATTGCAATGGCGCGGTCTTTTGCCAATTGAACTGTTGGCTTGCAATCTGGACCAAGGGCAACCTGGATTTCCCGCCACCATACTGCCAGAGTTTCTATCGAAGGTGGGGGTGGCGCACCGGATTGAGTACCAAGACACCTATTCGGTCGTGAAGTCAAAAGTGCCTGCCGGTCGGACCTATTGCGCGATGTGTTCGCGCCTGCGACGGGGAAACTTGTATCGCATCGCCCGCGAGGAAGGATGTAGCGCAGTGGTCTTAGGCCATCATCGCGACGACATTCTAGAGACGTTTTTCATGAACCTCTTTCATGGCGGACGTTTGGCGACCATGCCACCGAAGCTCTTAAACGAGGAAGGGGATCTCTTCGTCTACCGACCACTGGCATTTGTTGCAGAAGAAGATTGCGAAAAGTTTAGCAAAGCAATGAACTATCCGATTATTCCTTGCGATCTTTGTGGATCTCAAGACGGTCTACAACGCCAACAGGTCAAAGAACTTCTCAATCAATGGGAAAGGAACAGCCCCGGTCGGCGCCAAGTGATGTTTCGCAGTCTCATGAACACACGACCTTCGCATCTGCTTGACCCAAAGCTTTTTGATTTCCATGGCTTAACAAGAGCCGAGGATGGTTGACCTTCGGCGCCCTTTTCGATTGAAGCCCCCGAGCACGTTTTCCACAAACGAACGGACCCAAAATGGACGACAATAATAAGAATCTGCTTCTCGCTTCTGGCTTAAGCTTTCTGGTCATCATCGTTTGGTTCTTTCTGTTCCCACCAGAACAGCTGGTCGAAACGAATGAACCAACAGCCCAAGTAACGGCGCCTGTGGATGGGTCCAGCCCGCCGCCATCGACCGAACAGCCCGTTCCTGTGGAGTTAAACGATACCGATACGCGAGAGGAGGCATTGTCCTCTAGTGAACGTGTGAGTATCGCGACCAGCCGTTTGGCCGGATCAATTTCGCTGAAAGGCGGGCGCATCGATGATATTCGTTTGCTGGACTATGATGTCGAGCTGAACGATCCCTCTGAAAAAGTCCGCTTGTTATCGCCTGCAGGGGGCCCGCAAGCCTATTACGCGCTTCATGGTTGGATCCCGGCAGGTGGCCTCAGTTATGCTGATGTACCTACCGCTCAAACAGACTGGAGCTTGGAAACCGCAGGCAATCTGACGCCCGAGAACCCAATCACTTTGCGCTGGGACAACCCCTCCGGAACCACTTTCCGCAAAACGATCTCTATCGATGATGATTTCCTCTTCACGATCAACCAAAGCATTGAGAACAGCAGCGACGCGCCAATGCGCCTTTCTCCTTATGGAATTGTCGCCAGACAAGGAGAACCTGAGACGATTGGCATGTGGTTACTGCATGAAGGGGTTGTACGCTCATCTGATGGCACCATTCAGGAAATCGACTATGATGATATGCCGGACCAGCCCTTCATTGCGGCCGAAAATGGCAGCGTTGAAGCCATCGATGTGGCAAGCTCTGGCTGGATTGGATTTACATCCAAATATTGGATGACCAGCTTGTTGCCGCAAAATGGCCAGCCCTTCACATCGGTTTCAAAATATGTGCCTTCAAATGACACCTATCAAGTCGAAATGCGCTTGCCTTTGTTGGATATTCCAGCCGGTCAGACAGTTGACGTGGTCACATATGTGTTTGCCGGCGCTAAGGAATATGAAGCGATCCGCGCCTATGAGCGTGCGGGCTTCGACCAGTTTATTGACGCAATTGATTGGGGTTGGCTTTTCTTCCTGACCAAACCCATATTCTGGGTCCTGCATGAGTTGAATATTCTGATCGGTAATATGGGTTGGGCGATCATAGGTTTGACTTTGGTGATCAAGGCCGTGCTCTTTCCTTTGGCCTATAAATCATATGTTTCTATGGCGCGGATGAAAGAAATTCAGCCCGAAATGGAGAAGCTGAAAGAAAAGCATGGCGACGATAAGCAAGGCATGCAAATGGATATGATAGCACTCTATAAGGAGAAGAAGGTCAATCCCGCCGCAGGGTGCTTGCCGATCCTACTGCAAATCCCGATTTTCTTTTCGCTCTATAAGGTGATTTTCGTAACGCTAGAGTTGCGCCATGCTCCGTTCATTGGTTGGCTGGAGGATCTTTCTGCGCCAGACCCAACCAGCTGGATTAACCTCTTTGGATTGTTGCCCTACGCAACGCCAGGACCTGAAAGCATCTTCTATTTCCTTTCAATCGGCGTTTGGCCGCTGGCTTTTGGAATATCCATGTGGCTGCAGCAAAAACTGAATCCCGCACCGCCCGATCCAACGCAACAGATGATCTTTGCCTGGATGCCATGGGTGTTCATGTTCATGCTCGGTTCATTTGCGTCAGGATTGCTCGTCTATTGGGTCGCGAACAATGTGATCACCTTTGTCCAGCAATATACAATCATGCGCAGCCAAGGCGTCAAACCCGATATTCTTGGGAATATTCGAACCAGTTTGACGCGAAAAAAAGAGAGCTAGTCATGTCCGGTTCCGTTGCCCATATCTGGCGTCACCCGATAAAATCACATGGACGGGAAGCGTTAGAACGGGTGACCATCGAAGCCGGGCATACAATGCCGTGGGATCGCGCATGGGCGGTCACTCATGATCGCTCAAAGGCAGACGGCTCCCAATGGGCGCCTTGTGCAAATTTCTCTCGCGCGGCCAAAACGCCAACTTTGCAGGCGATCACGGCAATCCTTCATGAAACCTCGGAAACAATCACGTTAACGCATCCCGATCTTTTGCCGATCACTTTTCAACCTGACAGCGAAGAGGATCGTTTCTTGGCTTGGGTCGAACCACTGATGTCCGAAAATCACAACCAATCGACCGGGCTGGTGCGCGTCGTAGGGCGCGGCATGACTGACAGCGACTTTGCCTCGATCTCGCTCAACAATCTGGCATCGCATCGCGCCATAAGCCAATATACCGGCCAAAGCCTGTCACCATTGCGCTGGCGTGGCAATATCTGGTTAGCCGGTCTAGAGCCTTGGGAAGAACGCGAATGGGTCGGCAAACATCTTCGCGTGGGTGAGGTCGAGTTTGAAATCCGCGAGGAAATCGGCCGCTGCAAAGCCACAACCGTGAATCCGGCCACGGGCGATGTGGATGTAGATACGCTCAAAGCGTTACGCGATTTGATCGCGGAACAACATTTCGGTCTTTATGCCTACCCGATCTCTTCGGGTCGTATTGCATTGGGCGATCTGGTAGAACTTTTGTAATGTTCGCAATTGCGCCAGAGCCAGACGCCGAAGCCGCCGAGAAGGGTCGCTTGTTATTCGCCGGCCCGTGCGATTTTCTAAAAGGCGTGGTTGCCATGCAAGGTATGCCTGATGCCGATCGTCTTGAGGTTTGCTTTGCAGGCCGCTCCAATGTGGGGAAGTCTTCATTGATCAATGCGCTGACAGGGCGCAAAGCACTTGCTCGGACATCGAACACGCCTGGACGCACACAAGAGATCAATTTTTTTACCTTAGGCAACAGTCATTATTTGGTGGACGTCCCAGGCTATGGTTTTGCCAAGGCACCAATCCCTGTGGTCGAAAAGTGGCAAAGGCTTTTGAAAGCCTATTTGTCGGGGCGCGCACCGTTACGACGTGTGTTTCTTTTGATCGACGCACGGCACGGACCAAAACCCGTTGATGAAGACATTATGGCCCTGCTCAAATCCTCTGCCGTGACATTCCAAGCCGTCATGACGAAAACAGACAAGATTGACCGAACCACCTTGGATGAGAATATATCAGCCCTTCAGAAAGCATTGTCAAAATACCCCTCGGCTTATCCAGAAATCATTCTGACAAGTTCTGATACGGGTGATGGGATTGCCACGTTGCGTGCCGTTATTGCCACGATGATCTAGGGGCTTTGCCCCTCTGCGCCGATGGCGCATTCAACCGAGGATATTTTGAGACAGAAGAAGTGCTGTAGAGGACTTGGAAGCGCCGAAGCTTGTCTGTAAAGCGCCCAGAATGGAGAAATCACAAGCTATGCAACGCGATTCAATTACGACAGCCCGGCTTTTGTCAGAGGCGCTACCACATATCCAACGCCATGATGGGGCGATTGTCGTTATCAAGCTGGGCGGACATGCTATGTCCAGCGCCGGGGCGATGCAAAGTTTTGCCCGTGATGTCGTCATGATGCATCAATGTAATTTGAAGCCAGTCATCGTACATGGCGGAGGACCTATGATCAACGCGATGTTAGATACGTTGGACATTGAGACCGAATTCGTAAATGGAAAACGGGTCAGCACGCCAGAAACGGTAGAAGTTGTTGAAATGGTACTGTCGGGTCGCGTGAACAAAAATATTGTGCAAGCAATCAACCGCCAGGGCGCGTCTGCGGTTGGTATCTCTGGGAAGGATGCAAATCTTGTCATGTGCCGCAAGGCAGAGGGCGATCTTGGTATGGTGGGCGAACCGGTTGAAGTGAATTCCGGTGTGATCCATGCCCTGTTAGAGGGCGGTTTCATCCCCGTGATCGCGCCCTTGGGGGCCGGCCCTGACGGTGAAACCTTCAATGTAAACGGCGATACAGTTGCTGGCGCCATCGCAGGCGGGCTTCAGGCGGCGCGCCTGTTGCTGCTGACGGATGTTACAGGTGTGAAAGACGCTGATGGCGACGTTTTGACCGCCCTTAGCGCTTCACAAGTACGCGATCTGACCTCCTCTGGTGTGATACAAGGTGGTATGATCCCGAAGACACAAACTGCGCTAGAGGCGATCAATTCAGGAGTTCGCGCGGTTGTTATTCTGGATGGTAGACAAGAGAATGCGTGCCTTCTTGAATTGTTCACAGATTACGGTGCGGGCAGCATGATCCGCGCCAGTTAAGGCAAGGGTATGGAACACGAAGGCATCATTCGCCTCAGTATTTTTTTAGGACTGTTCGCGCTTTTGGCTGCGCTGGAATGGATCGTACCTAAACGCAAACGCCGCGCCAAGAAGAGTACCCGATGGGTTACGAATTGGGCGATTGTTTTGATCGATACGATCTCTTTGCGCTTGGTCGCTATTGCACTGCCTTTGCTTGCCGTAGGCGCCGCGATAAATGCCCAAAACACTGAGATCGGGCTTTTTAACCAATTGGATTGGCCCATATGGGTTGAATGGGTTTTGGTGATCCTTGTGCTTGATTTCCTAATTTGGCTGCAACACTTGATTACCCATAAAATTCCGGTCCTTTGGCGGTTGCATCAGGTGCATCACGCGGACACCGATATGGATGTCACAACCGCGATCCGCTTTCATCCTTTTGAAATTCTTCTGTCCATGTTGCTTAAGATCGGCGCTGTATACGCCCTTGGCCCGGACCCGTGGGCTGTGATCGTGTTCGAGATCCTGCTGAACGGGACAGCGATGTTTAATCATTCCAACATTGCTTTGCCCCGATGGTTGGATCGTATTTTGCGCCTTTTCATTGTGACACCGGACATGCACCTTGTGCACCATTCTGAAGATCGGGTTGAGCATGATACAAATTTTGGGTTTGCTCTATCGATTTGGGACCGTTTGTTTGGCACCTATACCGATGGTCCGGCGAAAGGCACCGATGGCATGACCATTGGATTGCAGTGGCAAGATGAAGCGCCTACACATTTGGGATGGTCACTGACACTGCCGTTCCGGAAATAGAACAAAGAACTGATTTCTGTCTAACAGATGCCGGGCGAGTGCCGCTTGCAGATCATACCCTGATCCTCCTTGCTCCAGGTCCAAGTTTTTGGCCCGAATTTACACAAAGCGGAGAATGGACCAGCGGCTGTAAGGACCCGATCGATACATGGTCCCAACGCGTCATCACAGCCCTTGCTGATGACTTGAATGGTGAGGCACTGTTTCCCTTTGGTGGTCCACCTTACCAACCCTTTCTGACTTGGGCTCTCGAAAGCGGGGAGGCATGGCAATCGCCGACAGGTCCTTTGGTTCATGCTCGATTTGGCATGATGATCAGCTATCGTGGCGCTTTGCTGTTGCCCGGTCACCTACCCCAACGGCGCGCAAAAAACCCATGCAAGACCTGCAAAGACAAGCCTTGCCACACAGCTTGTCCAGTTGGCGCCTTGGCAGAAGCACAGGCCTATGACGTTCCGCGTTGTCACGATTACTTGCGTGATGAGGCCGGAAAAGCAAGCTGCCTATCACAAGGTTGCTTGGTGCGATTGTCCTGTCCAATCAGCATCGGAGCCGATAGAACCGTCGTACAATCTGCTTATCACATGTCGCGGTTCCTACCATGAAAAGACTGATTTTGATCCGCCATGCCAAATCAAGCTGGGATTTTGGCGGGCTAAGCGATCACGAACGGCCCTTGAACAATCGTGGCCGCGCGGCTTGTAAACTTATCGGGTCTTACCTGCTTGATAATGGCTATGTGCCCAAAGAGGTGTTGTGTTCGACGGCAACACGGTGTCGGGAAACATATGACAGCATTGCTGAAGTGATGTCCCTCGATGCACCTGTCAGTCATCTACAGAACCTCTATCACGCAAGTGCAGAAAGCCTGTTGGCCTGCTTGCGGACCGCCCGCTCAGACAGTGTTATGATGTTGGCGCACAACCCCGGTATCGGGGATTTCGCCGCGTTGATCCACGCGCGCCCTTTGCCGAAACATGATCAGTTCGCGCTATATCCAACTGCAGCCACCACAGTCATGCAATTTGACATTGCCGACTGGGCAGATGCGACGTGGGACCTTGGCAAAGGCCACGCTTTTGTTGTGCCGCGAGAATTGGCTTAAACGTAAAAGGCCCTGCATAAAGCAAGGCCCATTCACAAATTTTGACTTAATATCAGTGGCCTAGGATCTGACTGAGGAACAGTTTTGTCCGGTCTGACTGTGGATTGTTAAAGAATGCCTCAGGCTCATTCTGTTCAACAATTTGGCCTGCATCCATAAAGATCACGCGGTTTGCAACCTGACGGGCAAAGCCCATCTCATGTGTCACACAAAGCATTGTCATGCCTTCTTCCGCTAGGCTGATCATCGTGTCCAACACCTCTTTGATCATCTCTGGATCAAGCGCTGATGTCGGCTCATCGAACAGCATGATACGTGGTCGCATGCAAAGTGATCTTGCAATCGCAACCCGCTGTTGCTGACCACCAGAGAGCTGTCCGGGGTACTTGTCGGCCTGCTCTGGAATTTTCACCTTTTCCAAGAAATGCATTGCCGTATCTTCAGCTTCTTTCTTGGGAATTTTACGAACCCAGATCGGGGCAAGCGTACAGTTTTCCAAGATCGTCAAATGTGGGAACAGGTTGAAATGTTGAAAAACCATGCCAACTTCTGAACGGATCTTGTCAATGTTCTTGATGTCAGACGACAACAACGTTCCATCAACTGTAATGGATCCTTGTTGGTGCTCTTCCAAGGCGTTGATACAACGGATCAAGGTCGACTTTCCAGATCCAGAAGGTCCACAGATAACGATCCGCTCGCCTCGATTCACCGTCAGGTCAATTTCTTTCAAAACATGAAATGCGCCATACCACTTGTTCATGTTAGTGATGGATATGGCGATCTCATCGCTCACTTCCAACTTTTTCGCAGCTGCTGTTTGTGCTTTTGCCATGATTATTAGTTCCCCTTATCGGTGGTCGGTCGCAAGGCGACGCTCAAGCCATTGTGAGTATTGTGAAATGCCGTAACAGACGATGAAGAACAAAACGGCAGCAAAGCCAAGCAGTTCCCAATAAACCCCGTTCCATTCGGTGGACGCCAAAATTGGTCCGCGGATCATACCCACCAGATCGAACATCGAGATGATCGAAACAAGTGTTGTATCCTTGAACAGACCAACAGCAACATTCACGATACCCGGAATAGAGATTTTAAGCGCCTGTGGCAGAACAATCATCTGCATCGCTTGGGCGTAGTCCAAACCCAAACTGTCGGCCGCCTCATACTGCCCTCGGGGTAAAGCGGCTAACCCTCCGCGGATTACCTCGGCAATATAGGCCGCAGAAAAAATGGTCAGCATTATGATCACCCGGATCAGAATGTCGATATTTGCTTCGGGTGGGAAAAAATAGGCCAAGACAACATTTGCCACAAAGAGCAAAGTAATCAGCGGCACACCTCGTATGAACTCAATAAAGACGACGCATACCCATTTTACAATTGGCAAGCGGGACTGGCGCCCCAAGGCCAAAGCAATACCAATTGGCAATGCCAAAGAAACTGCGACCGTACCCAAAATCATGTTTAACATGAATCCGCCCATTTTGCGGGACTCAACTGCGCCCAGCAGGGGTTGTTCCGGCGCCAAAGCACCAACAAGATTGCTTCCCAATGACCAAGTTGCAATCGCGGCGGCAAAGCCAACAATCAGACCCAAGGCAAAGTTTCGTGCCACAAGGACAGAGTGAACAAAGTAACCAACGGCACATCCCAATAAACCGATCAACGGGTATCCAATTGGGCCGCCCCAGATCAGCCAGAAGGCCAAAAACGGGTAAAGGCCCGTGAATATCAGAAGTTTCCTTGGCAGATCAAAGAACAGAACCGGCGCCGCTGCAAAGAACAGCAAGACAAAGGCCAGTGCCGGACGCCAATAGAATTCTGATGGATAGGCAAATCCAAAGATTAGCTGGTTCCAACGCTCTGTCAGAACAGAAAAACACCCGCCTGTCACACCTTGCAGAACTTCACGG
Source organism: Pseudomonadota bacterium (assembly GCA_039814625.1). Classification (GTDB taxonomy): domain Bacteria; phylum Pseudomonadota; class Alphaproteobacteria; order Rhodobacterales; family Rhodobacteraceae; genus Amylibacter. The sequence continues at coordinate 35,551 of JBCCAU010000010.1, forward strand.
CACTCCGCCAAGCTCGATGTTGTCCAAACACCATTCCAAATCCAGGGAAGAACAAAGGCGCATAGGTAATATATCGCGATTATCGAAAGAACGGTCAGCACCGAATTGCTGATATTGGACAACAAGTTCTCACGGATCCATTTGGCTGCGCCTCGATCCCTTGCAGGAGGCGGCATGGCCGGCAGTGGCTCTTTGCGTACGAAAGCTACAGATGACTTCTTGGCGGCCATATCAACGCTCCTTTAGCTTAACAGAATTATTATAAACATTCATGATCGCCGAAATCGACAATGAGATCGTGACATAGAACAGCATCAGCAGAAGGATGCATTCGATCGCCCGTCCCGTTTGGTTCAGCGTAATACCACCCAAAGTGCCCGTCACGTCCATATAGCCCACGGCAATCGCAAGGGACGAGTTTTTGGTGATGTTCAAATACTGCGAAATCAGCGGCGGGATAATCACACGAAGGGCTTGCGGCAAGACCACCAAATTCATAATCCAGCTTTGTCGTAAACCCAGTGAGGCCGCAGCCTCTGTTTGTCCCTTGGACACCGCTTGAATGCCCGCTCGAACATTTTCTGCGATAAACGCGCCAGTATAAATTGCTAAGGCGAACCACAATGCGATCAGCGATCCACGAATTTGGATGCCGCCTTGAAAGTTAAAGCCTGCAAGCTTTGGGTATTCCCAGGACAAGCCCATCGCAACCATAAGGATCGCAAGGGGTACCAGCCAGATGGCAAGTGTCCAATACCATGTAACCGGACGATAACCGGTCGCATTTTGCGTTTTTGTCGCCCACGTTGTCAGCGCGCGCACTCCGAAAAAAGATGCCGCGAGAACCAGCAAAACCAAGATCCAGCTGAAGATTTGTGCACCCATCAAAGGGTTTAAAAACTCGGGTCTTGGAGTATAAATGCCACGATTGGTGAAGGCAAACATATCAAATAACATGCTACGTTCAGCATCTTCGCCACGATACGCCCGTGGACCTGGCAAAGCGACAGTCATGATGGAAAAAATTATAATGATCCAGATCAGAACAGGTACGTTTCGGAACGCCTCAACGTAAGCAGACATCAATCGGGCCACGATCCAGTTATTAGACAGACGCAAAACCCCTGCAACAACGCCAAAGAACGTGGCTGTCACACAGGCCAGGAAGGCAACAATCAAAGTGTTAAGAACACCAACGATTGATGCACGCAAATGCGACGACTGACTGGTGTATTCAATTGGTTTTTGGTTGATATCATAATTTGACGGTTCACGCAGAAAGTCCCAACTGATGTTCAAGCCCGCATTCGCGAGATTGGTCAGCAGGTTCGAGATCAGATAACCGATCGAACCAAACAAAATTACCAAAGCAATGAGCTGGAAAGTATAGGACCGATATCGCGTATCGAACCAAAGATCTGCCACTTTGAAGCCTTCGATCGGCGGTGCGTCAGGCGTCGCTGTCATGTCGTTCCCCTTTTAATGTGTTGTTCGGCACAACTTATCAATGAACCCCGCGGGCCCTTAGGAAAATTGTGTTGGCGAATAAGGAAAGGGCGCAGATTTCTCTGCGCCCTGAAAGTTTTAGCGGAATGGAGGAGAGTAGAGTAGTCCACCGTCTTTCCACTGCGCGTTCAAACCACGCGACAGACCGATTGGTGTGGATTCACCAATATGGGCTTCGAAGATCTCACCATAGTTGCCTTCAGACATTAGAGCGCGCTTCGCCCACTCGGCGTCCAAGCCAAGCATTGCGCCAAGATCACCTTCGGTGCCCAACAAACGGTTGATTTCTGGGTTATCTGTACCACCACCGAGTTCGTCGATGTTTGCAGATGTTACACCCAGCTCTTCAGCTGTGATCAACGCGTTCAAAGTCCAGCGAACGATGTCACCCCACTGGTCGTCGCCGTGGCGAACAAGAGGACCAAGTGGTTCTTTGGAAACGATCTCAGGCAGAACAACGTGGTCACCTGGGTTCTCGAAAGAAGCACGCGTCGCCGCCAAACCGGAAGCGTCAGTTGTGTAAACGTCACAAGCACCGGCCAGATACTGCTGCTGTGCTTCCGCGTTTGTTTCGATTGGAACTGGCTCATAAGAGATGTTGTTTACACGGAAGAAGTCCGCGAGGTTCAACTCTGTTGTTGTACCAGTTTGAATACAGACTGTCGCGCCGTCCAGTTCTGTCGCAGAACCGACACCCAGACCTTTAGGGACCATAAATCCCTGGCCATCATAGTAGTTCACACCCAAGAACGTGAATTTCAGGTCAACGTCACGAGAGAACGTCCATGTCGTGTTACGTGCCAGCATGTCGATCTCGCCGGATGCCAGAGCGGTAAAGCGTGTCTTACCAGTTGTCGCAACATAGTTGACCGCCGATGGGTCGCCCAGAACGGCCGCCGCAACAGCTTTACATACTGCAACGTCAAAACCTTCGTAGACACCATTTGCGTCTGGCGCCGCAAAGCCAACCAAACCAGTTGTAACACCACAGTTCAGCGAGCCGCGTGCTTTCACGTCGTCAAGCGTCGCCGCAGATGCAACGCCGGCGGCCATGCCAGCTGCTGCAAGCGCACCAAAAAATGCAGTTTTCTTCATCTTTTCCTCTTCCTGATTTCCGCCCTTAAGAAGGGCTTAGCCCGAGTATTCGGGCGAATTATAGATACATTAGGGAATCCCAAACGTGGAACAGAACTTGGAACGCTGATATCCACACGTCAACAGTAAGCTGACGCATTTTCAGCCAAAATTGCTTAGAAATTGCCCGTACGCCAAGCGTTTAGGCACTCCCAGAGGCCAATGTGCAATATTTAGCAGCAAACGTGAACTCTCCACGTTTCTGGGCGACCAAACGCGCTTCATCTTCATCTTCGCCCCATTGGCTGATTTGCCACGCAGCATCGACCCGACTTGCAGTCCAAACCGCGTCCGTGGATCGGTATTTATTGAGCCAAGCCATCGTCAGAAAAGCACTTCCCGAAAGAACAATTACATCATGTAGTCCGGCGATCGCGAAATCAGACAAATGGTTCATCTCCAAGTAGATAGCTTCGCGAAGTCGTTCATCTTGAGCGATCGGCATAATGCCCACGGTTGTCGCGACGCACAAATTGTACTGTCCGGCTACCCAGTCCAAAACGGGTTGCCAATGTGTTTTTTGCAGACCGACCAAGCCATCAGGCCCATCAGCCCAATAACACAACAGATCGTTGGTTGCATAACCGGCCAGCATATCGAGAACCTCGTTTCGCCTCACCGAAACTGTATCAATCGCCGAATTTGTCATTCGCGTTGCAGGAAGCTTGGCCGGATCAATAGCGTCTTCAACGGCATCCCATTCGTCCGCCACCAATTTGGCGAGAGCCGCATTCGGCAGGTTCAGCATCCGTTGTGTTGGCGTCTTCAAAGGCCGCCCATCCAAAGCAATTCCAAAACCGTTTTGATCTTCGGTCACTTCTGTGTGGGTCCAAAACCTCGTCTTCGGGATCATGGTGTTTCCTCAAATGGGTCGGCATCCACCGCGACCTGATCCCATTGGAACAAATCCCAGGTTTCGACCATATGACGGGATAGTGGGGCTGTTATGGTCACCTTGTGGCCCATTGTAGGATGAGCAAACCGGATCATTCTTGCATGAAGATGAAGCTTTCGGCTGACATCCCCACCAAGTTGCGCACCCCATCCATCGCCTAAATTTTCTTGTGCATTTGTTCCATATTTTCCATCCCCAACAATAGGATGACCAATCGCCGCCATATGCGCGCGCAGCTGATGGGTTCGACCTGTTATCGGCTGCAACGCGACAAACGCAGTCCGCTGCGCCACGGCATCTAGAACCCGATACTCTGAGGCCGCATGCTTCGCGCCTTCAGTTTCGGACACGTAGCGCGGATGAATAGCGACCATTTTCTCCCCTGCACCATTGGGTCCGTGACCTGATTGCTTGACCAAACCCATTTCAATCAAGCCGTCACGTGGCTGCGGAACGCCTGCAACTGCAGCCCAGTATATCTTTCGCGTCGTTTTAGCCTGAAAGGCCCGCGTCAAAGCTGCAGCCGTTTTGGTGTTGCGTGCCAAGAGAAGAACTCCTGATGTGTCTTTGTCTAAACGGTGCACAAGTTTTGGTTTCGTTGGCAGACCGAACTTTAAGGCCTCAGCCAAGCCATCGACATGGCGTGTTTGTTTACTGCCGCCCTGGGTCGGCAATCCCGGCGGCTTGTTTAGCGCTAAAACATCATCATCTTTAAAAATCACACAGTCCTGTATCATCTGTGCGTCATCCTCAGAGATAACTTGACGTTTTTTTTCCGGTGCAGCCTGTTCTGGCAAAGGGGGAATACGAATGGCCTGCCCTACGCCGACGCGGGTGTTTGCTTTGGCGCGCGCGCCATCAATCCGCAATTCACCTTTGCGACACATTTTTTCAATCCGCCCTTGGGTGACATGTGGAAAAATCTGCCTTAGCCAGCGGTCCAACCGTTGACCGTCTGCGTCCTCAGCCACTTCCAAAATCTGAACACCGCTCATGTCCAAATACTCCGCGCAATCCATATCGCAAAAGCGGCAGCCGCCAAAGACAAGAGGACCGACCCCGCCGCATATCCAAACGCTGCGCTCAATTTGCCCGCTTCAAGCAGTTTTAAAGCATCCAATGAAAAGGCGCTAAATGTTGTGAAACCACCAAGCAGGCCTGTGATCAAAAACAAATGCCAACGCGGATCTTCCGAACTAACGGCAACAAAGCCAAGTCCGATCAAAAAAGAACCAATGACATTCACGCAAAGCGTTCCCAAAGGTTCCGCCACAACTTGTACAGTACCCCAACGCAATAAGGCGCCCAATGCCCCACCAAATGCCACAATCACTCCGTTCATGTTCTGTCCTTAAAAACCTCACCCCGAAGGATCTATAATCTGTTGCGCCGGCTAACGCGTATTCCGCTCTGACCTTAATTTCGAAAAGAAATCGAGGCGTTTTTTGAACTCTCGTTCTAATCCGCGCTCAACCGGCAGATAATAGACGCCCCGCTTCATCCCGTCTGGAAAGTAATTCTGACCCGAAAACCCATCTTCAGCGTCATGATCATATTGATAGTCGGCGCCATAACCCTCGTCCTTCATCAAACGGGTTGGCGCATTTAATATATGTTTCGGTGGCATCTCAGAGCCTGTGCGTTGTGCCGATTTCATCGCCTCTTTATAGGCCGTATAGGCCGCGTTCGACTTTGGAGCGAGCGCAAGATAAAGAACGGCTTGCGCCAGCGCGAGCTCTCCTTCAGGGGAACCAAGGCGCTCATAAGTTTCCCAACTTTGAAGACAAACCGCCTGCGCCTGTGGATCAGCAAGTCCAATATCTTCAACGGCCATGCGCGTAATCCGGCGCGCAAGAAACCGAGGGTCTTCACCAGCCGTCAACATGCGCGCCAACCAATACAATGATGCATCGGGATCTGATCCGCGAACGGACTTGTGGAGTGCGGAAATCAGATTGTAATGCCCATCTCCGGATTTGTCATATTTGGGAAGCGTCTTGGACAATCGTGTTTCCAGACTTTGAACATCCAAAGCATTCGGAGCACTCCAACCTGCCACCTGTTCAATCAATCCCAACAAGGCGCGGCCATCACCGTCCGCCTGGACTTGTAAAGCCTCACGCGCCTCAGCTTTCAAAGGCAATTGGACACCCAAGGCCCGTTCAGCATTCTGGGTAAGTTCTTCTAAATTCGCTAAGGTCAGTCGATTCAGAACCAAAACCTGACAGCGCGACAGCAACGCGGCATTGAGTTCAAAAGAGGGATTTTCTGTCGTTGCACCGATCAAAGTGATCACGCCAGATTCCATATGCGGTAAAAACCCATCCTGTTGAGATTTGTTAAAACGATGAATTTCGTCAACAAACAGTACCGTGCCTTTGCCATTGGAATGCCGAATTTGGGCCGCTTCAAAAATCTTCTTAAGCTCAGAAACTCCAGTGAAAATTGCTGAAATTTGCACAAAACTGCGATCAACTTTATCGGCCAAAAGGCGCGCAATTGTCGTCTTTCCGACACCGGGCGGGCCCCAAAAAATGATTGAAGACAGCTGCGCGGCTGCAATCATAGAATTAAGCGGCGCATCAGAACCCAAAATGTGGTCCTGACCAATCACATCGCCCAAATCTACGGGGCGCAATCGTTCGGCCAAGGGAACGTGTGCTGCACCCCCACCAGACGTATCGGATCGGTCAAACAAATCTGCCATGGGAGGATTATATGTGTTTCGGTCACATAGCGAAACGATCAAACGGTCGGATGCTCAAAGAGAACCGACCGTCTGTTTAGCGTGTGGGCTTATTCTTCTGCGTCTGAAATTGCTTCTTCGGCTTCAAGACGCGTTTTGTCAGCTTTGCCTTTGGCATCTGCGTCACGATCAACAAATTCAATGATCGCCATCGGCGCCATGTCGCCATAGCGGAAACCCGCTTTCATAATGCGGATATAGCCACCCTGACGCTCGGCATAACGTGGGCCAAGTACTTCAAACAGTTTCGCTACATGCATATCCTGTTTCAAAGACGCGCGCGCTTGACGGCGTGCATGCAAATCACCGCGCTTACCCAATGTGATCAGTTTTTCTACGATCGGGCGCAGTTCTTTGGCTTTCGGCAAAGTTGTTTTGATTTGCTCATGCTCGATCAAAGATCCAGCCATATTTGCAAAAAGCGCCTTACGGTGCTCGTGAGTGCGGTTCAAACGGCGATAGCCGCGTGCATGACGCATAGTTTCAATCCTTCAATAGGGCCGGTTATCCGGCTTTATACTTTGTCCGGGGTACGGATGCGTGTCCGACCCTCTCCTTGGGGCATGTGCCCTATTGTCCCCGGCAGTCCGGGCATTTGTGCGGGGGCCATAACGGCCCACCGCGGAATTTGCAATTCTTAGAAGTTGTCTTCGAACTTCTTCGCCAACTCTTCGATGTTGTCCGGCGGCCAATCCACAATATCCATACCGAGGTGCAGCCCCATACCAGTCAGAACTTCTTTGATTTCGTTCAAAGACTTCCGTCCAAAGTTTGGAGTCCGCAGCATCTCTGCTTCGGTCTTTTGGATCAAATCGCCGATATAAACGATATTGTCGTTCTTTAGACAGTTTGCAGAACGCACCGACAGTTCCAATTCGTCCACTTTCTTCAAAAGAAGCGGGTTGAACTCAAGTTCGTCCTCATCATCCTGACGGATTGCAGCCTCAGGCTCATCGAAGTTCACAAAGACAGACAGCTGATCTTGTAGAATACGTGCGCCATAGGCAATCGCATCTTCCGGAGAAACCGATCCATCCGTTTCAACTTTCAAAGTCAGCTTGTCATAGTCCAAAACCTGACCTTCCCGCGTTGGCTGCACGTCATAAGCAACTTTAACAACTGGAGAATACAAAGCATCAATCGGTATCAAACCAATAGGCGCGTCTTCAGGTCGGTTTTTATCTGCTGAGACGTAACCTTTTCCTGTTCCAACGCTTAGCTCCATATAGACAGAGGCACCTTCATCAAGGTGACAGATCACGTGCTCTTTGTTCAGAACTTCTACACCTGCAATTTCAGAGATATCGCCGGCAACAACGACACCAGGTCCCTGCTTTGAGATGGAAACCCGTTTTGTTCCTTCGGCATCCATTTTGATCGAAACGCCTTTGAGGTTCAAAACGATATCCGTGACATCTTCTCTTACACCAGCAACCGATGAAAACTCGTGAAGAACATTGTCAATCTGTACAGATGTGATCGCCGCACCTTGCAAAGACGACAAAAGGACACGACGCAACGCGTTGCCCAAAGTAAGACCAAAGCCGCGCTCCAAAGGCTCGGCGATGGCGACGGCAGAACGCATCGGGTCAGCGCCCGGCTTAATGTTTAGCTGTGTCGGCTTGATTAACTCTTGCCAGTTCTTATGGATCATAGGGTCCTCCATTCCTGCCTGGGGTGGGATCCATCACCCGGGGCGCTCGAGGGTTGTTCCAATAGTCTTTCGCAAATTTCAGGAAAACCGCCCGCCAAATGCTTAAGAATTTGTCTTAAACGCGACGGCGTTTGGGCGGACGACATCCATTATGCGCAATCGGCGTGACGTCACGGATGGCCGTAACTGTAAAGCCAAGTGCTGCAAAAGCACGCAATGCGCTTTCACGCCCTGAACCTGGTCCCTGAACCTCTACTTCGAGGGTCTTAACACCGTGTTCCTGTGCTTTCTTGCCCGCATCTTCTGCCGCAATCTGCGCCGCGTAAGGCGTAGATTTTCGTGAGCCCTTAAAGCCCATCGTCCCGGCAGAGGACCAAGCAATTGCATTGCCTTGCGCATCCGCAATCAAAATCTTTGTGTTGTTGAACGAAGAGTTCACATGGGCGACGCCCGCTGTGATGTTCTTGCGATCCTTTTTCTTTGGAGCTGCGCGCTTATCTCGTGCCATAATCCGTAGCCTCCCTTATTTCTTTTTACCGGCAATCGCGACCGCTGGTCCCTTACGGGTGCGTGCGTTGGTGGAGGTACGCTGACCGCGCACTGGCAAACCACGACGATGGCGCAGACCGCGATAGCAGCCCAAATCCATCAAACGTTTGATGTTCATAGAGACTTCACGACGAAGATCGCCTTCGACTTCGAAATTAGCATCAATATGCTCACGGATTTTAACAACATCCGTGTCAGCAAGTTCGTTCACACGTTTCGAATGCTCGATACCTGTCGCTTCGCAAATGCTCAGCGCAGAAGTGCGCCCAATTCCATGAATGTAAGTTAATGCAATGCCGACACTTTTATTTGTCGGAATGTTCACACCAGCAATACGTGCCACGCGTTTTCCTTATAGTTGCGGTTCCGTGACCCCAGAACCTTTTTTCACAACAAAACCCCGCGAGTGCGCGGGGCTTCACGAATTCTAGCCAATGATTCTTAGCAAGAGCTGCCGTATAAGTCTGATACAAGAAAAGCGCAAGCAGAATAAAGGTTTAGCCCAGTATTTTCGCGATACTGGCTTTGACGTTATCGATCTCTGCAAGACCATCGACCGACTGTAGCTGACCCTTGGCATAATAATAACCGATCAGCGGTGATGTCTTTTTGTAGTATTCCATCAAACGAATGCGCATACTGTCCGCATTGTCGTCAGCGCGCACCGCCTGCCCGGCATCAGCTGCCTCTTTCGCACGATTTACGACGCGCTCAACCAAGGTTTCGTCGTCAACTTGCATTTCAATCACGGCATCAAGTGCCTCGCCTTTTTGTTCCAAAAGCGCGCCCAAAGCATCTGCTTGTGCAAGCGTGCGTGGAAACCCGTCAAAAATGAAACCACCTTGGGATCCCGCGGCCAGCTTTTCTTCGATAAGACTAATGACGATCTCGTCCGTAACCAGCTCTCCGCGGTCCATAATACCGGCAACTTTTTGACCCATCTCTGTTCCTGAGGTTTTGGCCGCGCGCAGCATATCACCCGTCGACAGCTGCATCATACCGCGCTCATCCTCCAGCAATTTTGCTTGGGTCCCCTTCCCCGCTCCTGGCGGGCCCAGCAGAATGATATTCATCTTCTTCCCTTTTTGCGTTGTCCGGCGCGCGCCTTGCTTCGGTCTTTAGTCCGCAAGCGCGACTTCTCGATCAATCCTTCATATTGGTGCGCTAAAAGATGTGACTGCACCTGATTGATCGTGTCCATTGTGACAGACACAACGATCAACAGCGACGTACCACCAAAGTAGAACGGTATCGCCAACTCGCTTCGTAGAATTTCGGGCAGCAGGCAGACCGCTGAAAGATAGGCAGATCCTAAAACAAGAACACGCGTAGTCACATAGTCCAAATATTCCTCGGTGCGCTTGCCAGGGCGAATACCGGGCACAAATCCACCCTGCTTTTTGAGGTTTTCAGCCACATCGTCCGTCTTAAACGACACATTGGCCGTATAGAAATAACTGAAGAACACGATCATCACCACAAAAAACAAAAGATAGAGTGGTTGGCCCGGTCCGAAATAGGCCAGTAGTGTATTCATGAATGGGGAGGTTTGCGTCCCAGAAAAAGTGCTGATCGTCGTTGGCAACAACAACAAGGCAGATGCAAAGATCGGAGGGATAACACCCGCTGGGTTTACTTTGATCGGCAGATGAGAATTCTCACCCCCATACATCTTTTGCCCGACCTGACGACGTGGATATTGGATCAGGATTTTGCGCAAGGCTCGTTCCACAAAAACCACAAATGCAATCACAGCAATCACCATGACAATGATCCCAACGACCCATCCCGCCGAGAGCGATCCATTCCGCCCAAGTTCAAAGAATTGCGCCATGGCGGCGGGAAGCTCGGCAATGATACCAACGAAAATGATCAATGAGATCCCGTTTCCGATGCCGCGCGCTGTGATTTGTTCGCCCAGCCACATCAGGAACATGGTGCCGCCAACCAAAGTGATCACTGCCGGCAGTTGGAAGGTCAGGAACCCTGGATTCAAGACCAGACCTTCTTGCCCTTGCAAGCCTTGGGTCATGCCCCAAGCTTGGAACAATGCCAAAACAACGGTCAACATCCGTGTATATTGATTGATTTTTTTACGGCCTTGTTCACCCTCTTTTTTCAGCTGTTCCAGTTGAGGAACCATCGCCGTCATCAACTGCACAATGATTGAAGCCGAAATGTAGGGCATAATACCCAAAGCAAAAATTGCGAAACGACCCAGAGCGCCGCCTGTGAACATGGACAAAATCCCACCAACACCTTGTTGGACGTCCTGCATAAAATTCGACAGTTCTACAGTGTTGATCCCAGGCACCGGAATGAATGTTCCAATCCGGTAAACAATCAACAAGGCAATTGCGAATAGAATACGTTGCTGCAGTTCTTTGGCTTTTCCAAATGTGCTCCAGCTGATGTTCTGGGCCATTTGTTCGGCGGCTGATGCCATGTCTCACCTATATATGAGGGCGCTGCGTAACCTGTTCTAGACGACACAGCGCATGAATTCAGTGGCTGATATGTAAGGGGCGCGGGGCAGGCCCACAACCCCTCTTCACATCACACTTATTCAGCAGATGGTGTCTCTTTCACCGGTCCTGTGACCGAAAGCGTGCCGCCCGCTTTTTCAACGGCGGCGATCGCAGACTTGGAAGCACCTGTAACCGTCAGGTCAACCTTTGCAGAAAAATCACCTTTCGCAAGGATGCGAACGCCATCGCGCACGCGACGTACCAAACCAGAGGCGACCAAAACGTCTTCTGTAATTGGCTTTTTCACGTCAATTTTCTTGGCGTCGATGAACTTCTGTAAAATGTGCAGGTTCACGACAGCATGACGTTTTGCGTTGATATTGTTGAAACCCCGTTTCGGCAGACGCTGGTAAAGGGGCATTTGGCCACCTTCATATCCGTTGATGGCCACACCTGAACGAGACTTCTGACCCTTGATACCACGTCCACCCATTTTACCGGTTCCGGACCCTGGTCCTCGGCCAATACGTTTCTTTTTCTTTGTCGCGCCGGGATTGTCGGCAAGTTGATTCAATCTCATGTCGCGTCTCCTTTCCGGAACCACCCGCCGAAGCGACAAGACAGGTGAACACGGGGTTTAAATTTATCTGGATAACACCAGAAGTCCGCCATTTAGAGAGCTAATCGAATTTTGGCAAGATAGGTTTATTGACCAATCAGACCGTTGCCATAAACCAGTTGGCGGTTGCGGTTTGCAAGTAAAGCAAAGGCCAAAGCATCCGAGAAACGAGCATCGCTATTTGACAACCATTTACCATCATATGTGATTTGGGCGGCTTGCCCGGTGCGTCTCAAAAACGGATTGCCTGAGATCACATGACTTTTTGTATTCTTAGCCGGCTCAAGCATCTCGCTTCGGTAATCCAACTCCAACCAAGCACACAGGCTCTGCAAGGTACCGACCGGATTTAAAGCAAATTCTTCATACCCAATGCGAAAGTAGTCTGAGCCAAACTCAGATAATTCCTGCGCCATACGTTTTGTTGTTCTACTCCATTTCGCATAGGCTCGTAACGAACTAATCTTTCGGCGGTTAACCTCAGACCGTGTCCAAGACCGCATATCCCGCACCGCATGTAGAATTTTCACGGAGTGATGTTCGAGATGTCTAAGATATCTTTGTCCGCCTGGCGTCGAATCGATAACCAATCTTGTTCCGGGTGATGTCGACGCTGCAGCACTCAACAATCGGTCCGCTCTGTCAGCGAATGAGTCAGGTTTCAGGAAGTCCCGGCCCTGCGACCAAACCGGGCACGCACTTCCAATTTCACCGCATGAGCAAGTCACTTCCCCCAATCGGTTTTCTCTCAACAACTGCCACGCATCATCGCCGCCTTTGGATATGCTATCATCCAACATCCGCAGCCCCTCTCCCACTCCAACAACACCATCAGCAGAACCTAAAGCTAAGTCTAAGATCGTTGTGCCGGAATGCCCCAGGCCCAAGATCATCAATAGGGTCGGCTTTTCCATTGATGAAAATCCTTTGTCAGTTTGAAGCACTCTAACAGTCGATCACGACCATACCATATAGGGCAAGACATCAAAACGAGCGAAAATTATACTAGAGTTTCCATCCAGTCGCTATAAAAGTTAACCTCAAATAGGGGAGCATAAACATGTCCGACAATGAACAGGACGTCACATTGGCGTGGCGCGCAAGCGAAGAGCAGAAGTCCAAAGCCAAGAAGTTTCGTATTTTCGCGTGGCTTTCTTGGGTTGTTGCGCTTGGCGGCGAAGGCACAGGCGTTTGGATGCTGTTGCAAGGTTGGTTCGATGATGGGAACCTGTATCTTTTGATCGGCCTTTTGGTCGGCATCGCTGCATTTGCGATCTTGGGTAATATACTTTGGAAGCGGGCGAACAAGCAGGACCCGGCCAGCCGGTCCGAACCTTTTAAGTTTTTCATTCAAAACCAGCTGGGCGCGATCATCACGATGATTGCGTTCCTGCCATTGTTGGCGCTGATCCTGCTCGACAAGGACATGGATCCGAAAAACAAGAAAATTGCAGGTGGGATCGGTGGTGTATTGGCCGTTATCGCCGTTCTGATCGGCGTTGAGTTCGATCCCGCCTCAGTCGAGCAATACTCACTCGATATGAATGAATGCGCAACGCAAATCAAAACGGGACAACCCACGGTGTCCTGTTCCCCCGAGGTGGCCGAACAAGCGACCCAGATTGTCGACGACACCGCTGCAATCGAAGCCGCAAACCCAACCGGCAGCGATGTTGTGTATTGGATCACGCCCCCTGATGGGATCGAGCATGACAGCCCGCGCGTTTTCCACCTTTGCGAAGATGTCAGCGTGTTGCGTGACAAGCCCATAACCGCAGGCACCGTCACAGAGGCTTACTCACAAAACGTCATCCGCATCACCAAACAAATCGAGATGGAACAGCGGCAGTGTGGATTCACGACAGAGTAATTCTCTGTCATGGGCTCAGAGGTTTCTGCGGTCATATTTGACCTTGATGGCACGCTGTTGGACAGCGCGCCGGACATTCATGCCTGCGTCATAGCGATGTTGGCTGATTATGGACTTCCTCCTCTCGGTTTAGATCAGGTGAAGTCATTTATCGGAAAAGGTGTTCCGACCTTGGTCCACCGAGTTTTGGCGGCAGCGGATGCGGCAGAAACCGTGGAGCATGCCGAAGCGCTGGCAAATCTTTTAGAAAAATATGCCAAAAGCGATCGCGCCTTGGTCGCGCCCTATCCCAGCGTTATCGAATCGCTAGATGCCTTGAAGGCCAAAGGCATCCCGATGGGGATTTGCTCCAACCGCCCCAAGGCCCTAACCGAGGATTTATTACGCCAACTTGGTATGATGGAATACTTCAGCGCAATCGTTGGAGGTGACAGCCTTCCATTTCCAAAACCCGACCCCGCCCCTTTAAAGCTTTGCTTAGAGATGTTGGGGGTACCGTTGGAACAGACCCTATTTGTTGGTGACAGCGAAACTGATGAAGCAACTGCGCTTGCTTTGGGAATGCGATTTGCGCTGTTTTTGAACGGGTACCGCAAAAAGGAAGCGGTGGATTTCAAAGCAGAGTATTGCTTTGAACAATTTGCGGATTTGCAAGCGATACTGCCATGATCAGGTCCACATCACGCATGAGCTTTCGTCGATGGCGGATAGAAGACTTACCAAGCTTAGCTGCCGTTTTGGGAGATCCGGACGTGATGCGATTCAGCGATCACGGGCCCTTGTCACAACAAGAACAGAAGGCATGGCTCGCTGCACGGGTGAACGACGCTTCAAAACCAAACCCGTTGGGCAGCTACGCCATCACCGATATCTCAACCGACACTGTGCTGGGGTATGTCTCGTTGAATGATGACCCAAACAGGATAGCGCCCGGCGAAGCGGAAATCGGTTTTCGCTTGGCGAAGGCCTTTTGGGGCAATGGCTTTGCGACCGAAGCCACCATCGCAATGGTTGAAGCGGCAAATGACTTCGAAGACATCCATCGGATTATCGCCATTGTTGATCCGAACAACTTGACATCTGCTCGCGTGCTACAAAAGCTTGGAATGCAGTTTGAACGCGAGATCATGTTCGACTGTTATGATTATCCGGATCATCTTTACGCAATCAGTCTAAGCAAAATGTCTTAGTGGGATCATCCAGACCGTTGCGCTAAAAGCGCACATTCGACGCAATAACGGGAGGGCTCCTGAATGCGCTTTGCCCTGTTCATCGGGGTATATCGCACAAAGCCGATGAACGACTTCCGAGCCGACCTTGTGCTGAACACTATAAGAGATTTGCAAACAACGTTCTGAACCCAGCCAGTTAAGACACCAATGGGTCGAGCTGAGAGGAGGTCAAAACCACACTCGCCTTGTCGCGGTCCTCTTCAGAGAGCGCTTCATATTCGTCCCGGATCCATTTCAAACACTTCAGTTGATAAGGAAAACTTGGCTGGGTCCATTCTTGACCGTCTATCACTGTGGTGAACTGCTCCGCGCCATCGAGAACGGCGCGACCATTGGCCAAAAGTTGCGGCATATGCGTGCGAGAGACTTCTTGTAACAGAGCAAGCAAACTATCCGGCAGGGGATCGTTTGCGTTAAACCAATCATCTTCGCCCACCTCATACCCGCTCAGGTCTTCCAATCGTTCCACCCAGGCATAGACGCGCGGCGCATGTTCTTCGCACAGGCGCATGGGCGTTGGATCAAAATGCGTAAGGCATGTCAGCTGCCCCATCAGTGCAAAATCGGCCGAGGCCGGACGCCCACCAAACAGGAACGGGTGCGATTGAAGATGGGTTTCCATGAGCTGAAGGAAGCGCACATAGCTGGCTTCGATCACCCGGGCCGTGGTGTCGTTAGACCCCACCACCGGCAACCGCTCCGTCTGCCGCTTGGTGACCATATGGACCAGCCCCTCATGCATCTGAGGGGGCACATCGACGCGCAAATACAAGGGCAGGATTTGCCCAGCCTTCTTGATATCCGCGTCATGGGACCACCGGTAATGGAACATACACCGCGTCAGCCACTCATCGGCATAATCCTCGAGAATGTAATTTAGAAAGGCAATGACGGGGTCATTTGGGATGATGCTCCGATCAGCGACCTCCGCCTCGAGGCACCGCAAAATCGGGGTCGAGTCTGTGATGGCCTGCATACTCCCGTCAGTATCGGGCAGGTAAACCGTAGGCAGCAGCGCGACTTTGGGTTTGGGCAGCTCTTTGCGACCCGAGCCATTCCCGGGCATGTCCGGGTTTTGCGGCAGGTTAATGATGAAGCGGTACGGCAAACGGCGATAGCGCAAGGCCGCGAGCATTTTGCGGGTATACGGGCTCCCATGAATGCCTTGCACTTGAATGGGGCTGTCAATTTGCTTCACGTTTTGCCTCCACCTTTTTGGTGGGTGAAAGCTTACTTTACTTAAAACCTGTCGCAACGCTTACGCAGCGGGATGTCCGCGCGTCGTGGCGTGTTCATACGCTGCGTTGTAATCCTCTCGCAGTGTTCCCATAACCCGATCCCAAAACAGGAAATAAAGACCATAGTTCCCGGTGAACCGGCTATGGTGCTGATTATGGGACACAGATGTGTTCACCCAGCGTCCAAGCAAGGTCCTATGGAACTTAGGCGGGTAAAGCTCAAACCCCAAATGGCCATACACGTTATAAGCAATTTGAAAAACGAAGAAAAAGATCACAGCCACAATATGAACTGGTAGGGTGAATGCGATCACCAGAATAATACCGGCCTCTCCAACCGCTTCTATTGGGTGAAAAGCATAGGCCGTCCAAGGCGACGGATTGGTCGAGCGGTGATGCACAAGATGGATATGGCGATAGAGCGGCTTCCAATGCATTGCGCGATGGACCCAATAGAAATAGGTGTCATGCAAGATCAACATCCATAAAAACGAGACATAAAACCAAACAGCGCCCCAGCCCTCAATCGGGGCGCGATAAACGTTGTTATAGTCCTGGAGCACATAGAGCGCGAGCGTCGCCATGATCCCAAAGATGGCCATTGAAACCGCCGAATAGGCAACCTCGCGACCAAAATCCGACAGCTGCGGCACCCTCTGTTGAATTTTTCGAAACCAAAGTGGCTTTTTGAGGATGACGTAAAACAGGACAAAGGCCACGGTCGCGAAGGCAAAGTACCGAAGGACAACGCGCGACGTAATGTAGGACAGCGCGTCCCATTGGGTCCAGTCGATTGGAAAAACCTCAGTCACATAACGTCCTTATCTGAATACCAGTCCACTATAGCATGGTACGGTTCTAGAAGAAGTGTCTGTCGGAAACCAAAAAACGCCCCACCAATTTGCAGGGCGTTTTGACTTCATTCAAAACAGTTTGACGCCATCTTTCTTTACAATAGCGCGACAGCGGACTGAAAAGGAGCTTGTCGCGAGTATCCGAGCGCTCGTCCGTCCCGAGAGGCGGGGCCCTTACAGCACAACGTGCGGGGCGAGTCACGCTCTTAACCCCCTTCGGTTTGCAACTCGAATTCAAGCGATGATCTGAAACAGGAAAATGTAAACGCAATTATCTCCGCTAAAATTTCTTTAACTTTTCGAGTTATAACGCTTATTCTTTTTTTAGTACGTAAAATTAAAGCAATATTTGGAGACTATAAATGCATCCATTATTTGTACTTTTAGTTGTTTCATTGATGGCAACGCCGACTTTTGCTCAGTCAGTCAAACGCTCTCTAGCCAAAGGTTTTGAGCAGATGAAAACCGACGAGTATCATGGAGACCACACTTACTCTCGTGTTAAATTTGATGACGGTACAAGGGCGGAGAGGTTCATACTACGTTCGGGCGATTGTTACGAAGAAACAAGAGACTGTTCGCGAGACCGCGAACGCATTGAATACTGGAATGACGACTCACGAATTAAAATCGGCGATGAAGTCTGGTATACATGGTCAATTTATATTCCAGAAGGCTCGTGGATACCGCCTCGGCATGGCCCCTTCACAACTCTAGGCCAGTTCAAACAATTTGGCCCGGGTGACGAACTTGGTCCACCAATTATACAATTCTATTATATGTCGGTTGGATATCGTTTCGAGCTATCGAACCCTCTTTCTCCAGAGGGGAACGGTGTTGAGTTGGCCGTAAACTTGATTGATCCCAAAGTAATGCAAGGAAAATGGACAAAAATTATGATGCAAGCGAAGTGGTCGAATAATAGCGACGGGTTCATCAATGTATGGGTCAATGACGAACTAAAGGTCGCACATTCAGGTGCTAATTCGTATCATGCGAACAAGCGGTTTAGGATGCGGTACGGGGTTTACCGGTTTAAAGTGAGTAAATGCGGAACTGCATGTCCAGAGCAAATAGTCTACTATTCCAACATACGACGGGGCAAAACTTTAGCTGCCGTTTCTAAGTAAAAACGCCCCACCAGATGGCAGGGCGTTTTGAATTCAGTCAAGCGTAGGATGCGTGCTTTGCACGCGTCACACAGGGCGTGACACCTACCCTTTTTCTTCGACGATCTCGACGAGATGCGGGATCTTGTTGATCATGCCGCGCACGGATGGGGTATCTTCCAGCTCGCGTGTGCGGTTCATCTTGTTCAAACCCAGACCGATCAATGTCGCGCGCTGATCTTGGGGACGACGGATCGGGGAGCCGACCTGTTTCACAACAATAGTCTTTGCCATGGTTTATGCCTCCGCCGGTGCGTCTGCCGCTTCCGCCGCAGGTGCCGCCTTAACTTCAGCGGCCTTGGGCAAAATATCCGCCACTTTCTTGCCGCGACGCTGGGCGACCATACGGGGCGACGCCTCTTTCGTCAGGCCATCAATTGTCGCGCGGATCATGTTATACGGGTTTTGCGTTCCCGTTGATTTTGCAACAACATCTTGGACGCCCAGCATTTCAAAAACGGCACGCATTGGACCACCTGCAATGATCCCCGTACCTTGCGGCGCTGTGCGCATGACCACTTTGCCCGCGCCATGATGGCCCTGAACATCGTGATGCAATGTTCGACCTTCGCGCAGCGGCACACGGATCATAGCGCGCTTGGCCGATTCCGTTGCCTTGCGGATCGCCTCGGGCACCTCTTTGGCCTTGCCTTTGCCGAAACCCACACGACCCTTTTGGTCCCCGACAACCACCAGTGCTGCAAAACCAAAGCGCTTACCGCCCTTCACTGTCTTGGACACACGATTGATCGCAACCAAACGATCTGCAAATTCCGGTGTTTCATCGCGGTCGCGACGGTTTCCGCGGTTGTTATCACGTTCTGCCATTACGACCTCCTTAGAATTTCAGACCAGCTTCGCGGGCTGCATCCGCGAGGGCCTTGACTTTGCCATGGAATATGAAGCCACCACGGTCGAAGTAACACTCTTCGATACCCGCTTTTTTCGCGCGCTCGGCAATTGCCGCGCCCACTTTTGCGGAAGCTTCCACATTGTTTTTGCCCATCACACCCAGTGCCTTTTCCAGCGAAGACGCCGAAGCAAGTGTCACGCCATTTGTATCGTCGATCAACTGGACTGAGATATTTTTCGATGAACGGTGAACCGAAAGACGGGGACGTCCTGCCGCGACTTTCTTGATTTTGTTCCGGTTGCGCAAACGGCGCTTGATGAACAATTCTCGTCTTGAAAGGGCCATTATTTCTTCTTCCCTTCTTTGCGGAAGATGTACTCGCCTTTGTATGCGATACCCTTGCCTTTATACGGTTCAGGGCGACGCCATTCCCGAATTTTTGCAGCAACCTCGCCAACTTGCTGCTGATCAATACCTTCAATAATGATCTCTGTTGGCTTGGGGGCCGTCACTGTGATCCCATCTGGCACTTCAAAATCCACATCATGTGACAAGCCAAGGGACAATTTAAGGTTCTTGCCTGCCATTTGGGCACGATAACCAACACCAGTGATTTCCAGTTCTTTTTTGAAACCTTCGGTCACACCAAGCACACAATTCTCAATTTGTGTGCGCGACATACCCCATTGTTGACGGGCCCGCTTCGACAGACCGCGAGGTGAAACCGTCACAGCATTGTCTTCTACGACAAGCGTTACATCATCCGTCGCGGTGAAGTTTCGGACACCCTTAGGTCCTTTAACTTCGATCGACTGACCGCTGACCGTCGCAGTGACACCACTGGGCAAATCTACAGGTCTTTTACCAATACGTGACATCGGACCCCCTTAGAAGATTGTGCAGAGCACTTCGCCGCCAACATTGGCAGCGCGCGCCTGCGCATCTGACATCACGCCCTTCGGGGTCGAGACGATGGCAACGCCAAGGCCCTGACGGACGGACGGGATTTCTTTGGAACCAGAGTAAACGCGACGTCCCGGCTTTGAAACGCGCTTCAGCTCTTTGATGACGGGTTCGCCGTCAAAATACTTAAGTGCGATTTCCAGCGCGGGATGGCCATCGGTTCCAGTCGTTTTCTCATAGCCACGAATGTAGCCTTCACTCTCAAGCACATCGAGAACCCAACCACGCAGCTTTGAGGCTGGTGTGATCACAGAGGACTTGCGACGCATTTGGGCGTTGCGGATCCGTGTGAGCATATCGGCGATAGGATCGTTCATAAAATGCTACCTCCTTACCAGCTTGACTTAACCATGCCTGGGATCTGACCATCAGACGCCAATTGGCGCAGAGCGATCCGAGACATTTTGAGTTTACGGTAATAGGCCTTCGGACGACCGGTCACCTGACAACGGTTGTGTAACCGTGTCGGAGAAGAGTTCCGAGGCAATTTGGCCAGCTTTAAGCGCGCCTTGAAACGCTCTTCCATTGGCAGTTCCTCGTTGTTTGCGATCTGTTTTAACGCGGCACGCTTTGTGGCGTATTTGTCCACCAGTTTCTGGCGTTTCTTCTCGCGCTCGACCATTGCAGCTTTAGCCATAGTATCTACTCCTTCCGCGCTCAGTTCAGGAATGGCATGTTGAAATGCTTCAACATGGCCTTTGCTTCCGCGTCTGTTTTCGCGGTGGTTGTAATATTGATATCCATGCCCCACATCTCGACGATTTTATCGTACTCGATCTCAGGGAAGACGATATGTTCCTTCAGACCCATGGCATAATTGCCGCGACCATCAAAAGACTTGCCAGACACACCACGAAAATCGCGGATCCGAGGCATAGCAATAGTGATTAAGCGATCCAGGAATTCATACATGCGATCGCCGCGCAACGTAACTTTCACACCAAGCGGCATGCCCTCGCGCACGCGGAAACCGGCAATCGACTTCTTTGCGCGCGTGATCACTGGCTGCTGACCGGCAATGGCCGCCATATCTTCGACAGCAGATTTGATCTTCTTTGAGTCATTGACCGCCTCGCCAACACCCATGTTCAGAACAATTTTCTCAAGCTTGGGGATCTGCAAGTCGTTCTTGTAACCGAACTCTTCTTTCAGCTTGGAACGAATAGCACCGCGGTACTCTTCTTTTAGACGGGGTTGATAATCAGCCATCGATCACCGCTCCTGATTTCTTGGCAAAGCGCACTTTCTTGTCGCCTTCCATTTTAAAGCCAACACGTGTTGCGCCACCTTCTTTAGGGTCGACCAACGCAAGATTGGACAAGTTGATCGGCATATCTGTTGGAATGCGGCCACCCTGATTTTGCTGTGACTGGCGTGTGTGGCGGATCGCCGTGTTGATACCTGTGACAATCGCTTTGTTGTCAGATGGCATTACTTTTGAAATTTCGCCTTCGCGGCCTTTGTCTTTGCCGCTCAGAACAACGACCTTATCACCCTTTTTTAACTTAGCAGCCATCAGAGCACCTCCGGAGCCAATGAGATGATCTTCATGAAATTCTTTGCGCGCAACTCACGCACAACAGGCCCAAAGATACGCGTTCCAACGGGTTCACCAGCATTGTTCAGGATCACCGCCGCATTCCGATCGAAACGGATTGCCGTTCCGTCTTCCCGACGCACTTCTTTGGCTGTCCGTACAACAACTGCTTTTCGCACATCGCCTTTCTTAACACGACCACGCGGGATAGCTTCTTTTACGGATACAACGATAATGTCACCGACAGACGCATATTTGCGCTTCGAGCCACCCAAAACCTTAATGCATTGCACACGGCGGGCGCCAGAGTTGTCTGCGACATCCAGATTTGTTTGCATCTGGATCATTTAGTAGTCCTCCGACCTGCGGGGGCTTGCCCCCATGGTTTCTTTGAACTGGGCCTATCTGACTTAGGACACAGGGTCTGCTGTCAGAACCTCCCAGCGTTTTGTCTTCGAGATCGGTGCACATTCCTGAATGCGAACACTGTCACCTGTCTTGAAAGTGTTTTCCGGATCATGTGCCCGGTATTTCTTTGTCTTTTTGATCGTCTTTTTCAGAACGGGGTGCGTGAAACGACGCTCAACCAGAACTGTAACGGTCTGTTCGTTTTTGTCAGAAGTGACGGTTCCTTGAAGAATACGCTTTGGCATCGTCTACTCCTTATTCTTCTGCCGCTTGCGCGACTTTTTCATTTAAGATTGTCTTAACACGCGCTGCATCGCGACGAACGGTCTTCATACGCGCTGTGTTTTCAAGCTGGCCTGTCGCCGCCTGAAACCGGAGGTTAAAACTCTCTTTCTTGAGCTGTTCAAGCTCTGACCGAAGTTCATCCGGCGTCTTATTGCGTAGTTCTGCGACGCTCATCGTCTGCAATCCTTTCAACAATCACAGGGAGGCCCAAGAAACTTGTCAGGTCACCTCGATTCCCGTGGAGATGGGTTAGAAGCTGCGCGTATATGCCTAAGCCCCGTGTCCCGCAACATATTTTTTCCACCCTTGAGCGGGAAACAAAATGACGTAAGATCAACTTCCAAAATAGCGTCAGGGGTTGATATGCGAATTTTTGTAATGATTGCGGTTTTCTTGACCGGTTTTTCAATAGCTTTGCCAGCCGTAGCGCAATCTAATGACGCAAAAAACCCGGATGTCGCACTCGATAACGGATGGCGCCTTTGCAATAAAAGCGATCACGAAGACGTATACGTCGCTTATTCCTACTTTGAGAATGATCGTTGGGTGACGAAGGGATGGCGCCGGATCAACAAGGACAGATGTGAGGTCTTCCAAAGCAAGTTCACGAACAAAACGGCCTATTTCTACGCGATTTCAGGAAATGAAAAAGCCGAGTGGGATGGTGACGTGAACCTTTGCGCCCATGAGGATGAGAAATTCGAATATTTTGGCGATGATTTCGATTGCACCGGCGATTATCGCCTTTTCCCATTTTATGCGCTGGATCTGACGGGCGCCACGCGCGGTGTCACCCGCAATTTGACGTCGAATTGAGGATCAGCGGCCTTATCTTCTCTGCTGCTTTTGAGGAGTTTGCGCCGCACCCAGCCCTTGGACAATCCACCTTTCGGTGCTAATTTCTCTACCAAATGAGGAGGGTTGATCTATGCTTTTGAGGTGTTTGGTTCTGGGGTTGGCTTCAATCTATGGTGGAGATGCTTTGGCGCAGCGTAGTGTTCCGACCACTCCTGAAAACCAATCAAGCCCGTCTCCCAACAATACGACCACTCAGAGCAATGATTTTAGCTCGGGTTGGCGCATCTGCAACAAAAGCACGTATGACGCCGCGTATGTGATCTATTCATACTATGAAAACAGCGAATGGGTAACACGCGGATGGCGAAGGATTGACCGTGATAAATGCTCGGTCTTTCAAAACGAAGTTACAAATAAGACGGTCTACTTCTACGCCATCTCAGATGATGAAACCTACAAATGGTCCGGCGATACTAGCCTATGCGCCCATCCCACAGATGAATTTGAGTATTTCGGTGACATATCAGTTTGCGAAAACGGATACGAAATTCACGATTTCCGCAAATGGGAAATTAAGAGCACGGTCGCAAACACTTATAATCTAACATCAAACTGATAAAGGATGATGTAACGACCGCCTAATCCAAACAAAGGACTTCACTTGGCGACGATCCAAAATCTGTTTGTAACCCCGCTCTACCGCGCCGAAATGGCAGCCCAGGATCCAAAGGTCGACTATGTCGAACTGGAAACATCCTGTCTGGCCATCGCAGACGATGACGAAGCCGGTCAAGACTGGTGCGAGGAAAATGGGTATCCCGGTTATACGTCCTATGCCTCTCTCGCGGACTTGCCATGGCGGTTTCCGATCTTCGAAAATTTAACCAAAGCTTTGGATAGACATGTAAGCGCATTTGCGGAAGCGCTGCATTTCACGCTTGATGATAAGCCTTTGGTCTTGGAAGATCTCTGGATCAATATCCTGCCACAGGGCGGCATACATACCGGGCATATTCATCCACATTCTGTGATCTCAGGTACGACTTATGTGGCATTGCCCGATGGAACGAGCCCCATCAAGTTTGAGGACCCCAGATTGCAAATGATGATGGCCGCACCTGGGCGATCAAACGCCGCCCCAGAAGAGCTCAAACAATTTTCATATATTGCTCCGAATATCGGAGATGTATTGCTTTGGGAAAGCTGGCTGCGCCACGAGGTGCCCATGAATATGTCCGAGGAAGAACGGATTTCGATCAGTTTCAATTACAAATGGGGCACCTAGCTTGGGGGACTTATCCGAGTTCGACCTAGACGATTTGTCCTTGGACGAAGACAAGCGCCCAAATACCCCTGCGATCGGGAACGGGACGGCACCATCTAACAATGCCCATCACTTGGCAGAAATTCACCGCAGCCACCTGATGGAAATTGCAAAGGCACGCCAAGTACTGCGATTTGTCCAAGACGGTCAAGCCGCGCCTCTGAAACTGATGGAAGCTATGAAAGCCATGACCTTAACCGAGAACATGCGCGTCTTTGGAACGCTATGTGGTCAGGAGTGCCGCATGTTGGGATTTCACCACAATGCGGAGGAATTGCATTTGTTCCCCGAGTTGGAAGGTCAAAAGATCGAGGGCTTAACAGCCGTTGTGGCGAAACTTCGTGCCGAACATAAAATCGTCCACGAATTGCTTGAGCGCTTGACCAAAGCTGCAGCCAACTTGGTCAGCGACCCATCGGAAATCCATTTTGATAATTGCTCCGAAGTATTCCAAAAATTGGAAACCGTCGTCAAATCTCATTTTTCATATGAAGAAACCGAGCTCCGCGACGCGATCGATTATCTGGTTCAAGAGGTTTAACCCGCTTCAGAAGGTCCGCCTGCGTCTTTCCACGCTGGGAAACCGCCAACATTCACGACATCTGTATATCCCATATCCACCAAGGTCTTTCCGGCCAGCGCCGCCTGCCCTCCAGCAGCACAAATCAAAGCAACTTTCGCGTCCTTCTGCATGGACGCGTTGTGCAAAGGATGTGTCTCATCGGCCATGAATTCGATCATTCCGCGCGTGATGCGCTCTGCACCAGCAACTGTTCCGCTTGTTGCAATCTGCCCACTGTCGCGAACATCCACAAAGACCGCACCACCTTCTTGATGCAACGCAATTGCGTCTTCAGTGGACAATTTTGGGACGACGGCGTTTGCTTCGTCAAGAAAGTCTTTTGCTGTTTTCATTTTGAGGTCTCCGTTACTTCAACATTGTGTTTTGTTTCGCTGATGTTGATACCAATTTGTCACCCTAAAGACATATCGTCATCTACAATCTGAAGCCCAAATTCACGCATGGCCCTGATAACCGGACGTGCCGATTGGCCAAGTTCAGTAATCTCATACACGGTCTTAGGAGGCCGGGCATCAATAACAGAACGCCGAACCAAACCTGCATCTTCCAATTTCTTCAACCGCGCTGAGAGCGTAGTTGGACTGATATTGGGCAGAGATTTACTAAAGTCTTGGAATCGATGCGGCCCGTCCAATAGCAAATTCCGCAATATCAAAAAACTCCAACGGTCCCCGAACAGTTGAGCGGTTCGGTCTACCGGACAGTTATCGCGCGGCTTAATCTTCATGCTTTAGATATGGCTTGAGAAAATCAATTTACAACTGAATTTATATTGACTACATTTTTTGTAGTAACTACGGAGAATAATATGAATGTTCCAGATTATGCCGTTCTATTGGTTCAAATAACGGCCTTCTTTTTGGTTGCGTCTGTAAGTGCTTTGACAACTTATGGCACACTCAATTCGAAATTCAGCAATGCAAGAGAACCATATATTGCTTGGTCCATCGGGCTCTTCAGCCTTGCTTGGTTGGTCATTGTCCTCGTCACAAGTTATTCAAATGTCCTTGTGCCCCAAATGGATGACGTTGTTCCTTACCTTGGCGTCTTTATAGCGGGCAGCACAATACTCGTCGCAGCCTTGGTTCTGTACATTCCAAATATGCGGCAGATCATGAACTCCGTTCCCATAAGTTGGTTTGCTGGTATTCAAATCTATCGCGTGATCGGTGCCGTGTTTCTTTTACTCGAAGCCGATGGATTGTTGTCTAAGTACTTTGCCGTCACGACAGCTTGGGGAGATATCTTTGTAGGCCTCACCGCGCCAATTGTGGCAGTGCTCTTACACCGCGACTTATACAAATACCTTTGGGTTGGAATTCTTTGGTCTTTGATTGGTATTGGAGATTTGATCTTAGTACTTTTCAAGGCCATTCAATCCGCGCCTGGTCCAAGACAAACAACCGCTTTCGACATCCCAACCGAAGTTGTTACGTATTTTCCTTTCTCAATATTGCCCATGTTGATTGTGCCCGTTTCGATCATCTTGCACTTGATTCTGATCCAAAAGCTTTTGGCCGTTCGCAACAATGACGCCCCCAAAAAAGCGCCGGTGACAAGCAAATAGCTTTCGGCCCAGCCCTCCCAACTTTTGGTGGGGCACCTACCCGTCAGATGCTTCTGAGCGTAGCTTTTCAATATCAGCGGCACGCTGCGCTTCGAGTTGTACAGCCTGATTTCTTCGACGCAAAGAAACTACAAAATATACCACAATCACTGTAACTCCGAATCCAACAATCGCGGCCGGAACGATACGAAAATAGAAAAAGATGCGCAGTGCGTAGAACAATATCGCGCCGACAAAAACGGTCACCGCTGCCCATCCCGCCGAGAAATCGAGTGGTTTGTCTTTTTCAATCTCGTGTAAGTCTACATTTTGTCCCATGAGACTAGGTTAAGCCGTTTTCCCTGAAATGAAAGGAACAAAAGTATGGACGGCGAAAGCGGTTTCCAAACCGCTTAAGCGGGGATTTCTACCCCCCCGCTTTAGGCTTTTGTAAAAGCCTTAAACCAACTCAGACGGCACACCTGCTTCTTTCCAAGCTCGGTTCCACCTCCATTCACAACATCCGCGAAGCCTATATCTTAGAGCGCTTTACCCGCAAGGGCCGCCTGCCTGCCCGCACCACAGACCAAAGCGATCTTTTGGTCTTTTTTCAGCTTTGGATTGTGCATGGGCATGGTGTCATCCGCCGTGAATTCCATCATGCCGCGCGCGATACGCTCGGCGCCCGCAATCGTGCCTGTCTGCGCGATCAACCCGCTGTCGCGCACGTCGATGAACAGCGCCCTACCGGATTTGTGCAGCTCAATCGCCTCTTCCGGTCCCATTTTGGGGACAACGACGTTGGCTTCTTCGAGATAGTCTTTTGCAGTTTTCATATGGGGTCTCCGGTTCTAGTAATCTGGAGTCGATTTATTACCTAAGTACAAAAGATATAAAATTTAACCCGTTAAGTTAGTGAGTTTCGGAACTGTGGATTACCAATACGTGTTGTTTGTCGACGAAGCTGGCGACGACAAAATAGGAAACTTCAGACCGGAGCATTCAAACGGACACTCAGAGTGGCTGTGTTTGGGCGGCTATTTAGTCAAGGCTGACCAATTTTTGGAATTGGAAGAAATTCGAGACGAAATTGCTAAATCGATTGGAGGAAAAAAAGGCCAAATAATCCACTTCAAGAACTACAAACCCAAAAATAAGTGTAAAGTCTCGGAGAAACTCGCCGAGTATTCAGCGCGCGGCTTTGTGGTTTGCTCCTATAAAAGAACATTAATTGGGTATCGGAACGAGAGAGCGGAAAGAGCGGGAAACAAAGACTCAAACAAGGATTGGGTGTACAACTTTGTAACGAGATTATTGCTTGAGCGCGTGACACCTTTTGTCGTCGACCATGCTCGTCAAGCTAAAATAGAGCAACCGAAGCTAAAGATAATTATGGCCAATCGCAAAGGACATGGATTTGGGCATTTTAAGGCATATGTTCATCAAATTACTAATCAAGCGAAGGCAGGAACCACTCATCTCGACACAAGGATAATAGAACCAAACGTCTTAAGCTACAATTTGGTTGAAAGAGCGCCGATGAGTAGCCTCTCAGGACTTCAACTCGCGGACATACTTGTAAGCTCAACCTTTCAATCAATTGAACAAACATCGCCAACCTACGGACTCGCTCCGGTTAAAAAAATGAAGAAAATTTTCGCCGGACAAGAAAGGTGGGGCGGCAGTCCGCTGTTCAAAAATGGCCTTGGACTAACAGTTTATCCAGCGGTTGAAGCAGCTGAAACTATGACTAAACACCAAAAGGAAATATTTGAATATTTCGACTATGATTTCGAATGGCTGGCTCGAAAGAAATAAAAAGCCCCACCAAATGGCGGGGCTTTGTTATCTTCATCCGAAGGGTGTGGCAACGCTAGTCCCTGTGGGACCGCTGTCTGCCACCCGCGATCGTCGCTAAGCGACGACGCGAGTTACCAATCCTCGCGTTGAACCACGCGGGTCTTAACAGGCAGTTTCATCGCAGCAAGGCGAAGCGCCTCTTGTGCGACCGCGTCAGACACACCGTCGATCTCGAACATGATCCGGCCAGGTTTCACTTTGGAGACCCAACGGTCCACAGAACCCTTACCTTTACCCATACGGACTTCGATTGGCTTGGCCGTGACAGGCACATCTGGGAAAATGCGAATCCACACACGACCCTGACGCTTCATATGACGCGTCATGGCACGACGTGCGGCCTCAATCTGGCGCGCTGTCACACGCTCGGGTGTTGTTGCTTTCAGACCGTAAGAACCAAAGTTCAGATCTGATCCGCCCTTGGCCTCACCTTTGATGCGGCCCTTAAACTGTTTGCGGAATTTTGTACGCTTTGGTGAAAGCATCTTTCTTCTCCTTCAGAAGGGCGTTAGCCGCGTGGGCGGCCTTGTGGACGTGATCCACCGCCTTCTTGCATTTCTTGGTTCTTGCGATCGCGAGCGGATGGATCATGTTCCATAATCTCGCCTTTGAAGATCCAAACCTTGATGCCGATAATACCATAAGCTGTTAGGCCCTCGGCACGTGCATAGTCGATATCCGCTCGCAATGTGTGCAACGGGACACGGCCCTCTCGGTACCATTCGGTTCTCGCAATCTCTGCACCACCTAAGCGTCCAGCGCAATTGATCCGGATACCCAGGGCACCCATACGCATTGCGTTTTGAACCGCACGTTTCATCGCACGACGGAATGAGACACGACGCTCAAGCTGTTGTGCCACCGACTCGGCCACAAGCTGCGCATCCAATTCTGGTTTGCGGACTTCAACAATGTTGAGATGCAGTTCCGAGGATGTCAGGTTTGCCAACTTCTTGCGCAGGTTCTCAATATCCGCGCCTTTTTTGCCGATGATAACACCGGGTCGAGCGGCATGTATCGTGACGCGGCACTTCTTGTGTGGACGTTCGATAATGACACGCGCAATGCCCGATTGCGCACATTCCTTCTTTATAAACTCGCGGATCTTCAGATCCTCAAGCAGAAGGTCGCCATATTCTTTCTTATCCGCATACCAGCGGCTGTCCCATGTGCGGTTGACCTGAAGACGCAGGCCGATTGGATTGATCTTCTGACCCATTAGGCTTGCTCCTCTTTCTGGCGCACTTTCACAGTAACTTGGGAAAATGGTTTAAAAATACGGCCATAGCGTCCGCGTGCACGCGGGCGACCACGCTTCATGACCAGATTTTTACCCACATAGGCTTCCGCGACGATAAGCTCGTCGACGTCCAAACCATGATTGTTTTCGGCATTTGCAATTGCAGATTGCAGCGTTTTCTTCACGTCCTGTGCGATCCGTTTCTTAGAAAAGGTCAGATCTGTCAGCGCTTTTTCGACCGGTTTGTTGCGGATCATTTGCGCGACCAGGTTGAGCTTTTGCGGGGATGTGCGCAGCATACGCGAAACCGCATAAGCCTCATTGTCTGCAACGCGACGGGGATTTTTTTCTTTGCTCATCGCTTATTTCCGCTTCGCTTTTTTGTCCGCAGCATGACCGTAATAGGTCCGCGTCGGGGAATACTCACCAAACTTCTGACCGATCATTTCTTCGGACACATTCACTGGGATATGCTTTTGACCGTTATAAACGCCAAATGTCAGACCCACGAACTGGGGCAGGATTGTCGAACGACGTGACCAGATTTTGATCACTTCATTGCGGCCGCTTTCGCGCGCTTTCTCTGCCTTTTTCAAGACATGCGCATCAACGAAAGGACCTTTCCATACTGAACGAGACATCGATTAACGTCCTTTCTTCTTCGCGTGACGGGAACGAATAATGTACTTATCCGTCGTCTTGTTTGTGCGTGTCCGCTTACCCTTGGTAGGAACACCCCAAGGCGTCACTGGGTGACGACCACCAGAGGTCCGACCCTCACCACCACCATGCGGGTGATCGACCGGGTTCATAACAACACCGCGAACAGATGGACGGATGCCTTTATGGCGGTTCCGACCGGCTTTACCGAAGTTCTGGTTTGAATTGTCAGGGTTGGACACGGCACCAACAGTGGCCATGCATTCCTGACGGACCAAGCGAAGTTCACCTGAGGACAGGCGGACCTGCGCATAGCCACCGTCGCGACCAACGAATTGAGCGTAAGTCCCAGCGGCGCGAGCGATCTGACCGCCTTTGCCCTGCTTCAGCTCTACATTGTGGACGATTGTCCCAATGGGCATGCCGGAAAAAGGCATCGCATTACCGGGTTTGATATCTGCTTTGGCGCCGGACACGATTGTATCGCCAACCGCCAGACGCTGCGGCGCCAGGATATAGCGCTGCTCGCCGTCTTCATATTTGACCAGGGCGATGAACGCCGTCCGGTTCGGGTCATATTCAATACGTTCCACCGTGGCGGCGACATCCATTTTGTTCCGCTTGAAATCCACGATCCGGTAGAGGCGTTTTGCTCCCCCACCTTTGCGACGCATCGTGATCCGTCCGGTGTTGTTCCGACCGCCATTCTTCGTCAGACCCTCGGTGAGGGATTTGACTGGGCGACCTTTCCAAAGGTCCGAGCGGTCGATCAGAACCAGCCCGCGCTGGCCCGGCGTCGTCGGCTTGTACGACTTGAGTGCCATTCTTACTGTCTTCCGTTTTCTAAACGACAGGGTTTCGCCTGCCTATGTTGCTTCCGCTTGTCTTTCGAGAAGCGAAAAAGATCAAAGGCCCCGGACGCGAATCCGAAGCCTGCGATGGGCGGCTTATATCGGGGTTGGGTGAGGGTGTCTAGAGCAGTCTCAGTTGAGCTTTTTGAGATAGTCGAGCACCAACTTTCCCCATTGCCGCGTATTAGGGTTTCCGTGTGGAGAAATACCAACTGCTTTCGCGATCTCGCGAAGTTTATCCTTTGTAACACCTGCGACTTCGCCGTCATTCGACACAACTTGATAGGAACCATTTTCGTAACGTCGTATTGAATTGCCTTGAAAATGAGCTTCTTCGATGACCCGAAGGCGCGACAAGTCTAACGGTACTTTTTGAGACTTACCTGAATAGACATATGCATCTTTGGTCTCGCGGAAATATTGCAGTGCTTGGTCTTTAGGAGCGTCTAAAATTTCTTCGATAGAAACACCATCTTCGCCGTGATGCAGCTTTAAGATTATGACCCTATCTACTTTGTCCAACGTCGCCTTGTTCAGCCTAGGATTAGGACGGTGTGTTGTGCAGGTTTTGACCGAAATTCGTTCATTCTCAGCGGAAATGACATCGTAACCTGCTTGGTTTGTTTCTAATGCCATTTGGCCATTTGTTATCATTGCTGCGTATAATTCGCCGATGCGTCCGGTAAGGTGGCGGAGCTCTGCTGCTGGAGCCCCCCAAGAAAGTTCTTCTTCAAAATCAGCAAGTCGCTTTCCAAGACTTTGGATGATTTGCACTTGGGAAAGAGTCTCACTGTTCATGCGTTTCTCAATTCGGCTACAAAAGTAATTTATCGCGAAGTTTTCATGGTTGGGTCGCAGAACTATTTAGCAGAAAACAACCTACATCCCAACCTGTTCAATCGTTTCGTTTGATGAAGTATGCTTGATTTTTGCTCTGCATAGAGCGACCGGCCGTGGGCGGGTGAACAGCGCGAGCGATACGAAGCGCCCCGCCCCAAATGCTCTCAATCCGAACAGTCCAGCAACGGAATGCATTCGCATCCCTGCCTGCCACCACATCGCAAACTTCGTTTGCTCGTAGGGCGCTCGGATACGCGCGACAAGCTCCGTTTCACTCCGCCGTCGCGTATCCATTGGTCATAATCCGCAGGGTGTGGCATCGCTAGTCGACTGCGTCGACCGCTGCCTGCCACCACGAGACGCGCAAGGCGCGCTCGTTAAAACCCCGTGCTCATTGGTTCAAGGAAATCATGAACCTCTTGGACCTTTTCTGATAGCAGCTCGCCAGCATCCACCTTGCCATCGGTCCAATCCATCTCCCAACTTGCGGACACAAAGATCGTCTCGGCCACTGCAAGGACTGGCATCTTACAAGTCCCTCCCTTGCAATGCACAACCAGTTCGACATTCCCCGGATAGGGCGAGATCAGCTGACAGCTCAGGTCACTCTCTCCAATAGCACACAGCGAGTTCGATCCCTGAACAACGTCCCAGCGCTCAACGTTTTCCAGATGCTCTTTCAAATTCTCCGCCGCGTCTGCGCGCGCATCCTCGGAGTAACTCAAGGATAACTCGATCAGATCAAGCCCCGCCTTTGCCGTGTCATAAGCAATATGCGTCACAACGGGGATCGGGTTCCCGCGCCCGTCCTTCAACAGGTCCTGGACATCCCGACATTCCGTTTGGTCCAAATGCAATATTGGGGGCCCACCGGCATCAGCACCTATGCCACGAAGCATGACACCACCTCGCGAGAAACTGCCATCGGCTTGTTCAACGCCGAAATCAGCGAAGCGCAGGAAGTCCGGACAGGTCTGCGCGTGAACGGCAGCCGCCATGCCCAACGTAAACATGATTGATATAAGGCGAAGGCCTATGCGTCTATTTCTGTGCGAACACTGCATGTCAGAACGGTACCCACTGAACATCAATCCGACAAGAATTGGCTCGGTCTTGGGATGTCGCATCACGTAAATGAGCGACTTCAAATGTCCCTTCTCGTCTCGACACCTTTTATAGACTTCGTTGAGTTTCTCTATGTCTTCTGGCCCCCTTTGAAAGAACAATTTCACAATATGAACTGACGATCTTGCACTGCGCTATGACGTTTCTGAATGGCCGCATCGACCCTTCGAAAAAGATGAACAAATCTTCGGGCATCCGCGCAAGCGCTCGGCATGGTGGTAATTGCGCAAGGAATGCTTACCTTTTATAAAACATTTGGGGAGACACACATGTATAAGCATATTTTAATTCCAGTTTTGTTCGACGAAGGTCATGACCCGGGACCTGCATATGAAGCGGCGCAAGCGCTGGCCGATCCGGATGCAACGTTTACGGTGTTTCATGCCATGGAACCGATCCCAAATTATGCAGGCGTCACAATCACGAAAAAAATGCTGGATGCCTCTCGCGTCGAAGCCAAGAAACTGCTCGCTGAGAAAGCCAAGGCTTTGCCCGGTTCCAAGGCCGCGCTGGTCGATGGATATGCAGGCCGCGCAATTGTCGACTACGCCAATGACCATGATGTCGATTGCATTGTCGTGGCGTCTCATACTGAAGGATTGTCAGGCGTCTTGCTGGGTTCTGTATCGGCCAAGGTTGTCCGTCACGCGCGCTGCACGGTTCACGTTATTCGCTAGGTCGAACCAGGCTAATAAACTGACGCTAGGTTAGAGATGTAATCTCGATTGCGCATGTTAGCCTTGATCAAACCGCTCGGGGAGGGACGCATGCGGAAAGTTTGGAAATGGCTTGGGCTTGGCGTTTTAGGTCTTGTCGGGATCATCGCCTTTAACACCGTAAGGTACAAACCGCCAGTTTTGGTAACAGCGGATGTCACGCTGCCCACGGTAGATGGGATGGAAGTGGCCACAAAACTAAGCGAGGCCATCCAATTCAAAACCATCTCACATCCTTTGGGGGAGCCGAACCGTCCGTCTGATTATCAGGAATTCCTCGATTGGCTGGATATCGCTTTCCCCAATTTCATCGGGGCAACCAGCGTCGACTATGTCAGCGGATTTACCCCAATTTTCAAATGGCAGGGCACGGACCCCGGCTTGGACGGCGTGTTGATTAGCGGGCATTATGACGTTGTGCCGATCGAAAGCGAATGGAGCGTCGACCCATGGGCCGGCGAAATCTCTGATGGGTTCGTTTGGGGCCGCGGCACGCTGGACATGAAAGGCGTCGCAATCTCTTTTCTCGAAGCGTTGGATCGACTGGCAGTAGAGGGTTTCGAACCCAAACGCGACATCTATGTCACGCTCACACAAGACGAAGAGATTGGCGGACTTGGTGGGGCACAGGCCGTGGTAGAGTATTTCCGCACCAACAACATATCTCTCGACTGGAGTTTGGACGAAGGCTCGTTCGTATTGCGCAATATTGTCTCAACGGTTCCAAAGGACATTGCTGCAATCAATGTGGCCGAGAAAGGCTACATGACGGTCGAGATCACTGCGAGATCTGAAGGGGGCCACAGTTCTCTTCCTCAGCGCGAGACGGCCGTGTTCAATCTGGCCGAAGCACTGCACAACCTGCATGACGCGCCAATCGATGGCGGGTTGACGGGTCTTACGGCCGATTTCTTTGATGATCTCGGTCGGCATATGGGGTTGGCGGAACGTGTGCTGTTCGCCAATTCTTGGCTGTTTAAACCGGTTATCGAAATGGTTCTTTCTAGAGCCAATACGACAGATGCCATGTTGCGAACCACAACAGCGCCAACAATGCTTGATGGATCAAATGCGGAAAACGTTCTGCCACAAAGGGCGACTGCGACGGTAAACTTTAGACTGCATCCACGTGATACGGCACAAACCGTGCTGGATCACCTAAACGGGACAATTGATGTCGAAGGGATAGAGTACAACGTTTTGACCTCCTCACCCGCCAGCCCTGTCAGCGCGCATGATAACGAAGCTTTTGATCTTTTGGCAAATGCGACCGCAGCCGTGTTTGGGGATGTTGCCATTGTCCCTGGCCTAATGGTCGCGGGGTCAGACAGCCGCTATTACAGTCAATACACCACGGACAGTTACCGCTTTGCACCCTTCATTTTCACGGATGAGGATTTGCCGAGGGTCCACGGCAAAGATGAACGCGTCTCGATCGACAATCTTCAAAAAGCTGTTCAGTACTACATTCTGGTGTTCGGCGCGTTGTGATCATCGCTTAGACAGTTTGTCCAAAACGTCGCGCATAACGACGAAAACAATCTGTCATGCGATCAGCGAATACGGTGTTTTCACACCCATCGTTTAGGGACAAGAGATGATGTCGCCGATCAACCCAAATTTGATCTTGTGCGGTGTTCTACTGATCATCGCAACCGCGCTGATGATTTCGGTGCAAGATTTGGTCTTCAAGCTATTTACAGGAGAATTGACGCTTTGGCAGATATTTTCGCTTCGCGGGATCATGGCCGTGCCCGTACTTGTTGCTATCTGTTTCGCAAGCACCCGGTCAATCACATCGGTCAGATTGGCTTTTACGCTTTGGCCGCTTTTCCGGGCGCTTTGCATCACAATGACATTCCTGGCATTCTATGCAGCAATTCCATTTCTGAGCCTATCCACCGTTGGCGCCGCCAACTACACTGCCCCGATTTTTGTCGCAATCCTTTCGGCCTACGTGATTAAAGAGCCGGTCGGCCTTTGGGGTTGGATCGGAGTTGCGCTTGGCTTTCTGGGCGTTGTTATTCTCTTGCAACCAGGCACGGACGCGTTTTCAGTGTTTTCTCTTCTGCCGATTGCAGGCGCTGCATTCTATTCAATTGGTCACATTATCACCCGAACGCATTGCCAAGGCATCGCTACCGAAGTCTTATCTTTGTCCCAAAACACAACAATGCTCTTCGTTGGGGTATTGATCAGTGCCGCTTTGTTGTTTTTTTCCCCTGACAACACTGCAAGCCGTGAATTCCCTTATCTGTTAGGGCAATGGTCTACCGTTGGCATCAAAGATTGGATGGTGCTTGCACTTCTTGCCGTCTTTGCGATCGTCTTGGGTATAATGCTGGCGCGGGCCTATCAAATCGCACCACCTGCGACCATAGCCACCTTTGAATACAGCTATCTTATATTCGTCGCAGGATGGGACATTTTATTTTTCGGCCTTCCGCCGACGGTTCCAACACTCATCGGAATAATTTTTATCGTTGGCGCTGGTCTGATTGTGATGCAATCTCGATCTAATTGAGGAGACGACAAAATGTCTGTCATCAGTCATATCACGCTTGGAACAAACGATGTTGAGCGTGCAGCAGCGTTCTATACTCCTGTCCTATCCGTTCTTGGGTTTGAGCGCTTACCTAAACCACCGGGCTTTCCGCTGGCCTACCAAAAGGGCGATTGTCCGACGATCTTTATCTATTTGCCAGAAAACGAGCTTCCTGCAACTTGGGGCAACGGCACCCATATTGCCTTTGTGGCTGACACAAAGGAACAGGTTCACGCGTTTCATGAAGCGGCATTACATTCAGGGGGCAGTTGTGCGGGCGCACCCGGTCCTAGGCCACAATACGGAAAGACATACTATGCCGCTTATATCCGCGATCCCGATGGGAATAAGTTGCAGGCGGTATTTGGGCGAGGTTGAACGCCTTCCGGTCATTCACTTCAGCGCAAGGTAAAGCGTTAGAATTGCAGTGATCGCCAAGAAAACAAGGATCACTTCGCGAAGCTGAATTCCTTTGAAACGTCTAAAAATAACGGCACCAAACCAAACCCCCAAAAGGATAGACGGGCATGCCAGCAACGCATAAAATATCAGCTCGACTGTCAACAATCCCAAGACGGCAAAGCTGATCACCGAAAACAAAACAATGCCTGCGGCCAGTGCTGTGATATTGGCCCGAGTTTTCTCGCTGCTTTCACCGCGCGCCAATAGGGCTGTTGCAAAAAGTGGTCCTGCCATACCGGTAAGTCCCTGTGTTGTACCAGAGATGGCGCCCACGAGGTAATTTGCCTTAGAAGAAAAAAGATGCGCAAAGCGCGTTTTTTGCCACATTATCGCAACTGCAACCAAGACAAAGAGCGAGATGCAGATCTTCACATAATCTGGGTTGGTGATCTTCAATAAGAACGCCCCGACCGGAACAAACAATACGAACATCAAGAGCATTGGCATCACTGTTTTCCGCTCAGCTTCGCGAAAGGACACCCCAAGCAAGCCAAGCACAACAGGTATTTCGATCAAAACTTCAATTACAACAGCCTGAACTGGTCCATAAATCAAGGCCAAGGCTGGAACGGCAAGCAATGCGGATCCGAAGCCCGTGAAACCCCGAATGATGCCTGCGAAAAATACGATAACGATCATCGCCCAAAAGCGCATATCGAGTGTGACCTCAAAACCTGTAATCTCAGCCAAAAAATTCAAACAGCGTGTCCACGAGAATTACTATGTCTAAAGGTTATCACCCTGCGAACTGCCTTGAAACGGAATGATCCGAGTTTTTGGATATCCAAACAGCGGTTTATCAGGCGTGGGTGATAGGTCGGGACATAAGTTGCTTTATCGCCGCCTCGGGCGACACTTCTCCGCGCAGAACTTGATCTAGTGTCGAGACGACAGGAAGCCGTTCAGCTGGCACAACTTTCAGAAGCGCTGCAACGGCTGAATACCCCTCGACCGTGCCAAGATCCGACAGAGCTGTTTGAACTGAAACGCCATTGGCAATCATTTTTCCAAACCGAAAGTTACGACTTTTGGGAGAGGTACAGGTCAAAATGAGATCCCCAAGACCTGCGGGAGACCAAAGCGTGTCTTCGCGACCACCAAGATAGTTGACTGCATGACGAAATTCATTCGTACCACGCGCGATCAAAGCCGCGCGCGCATTCTCGCCAAGCTCCAGCGCTTGCGTCATACCAACGGCGATGGCGAGAATGTTTTTCAACGCGCCACAAGTTTGAACACCTATTGGATCGGTCGACCAATACAATCTGAATGAAGGAAGGCTTAGATCGGATGCAATCTTCTCTCCCCCTGAACCTAGCGCCGCAATGGAATGAACCGTCGGCAGCGCCTGCGCCAGCTCGTCCGCGAAGCCCGGGCCACTGAGAACTGCATAATTTGTTATCTCAGGAACCAAAGAGGACGGAAAAGAGCCATCCGCCAGAAACCCTTTGCAACACAGGATAATGGTTGAGGTACTTCCAACTTTAGTCTTTTGCAGCACCTCTCTGACGGAATGGGATGGCACAGCCAAGAAGACATATTCCGTGTCCATTCGGTCCGGAATATCACGCCCGAACCAATGAACACGATTTCCCGCATTCGAATACAAAGTATGAAGCGCAGTTCCGAATGCGCCTTTTCCGATGATGGATATCTTGGGCATCACAGAACGGTCCCTAAGTCACTAAACTTCGATTGGTCACACGCTGATTTTCAAATTTCAACAAAACTACTGCAATTACAAATGTTGTTAAACCGGATCGAACCTCAGCAGTTCAAGTTACTAAACCAAACAAACAAAAAAAAGCCCCGCCGAAGCGGGGCTTTGAAACCTTAGCAAGAGGCGCTCTTAAAGGCCTGTTGTAACGTCGATTGTGTTGCCATCTTCCAAAGTGACATAGGCCTTTTTCACGTCCGCGCGCTTGCCCAGCTTGCCGCGGAAGCGTTTGACCTTACCCTTTGAAATCGTCGTATTGACCGCTTTGACCTTCACGCCGAACAGCTCTTCCACTGCTTCTTTGATCTGGGGCTTGTTCGCGTCAATCGCAACTTCGAATACAACGGCGCCAGATTCGGACGACATTGTCGCTTTTTCTGTGATGATCGGCTTGCGGATCACATCATAGAGTGCTGCCTTATCCGTCATTTCAATCTCGCTTCCAACGCTTCTGCGCCTGCTTTCGTGATGACCAGCGTATGCGCCTTTAGGATGTCATAGACATTAGCCCCTTGGGACGGCAGCACAATCAAGTCGTCGATATTTTGCGCCGCACGAGTAAAATTCTCGTTCAGCTCAGGGCCGTCGATCACGAGCGTCTTTTTCCAACCCAGCTCTTTGGCGGCTTTAGCAAGATCTTTGGTTTTTGCAGATTTCATTTCTGCAGCATCCAGAACCACCAATTCGCCCGCATTCGCCTTCGCAGACAATGCGTGACGCAGGCCAAGCTTACGAAACTTCTTTGTCAGATCATGTGCGTGCGAACGCGGCGTAGGGCCCTTGTAAACACCAC
The DNA here is from genome assembly GCA_039814625.1 of Pseudomonadota bacterium. Lineage (GTDB taxonomy): Bacteria > Pseudomonadota > Alphaproteobacteria > Rhodobacterales > Rhodobacteraceae > Amylibacter. The sequence continues at coordinate 74,591 of JBCCAU010000010.1, forward strand.
CGCCCCGGAAGATCGGAGCATTCCGATCACCGTGACGCGCGCCGCCCGAACCCTTCTGCCGTACAATCTTTTTGGTTGAATAGGACGTTTCACGACGAGTTTTCACCTTGTGCGTACCAGCTTGGCGCTTAGCCAGCTGATAGCGAACAACACGGTGAAGAATGTCTTTGCGAGGCTCCAGACCAAAGATCTCATCGGAGAGATCAATGGATCCGGCTTTTTTCGCGTCGAGTTTTACGACATCAGCCTTCATTACGCTTCTCCCTCAGATGCAGGTGCTTCGGCATTGGCTTCTGCGACTGCTTCTTCTGTTTGATCTTCCACTGTTGCATCTTCGACAGGCGAAAGCTGACTGCGCAATGCCGCTGGCATTGGCAGATCAGACGGTGCCTTCTTCTTCACAGCGTCTTTGATTGTGACCCAGCCACCTTTGGAGCCTGGTACAGCGCCTTTTATCATGATCAAGCCACGATCAACGTCGGTCCGTACCACCTCTAGATTTTGCGTGGTGACACGAACAGCGCCCATATGGCCTGCCATTTTCTTACCTTTGAAGACGCGACCCGGTTCCTGACATTGTCCCGTGGACCCGTGCGACCGATGAGAGATCGATACACCATGCGATGCGCGCAGTCCGGCAAAATTGTGACGCTTCATCGCGCCTGCAAAACCTTTGCCGATGGATGTCCCTGCGACGTCAACCTTTTGACCTTCCAAAAAGTGTGAGGCGACGATCTCTTCGCCGACACTGATCAGATTGTCTTCAGAAACACGAAATTCAGCAACTTTACGCTTGGGTTCGACCTTTGCTGTAGCAAAGTGACCGCGCATCGCTTGCGATGTTCGTTTGGCTTTCGCCGCACCCGCACCCAGCTGAACAGCCGTATAGCCATCTTTGTCGGATGTACGTTGCGCAACAACTTGCAAATTCTCCATTTGCAGAACTGTCACTGGCACTTGCTTACCGTCTTCCATGAAGAGACGGGTCATGCCGATTTTCTTTGCGATAACTCCAGAACGCATGTCGGCCCCCTTAGAGTTTGATCTCGACGTCAACACCAGCCGCAAGGTCGAGCTTCATAAGCGCGTCCACGGTTTGTGGTGTTGGGTCGACAATATCAAGAAGACGCTTGTGCGTCCGGATTTCAAATTGCTCACGAGATTTCTTGTTGACGTGTGGACCACGCAAAACAGTGTATTTCTCGATCCTGTTGGGCAGCGGAATAGGTCCGCGAACCGTGGCGCCGGTGCGTTTAGCCGTGTTCACGATCTCCTGCGTGGAGGCATCAAGAACCCGGTAATCAAACGCTTTCAACCGAATGCGAATATTTTGACCGTTCATTTGTTTTCATCCCAAATGGGTGAAGGTCGAAGAGGTGGAGAAGGGCTCATCCCAACCCCACATAAGACCCTTTTTTAAGTCCCGGCGAGCGCACCCGCCGGGCAGAATTCCAATCCGCCGTTTAGGCGTGTATCTTCGACACAACGCCAGAGCCCACGGTGCGGCCACCTTCGCGGATCGCAAAGCGCAGGCTTTCTTCCATTGCAATGGGCGCTATCAGCTCAACATTGAACTTCAGGTTGTCGCCCGGCATCACCATTTCCGTACCCGAGGGCAGCTCAACCGTGCCGGTCACATCCGTCGTCCGG
>JBCCAU010000008.1:0-129928 GCA_039814625.1 Pseudomonadota bacterium
CCGGTGCTTGGACGGCTTATGACGCTGATTACTTGCGCAAGTCTGCGGCCGATATGGAACCTGAATTTGGCCGGGTTGAGGTTCATGACTGCACGTCTCAATGGGGCGTGTTTGCCATTGCCGGTCCAAAGTCGCGGGATGTACTGAAAGAGCTTATTCGCGATCCGGATCCAGAAACTGCGCTGTCCAACAAACGCTTCCCATGGCTTTCGACCCGACAGATTGAGTTGGGTATGTGTCCGGTCAATGCAATCCGAGTGGCCTATACAGGTGAGTTGGGCTGGGAGTTGCATCACCCGATCGAAATGCAGCGTTACTTGTGGAACCAATTAATGCATGTGGGCGAGAAGCATCAGATGAAGCTTGTTGGCGCGCGCGCGCAGAACTGGCTGCGCCTTGAGAAATCCTATCGGGCCTTCGGGACTGAGCTGGGCCGGGATGCCACACCGTTAGAGGCCGATCTGCTGCGATTTGTTGATCAATCCAAGGAATTCTTTGGAAAAGACAAAATGAACGAAACAGGTGTCCGAGCAAAATGTATAACACTTTTGATAGATGGGCCGGCAGATGCTGATCCATGGGGCCGCGAAGCGCTTTACGATGGTGATACAAAGGTGGGACGACTTACGTCAGGCGGGTATTCCGTCGCTTTCGGAAAGCAGATCGGGATGGGTTATGTGACACCTGAAGTTGCACAGGTCGGAAAGCGACTAAAGGTACGACTTTTCAAAGACCTGTATGACGCCGAGATCGTCGAAGATAGCCCCTATGATCCGAAAAATGAAACCATCCGTCAGGATATTTGACCTTAAAAATAGAAATGGCTGACCGCTAGTTCTGGCGGTCAGCCGATCGATGGTCATCCTCCTGTATATGCAAGAATTTCGTCATCATCGTCGTCATCGTCGCTACCGCTTACGGCAAGCGCCACTAAACCGACCGCAACCAAAGGTATGATCCAAGCAGCAGAATTTGTGGCGCCAGTTTCAGCGACTTGAACCGATTCCACAACTGGCTCGTCCAAACTGCCGGCATTCAATGGCGCTGCCGCAAGTGCTGCAGCGGCTATAGGAGCGATGTATTTCATAAGTTTCCCCTTTCACTTCCTCCAACCACTATAATCACTACGAGGCCATAGGCTAGGCAATTAATACGCGGTCAATTCACCTGTTTTATCTGGGTAAGACCGATGACGAACGAAGGTGGACTGCCTCCATGATACATTGACGGCCCATTTTTCATGATCGTTTGTCGGCAAACCCGCGTGGTCAGCGGCGGGATGGCGTTCTGCGCTTCCAGGTAAAGTGTTGCCGAAAAGAAGCACGCGCCCCTTTTTGGGTTTTACAGCAACTTTAAGAGCCGGGAAGACCGTTTCCCCGCCAATTTCGACATCATTGAGATAGCACAGCGTTGTGAAAATCCTTTGCCCGCCCATAGCCAAGCGCTCTCTGCCGCCTTTGTCTGGAAGGATTGCATCAGTATGAGGGTGAAACTCTTGGTCTTGTTGATAGTGAAGGACATTGATCGGTTCAGAATACTCTGGCGGAAGACGCACGAGTTCTGAAATTCTCTGTACAAATTGGGTGAGGATTGGATCGCTCCATGTGTCCAAAAGCGCTTCACGATTGGTTCTTAGTTTGCTTTCCTTGCGTCCCCCTTTGGGATCAGCGACCTGTCCCGTCTTTAAAAGCGGGCTGGCAATGGTTTTCACATGTTCGCAAAAGGCATCATCGGCGAAGTCGTCCACAATTGCCACCAAAGGATTTGTGCAAATTATTTTCATTGTGAAACTCCGATCGACCAATTGAGGTTCAGGCAAGTCTCTATAAATACACCTGAAACGCAGGGTCAGGGCTATAAGGAACTGTCAAGTTCATCCAGAAAAAACTGAAAACAGGTAAGGTTTTATAGCGGTCCAAATTGGCGTCGACTTGGAGCTTTGTTGTTGCACAATATACCCCCAAGATCGGCTTTTTATGTATAAAAACGAAGAAAACCGTCAGCGCAGTTCAACTGGGCAAAGTATTTAGTATGTGTTGAAACAGATTTCTTGGACCCAAAATTTCCAAGAAAAAAAAAAGGACGCCCAACGGCGTCCTTTCCAAACTTTAGCGAAAGTTCTAAAACTTAAGAACCGTCGTCGTCACCGGAAACCGCTAGGGCGATCAACCCCACTGCGATCAACGGGATCAACCATGCAGCTGCGCCAGCTGGCGCATCTGATACGTCAACCGCATCTACCACTGGCTCATCTAAACCGCCGGCAACCGCTGCAGAAGCAGCCAAGCCTGCTGTTGCGAAATACGCAAACTTTTTCATGTGTATTCTCCAAAGTTGTACAACATCTCACCGATACTGTGGACAAAAGGACAGAGCAAGGAATAGGTCACATCGCAACGCAATTAAAAAGCAAATGTGGATTTTGCGCACCAGTTTGCACCACACGCCTTGTTATGCCTAAAAAGGGGGCAGTTCTATGATCAGACAAAATCGACAGATCTTTTTGGTCTTAGCGGCCCTGATTTCATTTTCATTGGCGGCTTTGGCGCATTTGAACCCTCTGCCAAATCTTGCAAGCCGCACAACCCAGCAGATCATGACCACAAGTGCAGTCACCTATGTCAGTCTTCGAACACTCAATGCGTTTTTGTCTACGGCACAGGAAGTGGAAGTCGGTGGAGCTTTTGTTGTTCAAGGCAGCGCACAGCCTTTCAAGATATTAGAACCAATTGACGATACGGTGGAGCGGGTTGCATCTGTAATCTTTGTGATTTCGGGTATTGCTGCCGTGTTGAGCGTAGCTTTTACGCCAATTGCTTCGATTGGATTGACTGTTTTTGGAATAGGTCTTCTGGTGGCTGCATTTGACCCCGGCAATCGATATCTCCCGTCTTGGTCTTTGATCAAATATGGCGGTTTGCTTGGCTTGGTTTTGCCGCTTGTGTTTGTTTTTTCGGGTCTAATGGCTGATCGTATGACCGAACGGGTTTGGACAGAACATGACAAAATTCTAACCGATATATCAAACCAAATCAGAGCAGAGGACCCAACCGCAACGGTGATGTCAGAGAGCAATCAAGAAACAAGCGGCTTCTGGGCGGCGATCGTCGCAGAACGTGCAAAAGAAACCTATGAAGCATTGTCAGGATATCGCAGTGCTGCGCTTATTGTGATTAACCAGTCTGACGAGTTGATCGAAAGTTTTTTCAATATAATCGCGGTTTTCTTTTTTAAAATTGTCGTTTTGCCTTTGGTCCTCTTTGGCGTCTTCTTGGCGTTGGCGCGCAAGCTTTAGGTTGATGCCTTTTTAAGGTCTGACTGTGATATGCGCCATAATTTGACCATGGTCTGATGCGAGTTTGTTATATGGTGCCTCGGGATGAGACCCATCGGTGATATGATCATTGAGCGTCGTGAAATATTCCATCGCGCCAATTCTATCTGGGTTTTCGGGATGAAAATGGCGGCTAAGAAGGATTTGATCTATGCTTTCATGCACGCCCCCAAAAGCCGATGTGTAAACGACATCGCGAAGTGACTTGCGCAGAAAAAGTTTCTCGGCGCTAATCAATTGATTGGCTTCGATATCTGTGCGGATTTGCAGATCTTCGGCGTCGGAATAGCGGTCTGATCGATTTTCTGCATCATGGCGCCGCATCCATGCATAGTTTTTGAACGGCCGCTCGCCTGCAATGACGGAAGAAGAAATAGAGTGCTCGCCATCATTGTAGTCACCCAATGACAAAACTGGCCGCCCCATCGCCAACTCATCTATAATCAGACTGCGCAAAACAGCCGCTTCGGCCATACGGCGCATAGCGGATCTGATTTCACCCAAGGCCCGACCATATGCATCATAGTTGGTCAAATCAGCTTCAGCTGCGGAACCCGCCCCATCACGTCTTGGAAATTCCCCGAGTTTTGATTTCAAATGACAGTTGAAAACAGAAATTGTCTCGCCGCCAATTTGAATCCGAGCCATCATAATCGGTCGAGAGAGTTTGGTGATCGTATAAGACCCCGCATCGGAACCATCGAAATCCGTAAATTCGATGGTCATTGGTTTGGACAGAACTTGGATAACCTTTGGCTCTTCGGCAAAGCCGAAACGCGACAAGATCGCCAGACCGGGCCGGCGACGCCCTGGCTGTTCAGTATCATTTGCATTTGCGGCAAAGACCAAAGCGCTTTTACCATAACTGTCATAGCGCAACTTGTCGAAGATCGCCTTGCGGTGATAACGTTTTGATTTGTCGGGGATGACGGCTTCGTTCAAAAAAGACCCCCGTTCGTTCGTTTCCCGAACGATGTTCCAAAGCGGCGCGCGCTCAAATATCTCTTGAAAACAAACGATATCGGCATTCATCGTCAGCAGTTGATCCGCCATCCAATCTTCTTTCCACGCATATTCCTCGGGCGTATAGGATTCGAAAGGATAGTACTCTTGGTCGGGGCCAATTAAGTTTTTTACGTTGAAGCTGGCGATTGTGAATTTGGTCATGATTTGAGCGTATCCAAAGCTTGCTTGAAAATTTCTGCATCGACGTTGCCACCTGTGGCAACCGCAATAACAGTGTCTGTTTCACTATCGCGAAAGAAGCTTGCCGCAAGTGCAGCCGCACCACCGGGTTCGACCACGATCTTTAGGTAAACAAAAGCCAAAGCCATCGCGCGCAAGGTCTCGTAGTCTGAAACCACATGGCCGGCCCCACAAAGACGCTGGATCACGGGCCAAGTCAGAGCACCTGCCGCAGGTGTTAAGATTGCATCTTGGATCGACCCTGTGGCTTGATTGTTGCGTTGTATGGACCCCAGCTTAAGAGAGCGTGCGACATCGTCGAAGCCCTCTGGTTCGGCCGGGCGGACACGCATTTCAGAAGCGTCGCCTTCAAGCGCCAAAGCAATGCCTGCCGTCAAACCGCCGCCCCCACAACATACATTGACCTCGGCTTTTGTGATGCCCGCTGCATGCGCCTGAGTTGCGATCTCAAGGCCACAAGTCCCTTGGCCGACCCACACATCTGGCGTGTCAAAAGGTTTGATCAGCGTCAGCGGCCGGGTTTTCATGATCTCTTCGGCAAAGGCCTCGCGGCTTTCGTCATCACGGTCATAAAGGACCACTTCGGCCCCCAAGGCCTTGGTGTTCTCAATTTTGATTCTTGGGGCATCCTTTGGCATGACGATAACCGAGGGGATACCGTGAAGGGTTGCGGCATGCGCGATCCCTTGGGCATGATTGCCTGAAGAAAACGCAATTACGCCTTGCTTGCGGGTCTTATCATCCAGATTTGAGATGGCAGACCACGCACCCCGAAATTTGAACGATCCTGTGCGCTGCAGACATTCGGCCTTTACGAAGATGCGCTTGCCAATCTTTTCGTCCAAAAGCGGGTTGTTCAGCAAAGGTGTAACGCGAGCGTGCCCCTCAATCCGTTGGGCGGCGGCGCGGATGTCGTTGATATCAGGCATCAGAAATACCTAAGTAAGTCAAAAGGTCGGTCAGGTCAGTTCCGATGGCGTCCGGCTTTGAGGGTAGGCGGTCGACGGGATCGCCAGCACGGTTTACCCAATAGGTTTTGAACCCGAATTGGGCAGCGCCCGCAATATCCCAACCATTGGAAGACACGAATGTTATATCGCCTCTTGTGGCAGAAAACTGATCCACGGCCAGCTGATAAATCTGGGGCTTGGGTTTGAACATCTGAGATGGTTCAACCGAAATGACGGCATCCAGAAGGTCGGAAAATCCGCCTGCATCGGCGGCAGCTTTCAGCATCTTGGGTGCGCCGTTGGATAATATGGCCGTAGGATGCCCGGCTGATTGAATTTGGCGGACCACTTGCTTGGCTTCGGCGAACGCAGGCAAAGTGAAGTAGAGGTCCAAGAGCGGTTGACGCAGCTTGTCGGGCAGCGCGTGCTTTTCAAGCGCATAGTCCAGGGCGTCCTGGGTGATGTCCCAGAAGCTTTTGTAAAGGCCCATAGAGTTCATCAACCAGGTATAGGCTAATTGCTTGTCCCGCCATGTTGTTGCCAACGGCCCCCAAACTGATTCAAGAGCGGGAAATTGGCCTGATTGTGCCAAAGCGCGTGCTGCGGCTGCGACATCTAAAAGTGTTCCATATGCATCAAAAACGACAGGTCTAGTCATAAGGACTGCCTAGCTTAAGTATGGCGATTGCCCAAGCGTTAACCTTTCGCGGGGCTGAAAAAGCAGTGGGTGATATGCGTGGGACAAGTGGGGGACATCCGTAGGACAGATTTGCCAGACGCGAAGTGTTAAGATTTTCCAGCGATCGGGATCATTTAGGGCGATTGGGTATTTGAAATCACCTTATAGACGGCTTGTCCGCCCTTGACTTCGACTAGGTCCATACAGCCGGGCATGTCGCGCGCAAATTTTTCGGCGGCCAGTTTCACAGGTGTTTTCCCTTCATCATCGCGCCAAAGCCAATCATCTAGGATCATATGGCCGCCTACTCTTATTTTGGGAATGTAAAGTTGAAGGTCTTTATAAACCCATTCGAAATAGTGATTGCCGTCGAGATAGATGAAGTCCAGAACACCATCTTGGATCTGATCTGCGGCCTGCTCAGACAAATCGCGCAGCCAAACCTGTTTGCCTGGCAGAGGTGCAAGCTTGGCCTTGGTGCCCTCAAAAATAGCATCCATATCGGCCTGCGATTTCGCAACAGTGCCGCCATACATGCGGTTTGGAAACTCTGGCATAAACGCGTAAGGGTCGATCAAATAATAGGTATCCAGCTTCCGGGTTGAGAGCACCATTTTTGAGAAATCGCCCTGCCATACCCCAATCTCGGCCCCGTGTTGACCGTCCTTGATATAAGTGAACAAAAACCGACGACGTAGATTTTGGCGGATGGCGTTGAGGCGACGTAGCATGGCGACTGGTTAGGGAGGCCAATCTGGTATTGCAAGGCTTTAGGTGGGCAGGCTGGTGGCGCAGACCCTAAGATCCAAGCCTAATAAGGCGTAAAGTTTGTAGGCGCTTTAGAGGTTTTCTAGCTGTGCCATACCCAACACGTGATAGCCGCCATCCACACAGATGATTTCACCGGTGGTGTGTGTGCCATAGTCGCTGGCCAGATAGACGGCCGTGCCGCCCACGCTTTCGAGGGTGGCGTTCGTGCGCATGGGTGCATTCGCTTCGGTCGTCTTGAACGTCTTGCGTGCGCCGCCAATGGCCGCTCCTGCCAAGGTCTTCATCGGCCCCGGTGAGATCGCATTCACGCGAATACCGGCAGGACCCAGATCGTTGGCCAAATAGCGTGTCGCACTTTCCAATGCAGCCTTGGCCACACCCATGACATTGTAGAAGGGTGTCACCTTGTTTGATCCTTGATAGGTCATCGTCAGGATTGTGCCACCATTTGTCATCAGAGGCTCTGCCCGTCGGGCGACCTCGACCAGAGAGTAGCAAGAAATATCAAGAGAATTCTTAAAGTTCGCCCGGCTGGTGTCCACGAACCGGCCGGTCAGCTCATCTTTGTCGGAATAGGCGATGGCATGCACCAGAATATCCAAACTGCCCCAAGCGTCCTTGATGGCTGCGAATGTATTGTCCAGGCTGGCATCATCGGTGACATCTGCTTCGACAACAACCGATGATCCGACGCTTTCGGCCAGGGGACGGACCCGTCGTTCAAGGTTTTCCCCTTGGTAGGTGAAAGCCAGTTCCGCGCCATGATTGGCAAATTCGCGTGCGATGCCCCATGCGATAGAACGTTCATTGGCCACGCCCATGATCAAAGCGCGTTTTCCCGTTAGCAATTTAGTCATGGTATTTACTCATGCAGATCGTGCCGTTGGTCCCGCCAAATCCAAAGCTGTTGGACATCACGGTATCTAGGCCAGCGTTTTCTTTTGTCTTGGTTTGAATTTCGTCGCCATAGATGCCGGGATCCAGATTGAAGACATTTTGTGACCCTGCGATGAAATCATCGCGCAACATGATGAGCGAATAGATCGCTTCATGCACGCCCGCACCACCCAAGCAATGCCCTGAGACCGATTTGGTCGATGTGATCGGTGGTACGGTCCCTTGGCCGAATATGCGGCGTACGGCCTCGACTTCGGTCACGTCGCCGGCTGGCGTCGATGTGCCATGCGCGTTGATGTAGTCGACCTTACGCTCGCCCAAAGTGGACATGGCCACCCGCATAGAGCGTTCGCCGCCTTCACCAGATGGCGCGACCATGTCATGGCCGTCTGATGTCGCGCCGTAGCCCGTTACCTCGGCATATATTTTTGCGCCGCGGGCCTTGGCCAATTCAAGTTCTTCAAGGACCAAAACACCACCGCCGCCTGCGATCACGAACCCATCGCGGTCCGCGTCAAAGGCGCGAGACGCCTGTTCCGGGGTATCGTTGTATTTCGAGGACATCGCACCCATTGCGTCGAACAGGCAGGACAATGTCCAATCCAGTTCCTCGCCGCCGCCTGCAAAAACACGGTCTTGTTTGCCCCACTGGATTTGTTCAACGGCATTGCCGATGCAATGCAGAGAGGTCGTGCAAGCAGATGTGATGGAGTAGTTCACGCCTTTGATTTTAAATGGTGTGGCCAAGGTTGCAGAGTTTGTCGAGCTCATGCCTTTGGTGACCATGAACGGTCCCATCCGTTTGGGAGAGCCTTTTTCCTGGACGATCTGATGGGCCTGGAACAGGCTGACCGTGGATGGCCCACCCGAACCCATGATGATGCCCGTGCGCTCATTTGAGACTTCAGCCTCGTCGAGGCCAGCATCTTTGATAGCCTCTTCCATTGCGATGTAATTATACGCCGCGCCATTGGCCATGAAACGCATGACGCGCTTGTCGATGTGATCCGAAGGGGTGATTTGCGGCATGCCATGAACTTGGCTGCGAAAACCGTTTTCGGCATAGTCATCGGCGAACACAATACCGGATTTGCCCGATTTCAAGGCGCTTGTGACTTCGGCCACGTTATTGCCAAGCGAAGAGACAATGCCCATTCCAGTGATCACAACGCGGCGCATTATGAGGCTCCTTCTGTGGAGAGACCCACTTTCATTCCCGTAACTTGATAGATCAGATCGCCATCTGCAAAGACTTTGCCATCTGCGACGCCCATTTTCAGACGCCGATCGATGACGCGTGTAAAGTCGACCACATAAGTCAGCATTTTACGTGCCGGCGTGACCATTCCGGTCAATTTCACTTCGCCCACGCCCAAGGCCATGCCTAGACCCTGCCAACCACGCCAGCCAAGGTTGAAGCCGGTCAGCTGCCATAGGCCATCGAGTCCAAGACATCCCGGCATAATCGGATTGTTGGGGAAGTGGCATTCAAAGAACCACAGCTCTGGCTTGATGTCGAACTCGGCTTTGATATGGCCTTTGCCATGTTCACCACCATCGTCGCTCACTTCGGTGATGCGGTCCATCATCAGCATCGGAGGGGCAGGCAGCTGTGCATTGCCGGGTCCAAAAAGCTCACCCCGAGCGCATTTCAGCAGGTCCTCATATGTAAATGATGTTGGAAATTCGCTCATACCATCCGCCCTATTTTTTGCGAGATTGTGCCTAACACTGGTTGTCAGATGGGTGCAATCTTTTGATTTGAAACTGACGCAGCAATATTTCATAAACGTGTCAGAGAGAAGATGGACAGATGACACCAAGTGATCGTGGCATAGAATGGTTAAATAGCGCAGATGTGCGCGTGACGCGGCAACGCGTGGCTTTGGCCGAGCTGTTGGTGGGTGATGGCGGCAATCGTCATGTCTGCGCAGAAGATTTGCATGCGCAGGTCAATTCCGACGAAGCCAGCGTGTCCTTGGCGACGGTCTACAACACGCTGCGGGCCTTTTGCGCGGCAGGTTTGTTGCGTGAGGTGCGGGTCGACGGGCAAAAATCCTATTTTGATACACGTCTAGACGATCACCCGCATTATTTCTTTGAGGACACTGGTGCGCTGTGTGATGCGCCAGCAGATGCTGTCACGGTGGTTGACGTGAAGGATGCGCCTGCGGGTATGGAAATTGCCAAAGTCGATATCTTGATCCGAGTGCGCGCGAAGGCATGATTTCATTCAGGTTCAGATTGGGCGCCAGTCTGCTTAAAACCATTGCCCGGGTTCAATGAACCCATAATCCATCATTTGTTGCGCACTCCAATCGCATGGCACTGAGCGTTCCCAGACCAACGTATCTAAACGCGCCCGCGAGCCGGGATTGATCATCAGATATTTGGCAGCCCGAAAAGACCGCAAAGCTGCGCTGGGTGAATTGTGCCACGGGCATTGCAACGCGTTGAGATGGATGTCTGTAAACAGGAAGTCACTGCCCAGTACGGCATCCTGTCTGCAGCGAAATAGGCTTGCGCGGCTGCAACGGCGCCGATCTTGGGGGAACTCTTCTTCATGGCGCCAACGCAACCCACCGATCACCTCGACCAGCGGTTCTTTCGGATCATCCATGGTTTGGGAGTGGCGCGCGAAATAACCCCCGCCATCAAAGAGGACCTCATCCTCTGAATATCCGTAATCCGACGCGGAAAGATCACGGGCATAGTGATCGACAACAATGACATGGGCCGTCTTGCGTCGCTCATCTTTCAGAAAATCACAGAAATCATGGATCGTACGGCTTTCTGCAAAGGGAAACATTAAGAACTCTGCGTTGAAGCACAGATGCAGCCACTGGCCTGCTAAGGCTTGGATTACAGGCGTTAGCACTTTTCCGTAATCATTACCTTCAATCCTATGGACGGGATGGCCTGGATCAAAGTCAAGATCATAGCGTGCCGCAATCACAATGTTGGTAAAACCGACCTGAGTGAGATGGGCCAATGTCTGGGTCAAACCAACGCCATCTTCATCGATCACGATCGCAGCGGCGGCGGCGCCTTTAAGATAAGCGATTGCAAAGCGGGCGAAATCAGACATTGGTTTCTCTTGTTGTGTGTGGCCTGTGATTAGGGATGGCAGAGCGAACGCTCAAGGTGTAAAGACAGGCTTCACAGAATTTGACTGCAATGCCGCGGCGGGATCAAGGGCCATGAGCGAGACCAAAAAGCTGTTTATCAAGACCTATGGCTGTCAGATGAATGTCTACGATTCCGAACGTATGGCGGCCAATTTGGCTGCGCAGGGGTATGAACAGGTGGGTGCGGCCGAAGAGGCGGATGTCATTTTGCTGAACACGTGCCACATCAGAGAGAAAGCCGCCGAGAAGGTCTACTCCGAGCTGGGTCGACTAAAGCCTTTGAAGACCGAAAAGCCAGACTTGAAGATCGGTGTGGCCGGATGTGTGGCACAAGCTGAAGGGCAAGAGATTATAACGCGCCAGCCGATGGTTGATCTGGTCGTAGGGCCGCAGGCCTATCAAAACTTGCCCGAGATGCTGAACCGTGTGGATCAGGGGGCCAAAGTGATCGATACCGAATTCCCGGTCGAAGACAAGTTTGAGAAACTTGCCAATCATGCTGGGATGAAATCGGCTCCGACGGCTTTTGTAACCGTCCAAGAAGGCTGCGATAAATTTTGTGCGTTTTGTGTGGTTCCCTATACGCGAGGTGCCGAGGTGTCGCGCCCTGCGCGCCAGGTTCTAGAAGAGGTTAAACAGTTGGTTGCGCGTGGGGTTCGCGAAGTCACGTTGCTGGGCCAAAATGTGAATGCCTATCATGGTGAGGGTTTGAATGGTGGGGACTGGTCCTTAGCGCGATTGATCCGTGCACTAGCGGAGTATGACGGGTTGGACCGCATCCGTTTCACGACCTCGCATCCCAATGACATGGATGATGATCTGATTGCCGCCCATGGCGAGGTAAAGAAACTAATGCCCTATTTGCATTTGCCTGTGCAGTCTGGCTCTGACAAAATTCTGAAGCGCATGGCGCGCAAGCACACGCGTGATGCGTATTTCCGGATCATTGATAGGATGCGCGAGGCTCGTCCTGATCTGGCGCTGTCTGGGGATTTCATTGTGGGCTTTCCAGAAGAGAGCGATCAGGATTTTAACGATACGATGAATCTAGTGCGTCGCGTTGGCTATGCGCAGGCTTACTCGTTCAAGTATTCTGAGCGTCCCGGAACCCCTGCGGTTGACCGAGATCAAGTGCCAGAAGAAATCAAAAGCGCGCGCTTGGCTGAGTTGCAAGAGTTGCTGACCCAGCAACAAAAAGACTTCCAACAGGGCTTGGTTGGCAAGACTTTGGACGTCCTGTTCGAGAAAGACGGGCGCCAGGATGGCCAGCTGACGGGGCGTTCTGAATATTTAATTCCCGTCCATGCGATCGCACCCCAAGAAATGAAGGGGCAAATCGCACCCGTCACAATTGACGTGAACCACAGAAATTCTTTGGGTGGTTATTTGGGTCCTGTAAAGACGTGAAACTGTCCCAATCTAGGGCGTTAGTTTTGGGTTCTCATTTTCGTCTTTTGCTTCTGCATTTTCGGCCGCCCAACTGCCCGCAGCCTCGACTGCGACAACGGATGTGGTTGGCAAAACGCCCAAATAACTGTCTGTTTCTGCAACAGGTGTGACATCGCGGCGGGTCATCCGATACAGTGCATAAGTTGCGATGATCGCAAAGAGCGATCCCAGCACGATCCAGAAACCCGAAGGTCCAAACATTTCCATCGCCCATCCCGTGGCAAGTGGCCCTAGGATCGCGCCCAGCCCAAAGGTAAAGATAAGACTGCCCGAGGCCGCAGGCATATCCTGGGCCGAAAGATAGTCATTCGTATAAGCCAGAAAGAGGGCATAAAGCGGGGTTGTGATCCCTCCCGCAAAAAAAGCAGCCCCCAAAAGTGCCACAAGATCATTGCCCGAAAACCAGCCCAGATAGCTGGCGACCGCGCCGAGTACGGCCGATCCGAAAATCAGTTTGCGGCGATCCATTCGGTCTGACAGCCAGCCGACAGGATATTGCATCAGCAACGCGCCACCAAACAGCATTGCAACCAAAAGGGCGACATTGTTCGCCGACATACCGATTTGCGTGCCGAAAACAGCGGCCATGCCAGACTGGATAGCATAGACCGCACCAAGGAAAAAAATACCGACAGTGCCCAAAGGTGAGCCCGTAAAAAGCGTGCGTAGGGGCATTGGACGCGTGACTTCGGCCACTGGAGTTGTGGTTACAGAAAGCAAGATTGGTCCAAATGCAACAGAGACAAGGATTGATGCACAGATAAAGAGGACGGATGTGCCTGCGTCACCCAAAGTCAAAAGGCCTTGCGCGCCGATAATCCCGATTGTTTGCGCGATCATATAAGCGGCCAGAACTTTGCCGCGGGTCTCGTTGGGGGAGGCATCATTCAACCAGCTTTCTGCGGTGACATAGATGCCGGACATACAAAAGCCGATTAGAATGCGCAGAATGGTCCAGACCCAAGGGTCGGTCACAACGGGAAAGGCAATGAGTGCGGCAGACATAAAGCTACCAAGGGCGGCAAAGACGCGAACATGACCGACGCGGCGGATCATTTTCGGCGTTAACCGTGCGCCGGCCAGGAAGCCAAGAAAATAGCCAGAGGTCACGATCGCAAGCTGAGTTGAAGAAAACCCCTCGAGCCCGCCGCGCAGACCAATCAGGGTGAAGTGCATGCCGTTGCCCAGCATAATAAATACAACCCCTAAAAGCAGCGCCCAAACACCCGATATCACTTTAAACATTCAACGCTCCTGCCTTTGGCTGTTTGTTCGAGGACTGAAGTATCACCTGTTGGAAACTTTCGCACAGCATGGTCTTTAAAAAAGACTGTTTCCGACCTTAACGGGTCCGGAAAATACGCCTTTGCGAAATGCAAAGAGTTTTCAATTCTCACCTTCCCTGAATCAAATCTGTGTTCTACCTTTCTCATAGCAATAAGGATGCAGGCCTTTTGAACACAACGATTGAAGAATGGGAGACGGTGTCGTTTCCCGACAATATGCTTTTGATCGAACTCTGCGGAGAGTTTGACAAACACTTGACCCAAATTGAAAGCCATCTTGGCGTCCAGATTTTGCGTCGCGGCAACGAGCTCACCGTCAGCGGACAAGACGATGAGCGTGCAGCCGGTCGCATGATTCTAGAAGAGATGTATCAACGTTTGGAACAGGGCAAAGAGGTATCATCGGCAGAGATCGATGCGGCTATTCGGATGCGCACGGTCTCAGAGCAGGACGACATTCGCGACGGCGATCAGATTGAAATGTTTGGCGCAGGTGTGGTTGAAATCCGCACGCGGAAAAAAACCATAGAACCCCGCACGCCCACGCAGAAAACCTATGTACATCAGCTTTTTGAGCATGAGCTGGTTTTCGGGCTGGGTCCTGCGGGAACAGGTAAGACATATTTGGCCGTCGCCGTTGGGGTCTCGATGTTTTTGGAAGGTCTGGTGGACCGGATCGTGCTGTGTCGACCGGCCGTCGAAGCTGGCGAGCGTTTGGGATTTTTGCCTGGCACACAGGAGGATAAAGTCGACCCGTATATGCAGCCACTTTATGATGCACTGAATGATTTTCTGCCAGGCAAGCAGGTTGCCAAACTGAAGGAAGAAAAGAAAATCGAAGTGGCCCCTCTGGCTTTCATGCGGGGGCGGACCTTGGCCAATGCGTATATTGTTTTAGATGAGGCGCAGAACGCAACGACTATGCAAATGAAGATGTTTCTGACGCGGATGGGCGAGGGATCTCGTATGGCGATCACCGGTGATGCAAGCCAGATTGACTTGCCGCGAGGCGTAACAAGCGGGCTGGTCGAGGCGAGTGCTGTCTTGTCTGGCGTCAACGGGATCGGGTTTACGACTTTCACCTCTTCGGATGTGGTGCGCCATCCCATGGTCGCAAAGATTATCAAGGCTTATGAAAAACACAGCAGCTGAAGTCATATTGGAAGTCAATTATGAGGCACCCACATGGCAAGATGTGGATTTTGAACATACGGTCATGCCCGCGCTAAGCGCCATGTGTGACGCGCTTGAACTCGCTGGGCTTGGCCTGTCTGTTTTGCTGTGTTCGGATGCACGGATCTCCGAGTTGAATGCAGAATTTCGTGGCAAAGATCATCCGACCAATGTTTTATCCTGGCCGGGCCAAGTCCATCCCAAGGTTTGGGACAAGGATACGCCCTTTCAGAGCAGCGCGATTGATGATCCTGAGATTGGAGATTTGGCCCTAGCTTACGAGATAATTCAACGCCAAGCGCAGGCCGCTTGTATCCCTTTTGAGAACCATATGGTCCATTTGACACTGCATGGCGTTTTGCATTGTTTGGGTTTTGACCATGAAACGGATGTTTCCGCCGCTTATATGGAAGATTTTGAAACAAAGATTCTTGCCAGAACAGGTATCCCTGACCCATATATCGGTATGGCGGCAACTTAAGGCGAAAGGGCCAAATGGAACGCGACAGTCAGGGCGGCGAGACAGCCGACGCTGCACAGCAAGACGAGCCTTCATCGAGGTGGCCATTTGGCTGGCTGTTCGGGGCGCAGACACTAGCGCAAGCGCAGGACACGCAAGAAATTCACAGTATCGACGCTTTGCGGCGCATACGCGTGGACGACGTGGCCGTGCCGCGTGCAGATATTTGCGCGATATCGGATGACGCGCCTTTGTCGGCTGTCTTGACGGCCTTTCGCGAAAGCGGGTTTTCCCGCCTTCCGGTTTTCAATGACAGCTTGGACAATCCGATGGGGTTGCTGCACCTGAAGGACCTTGCTTTGAAATTTGGATTCAACGGCACCAAGGCGACCAAGCCCGGGATCCGCAAATTGGTCCGGCCCTTGATTTTTGTGCCACCGTCTATGCCGGTCTCGACTTTGTTTCAACGCATGCAAAGTGAACGCACGCATATGGCGCTTGTTATCGATGAATATGGCGGGGTTGATGGTTTGGTGACCATCGAAGATCTTGTAGAACTGGTCATGGGCGAGATTGTCGACGAGCATGACGCCGAAGAGACGGCCGAATGGGCCGAGCGACCAGATGGCAGTTATATCGTGCAGGCCCGCGCCGCGCTTGAAGAATTTGAACAGGTTTTGGGCGTCGATCTGGCCGAAGATAGTGATGACGAAGAGATCGACACATTGGGCGGATTGGTCTTTATGTTGGTGGGTCGTGTGCCCAGCAGAGGGGAGATTATCGCCCATCCCAAGGGTTTTGACTTTGAAATCGCTGACGCCGATGCGCGGCGTATCAAGCGCGTGATCGTGCGCCCCTCAAAGGCCAAAGTCGCAGCAGAATGAGCGTTTGGAAGGCGCGTGGGGTTTGGGTTGCGCTTGGACTGAGCCTGTCATTGATCCATGAGCCTTTTGGACTGTGGCCCTTGGCCTTCGGCGCACTTGCCGCGGCGATCTGGTTGACCCTTAGAGATGGGCTTGGCTTGGGCGGGTTCTGGCAAGGCTGGTGGCTGGGGCTTGGTTATTTTATGGGGAGTCTTAATTGGCTGATCTCACCGTTTTTTGTTGAACCCGAAATTTATGGCTGGATGGCACCGTTTGCCTTGTTTGGAATGTCAGGGGCGTTGGCCGTCTATTGGGGGCTGGCCTTTGCGGTAAGCCAGCGATTGGCAGGTTTGGTGCCACGTCCGGTTCTTCTTGTTTTGCTTTGGACGGCGATGGAGGCGGCACGCGGTATTTTGTGGACGGGATTTCCTTGGGCCATGTTTGCGAAAGGATTTGTTGAGACTGGGTTTGGGCAGGCCTTGGCCTTGATCGGGCCGCATGGGTTGGGGCTGTTGATTTTGTTTATGGCCGCGTTGCCTTTCCTTACAAGGCGGTTTGCGAACGGGGGTGCCTTGGCGGCTGTGATCTTTGCCGGGATCGAGGGTTGGGGACAATGGCGTCTTACCCAAGATCGCGTCGACACCGATTTTCAGGTGCGAATTATGCAGACCAACAATGATCAGGAAAAGAAATGGGATCCTGATTTCAAGGAAGCGTTTTTTCAGGACAACCTTGAATTGAGCGCGCGCAATGGGACGCCAGATATCGTCATATGGCCAGAAAATGCTTTGACGTGGAACCTTAACGACACACCAACGCGGCGTGCTGATATCGCGATTGCGGCGCTTGGGGGGGTGCCCTTTGTAGGAGGGTACCACAATCGCGGGCGATATTTTCACAATGCGTTGGCACGTTTGGGGCGCACCGGCGCGATTGAGCATTTGTATGACAAACATCATTTGGTGCCCTTTGGAGAAGTCCCTCCGCTGGCAGGCACCCTAGATCGTTTTGGTTATGCTGAGTTGTATGATCGCTTGGGCCTAAGCTATTGGACACCGGGGGCGCGGCCCGATGTGGTGCTTGATCCAGAGCTGCCACCCTATTTGCCGCAGATTTGTTACGAATCCATCTTTACCCGCTATAGTTTTGCGCCATCCGGTCGCCCGGACTGGATTGTTTTAGTAACCAATGACGCGTGGTTTGGAAATTTTTCCGGACCTTATCAACATCTGGCCCAGGCCCAGATGCGCGCGATTGAACAAGGGTTGCCGATCGCGCGCGCGGCCAATACAGGTGTATCCGCGATGATTGATGCGCGCGGTCGCATCGTGGCGGAATTGCCCTTGAACAGGCGCGATGTCATTGATGTTGCCCTACCTGAACCGATTGAACCCACGCTTTATGCAAGGCTTGGTTTTTGGCCCAGCTATCTCTTGGGGGTATTTATCCTGATTTTGGGACTGGGCATTAAGTCTCGGGAAACCAGTTGACCCTGCTGGTCGCTCTGGTTAGCTGCGCGTCACACTGCCACAACGGCTTCCTGGCGTGGCGGGGACATTTTTACTGGAGCGCCTTTCATGACCCGATCTGACTATCTTTTTACTTCTGAGTCCGTTTCCGAAGGACATCCTGACAAGCTTTGCGATCGCATTTCTGACGCGGTGTTGGACTCTTTCTTGGCCGAAGAACCTGAAGCGCGCGTCGCCTGTGAAACCTTTGCCACGAGTGGGATGGTTGTGATCGGGGGCGAAGTTGGTCTTGCCGATCAAGAGCGGTTGAAAGATTATATGGGCCGGATTGGGCAGATTGCGCGCGATTGCATCAAGGACATCGGCTATGAGCAAGAAAAGTTCCATTGGAACACGTGCCATGTGATGAATTTCTTGCACGAGCAATCCGCACATATAGCGCAAGGTGTCGATGCTGCAGACAATAAGGATGAAGGTGCTGGAGATCAGGGGATTATGTTTGGCTATGCGGTGGATGAAACACCGGAATTGATGCCAGCACCGATCTTGTATTCGCATAAAATTTTGCGCCGTTTGGCCGAAGTGCGCAAGTCGGGTGAAGAACCGACATTGCGTCCCGATGCGAAGTCGCAACTGACCTTGCGCTATGAAAATGGGCAACCCGTTGAGGTCACACAGGTTGTTCTGTCAACGCAGCATGAAAGCGAAGATCAAAGCTCGGATGATATACGCGCCATCGTTGAGCCCTATATTCGTGAGGTTCTGCCAAAGGACTGGCTAAGTGATCAGACAGTTTGGCATGTCAATCCAACCGGTACTTTCGTGATCGGTGGCCCTGACGGCGACGCGGGACTGACGGGACGCAAGATTATTGTTGACACATATGGCGGAGCCGCCCCCCATGGCGGCGGCGCGTTTTCCGGTAAAGATCCGACAAAGGTTGACCGCTCGGCTGCTTATGTCGCGCGCTATTTGGCAAAGAATGTGGTGGCTGCGGGCCTTGCAAAACGCTGCACGATCCAATTGTCTTATGCGATCGGTGTGGCAGAACCGTTGTCGATTTATTGTGATACACATGGCACAGGCGCAGTGGATGTTGCCGCGATTGAAAATGCTATACCCCAAGTGATTGACTTAACACCGCGCGGGATCCGCACACATTTGGGTTTGAACAAGCCGATTTATTCGCGCACTGCGGCCTATGGCCATTTTGGGCGCGAACCCGATGCCGAGGGCGGCTTTAGCTGGGAACGCACAGATCTGGGCGAGGCTTTGAAAAAGGTACTCTGATCGATGACCCGTGTCTTCCTTTTTGCCGCCGTGATGGTATTGGCGCATCCGGGATTTGCAAACGAGAAGTTTCGCGTGGCAGGGGACACCGTGTTCTACGACACGGAGACGGGTGATGATGAGTCAGAGATTTCTTCGGCGGATGTGAAGGATTTGCGTGATCTTTTGCGGGTCAACCCCGAGGTTTCACGGATTGAGCTTAACTCTGGAGGGGGGTCCTATTTCGGTGGATTGCGTATGGGGCGTTTGATTCAAGATTTTGAACTTGATACCCATGTCGTCGACATTTGCTCATCGAGTTGTTTTTATATTCTGCTGGGCGGGACGAAGCGGACAATGGCGCGCGGCGCGCGGATTGGATTGCACCATACCTCTTGGTCAGCGAGCTCTCTTGCGGAGTACTTTGCTGATGAGAAAGACGAGGCAGGCTGGGACACACCTTTTGATATGACGTCGGACATTTATGTGGAAACCCAGTTGGAACTCTATAACGAGATGAAATATGTTGTTTCTCGCGGTGTTGATCCTTTGTTCGCACTTGAGTCCTTGAAGGTCCGGCGTGACGGGCTGTGGTATCCGACACGGAAAGAACTGCTGGATGCAGATGTTCTGACTGAGTAATGAACCAATCTTCTGACAGAGGTCCTTGGCGGAACTTTTATGGTCGTCAAAAAGGCAAGGCGCTTCGGCCTGCGCAACAGCGCGATATGGCAGAGCTGCTGCCGAAACTGTCTTTGGGTCCTGTTTCCTGGCTAGACAATCCAGAACGGGTGCCTTTGGACTTTGAGGTCTTGTTTGGGGGACGGGATGTCTGGCTGGAAATTGGCTTTGGCGGCGGAGAGCATTTGGCCCATCTGGCCACCGTACATTCCGACAAAACGATCATCGGCTGTGAGCCCTATGTGAACGGGGTTGCCATGGCACTGGGCAAGATCCGGGTTGCTTGCGTTGAAAATGTCAAAGTCTATGATGGTGATGCCCGCGACCTGTTCGACGTAATCCCGGACCGCAGTTTGGCGCGGGTGTATCTGCTATATCCCGACCCTTGGCCCAAGAAGCGTCATCATCGCCGGCGTTTCGTCAATCCGGAGTTTGTCAATCCGCTGGCTGCAAAGATGCAACCCGGTGCTGAGCTGCGCATTGCAACTGATATTGAAGATTATGTGCGTCAATCACTGGATGTTGTGGCGCAACATCAGGAATTCACATGGATGGCAGATGGACCCAAGGATTGGCGCAAGCCTTGGGATCATTGGATTTCCACCCGCTACGAGAAGAAAGCGTTGCGTGAAGGCCGTAAACCGCACTACTTACGCTTTGCGCGCCGCTAGTATTTGGGGCGTCAGAAGAAGGGTTACGCATGTCGGGTCATGGTCCAGCAACGCCGATGGTGTCGCGAAAAATAGGTGCTTTGACCGGGACGGCGGATGTCCCGGGGGATAAGTCGATATCGCATCGATCCCTTATTTTTGGCGCGCTTGCCATTGGCGAAACTAAGGTCACGGGCCTGTTGGAAGGCGAAGATGTCTTGGCCACGGCGCGCGCGATGCAGGCTTTTGGCGCGGATGTTTTCAAAGACGATGAGGGTGTTTGGCACATCCATGGCGTTGGCGTGGGTGGTTTTGCAGAACCGCAGGATGTGATTGATTGCGGGAATGCGGGCACAGGTGTGCGTTTGATTATGGGCACAATGGCCACAACGCCGATCACAGCGACCTTTACGGGTGACGCGTCTTTGCGGTCGCGCCCGATGGCGCGCATTACAGACCCGCTATCCTTGTTTGGGGCGCAATCGGTGGGTCGGGCACATGGGCGGTTGCCCCTGACAATCGTTGGGGCGGAAAATCCTGTCCCGGTAGAGTACACTTCGCCCCATGCCTCTGCGCAGATTAAGTCTGCTGTGTTGCTGGCCGGGTTGAACGTGCCGGGCCATACCATCTTGCATGAACCAAGGCTTTCGCGGGATCATTCTGAAAAGATGCTGACGGGCTTTGGCGCACAGGTTGAAACGGATATCCGCGACGAAGGTGTAAGCGTTGTTGTCCACGGCCATCCGACATTGACGGGCCAGACCCTGACTGTGCCTCGCGATCCCAGCTCTGCGGCATTTCCGATCTGTGCGGCCTTGATCGTCGAAAAGTCTGATATTTTGGTGCCACGTGTTGGCCTCAATCCGACGCGAAATGGCATCATAACTACGCTCTTGGAAATGGGTGCAGACATCACTTTCGAAAACCAAAGCGAAGAGGGCGGCGAGCCGGTTGCCGATCTGCGTGTGCGCTATTCTCCGAATTTGAAGGGGGTCGTGGTGCCGCCAGAACGGGCACCCAGCATGATCGACGAGTTCCCGATCCTCTCCATGGTGGCCGCCAATGCTGAAGGCCGGACAGAAATGCTGGGCATTGGCGAGATGCGTGTGAAGGAATGTGACCGGATTGATGCGACCGCGCGTGGGTTGGAGACCAACGGCGTGACCATCGAGGAGGGGGAAGACTACCTGGTTGTGCAAGGTATGTCCGGGGAAGTTCCCGGAGGTGGCAAAGTGGCGACGTTCCTAGACCACCGGATTGCCATGTCGTTCCTGTGTTTGGGAATGGCGGCAAAGACCCCAGTACGGATAGACGATGGTGGTGCCATTTTGACCAGTTTCCCGAACTTCGTACCCTTGATGCAAACCTTGGGCGGTCAGATTGACCGGAGCAACTTTTGAGTATCACAATTGCAATTGATGGACCGGCTGCGGCCGGAAAAGGCACGATCGGTCGGGCTTTGGCCAAAGAGTTCAATTTGCTCCATTTGGATACAGGTCTATTGTACCGCGCTGTGGGCAAGAAATATCTTGAGACAGACATTGACATCTCTGACGATGAAATTGCTGAAATTGCGGCGTCTTTGGCGCCAACCGATATTGTCGAGAGCGCATTGCGGACGACAGAGATCGCACAATCTGCAAGTTTTGTCGCGAAGATCCCCAAAGTACGCGAAGCTTTGGTCGCGAAGCAAAGGGCGATTGCGACGCAGTCCAATGGGGCGGTTTTGGATGGCAGAGATATCGGGACGGTCGTGCTGCCGCAGGCTGATGTAAAACTGTTTGTGACGGCATCCGAAGACGTTCGCTCCCAAAGGCGGTTTGAAGAGCTAGTTGCGCGTGGTGAAGATGTCCGTTTGGATCAGGTTCTCGCAGCTGTTCGTCGGCGCGACAAGAACGACAGCGAACGCGATGCCTCGCCCCTGCGGCAAGCAGAAGATACGCATTTGATCGATACAAGTAAGTTGTCGATTGAAGAGGCGATTGAAAGGGCAATTGGAGTAGTCAAAGATCGTTTGCGGGCTGTTCCAATTTAATTCTGGTTACGCGCCATGCAGTCATAAAATGGCTTTGATCCTATGAATTCTATGATTAGCGTGTTGACCTGTAGCGAGGGACTAAAGGGACATGATACGAATATCTGTAATAGCAATGCTTTTTGCGATTTCGGCCACATGCGCGTTGGCACAGACCAAAACAGATCGCGCATTGTTCGAGGAATGCGCTGTAACCCAGTACCAACTCGATGATTTGGACGATGCGATTTACGATCGCGGAAAACGCCTTGATCGGATCGAAAGCCAATTGGATTCATTTGATAGCACGCTCGACAATCTGGACTGGCAGATATCGGTTCAAAATGGGTTATTGGCGGGGCAGCCGAACAACTCTTCTCTGCTCAATCATTACAACTATTTGGTGGATCAGTATAACTATCAGTTGAACCTTAGGGAGAACTTGTTTCGCAACGAGTATGAGCCAACGTGGAGTTCTTATAACCGATTGGTTGATGACCATAGTTACGAAAATGACTGGTTTGAAAGGTCCTGTCTGGGCACCTGGTCGGGATCAGTGGTCAGCGAATATTGCGACAGCCCGACAAGCAAATTTAGGTTATGGTGTGATGGGTTTAACTGAAGCTTAAATTGGTGCGCTATGAATGCGCACCTTAAAACGTGGCTTCCAAACGGGTAAAGGAATGAGCACCAGAAAAACGAGCTTTCTTAGGACGCATATTTATCTGGCACCGACCCTTGATCCCTAGCAAAACCCTGTCTATACGCCCGCGGATCGCGAAGAACGCAACCGTTTAGCCGTATACAGGGCGGGAAAACTCGCAGGCCGGGGCAGAGAGCGCGATATAACGAAACCCAAAAGTCCCGAGGGAACTCGCGGCAAACCAACACTGTATAGATAGGTACACCCTTATATGTGCGCTAAAGCAACAATGGAGGAGTTCGAAGCCCTCCTTTCCGAAAGCTTCGATATCGACACACCTGACGAAGGATCTGTTGTCAAAGGTAAGGTCATTGCGATTGAAGCGGGACAAGCCATCATCGATGTGGGCTACAAGATGGAAGGCCGCGTCGAACTGAAAGAATTCGCAAATCCAGGCCAGCCACCAGAGATTGCCGTAGGCGACACTGTTGAGGTCTTCCTTGAGCGTGTTGAAAACGCTCGTGGTGAGGCGGTGGTTTCTCGAGAGAAAGCCCGCCGCGAGGCCGCTTGGGATCGTCTGGAAAAAGCCTATGAAGCCGAAGAGCGTGTCGAAGGTGCAATCTTTGGTCGTGTCAAAGGGGGTTTCACCGTGGATCTGGGAGGCGCCGTAGCGTTTTTGCCAGGGTCGCAAGTGGATGTGCGACCTGTGCGCGATGCCGGACCTTTGATGAACTTAGCTCAACCGTTCCAAATCCTTAAAATGGATCGTCGTCGCGGCAACATCGTTGTTTCGCGCCGGGCCATCTTGGAAGAGAGTCGTGCCGAGCAACGCGCCGAAATCGTCGGCAAACTCGCCGAAGGTGATGCCGTTGATGGTGTCGTCAAGAACATCACGGAATATGGTGCCTTTGTCGATCTGGGCGGCGTGGATGGTCTGTTGCATGTCACAGACATGGCTTGGTCTCGCGTCAATCACCCCTCAGAGGTTTTGGCGATTGGCGAGACGATCAAAGTGCAAGTCATCAAGATCAACAAAGACACACATCGTATCAGCCTTGGCATGAAGCAGCTGCAAGAAGATCCATGGGCGAATGTCGATGCGAAATTCCCGCTGGGTTCTGTCCATAAGGGCGTGGTTACAAATATCACCGACTACGGTGCATTTGTGGAACTGGACAATGGCATTGAAGGCCTTGTTCATGTCTCAGAGATGTCTTGGACCAAAAAGAATGTGCATCCGGGAAAAATCGTCTCGACCTCACAAGAAGTGGACGTGATGGTTCTGGAGATCGAAACTGCGAAACGGCGTGTGTCCTTGGGTCTGAAGCAGACACAAGGCAACCCATGGGAAGGCTTTGCCAAAAACTTCCCTGAAGGGGCCACAGTTGAAGGTGAAGTTAAAAACATCACTGAGTTTGGATTGTTTGTCGGTCTGGAAGGCGATATTGATGGTATGGTCCATTTGTCTGATCTGGATTGGAACCGCTCTGGCGAAGAGGCCATTCAGGACTACAAGAAGGGCGATATGGTTAAGGCGGTCGTCAGCGATGTCGATCCTGAGAAAGAGCGTATCAGCCTGTCTATCAAAGCCTTGGATGGAGATCCCTTTGCCGATGCAACATCGGGCATCAAGCGTGGTGCGATTGTCACCGTCGAGGTCACAGCTATCGAAGATGGCGGCATCGAGGTCACTTATGACGGTATGAAAGCGTTCATCCGCCGCTCGGATCTGGCGCGCGATCGTGCTGATCAGCGCCCCGAGCGTTTCAGCGTCGGTGACAAGGTTGATGCGCGAGTTACGAATATTGACATGAGCTCACGCAAGTTGGGCCTCTCGATCAAGGCGCGCGAGATTGCCGAAGAGAAAGAAGCAGTGGAACAATATGGCTCGTCAGATTCAGGTGCATCACTTGGCGATATCTTGGGTGCAGCGCTGAAGAATCAGGACGATTCGTAGTTTCAGACGAATTTAGAGTTTGGCAAAAGCCGTCCTTTCGGGCGGCTTTTGTTGTTTTGAGGCTGCAATTTGAGCAAAACCGTTAAAAATCAATAACAAAGCGCAAAACTTTTACGCCGCACCCTATACAGTGTCATGGGAATTTGATTGAACAACTATCCAGTGGGCTGGGGAGCGCCTGAATGGTCCGTTCGGAATTGATTGAAAAGCTGGTCGAAGAAAATCCGCATCTTTATCAGAAAGATGTCGAAGCCATTGTCAGTGTGATTTTCAATGAAATTATTGATGCCTTGGCTCAGGGTGATCGCGTCGAACTGCGCGGCTTTGGTGCATTTTCCGTTAAAAAACGCACCGCGCGCATTGGACGAAACCCACGAACCGGAACACCGGTTCCCGTTGGCGAAAAATATGTACCTTTTTTTAAAACCGGTAAGTTGCTGCGCGATCGTTTGAACGCAGATTAAGGTTTGCACCGCTTGATCGTCTTTGCACGGGGTTTTAAATACACCTGAAATGGAGCCTCTGTGATGCGGATCGTTTCTTTAACATTCTCGGCTTTAATAGGCTTGTCAGTGCTCGTGCTTGCCGTTGCAAATCGTAAACCGGTAATCTTGAACCTTGTGCCCGAAGAATTGGCCGGGCTTTTGCCCTTTGCCTCGCAGGTTTCAGTTCCACTGTTTTTGGTAATTTTACTGGGTGTGTTAATTGGACTGATCATTGGTTTCGTTTGGGAATACCTGCGCGAGGCGCGGTTCCGTTCCGGCGAGCGTCAATCCACACGGGAGGTCAAGCGCCTGAAGCGTGAGATCAAACGGATGCGCGCGGAGCGGGGTGAAGATCAGGATGAAATTCTGGCGCTATTGGACGAGACGCCGTGAAAGTTAAGATTTGTGGCGTGACATCGGAGGAGATCGTCACGGCCTGCGCGCAAGCAGGAGCTGCTTATATTGGGTTTAACCATTTTGAAAAATCCCCCCGCTTTGTCACTTTGGAACAGGTTAAAGCTTTGGGTGCGCTGGTGCCGGTTGGCATGTGCAAAGTGTCCTTGCTGGTCGATCCCGATGATGCCTTTCTGGACGCACTTATGGAACATGCGCCGATCGATATGATTCAATTGCATGGTTCTGAGACACCTGAGCGCGTCCTTGAAGTGAAAGCGCGTACAGGCCTGCCGGTGATGAAAGTTGTTGGCCTTTCACAATCAGAAGACTTGGCAAAGATTGATCTTTTTGCACCTGTTGCCGATCAAATATTGGTCGATGCCAAAGCGCCCCAAGGATCAGACTTACCGGGTGGCAATGGCGTAAGCTTTGATTGGGACTTGTTGGCTGAGCGGCGCTGGTCGGTGCCCTGGATGCTGGCAGGCGGTTTGACCGTCGAGAATGTGACCGAGGCCGTGCGCCGCACGGGTGCAGATCAGGTTGACGTGGCCTCTGGGGTTGAACGTGCACCGGGGATCAAGGACATGCGCCGGATTGAAGATTTCATTGCGGCTGCAGCGCGTTAAAGTGACTTTTACTTTGGACGCGTTAACCCGTTTTTATCGAATATGAGCCAAAGCACCTGACCGCAGCAGGATGGATGGAGCAATTCTTTACATCAAAAGAAGCGCGTGATGGCGGTGTTATCAAAAGGCAAATCCGCGATATAGGGCATCGTCGGGCGCGCTGCCTTTGTCGCAGAAGTTCAAAGGCCGGGGTTACCGGGCTTTTGAAAACGGGCGCCATTACATCGTGATTTTCAACAACCTGCCGATTTATCGAATGTACTAGAAAGCTCCGTTCAAGCGGCTTAAGCCGCGCTTTTAAAGCGCGGCAAAAGGCATTCTGAAATGCCTTTCTGTCTGACTTTACCAAAGCGGTTCGCTTGGATAGGAAAGCCGGACTAAAGAAAGTGACGACAATGAACGATTTCGCAAACAGCTTTAAGACAGGGCCGGATCAGGATGGGCGCTTTGGCGATTTCGGCGGGCGGTTCGTGTCAGAAACATTGATGCCGCTGATCCTTGATCTTGAGGCCGAGTATGAAAAGGCAAAAACGGATCAGTCCTTCTGGGATGAGATGGACTATCTGTGGAAACATTATGTGGGCAGGCCAAGCCCACTTTACCTCGCAGAACGCCTAACCCAAGAGCTGGGTGGCGCGAAGATTTATTTCAAGCGAGACGAACTAAACCATACAGGCGCACATAAAATCAACAACGTGATGGGTCAGATCATTCTGGCACGCCGTATGGGAAAAACACGCATCATTGCCGAGACGGGCGCAGGTCAGCACGGTGTCGCGACGGCGACGGTCTGTGCGAAATTTGGGTTGAAATGCGTGGTCTATATGGGGGCCCATGACGTCGAACGTCAGGCGCCAAACGTATTCCGGATGAAACTATTAGGGGCCGAAGTAATCCCTGTCACCTCTGGTCGAGGCACGCTTAAGGACGCCATGAATGATGCGTTGCGCGATTGGGTCACCAACGTGGCCGATACGTTCTATTGTATTGGTACAGTGGCAGGACCGCATCCCTACCCTGCGATGGTGCGCGATTTTCAAAGTATTATCGGAAAGGAAACCAAGGACCAGATGATGGAGGCTGAGGGCCGTTTGCCGGACTCGGTCGTGGCTTGCATTGGCGGCGGCTCCAACGCGATGGGGCTGTTCTATCCATTCTTAGACGACAAATCGGTGCGCATCATTGGCGTCGAGGCAGGCGGCAAAGGCGTTGATGACAAAATGGAGCACTGTGCTTCGCTAACCGGCGGGCGGCCCGGCGTGCTGCATGGGAACCGCACCTATTTGTTGCAAGATAGTGATGGACAGATCTTGGAAGGGTATTCGATATCGGCGGGTCTCGATTATCCAGGCATCGGGCCAGAGCATGCTTGGTTGCGCGATATTGGTCGTGCAGAATATGTCTGGGTGACCGACACCGAAGCGTTGGATGCGTTCCAATTGTCGTGCCGGACCGAAGGGATCATCCCTGCGCTAGAACCCTCCCATGCGCTGGCCCATGTCCGTAAAATCGCAGGCGACCTGCCCAAGGACCATATTATGGTCATGAATATGTGCGGTCGGGGAGATAAGGACATTTTCACAGTCGCGCGTGCGCTCGGCTGGGATATGGACAGCGAGTAGACGCAAGCGCTACGCTGCCCAAACTGAGCTTTGGGAGGCGCGAGGTATGTCTAAGATGGCTTCTATCATGCTGATGGGTTTCGCGATCGTTGTGGTGGCCGGCATCGGCTTTTGGCTATGGATTGGACCACAATGGCGCATCTTCTTGTCAAACCCGCCAAGTGACACGGATGTTTTGTTCTGGGAGCAGAGCCAACGCGACACAGGGTTCGCACTTGGAGAGAAGATCCCAACAGTCAAATCTGTTCCGATCTTAAGGTCCCAAAATCCACGAATACTGGAAGGGTCTGCGCCCCCAGATCAGCTTGAGCGTATTCAGGCGTTTATGCGCGAACAAAACGCCGCTGGGCTTGTGATCCTAAAGGACGGTAAAATTGCTTTTGAAGGATACGGGTTGCATCAAAATGAGACCAGCAAATGGGCCAGTTTCTCGGTTGCAAAATCCATGACATCCACATTGGTAGGCGCGGCCATCAAGGATGGGTTTATAGACGGGCTCGATGCGCCAATTTCCCACTACATTACAGCCTTCCAAGGCACGTCCTATGAAGCGGTGACGGTCCAACAATTGCTCACAATGACATCGGGCGTGAATTGGAATGAAGACTATAGCGACCCAAGTTCAGACGTCGCTTTGTTTCGGTCCGTAGAGGTTGAACCCGGAGAGGCCTCAACCGTCAGTTATATGAAACGCTTGGGGCGATCCCACCCACCCGGCAAGGTGTTTAATTATTCAACTGGTGAGACAAACTTGGTTGGCAATTTGGTAGAGGCTGCGACTGGCAAAGCATTGAATGTCTATTTCTCAGAAAAGATCTGGGCGCCTTTTGGCATGCAGGGGGATGCCGCCTGGATTGTGTCATCGACAGGAGAGCCGATCGGGGGATGCTGTATACAAGCCAGCACACGCGATTATGCACTTTTTGGGCAGTTCGTTTTGGAGGGCGGTGTCATTGATGGCGTGTCTGTTTTGCCTGACGGATGGTTTGAGTTGGCGACCAGTCTGCAAGAGCGCGTGCCCGATAATGACCAGCGCGACTATGGGTTTCAGTGGTGGATATTGGATGATGGCAGCTTTGCTGCATTGGGGATTTTCGGTCAAGCGATCTATATTGATCCAACCCAGAAGATCGTGATGGCGATCAACGCCAGCTGGGAAGATGCCGAGGGCAGCATTGCCGGGCAATCGGACGCACGCCATGATTTTTGGTACGCCTTGCGTGGTTGGTTGTGAACTGTTCCGCGCAAACAGCCGACCCGTTCGGGATCAACAGACAATATCAAACCGATCTCTGTGTTTGAAATCAAGCGGTCGCTCACAACCTATGACCCAAACGTGATTGGTTGATCCGATCCCGAATGCCCTAAGGATTCATCAAAGTTGATCCAGGAGGGCCTTATGAAACTGATATTTGGATTGGCGCTTTCGGTCGCCTTTAGTTTTGTGGGACTGGGTGACGCGAAGCTTTGGGCCAAAGATCTACCGGATTATGTGATCGAGCAATTTGGCACGCCCCCTACGATCCCCGAAGGACCCTTATCAGAAGAGGTCATGAACCTGATTGATCAAACGGTTCTGGCGACTGTTCGCACCGGTCAGTGGGACCCGTCCAAGGAAGACTTACTGATTCAGCTTGGGCAGGCGGGCGATCCGCGTATCGCTTGGGTGATTAGCGACGCGTTGCGCTTTGTTCGATCTTATGAATTGAATATCTGGTTCTCGCGCGCGGCGGCCGAGCTCTTAGAGATAGAGACGCCCGGGGAGAATTTTTGGGGTTTGATCACGGACCAATTGATCGCTTGGGACATCCCGGCGCCGCCGAATTATCTGGAAATGAAACGCGAGATATTCACCACGGTTCTTCCAAACATGGAACAGATCTTTGTAGAGGGTGATATCGATTGGCGTTTGGTCTCTTGGGGTGGAGTGTTGATTGACGACCGTGCGATGGAAGACACAGATGAGGCATGCAACTGTATCCCGGCGGCCGACAACCCCGATGTGGTTTCGGCAGATGAAGCCTGGTTGGCCGAGGATGACGTCGTCTTTGGTATCGTCGTGAATGGCGCAGCGCGGGCCTATCCTCGTCAAATCATGGAAGTCAGGGAGATGGTGAATGACAGTTTGGGTGGTCGCGATTTGGGCATTCCTTACTGCACACTTTGCGGTGCCGCGCAGGCCTATTTCACAGACAAACTGCCCGCGGGCGTTGGACGTCCAATATTGCGAACCTCGGGGCTTTTGAGCCGCTCGAACAAAGTGATGTATGACTTAAACACGTTTTCGGTTTTTGACACATTTTTGGGCACCGCGTTGACCGGGCCTTTGGCGGAAAAGGGTGTCACCTTGGGACAAGCGAGTGTTGTGACCTCAACTTGGGCAGAGTGGAAAGCCGCGCATCCCGAAACAACGGTCCTGGCCGAGAAATACGCATTGGGCCGTGACCCGGACTTCCGAAATGGCCGTGATGCAAATGGTCCGATTTTCCCCATTGGTGATGTCGATCCACGCCTGTCTGTACATGAGGACGTCATTGGCGTTGTTACAGCCACTGGCCAAGCCGTAGCTTTTCAGCGTTCGGTAGCCATTCTGGCCTTGCAAGCCGGCGAAGACATCGCCTTTGAAAACGTACGCATTGTTCTGGATGCAGGTGGGATAAAGGCTATCGACACAGATGGGTCCGATTTGGGATCGCATCAAGCCTTTTGGTTTGCGTGGTCACAATTTTATCCAGACACGGAGTTGTGGTCGGGCTGAGTATTCGCAAGCGATGTTAAAGGCGTTTTGCTTGGACGAGAGGTCTAAGCGGACCGTAAATTTTGCCTCGTGTCAAAGATCTTGCGTCAATAAACCGCCGTCAAACCTGTATTTTGGGACGCTCTAAGCCCCTGAATGCGCAAAATACCTGAATGAGTGCCCTTGCGTTAACAATCTGTTAACAATTACGCTTAGGTATAGGGAGGGGCGCATGAGACGTTTTTTTGGGCGCGTAGCGCTGTTTGTGACAGGGTTTGTAATTGCCATGCCTGCGGTTCCGGTTCTTTCGACGGACTGGGATGTTTCCCTATGGGGCAGTCGCCGCGCATTTACGGAACATGTTGAGAAACTGGCGGAACTGGTCTCGCAGCGCACCGATGGGGCGTTCACGCTGAACCTCTCATATGGTGGATTGTCAAAAAACAGAGAGAATTTGGACGGCATCTCAAAAGGTGCCTTTGAAATGGCGCAGTTCTGTGCAGGATATCACCCTGATAAAAATCCATCGATCACCGTGATGGAATTGCCCTTTCTTGGAATTGGCAATCTGGAGGAAGAGCGGCGAATTTCACAGGCGCTTTATGATCATCCGGCTGTGAAGCAAGATATGGATCGCTGGAATGCAACGCTGCTGATGCCATCGCCTTTGCCACAATATAATATCATCGGCACTGACGAACCCCCGCTAATCCTAGTCGATTTTTTGGGCCTTTCTGTTCGGGCCACAGGCGGGATCAGTGCCGCGATGAAAACACTAGAGGCCATACCCCGGTCCTTGTCCGCAACAGAGGTTCCGGATGCGCTTCGCGATGGTTTGGTCAAGGCCGTCGCTTTCGCGCCGCACGCACACATGTCTTTTGGAACTTTGCCCAATGCGAAATGGTGGACGACTAACCTTAACCCGGGCACTGTGAACTGCCCGGTTGTGGTCAATTCAGATGCGCTGGCGGCCTTGCCAGAGGATCATCGCGCAGCGCTTCTGGAGTCAATTGATGACGCACTCGATCATTATATCCGCTACTATGAGACAGAGACGATGCGCGCATGGGGCCCCACCTTGAAAGCGTTGGGCATTGAGCAAATCACCTATAGCGATCGTGAGATTGAAGACTTTATTGATGCGGTGGCCCAGCCTGCGGCCCAAGCGTGGATTCGCGAGAATACGCAGCGTGGATTGCCTGCGGCCGAACTTTATGAATTTGTCACCGATATGGTGGCGAACTAGGCCTGCGCCAAAACGTCCATCCGTTATCCATATGCCAGCAATCGGGCGACTTCGAGGCCGCTTTTTTCTTGTTCTGGATCGCTTGAGCCGTGGCCAGCTAAGCAGCGGCCTTTGTGTCGTAGGGAACCTTTGAATAAAGTTCTCACCGTATCGTCGTGCGGAGTGCACGAAGGTCGCGTGGTTTTTTCTCTATCATCGAAACGGAGCTGAGGCCCAACCACTTTGGGACGTCTTCGACCAATCGCGGGGGACCATCTACGAAAAGTTTCCCCTCCTCTTGTGCCTTTTTCAGCGGCAACCATCCCATCCAGACCATTGTGAAATCTTTTAGTCCTGACTCAATGTGAACATCAATTTCGTGACCAGGATCGATGTAGCAGATATCAATCTCCCCTTTTTCTGAAACAAGCCAATGATCCGTCTTGCCATCTGGACCATCAGGAAAATGAAAATGCAAAACGAAACGATTTGTAAGATCGTTTGGGAGAGTCATATTTCGACGAATGTCCCACATCAGAAAATCGGTATCGACATCCTCTAAAGAGGGATCGGTATCGATCCATTCCTGCCCCCACTCGGCAACGCCTCGGATGACCCCACCCAAAGCTCGGCCCGCGTCTGTCAAATTGTGTTTCGTTGGTCGCCCAGGTCCGGCGGCTTCTCTCGTTAAAAGGCCAGCGGTTTCCAGATCCTTTAAGCGTTGAGAGAGCATGCTACGCGACATCAGGGGTACACCCCTTGCAATATCATTAAATTGGGTCGACCCTTCCAACAGCTCCCTAAGAACGAGTAGCGTCCAACGCGTTCCTAAAATTTCGGACGCCATAGAAAGCGGGCAATACTGTCCGTATTTGGGGCGTTTCATCCGATATGTCTCCATTATCTTTGAGACCAAACTAACCAATCGATGCTTCGAAACCAGTTCGAAAACCAGACTGGTTAAATCAAAAATGTTTCTTGAAAACCAGCTTACAAGTTGCTGCGAGGCGGCGATGAAAAAGGAGATTGAAATGAAGAAGTATGTTATCGAACGCGACATTCCAGACGCGGGATCTATGAACAATAACGAGGCGGCAGCAGCAGCACAGAACTCCAATGCGGCATTGGCGCAGCTCGCGCCGACGGTCCAGTGGCAGCAAAGTCATGTAGCAGGTGATAAGATTTTTTGCGTCTACTTGGCAGATGATGAGGATGCGATCCGCAAGCATTCGGAAATCAGCGGAATTCCGATCACTACGATCTATCAAGTAGATCGTGTCATGGACCCGTCTTCGGCAATGGCCGGATAATGCTAAGGAGAGCGTAAATGATGATCGCAAGATGGAGCTGTGAAGCCAAGTTTGGAATGAAAGGTGAAGCTCTGGCATTGTTGAAGGAATGGCAGGAGCAGATCGGCGCTCAGGTCGGAATGGAGGCAAAGCGCCTTCGGACGATTTCCGGGTCAGTTGGAGCGAAAGAAGCACTGATCGAAGACGAATTCGAGATTGATGATTTAACGCAGCTCGATGAATTCTTTTCCAAGATTGCTCAAGTCAAAATGCATGCCAACTGGGGAAAGAAGATGAGCGAAGTTATCGTCTCGGGTTCCACGAAGTGGGACGTTTTTCGCGTAATTTGACAAATTTGGGTGGCCTTAGGGCTACCCATATGCCTGCAGAGGCGCGACCTCGAGGTCGCTTTCCTTCTTATTCTGGATCGCTTGCGCCGTGGCCAAGGATGCTGCCGCCGTCGTGTAGTACGGGATCTTCGAGTAGAGCGCTTCGGCCCGGATGCCGCGGCTATCCTCGATCGAGGCGGCCCCTTCAGTTGTGTTAAAGATCAAATCGATCTGGCCATCCTTGAGCCGGTCGATAATGTTTGGTCGACCTTCATAGACTTTCAGGACCTTTTCATTGGTAATTCCCTTTTGGGCCAACCAATCAGAGGTGCCCCCGGTTGCGATGATTGCAAAGCCCAGATTTGACAGGATTTGTGCGGCCTCCAAAATCAAATGATCCTTGTCGGAATTCTTCACCGAAATGAACACGTTGCCCCCGGTGGGCAACGGCGAACCTGCACCAAGCTGCGCTTTGAGGAAGGCACGCTCAAAGCTTGTATCAAGGCCCATAACCTCGCCAGTGGAGCGCATTTCAGGTCCCAAAAGCGGGTCCACGCCCGGGAAGCGGTTAAACGGCAGCACGGCCTCTTTGACGGCGAAATGATCTGGTAGCGGGTTCTTCAGATCAAATGCATCTAAGGTTTCGCCTGCCATGGTGCGCGCGGCAATCGCGGCCACCGGATAGCCGACCGCCTTGGCCACGAAGGGCACGGTGCGCGAAGCGCGCGGGTTCACCTCGAGGATGAAGATCTCCCGGTCTTTGATGGCGAATTGAACATTCATCAGCCCGACCACGTTCAGCGCCAGGGCCAGGGCCTCTGATTGTTTGATCAATTCTTCGATGATCTCGTTTGGGAGCGAGTAAGGCGGCAGGGAACAGGCACTGTCGCCCGAATGGACGCCGGCCTCTTCGATATGTTGCATGATGCCTGCGACATGGACGGACTTGCCGTCACAAAGCGCGTCAACATCCACCTCGACGGCGCCGGTCAGATAGCTGTCGAGCAACACTGGGCTGTCACCTGAGACGACGACAGCCTCGTTTATATAGCGTTCCAACTGAGCGTCATCTCGGACGATTTCCATCGCACGGCCACCAAGAACATAAGATGGGCGGATCACAATCGGATAGCCGACGCGTTTGGCGATTTCCATCGCCTGCGCGCCCGAGCTGGCAATGCCGTTGATCGGCTGCTTTAGGTTCAGGTCTTGCAACAGTTTCTGAAAGCGCTCACGGTCCTCTGCCAAGTCGATCGCATCTGGTGACGTGCCGAGGATCGCTATGCCTTCTTCTTCCAATGCGTTTGCAAGTTTCAGTGGGGTCTGACCGCCGAATTGAACGATCACACCGTGCAAAGTGCCATTTTCCTGTTCAACGCGGAGGATTTCCAACACATTTTCAAGCGTCAGCGGTTCAAAGTAAAGACGATCTGACGTGTCATAATCCGTCGATACCGTTTCGGGATTACAATTGACCATTATGGTTTCAAAGCCCGCCTCAGTCAGCGCATAACAGGCGTGACAGCAACAATAGTCAAATTCGATCCCTTGACCGATCCGGTTCGGGCCGCCGCCCAAAATTACGACCTTCTTTCGGTCAGAAGGCCGGGCTTCGCATTCGACCTCGCCCATCGCGTCAGCCTCATATGTGGAATACATATAGGGCGTCTGCGCTTCGAATTCGGCTGCACATGTGTCGATGCGCTTGAAGACCGCAGTGACACCTGCCTTTGTGCGCATGATCCGGATATCCCGTTCATTCTGACCATCGAGATGGGCCAGACGCTCGTCTGAGAAGCCAAGCATTTTCAATCGGCGCAGACCCTTGGTGTCCGTGGGCAATCCGCCAGTGCGAATGGCCTCTTCTGCGTCAATAATTTCGCGGATCCGCGATAGAAACCAAGGATCGAACTTTGTTGCTGCGATTATTTGATCATCTGTTAGGCCATGACGCATAGCTTGGGCAACTAGGCGCAAACGATCTGGGGTTTGTTCGGAAATGGCCCGAATGACGGCTGCGGTGTCTGGGGCACCCTCAATTTGAATTTCATCAAACCCCGTCAGTCCGTTTTCCATAGAACGTAAGGCTTTCTGCAAGCTTTCATGGATGGTGCGGCCGATGGACATGACTTCGCCCACGGATTTCATCGCGGTTGTCAGTTTTTCTTCGGCACCTGGAAACTTCTCAAAGGCAAAACGTGGGATCTTGGTTACGACATAGTCGATGCTGGGCTCAAAACTGGCGGGTGTGACTTTGGTGATGTCATTGTCCAGCTCGTCCAGAGTGTAGCCGATGGCCAATTTAGCCGCGATTTTTGCAATGGGAAAACCGGTGGCCTTTGATGCCAAAGCCGAGGACCGCGAGACACGCGGGTTCATTTCGATGACAACCATGCGTCCATCTTCTGGGTTCACCGCCCATTGAACATTCGACCCGCCCGTTTCGACGCCGATCTCGCGCAGCACATTGATCGAATGCGTCCGCATCATTTGGTATTCTTTATCCGTGAGCGTCAGCGCGGGGGCCACGGTGATCGAGTCGCCCGTGTGAACGCCCATAGGGTCCACATTTTCGATCGCACAAACGATAATCGCGTTGTCGGCTTTGTCGCGCACGACCTCCATCTCGAATTCTTTCCAGCCCAACAGGCTTTCATCGATCAGGATTTGCGAAACTGGCGAGGCATCAAGGCCCGATTTGCAGATCATCTCATAGTCGTCACGGTTATAGGCAATGCCGCCACCCGTGCCGCCCATTGTAAAGGCGGGTCTGATGATTGCAGGCAGGCCAACTTCGCTGAGCGCCGACATCGCCTCTTCGAGCGTTTCTGCAATTGTAGCGCGCGGGTTTTCGATGCCCAAACGGTCCATCGCTTCGCGGAAGAGTTTGCGATCTTCGGCCATTTCGATGGCTTCACGCTTGGCCCCGATCAGCTCAATCCCAAATCTTTCAAGCGTTCCATCCGCGTCCAGAGCCAGCGCAGTGTTCAAACCGGTTTGACCGCCCATCGTTGGCAAGATCACCAAATTCTCATCCGGATGCGCTGCCCGTTCCCGCTCGATGATCTTTGCAACCACTTCTGGGGTGATCGGCTCGATATAAGTGGCGTCGGCCATACCGGGATCGGTCATGATCGTGGCTGGGTTCGAGTTCACAAGAACCACGCGATACCCCTCTTCTGAGAGGGCTTTACAGGCTTGTGCGCCTGAATA
Organism: Pseudomonadota bacterium; assembly: GCA_039814625.1. Classification (GTDB taxonomy): domain Bacteria; phylum Pseudomonadota; class Alphaproteobacteria; order Rhodobacterales; family Rhodobacteraceae; genus Amylibacter. The sequence continues at coordinate 36,802 of JBCCAU010000008.1, forward strand.
GTCAAACTCGCAGGCTTGGCCGATTATGATGGGACCAGCCCCGATGATCAAAACGGCGTCGATATCGGTGCGTTTGGGCATGTGCGTTGGTCCTGCGATGGCAATTCAAGAAAAATCTGTTGGGAACTAGGCCAATGAGCGGATGGCAGCAAGTAAGATTATACAAGACATCGCTGTGAAATATAGTATGTTTTGTGAAACGTTACTGTGGGGGTGTTAATGAGACGATCGATTTTTGGCGCTTTAAGCGTTCTTTTGTTTTTCTCAACGTCGGTACTTGGACAATCTTCCGGGTTCTACTTCGGTGGCGGTGTGACCTATTCAGATGCGGTCAGCAACACAGGCCCATGGGACGAAGACCGTTTTGATGCAAATAGTGATCATTTTGGCCTGAATGCCCTTATCGGTTACGAAGTGCCTACTTCCAGCATCCCTTTGGCGTTTGAGTTTGGCGTAGATATCCCGATGGGAGCTGATTTCGAGGTCAATAGCATAAGTTGCGATACAGCCGTTATAGGTCCCTACCTGTGTACGGCGGATGCAATACTTCGCGCGCGCGTCATTGCACATCTTAATTTAAGTGAGCGAACTGACCTCGTCTTTGGTTTGGGCTATGGCGCGCTCTTTGGCGAATCTGGTGTCGATACCGGAGAAACCGACAGCGTGATCCTTGGAGGCGTAACGGCGTCTTTTGGCGTGCAATTTGAGCTTGATAACGCAGCGCGAGTTCGGGCGTTGACCACTTACGATCGTTTTAACCAAATTTTGGAAGAGCCTTGTCAATCTGGAGCTTTCCCAAATTGCTGGGACCCGGAATATGACGCCGTCAGCGTCGAATTGAGCTATATCGTTCCGTTCTGATCTTTTTGGTGTTGACTTAAATCATTACGCTTGAAACGCCCGGCCCATGAATTGGTCAGTATTACTTCCCCTTTCATGGTTTGCGTTCGTGTCTTCTATCACACCAGGCCCTAACAACTTGATGTTGATGGCCTCCGGCGTGAATTTTGGTTTTCGTCGGACGATCCCCCATATGCTGGGCATTGGGATCGGTTTTACCGTGATGGTCTTGTTGGTGGGTCTAGGATTGGCGCAAATCTTTGAACGCTATCCATGGACGAATATCGCGCTGACCATCTTTAGTGTGATCTATATGCTTTGGCTGGCCTGGAAAATTGCAAACGCGGCGGCACCCCAAGATGGAGAGGTCGGTGGAACACCGATGACCTTCGTTCAGGCAGCGCTCTTCCAATGGGTCAACCCAAAAGCTTGGGCCATGGCCTTGGGTGCGATCACAATCTATGCCGCCGACAACAGTATCGCAGCTGTTTCGTTTGTGGCGATTGTTTTTGGCTTGATCAATTTGCCCTGCGTGTCGGTTTGGACATTGCTTGGTGTTGCTGTAAAAGAGCTGTTGCAGGATCCGCGCTATTTGCGGGCATTCAATTGGACGATGGCCGGGTTTTTGGTGGCCTCACTCTATCCGATTTTGATGCCGCATTGACAAGTTCGTGCCTGCGGGTCACGCGGCAGGCATGATTCCGGCATCTCGGATATTCTTTGACAATGGACCTGATGGGCAGGCATGCCTGTTTGAAGGCCCTTCTTACATCATCGAAGTTTGGGACCCTGCCGATGTAGAAACGGCCCTCAATCAGGTCCAAGCGGCTTTGGATGGTGACCAATGGGTGGCCGGTTTTGCAAGCTATGAGTTGGGTTATGTGCTGGAACCCAAACTGCATAAACTTCTGCCTGTTTCGCGCCGCATGCCGCTCATGGTCTGGGCGGTGTTTGACGGGCCTGTTTCAGGTGTGCCGATCCAAACCTTGGCCGCCATCAGCGTGCAATTGTCCAAACCAGAACCTTTGTGGGATGAAACTGCCTATGCCGAGGCTTTTGCAAAAGTTGCGGCCTATATTGCTGCGGGTGATATCTATCAAACCAATCTGACCTTTCCGATGACCGCAAAATGGGCTGGTGATCCTTGGGCATTGTACCAGAAATTGAGCGCCTATCAGAGTGTAGGTCATGGTGCATTTGTTGATCTCGGCGCTGGGCCCGTCATCCTGTCGCGGTCCCCCGAACTGTTTTTCGAAATTGATGCGCAGGGCCGGATTTCAACCCGTCCCATGAAAGGTACGCTCCCGCGCGGTGCGACCGAAGCCGAAGATCACGCCTTCAAGACATGGCTTTCAAAAGATATCAAAAATCGGGCCGAGAACTTGATGATTGTGGATCTGTTGCGCAATGATATTTCGCGTGTGGCTCAGACAGGATCGGTGAGGGTGCCCGAACTTTTCCATGTTGAAAGCTATGCGACGGTTCATCAAATGACCTCTTTGGTGGAAGCAGATTTGCAAAAGGGTGTTGGTTTTACGGATATTTTAAAGGCGTTGTTTCCTTGTGGGTCCATCACAGGCGCACCAAAAATTCGCGCAATGGAGATTATTCATGCGTTGGAACCAGAGGCGCGCGATGTTTATTGTGGATCGATTGGATGGTTCGCGCCCGATGGGCGGGCCGGTATGAATGTCGCGATCCGGACGATCAGCTTGTTTGAGGGGGGGCAAGCGCGGCTGAATGTCGGCGGTGGTGTGGTTTATGACAGTACTGCAAGATCAGAATATGAGGAGGCCCTATGGAAAGCGCGCTACGCGGATCTGTCCCTGATGAATTAAAGGTCATCGAAACACTGGGCTGGTGGCCGGGCGAAGGTCCAAGGCGATTGTCGGCGCATTTGGATCGGGCTTATATCTCTTGCCGAACTTTTGATTTTGCGTTCGACCGCGCCTTGGTTGAGATGCGGCTAGATCAGATACAGTCAATTGACCCTTTAAGATTGCGGATGACCTGGGGGGTGGACGGTTTTGAGATGACGATTTCGCGTATCCAAAGGGGGCCGTCCCAATGGTGTCTTGCGATTCACCAAACGCCTTTGAAAAGCGACGATCCTTGGCTTGGGGTGAAGACAACAAACCGCAAACTTTATGATGAGGCGCGCGCCGCCCTGCCTCGGGATACTGATGAGTATCTTTTCTTGAATGAATTTGGGCGCCTATCTGAAGGCACGATTACGAATTTGTTTGTTGAACATAATGGGGTCTTTTTGACCCCGGCAATAACCGAGGGTGTCTTACCTGGCATTTTGCGTGCTGAGTTGATATCAGAAGGTCACGCTGTTGAAGGGGTTGTGTCTTTGGAAATGCTTGATGATGGGCGCAAGATATATGTCGGCAATTCCCTGCGCGGACTGATCCCTGCAAGGATGACGATCTAGGGGCTCTGCCCCTTGCGGTCCCTGCAGGTCCGCCACCCCGAGATATTTTAAGACAGAAGAAAAAAGAAAGCCTTCTTCTGTTACCAAATATCCTGGGGTGAATTCGGCGCGAGCCCGAGAGGGGCAACGCCCCTTTGCTTGCTTGACACTTCGGCGCAAAAGTCGTGTTAGGGGCCGACTTTTTGATAGGACGAAATTGCCATGCACGCGTATCGAAGCCACACATGTAACGACCTGAACGCCTCTGATGTCGGTCAGACGATCCGTTTGGCAGGTTGGGTGCATCGGGTGCGCGATCATGGTGGCGTTCTGTTCATCGATTTGCGGGATCATTATGGCATGACGCAGGTGTTGGCGGACCCGGACAGCCCGGTGTTTTCCGAAGTGGAAAAAGTGCGCTCCGAATGGGTGATCCGCATTGATGGCGAGGTGAAGGCGCGCGCGCCAGAGTTGGTCAATGACAAAATTGCAACTGGGGAGGTCGAGGTTTTTGTGCGTGACCTCGAAGTTTTGGGCGAAGCGGCTGAGCTGCCATTGCCGGTCTTCGGGGATTTGGATTATCCCGAAGAAACGCGCCTAAAATACCGCTTCTTAGATTTGCGCCGGGAAAGCCTGCACGAAAACATCATGTTGCGTTCGAAGGTTGTGTCTTCCATCCGGACCCGCATGATGGATATTGGTTTCAATGAATTTCAAACACCAATTATCACGGCGTCTTCGCCAGAGGGCGCGCGCGATTTTCTGGTGCCCTCGCGCCTGCATCCGGGCAAATTTTACGCCCTGCCGCAGGCGCCGCAACAATTCAAACAGCTGATCATGGTCGCGGGCTTTGATAAATATTTCCAAGTCGCACCATGTTTTCGTGACGAAGACCCGCGTGCGGACCGCTCTCCTACGGATTTCTATCAGCTGGACCTTGAGATGAGCTTTGTTGAGCAACAAGACGTGTTCGACACGATCCAGCCGGTCATTCAGGGTGTGTTCGAAGAGTTTGGCAAAGGCCGTCCGGTGAATACCGATTGGCCACAGATTTCCTATAAGGATGCAGCCCTTTGGTATGGCACGGACAAGCCGGACCTGCGCAACCCGATCAAAATGCAGATCGTGTCCGAGCATTTCAAAGGCTCTGGCTTTAAGATCTTTGCGTCCTTGCTGGAAAATGAAGGCACGGAAATTCGCGCGATCCCGGCGCCCAAAGGTGGGTCGCGCGCGTTTTGTGACCGGATGAATTCTTATGCCCAGAAAGAGGGTCTGCCGGGGATGGGCTATATCTTTTGGCGAGCACGAAACCATGCCGAGATAATTGGTGAGTGTATAAAGAATTGGGTCAATCAAAAGGCAGTCGATCAAAGTGACTTCGATGTTTTCATTCGAAATCTTGAACAAGAAGATAGAATGGAAGACGTTTCTCGATTGAATAAGATTCGCTCCTTCATCGAAAGTGGCGACGCCTTAGACTTGAAAGAGGTTCTCCGCCTGCAGCCTGTTTGGTTCCCTGATGTTGGTGATCCCGAAGCCGCTGGTCCGCTCGCGAAAAACATTGGGCTAGGCCGAGCCGAGGCGATCCGCCAGCAGCTTGGGCTTGAAGCCGGCGATGCCGCCTTTTTCCTAGGCGGCAAGCCAAAGGCATTTGAAGCTGTTGCGGGCAAAGCGCGTGTGGTCATCGGAGAGGAACTTGGTCTGACAGACAAGGATAAATTCGAGTTCTGCTGGATCGTCGATTTCCCGATGTATGAGGCCGACGAGGACGGTCGGATTGATTTTTCACACAACCCGTTTTCAATGCCGCAAGGCGGTATGGCGGCGCTCGAGACAGGTGATCCTGAAAGTGTTCTAGGGTATCAATATGATCTGGCCTGTAACGGGTATGAATTGGTGTCCGGTGCAATCCGAAACCACAAACCTGAGATCATGTTCAAAGCGTTTGAGTTGGCGGGCTATGGTCAGGATGAGGTGCGAAAACGTTTTGGCGGTATGATCAATGCGTTTACCTATGGCGCGCCACCCCATGGCGGCTGTGCGGCGGGCATTGATCGCCTTGTCATGTTGTTGGCAGATGAAACGAATATTCGTGAGGTCATCATGTTTCCGATGAACCAGCGGGCTGAGGATTTGATGATGGGTGCACCAAGTGAGCCAACAAACGAACAGCTGCGGGACCTCCATTTGCGTGTCATCCCGCAAGAAGATTAGTTTCTGTTTACGTCTAAAGTCCGCTTTGAGCCCAAACCTACCGCAAAATCGGGTACGTGTATTCCAAGCTTCGGCAGATTTAGATAGGTAACTGAGTGTGAAATTGAATTGAGTAATTCGATGAAGGTTCTGACGTTCGAAAAAGTCTCAAGCAAACGCTACGCTGAACTCATGGATTTTGTTATCTCGGGAAAGTCCATTTTGGCAGAGCTTGATCGCCGTGGGTACGATTTGGTGCCGAGGGTGAGAGACGGCCTGGTGCCAGTTGATCAAACAACTCGTGCGATTTTGCTTTTAGAAGAAGACGATGAACTCCAAGAAGAAGGGCGCGTAGCGTTATACACCTGTCCATGTGGTGACTACGGTTGCGGTGTTGTCTCTGTGATGATCAAGAAGGATGGCCGCCATTTTGTCTGGTCAGAGTTTCGATATGAAAACGACTATGATGATGAGCACACTACGTTGGAAAAGTTAGGTCCCTTCCGTTTCGACGAGCGTGCATACCGCGACATTATCATGGGCACGAACTAAGGTATCTCAGGGAACTCTTGGACGACCGCTTTGTCCGCAAACCCGACTTACCCCGCCTGGAGTTTTGTATGGACAATTTTTCGACAGATTTCGCGCGCCTTGGCGTATAGTAAGACATGACCAATAAGATCATGCCCACACGCGAAACAATGCAGGCCATCCGGTTTGGCTATGGCCTTCCGGGGCCTGCCGGGCCCAAAGTGAAGATGCAGATGCCGGATCGGGATCAAATTCTCTCGACGATCAATGCCTTTAGAGATCTAAAAAAGCAGGCGGATCGGGGGGCTTCGGATGTCGAACGCAAGGCCCGTCGCGCGCGTGAAAAGTTGATCCAGCTTATCGGCCGACAAACCAAGAACCATATTGCCCGAAGCGTTTCTCCTCAGGACGATTTTGAAGAACGCCTTGCGACTTTTTGGTTTGACCACTTCTCGATTGAGATCACGAAATTCGAAGCTTCGCCCTTCATTCAATCTTATATTGAAGAGGCAATCCGACCCAATGTCATGGGACATTTCAGCGACTTGTTGGCCGCTGCGATTACCCATCCTGCCATGGTGCTGTATTTGGACCAAGGAACTTCGATGGGCCCAAATTCTTTTGTGGCTAACTTACGCAAACAACGCGGTTTGAACGAGAATCTTGCCCGCGAGGTTCTCGAATTACACACATTGGGCGTCGAGGCGGCCTATACGCAAAGCGATGTGCGCGAATTGGCAGAGTTGTTCACCGGTCTATCGATGGATCGACATACATTCGATTTTCAATTTCGACCTGCCTTGGCCGAACCGGGCCGCGAAACCATTTTGGGCCAATCCTATGGCGGTGCGCGGCTTGCGCGCCTTGAAGAAGTGACACCGGTTTTCGAAGACTTGGCTGCGCATCCCAGCACGGCGCGGCATCTTGCACGGAAGTTGGCCATTCACTTTGTGGCAGATGATCCGTCCGAAGAATTGGTCGGGGATCTAGAGACGAGTTATCACGAGAATGACGGTCTTCTGGGTGCGGTGTATTCGGTTTTGCGCGCGCATCCCGAGGCAAAAAATCGGTTTGGCGCAAAAGCCAAACAACCCTATGATTTCATTATTTCGTCGCTGCGCGCCTTGGGCGTGTCCGGACAAGATATTCTGAAAGCAGAACTTAAAGACCTAAAGAGCATCCTTCTGGACCCGATGCATGCAATGGGCCAACCTTGGCGTCAGCCCGGTGGGCCGGATGGTTGGCCGGAAGCGTTTGACGCTTGGATTTCCCCACAAGGCATGGCCACAAGGATTTCCTGGGCCATGGAAGCGCCCAAAGCGATGGGTTTGGCAAGCCAAGAGCCCGAAGTGATCCTTGAGCGCGCGTTAGGTGAAATTGCATCTGAACGGGTGCGCTGGGCGGTGCCCAAAGCCGAAACAAGACAACAGGGTATTGGCCTGGTTCTGGCCTCGGCCGAGTTCAACCGGAGGTAGTGCAATGAATGTAACACGTCGGATGGTTTTGGGGGGCGCTTGTTCTTTTGCGGCACATCCGCTGATCACGCCCATGGCGATGGCTTCGGTCCCAAGCGAGAACCGATTGGTCGTTATTTTGCTCCGTGGTGGCATGGACGGACTGGATGCGGTTCGGCCGATCGGTGCGCCTGAGCTGAAGATGCTGCGGCCAGAGGGGATGACGAAGACAGGGTTTGACTTAGATGGGTATTTTGTAGCCTCTGAGGGGTTTAACCCGCTTCGGCCGCTTTGGGCCGCGGGTGAACTTGCCTTTGTACATGCAGTGTCCACGCCTTATCGCGACAAGCGCAGCCACTTTGATGGACAAGATATCCTAGAAGCAGGTGCGCTAAGCGGACAAGGCATTCGCGATGGTTGGCTGAACCGTTTGTTGCAGGTGTTGCCGGGTGCCAGCGAACAAACAGGCTTTGCCGTCGGTGGTGAACAACCGCTTATTATGAAAGGCAAAGCGCCCGTCCTGAATTGGGCGCCAGATGTGCCGTTCTTGTTGACCGAGCAGGACCGCCTGCTTTTGGATTATGTCTATGCCGAAGATGAGGCCTTTCACGTTGCGATGAACGAGGCTGCGATGTTGGTCGACAATGGCATGGGGGCTGATATGAAGGGCAGCGGCGCGCGTAGGCGTGGCGGTGAACTGGACAAGATTGCTAAATTTACCGCAGAACAGCTGCTGGGTGAAACACGGATTGCGAGTTTTACAATCAATGGCTGGGACACACATCGCAATCAGCGCAATACGCTGCGTGAAAGCCTGGCAAGTTTGTCAAAAACGATTTTGAACCTGAAAGCCGATTTGGGACCTATTTGGTCTAAGACAACCATCGTGGCGATGACCGAATTTGGGCGCACGGCGGCAATGAATGGAACCTATGGTACGGACCATGGAACCGGTGGTGCGATGGTCTTGGCCGGTGGGGCTGTGAAAGGAGGCAAAGTCTATGGCGCTTGGCCTGGCCTTGATGAGGCGTCGCTTTATGATCGGCGGGATTTGATGCCAACGGCCGATGTGCGGGCTTATGCTGGTGCTGTTATCGGGGATCTTTACGGCTTGGCCCGTGCAGATATCGAGCGCGTTGTTTTCCCAGGCCTGATGATGGACCAAAACCCCAGCGTTATTTTATAGGGCCTGCACGACCTTCTCGCTTTTAAAGATCGGGTAAAATGCGAAACCTGCGAGATCGCAGAAGAAAGGCTAACGCTTTAATGCTAAAGATGCATGTCGCAAGGCGCGTCGGTTTAAATTTCCTTTGATCTCCAATTGTCTGCTGTAAAATTTTGACATTCTAACAACACCTTCAAAAGGAAGATCTGACTGTTTTATGACCTGATTTACGACGTCAATACGTTGATGGTCACCTAAGGATCTAATCCCATGATAGTGTAAAACGATTGTTTCATCATCTTGTAGTGCTGTTGTTTCATTCCAAGTTGAGGGCAGTGTATGCATTGGATAACCATTGCCGCGGAACAACGTTGCAGGGATTGCGATCGTATCCAGCCATGGACGCTTGTTTTTTAGACTGGCGTCAGCGTCAATGTCCAAGGCGTTGCGCAGCCAATCTTTTCCAAACCCGTTATTCTCGAACAACAGCAATCCAGCGTTAAACAATGGACGGCTTTGATCCCCTTTGCGGAGTGAAATTTTTTCAGGAAGGTCCGAAATGGACTGTCTTTGCAATAGTCGAACCCAATCCTTGTCCTCATTCGACCAAACATTCACATTCGCAACGCAAGCCGAAACGTGACCTTGACGCGACAGATTTAAGAAGTGAGCTTCTTTAAGTAGGATCATGTCGCTGTCCATGAACATGACCCAATCAGTCCCATGGTCTAAATCTGCGACGACAAGTTTGTTGCCTGCATGATAGTTATCCTCAAACGGATTTTTGATGGGCTCAATTGTTGCGCCGCATTGTGCCAACATTTCAATCGTGAACGGGTTGAGGTGATCGATATAGATATCTCGACAATACGCAGCGATCTGAAAATCGTCTTTGCAATTGAGTTTCAAAGAATGTGCAAGAATGGATCCCTGCAACTCCAGTGGACCAGGTTCGACCATGAATGCAATTGTTAACTTTGCCATCTAAACACCTTCATCGGCGCTAGTTCACACAGAACAAGGCAGCGCGCAATTGGAAGTACAAAGTGCTTATTGGTATAAAACAGTACTGTCGCGATTTCGTCACATAGGCTGCGCATAAGAACCAATCGAAAAGAGCTTGCCATCTTGAAATTTGAGAGCACGATCACCATATCGTAAGGTATACCGAAGACTGATAACGGATTGAACTGGATGACTTTTCTTCTGGATGGCGCTTATGTGCCGTTTACATTTGCCCTTGCCCTTTTGTTTGGCCTTTTCACGCTCGAAGCGTTCGTTGGCCTGTTGGGGGGAACCTTTTTGGGGCTTGGTGGTGATACAGAGATTGATCTGGATGTCGCCGAAATCGGACTTGGAGATATCGATGGTTTAGATCTTGATGGCTTGGATGTGAATGCAACCGATCTGGCGGATCTGGCCGATGCGGACGTTGAGGCCGATTTGGTGAGTGCCGATTTGAGTTTGGCCGCATGGCTGGGATTGGGCCGCGTGCCGTTTCTAATCTGGTTTGCCTCTCTCTTGATTGGGTTTGGCCTGTCTGGTTTGGCAATTCAGGTCGCCTGGCAATCTGTGCTCGGGTTTGCGTTGCCAATTATCTTCGCCGTGCCGGCAGCACTTGTGATTGGTATTGCCTGGGCTCGGCAGTTTTCGGGTCTCTTTGCGCGCATCTTGCCGAAGACTGGGGGCGCTGGAGTGTGGTAGAAGATAATGCCTGTCTTCGTCTGGCTGTGGCATTTGCAGGTCGAGAAGTCTGAATGGCTGTGCGGAACGATGGTCGTGGTCGTTTTGCAACCAGCGTCGGGTTCAACTTACAACGCCTATAAATGCTTTGTTTGAGTGGTCTGCGTCCCGCGGCAACTTTTATGGATTTGTCAAGGTCGCGGCCTTCTGAGCCAAGGCTGTTATGCCCGGCCAATCCCTTTTGGCCACCAGATCCTTTGGCACCACCCATGAGCCGCCCACGCATTTCACGTTGGGCAATGATAGATAGTCCATCGCGTTTTTTGGGGAGATGCCGCCGGTTGGACAGAATGTGACATGAGGCAATACAGATGCCAACGATTTCAAAAATGGCGCGCCACCTGCAGCTTCAGCGGGGAAGAATTTTTGAAAACTGTACCCGCGCTCGAGCAGGCGCATCGCTTCAGAGACGGTTGAGGCTGCCGGGAGAAGTGGCAGGTTCTGGTCTGAGCAGCCCTGTAAAACCATATCTGTTGCACCTGGAGAGACACCAAATTTTGCGCCGGCTTGGACCGACGCGGAGGCTTGCGATTCTGTCAGAACAGTACCGACGCCGGTGATCGCTCCCTCTATCTGTCCCATCTCGCGCACGGCGTCCAACGCAGCCTCTGTACGCAAAGTGACCTCTAATACAGGAAGGCCACCTGCAACGAGTGCCTCGCCCAATGGTTTCGCTATGGATGCATCGTCTATCACGATCACGGGAATGACCGGTGCGGCATTGATGGCGTGTTCAATAATGGGCGGTTGAAGCATGATCATTGCGCTCGTTCAAAAACGGATGCGCCATTTGCGGCGGGTCCTGTAGCATTGCGAAAAATATCGAACAATTCGCGACCATTGCCAAACCCATTTTCGTGCAAATCCGGATGCGAGATTTTCCTTGAGAAAATCGCGTTATCATGTGCTTGAATTGAACCGGCCTCCGCATTGATTGTCACGAGATCGCCATCTTTAAGATAGGCAATCGGCCCGCCTTCCAGCGCCTCTGGAGAAACATGAATCGCGGCTGGAACTTTACCAGATGCGCCAGACATGCGGCCATCCGTAAATAAAGCGACTTTTATGCCGCGGTCTTGAAGAACAGAGAGGCAAGGCGTCAGACCATGAAGTTCGGGCATACCGTTTGCTTTTGGGCCTTGGTAGCGCACCACGACGATAACGTCTTCGGTAAATTCCCCTTTATGGAACGCGTCTTGAACGGATTTTTGGTCGCGGAAAACACGCACGGGGGCCGTGATTGTACGACGCTCCTCATTGACGGCGGAAACTTTCATAACAGCCGTGCCGAGATTGCCTTGAAAGGCCACCAGTCCGCCGCTGGTTTGAAACGGAGATTTGGTAGAGGCGATAATTTTGTCATTCAGGGAGGCTTTTGCGCCATCGGCCCATGTCAGATTGTCATCAATCAGTTTTGGCTCTTGGGTGTAGGCGTCCAAGCCGCGACCGGCGACGGTGATTGTGTCGTCATGAAGCAGGTTGTCTTCCATTAAGTTGTGAATAACCAAGGCAAGCCCACCTGCGGCATGGAAATGGTTCACATCCGCCAATCCATTTGGGTAAACTTTTGTTAGCAAAGGTGTAACCTGAGAGATGTCTTCAAAATCTTCCCAGTCTAAAATTACGCCCGATGCGCGCGCCATGGCGATCAAATGGATCAACAGATTTGTCGAACCGCCTGTGGCCATGAGGCCCACAATCCCATTCACATAGGCTTTCTCAGAGAGGATTTTTGCCGTTGGCGTGTAGTCATTTGTCAAATGACTGATCGAAAGCGCGCGTTGAGCCGCCGCCCGGGTCAACGCATCGCGCAGGGGCGTGCCTGGATTGATGAAACTGGTGCCCGGCAAGTGCAAGCCCATGAACTCCATAAGCATTTGATTGGTGTTCGCAGTGCCATAAAATGTACATGTCCCGGGGCCATGATAGCTGGCCATTTCGGACTTCATCAGCGCATTGCGATCACATTTGCCCTCGGCGAAGTCATTGCGCACCTGCGCTTTCTGGTCATTCGAAATTCCGGATGTCATGGGGCCTGCTGGAATGAATACGGCGGGCAGGTGACCGAATGTTGAGGCTGCGATCACAAGACCCGGCACGATCTTATCGCAAACGCCCAAAAAGACGGCGGCATCAAAGACGTTATGCGACAGAGCAATTCCGGCCGACATTGCTATTGCATCGCGCGAGAAGAGGGACAACTCCATTCCTGTTTGGCCTTGGGTGACACCATCACACATTGCAGGGACGCCACCAGCCACTTGTGCCGTGCCACCCACCGCGCGCGCAGCTTCTTTAATCAACGCGGGATAGGTTTCAAAAGGCTGATGTGCAGACAGCATATCATTATAGGCCGTCACAATGCCAAGGTTGCCACCAGGCTGATCTGATAGTGTTGTCTGGTCTTTGCCCGCTGCGGCATAGGCGTGGGCTTGGTTGCCACAGGTCAAATGCGCCCGAGCCGGGCCATCCCCACGGGCTTGATCGATGCGGCGCAGATAGTCTGATCTGGTTGTACTTGACCGCTGTGCGATCCGATTGGTCACTTCAGAGAGCGTCTTATGGAGGGCCATCCGATCCTCTTTCTTCAATATATGTTATCGATAACAAAAGGAATCGTTTTTTGCAATTGGCCACGCGCTCTGTCGTGATTTTCATAGTGTCCGCGAGGGTCTTTCTAATGCGCTTGCCTTGCAGATTTGCGCGTCTTTCGTCGTAAATGCAGCTGAGAGAGATCCTGTGGTGTCAACTCTTCTATTCGCGCCTTGTCGTCACCAAGGGCGTGCAAAAAGGCCAACGCTTTTTGCGCAGCGGCTTTGGTTGTGGGGCGGTGTTGACGCAAAGCTTTGACGTTCATCAATGACAAACCCGCAGCACGAGAAAAGTCCTGCGGGGACAAATGATGCGCCCGCAGGTGCTTGTGAAAATTCGGGATGATGAAGCGGTTAAGCGGCCGCTTTGTCATTACGTTTAAGATCCGGTGGTGTTGCATCCGCGCCCAATTGGACCAAAAGGTCCTCAACCGTCACAACTTTGGTTTGTTTTTCACCCAAAGTGCGCACAGTGACCGTGCCTTGTTCAACCTCTTTTGCGCCAATTGCCAGGATGTAAGGAACCTTTCCAAGCGAGTGCTCGCGGACTTTGTAGTTGATCTTTTCATTGCGCAGATCGGTTTCAGCCCGCACGCCAACGGCCTTTAGTTTTTCTACCACATCATGCGCGTAATCACTTGCATCACTGATGATGGTGGCAACCACAACTTGACGGGGAGCCAGCCAGAAAGGCAGCTTTCCGGCATGGCTTTCGATCAAGATGCCGATGAAGCGTTCGAAGGATCCTAGACAGGCGCGATGCAACATGACAGGGCGGTGCTTGGCACCATCAACGCCAATATAACTTGCGTCCAATCGGTCGGGCAAAACGAAGTCCACTTGATGTGTTCCGCATTGCCAGTCGCGCCCGATCGCATCTGTCAGCACGAATTCAAGTTTTGGTCCATAGAAAGCACCCTCGCCAGGGTTTAACTCAGGCTCAACACCTGCAGCCCGCGTGGCCGACAAAAGGGCAGCCTCGGCCTTGTCCCAAACGGCATCGCTGCCAGAGCGCTTTTCGGGGCGATCAGAAAACTTAACCTTGAAGCTTTCGAAGCCAAGATCGCGGTACACGTTCGACAAAAAGTCGATATAGACCTTGGTTTCGGCTTCGATCTGATCTTCTTCACAGAAGATATGGCCATCGTCTTGAGTAAAGCCGCGCACCCGCATGATGCCATGCAAAGCTCCTGAGGGTTCATAGCGATTGCACGACCCAAACTCGGCCATGCGCAACGGAAGATCGCGATAGGATTTTAGGCCTTGATTGAAAATCTGAACATGGCACGGGCAATTCATGGGTTTGAGCGCATTGATCGACTTTTCGCGGGCGTGATCTTCGTCCACCTCCACAATGAACATGTTTTCCTGGTATTTTTCCCAGTGACCGCTGTCCTCCCAGAGTTTGCGGTTCACAACCTGCGGTGTGTTCACCTCAACATAGCCGCCGCGATATTGCACGCGACGGATATAGTCTTGCAATTGGGTGTAGATGCGCCAGCCATTTGGGTGCCAAAAAACCTGACCTGGGGCCTCTTCTTGCATATGGAAGAGGTTCATTTCGCGTCCCAACTTGCGATGGTCCCGCTTCGCCGCTTCTTCCAGCATATGGAGATGCGCGCGGAGATTTTCTTTGTTTTTAAAGGCTGCGCCGTAGATCCGTTGCAGCATCGCATTGTCAGAATTTCCGCGCCAATACGCGCCGGCCACAGACATCAGTTTAAAAGCATCCGCTGGCACCTGACCGGTATGGACCAGATGGGGTCCTCGGCAAAGATCCTGCCAGTGGCCGTGCCAATACATGCTGATCGGTTCTCCTTCAGGGATCATGCCCACCAGTTCAACCTTATAAGGCTCGTTGCTGGCTTCGTAGAATTTCACAGCACGGTCGCGGTCCCACAATTCCATGCGAACTTCGTCGCGCAGATTGATGATCTCGCGCATTTTCTTTTCTATGATCTGAAGGTCTTCGGGCGTAAACGGCTCAGCCCGATCGAAATCATAGTACCAGCCATTTTCGATCACCGGACCGATGGTGACCTTGACGTCTGGCCAAATCTCCTGCACGGCGCGTGCCATAATATGGGCGCAGTCATGGCGGATCAATTCCAAAGCTTGAGCATCATCCTGCATTGTATGGATGGCAAAATCGACATCCATCTCTAGTGGTTTGGAAAGATCGGAATGAACCCCATTGATCGAACACGAGATTGCCTTTTTGGCCAGCGAATTTGAAATGTCCTTCGCGACCTCTAGGCCAGTGGTTCCCTTCGAATAGGATCTTTGTGCCCCATCGGGCAAAGTCAGCGTGATGTTTGACATCAAGTCAGTCCTTTCGGTTCAGCGCCTACGGCACGCTCGGTTGAAGATGGTTGCGTCATGACAGTCCTGCCTCAACTGTCAAGCGACTTTGACGCGTAAAGGGGGCCAATGTTTGTCTGTAAAATGCATTGAAAACAGCGAAAAACGGATCCATTAACCAAATGCGCATCGAAGCTTTGTCGATTATTGAAAATTTTAGTAAACTACGCTAAACACGACAGAATTGGATGTTGGGGGACAGACAATGGATGATAATCCAGCGCCGGTCATCGCAGGCATAATAGTTATCATAGTGACGATCGGTATTGTCATGTCCTTACAAGACCATCGCGTCGATGTAGAAGATCGGGTCGGGCTTCCCCAACTTGATAAAGGGTCTGAGATACGGATGCTCTCAGCGCCGACAGAGTGATCTGCGCGCCGTTGAGCGAGCCAAAATAGAAAATTTTTTTGAAAACACCGGTCAGATCGAAGAACGACAACGTCTTTTTGGTGTTGCGTTTCCGGGGTGTTGGGAAAGGCCCACACGGGATAATTGCCCGCTATTTGGCCCGCAATGGGGGCAATGCGACAAAACAGCATTTGACTGCGGCAATTCATCGGTTAAATACGACATGTTTCCAATCGGAAACTTTTGAAAGGCAGAGCATGGCACAGTTTAACAAGACATTTGAGCTTTCTATTCACGATGTGGATTTGATCGAAGAGGCGCTGCGTGCGCGTGGACGCGAGCTGAGTAAAATGCGTTTGGCCTTATCCGATGAGAATCCTGCACATCTAGAATCCATAAAGGTCGTCGAAGAAGATCAGCGCGAGAACGCAGAGTTGTTGGGCAGATTGCACGATCAGAAGGTGTTCTACCGTCCCTCGAACGAGGTTTATTTCGGCGGATAACCCTTGGCCATTCGATGGCTTTGGACAGGATTAAGTCAGAGCGGCCGCGAAAACAGCGTAGGCCATTATCATACAACAAATCCAACCGCCCAGAAAAATAATGGGTCTGGCAGGCATGCCAATCAAACCAGCAATCATGCCTATGGCGTGGACAACTCTGATCCAAAAGAACACAATCGCAGTCCAATAGGTCAGCTCTGAAAACCCATCCATCCGGTCTATAATCAACACGAGAACCGCAAATGGAACGGCTTGCTCAATAAGGTTCAGATGCGCGCGATGGGCGCGGTGTACCCATGGCCTGAGTGTTCGAAGATCTACAGGGCGCACGAAGTTATCAGGCTCGCCATCTTCTGAGCTGATGCCAATAATGAATGGTATCCAAAGCGACGCTGCTAAGATCATAAGGCATGTCAGAATGCCCAATTCTGTTGGAAAGTTTTCCATAACATTTCTCCGTCGTTTAAAGGAATTTAAGCAGCGCCCTTCATGGCGACGCCGGTTTCGAGGTAAGATTTCAAGCTAGCAGCCAGGCGCGCCCAACCTTCGGCGATGCTTTCTTGTCCTGTCAGCAGGTTGTAGTGTTCGATTGTAAGTTTACAGAACGCGCCTTGAGGTTCGATAAGATAGACCATCCGCGAGTGCGGTGCCTCAGGGCCAAAGAATAATGGTTCAAAACTCATTTCCAAACGGGTCTTGGGCTGTAGATCAATGGTTGTCTGCCGAAGCATTGCACTTCCGTCAGGTTGTATGAACTCAACATTTTTACCAAGTATCACTTTGCCGCGCACCTCGTCACACAAGAAGTGATAAGCGGCCATAACTTTTGGATCGGTCAGGGCGGACCAGAGCGCATCTTGTGATGTTCGAATGAAGGTTTGGTGGATAAAATCGGGTTTCTCGGCCATGTTCGTCTCCAGTATGGATTTGAGGTTAAGGATCGCTCTGGTTGTGTGTTGTTGCAGCAAAGGTTCGATCCATCGATCGGTCAATTGTTGAAGGGGAACAGCGTTCAAGTAGTGATATTTGAAGCGTCCAGATTTCTTGGTGGTGATCAGATGCGCCGCTTCCAGAATCTTGAGGTGCTTCATGACACCGAAGCGCGTCATTAACAGCTTACTCTCAAGCTCAGAAAGCGTTTGCCCATCTGTTTCGCGCAATGCATCTAAGAGACCTCGACGCGATCGGTCATTCAGAGCTTTGAAAATCAATTCCATACAGTGCTATTAAGTGACAATTTGGTCACGTGTCAATGTAGTCACATAATTGACAAATGGAACGGGCTTGGCCTTATGGTGACAAAGAGTTGTGAGGAACAATGGCCGAATTTTTGGAAAGCCCAAGTGGACGCAGAATTGCGTATTCTTATACCAAGGGCGATGGTCCCGGAGTGGTTTTTCTAGGTGGGTTTATGTCTGATATGGCCGGCTCAAAGGCGACGTTCTTAGAAAAATGGGCGAAAGAGACGCGGCGCGCCTTCGTTCGGTTTGACTATTCGGGTCATGGCCAAAGCGACGGCGCGTTCACGCAAGGTGCGATTGGTGACTGGACGGATGATGCTTTGGCGGTTGTCGATCAATTGACGCAAGGCCCCCAAATTCTGGTCGGATCTTCAATGGGGGGGTGGATTTCATTGCTTGTGGCCAAAGCGCGGCCAGAACGCATTGCAGGATTTGTTGGGATCGCGGCGGCGCCTGATTTTACGGAAGACATGTTCAATCACGCTTTAAGTGAGGCGCAACGAACGGAAGTGATGGAGCAGGGGCAAACCCTTCTGGCCTCTGAATATGATGACCCTTATCCGATTACAAAACGGTTGATTGAAGAAGGTCGCAACAATTTTGTCATGTCTGCACCTTTGTCGGTTTCTGGTCCCGTTCGGCTTTTGGTCGCACGCGACGATGCCATCGTAACAGCGGAAACGCAGCTGGCCTTGTTGGATCATATCTTGAGCGAGGATGTTCGGGCGACCATTGTAAAAGGCGGCGATCACAGCTTTTCAAGCCCAGAGAATCTAACTTTGATCCAAAAAACAATTCATTCGGTTACAGAGGCGATTGCGCATGTCCCAAATTGACCCCGACGCCCAAGAAGTCCTCAAATTTTGGTTCGAGGACTGTGACGAAGAACAATGGTTCAAGAAAGACCCAGATTTTGATGCGCGCATCGCAGAACGCTTTTCAAATTCGATTGCCTTTGGATTGGCCGGGCATCTGTCTACGTGGGAAGGGGAAGATCGGGGGAGGTTGGCGTTGATCTTGGTTCTGGATCAATTCACACGCAATGTCTTTCGCGATACTCCGCGCGCATTTTCCGGCGATCATATAGCTCTCAGGCTAAGTCAAGAGGCAGTGGCCAGTGGTGCTGTAGATCGACAGAGCGAAAAGTTCCGGCGTATTTTCACTTTGATGCCGATGATGCATTCCGAGGACCTCTTGGTGCAAGAGGCCGCTTTGCCCTTGTTCGAACGCCACACCAACGAAAGAACTTTGAAATATGCATTGGCGCACCGCGATATCGTCGCGCGGTTTGGGCGTTTTCCCCATCGCAACGCTATTTTGGGGCGCGAAAGCACCAAAGAAGAGACAGCTTTTTTGAAAGAGCCCGGTTCGTCTTTCTAAGAAGCGGTTTTGATCGCGATCTTGTAGTGTCGCAACGTTTCCTTTGATGTTACGTCCAAACGGCGCGTAGAGAGTTAGACCAAAAGTTCTTGGGAGGGGACTATGGCATTGACGACCGTCCAAAAGGCAGGTTGGGGGCTTGCCGATTTCAGCCTTTTGACATTCATAATGATCAAACAGTCTTTTGTGATCTCGTTTTTGATCTTGTATTTGAACGTTCCGATTGTTCTGACAGGATGGACTGTCACGTCTATTCTTATTTTCGATCTGCTGATTGCTGGCATGGTTGGTGAGTGGTCAGACAACACAAACGGTCGCTTTGGCCGTCGCGCACCTTGGATGGTCTTGGGCGCGATATTGATGACTGCGGGAAGTATTGGGATGTTTATGGTCCCAGAAGGCCTGACAGAATTGCAAAATCTATTTTGGTTTAGCGGTTTTTTTGCTGTTGCGACGATCGGCTTTACGTTTGTGAATATTCCATACACTGCGATGGGTTCAGAGATTGCGCAAACCCCTGAGGATTGGAAAGCGATCCGAACTTGGCGTGTCGCTTTTGCTACGCTGGGACTGATGCTGGGTGGTATTATCATTCCTTTCATTGCCGCGGATACGCGCGCGGGATTTGCATTGGCGATCTTGATTATATCCCCAGTTTTGCTACTGGCCCCGGTTGTTTCGGCCTTGCTGTCCAGCCGTGCCCCTGCGAGCTTCCAACCGATCAAGGTTGAAGACTCGCAACAATTCCAGCTGGTTTTCCAAAACTCAGCGTTCATGGTTCTGGTGGCTGTGTTCGGGCTGGTGGCGCTGGCAGTTGCAATTGTTTTGGCAGGCGTTCCATTTTTTGCGGCGTATTTGTTTGCAAGCAAGACGGTTGGAGCATTTTCAGGGGCGATCGAAACGATTGGGATAATCTCATATATGTTTTTGGCACTGGTCATCGGCTCGATCATTTCTCAACCGATTTGGAGCATGATGGAACGTCTTATGGGCAGCGTCTTGACGTTCGCAGTGTCCATTCTGTTTTTTATCGCAGCGCAGGTCTTCATGTATCTCAATCTACCGACGGCCAGTAGTTTGATGATCGCAGCGATGCTGTTTTTGGCAGGTGCTGCCTCTACCGCTTATCGACAAGTGCCATTTTCGATCTATCCAGATCTGATCAGGGCAACCACGATGCGAACCGGCCAGAAAATCGAAGGCGTTTTCCAAATGACTTGGATTTCAGGGCAGAGGATTGCCTATGCGGTTGCGCCGCTTGTGATGTGCTCGATGATGGGAATTGTGGGTTGGGTGCAATCCTCGGATGGATTGGTCAGCACTGTTCCGGGCGGTTTGGCAAATCTGAATTTTGTGCTGACAATGGTGCCGTGCATCGTTCTTGTGCTGGCCTTTGTTTTATTGGTCTTTGTTTACTATCCATTGTCGCGGCGCGAATTGTCGATCTTAAAATCTGGTGTAGTCACCTAAATACGTGCGGCAGAAAACGCTTTTTCAAAGGGGAAGTGAAAAATGGCTTTAACAACAGGACAAAAGGCGGGATGGGGCCTGTGTGACATGGGTGTTGTGACTTTTGTGATTATCAAGCAATTGTTGGTGCTTTCTTTTTTGACAACGGTAATGGGTGTTCCAGTTGTCCTAGCGGGGTGGCTGACATCATGCATTTTGTTATTTGATATCTTCACCGATCCGATGGTGGGTTCAGCGTCCGACAAAACTCAGAGCAAATGGGGCCGCCGTGCCCCTTGGATGTTCTGGGGGGCTGTGGTGATGGCCCTGGGCGTGGTTGGCATGTTTTCAGTCCCGGAAGATCTGAATGAGATAGAAGTGATTGGATGGGTTGGTTTCGGTTTCGCGATTGCGACGATCGGATTTACCATGGTGACCGTTCCTTATTCTGCGATGGCCGGAGAAATCACGGAAGATCCAAAAGAACGCAGTCAAATGACGGCCTGGCGAATGAGTTTCGCAAGCCTTGGTATCTTGGCCGGCGGAGCGGTTCTGCCAGCAATTGCCAATAAGATGGGGTATATGACCGGCGCGCTGATCATTGTTCCGCTTCTGATTATACCAGTTTGGCTTTCAATTTTCTTTACCCGCAAAGTGCCCTCTAGCTTTCGTCCCACGCAATTGAACATCGCAGAGATGGCCAGAACGGTGTTTTCAAATTGGCCGTTTTTGGTTTTGGTCGTGACCTATGGTTTAATGACCGTGGCCGTAGCGATGCTGACAGCAGGTTTGCCGTTTGCCGCAATCTACCTATTCTTGGACAATGGGGCGTCGCCGCTGTCCGCGGCGGTGAATGCGTTGTCGATGATTTCGTTCCTGTTGGCCTGTTTCGTTTTTGGTGCTTTGTTTTCGCAACCATTCTGGGCCATTTTGTCGAACCGGATTGGAAAACTTGCTGCGGTCGTAACATGCCTTGCAGTATACATTTTGTTGCTGCTGCTTTTGCCGCAAATGATCCCAATCGATAATGTAACTTTGATCGCGCTGGTGTTTTTATGCTTTGGATTTGCCAACGGGGGTTATCAACAAATTCCTTGGGCCATGTATCCCGATTTGATTGACATCACGCGGCGTGCGACGGGTCAGCGGATTGAGGGTGCATTTACGGCTGTTTGGTTGTTGGGTCAAAAGATTGCCAATGCGATCTCTCCTACCATTGTTGCAACCATTATTGGGATTTATGGTTACCGATCGGCCCGAGGTCAGGTGGTTGAACAAACGCCCGAGGCGATAAATGCGCTGGTTGCCTCTATGACTTATATCCCTTCAGCCATCTTTGCTGTGTCGGTAGTGTCGTTGATTGCTTTGTATCTTCCATTATTAAGAATGGCGCGACAGGAGAGCGCAGACCCATCAGCCTAGCGCGACAGAAGACGTGTCACAGACTTGATAGATCGTTAACCCGAAGCGTGAAAAAAAGCATTGTTTTGCTGCGGGTTGGTCTTACGATCATCATAGATTGATCGGGGGACAAACATGGCACTCACAACAACACAAAAGGCAGGCTGGGGCTTGTGTGATTTAGGTTTGTTGACCTTTATCATGATCAAACAGGTGTTTATACTTTCGTTTTTGACCAATTATTTGGGTGTGCCGATCGCCCTTGCCGCCTGGACCGCGACATCAATCCTGATTTTTGACCTTTTGACAGACAGTTTAGTTGCAAACTTGTCGGACAAAACACAGAGTCGGTTTGGGAGACGCGCGCCATGGATGGTCGCAGGCGCCGTGTTCATGGGTATCGGAACTTTGGCGATGTTCAATGTTCCAGATGGCATGGGAGAGTTTGGAAACCTGCTGTGGTTCAGCATTGGTTTTGCCGTAGGCACAGTTGGATTTACGATGGTCAATGTGCCTTATGCCGCCATGGGGGCGGAAATTTCTCATAGCTCCGAAGACTGGAAAGGCATTCGGGGATTTCGTGTGGGTTTCGCAACATTGGGATTGATTGTCGGCGGTATTCTGATGCCTTTTATCGCCGATCAAACGCGGGACGGCTTTTCGCAGGCGGCCTTTGTCGTTGTTCCAATTATGCTATTTGCTGTTTGGGTGTCTGTGATGTTGACACGCAATGCCCATTCCGTTTTCCAACCGATCCGAGTTGCAGATCAGGGCATGTTCAATCATGTCTACCAAAACACAGCATTCATCGTTTTGGTGACCGTCTTTGGCCTGATGGCTTTGGCCGTTGCAGTCATAATGGCAGGCTTCCCATTCTTCTCGCTCTTTTTGTTCGCCAATGACGGCACGGCAATGTTTGCAGGAATGGAAACGGCGCTGGGCATGTTGTCTTTTATGTTTGTGGCCTTGGTGGTAGGTTCCATTGTTTCACAACCCATTTGGAGTTTGCTGACCAAGAGGCTGGGTGGGGTTCCCACACTCTTTATTGCGATTGTCATGTTTATCGCACTGCAAGTGACCATGTATGTCAATATCCCTTCAAGTTCTACGCTGGAGATCTTTCTGCTATTCATGTTCGCAGGCGTTGTCACAACGGCCTATCGTCAAGTGCCCTGGATCATCTACCCCGACTTGATCGAAGCCACGCAACGCCGTACCGGTTTGCAAATCGAAGGTGTGTTCCAGATTGCATGGATGTTTGGACAGCGGATCGCCTATGCTGTGGCCCCTTTGGTTTTGGGTGGCGCTTTAGCCTTGAGTGATTTCAAAGGATCTGTCGGCACTTTGGAAGAGCAGTCGCCCGAGGCGATCAGCACACTGACATTCGGCGTGACTTTGTTGCCCTGTATTGTCTTGGTCATCGCATTCGTTTTGTTGATTTTTTATGTGCCTTTGGCAAAGCGAGAGCTGGCGATCCTGTACGAATCAGAGGCCTGAGATATCGACTGAAGCATTGGTTTGGGAAGGTGCGTGCAGTAGAACGCGCCGTCTAATTGGCAAATAAAAGTGGTCTGGGTTTAAGAAAGACTGATGCCTAAGATCACCAACATCAGACCGATCACCGACAAAAACAACGAGCCCAAGTTCAAAGCGACTAAAGGTTTGAACCTTTCAACCAGCGCTTCGCCAGTCAGGCGCTGGCGTTTCGCGTGATAGGCTTTGACAATGCAGATCGTGAGGCCAATCAGGCCCAGAAAAGCAAAGACAGCGCCGATGACAATCATGATTTCCATACCGACCGGCTACGCCGTTTTACGAAAAATCACAAGCAGGTGGTTGCCCTAAAGGTGCGCATTGGACTAGCAGCATCTTCTGAACAAAGAGGTGAAATAATGGATGAAGTGACCGAGGCTGAAGCAAGTTCTTACCGTGTTGCCGCAGATGAGCTGCGCGCCTTTATCGAGCGTTATGAACGCTTGGAAGCGGAGAAAAAGGACATCATGGACCAGCAAAAGGAAGTTATGTCAGAGGCGAAAGGGCGGGGATATGACACGCGGGCTCTGCGCTCTTTGATCACTTTGCGCAAAAAAGACCCTCAGGACGTGTCCGAGCAGGAAGCCGTGCTAGATCTTTACAAGCAAGCGCTTGGAATGTGATCGGCTCTAAATCTTAGCGTATCCAAACAGGTCGGGACGTTCGACCAAAGTGACTTGTTCCATACGTGCTATTGTATAGAGGTCCTCGTCAAAGATATCGGACAACTCAGTTGTTATTTGTTTTGACCATCTGGGATGACCGGGCAGTTTGTTCAATTGCCCCAAATGGCCCAAAAACAAGTCCCAATGGCTTTGTCCAATTTGATCGCCCTTGGCCTTTAGAGGTTTGATCTCTTTTAGAAAGTGTTCAAGCTGGGACACGTTTGGTTCCTCTTGTTTCAAAGGCACCCGACCTTCTAGAAATTGTGGGTTCTCTAGATGGGTCATTGCGGCCACGACTTGGCGCCAAATAAACGCATACTCGTCGGCATTCCAAGTGATGATGGATCGATATTGATCGCGCAACTGAAGGCGTTCGATCAGCTCGGACCATAGCAGTTTTTCAGGTGTGGTCTTGCCAAGAAATGTTTTGAAGTCGAGGTGATTTCCCGTGCGAAGATTTTCCCCATAGAGGGCCGGTATTAGGCGCGCGGGATCGGATAGCGCGATAGAGCATACCGTTTGATGCATCGAAAAGGCCCGGTAATACGCCTCGATCTTGGGTTTCACGCGCCCATACCAGTATAGATTGGCATAAGGACGCCCCAATGGACCCATAAAATAAGGGTCGCAAAGGATCAAAGTGCCTGTTTCTTCGGGCAGGTTTAAGGGCGCCAGAATATCCTCATCTGGTTCGCGGTCCAATGGCATGTCTGCATTCAATCCGATTGCCTCTTGCAGCCAATTGCGATGGTCTTGCGAGACCCGCAATGCCACTCCGATCTCGGAGAGCAGACCTTCATTTATGATCAAGTGATCGAGAAGGTTTTTGGTGCCAGTGCAAGGTGGGCCTAGGTGCAGACATATGCGCATGATGGGGTCTCTAAGGATCGAAATCTGTTGCTTGGGCAAGCTAACCTGTCCGGGCAGAGGGGCCAAGGACATCCGAACAACTTTTTGGGTTATGGGTTTTGCAGGTGTTTTTGGGGGCAAAGGGCAGGCGGATCCATGGCGCTTAGGATAGAATGCAAACTGTGTCTAAGGGGTAAAAATGCGCTTGCAATTGGGGACGGAATCTCATTTATGCGCCGCACGGAGCCCCTATAGCTCAGCTGGTAGAGCAACTGATTTGTAATCAGTAGGTCCGCGGTTCAAGTCCGTGTGGGGGCACCACTTCAACGCTTTGAGATCAAGTGGTTACTGGCTTTAGGCGCTCCGATTGTGTCTAGCATACCGGCGTTTTGCAATTATTTTGCAATTTCGGACGACAACTGCCCGCAACAGTTCGTCTAGCTATCAATTGATCGTTGGCTTGATTTCCGCCGCCCGAGGCAATTTCTCTTAAGGAAGTTAGGCCAATCAAGGCCTATCGTCAGCGAAGCTGTTGTGGTTTTGTGCAAGCCTCCCAAAAAGATTGTTGGTGCATGTCACCGATTTTTAAGCAGTTAGTGAGCCCGCGTCTTGGACATGCCGATTGACCTGCCAGCTTAAACTTGATCGGGCTTCGAGAGTTCGTTCCAGAAGCCACGGTCGATTGACGCCCAGAGCGCACGCGCAAGGGTAGTTCGATGAGGCCTAGCAAAATCTGGATCGAAGTCTGGGTCGAGGTGGCATTCTATGAGGCCTACAGCCCTTTTGATGGTGCCATCTGCACTAGGAAAAACATCGTCGTGTCCGAAATGAAAGATTGCCAGCATCTCTGCCGTCCAATCAGATAGCCCCCAGTGCTTTCTGACTTCTAAGCGCAGGTCTTCGTAAGGTAGTTCCGGCCATGCCGCGAACCTGTTCGGGTCGTCCTCGAACACTACTCCAAACTCTTTTATTGAACGAATTTTTCGGCGGCTCAGACCACAGCGCCGAAGGTCGGCTTCAGGTATGGCAAATAACTCGTGGGCACCGCATTCTTGACCTGCGGAGCGCACCCGTTTGACTATCGCTGCAGCAGCGATGTTGGACAGCATTTGTCCTGTGACAATATTCACGACGGCTTCGGACAGAGGCATGGCGTGGCGCACCGGGGGCTGCAAAGGACCAACCGCGTCAAAAAGTGGAATGAGTTTCGGATAAACTCCTTCTAAGTACTTGATTCCAGAGCTCACCTTGATTGCGCCATTGACTTTGAGAAACTGCCTCAGCAGGGTGACAAAACACTACTCTGTGGAGGCAGGCATTGTCCAGAACCAGCCATTTAACCACGATTGATGATCCAGATTCAGTGATTACCCCAATTGATTCAGCAATCAGGTTCCCGGAGATTCTATCTGATCTCCATGATAAGTATCACGACGATATTGCATTGTTTCGGGAAATGATTGCGACCAGCGACAGCAGTGGCGAACTACTGGCGCGTATCCGGAGCCGAGATATTCAATCTCAAACCAGAATGTCACTTTTGAAGATGTTCCGACGTTGCGTGGCGCCAGTCTTGGACACTGAAAAAACAAAGAAAATCACGGTCGTTTCGACAGATAGTTTGGTGGCAAACTATGGCGCGACCTTCAAACCAATATCGAAACTCAAATCCCAATTTGAAGATCCCGGCGACGAAACACTTTCCGCGTTGGCTGCTCTTATTGGAGAGTATGATACTAGAGGACAACAAGGCTACCAACTGACGGAAACGTTCTTCGATTGGTTTGACGCGGCTTTTGACGGTCAAATGAAGATTGATGGCCCAAGGAGGGCGGGACGCGATATCGAACTGAGCGCAATTTTCCCTGATTTCGAAGGCAATTACCCGTGTGATTTCATAATCTCCTCAGCCAGCGGCGACGTGGTCTGCGTCGGGTTCGCTAGGTATGACTCGACCCGTGGAGGAGCGCAGTCTGATGACAGAACTGGTGGCAATGCCTACAAGGTGGCGAAGGCTCAAGAATTCTATCGGAATAGCGGAAGAAAGTTCAGGCTTCTCTTCGTCTCAGATGGACCCGGACTCACACACCGAGACACGTGGGCAGAAGCATGTCAGCTAGATGATGCATGGGATGGCAACGTCCGTGTCGCGACGCTCAAACTTGCGCCGGAAAGGGTCACGCAGTGTTGGCTGCTCTCAGGTTGAGATCAAATTTTAGCAATCCGTTCAATCTCTTTTGCGTGCGCGTTAGTTAGGTCGTTGTCGACCAGAAATCGAAAATCCGGGGCAGCCCATGATGTCGAATGACTGACCTTCTGTTCATTCGGTTTTCCATTTGACGAAAACAAGTCAACGACCTCTGATTTGGCCTTCCGTTCTACATAATCGCCCATAGGCTGCACACCATGACGAAGACGTCGAATGGTGGTCTCGGCCGCCGTGAACGATTCATCAAACCCGATCCAGCGACGACCTAAGTCGTGCGCTGCGTGGAGAGTTGAGCCAGATCCACAAAACGGATCCAGAACTACGTCTCCCGGTTCGGTACCTGAAGCTACAATAACCCGAAGCATTTCCAAGTTCTTTTCGGTAGGGTACCCGGTGATTTTTATGCTCTGATGATGAGCGTCTCGAAATTTTGACCAGTAGTCATTCAACGGCACCCTCTTATCGTCGCCGAGATAGACTTTCCTTCTCGGGTTCCCGTTCTTTGACCAATGAATTTCGCCAATGCGATCAAATTCGTCTAGTTTCTCCGGAGCGTACTGCCAGTGTTTGCCCGGAGGAGGCATTTTCCCTTTCCAAGGTTGCCCAGTTGCTCCTCGACGTGTTCCCGGAGCATGTACAGGAACGAGTTTGTAGCGTCCCTTAGCATCGACCTTGTTGTACTCCTTTGCGATCCAGTCTTGTTCGGGCTCTTCAGTTGGCTGGAACCATTTGAACTTCTGACTCTTGGAATAGAAAAGGATGTAGTCATTGATATTGGGATACCTGTTGCGAGTGAAGTTTTTGCTGCTGCATTTTCTTCGAACTATCATGTTCTGAAAATTGCTGGGGCCAAAAACCTCATCGAGTATAGCCTTTACATGAAAAAGCATCTGATGCCCGATGTGGAGATAAAGTGTTCCATCTTCGGCCATTGCTTCTCTTATCAAAATTAGGCGCCGACGCATAAATTCTAAGTACGCGGCGGGAGCACGGTTGTCTTTGTACGCGTGCTGAAGCTGGCGGGAATGAAACTCCATGCCGGTGCCGTAGGGCGGATCAAGATAAACAACCGACGGCCTTACACCACTCTCAATCAATCCATGGAGGGCGAAGAAGTTATCGGCGAGAACAAAACTGTTTGGCACAATCTCTGCCTCGTGGGACAACCCACCATCAGAGGCTATTGACGCAAACTCCACATCTACCTTCGAAAGAACCTCGCCAGTCTCGAGCTTGTTCGGATAGCTCAGTTCGACTTTGGACTCTTCAGGCGGCAGCGGATGAGGGTCTTCATGAGGGGGGCGAGCCGCAGTCGTTGCATCTGCACCGTGTTTTTCTTGTTGCGTAATACCCGTAGCCATGCCCATATCTCGAAGTTTTGGTAACCAGATCATACTGTATATAGCGGCTTGAAGATGTCTACGAAACTGAAAAACGTCGTGTCGGTGACGTCATTTATCGCAACAATGGTTGTCGATCTCGATAACCGACGAGTATACTCGCTACGTAATGATCTACAGGAATATCCACCTTGATTTGACCTTCATTGAAGGCAAAGGCCCCGTCTCGAACATGCCGACGCATGGTGGCATTTACGCCGAGATACATTGGCCGACGCGTTCGATCCGTATTGGCGAAACGGGCAATTCGATGCGCGGGCGCAACCGCTCGCACATGAGGTGGGCCGACAAGCACCTTGAGGGAACACACAATGAGAAAGAAGCCGCGCGGAAAGGCCCAATTGTCGACCTTGTGCGCGAATGGGGCTCCGAGGGCCTCGAATACTACGTGATCACGGATGACCCACGGGTCCGCGAGGACCGAGAGTTACGGGTTGAGTGCGAGAAGCGCCTTCACGAATGGGCGCGAGAGCAGACTGAGTTCACCAACATCAACACGCAGCGCGGATACCGCACCGTGAACTAGTACCAGCCCGCCAGCGAGCCTTGGCCTGACAACTGCGGTTTGAGGTGTTGTGCCGCGAACGCGCCGACGATTAGCGAAATTCCAAGGTCCCCGTGACCGCCTCGCGACCGCTGCTGTGTGATCACCTGATTGCCGGCGGCGGTCGTTGACGTTGTGAACGTCGCAAGGTCGGCTTCGATCTCGTCGCGCAAAGGCAGGTCCTGCGCGAACTGCAATTCCCCCGACGCAAACATGACTGCCGTGTTCTCGATCATGAATGTCTTCCCTGCGTTGATGTACTTCCCATTCCGTCGCCACTCCTGACCGCTTGTCATCTGCACAGCAAAGTGCGGCACTCCTTGGTCGTCGAACATGTCCGACACAACGCGCCCGATACTCGTCCCATCAATGACAAGCTGCGACTTGCCCCCGAACGGCGGCGCATTCTTCAAACGCACGAGGTGGTCGACGACCGCGACATAGGACACGCCTCGAAACCTGTCCGCATAGACGACGTTCAAACGACGCGGGCCAAGCTGCGCACCATCGGGTGTCATTTCAGGAATTTGCTTGTCTTCGAGAACACAGATGGCCGTGAAGTCGTTCGCCTGACCGAGATCCGCCGACACCCAGTAGCGTCGGTAGCCCGTCAGGCGCGCGACCGCAGGGTCCGCGTTCGTCTCGTTGACGATTGTTCCGTCTGGGCGTTCGACGAGGTTCAAAGTATCGGACATATGGCCTTCTCCTGTGACGTTGCCTGCTCGATCACGGACAGGTCAAAATATGAAACGCCATCCGCGAGAAATTCACACATCACCTCGGCACGGAATCGTGTCGCGGACAGTGTGCGGCGCAGACGGTCGACCTTCGCCTTGAGGCGTGGGATCGACGTGCCGGGCACCTTGATGCGATGCACGGCCTCCTGAGGCTCGAGGAACATTTGCGCGAACAGGTTACCCTTTCCTGCGGGCGTTGACGCGTAGAACGCCTGCCCGTTGTCTTTCAGCATGGGCAGGATCGACGAGATCACAGCGTCGTCATTCGGTAAGAACGCGCACTCGTCCACGAGAAGCAGGTCTGCTGTGTAGCCACGGATCGTCGCGCCCGACGCCGGAACTGCGATGAACCTCGAGCCGTTATTTGCCTCGATCTCGGTCAGCGTGGACCGTTCAATAACTAAGTTGGTCGTTTTCAGGTAGCGTGCGACCTTCCGTGTGATCTCTCGCGTCTGGCGTTCGGCGGGTGCAAGGCAGATCGTTGTGCCCCCGCGCTCCATTTCGCGCACGCCTCGAGCCGCAAGGACACACGACTTGCCCGCCTGACGACACACGAGTAACGCGACGGTCTCGGCGTCCGACGAGAACGCCTCGGTCTGCCATGGGTCCGCAATTGCACCCGGGATTTCCGTTTGCAGGAAGCGGCCCATCTTCAAACCAAGGTCGTTGTCGCCTTCGATTAGGTCGAGGAAGTCGATAAATGCGGAGGCATCAAGCGGCATCTTGGCTCGGGTCTATTAGGACCATGATCAGGCCGCGGTCGAAGTCATCTTCCATGCGCACACCGTAACCTTTGTTGCGCAAGTCCCAGTACATGGTCGAGCGGATCGCGTCGTCTGACCAAGGCGTGCCTTTCTTGCTGACGCAAATGCGGCGCAGTTGTGCCATCGTCGCGCCTGTGCGCAACGCCTCGACGATCTTCTCCTGCATCGTGCCCGCTTTCGGCGGATACACTTTGAGGCCTGTCGGGTGGATGTGGATGCGTCCATGACGTGATTTAAATCCCGGCACTGCTGTCTCCTTTCGTGACGGACAGCTTCTCCTCGTTCAGCAGGCGAAGCAGTGTTGGGCGAATTTCGGGATGGGCGTCCACGAGTTCGCGGAATATCTGTCGCACGCGCAGCCATTCGGGGGCCTCGGACAGTGCGACCGTGACTGTCAGATTCTGGGCCAATTTTCCCTGTAAGGAGGCGATATCCCTGAGGACCTTGCGCAGGCTCTCGAGGCCCGCCAATGCGAACGCGTCGTCTTCCGTCGACTCCGCCCGCGACACAATCGCGTCCACGCGTTTCGCCAAGCTCTCGTAGGTGCGCGACACGTCCAGCCGCTCGTCGTTGAGCATCGACGTGATCTCGTTCGCACGCCGCACACGATCCTCGGCCAGAATTTCGTGCCGCCGCATGTCGTCGATCCGCAATTGGATGTGACGGTTCACGGACGACGGATGGCACCCGATGATTGCGGCAACCTCGGCTGTCGACTTGCGCTTCAGAACAAGGTCGGCTTCGAGTTCGGCTTTCTGTGGGTGTAGGTCGAATTTCGACTTCCCGCCTGAATGCTTGTTGCCCATGTCACGCGACTCCCGCGAATTTCATGGGCAACGCGCATTCGTGGATGTCATACATCGGCAGCACGAAAGCCAGAGCATGAGAGAGGACCGTCCGTTGATACGAACCCGCACAGCAGACCCGATAGGCATCATTCGCAAGATGGCCCCGAACACCCGCAGCTACCAAATCCTCGCGAGCATCAATCGGCTCGCTACCCTTGAAAACGATCAGGTCCAGAAAGGCCACATATGCCGCGATCCTCGCAACGCGCGGGACGTGGCTCAGCGCGTCCAAATTGAACGCCGTGAACGAGCCGCTGCCTGACGACACCTCGCCGTGATCCGAGACGACGGGATCGCTCAGGTCGCCATAGTCGAGACCCGTTGCAAGATGCAGGACGGCTTTTTCTTCATTTGTCAGCTTGGGCATTTTGAGCCTCCGCCGCGCGAGCCATCAGGTCCAATTTCTGGGCCATGTGCTGAGGCAGGTCTGTGGCGTCTTTGAACGTGCGCAACGTGTAGCCGTCGCGCTCCGCCGCCATTGAATTCTGAACGAACCCCTGACCACCCATCGCAATGTCGTGGCGCACGTAACGCACTTTCTGCGCCGTGTCCTCGAGCATGTCGATTGCCGACGTGTCCACGTCCTTCTTCGCGTGCTGCGGGATCGGCTCGCCTGCACCTTCGCGGTCGTCGACGATCTCGAGTTGCACGTTCTGCTCTTTCGCAAGGTTTTGCGCCTGCGTGTATTTGAAAGGATCAAGGGCTTCCGTGCGCGTGATCTGCACAGGGTCGCCTTCCTTGCGGTACGGGGCTTCGATCTTCGGCGTCTCAAGCTTTTTGAGCAAGGCGGCGTAGTCGGCGGCTGTTGGGGTTTTGGGTGCGTCGGGGTCCTTGGGACCCTTGAGTTTCGTCAGCAGGTCGGCGTTCATCTCGTAAACGTCGTCATACTTCTTGTCTTGCGCGTCGACCTTCTCGGTCAGCGCCGTGACCTGCTGAATGAGCACCTGCAAAGCGGCTGCGGTCTGATCGGTCATGCGATCCTCCTATCCAAAAGCAAAATGAGGGGCCTCGATGTCCGACCCCTCATTCAGTTTGCTTTGAACAGGTATGGGACACGGTCATCGCTAATGTTTTGGACAGCGAGAAAGGAGCGCTCAACCATTGAATAAGGTGGATCGTCAGGCAGTAATGTTCGTTTCCCATTCGTCGAGCAAGGACGCGTTCGCGGGAATGAATGGTGAGCCATTTCGACCGGGTGGCGGGTCTTTTGGCTTAGTCGGGACGGGTTTCGGACGTGCGCGTTTCGGCTTCGGGAGTGGTGGGGGTTCCATCATCTCGCGATACAACGCGCGCGCCTCGTCGATCCTCTCTTGCTTGAACCTCGCGACACCGGGCGTGTTCTCGCCCGCCTTCACAAATACCGGTATGTCTGTGACGCCAAGGAGCAAGTCGCGCATGTGGTCAGTAAGGCTGTCGCCATCAACGCCGATCTGCGAGCAAATCCAATTTCGATGCGCCCGCCATTCGCCACGCGAGGCCGTCAAGAATTTGATGGCTTCCGTTTGTGCGATCAATCGCGCGTCACCTCCTTGGAACGCCTGCGGCGAGATTGCGTCGTTGAACGCCTGAAGGATGATGTGGGCAAACAGGTTGCCGCACTTCATCCCCTCTTCGATGTTATAGGAAGGGTCGTTGTTCATTCCGCGAACGGATCGCCGTCGTTGCCGCGTGCCTGCGCTATGATCGACGGGACGTAGGCCAGGGGGATGGCTGTCGTCGGGACAGAATTCTTCGCGATGTGCAGGTGGGTCGGTGACAGCGTAACGCTGTAGGTATCGTTTTCGTTTTTTACGTCGACAGGGATCGCGTGGAGCGAGGGGATCAAGGCGCGTGGGACGACTTTGGTGAGTAGTTCCCGTGGAAATTCAATTGATGCGCGTTGCGTGAAGATGTGGCACTCGAACGTTGTTGGGTCCGTCGGTGTTGCGGTGTAGTCGGTCAATTGGGCCTCCTGGTTGTCGGTGAATTGCGCGTCCGATAGCGCAACCTAGAAATGACCATCGAACGCGCGAGACCGCCCACCCATCCGTTGAGGCGGTCGCCAATGAATATCAACCGCCCAGGGGAAGGTGTTCCGGGGATTGAGGTGGATTCGGAGAAGTTTGAGGTGGAATTTGTAAGTCGACCAAACTACTTGAATTCGGCCACGCGCTGGAAAAGACTAAAGCAATGAGGCTACTAGTCGTTGATGATGAAATTCGCACATTGGGCGCGTTTACCTATAGGCTTGAAGAGATGGCCGAGGTAGTAGATTTGGTGGAATCCGCAGCCGACGCATTTGCAAAAATTGAACTGGTTGGGCGTTACGGCTACGTCATCTCGGACCATAGACTTGGACCAGACTCATTCTCTGATGAGCAGCACAACGGCATTTTTGTACTATCCGCAATCTCCGAAAAAGCGCCTGGGACCAAGACTATCCTTTTTACACTGAGTCCAGACATTGAACGCCATGCACTCCAGGGTGGTATCGACGCCTGTTTCAACAAAATGCAACATCGAGAGTTGGTGGATTGGATAAAATCGGATTGGGAACTTAGACGGGGAGCATGATATGTCGGATGAAAATGAAACTGGCGGATTTCAAGCAAGGGCCTTTGACGAGCTTGTTAGGCTGGGAAAATGGATCGTAGATCGTCGAAAGCTGACACGCTCTGACATTTTTTCGAAAGACATTGAGCCGTTAATCGACGAATTGGATAGGACCCATGAAGACTTTCTGGTGGCCCTCCGAAAAATGGAGGTGGGTATCAGCAGCACGCTTGCTGCTGAATCAAGGAAGCAAAACTCAATAAATGAAGAACTGGAGCGACAAATCTCAATTTGCCACGACGTATCAGAGTTAATTGAAAAAGGAAGGCTTCAACGTCGAAAGTTGTTTGAGAAATGCTTGGCTCGGTATGTTGATCTTCGTCAGAATGGCGCTCACCAAATTGGTAAAAGGGCCTTTCTTATGCCGAGCGATTTGGAGCTCATAACAAAGTTTTACGATGCCTTGATGGCGTATTTCACCAATGATGCCTCAGAATACGACCACAATGTGCGAACCATGATTGGGCGGGTTGAAAGTTCGCTTGAAGCGGCCAAGTTCAATGGTGTGACTGAAATGGTAGTGAACGATCTTCGCCAGCATTTGAGCGATCTGACAGCCATGGAAGATGCGTTTTCCAACAATTGGTCCAACGCTGTTCAGTTTAGGTTCCAGCTTGAGGCAAGGCTGACCTAGACAATTGGTCGCAAATTTCGACGGCGCTGTTGATTTGCTGTTCGTCGGGTATGGTTGCACAGATTATTAACGAACACCCCATTGCTGACGCAGAGGCTGCGTCTCTGATGCAATTTCACCGAACGTTGTCTACATATGTTGCGGTGGTATCGCCATCTGAAGGTTGCACTTCGCACTCTCCGACCCAGCTGCATCTGATTGATGATCAGCTGTTTTCTGTTCCAACTGATTGATAAGCAAGTGAATTGGACGGCTTTGCAATTGAAACGTTGCAATTTGCCCGTGTCTCTGACGGCAGCAAGGAGAGAAGTCTGGGGGAGATCACCAAGAGTGTGCGCGAATATACACATCCGTCTCAGACCTGACCAAGCCTTACCAAGGGGCTAACTCGCTAACCCGTTGTTCTTAAAATCGCTCTCAGGCTTCTCAGACTTCACAGACCTTAAATGTGATTTGTGTATATACCAGCCAGCGCACACGATCCACGACGCACGCAACCGCTCACGGATAAAACTGAACTCACCCCCACAAAGCCTGGTAGTCTGACCAAAATGAAAATCCCGCAACGCTTTCAAAACGTTACGGGATTCAGACTTCATGACGAAGCCTGAGTAAGCCTGAGAGATTTGACCAAAGCCTTAGAACGCGTCCTCACGCGCCTTGTGTTCAAGAAACGCCTCCGCCGATCCCTCGCCCGTCTGTGAATATGAGAACGAACGCCACGCTTCCATCTCGGGATACGTTTCGCCCGTCACTTTCGACACGATGCGCTGGAACGTCGGAAGGTCAGGCAGGCGCAAGCCGCCACGAAAGTCGTTTTTGACAGGCTGCATCACCATCACGCCCTCTTGGCTCGCATAAGAATGCCAGCGATCAATAACGGTGCAGTATGTTTCTTTGACGCAGCCAAACTTGCGCACCATCTCGTTGCGCACGGTCTGGGAACTCTCGCGCCCGCCATGTTTGACATACTCGCGATGCAGCGACGCCGACGACACAGTACCGCGCCCGCGCAAGTCATCCGGCATACGCCTGTTTCTGCGATCTCGTTCATGAGTGCGAGTAAAGGGTCTGACGCGATCTTGTCTGACTTCTTCGCCTCTGTGACATAACCATAGCCGATCAAGCCACGGTCAACCTCGTAGTCGAGCAGGTATTGCAAAACCAAGCCCGCGTTGTCGTCAACGAGGTCATAGTATGGCTGCCAAAACGCACGCGCCTCGCGACTGTTTGGATCGTGTTCGAACTTCGAGTTCATTTCGATCACCGTCCACCTTCGGTCGTCGTTGTCGATATGCACGGCTTGCGTTGCGTTGGTCGTCGCAATGACGCGATGCACATTCTTGCCTGTGAATGATGCGAGATACTTCTGCTCATACGTCCAGACGTCCGACGTGACGAATGACTTCATAGTTGCCGCTTGTTGGCGTGATCCCGCAAACAGCGCCTCCTCGCACAGCACGAACGTTGAGCCGAACAGGTCACGATTGAAGCGGTCAAACATGCGAGTAGAACCGTGGATGGTCCGCGCGTGACGTTCACCGAGTAATTTGCGCATTGCACGTCCAAGGAACGTCTTGCCTCCGCCTTGTCCGCCACGCAGCGCGAGTGCTGATCCTGGATGTATCGACCACGGTCGTTGAATCGCGTCCGCGAGATACGTCATGACCCAGTGCGCAAGATCTTTGTCGCCACCACAGACAATGTTCTCGATATAGTCGATCCACAGTGACGGGTCGCCGCGCTTTGGCGTAACGGCCCATTCTTCGAACACATTGAACCCTGCACCTTCATAATCCGGC
The DNA here is from genome assembly GCA_039814625.1 of Pseudomonadota bacterium. GTDB lineage: Bacteria > Pseudomonadota > Alphaproteobacteria > Rhodobacterales > Rhodobacteraceae > Amylibacter. Next base: position 72,999 of record JBCCAU010000008.1, read on the forward strand.
GACTCGATCACGATGCCTCGGTATTCGTTGCGGTCAACGTCCATCATCCACAGCTTCGCCATAGGCACAGGGCCGTTCTTCGTCGGTACTGTGTGAGGTGCTGTCATGTCGAAGAACGAATTCTTGGGATAGCAGTCGCCATCCTCCTTGTTCAGAAACTCGACTTTTCCCTCGACAATCATCATAGCCCATTCGCGATTGAACTTCTCGACAATGCGATAGTGCAGCGGTGCGCGTGAGCCTTTTTCGAGACGGATCGTCGTCTTCCACATGGCTTCGATTTCTTGAAATGCCAGCGGGCCGTCAGCGAACGCCTCGTGAAACTTCACGCCCTCTTGGTTCAGTCGAAACAACTCGGCTTTGATGTCGCTATCTGTCCAGCCACGTGACTGCATTGACCGCGCAATGCGCATCAGCAAGTCGTTGCGTCCTGCGGGATCAACAGGCACCTTATAGCCTAGGTCAGAGTCGTCCATGACAGGATCGGCTTTCGCCATATCAGCGAGAAGCGTCGCGTCGATACGACACTTCTCGTCGATGAATCTCAGTACACCAAGCAAGTCAGCGTCGTCCGCATATGAGCCGCTGTTACTTTCGGAAATCACCCACGCAATCTGACACTGTTGGCCTCGCAGCGGCAGATTGACAGACGTTGGTTTGTCGTCAGGGCCTACAAGCACCTGCGACGCTTTTGGGAAAATCTCGATATGCTGCTGCCAATCCTTCGGCATGTTTCGGCGTTTCGATGCCAAGAAGTCGTGCATCAATTTTGCAGACACAGGCTCATCTGGAAAGACGACGACGTGTAGGCCGCGCGACTTCGTGCGAAATGCAGCAGATGGGCAGCGCATCCGCTGTTGTACCTGCAACACGTCATCCTCCAGCATGTCGTAGATGTCGAAGTCGAGAACGCCATAGGCGCACGTGCTGTCTGACTTCACAGGTGCGATGCCGTAAGACGCCTGCCCAAGCAAATGCGCGTTCGCCATTTCGAGGGTCACAGGTGCGTCAATCAGCGTGACTTCAACTTCTGCCTTGCCTTTTTTGTCTCGACTACCTTTCGGCGTTAGCGAGATGTGTCGGTCCTGATTGCCGTCGAATAGTCGCAGGAATGTCTCTGCGGCTTGGATGTCATAATCGTCCATTTCGTTTCCTTCTTCTTAGAAAACGCAGGAGTCACCTAATTTTGGCGGTCGTCGTTCGACTATCAATCGCTTATATGTATTTGCGACCGACGTGTTGGTCAGTTGATGAAGTGATAGCCATGCGAACGACGCGGCGCGGGAGGTGACTCTCGCGCCGTTTTATTTTGCTGCAATCCGATTATCTTGGAGCCAGTCGATCAGGTCGGCTTTCAGATACCGAACGATCCGCGCTTCGGGCTGGCTATAAGCCGGGCCTGTTTTGCGCTTGCGATGCTGCAACAAGTAATCCTCGGACACGCCAAGGAATACAGAAGCCTGCTTCGTCGTCATGATCTCTGGGGTCTGCGCGTGTTCAATTGCCGAGCGCAGTTCGGCTATGAGGTCTGTCATGACCAATGCTCCTTTCAAAGCATTCGGTCAGAACTTCCAGAACATCTCCCTCCTTGGCTGCGCCAGACGATGTTCCTTGGCCACCGAGTTGGGGTGAACGCCTCAGTGGGGACCTGTTTAAAGCAAAAGCGCGCGGCGACACCGCACGCGCGCCGGACATTACGCAGAAAAGATGCTTTCCGCAACGTCAAAAGAAGAAGTCGACTTAGAAACAATCTGTTGAGCGACTGCGTTCACGTCGTCGTGGGAGCCAGCCGACTTGATGTATCGGCTCACCGCACCCTTTGCGACGACCTTGTCGCCGCGCAAATGTTTGATGGTTATCTCAGACAAGCCGACTAGAGCCGCACCCGTGGAGAAGACAGATCGACCGTCTTTCGGGCGCAGCAAGTTCGGGTCACCAAGTGGACGGGGCACAACCATCGGAGTGTCCCTTGTCATCGACGCGAACACCCAACGATCATGTATTCGGGGCAGCGATTTGAACGCTGCGACGGCAGGATCAGAAAGCGGGAAGGTCCGCTTGAGGTCATTCTTGAGACGCGGGATAGTCAATTGCTTTGCGTCTAGGTCTAAGTGTTCCCATTCGATTTTGCGTAGGTGGCCGGGACGAATGCCTGTGAACACGACAGCTCCCCAGAAAGCACGCTGACGGCGATCCTTAACCTGCGTAACTAGGTCCATAACAGGCCAAGGTTTATCGACGTCAAACAGGAGTTCGTCCTCTCTTTGGCCGAACCCTTGCACACCGTGCGTTGGGTCGTGTTCGAGATCGTTCTGCAACATTAGTTCGTTGGCGTAGATGGAAGACAGGATGCGGAGGAGTTTGGTTGCAGTTGTCGGCTTGTGGGCGAGTGAGCGAATGCGGTCGTTGACCATCGCCTTGCGAATTTTCAGGATCGACAAATCGAGCCAATCAGCCACGTGATTGTTAAGCGTGTTCTCGTAATCGTAGATCGTGTTCTGACGCTTGATCTTGGTGCGGGGATCAATCGGATTGCGCGTGTGGCGGTCGAACGCTTCGCGCAACGTGACCTGCTGTTTCGCCGTTGCCGTTAAGCGCCCTTCGTTCACGGCCTCATTCTGTTCACCGACTTCGCGACCCGCAGCCAGATAATCGACGAGCGGCCACGTCCCAATCGTTCGCACCGTATTCTTGCCATCTTGGAATTTTCGGAAGCGCCATGTCTTCGTCTTCGCGCCCACTTCCATATACAGATTTGGAAAACGGGCATCGCGGTAGCGATCTGTTCCGCTGCCTGAATGTTTAAGCTTATCGAGTGTGCCTTTGGTGAATGTGATCGTCTGCGTTGCCATGAGGTCGGGCTCCATTTTGCAATTGAATTTTGCAATTGCGTAGTCGCCAAAACCGTGTCCGATCAACCGGAAGTCATTGTTTTTAAGGTAAAAACTGTCAGATCCACCGTGAGCAACCGACTTCCATTGAATTTGTAATCAGTAGGTCCGCGGTTCAAGTCCGTGTGGGGGCACCAGATCATCCCAAAAATGGCAGCGTTTTCCATTGTCGGCATTGCAATAGTGTTCCTTTCGTGCGGGATTTGGGCGCTCGGGTCGATAAAGCGCATTGCGTTCCGCGACGCCGCAAGCGCATTTAGAGCAGGGTTTTTACTCTGATAGACACTGGGACGCTTAGATCGTTCAAAACGCATGTGATCGTCGGGCAGGGGAAAACCCTTATAGCGCAGCTTGGAAGATGATTTGAAAATCTTCGGCACGCAAGTCGACGGCATTCCGTTTGCTGGAAGATGCAGCTCGAGAGGCTTTGGCAAGAGCTGGGATCGCCTCTGCCCGCACGTTGAACGCGGCTAGACGTGGCAATCCCTGATCATCTTGCCAGTGCTCAAGACCTGAAAGCTCATCTTGACTGCTGATCGGAGCAAATACATGGGCGATAGACGCAAAACAAGTCCGCAATCGCCTCTCTGCCTGTGATCCGGTTTCGCATCTAGCCAAGTTCCGACGCAACGCAGGCACTAGTAATCTGCCACATAAAGCACCATGCGGGGCGCCATATTGGCCGCCCAATATGGACGCGGCACCATGCACCGCACCAAGTCCGGAATTCGCAAGCGCAACGCCGCTGCTGGTACTCACCCATGCCATGGCGCGCCAAGCTTCTGGATCGCCAGAGGCCAGAATGGTTTTTAGGGCATCTAGACCAAGGGCAATGTTCGGTTCAGTCAAGGCATCAGAGAAGGGCGTGGCTGCGTTCGAGGTATAAGCTTCTATCGTTTGCACAACCGCATCTAACCCAGATGATAGAACGGTGCGCGCGGGCGCCGATGGCAACAGTGCCGGGTCAATCAAGGCGTAGCTTGCATAGAGTCCACGTCCTCGCAAACTGACTTTGGCTCGCTGAGAAGGGATATCCAAAACTGCGTTCGCTGTTGCCTCTGCGCCGGTTCCAGCCGTCGTTGGGATCGCAACAAGCGGCAAAGGCCCGGGTTTGTCCAAAAGCGCGGTTGGGGTATCGCCAAACGCGTCTGTCAGATTGAGGTCATGCCCTAAGCAAAATGCAACAGCTTTTCCGGTGTCGAGCACCGATCCACCACCACAAGCAACCACGGCGTCAATTGCCTTGTCCGAAAGGGCCTGAACAGCTGCGTTTACAGATGCCACCGAGGGCTCGTGGCCGCAGGTCAGCTGAAGTACGGAAACCCCGTGTCTTTCTAAAAGTGCAATGATCGGTTGGGCCGCAGCACCAACTGCGCCCCGCAGAACAGCCACATGGCGCGCGCTTTGTGGCAAGACATCAACTACCTCTTTGCTGACCCCATCGCCAAAGCGCAGCTGTGTTGGGACGCGAAATGAAAACGGGTGTTGCATGGATTTGGTTTAGAACGTCATTGCGGCGTGGACGGCCCGTTGCCACGAAGCGTACTTTTCCGAACGGATTTCGGATGGTAGATTTGGCGTAAATTGCTGATCCACCTCCCATTGGGCCGCGAATTCTTCTTGGCCGGGCAGGGCGTCTGCCTGCATACCGGCCAGCCAAGCGACCCCTAAAGCGGTTGTCTCCAGCACTTTTGGACGGTCTACGGGCGCGTCAATGATGTCGGCGAGGAATTGGATGGTCCAGTCTGATGCGCTCATACCGCCATCGACGCGCAACACCTGGTTTGTATCCTGAGAAGGCCAATCCGCGCGCATTGCTTCAAGCAGGTCGCGCGTCTGAAATCCGACGCTCTCTAGGGCGGCCCGGGCAAGCTCCTCTGGACCGGTATTGCGGGTCATGCCAAAGATCGCGCCGCGGCATTCTGGGTCCCAATATGGTGCACCAAGACCTGTAAAAGCTGGCACCATGACTACGGATTGGGACGGGTTGGCTCGTTCTGCCAGCGGTTGCGTGTCGGACGCGTGACGAATTATTTGCAAACCGTCGCGCAACCATTGCACGACCGCGCCGGCGATAAAGATCGACCCTTCCAATGCGTATGTGGGTTTTCCGTTCAACTGATAAGCAATGGTTGTTAAAAGCTTGTTTGACGATTTTACGGCCGCATCCCCGGTATTGAGCAGGGCAAAACAGCCAGTCCCATAGGTTGACTTCATCATGCCCGGCTTGAAGCAGGCTTGGCCAAGCGTTGCAGCTTGCTGGTCGCCGGCTACACCGCAAATCGGGATAGCGCGACCAAATAGATCGCTGCGACAAAGTCCAAAATCAGCGGCGCAATCTTTGACTTCGGGCAGTATAGAGATTGGGATATCCATCATATCGCAGATTGTCTGGCTCCACCGCCCTTTGCGTATGTCATAGAGCATCGTGCGTGCTGCGTTGGTTGCGTCGGTTGCATGCACCTTACCGCCTGTCAGTTTCCAAATGAGGTAGGTGTCGACGGTCCCGAACAACAGTTCATCGCGGGCAGCGGCGCTGCGTGCGCCGTCAACATTATCAAGAATCCATTTCAGTTTGGTGCCCGAGAAATAAGGGTCTAGCAGCAAGCCTGTTCTGTCGGCTACCATGTCGGCATGGCCTGCGTCGTGCAGATCGCGGCAATACTGTGCGGTCCGCCGGTCTTGCCAAACAATGGCGTTGTAAATGGCCTGGCCGGTTTTTCTGTTCCAGATCACAGTCGTTTCGCGTTGATTGGTTATACCAATAGATACGATTTCGCTTGCATCGATTCCGGCGCGTTCAATCACAGCACGCGATGTGCCAGCGGTTGTCGCCCAAAGGTCTTCAGGGTCATGTTCGACCCAGCCTGATTGCGGGAAGATCTGCGGAAATTCCTCTTGTGACACAGCAACCGGTGTCAGGGTTTTGTCGAACAGGATGGCACGAGACGATGTTGTGCCCTGATCAATCGAAAGAACGTAAGTCATATTGTGAACTCTCGCAAAGGGTTGGGTGGCCTTGTCAAAGGATAACCCAAAATGAGAGCGGGGCGCAAAAAAATGCGCCCCACCCTTGGGGGATACCCCGTCTTATTACTGCCAGGACTTGATCAACTCGTCATAGGCAACAGTCATCGGCTCTTCGTCTTCGTTGGCCAGTTTCGCAAACGGAGCACCGGGCTGACCGAACCAATGGCCGGCCCCAAGCTCGTCGTTCATTACCGGACCAAGATCACCTTGAACGCCTGCGCGCTCAAGCCGCTCAAGCACAGATTCTTGTGCTTCACAAAGCGCATCCAGCGCCTCTTGGGCCGTTTTCTGACCTGACATCGCATCACCGATGTTTTGCCACCATAGCTGCGCCAGACGTGGATAGTCTGGCACGTTGGTGCCGGTTGGCGACCAGGCCACGCGGGCAGGTGAACGGTAGAACTCGATGAGGCCACCCAACTTGTCGGCACGATCCGTGAAGTGCTCTGAGTTGATCGTGCTTTCGCGAATGAAGGTCAGACCAACATCAGATTTCTTTAGATCTACCGTTTTTGAGGTCACGAACTGGGCGTAAAGCCATGCCGCTTTGGCACGATCGACAGGCGTGGATTCCATCAAAGTCCACGAACCGGCGTCCTGATAGCCGACCTTTTGGCCTTCTTTCCAGTAAACCCCATGTGGCGACGGGGCCATACGCCATTTGGGTGTGCCGTCTTCGTTCATCACAGGCAAGCCCGGCTCAACCGTGGCTGCTGTAAAGGCGGTGTACCAGAACATCTGTTGGGCAATGTTGCCTTGCGCCGGAAGCGGACCCGCTTCTGAGAAGGTCATGCCTGCAGCGGCCGGGGGCGAGTATTTCTCCAGCCATTCAATGGCCTTTTGAACCGCATAGACAGCTGCCGGAGAGTTGGTCGCTCCGCCACGTGAAACGCAAGAACCAACAGGTTGGGAGTTTTCGTTAACACGAATGCCCCACTCATCGACTGGAAGGCCATTCGGCTCACCGACGTCGCCCATGCCCGCCATGGACATCCAAGCATCGGTGTACCGCCAGCCAAGCGATGGGTCTTTCTTGCCGTAGTCCATGTTGCCAAAGACATCGCCGTCCACGCCCATATGGCTTAGGTCGCGACCGGTAAAGAACTCGGCAATATCTTCATAAGCGGACCAGTTGACCGGAACGCCCAACTCATAGCCATAGGCCGCTTGGAAATCGGCCATGTTCTTTTCGTCTGTGAACCAGTCGTAGCGGAACCAGTAGAGGTTTGCGAATTGCTGACTGGGCAGCTGGTAAAGTTTGCCATCAGGGCCAGTCGTAAAGCTGGTTCCGATGAAATCGCCGACATCCAGCGTCGGCAACGTCACGTCTGCGCCTTCACCTGCCATCCAGTCGGTCAAGTTGCGCACCTGCTGATAGCGCCAGTGGGTCCCGATTAGATCGGAATCGTTGATATAGGCGTCATAGATGTTTTCGCCCGACTGCATTTGCGTCTGCAGTTTCTCCACAACATCGCCTTCACCGATTAGGTCATGAGTGACCTGAATACCTGTGATCGCGGTGAATGCTGGGGCAAGAACCTGGCTTTCATATTCATGCGTTGTGATGGTTTCAGAGACGACTTTGATCTCCATCCCTTGAAACGCTTGTGCCGCGTCAACAAAGAATTGCATCTCTGCTTCTTGCTCCTCGCGAGAGAGAACGGACAAGCCCGCAACCTCACTGTCGAGAAACTCCATTGCAGCGTCCATATCAGCAAAGCCAGGAGACGCAGATAGCGTCAACGCAGCGGCAAGTACCGTAGACGTTCTAAGTAACAAGTTCATTTGTGTCCTCCCTTATTGAACTTGGGGTCTTATTGCCGGACGGTACATTGCACTATCCGGTTACTCATCAGCGCATTCAAACAAAACGAAACACCAAAACGGCGTAGAACGCGCAGATCACAAGGGCCCACCATTGGGCCATTTCGGTTAGGCCCAACCAGGCCAGATTTATGAATGCCGAACCGAGAAGGGTGATGAATAGCCTGTCACCTCGTGTGGTTTCGATACGCAACACGCCAATGCGGGGTGTTTCAGGAAACCGGATCGCTAAGATCGTGAAGGTAATAAGCAGGCTGGCAATCACCATAAAGAAAATCGCTGTGGGCCATGTCCATGCCATCCATTCCATATGCGTAACTCCTTATACCCGGCCTAAGGCAAAGCCTTTGGCAATGTAGTTTCTGACAAAGTAGATCACGAGTGCGCCAGGCACGATCGTCAGGAACCCCGCCGCCGCCAAGACGCCCCAGTCGATGCCTGCCGCGCCCTGAGTGCGGGTCATGATCGCTGCGATGGGTTTGGCATCAACCGTGGTCAGGGTCCGGCTGAGCAAAAGTTCCACCCATGAGAACATAAAGCAGAAGAATGCCGCGACCCCGATGCCAGATGCAATCAATGGCATGAAGATTCTTACAAAGAACCTGCCAAAGGAATACCCGTCGATATAAGCAGTCTCATCTATTTCTTTGGGAACGCCACGCATAAACCCCTCAAGGATCCAAACCGCAAGCGGTACATTAAACAGGCAATGCGCCAGAGCGACGGCAATATGAGTGTCAAAGAGGCCTACGCTGGAATAAAGTTGAAAGAATGGCAGGGCAAAAACCGCAGGCGGAGCCATACGGTTGGTCAGGAGCCAGAAAAACAAATGCTTGTCGCCCATGAAATGATAGCGGCTGAATGCGTAGGCTGCTGGTAGTGCCACAGCCAGACTGATAATTGTGTTCATAACAACGTAAATCAGTGAGTTGATATAGCCTGTGTACCAAGCTGGGTCCGTCAGGATCGTGCGGTAATTGTCCAATGTGAAATCCGCGGGCCATAGTGTAAACGAGCTGACAATCTCGGTGTTGGTTTTAAAGCTCATGTTTAAAAGCCAATAGATCGGCAACATTAAAAACAGCAGGTAGATGGCCATGACCACGGTGCTGCTCTTGATACGAGGTATGCTGCGTGTATGGGTTTGGGTGAGGGTTGTGTCTGTCATCGCCTAGCCCTCTCGCTTATCAAGATTGGTCATCAGGGTGTAAAACACCCAGGAAATCAATAGGATGACCAGGAAATACATGATCGAGAAGGCCGCCGCCGGGCCAAGGTCAAACTGACCCAGCGCCATTTTCACAAGATCAATCGATAACATTGTCGTGGTCGAACCGGGCCCGCCGCCGGTCACCACAAAAGGTTCGGTGTAAATCATGAAGCTATCCATGAAGCGCAGCAGGATTGCGATCATCAGAACACCCATCATCTTGGGAAGTTCGATATAGCGAAATACGTTCCAGCGGCTGGCTTGATCGATTTTTGCGGCTTGATAATAAGCGTCCGGAATTGATTTTAGCCCCGCATACGCCAAAAGCGCGACGAGGGATGTCCAATGCCAAACATCCATAATTATGATCGTAACCCAGGCTGAAAAAGGATCACTGGTATAGTTGTAGTCAATGCCAAGAGCGGCCAGCGAGTATCCCAGAAGTCCGATGTCGACGCGGCCAAAGATCTGCCAGATTGTACCCACGACATTCCAAGGGATTAGAAGCGGCAGTGACATCGTCACCAGACAGAAACTGACCCAAAACCCGCTTTTAGGCATGTTTAACGCGATAAAAACACCTAAAGGTATCTGGATGGTTAGGATAATGGCCGAAAACAAGAGCTGTCGACCCAGCGCGTCCCACATGCGGTCGTCGCGCAGCATATCCCGAAACCATTCTGTGCCGGCCCAAAAGAACTGATTGTTGCCGAAGGTGTCCTGCACGGAATAGTTTACGACTGTCATCAGCGGGATCACCGCAGAAAATGCCACCAGAACCAGAACGGGTAGGACCAGAAACCAAGCCTTTTGGTTGATCGTCTTTTCCATTAGGCGGCCTTTCCTTCTGTGCGCCAGTCATTGACGTAAACATTCACCCTTGACGGATCGAATGCGACGCGGTTCATGTCCGGAGAAATTGTACTGTCTTCGCCAGCTAAAATGTTGATTTCGCTGCCAAAAAGGTCGGCGCGCACGATCTTGTGCCGTCCGACGTCTTCGACGCGGCGTACCTTTACAGGCAAGCCCTCGTTTTCGGTTAGGGTGACAAATTCGGGTCGGATGCCCAATTCAACCTTGCCTTTCAACGGTTCAAAAGACTGGTTGAGTTGTACTGTCGCGCCGTGAACACTCGCGGTTGTGCCATCGACCGAGGCCGGGATGACATTCATACCGGGTGAACCAATGAAATAGCCTACGAAGGTGTGCATAGGTCGTTCAAACAACTCTTCAGGGGTACCAATTTGGACAACCCTCCCATCAAACATGACGACAACCTTGTCGGCGAAAGTCAGCGCTTCGGTTTGATCATGCGTGACATAGATCATCGTGTGACCAAACTCGTGGTGGAGAGATTTAAGCTGCGTGCGCAGCTCCCACTTCACATGCGGATCAATCACGGTGAGTGGCTCATCAAACAAAAGCGCATTCACGTCATCGCGCACCATCCCGCGCCCAAGCGAGATTTTTTGCTTGGCATCTGCCGTCAGTCCACGCGCGCGCTTGTCTAGTTCGGCCTCCATTCCGATCATGTGCCCGATCTGTTGAACGCGTTCCGCAATATATTCTGCGTTAGCACCACGGTTTTTCAAAGGGAAAGCCAGATTGTCGCGTACGGTCATGGTATCATAGACCACCGGGAACTGGAAAACTTGCGCGATGTTGCGATCGGCGGTGCTGGATTGGGTCACGTCGACATCATCAAAAAGGATACGACCTTTGCTGGGATGGACCAGTCCGGAAATAATGTTGAGAAGGGTGGATTTTCCACATCCAGATGCACCCAGCAGTGCATAAGCCTCGCCGTCGGCCCAGACATGGTTCAGTTCTTTAAGCGCGAAATCATCCTCGCCAGCAGGGTTGGGGCTGTAGGAATGCGCAAGGTTATCTAAAGTGATTTTTGCCATGATCCCCCCTCAAGCCGCCAACGCGTAGGGCGCAGGCGCCACCAGCGCGCCCGTTTCGTCAAAGATGTAGACATGGCGGGGATCAAGATAGACCTTGATTGATGCACCTAGCTTAAGATCATGGACGCCGTGGATCAGTCCCACCCAACGCTCGCCATGGTGATCGAGATGGATAAAGGTTTCCGAGCCCGTTAGTTCTGTCACCACAAGTTTGGTATTAAACGCCATCGCGCCTTTGGCATGTTCGTTGATCTCAACATGATTGGCGCGAAACCCTGCCAGATACCGACCATTGCTCAATGCATCCATCGGGCCGGTCGCCTCTGCTATTTGGCCCTCACCGAACATTATCTTATTACCCGTTTTACTGACGCTTAGAAAGTTCATAGGTGGATCGCTAAAGACGCGTGCGGTGGTCGCGTCCACCGGTTGGCGATAGACGTTTGGTGTAAGGCCGAATTGGGTGACACGCCCCTCCCAGAGCGTTGCAACCAAGCCTCCTAGAAGCAATGCCTCTTCGGGTTCGGTGGTCGCATAAACGAAGATAGATCCCGATTCTTCAAAGATTTTTGGGATTTCAACGCGCAATTCCTCGCGCAGTTTGTAGTCAAGATTGGCCAGTGGTTCGTCCAGCAACACAAGTTCTGCATCCTTCACAAGGGCCCGGGCGAGGGCGCATCGTTGTTGCTGGCCACCCGAAAGTTCAAGCGGTTTACGATCAAGAAACGGCGATAGCTGCATCATATCAGCGGCTTTACGCACGGCTTTATCAATCTCGGCTTTGGACTTGCCTAGAAGGCGCATGGGCGAGGCGATATTTTCGTAAACCGTCATGTTTGGATAGTTGATGAACTGTTGATAGACCATCGCCACCCGACGATCTTGCACACGCTGATCTGTGACGTCTTCATTCTGCCAGATCACGCGCCCATTTGTTGGTTTGTCCAATCCAGCCATAAGTCGCATCAATGACGTTTTCCCTGACAACGTTGGTCCCAAGAGCACGTTCATTGTTCCTTTTTGCAGGGTGAGGTCTGTTGGGTGGATATGCGTCACCCCGTTGACGACCTTTGACACGTTTTTGAGTTCGAGGGTCATGACGAAGTCCTTTATTCCGCTGCCGCGTTCTGTGCAGATTGCAATGCGCCTTGCATCCAAGCATCAAGTCTATCGACCTGAGCCTTTTTGAAACGCAGACCTAGTTTGGTGCGACGCCAGAGTATGTCATCAGCAGTTTTTGCATATTCCCGATGCATCAGCCAAAGCACTTCGCGTTCCGTCAGGGTTTCGCCAAAATCTGTGCCCAGATCTTGGATGCTCTTGGCAGAGTTTAGCATATTTTTGGCCTCTGTGCCATATGCGCGGATCAACCTTAGCGCCCAACGGTCTGATAAAAATGGGAAGGTTGCTCGAAGATCGTCGCAAAGCGTATTGACGCCCGAGATGGGAAAATCGCCACCCGGTAACGCCGCGTCCGCTGTCCAGGATTTGCTCAGATCTGGGAAAATCTTTTTGATTTCGTCTAGCGCATTTTCAGCGAGGCGACGATAGGTCGTTATTTTGCCGCCGTAGACATTTAATGCGGGGGCGCCCCGACTTGTTTCCAGTTCGAGCACATAATCGCGCGTCGCCGCAGTCGCGCTTTTCGCGCCGTCATCATAAAGCGGGCGCACACCCGAAAACTTCCAGACCACATCCTTATCGGTGATTGGTTTTGCCAAATACGCGTTCATGAACTTGATCAGGTAGTTTTGTTCTTCAGCTGTGCAGGTGGGCTGGGTCGCAGCGCTTTCGTGATCTGCATCCGTCGTGCCGATCAGCGTAAAATCGGTTTCATAAGGAATAGCAAAGATGATGCGCCCATCCGTTCCCTGAAAGAAGTAGCATTTATCATGATCAAAAAGGCGCTTTGTCACGATGTGACTGCCACGGACCAGACGCACCCCACTTTGAGCGTTGCTTTTCAAAGTTTGGCGCAGAACATCACCCACCCATGGACCGGCGGCATTCACAACCATTTTGGCGGTGACGGTTCGTTTAGAACCTGTAAGCGTGCTTTGGAGATTGATAGTCCAAGCGCCGTCCTCGACATCGGCAGACACAACTTTTTCGCGGGGCATGATCTTGGCGCCGCGCTGTTCAGCATCGCGCGCGTTTAACACGACTAGACGCGAATCCTCGACCCAACAATCGGAATATTCAAAAGCCTTTTCGAACTTTGTGTTCAGCGGTGCGCCTTCAATAGAATTGCGCAGGTTTAGACTTGATGTGGCGGGCAGCAGTTTGCGGCCCCCCAGATTGTCATAGAAAAACAGACCCAGCCGGATCAGCCATGCTGGTCGTCCGCCGTTCTGCCACGGCATTAACACGCTGAGCAATTTGGTCGTCGGAGTGGTAGAGTCGAATTTCATACTTTTGTGGTAGGGTAGAACAAAGCGCATCGGCCATGAGATATGTGGCATCGACTTTAGAAGCGTCTCACGCTCGATCAGCGATTCCCTTACCAAGCGAAACTCAAAATATTCAAGATATCTCAGCCCGCCATGAAAGAGTTTGGTCGAAGCAGAAGATGTTGCAGAACCAAGGTCGTTCATCTCGGCTAGGCCAACCGACAGGCCACGCCCTGCTGCGTCCCGCGCTATACCGCATCCGTTGATTCCGCCGCCGATCACAAAAAGATCGAATCCGAAATTCATCGATTGTCCTCCCTCGGTCCTCCCGACCGTTATAGATTATTGTCAATAAACGCGCATAGAAGAAAGAATTTATTTTCGTTTACGTTCGATTTGAGATAAGTAACTGGCAAGTAATGATAATCTGCGACAAAAAATGTGCGAATTATAGCTTTTGGCGGGTCCAGATCCGAGTTTATGCTTCAAGAAGCTGGATAATGCTCGATTCGAAAAGAAGATGCGTATTGTGATTGGCAGACGAAATCAAAGGATCAGCAATGGTTCAAATTATGCGTAAACCTGAAATCATCAGCATCGCACGTCGCGAAGGGCTGGTGACGGTTGATGGGTTGGTCTTGCATTTTGGGGTCACGCCGCAAACCATCCGACGCGATCTATCAGAGCTTGCCGAGGCAGGCCAGCTTGAGCGCGTGCATGGCGGTGCTATCCTACCCTCCAAAACGACAAATATCGGCTATAGCGAACGGCGAGAGCTGAACCAATCCGCAAAAGTGGATATCGCGCGGGCCTGCGCAGCGCAGATCCCAAATGACTGTTCTGTCTTCCTCAATATTGGCACCACCACAGAGGCTGTTGCAGCGGAATTGATGCGCCATGAAGGTTTGGTTGTTGTGACCAACAACATAAACATTGCGTTGATCTTATCAGGAAATGAGGCTATCGAAGTCATCGTCACGGGTGGAAATCTTAGACGGTCGGACGGCGGTCTGATTGGTGATCTGGCGAAGCAGACCATTGGGCAATTCCGGTTTGATTACGCGATTATCGGATGTTCTGCATTGCGCGAAGACGGCGAGATCCTCGACTTTGATTTTCTTGAGGTTGGCGTCAGCAAAGAGATTATCAATCGCAGTGAAAACGTATTTCTTGTTGCAGACGTTTCAAAGTTCGAACGCAAGGCGCCCGCTAAGATTGCGTCCTTGGCATCAGTTGATATATTCTTAACAGATAAAAAGCCGCCAGATCAGACGGTATCTGTTTGTCAGGCGAGTCAGACCAAAATTGTTGTTGCTTCTCAATAAGAGTGTCGTGGTATCGCTTCGAATGGCCTCCGGCGCAAAGCTAGAGAGCCCTCATATTCGCAAGCCAACCATCGGCCAAGACCTTTGTTCAATGCATTTTACAAAACTGCGCAGCTTCATGTTTCCGCAAAGTCGGTAAAGCTTCTGGACCAAAATCACCATGCTCTAGCTTTGGGAAAATCTCTAATATTTCTTGCACAAGTTCTTGATCATAACGGTTGATGATCTCACTTCCGACGTAAAAACTTTCGGATGTCAGCCCATTTGACACGACCAATTCATGGCAATCGAACATAACATGCCAGTACTCAACCTCGTCACAGGTTTCGTCTATTGCAACGCCTTCAAGATCAATCAGGTGTTTCGCCTTAGCCAAAACATCTTGAAGACCAAACAAAAGATCTGCGTTTGCGCCGCCAACGACCACCCTGTGCTGTTGAGACAGAACCAAGTCCTTCTTTGGGCGGTTTTGGCCAAACGCATCTTTCGACACGATCACTGGCCTAAGATGCGTTGATGTCTTCCCCAACTTGACTTTACGACTCCCGATCCAAGTCACTTTCTTGCGTCGTCCATCAGAAAGAAGAACCTCGTCTCCGGCCTCCAAATTTTCGACCAGAACGGGCCCTTCGGGGGTCAAGATTTCAGTCCCTCTTCCAAAACACGGTAGAAAGAGATCATATGGCAGATCACTGCTGTTATCTACAACCGTGTCTCTCCCGGAATCGCGTGAATAGGTCTCGCCAGGAATGAGTGGATCACTTGAAAAAACGAATTTCAAATCTCCGCTCGCCGTCTCAAAGGTGACCTCGCCCATGGTAACCAAATCTCCGGCACCATTTGAGAACACTGCATATTCATCAGCTCCGACAAAGGTCGCTGTAGCTATCGGCAAGCCAGTCGCTGAATCATAGAGTACTGCGGTTTGCTGGGATGGATCTCTAACACCGGATCCTGAGTCTGCGGTATCTGACAGATGCCCGTCGCCTTCAAGCTCAGTTTCATCGGTCACGACCATGTAATATGACCCAAAGGCGTTGGCGTCATTTGCAACCACGTGCGTTGGTCCTTCAATGGTGTCGAGATCGAAATTGGTTATCCCTGTGCCGCTATCATCAGCTGCATAGAGCGCGATTGTGAATTCAGCCATTGAAGCAACTCTCCTGTTTCACCAGCATTTGGAAGATCGCACAAAACTCATAAAATGCGCCAAAATTAACAAATACCGCCATAATTCTTCATAATTTAGATGATTTTTAGCTACTAGGCCAGATCAAATTTACCCAAGATTCGCGTGATAATGCCTAAAAAAGCATCCAATCTAAATGCAGTAATAGATCGCAAACCCAATAGATCATCTTGTTTTGTGTGTTTCAAAGGCACAAAAAACAACTTGCATTCTATATGCTTTCGACAAGCCTATGCCGTTTCGCTTTGTTTTTGGACGGCTCTCGGTGTTGATCTCTTTGTGAAGAGCGCTAGCACTGCAGGTTATTTCTGGGAAAGCAAATGATTGCGGCATGCCGGGTCAAGGTGCGAAAATCAGATACATCCCTATTCGGTTTTTGAATTGTTTTTGAGCCAAGATCCCGTATTGAGCAACTTGTCGATTTGAAACGCGAAATCTGTGAAAAACCAAGCGAAGCGTTTGAGGCCATTCGAAGGTCAATATTATCCGCGCGCGAATGCTGTTGAACTGACAGGTTTGTATTATAACGCGATGCCCAAACGACCAATCTGTTCGATCAACATGATTGTTTCAGATACACCGGTCCCAAGTTTTAGATTTGAGAAGACTGTTGGACGATCCGCTCTCTGAGCATTCGCATCGCGTTCCATTACGGACAGATCGACTTCGACATAAGGGGCAAGATCGGTTTTGTTGATGATCAATATATCCGATTTCGTGATGCCCAGTCCGCCCTTACGCGGGATTTCTTCGCCCATCGCGACCGAGATCACATAAATCGTTAAATCTGCCAATTCCGGGCTGAACGTGGCCGCCAAATTGTCGCCACCACTCTCGATCAGGACGAGTTCCAGATCGGGATGCAGCGCGGTCAGATCATCGATCGCGGCCAGATTGATCGAGGCATCTTCGCGGATCGCAGTATGCGGGCAGCCGCCTGTTTCCACGCCCCGGATGCGGTCCAATGGCAAGACCTGTTTGCGCATCAGATATTCTGCATCTTCCGACGTGTAGATATCATTGGTCACGACGGCCATGTTGATCTTGGGGTGCAGCGCCCGGCAGAGCGCCTCGGTCAGCGATGTCTTGCCCGCTCCAACTGGACCGCCGATGCCGACGCGCAAAGGGCCGTTCATGTTCTGAAAATCCGAGTGGTCATGGTTTCATGCTTCATTGACGCGATGTCAGAGCGGAAAGCCATATTGCCAAGATCGTCAAGTGTTGCGCGCATCGCTTCGGCCGCAATGTCATCAATTATTGGAAACAGGTTTTGCAAAACTGTTTGCCCTGTTGTCTGTCCAAGGGGAACCAAGCGAACCGCCGCTGATACAAGGTTAGCTGCGAAAGCATGCAGCGCCATGGGCAGAAACTCCTGCAAATCGATGTGGGCTTGCGCGGCTGCTTGGCCCAGAACGCACGGCAAAGGGGTTGCGTCAATTTGAACGCCAAGCAGTGATTGAGCGGTGCGCGCAAATGCACGACCTTGGTCCCAAGTTTCCTGATGGCGTTCTTTGGACCCTGCCAAAGCCGAGGCTAGATCAGCGACCTCTTCGCCACGATAGGCGTGCGCCAAAAGAATTGCGTCATTGCGCGCAGCCCCGAAGCGCAGCAAGGTTTGAAGCCAGTCTTCCAACTCCTTGGCGTTTGTCACATCGCCGGCATGGATCGCATACTCCAGTCCATGACTGTACGCAAAGGCACCCGTCGGAAAACTAGGCGAAAGCCAAGCCATGATACGATGGGCGCTAATGCTCATGGGAATGCGTGCGGCCATGGCCATAGGCACCGCCCTCTGGCGTAAAGGGTTGCGTGATTTCGGCGATCGTGCCGCCCAAATGCCGGACCATGTCCGCAATCACCGGATCGGGGGCGATCAGAATATGATCCGCCTCAATCTGACAAGGCAGATGTCGGTTCCCGATATGCCAGGTCAGGCGGGTCAGATGCTGGGGATCGTCCCCTGTGATTTTCAAGAGCGGTTCATCGGCGGCCGCAATTTCGATCAAGCGCCCGTCCTCCAGAACCAAACAATCGCCATGCTTCAGATCTGTGACCTTGGGCAGATCGAGCAAGAATTCCATGCCCCTATCGCTGGTCATAACAATGCGGCGCCGGAACCGCGCATCGTAGGTGAGGGTCACGCTGTCGATGACAGAGCCGTGGCTGTGAATGGCTGACGTGGCACGGATCATTGGGCACGCTCGGAGAAAAGCGTCCGCTCGGGGGCGGTTAACCGGCGCGAAGCGCCCCGCCCACGGGACGGGCGAGCGCTTGACTGCGCGCGATAAGCTCCGCATGCGCTACGCCGTCGCGCAGTCTTTGATCCACGCCTGCTCATCAATACATAAAATACCGCTGCGCCATGGGCAGCTCTTTTGCGGGTTCGCAGGTCAAGAGCTCGCCATCCGCGCGCACTTCATATGTCTCTGGATCAACCTCCACCTTCGGCATCGCATCATTCATGATCATGGACGACTTACTGATATTGCGTGTGTTTTTCACCGCTACGGTTTGTTTGTGCAGGCCAATTTCTGCGCCGATCCCTGCGGCATGCGCCGCCTCGGAAACAAAGCTAACTGACGAATTCTCCAGGGAACGACCCAGCGCGCCAAACATAGGTCGCGTATAAACAGGTTGCGGGGTTGGGATAGACGCGTTCGGATCGCCCATTTGCGCACACGCAATCGACCCCCCGATCAGAACCATTTCCGGCTTCACCCCGAAAAAAGCCGTGTTCCACAGAACCAGATCGGCGCGCTTACCCAGTTCGATCGAGCCGATCTCGTGACTGATCCCATGCGCAATCGCCGGGTTGATCGTGTATTTCGCGATATAGCGGCGGACGCGGAAATTGTCGTTATCTCCTGTCTCTTCCGACAAGCGTCCGCGTTGCACCTTCATTTTATGCGCGGTCTGCCAGGTCCGAATGATCACCTCTCCAATGCGACCCATGGCCTGACTGTCGGACGCAATGATGCTGAACGCGCCCATGTCGTGCAGAATGTCCTCGGCGGCGATGGTTTCTTTGCGAATGCGGCTTTCGGCAAAGGCCACATCCTCGGGGATGGATTTATCCAAATGGTGACAGACCATCAGCATATCGAGATGCTCTTCCAGCGTGTTGACCGTATAGGGGCGCGTCGGATTGGTCGATGACGGGATCACATGCGCCTCGCCACAGACTTTGATAATGTCGGGCGCATGGCCGCCGCCTGCGCCTTCGGTATGGAAAGCATGGATCGTCCGGCCTTTCATCGCGGCAACAGTGTTTTCCACAAAGCCGCTTTCATTCAGCGTATCAGTATGGATCATGACTTGGACATCCATGTCATCGGCGACCGACAGACAGCAATCGATGGCCGCGGGCGTGGTGCCCCAATCCTCATGCAGCTTCATCGCGCAGGCGCCCGCATTCACCATTTCTACCAAGGCATCGGGCTGGCTGGCATTGCCCTTACAAGACAGGCCGAAATTCATCGGCAGCGCGTCGAGCGCTTGCAACATGCGCGCGATATGCCAGGGCCCGGGCGTACACGTCGTTGCCAGCGTACCATGGGCGGGTCCCGTGCCACCGCCCAGCATGGTCGTCAGACCCGAATGCAGGGCATCATCGACCTGCTGCGGACAAATGAAGTGAATATGCGCGTCAAAGCCGCCAGCGGTCAGGATCTTGCCTTCGCCCGCGATGGCCTCGGTCCCCGGGCCGATAATGATATCGACGCCGGGCTGCGTATCGGGATTGCCCGCTTTGCCAATGCCTGCAATGCGCCCGTCTTTCAGACCAACATCCGCCTTGTAGATGCCGGTGTGATCCACGATCAGCGCATTGGTGATGACGGTGTCCACAGCGCCGCCCGCGCGCGTGACCTGGGATTGGCCCATCCCATCACGGATGACTTTGCCGCCGCCGAATTTGACTTCCTCTCCATAGGTCGTCAGGTCTTTCTCTACCTCGATGAAGAGTTCCGTATCAGCCAGGCGGACTTTATCGCCCGTCGTGGGGCCATACATATCGGCATAGGTGGCGCGAGAAATTCTAGTGGGCATCCTGATTTAACCTCGCTCTTGCAGTCGTCCATGCGTCTTCAAATTCGCTGGGCTGAATTTCAAACACGACAAATTCGTTTTCATCAATGTCATCGTCTCGCGGGGCTGGTTGATCCGGCAGCCCACGATTGAACGGATCTTCCGTCTCTGAGACATATTGCAATCGGCCGTCAGAGAAAATTTCTATCAACCGTACGCTCCATCCATTGTTCTCATCTGCCAAGAGTAGGCTGGGCTCTGAATTCAAGGAATGCAGCCAATACGTCTTAGTGAACCTTTGGGTCACAACTCCCCCATCACTTTTTGATTAAATCCAAAGACCCGCCGTTCGCCCGCAAGCGGCACCAAAACCACCTCCCGCGATTGGCCCGGCTCAAATCGCACGGCCGTCCCTGCTGCGATGTCCAAACGCATGCCGCGCGCCGCCGCGCGATCAAACTCCAGCGCCGAATTGGTTTCAAAGAAATGATAATGACTGCCCACTTGAATGGGCCGGTCGCCCGTGTTCGACACCAAAAGCGTCACGGCCTTTGCGCCTACATTCAACTCGATCTCGCCCGCTTTGGGGATCACTTCTCCTGGTATCATCGGCTCGCTTCTTTGTTTTCCAAATATCCTCGGGGGTTCCAAAGGGGGCAGACAGCCCCCTTTGCGCTATCGAATAGGGTGGTGAACGGTCACCAGCTTGGTACCATCTGGAAAGGTTGCCTCGACCTGAACGTCATGGATCATCTCAGCCACCCCTTCCATGCATTGATCTGCGCTCACCACTGTGCCGCCCGCCGCCATCAAATCCGCAACCGAGCGTCCATCACGTGCGCCTTCCACAACGAAATCCGTGATCAGAGCAATCGCTTCTGGATGGTTCAGTTTGACACCGCGGTCCAGTCGCGCGCGCGCAACCATAGCGGCCAAACTGACTAACAACTTATCCTTTTCTCTCGGGGTCAGGTTCATTTTGCCTCACATTGTCCAAACGCGCGGCAATGCCCGCCCACGTATTGTTTCAATCACTGTGCTCAGTGTGTTTTTCAAATCAAGGGGATTGAGGGCAACAAACCGCATCACCATCATCCCATTCCATGCGCTGACACCGATTTCAGTTGTATTCAACTTGTCGATATCGGCTATGTCTTTGGCCATCGCCTCGGCCATGGGATCTACCAGAAGCAGGCTGGCCATGGCAGGGGACCCTCCGATCGATGCGGATCTTTTCAAACCGGAAAAGTCTTCGATCTTTGTGTCATCTGCGAAGATCAACCGATCGTCCCGAAAAATGCGCCAAGTGTCGTGCAAGTGCCCTGTGCTTACAACTTCTCCCATGGACAACCGACCCAAGACAATCGGTTCAACCAACAAAAGAGAAGTATCTTCGGCGATATTGGCCGAAATCCTGCGCCGCACCCGACCCTTTTGAAACAGGATTGTCTCTTGTGCCAGCCAATCCAACGAACATGCTTCGCCCAGATCAAAGCAGATATTAACTTGGGCATTGTCACCTGTGCTTTTGTAAATGCGTTCTGCTGTTTGGGTCGCCAAGCGCAATGACGCACCATTTTCCAAAATGACTTGGGTTGCAAGCGTATCGCCACCTGTCAGACCGCCAGCTGTGTTGATCAAAACGGCATCAGGGATGTCAGAGTGGTTGCGCGGCAGCATTACTTTAAGACACCCTGATTGATGGAGATGACGCAACCGATTGCGCCCATCAAAGCCGTCAAAGGCAAGCGCGGCACGTCCACATGCCCGCTGCATTGAGATATCTTCCAAGCCGTCCAACATATTTATACAGCCAATGTCGCCAGAACATCCTTCTTCTTCAATCGATTTTTTTCACCGGCCAAAATAATTTCACCCCGACGCATCGAATAGATTTGGTCGGCCAAGCCAAAGGCGAACTCGAAATATTGCTCGACCAATAGGATCGCCATATCGCCTTGATCCTTGAGATAGCCGATTACGCGGCCAATCTGTTGGATGATATTGGGCTGAATGCCCTCTGTCGGCTCATCCAGCAAAAGCAATTTGGGCTTGGTGACCAAAGCCCGCGCAATCGCCAATTGCTGTTGCTGCCCACCAGAGAGGTCCCCACCGCGTCGGTTTTGCATTTCTTTTAGAACCGGAAACAGCTCAAACAATTCGTCTGGCAAAACACGCTCGGCCTTGTCCAGACACGCAAAACCAATTTCCATATTCTCTCGCACTGTCAGCAGTGGGAAAATGTCGCGGCCTTGCGGTACGTAACCCACACCTTGTTTTGCCAACACATGCGATGATGTCTTTTGCGCTTGTTCCACACCGTTCAAGACATAACGGCCGCCAGAATGGCTATGTGTGCCAGAAACCACCTTTAGCAGAGAGGTCTTCCCAACACCGTTGACGCCCATAAGGCATGTGATCTCGCCGACCTCAGCATGGAGATCGACGCCATGCAGAATTTCGCTTTGCCCATAGTGCAGCGTGATATCTTTCAATTCCAACATGGCCTAACGTCCCAAATAGACATCTATGACGTCTTTGTTTTGCGTGACGTGGTCGATACTGCCTTCGGCGAGAACGGACCCCTCGTGCAAAACCGTCACGCGACATTCCAAGTTTCGCACAAATTCCATGTCATGTTCGACCACGACAACCGCACTGATTTTGGCGGCCTCTTTCAAGATCGCGACAGTTTTGTCTCGCTCTTCTGGTGTCATACCTGCTGCCGGCTCATCTACCAAAAGCAGCAGTGGATCTTGGGCCAGCAACATCCCAATTTCCAGCCATTGCTTTTGTCCATGGCTTAGTTCGCCCGCAGGGCGGAGCAACGCGTCGGTTAGGCCAATGCGTTTTGCCAAATCGGCCACACGCGCATCATCAGGCGCATTGGCTTTATAGAAAAGGACGGAAAGTGGCGCACGGTTGTTGGACAGCGCCATCAATAGATTTTCTTCGACCGATTGTTCTTCAAACACGGTCGGTTTCTGGAACTTGCGACCCACACCTTTGCGGGCGATTTGGCTTTCGCTAAACCGCAGCAGGTTCTCATTCCGGTCGCCCCAAACGACCTTACCTTCGTCAGGGCGTGTTTTGCCCGTCACAATGTCCATGAAAGTTGTCTTGCCTGCGCCATTTGGACCGATGATGGCACGCAGCTCTCCTTGATCGATATTGAAAGACAAATTGTTGATTGCCTTGAACCCATCAAAACTGACAGAGACACCATCGACCTCTAGTAGAGCACCACTCATAAGGATTTCCGTTTCTGGAATAGATCAAATAGACCACCCATTCCTTGTGGTGCATAGAGCGTGACAATCACAAAGCTCAGGCCCAAAAGAACAGTCCACCAGTCGACCCATTTGATCGTCGTGAAACCCAGAGGCAGATCCGGCATTTGGCCGCCGGTAAAAAAGGTCGAAACAAGCGATACGAAAGCTGCGCCTATAGCCGCCCCATAGAGCCGTCCACGTCCACCAATGGCGACCCAAACCGCGAGATAAATTGAGGCAATGGGCGCAATCTCGGCGGGGTTTATGATGCCTGCCTGCGGATAATAGAGCGCGCCCGCAATCGCGGCAATCACCGCCGTCAGAACGAAGATAAACAGCTTATAAGTCTCGACATTATATCCCAAAAACCGCACGCGTGCCTCGTCATCGCGAATACCTTTGATTACGTTGCCCAGCTTGCTTTCGACGATTAGTTTAATCAACAAATACCCCAGTCCAAGGGCGAGCGCTGATGCCCAAAAGAACCACATCGAAATCACGGATTGTGGGGTGTCATCAAGCCCTGGAAGATTCTGAAGTCCAGAGAGGCCGTTATTGCCGCGCAGACCGGAGTCATTTTGAAACAAATATAGCGACAAGGCCAAAGTCATCGCCTGTGTCAGGATCGATAAGTATACGCCTGCTACGCGCGAGCGGAAGGCGAGCCAGCCAAAGATCATGGCCAAAATGCCCGGCACTAACACCACCAGCGCAATTTGGGCCCAAAAGTAGTTTGAGAATGCCCAAATGAGAGGGAATTCAGCCCCACCAACAACGCCAAAAATCTGCGTGCCGATGGCGTCGCTCACCTCTTGTGCTGTGGGCGGGATCACCTCATTGGCCATCGCGCCCGCCACAATGATCTCGGTCCGGGCATACATCAGCCACATCCCGATCATGTAGCCTCCCAGCCCAAAGAAGGCGAAATGTCCGAGGCTCAGGATGCCGCAATATCCCCAGATCAAGTCCATTGCGATGGCGATCAAGCAAAAGCACAATGTCTTTCCCAATGTCTTTACGAAAGAGGTGGATATGAACGAATAGCCAAACGCTTCTGACCCGATGGTCACAAAGAGCGTAAATAGCGCGAGTATGCCCAAAAAGATCAGCGCGGAAGGATGCTTGATCAGGAATTTGGTGAGAACACCATTCATAGCTCAATCCCCTGCCGCGCGACCTTTGAGGGCAAAAATGCCCCTTGGCCGGAATTGAATGAAGATGATAATGATTATGATCATATATGTTTGGGCCGCCAAAGTGTTGGACGGATTCAACCATTCGATGCCCTTTTGGAAGAAGCCGATCATTGCGGCACCGGCAAGCGTGCCCCAGATATTGCCCACACCGCCCACCACAACGGTCATAAAACTTTGAACGATGTAGTCTGAACCCAATTCAGAGGTGACTTTGGCAAAGAGGCCAATGGCCACGCCAGCGATACCCGCAATGCCCGAGCCCAATCCGAAGGTCAGCATGTTGATCCGATCGGGGTTGATCCCCATGGATGCGGCCATCCGCGGATTTTGTGTGACCGCACGTGTTTCCAGGCCCAGACGCGTTTTGTTAAATATTAGCCAGATCACAGCCAAGAAAATCAGCGAAAGCACCATAATCGCGATCCGGATCCAACTGATCTGGATAACGTCATTGACAACCAAAGCGCCATCCAGCCAGCCTGGCGCTGTCAACGGGCGGGCTTGGGTGCCAAAAATATTCTTAGCGATCTGCTGCAATGCAATGGAAACCCCGAACGTTGCTAGTAAAGTTTCCAGCGGACGATGATACAGGTGCCGAATGACCAGACGTTCCATCGCCACACCGGCGGCAAATGTGACTGCAAAAGCCAAGGGCAGGGCCACGACAATCGATAAGGTATAATTCGCAATCACCTGTTGGACGACATAGCCAGTATAAGCGCCCATCATGATAAACTCACCATGGGCCATGTTGATCACCCGCATCACGCCAAAGGTAATCGCAAGGCCAATAGCCGCCAAGAAATAGATCGATGCAAGAGACAAGCCGTCCAAGATCAGATCCACTGTTTCTGACATGCTGACACGGAAATTGATTTTGTCGAGTGCGGCTTCGGCGGCAGCGGTAACTGCAACCGATTTCTCGTTGTAAATGGCGACGAAATCTTGGTTGCTCACCACTTCCTCTATAGACATGTTGGGATCCCAAGCGGGCACGGCGCCTGCACTTGCCAGCTGCAGATACGCCTCATTTCGTTTGGCTTGATTGCCAAGCGCACTGACTGGGACCCCGCCGACCTGTCCATCCGTGATGTTCGCAATAATCGCGGCTTTGCGGGCCTCCAAAGTTGGTATTTCGTCAGCGAGGTCTGCTTTGACCAAGAGAGCGTATGCATCTTCTACAGGTAAGTCATCGCTGCCTGGTATGACGAGACCTGCGATGTTCGCATCCTCTTTGACGGTGCTGGCCACCGCAACTCGAGTTGTCAAAAGGGGATTTAGTGCGGCACGCACATCCACATCTAAAACACCTGCGAAGCTTTCGATTGCCTTTACCCGAGCGACCTCGTCCTCGTCAAATTCGATGGTCAGATAGCGTTCTAGTTTGGACATGCGTGTTGCCAGATCTCCATCCGCTTCAGTCGCGAGAGCTGTGCGCAGTGGAGCTAAATGGGTTTCATTTGAATCGCGTGACAGCGCATTCAATGCTGCTTCTCGAACAGTTCGGTCGGGTGATGTCAGTTGCCCAGCGACAAGCGCCGAACCGATCATCCCGCGTAAGCCAGAGTTGGGTTTGATATTCTTGATCTCTCGCTTGCCGAAATCCCCGATCTTTGCGCTCGTCTGCATCTCAAATGCCTGATACGTTTCCTTGTCATCGGTCGTGACGATCACAATCTGTTCGGTTTCACGGATAAACCACAGGTTTTTTTCTTGCCATGCCACTAGAAAAGCATCGGCTGCTTCGGTTCCAATGGCCTGAATATCGGCGATGATTGGGCCCGCCGTTTTGACTGATCCTTTGATGATGTCCGGCTTATGCGTCTCGATCACCTCAGTCAGCGTCTGGGCGTATGCCGGGACTCCGAAAAGCAACACAAAAAGGATCAAGAGGCGTTTCATAGAGGTTTTATAATCTCAAGAGAGGATGAGATGGGCACAAAAAGTGCCCATCGTTGGTGTCGATCTTAGTAGTTAGATTTGATCTGAACACATGTGCTTGTTTCGGTATTATACATACCACAGCCCAGATCTTTCCAATCGGACTTAAGAACCGCGGACTCCGCCAAGAAATCTGTCCACGCATCACCAGGCACTTCTGTGGTTTGGCTGATGATGTCGAACTGGCCATCATCTTGGATTTCACCGATCAAGACAGGCTTTGCCAAATGGTGGTTGGGCAACATCACGGCTGTACCACCTGTCAGGTTCGGGAACTCCTGGCCGTACATCGCTGTGCGCACGGCGTCGACATCGGTCGTGCCTGCCGCTTCAACGGCGTTTAACCACATGTTGAAACCAATGTAATGCGCTTCCATCGGATCATTGGTGACCCGATCTTCGCCCATTTTCGCTTTCCATGTTTCAATGAATTCGGCATTCACATCTGTATCAGCGGACTGGAAGTAGTTCCACGCCGCCAAGTGGCCAACAAGGTTTGTGGTATCCAAACCGGCCAGTTCTTCTTCGCCAACCGAGAAGGCAACAACGGGAATGTCGTCAGCAGAAACACCAGCTGCTGCCAGTTCTTTGTAGAAGCCGATATTTGCGTCACCGTTGATTGTAGAAATCACACCAACTTTTTTACCGTCTTCGCCAAGTGCAACAACATCTGCGACGATTGAAGACCAGTCTGAGTGACCAAATGGTGTGTAGTTTACAAAAATATCATCCGCAGCAATGCCTGAATCTTTTAGATACTGTTCCAGAATTTTGTTGGTTGTGCGCGGATAAACATAGTCCGTACCGAGAAGGGCAAACTTCTCTACGCCCAATTCCTCGAGGAAGTAGTCGGTTGCCGGGATGGCCTGTTGGTTTGGCGCTGCACCTGTATAGAATACATTCTTGGAAGATTCTTCACCCTCATACTGAACTGGGTAGAACAGAAGGCCATTCAGTTCTTCGATCACAGGGAGAACGGACTTACGGGATACAGATGTCCAGTTGCCAAAAATTACATCGACTTCGTGCACGGTCAGAAGCTCGCGTGCCTTTTCAGCAAATAGGGGCCAATCGGATGCCGGGTCAACAACCACCGGTACTAGTTTTTCACCAAGCAGCCCGCCTGCGGCGTTTTGCTGTTCGATCAGCATTTCCATTGTGTCTTTCAGAGTGGTCTCCGAAATGGCCATCGTGCCGGACAGCGAGTGTAAGATACCGACTTTAATATCGGCTGTTGCGCTTGTCGCTGTTGCGGCAATCAGCGCGGAAGTGAGCAGAAGCTTTTTCATAGTTATCTCCAAGTTGGATCGCCGGAAGGAGGGCGAATGTACTGAAACCGTTCTTAGCGAACGATTCAGCTGGCTTTTTAGCGATGATTTTGTACACCTGTCTGCCGCAAATTTTTTGCATAGGTGTTGCGTTTTTTGCACCACTTTGATTTTTGGTATTATGAAGCATTTGCAAAGTTTTCGGTATGTCAAAGCCATCGTAGAGCAAGGTTCTATCCGTGCTGCGGCCGAAACGATGGCGCTTTCGGCCTCTGCATTGAACAGACATATTCAAAGCTTGGAAGAAGATCTTGGAGCCAAAGTTTTTGAAAGATTGACCAAGGGTGTTCGGCTTTCCGCTGAGGGAGAAATCTTCTTCACTTATGCGCTGCATCAATTGGCGGGTTATGATCGCCTTCAAGGTCAGATCGAGAACATCAAGGGACTGAAGGTTGGTTCCTTGAAGTTGGGCATCACAGAGGATTTTCATCTTGGCTTTTTGCAACGCATTGTTGCCGATTTGCAAAGGGACAATGTGAATTGCGATGTTTCGATCACAACGGTTCCGAAAGATGGGTTCTACAGCCTTTTGGAAAACCGGGACATCGACTTGGTTTTGGCTGTAAACCCGAATATCCGACGCGGTCTCCAAGTCTTGCACGCCAAAGATGTCGCACTTACGGCATTTGTCCCAAATGGGATGCCAATCGGCCATGATGGCATGCTGAATGTGTACGACCTTCAAGGGCTGCGCATCGCTACGCCACCTACAACGACTGAAGTTTCGCAGCGGATTGTAGCAGCGGTCGAAAGATCGAAAATTGAAGCCATTCATCACTATAGCGGCTCTGATTTATTCGATTTTCTGGAATTTGCATTCTCACCGACGGTTGGACTGGCCATGTTGATCGATTTGCCTGAGCGTCCGACACAAGTCCCCGGCTACAAGCGATTGCGTGTGATTGATCGTGAAGTTGGGAACTGTGCCGTTAGTCTGGTAAGCTTTGAAAGCTATGGCTTGTCTTTTGCCGCGCATAGTTTCCAAGTTTTGGCCAGTGCATACTTATCGCAGAACAACCAAGATGATAGTGAAAGCTGATCGCTCTAAGAATTGTATGAACGATTTGCCTGGCCCGGCTTGTGTTCAAAGAAAGGGTCTGAGTGTTCAGAAAGAACCGAATTTGAAGGTTTCAGCGAATTTCAAAATGCCAAGCAGGATCGGATCCAGCGCGTGTGACTGTATCTGCCGCGAAATGTGACGCAAACTCCAACATCGCGCTTAGATCGTTTTCGCTTAAGGACGCGACACCATGTGCCGTCAAAATATGGTTTCGATCAAGATGTGTTAAAACTCCGGCATTAAATGCATCTCCGGCACCTACGGTGTCGACGACGTCTTTCTTGGGCGCTCTGACGGCACATTGGACACCATTTTCATGAAAGGCTTTCACGCCATCACCACCCAGAGTCAAACAGACAAGTTTGGTTTTGTTGCCAAGCATTTCTTCGGCCTTGGTGTCACGATCGCGTTTTGATCCGTCTAGCCAATCCAGATCTTCATCTGAAATTTTAATGATATCGGCGCAGTCCAAAATGTTTCTCATTCGATCCCGATATCGCGATTCATCTTCAATAAAAGACGGACGAATGTTTGGATCGACCATAATTATTCGGTTTCTGCTATACTGTTTCAGCGCTGAAAGATACGTATCGGCACAGGGTTCAACTGCAAGACTAATCCCTCCAAAGAAAAGGGCCTTTATGCCTTTTGGCAAATGATCGGGCAGGTCTTTGTCTGCAATCATCCGCCCTGCGGTGTTTTCATCATAAAAAGCGTAGCTTGCTTTGCCATCAACCAGTTTGACGAAGGCCAGTGTCGTTGGGCGGTCTGATCGTATCAGATACTGTTTAGCGACCTGACTTTTTTCTAGTTTCTCGCTCAGAAGGTCCCCAAAAACGTCATTCGATATGCCGGACAAGAGACCAACAGTGGCCCCTTGACGACCAATACCTATGGCCGTGTTGAAAATGGCGCCACCTGTATGAGGTGCGAATGCCCCATCCGCATTCGGGATCATGTCAATCAGTGCTTCACCGCAACACAGGATCATAGCTTAGCTTTTACGCGCTTCCGTTGTCGCATCAAACACATGGATCCGATTGGCTTCGGCCGTAAAATGAAGTTCGGACCCGACGGGTTCCGAAGGCGCAGTTTCAAGCTTTGCAATGAACTCAGTTCCGTCTTTTGCTAAAAAATGGGCAAGGACATTTTCACCCAAGTTCTCGATCAATTCGAGTTTTGCAGTCAATGCTGATCCAGCCTTCTTGGAGAGTTTTAAATGCTCTGGTCGAATACCAATAAAATCTTGGTCCGTGGCGGATTTGCTCAATTTTGAGGGCGCTTTTGACAAAGCGTCTGGACTGAAGAAGTTCATTTTTGGGCTGCCGATGAAGCCTGCAACAAACATGTTGTCGGGGCGGTCATACAAATCAACAGGGCTACCGACCTGTTCGATGATACCATCCCTTAGAACAACGATTTTATCGGCCAAAGTCATGGCTTCGACTTGGTCATGCGTCACATAGACCATCGTGGCACCTAGACGCTGGTGGAGCCGGGCAATTTCCAGACGGGTCTGAACTCGCAACGCGGCGTCCAGATTGGATAGCGGTTCGTCAAAGAGAAACACTTCAGGCTCGCGAACGATCGCGCGGCCAATGGCAACGCGTTGGCGCTGACCCCCAGAGAGCGCGCGGGGCGTACGATCCAGATAATCGGTGATTTGTAGAGTCTCTGCCGCCGAACGCACCCGCCTATCGATTTCAGCAGGATCCATCTTGGCCTGTTTCAGACTAAAGGACATATTTTTATATACATTCATATGCGGATAAAGCGCGTATGTCTGGAACACCATCGCGACGCCACGCTTGGATGGTGGGACCTCGTTCATGACTGCGCCGCCAATGGAAATCGATCCATCGGAAATGTTTTCCAACCCGGCAATCATGCGCAACAATGTAGATTTTCCGCAGCCTGATGGGCCAACGAAGACCACGAATTCGCCATCTTCAACTTCCAGGTCAACCCCGTGGATGACTTGCACGCTGCCATACGATTTCTTTGCGTTTGAGATGTCTAGACGGGCCATTTTTCCTCCATCCGGGCGATTGCCGCGGTTAAGTCAGTCACAAAATTTGGATAGGTTTCAGGTAGGTCAAACCAAAGCGCTTCGGTGCGGGCAAAGTCAGCTTCACGGGCTTCGGCGGTGAGTGGCTCAAGTTGGTCCCAGTAAGGTTCGTTATATGGGATATGCGTTTGCCCGTGAGAGACGCGCCGAGCATAGAGATACCAGCTGGCAATGCTGTCATAGGTCCAAGTTGAATCAATTCCTTGGGCAAGACAGCTTTTCAGCGTTGGATAAATGAAGATTGGAAATTTTGACCATCCATCCATGCAGATGCGTGCAAGGTCGTCTGCAATGGATGAATTTGAAAAGCGCGCAGCGATCAATTCAACGTAACGCGCCTTGTCGAATGGAAGGATGATCGTCAGTCCTGGCAGTACGTTCTGAGACTCAAACCCATCAAAATGTGATCTTAGAGCCGGATCAACCATCGTTTCGTCGAAAGTTTGATAGCCTGCAAGCGCCCCAAGATAACAAAGCGCTGTATGCCCACCATTCAAGATACGGATCTTGGCTTCTTCATAAGGATCGACATCCTCGACCACTTCAACACCAACGTCCATCAGGGTTGGGAAGTCGGTCGCAAAAGTGTCTTGGAGGACCCATTGCGAAAAACTCTCAGCATGGATTGCTGTTGCCGCGTGGCTTGGTGATAGGGTTTCAATT
The DNA here is from genome assembly GCA_039814625.1 of Pseudomonadota bacterium. GTDB lineage: Bacteria > Pseudomonadota > Alphaproteobacteria > Rhodobacterales > Rhodobacteraceae > Amylibacter. The sequence continues at coordinate 104,319 of JBCCAU010000008.1, forward strand.
TCGTGGGTGAGTTTGGCCGTCGCCCGGGGTGTGATGCGGTCCACCATTGAGTTTGGAAACGTCACATTGGCCTTAACCCATGCGTGTAGTTCATTGTCCTTCATGCGCAAAACGTACTCAAGAAAGTTGCGCTGCAACTTTTGGCCGTTGGATCTGATATTGTCACAACAAAGCACAGTGATCGGCTCTGACACAGTATCCATCCTGCGCTTTAGGCCGGCGCTCAGATAGGCGTATACTGAACGTCTCGTGCCACCTGTCAATTCGGCTTCTATGACGGGATCGTCGGTGTTCAACCCCCAATCATCGTTCAGGTAATATCCGCTTTCTGTTACCGTTATGGTGACGGCTTTGACCGTATCCAGTGCCAATAGGCCCTCTGCAGCCCTAGGGTCTTCTGACCAGTCTTCAAAATGGATATGTGAGCGGATTTCCTTGAATGTGCTTTCGCCTTGCGGGGTTGTCGTCTTCAACAAATACTCTTGTGCGGCGCTGTGCACTTGAAAGCTCGCACGATCTGATGGCCGCAAATTGACCCCGGCAATCCCCCATCTTAGATCGCCCGTCCTATCCATATAGTCGTCGATATAGACGGCTTGATGGGCGCGATGAAAGGCGCCGAAGCCCAGATGCACAAAGCCAATTTTGCATTGTGTACGATCATAGCTTGTACGCTGAATGGAAAGTGTATTTTGGCGATTCATTGGATCACTCTTTTCGGCGAAGACAGTTCGCTTCGGGCGAGATCTCTATAGGCTGAGGGCGTCATCTCTTTCATCTTCAGGAAATGACGGTTGAAATTCGCAAGGTTCTGAAACCCGACATCATAGCAAATGGTCGAGACCGGGTCGTCAGTTGCATAGAGCTTTGAACAGGCTTGGCCAATTCGGATCCGGTTGACGAATTCGATAAAGTTGTTGCCGGTTGCGCGTTTGAAGTTTCTGGAAAAGGCAGGCGGACTCATGTTGGCCATAGCGGCGACCTGATCCAAGGTGATTTCTTCCCAGTAATTCTGCGAAATGAAGTCGATCACTTCGCCGATCCGCGCCTGCTTTGAATTGCCTTTGTGTTGAACAAGGCCGGTCACTGAAAGCGCTGTCTTTTCAGCATGTTCATTGATGCGCACAAGAAAACGAATAAAGGCCGCGATGCGTTCTGTGCCCCTTGTGTTGCGAATGCGTTCAAGATGACCTCGGGCGAATGTAGGATCGAAACCGGTGAACTCTATACCTGATTTTGCAAGCTCCCACATGGAGGCCATTTCATTGAATTCAGCAAAGCCTTCGGTCAGGTGATTGATACTGTCCTGACTGAATTGCACTAACATATCGCGGGTCTCAACAGGTTCTGGATGAGCATGTTCGTCGGTGATCCAATTATGCGGCAGATTGGGGCCGGTCAGGAAGAGCGCGCCGGGGCGGAAGTCGCCAATGTAGTCGCCAACAAAAGCTTTGCCGCGTGTTTCCGTTATCAGGTGAAGTTCATATTCGGGGTGGCTGTGCCATCGACATAAATCTGTTGGCCAACCGTGTTCGATGTAGCGGATACTTTCCGTCCCGCGATCAACATATTCAAATTCAGGTTGAATGATTGACATCGCTCTCACATCCTTAAGACCGAGCCGCCATCGACGCCAAGCGTCTGAGCCGTAATGTACTGAGATTGATCCGAGGCCAAGAACACCGCCACGCGTGCGATTTCGTGCGGTTGGGCCATGTAGCCCAATGGGACGGCTTCGCCGACTTCGCGTTTTTTTTGACCAAGCGGTTTATCTTCAAATTTGGCAAAAAGGGCGTCAACAGAATCCCACATCGGCGTATCTACTACGCCAGGACTGATCGCATTCACACGTATCTTGTATTCGGCCAGCGCAAGGGCTGCGGATTGGGTATAGCTGATCACTGCCGCCTTTGTTGCGCAATAATGGGCTACCAAAGCCTCGCCCCGATGACCTGCCTGAGAAGACAAATTTATGATCGAACCCGGCTGGCCGTTTGCGACCATGGATTGGGCAGCAGATTGCATTACCGCAAACATCGCCCGGACATTCAATCTGAACAATCGGTCAAATTGATCGAGGTCGGCTTGCAGAATGGACCCCATGTCAAAGACCGCCGCATTGTTGAATAGAATGTCCGGCCTGACGTCTTTGATCCAAGCGCTTGCGTCCGACAGTCCATCATCACTTATCAAATTGAAGCGCTTGTAGCTCGCTTTGCAATTGCCCGAGAAGCGATCGCCAATATCTGTCGCATAAACAGTCGCCCCCAGCATTGCAAAATGTTCGGCCGTGGATGCCCCGATGCCGCCATTGGCGCCTGTGACTAAACAGTTCTTGCCTTCTAAGGATATAGGCGCGGCGTTGATCACTTGACGGCTCCGAACGTCAGGCCTTGGACTAGCTGTTTCTGACAAAACCATCCCAAGACGATAATCGGGCCAACAGCTGCCGTTGATACGGCCGATAAGCGCCCAAAGAAAAGACCTTCGGGTGCGCGATTGCCTTCAATCAACTTGGAGAGTGTTGCTGCGTCCGTTGTTGTCAGGCGAACCGTCCAATACGCTTCATTCCAGCAGAAAATAAAACACAATAGGGCTGTTGAGGCGAGCCCGCCCCACGCGAGTGGCAAAAGGATATCTTTGATTTCGCCCCAGGTGCTGACCCCATCCATCTTGCCTGCTTCGATAATCTCTTTTGGGATTTCTTTGAAATACGTGAACAACATCCAGATCACGATCGGTAAGTTGATCAGCATCAAAACGGTGATGACCAGGAAATGGGTGTCGAAAATGCCAAGATAATTCTTTGTTAAAAAAGTCATTGGATAGAGGACCCCCGCTGCGGGCAGCATCTTTGTCGACAGCATCCACATCAAAAGGTCCTTCGTGCGACGGGTTGGGTTAAATGCCATTGCATAGGCAGATGGAACTCCCACAACCAAACAGAAGAAGGTCGCAAAGGTTGCAGTGATGACCGAGTTTGTCGCGAACCGCCAATAATCATAGTTCTGCGTCATATTGGCGTAGTTTTCGAGCGTTGGGGTGAAGAAAAATAGGAACTCCGGTTTCACGGCATCCGCGTCTGTTTTGAAACTGGTTAGGATCATCCAAAAGATTGGAAAGAAGAAGATGATTGCCACGGCCCAGGCCAGAACGGGCCAAAAGAATTTTGAGAACTTTGTTTCTTGTGCTACAATTGTCATGTTTTCGTCCTCAATCCATCAATGTCTTGCCGATCATCCGCAGCAGGAAGATCGCAAGTATATTGGCCAAAATGACCGCGAAAATACCTGTCGCACTGGCTGCCCCGATATTGTTCGTTGCAAACTCTCCAATCAGATAAGGTAAGTTTTTGTTTCCGTTGCCGCGGCTGACGATTTCAATTTCTGCATAGAGAGATAGGTGAAAGATTGATTGTATCATCACCACGATCGCAATGGGCCGGCCTAGATGGGGTATGGTCAGATTTCGGAACCGTGACCATGCCCCCGCGCCATCCAAGATTGCAGCCTCAATCTGCTGCTGATCTTCAGACTGAAGCGAGGTCATAAAGATCAGCACTGCGAACGGCGTCCACTGCCATGTCACCATTAAGATGACCGCATAAGCGGAGGTTTGGGTGGCCCGGAATGAAATCGGTTCCAATTCTGGCCACAGGGAAAAGAATGCGCCAAGCACGGGGAAATCTCTGAGCCCATCGACCACATCGTTGAGACCAGCCACAGCGATCCCTTGCAGACCTAGAACGGGGTCCAAGATCATGTTGATCCAAAGAACCGCATTCACAGCAGGCATCACAAAGAAGGGCGAGATCAGCAGAACACGCACGATGCCGCGTCCCGGGAAAGATCGATTGACCAAGACTGCAATCGCAAGACCCAAGATGACCGTGAAGACAACGATAGAGCATACCATGAAAACAGAATTATAGATGGCCAGCCAAAATCCATCATTGTTGAGAACGAATTCGTAATTGCCCCATCCACGCCAGTTTGAAAAACTTGGCTGGGTCCATTCAGGACGCCGCAAGCTGTTCAACACGTAACGGATAAACGAAAAATACAGCGTTAAACTGAGCGGGACGAGCATCCAGATCAGCAATAAAATCACGGATGGTGCTTGAAGCAGCCGTGGAAGTCTTCTGTCTGACATTTTACCCCTCCCCAGAGTTAAATGACGTCGCTTGTTTCAAATTATACAGTCATTTTCCAAGCACCGGCGGGGTGCCGAGGCCAAAAAAAGAACCGTGAAGCAAAAGGCCCAAACATCAAGTTCGGGCCTTTCAGCATTTGGAACATTCTTATTCGTAGTAACCTGCTTCTTTCATGATTTCGTCAGCTGCCGCTTGAGACGCTGCCAACGCGTCTTCAACGGTTTTCGCACCGGAAAGGGCTGCGGCCATTTCCTGAGCAACCGCAGACCCAACCTGTGGGAATTCTGGGATCGCTGCGAACTGAACACCGACATATGGTTTGATCGCAGAAGCGGCTGGAGCCGCTGAGTCGATCGCCGCCATTTCCGCGGAAGCAAAGCCTGCTACCGCTTGGAATTCAGGCAGCGCGTATGTGGATGCACGTTGACCCGTTGGAACTGAACCCCAACCGAATTCCGGGTGGTTACCCACAGCCTGAACGTAGTCTTTGGATGTTGCCCATTCGATGAAATCAGCCGCAGCTTCAGCATTTGGGGAACCCGCTGGAATTGCCATAGCCCATGCCCACAACCAGTTTGCACCTGCTGCGTTGCCAGCATTTGGCGATTGCGCATATGCAACTTGGTCACTTTCCAAGAACGATGCCGCAATTGTAGCATCGATCCACATGCCACATTTGCCTTCGTTATAAAGGGCAAGGATCTCGTTGAACGAGTTTCCTTCGGAACCCGGAGGTCCGTAGTTGCCCAAGAGATCAACATAGAAGTTGATGGCGTCTGACCACATTTGTGTGTCAAGCGCTGGGCGGAAATCCTCGTCGAACCATGCGCCCCCAAACGAGTTAACAACCGTTGTGATGAACGCCATGTTGTCGCCCCAACCGGGCTTCCCGCGTAAACATGCACCATAAACGCCATTGTCCGGGTCATGCATGGCTGCAGCAGCCTCTTTCACGCGTGCCCAGCTGTCATTGTCGTTGATTGTCACACCTGCAGCTTCGGCCAAGTCCGCTCGGTACATGACCATAGAAGATTCACCGTAGAATGGTGCGGCATACAATGTGCCTTCATGGGACAGACCTGCGCGCATGGCTGGCAGAATGTCGTCGACATCATAATCTGCACCAAAGCTCAGCGGTTCGATCCAGCCGGCCGCACCCCAAATTGGGGCTTCTTGCATGCCGATATTGATGATGTCGTACTGCCCGCCACCTGTTGCTGTGTCAGATGTGACCTGCTCACGCAGGACGCCTTCCTCCAAAGACACCCAGTTCAGCTTCACACCGGTTTCTTCTGTGTAAGCTTCAGCGACTGTCTGCATATTGATCATGTGACCGTTGTTGACGATCGCAATTGTTAGCTCTGCCGATAGAGCCGGAATTGCACAGGATGCGCCAAGCGCAAGCCCTGCCGCGGCTTTACGTAGAAAAGTCATAAATTTTCCTCCCAAGATTCGCACACCATGTGCGATCGACTTCAAAAGACCTGATTGCCCGGCTTTCTGGCTAATACAAACATCGCCTATTCATATACTAAATTGTCAAATTTTTAGCCAAATAATAATTTCAATATTGTTTTAGTATCAATCTGACCTTCTGTTTTTGAAGCAAGCAGTGAATTTGTAACAGAACTGGGGTCAGAACAATGTGCCTAGGTTTTCCATCCTATTGTGGAAACAAACCCCAAAACATCTGGACCAGGAAAAGATTTTTGTGTGGCTGATTTAACAGCTGAGATAGGAATGCTTAGTCGTTTGGCAGAATGATCTGGACCTTCCCATCTGGCTGCGACAACGCTTGTGGCAATCGGGTGATGGCTGTTTCAAGAGGCAACTCGGCAGAAATATCTGTTGTCCAACGGCCGTCTCGAAATCTGTTTTGTACCTCGCCAAAGACGCGCATCTTGCGCAAGAATGGGGTCTTATTTGCCCAAGCCGTTGTCCAGAACCCCTCAATCGATTTGTTGCGAAAGATCAATTCGCCTGGATCAAGAATTTCTGCCTTGGCTGCATCCAACTTTCCGTAGATAATCCAGCGCGCATTTTTTCCCATGGCCTTGTGGATCTTTGCACTGCTTTCTGCGGCGACGGCATCAAGAAAGATCACAGGCTTCTCACGGTCCAGAACGGCGGCCAGCTCATTGGGGTAGCCCGTATCGCTTTCGTTCAGTACTTGTGCCGCTCCAAGGTCCTTTAGGGCTTTGATTGGCGCCTCTCGGCGTACAATTCCGATCATCTTTTTGTTCTGGTCTCGTGCTAAGCTGGCCACAAGTTTGCCCAATTGGCTTGCTGCGGCGGAGAATACGAAAGCGTCGCCTGTGCGCACCAAATCCAACATCGCTGCGGCCGTGACCGGATTTACAACCAAGCCCGCGGCATCTCGATCAGCCATGCCTTTCTTTAAGGGCACAGCCAACGCGGCTTGCGTCACGGCGTATTCTGCCCATGTGCCAGAACCATCGGGTGTCACATAAAAGGCAACGTCGCGCCCCTTTAGAATTTTACCCATTAGACCAGGTCCCGCCTCAACGACCGTTCCAACACCTTCAAATCCTGCGGGTTGTCCTTGTTTGCGCGGTTGCCCGTAGAACCCTTGAACAAAAGCAATGTCAGAGGGGTTGATGGCTGCGCGGCGCATTTTGATCAAAATCTGTCCGGGACCGGGGGTAGGGCGTGGCAGCGTGCCGAGTTCCAGAAAATCACCGGGTCGTTCGATTTGATTGCCCGCGAACCCATCCATTTTGGCAAATCCGTCTTGGCGCAACAGCAAGCCGTGCATTTCGCGAGTCATGGCAATTCTCCTGTCTAATTTCGCCTTACGTCATATCGACTAGTACCAACGGCATCAAACTTCTGCTTGGGCCTTTGAAAATCTTGCGGATCGAATGGTCAAAAAACATATCCGTCGAACAGTTTGCGCGCGGTGCGCAGAACACAGGTCGAAACGACATCACCACTTTCATCCGTCTTCGCAAGTATTGTCAGCTCTCCGCTTGGATGTTCAATCGAAAGCGTCTTGGTCGTCCCTTTGGGTATGCGGGCCATTCCGGCTGCAACTGAGTTGGGTACCAATGCCGCTGTAGCGACACTGACCGCGCCCAAAACTCCAATACTTGCATGGCACCGATGCGGGATGAATGTGCGTGTGTTGACTGCGCCACCAACAAGCGGGGGGCTGACCATTGTGAGCTTTGGTACGGTCTTTTCACCAACATCACCAAGGTTCATCATTGGTCCGCAAACCAAACGAATGCGTTCGAGTTTGGCTTTCAGAGCCGTACGCTGATCCAAGACTTCGCGACTTTCTTGTCCAGTGATCCCTATATCTTCTGCCTTCAAGATAACCACGGGCATACCGTTATCGATCATGGTGACGTCTATGCCTTCAACCAGATCAGTCGCCTTCCTCGTCGGAAGAAGCGCACCACATGAAGAACCGGCTGTATCCCTAAATTCTATCGGAACGGCCGCAGATGTTCCCGGAACGCCGTCAATCTTTGTTGAACCATCGTAGTTAGGTGCACCTCCAGAGGTATCGATTGTCGCGACAGCGATTTGTCCGGTGTTTTCCATAAAGATTGAAACATTTGTTGTGTCGCCTGTTCGTTCTACCAGCCCGCGTTCAATGGCAAACGGACCCACTCCTGCAAGGATGTTTCCGCAATTCTGACCGTCCGAGACGAGAGGGTCATCCACAGACACTTGTAGAAATAGGTAGTCGACATCGACACCCTCGCGTTTCGAAGGGGAGACAATCGCAACTTTCGATGTCAGCGGGTCCGCGCCGCCCATGCCGTCAATCTGACGCGGATCGGGTGATCCCATAATGCGCAGCAAGAAGGCGTTTCTGTCCACGGGCAAATCTTTGGCAAGAAAGTAACCGCCCTTTGAAGTGCCTCCACGCATCCACATGCATCGGACACCTTCACTCATATTTTAGGCCTTTATCTGCCAAGCGGCCTCGCATGTCGTACATATCAAGGCCCAGTTTCCCGGATGCCAAAAGCCGACGTTTTTCGTTTTCTTTGGCCAATCGCCTTTGTGCCCTTTCCAAAACCATGGCTGCATCTGATTGTGGCACTACACAGACCCCATCATCATCAGCGACGATAATGTCTCCGGGATTGATCGCTGCACCGGCGCAAACAATAGATACATTTACCGATCCAAGGGTTTCTTTGACAGTGCCTTGGGCACAAATGGCTTTGGTCCAAACTGGAAATTTCATTTCGCTGAGTTCACGGACATCTCGTACGCCGGCGTCAATCACAAGACCGCGACAGCCCCGGGCCTTGGCGGAAGTTGCAAGCAAATCCCCAAAGTAACCTGCGTCCGAAGGTGATGTTGTTGCCAGCACTAAGACATCTCCGGCCTGAATTTGTTCAATGGCCACATGCAGCATCCAATTGTCTGCTGGCGGTGCCAAGATCGTCACCGCACTGCCTGCAAGGGATCCACCCGAAAAGATCGGGCGCATATAGCTTGCCAGTAAACCTGTGCGATCTTGCGCTTCATGAACCGTGGCAACACCGCAAATTCCCAAGGCGTCGATGATCGAAGGGTCCGCGCGAAGAATATTTTGAAACACAACCGCCATCAGAGTTCATCAACAGTGCGCGGGAAAATGGATTGGAACCCTTCGGCGTATTGGCATTCCCGTCCGCCCGACTGACCTCCAGAATTTCGCTTAAAGTGGTTTGCGCGTTGTTGGGCCACGCGCGTATAATAATCCCATAAATGAATCTGCCCTTCATTGCATTCCATCGCTGCGCGTTTTTGATCCCAGACCTCTGTGATGTCTAGGAAAGTGTCTGGCTTCCATCCCATTTGCTCTGTTTGGTGGGGTTCAAAGAGATACATTTGTGGGGCGCCCAATACCTGCTCATCCGGGTTGTGACCCCAAGCCTGCGCTATCATTCGGCACGTCATTGCGAACTCAGTCGTACGCATATGATCTGTGTTGTACGGATCATACATGGAGTGGGTCATTATAAAGTTGGGTTGTACAGCGCGGATGATATCGACCACTTTTGTTTGTGCTGCATCATCCAAGTTTAAAGGGTAATCTCCAAGATCTAGAAACTGAATATCATGGGCCTTTAACGCTTTGGCGGCGTTCTCGGCCTCATTGCAACGGATCGATTTGACGTCACCCAGTGTTTTACCGTCTTTCCAAAGACGGGCACTCTCCCCGCGTTCGCCAAAGGATAAGCAAACGATCGTAACTTCATATCCAAGGTTTTGGTGAAGGGCGATCGCTCCACCGCATCGCCAAACAAAGTCCGCTGCATGTGCAGATATGACCAAAGCAGATTTGACGCCCATCGTCCCCCCATTAATATTCATCGTTCGGCTGACACTTACCAAGTGTCATCTAATAGCCTTATTCAGCGGACGTCTACCAAACACCGCATCAGCGGTATTTACCTTCGGCGTCGAGGCGTTGTTAAACAAGATTGAATGTATCCAATATTGATGCGTCAAATTCGGCGATTGTGGGTCGGCGCCCTGTGTTTTAACATTTTGACTAGAACAAGGTGCAAAACCGATGTGGGACGAAATTCAAGCTGCCGCGGAAGTCGCGAAATATGGAACTGTCAGCGAAGCTGCCAAAGCCCTCAAAGTGCACCGTGCAACAATCATTCGTCGAATTGATACCCTTGAAGAGCATCTTGGCCGCAAGATTTTTCAACGTCACAAGCATGGCTATACCCCGACAGAGATAAGCCAATACATTTTGGAAATTGCGCGTACGGCTGACACGCAATTGGAGAAGTTAAGCCGTTTGATCGAAGGTGAGTTTGGCGAGTTCAAAGGAGAGTTGATCATCACATCCGCGAATTCCATTGCGCCAAAAATCCTTCGCCATATCGCATCGTTTACCGAGAGTTATCCCGACGTTCAGGTCAACTACAAAATCACACACCAACATTTAAACTTGGAAGAGGGCGAGGCGCATATCGCCTTCAGGCATTTCATGCGCCCTAAAAATCCTGACTATGTTGTCCTCCCGCATGAGCCGCTTCGGCTTGGGCTTTATGCCAGCAAAAGTTATATCAATCGCTATGGATATCCCTCTGCCGACAATCTTGATCAGCATAGGTTCTTAGTTTTACGCACCGGACCAGAACCCGAGATATCCGATCATTGGATCAATGGGTTGGTTCGAAATCCCAAATCTGTGTTGATCGTGAATGATGAACTCGCAATCCATAGTGCCGTGGAGGCCGGTATTGGGATTGGCTTCCACCCTGTCGACCTTGCCGAAGAAAATCCCAATTTGCTGAGCGTATTGCCCATATCGCTAAAGTGGAAAGTGAACACCTGGATCGTGACGCATGTGGACTTACACAGGTCCCCGAAAGTGAAAGCTTTCTTGGATATTTGCCGCAATAACGAGCACTAAGCACTGTATTCGAACAACTGCCTAAGCCGAAAAGGGCTTAGGCAGAATTGGAACTAGTGATGGCTGTGACCTGTGCTTGGCAATGATATATCCACAACTTGCATCATACCCCAGTCTTCATGATCCAAGATGTGGCAATGCAAAACAAATGTACCGATATATCTTCTGTAATGTGAGCGCACGGTCACCACGAATGGCTCTCCAAGCACATTTGTGGGTAGAAATACGGTGTCTTTCCACTGTCCTTTTAAACCGGCATACACAGATCCCGATCCAAAGGCACTGACATCAATACCCGTATCCGGGTCGATAATGCTGACAATCTGAATTGGATTGACATGTTTGTGGAAGGGATGGCCCTCCAAAAAGGCTGCAAGGATCCATTCTTCCATATCGTCCAAAGTCAACTGACGGTGAATCACGCCGGTCTCGTATTCGGCTGCGTTGATAAGCTTTGGAAGTTCGCCCTCGGTCAGCTCCAGATTGCCCACCACAAATTCGTTTTTGGGGGCATCTTCGACGAGGATCGTATCGAAACCAAGCGTTTGCTGCCCGTCAGGTTCACGATTAAGCAGAGTGTCATATGCGACGAATTTAGGGATCTCGAGATTTCCTAAATCGGCTACAATCTCATCGCGAACGTCTGATGGCATGTGGATTTGTGCCGCTGAAACAAGAAAGTCTTGGACATATTCCCGAGCCGTTGCTTCGCCCAAGGCGCCGGCTTGTCCGTCAACGACAACAAAGCCCAGAATTTGCCGTTGCTTGGCCTCATTGCGAATGTTCTCTTGGCGCGGAGCGTCATTGTCGACGATGCAATACAGGCCGGGTTCAGGGAAGGCGATCAGGACATCATCGCGGTAGCCCGGGTGGAGGTTCGTCCGGGGTTGTTCGTTGATCCGATCACGGGTCAAACCATCCAACGCGATCGAGAATTGAGAGATGTCTTCGCCGCCGCAATTGTCACCGACAAAATTGTCCCGTGCATCCGCGGTCCCAGCACGATAATCTGCATCCGGCGTCTCACCTGTATACTTCCGAAAGCTGACGGACATGGATCCAGAAATACCTGCTTGAATGAACCGCCATCTCTCGATCTCTCCTGCGGTCACACCGCTGAATGTTGGAAGGACCCGGCCATTTAAGGTCGTATGACGACCTGATTCTTGCCAACGTGTTTTGATTTCGGGAATGCCTGTCGGGGTATCGAAATTCTCAAACAGACCAAATTGATTATATCCTTCGATACGTCCCACATCGCCAGGATCGCAAACCCAAAAGCCATCCTCATCTCGTTTGATGTCCACGACACCAAGGTCACCCTGTTCCCCACAAGCATAAGCAATTTGTGTCAGAACGACCAGGCGTTCGCCCACGGGCGCGCCCGTTGTTGATTTTAACAAAGTGTCTATGTCGCCTCGATTTTCAGCGCCAGGCAAGCGGTTCCCTTTGACAATCAAAGCGCCAGCCATACCGCTGGAAACCTGTAGAGCCGTCGAGCCATGCATATGCGGATGATACCAAAATGTTCCGGCCGCATGATCTGCTGGGACATTGTACTCATATGAAAATGTCTGACCTTGTCCGATGGACAACAACACATTGTCTGCATTCCCCGAAGGGCTAACCCAAAGGCCATGCGTGTGCATATTTGTCAGGTTGAAACAGCTTGGAATGTTGACGTCGCCATGATCCACGCAGGAGGGATCATCCATCGGGAGATTGTTGGTCAGGTTCAACCGAAATGTGTCGCCGGGACGCAGTACGATTGTAGGTGGCATGAAGGGAACCTCTGGGTTTACCCCTTCTCCTTGGTAGCTGCGAAGTTGAACTTTATCCATGCGGCCTGTGGTCGGATTGTAAATCTCGCCATCAGTGTATTCGACGCTGGCCGACCATTCGACCGTGCCAGCTTGATCGCGGGCGGCAGCAGCCTCTCCCATGATTTGATCGGAAGGCGAGGCATAGGTGGCATAAGAAATGGCAGCAGATGGCGGGTTAACCGCTGGCGCGGAGCCATGAGGCGCGTCTTGCGCAGATACAAGTCCTGCAGCGAGCGACATCATCCCCAATACAGAGTAACGATACATGATTTTCTCCAGATGTTTAAGGTTATTTCGTAGTGTTTTTAGAACCCAGCAGCCCGTTATCAGGCACTGCGATGGAACAAGAGGACGCTGAAGGCTTCGACTTCACCTGACGGTGAAATTGACCTCGACGGGCCCTGTGGTCTGCTGTTGAACGCGCGCCTGCCCGGTGGGATCATCAAACAATCCAGCAGTTCTATTGCCCGCCAAATCCTCGAATTTTGCGTCGACTGTGATCGTATATGACGCGGCAACCCATGGGTCGGATGGTTGAAACAGCCAAGTGCTTTCGCCGTCTGAAACTCCAATGCGCCCGCGAACGGTCTCACCATTTCCGTTCCGAACACGAAGTCCATAAGCCAATGACAGGTGATCATGTGATCCGTTCAATTTTACACTTAACGGGTCTGATGTGCCGGCTTTGGGCACCTCAAACGACCAATCAGACGGCGACGGAATCTCAAAGTCCACATGCCCGGCCTCGAAAGCTTTCTCGAAGGGCGCTGTTAAGAGGCAGCCTGATTGATCCAACATCGTTGGATTGACAACCAGTGTATAGGACTGTCCCGATTGCAACGCGCGACCTTTGGCGTCATGTGCGTCCAAACCTGTTTTAACGCGACCAGGATCAAGCATAACCGTTAAGCGTTTCCGATCTGGCGACCAAAGTGCATATCGTGTGGGTAAGAATACTTCGGGAACAATCGCACCTGAAGCGTCTTTGATCACGATATGCTCAACGCCTACATCATGTCGCATTGGTGCTGAGAAATAGACATAAATCCGTAAAAGGTTTTCCGGCAGAAGATCTGTAGTTGGATAGACTTTGCGAACTTCTGTGGATCCGACACAGGCACTAAAGGCCTGTGTCGCCAGCATGACGAATGCGCAGATAAGGGTAAGACGACGCATCAGGGTCGGCTACCGCAGACGGCTTTCAAAGCCTTCGTCGGCCTTGAGCATATTTTGGAACATGCGCGTGCCGTTTTCTGCTTCGCTGGAGCCATATTGGTAATCCGCAAAATTGTATTCGCTTATGAAGTCCGACAAACGGAAGTAGGCGCCTTTGCGGAAAGAGACCAATTCCATTTCACCCGTTGCGAGTTCGCGACGCATCATAAGCAAGAACTGTGCGTCTTGATCGTCAGCCTGCATAACGCCGGAGAGTGGCAATGGCGTTGTGTTGACACCCGAGGTCGCCCCTAAAAACGGGATTGGCTCTTCCAGACCTGGAGCAGAAATTGCGCTTTGAAGGTCTGGCATAGAAATTAGGTCAGCGTCATACTGTGCATTTATGACCAAAACATAATTGGCCGATTGTCCATCCATACCCATCGCTTTGAAAGACAGAACCTCAACGGGCAGATTGCCGTAGCCAAGCTCGGCGATTGTCTTTCCAACGACATGTTCGCCATCTGCCAAATCTGAGACAGGCAGCGTTACCAGCGGCGTACATGTATAGGCCGCAACCACTGTCGGCGCTCCATCGACATCCAGAACAGTCATGGCCCGAATAGGGGCACGCGTTTCGTTTTGGTTATGTGCAGCGTGATAAACCTCGATGCTGGATGCTTGTGCCTCACCAAACGGATAGCTGAATTGGCGCAATGTTGATGCAAACTCTCCGGTGGATAGTCCCGAGACGTATAGTGTGCCGTCGACGAAATCCATGTCTGTCACGCTGAGTGTTGACGCGGGAATATCATCCCAAAAGGTTACGTCATCGGTTGCACTATCTTCAATTGCAGTGGATGTACTGTCCAAACTTGCTAGATCCAAATCCGCATATTCGCCATCTTGATTGACCGTGACGATTTTCGAAACGGGTCCCAAGTCTGTCGTGACAGTCACAGAAATATAGGCCATTTTTGTTGTGGGATGAACGGCCAAATCTTCGAATGTGATTTTGGTGAGAGCCGTGCCCAAAAGCTCTGAGGTCTTGGTTCCAAAATCCACCAAGTTGTAGGCCGCTGAATCAAGTGAACCGGCTGAATTCGGAAGTTCAGGCAGTTTGTAAGCCGTAATTTTGTTTTCAGCAGAGTTGGATACAAACAAGGTGTCAAATCCACCAAATTCGATCACAGCTCCGCTCGCGAAAACGCTCGTGGTTGATAACAAGGCCAAACAGCCTGTCGATGCCGCAGAAAGCAGCTTTTGTTTGATCGTCATGGTCCTCTCCTTAAACCGTGGCTCGCATGTAGGATGCACTCTACTCAGACAGTGATCGGCGAGAATGCCACAAGTGTGCACATCGAGTGCGCTTTGATTTGGCATGCCAAAAGCAAGCTAGGTTCAAATCAGCGCCTCTAACCGGTGCATAAACCAGAATTTGTTCACCAAATGCGCAAAACTGTTACGATGAGGTTGCTTAAGCTATACATCAGGAACAATAGGCTACGATTGAACCTAAGATGTCATTGGAGCGGGCGATGAGATTCGAACTCACGACATTCACCTTGGCAAGGTGACGCTCTACCCCTGAGCTACGCCCGCATCCGAGAGCCTCTACATACTGATTGGTCCAAAGCCTGCAAGAGAAAAATTCTATATCCGTTCTTGTTTTGCCGCGGCTTGAAGCCTAGCATTTCTTTGAACTTATGGGGTTTAAATGCCTGATTTCCATCTCTTTTCCAAAGGTCCTCGCCCGGTTGCTCCGTTCTCTCATGCTGTGGAAGCGGATGGATGGGTGATTTTGACGGGGCAAATGCCAACCGATCCTGAAGCACCGGATGCGCCTTTGCCCAGCGGCATTGAAGCCCAAACAAGGCGCGTTATGGACAACCTTGCCCTTATTTTAAACGAAATGGGCTTGAGTCTTTCGAGTGTCGTTCAATGTCGGTGCTTTTTAACCGAATTTGAACGTGATTACGCGGTCTTTAACGAGACATACCAAAGTTATTTTGATATCGATCGCCGACCTGCACGAACCACGATTGGCGTAACAGCACTTGCCGTCGGCGCATTGGTTGAGGTGGATTGTGTGGCAAAAAGACCTGACTGAAGGTTGTATGGTCTGATGCAACAAACTGGCTACTTACGGGTTATGCCATCAAATACCTGATCCTTTCGGATCTGGAACTTTTTGCCCATCCAGCGCCAATGCTGGTCTGACAGTTTCGACAAAACGTATGTTTCAAAGTTTTCGTCCTCTAAAAGGCTTTTCCAACGCGATGTTAGGGCTTTTGGGTTAGGGTCGTCCCGGGTTCCGGCAAAGGAAGACCCCCAACCAAAAGTCGATGTTTGTCCCAAGTCATGGGATGCGTTTTGCGCGCCGAAATCTGCGAGTATTTGTTCTTGGTAGTCTTTGTCATAGACCCAGCGATCATAGTAGATTGAAGATTGCACCAAGGCCTTGTCCACATATTCTATATATTGATCAAAGGCTGAAAAAATTTCAGATGTCCAGGTAGTCGGGCGCCTTTGCAATGACACTTTGTAGTAGGAAGCGAGCCAGTTCAAAGGATGCCGATACACAATTAAATCTGTTACGCTGGGCGTGCTGGTATAATGTGCACTGACATTTGTGAAGTCACCCAAGACAACATCCAAATCTTGACGTTCGTAGGACACGATGTGAATAGGCCTTTTGCAGGTCTGCTCTAACACATGCTCAACGCTACGCTTGGACAAACCTGTTCCACTGAATAGGTTTCGGCCCTTGATCACGCGGTCGTCGATTTGACACTGAGCGAATTCGGTCAAGTGATGCGCTGGTGCACAATTGTTAAAGAAGATGACGTTTTGAGTTCCTAACGCGTGGGTTAACCAACTGATCACGGCATGATTGCCTGAGCGCGGCATCCCTGCAATGCGAATGATTTTTTCTGGAACACTTTGCTGTTTCTGCGCCTTCACTTCAGCCTCGAAACGCTGTTTTGACTGCACAATTTTGCCGTGAAGAACTCTGTGCCGAAGTCCCAACTGAAGTTGGTTTGCGGCCCGAAGAGCATGATGAACCCAAGGGGGAAGTTGACTAAAATTCATCTGATGCCCCATTTTTCACAAAAGCGGCCGTCTACTCAAGCTCCACCAGCAGGTCTTTTGCATCCACTTGTGATCCGGCAGGGGCGTGAATGGCCTTTACAAGGCCATCTTGCTCGGCATGAATGCCGGTTTCCATTTTCATCGCCTCAATGGTTACCAACAGATCACCTTCTTTTACAGCTTGGCCGCCGCCCACCGCGACCGAAGAGATGACGCCAGGCATAGGCGCTCCAATATGGTTCGGATTTCCAGGTTCTGCTTGCGGGCGCTTGACTGTGGTTGCCGCCACTTTACGGTTTTTGACGCGCACTGTTCTGGGCTGTCCATTGAGTTCAAAGAACACACGGGCCTCGCCATCGTCGTCCGTTTCACCCACCGCGATCAGCCGGATTTCAAGGATTTTACCAGGGTCAATTTCGGCTGATATTTCTTCGCCAGCTTCCATACCATAGAAGAAGGTTTTCGTCGGCAAAGTCCGAACCGGACCGTAAATCCTATGACGTCCCATATAATCTAGGAAAACCTTGGGATACATCAGGTATCCATTTAGATCCTCATCATCGACGGTGAAACCTTCAAGCTGATCCGATAGCTCGGCTCGTGCGCCCTCTAGGTCCAAGGCTGCAACGTCAGCGCCGGGGCGCTTTGTGTTTGGCGTTTCACCTTTTAGAACTTTGGCCAGGATCACATCTGGAAAGCCGCCGGGCGGCTGCCCCAAATTCCCGCGCATCATGTCAATCACGGAATCGGGGAAAGAAACATCCGTATCTGGGTTCTCAACATCGGCTCGGTTCAAACCTTGGGAAACCATCATCAGGGCCATGTCCCCGACCACCTTGGAACTTGGGGTGACTTTCGTAATGTCGCCAAACATCTGGTTCACATCTGCATAGGTGCGCGCAACATCCGGCCATCGATCTTCTAGCCCCATTGAGCGGGCCTGCGCCTTGAGATTGGTGAATTGCCCGCCAGGCATTTCGTGCAGATAAACCTCTGAGGCAGGTGAAGCGAGGCCGGATTCGAAGGCTGCATATTGGGTGCGCACGCCTTCCCAATAATCGGACATCGCACGGATATGATGAATTGAAAGACCGGTATCTCGGGGCGTGTTTCGCAAAGCCTCGACAACCGATCCAAGACAAGGTTGTGAAGTCCCACCAGAAAACGCATCCATTGCGGCGTCGACGGCATCAACGCCGGCCTCGGCGGCTGCAAGAATGGTGGCACCTGCAATGCCAGAGGTGTCATGTGTATGAAAATGAATCGGTAGACCGGCTTCTTCTTTTAGCGCCTTAACAAGAATGCTGGCCGAGGCTGGCTTAAGCAGGCCAGCCATGTCCTTTAGGCCAATAATATGCGCGCCTGCATCCCGTAACTCTTGGCCCATCGCGACATAGTATTTAAGGTCATATTTTGCGCGATTTGGATCAAGGATGTCGCCGGTGTAACAAATCGTACCTTCGCAGATCTTGTTGTTTGCAACCACAGCGTCCATCGCGACGCGCATGTTTTCAACCCAGTTCAGGCTGTCAAAAACGCGAAACACATCGATGCCAGATAGGGCGGCCTGGCGCACAAACTCCTGGACAACATTGTCAGGGTAATTTGTATAGCCCACCCCATTGGCACCACGCAGCAACATCTGTGTCATAATGTTTGGCATTGCTTTGCGAAGATCGCGCAAGCGTTGCCATGGGCATTCTTGCAAGAAACGATAGGCGACATCAAAGGTCGCACCGCCCCAGCATTCAATCGAGAAAAGGTCGGACAAATTATGCGCATAGGCGGGTGCTGCATTGATCATATCAATAGAACGCATACGGGTTGCCAGAAGCGATTGATGCCCGTCCCGCATTGTTGTGTCAGTGATCAGAAGTTTTGACTGCGCAGCCATCCAGTTCGCCACAGCTTGAGGGCCTTGGTCCTCTAACAAGTTGCGCGTCCCCAAAGCGGCTTCGGGTTCGACTGCAATCGGGCGTCTCGGAGGTTTTGACCCCGCTGGTGGCTTTGGGCGACCTTCAACATCTGGATGCCCATTAACAGTGATATCGGCGATATAGGTTAGGACTTTTGTACCGCGGTCTCGACGCGCCTTGAAGTTAAATAACTCTGGTGTCGTATCGATGAACTTTGTCGTATAGGAATTGTCTAGAAAGGTTGGGTGCTTCAATAGGTTGATAACAAAGGCGATATTGGTTGAGACACCGCGAATGCGAAACTCGCGCAAGGCACGATCCATGCGTTTGATCGCCGTTTCGGGGGTTTGCGCCCTGGTCGTGACCTTTACCAAAAGTGAGTCATAGTATCGCGTTATAACTGCGCCAGAATAGGCCGTTCCGCCATCTAAGCGCACGCCCAATCCGGTGGCTGAGCGATAGGCGGTGATGCGACCATAATCGGGAATGAAGTTATTCTGGGGGTCCTCTGTCGTGATCCGGGTTTGTAGAGCATGACCGTTCAGTGGCACGTCAGCCTGCGCGGCAATACCTGTTGCTTGTTCTATGGTCTTACCTTCTGAAATCAAAATCTGCGCGCGTACGATATCGATGCCTGTGACTTCTTCGGTGACGGTATGTTCGACTTGAACGCGCGGGTTCACTTCGATGAAGTAAAAGGCGCCACTGTCCATATCCATCAAAAATTCGACGGTGCCCGCGCATTCATAGCCAACATGAGCGCAAATCTTCCGGCCGAGTTCACAGATCTCAGTGCGTTCTGCCTGAGTTAGGTATGGGGCAGGCGCACGCTCTACAACTTTTTGGTTGCGTCTTTGGACTGAACAGTCGCGCTCATATAAGTGATATATCTGACCATGGGTGTCGCCCAGAATTTGTACTTCGACATGTCGCGCACGTTGCACCAACTTTTCCAGATATCCTTCGCCGTTGCCAAAAGCGGCTTCGGCTTCTCGCCGGCCCTCAAGAACTTTTTCTTCGAGTTCTTCGGGGCCCATAATGGGTCGCATGCCGCGACCACCGCCACCCCAAGAGGCCTTGAGCATGAAAGGATACCCGACCTCTTCCGCCATTTTTCGAACTTCTTCCATATCATCGGGCAAAACTTCGGTTGCCGGGACCACGGGGACACCCGCCTCCATCGCGACGCGCCGGGCTGATGCCTTATCGCCCAACTGACGCATGGTCTGGGATTTTGGACCGATAAAAGTTAGCCCTGCTTGCGTCACAGCATCCACAAATTCGGGGTTTTCTGATAGCAGGCCATAGCCAGGATGCACCGCATCGGCACCTGAGAGTTTGGCCACGCGAATGATCTCGTCGATCGAAAGATAAGCCTGAACAGGTCCCATGCCTTCGCCAATCCGATAAGCCTCATCTGCTTTGAAACGGTGGAGCCCAAGCTTGTCTTCTTCAGCAAAAACGGCGACCGTTTTCTTCCCCATTTCATTCGCTGCGCGCATAATACGAATTGCAATCTCTCCGCGATTTGCGATCAGGATTTTTTGGAAGTCGGCCACGACAATTCTCCCCAAACTCTCAATGTTTGGGTGTTCTGTCACAGGTCATACGCCTTTCGCAATGTTATGACGGTTGTACCGGAGGAAGTTTTTCAATTGTTAAGGGATCACAAGAAATGTTTTAGTATAAGAAGACCTAAAGGTGCAAAACATTGGTCAATCATGTCATAGTTCATATCGGTGCTGACAAGACCGGGTCGACATCAATTCAGACCGCACTTGACGGTTATGATGATGGTCGAAGTTTTGTTCCAAAATTCAAATACGAACATCACCATTTTGAGCTTAGTTTGGCCTTTGAAGACTACGACTATTTCAAAACAACAAAACTGTTCGAGGCAGAATACAGTGATTGGAGCAACGAAGAGGTTTTGGTTGAACGGGCCCGTGTGCGTCAACTGATTATGGAAGCATTGTCGTGTAGAAAAAGACGCACTGTGATTTTCACGGGTGAAGGGCTGCGTTTGATGACGTCTGAAGCGCGCTTGGAAATGTTGGAACTTTTTGCAAGTTATGGCTGCCGGACAACAATTGTGGCCTATGTCCGCGACCCAATTGCGTATGCCGCCAGCGCATTTCAGCAACAAGTCAAGAATGCCGGACGCTTTGTGATACAAAAGAAGATCAAAACGAACTACGACCGTCTGATCAAAGTGTTCCAGAATATGATCCCGCCAAATAGATTGATCGTTCGGGAGTTTCGTAAACAGGTCTTACACCGCCACGATGTCGTTCATGATTTTTGCAAGGTCACGGGCATTACCTTCAAAGACTCAGTTTATTCGAATGAAAGCATGGCATGGGATGCACTCAAACTGGTGTTTGGGTTAAACCAGATCGCAAAAAAACACTCGTTGGCTGGTGACCGGTCCAAGCGTTTGGCCTTGGTCGAAGCAATTATGCATCTTTATAAAGAACATCCCAAACCTGAAAAGTTGGATTTCGCTGAGTTGGTGGATTTCTCGACAACCGATCTTCTTTACCAAGTCTCAGGCATTCGATTTGAGCGACCCGTTGACCGCGGTATTCGTCCAAAGCTAGATACGCTTTTGACAGATTTGAGCACGGTAGACTTGGCGCCTTTTAATCAATTACTAACCTCAAAAGGCTTGACGCATGTTGATCATGACGGGGTTTTTAAAGCGTTGGATCTATTGCAATCCAAATTCGATTTGATGCCTGACGCGAAGTTCTCCGAAGATGAACGGCATAGATCATCAATTATCGGTCAAACTGTGGTTTTTAGAGACCCTGAAGTGACAAATTCGAAATGGCGGAAGCGTTTGGAGCCTTCTGAATTGACGCGCCAGTTCCGCAAACTCAGAATCAAACTGAATTTTTATGTGGGTGCCTGAAACTTTGGTCTGGTCTTTTCGCAATGGTTGAGCATGTCATTTTACATGCTGGAATGCAAAAAACGGGGTCCACTTCGATCCAACAAAGCTTGATACATTTTGATGATGGTGAGACGTTTTATTGTCCTTTTCCCAACCCCCAGCATGCTGAGTTTTTGCGTCACGCTTTCATCAGTGAAGAAAAATTGTATGGGGAAGGTCGTGAACGGGATATTTATGGCTATTCTCCCGACACGATTTTTGCTTTGCGCCAGTTCGCACAAAGTTTCTTCTTGCGCACGCTTTCAAACAAACGGCGAAAAACTGTTATTTTTAGCAGTGAAGGGCTTTCTTTACGTCCAGATGATATGAAAGCCCGATTGATCCAAACGATCAAAAACATGGGATGTAGGGTCACGGTTATCCTTTATTTGCGCGAACCCTTAGGGTTTGCCTCCAGTTCTTTTCAAGAAAGGCTGAAGGCCAAGAGTTTGAACAGTTTACCCGACAAAATTACGCCGAAATATCGGCAGCAGCTGCGCGTTTTTGACCAGCTGTGCGGAGACGACCGTTTTATTGTCCGAGAGTTTGGTCGCGAAGCTTTGGTTCGTGGGGACGTCGTAGATGATTTTGCAAAACTAGCTGGAATTGAGTGCAAAACGAAGTTTGAGCACAATGAAAGTTTAACCTTACCTGCCGTCAAACTGCTCTATTGGTTTAACATAAACGGTCCGAATGCGCGTGCGAACAGGTGGCTTTTCAAAGCCAAGAAGCGAATGGTTCGTTTTTTGAGATCAGCGTATCGAGACAGTCCCAAAGTTCCAAAGGCCTGGTTCCAGCAACTTGCAGATTTCAGTGATAGCGATTTTGTCTACCGAAGAACCGGTATTCAATTTAAAACGCCCCGAACCGGAGAACCGTTCGATCTAAACAGGTACTTACAGGATTTAAAGGATGTGGATCCCACACCTCTGCGACATTTCCTTGACGCTGTAGAGATTGATTGTCCCGCAAAAGCCAGTCTAACGGACCTTCTACTTTGCGTATATGACTATATCAGCCGCGTTCCTGTAAGTGTAAACTTTGATCATATGATGCGGCAAAGAAGTATCCCATTCACACCAGACCTGATGTCCAATCCATTGGAGCCGCTGCGCATCACATATCGAGATCGTATGAAATGGTTTCAATCTGCCGAACCTGAAATGAGCCTACAAGATCGACGAAAAGCCAGTTTTATGCGTCAATACACGAAGGACCCGGATCTCTATGGTTAAGCATCCCATTTTGTTACGCTGAGGTGCGGTGGTCGCGTACGAAGTCAACCACGAAACAAGCAACATGAACCGTCCATTTGAACAAACTTTTTATAGCAACATTCAAGTCCCTTTTGTTGTCTACATCGATGTTAAAATGATCGCGTTTCAAACGTGACAATGACTAGAACATTCAAAGAACAGGCGTGACGCCTTATCTGGGCTCTGTTAGACAAAGCGGAATGAGCGGTTTTTCAGAAGATGATGCCTTCGAGGCGGCCAGTCCTCCCTTGTCACAGCGTGCCATGGGCGCGCATTCCTCACCCTATATGGAGGGTTTGAACCCAGCGCAGCGCCAAGCTGTTGAAACCTTGCAAGGCCCTGTTTTGATGTTGGCTGGTGCTGGTACGGGTAAGACCAAAGCGCTGACAACGCGGATTGCGCATTTGTTGTATACAGGGTCCGCGCGGCCCAACGAAATCTTGGCTGTGACCTTTACGAACAAGGCGGCGCGCGAAATGAAAATCCGCGTTGGCGGTTTGCTGGGCGAAGGTCGGGTTGAAGGTGTGCCATGGCTGGGCACATTCCATGCGCTTTGTGTGAAACTGTTGCGGCGGCACGCGGAATTGGTCGGCCTGAAAACGAATTTCACAATTCTGGATACGGATGATCAGACGCGGCTGATGAAGCAGCTGATTGAGGCTGCACGGATCGATACGAAACGCTGGCCACCGCGCCTGCTGGCATCGATTATTGACGGGTGGAAGAACCGTGCATGGACGCCAGACAAGGTGCCTGCGCATGAAAGCGATAAGTTCAATCATCAAGGGATTGAGCTTTATGAACAATATCAGGCGCGTTTGAAGACGTTGAACGCTGCAGATTTTGGAGACCTGCTATTGCATGTTGTGACCATCTTCCAAAAGCACGAAGATGTGCTGGCGCAATATCAGCGCTGGTTCAAATATATCCTGGTCGACGAATATCAGGACACAAACGTGGCGCAGTATATGTGGCTGCGTTTGCTAGCGGCGGATCACAAGAATATCTGCTGCGTGGGTGATGATGATCAATCAATCTATGGTTGGCGCGGGGCCGAGGTGGGCAATATCCTGCGGTTCGAAAAGGATTTTCCAGGCGCGACCGTGATCCGGCTGGAGCAGAATTATCGGTCAACGCCGCATATTCTGGGCGCTGCGTCGGGTGTCATTTCCCATAACTCAGATCGATTAGGTAAGACGCTTTGGACCGATCGCAATGATGGGGAAAAGGTGCGCTTGATCGGCCATTGGGATGGCGAAGAAGAGGCGCGCTGGATCGGCGAAGAGATTGAGTCTTATCAGACTGGAACGCGTGGGTTGGCCCCAAAAGGCCTAGAGGACATTTCGATCCTTGTCCGCGCATCGCATCAAATGCGTGCCTTTGAAGATCGATTTCTGACGATTGGTTTGCCCTATCGCGTGATCGGCGGGCCTCGGTTCTATGAGCGGATGGAAATCCGTGATGCCATGGCCTATTTCCGCGTGGCCGTGTCGCCTGAGGATGGGTTGGCGTTCGAGCGGATTGTCAATACGCCGAAACGTGGGATCGGTGATAAAGCCCAACAAACCATCAATATTGCGGCGCGCGAGGCGGGTGTTTCCCTTCTGGAAGGCGCCAGGATTTGCGTGGCCGAGAAACGCTTGGGCGGCAAAGCCTTGGCCGAGTTGAAAAAACTGGTCGAAGGGTTTGATCGTTGGGCGGCCATGATCCGGTCGGATATCAGCCATATCGAGGTCGCCGAAGTCATCTTGGAAGAAAGCGGATATACGGATCACTGGAAGAATGACAAAACGCCCGAGGCGCCCGGCCGGTTGGAAAACTTGAAAGAGTTGATCAAAGCCTTGGAAGAGTTCGAGAATCTTCAAGGGTTTTTAGAGCATGTCAGTCTGATCATGGAAAATGAACAAGAAGATGCGACCGAGAAGGTCAGCATTATGACCCTTCATGCGGCCAAAGGTTTGGAATTTCCAGTGGTGTTCCTGCCGGGTTGGGAAGATGGGTTGTTCCCCAGTCAGCGATCAATGGATGAAAGCGGGGCGAAGGGGCTCGAGGAAGAACGCCGCTTGGCCTATGTTGGGATCACGCGCGCTGAAGAGGTTTGTACGATTTCTTTCGCAGCGAACCGCAGGGTTTATGGGCAATGGCAGTCATCCATGCCGTCGCGCTTCGTCGATGAACTCCCAGAGGATCATGTCGAGGTGCTAACGCCTCCGGGCCTCTATGGTGGGGGCGGTGGAGCAGGTCTTGGTTCGGCCTTCGGCCAGTCTGGGCTTGAAGCGAGTGCCGCGCGCGCTGATGCCTATAATTCGCCCGGATGGCGCAGGTTGCAGCAACGCTCAGGTCATCGAGGTCTTAGTCAACCCTCTGAAGCGCGAAACGTCGTGATTGATGCCAGCGCATTGAGCGCATTTGAAACTGGAGATCGTGTTTTCCACCAGAAATTTGGCTATGGAGAAATCATGGGGATCGAAGGTGATAAATTGGATATCGAATTTGACAAAGCCGGCAGCAAACATGTTGTAGCACGTTTTGTTACGGCCGCAGATGATGTGCCGTTCTAGCTTTGTCGGGAACTATCGTACTAAACGTAGCTCAGGCCGCGATGGCCGTAGCCGACCATAGACCGCCATATATGCGATATCGTCTACAGTGCGAAATGTGGGGTGAAGGTCTGAAAGCTCTTGGTCGGTTAAGCAAGAAAGTTGCTTGCGCGTATTTTTGTACCGCCGATACAGTTCGATGTCCTCACGCAGTGCATTCAAGAACTTTTGTCCTGCAGTAACCAAGGGGCGGCCTGACCGTATTGACAGGGTCTCCATACTAGTCTCCTTTTTGTATATACATCATATATACTAAAATGGATGTTTTAAAAGACC
>JBCCAU010000001.1:0-682951 GCA_039814625.1 Pseudomonadota bacterium
CCGGACGACGGATGTGACCGGCACGGTTGAGCTGCCCTCGGGTACGGAAATGGTGATGCCGGGCGACAACCTGAAGTTCAATGTTGAGCTGATAGCGCCCATTGCAATGGAAGAAAGCCTGCGCTTTGCGATCCGCGAAGGCGGCCGCACCGTGGGCTCTGGCGTTGTGTCGAAGATACACGCCTAAACGGCGGATTGGAATTCTGCCCGGCGGGTGCGCTCGCCGGGACTTAAAAAAGGGTCTTATGTGGGGTTGCGTATGCGTAGCCTTTTTTTTTGTCCATTTGATACATTGGAGTGGTGATAGGTTCGAAATTGATTGAGGATAAACGGATGAGAAACTGGGTTTTACTTAAAAGCTTCTTACTTGCCACTGCGCTACATGCGGCCCCTGAAGATATTGACGCGTGTCTAGCGTATGACGTCAGTTATGCTGAACTCGTCGAGATTTGCTCTCGCGCGGTTCAAGAGCCGGTTAGCGATGCCGAAAACCTATCAACACTCTATGATTATTTAGGATATGCTCAATATCAGGAAGATCTGGATGATTTGGCAGAAGAGAACTTCCGAAAATCAATTTCACTTTGGCCTGAAAACCACGACGCTTTGACAGATTTAGGTTGGTTATTGCATCATTATGATCGCTACGAAGAAGCATTGGAGAAATTTAAGTCAGCTTATTCGTTAGACCAAACGCCAAGCGTGCTAGCTGGTCTTGGTTCTACGATTTCCCATCTGGGGATTGATTCAAACCGAGCCATCGGGTTGCTTGATGCGGCTTTTCTTGCAGATCCTGAGTATATTTGGGCTATTCGGGAAAGAGGTTGGGCGTATTTTCGGGACAGTCGGTATGATGAAGCTGTTCGCACTTTTGAAGAAGCGGAAAGATTGTTCCCAGATGATCACCTAACCCAGCTCGGATTGGGTATTTCTTTGTCTTCTGCAGGAGATTTGGGAAGGTCGAAAACTATTTTGGAAGGCGTCTATGAAACCGAGCCAGACAACTTGCGCGCTTTGGTTGAACTGTCATACTTGGAACGCGAAATCGGCAATCCCGAGGTTGCCGTTAATTATGCTAAACACGCCTATTCTCTGGATCGCAGTTATGACAATGCTATTACGCAATTCGCGTGGTCGTTGGTCGAGTTAGATCAATTGGATCAAGCGCAAAAGATCTTTCTAGAAGGGTTTAATTCGCAACCTGGCAATGAATACCTAGCTGAGCATGTTTTAGATTTCTTTGTGTTTGACATAATGGACTATGAAAATGCATCAAAAGTGTTGGACGAAACGCGTGCGAATGGTGTGCTGAGTCTGCATCTCGCGGCAAACGGATCTTACGCGCTACTCCAGCGCGAGAGAAATCAAGATGTGATTGATCTCGCGATAGAAGCGACGGGCGCATTTGGGTCTGATGAAACAGTTTTGTTCAATCAAGCCTATGCTCATATGGCTTTGCATCAAAGCGAGAGTGCGTTTGAAGCTTTAAAAGCTGCGCTTCAGGTCGGTCTTCCCGAAGCAGACAAGTTGCAATTCGCAAAGGACGCTTTTGATAGGTTCAAGTTTCGTTTGGCATTGCGAGCCGTGGCTCTGTGAGAATGTGTGTGGCTTTACTTGGGACCCACCAATTTGACCAAACCTCGTCTTCGCCAGCAGTTTTGATGGTCAAAGAGGCATCAATACAGTAAAAAGGCCGCCTGAAAGGGCGGCCTTTTCTAGGAATAGGGTTTGTGGGCTTAGTTTGCTTCTGAACCACCGCCTGTGATGAATGGCACGGTGCCGTTAAAGGCGTTACGCTCAAAGTCTACGCCAGCAACCAGACCGCGACCTGAGTTTTCACCGTTGTTTGCATCCCATGCAGCGAACTCTTCTGCAGATACGCCGCCATCGAACAGGATTGATGCAACTGCACCACGAACGGCTTGACGAGCGTCAGAGTCGTCGCCGGAAGAAAGCGCGACGTTCAAACCTGGCAGTTGATCCGCAGGGATCAAAGCAACTTCTTCCGCAGTGTAGCCAAGGCTGGCGATGTCTGCGCGGATGCTGTCATTGGAAGGTACCATTGCGAAGGCTGATGTTGAGATCAAAGCTGCGACGGCTGCGATTGTGAATGTCTTTGTCATTTTATAGTTCCTTTTGGTTTTCCGAGTTCGGCTTACCGCATCCCCTCGTGAGTTGTGTTGGCCCCCGGTCTTTCGGGGTTGGACGTTTTGTCCGATGACCAAGAGATAGAAAAACCTGACGCTTAATGCCAATCACAGAACCGGTCGCGGGCGGTCACTGCGACGTGTGTCACGCGATCTCACGCTGGCTTGATATCTCGGTAAACTTTAAGACGCTTCTAAAAAGGTAGTGTATTATCAGTGGCTTAGGAGATGCAAAATTGTTCTTAAATGTTACAGTCGATCACAAAGGGACGCGTTCACATCATGACTTACTTGCGGGTGTTACGCATGCGTGATGCCGATTTGACCAATCTGTGAAAATTGCGTCTCAAACTGAAAAAAACTTCACTGCACCGTGTGAATTTCAGGCAATTGTTACAACATTTTTCGGATCTTTTGCGCGGCTAGCGCGTGTCGACAGAAAGGGCGTTCCGCAATCCTGCTTGAACTAGGTAAAAATCAGGCTTAAGCGCATCGCACTGGTTTAGGGGTTTAGCTCAGTTGGTAGAGCATCGGTCTCCAAAACCGAGGGTCGTGGGTTCGAGTCCCTCAGCCCCTGCCAGTCTTCAAAAAAAGGCCCGCCGAAGCGGGCCTTGAACTATAAAGATGACGATTATTGAACAACGCGAGGCGTGTCATAGTCGATTTCACCCCCGTCACGAACCCGAACACCTTCTTGAGCACAGAAATTGTCAGCTGTCGCGATTGACATGCCGGTTTGCGCGGAGATGGCTTCATCCCAAAGCACACGATCCAAACGATACAGTTGGCATGTTATAATACCGCTGCTTACCTGCAGTTGCACAGGGCGTGTTTCGTAATCTTCTTGGTTGACGCACCCAGTTAGCGTGATCGCACCAGCGAGTAGTGTTATTCCGATTCCAATCCGCATAAATCCCCCTTGATAAAACGCATGATAACCGGATTCCCTGAATCCTTCTGCGTTTCAAGTCGTTTTCGGTTCGCAATCCAACTTAACCGTCATATTTTGATCAAAAGTTAAAGCTAGACGTGAATTTAGGCAAAAATGGCGCATGAATAGCTGATTTCTGCCAAATATAGACCTTCAGCCGGACAAACTGGACCACAGGCCGCGCGATCGCGCGAGTCGAGTGCAGATTTCACGTCTTTGGGTTTCCACGAGCCACAACCGACACGTTCCAAGGTGCCAACAAAGCTGCGAACTTGGTTGTGTAAAAAACTACGGGCTACAATCTCAAATCGGTATTGGGTTCCTGAACCAGGATATGGGTGTTTATCTATCGATATTTGATCGACAGTTTTGATCGGAGACCGCGCTTGGCACATCGTTGATCGAAACGTTGTGAAATCATGTTTGCCAATCAGGTGTGCAGCGCCGGTACGCATGGCCTCTAAATCAAGGTGATGACCAATCTGCCAAGCATATCCTTTTTCAAACACAAGTGGCGTTCTTCGTGAAACGATCTTGAAGATGTACCGCCGTTCCAATGCCGAGAATCTGGCGTGAAACGCGTCTGTAACTTCTGCACAAGCGGTAAGTCCGATCGGATCTGGCTTTAGATGATGGTTGAGTGCTTGCCGTAGGCGATCAGGCTCCCATTTTTTTTGCAAATCCACATGTGCAACCTGTCCTGTTGCATGGACGCCTGTATCCGTACGGCCTGCGCCAAAGATACCAGGGTGATCCGGTTCTAGTTTGGCCAATGCGGCTTCGATTTGCCCTTGTACGGAAAGCTGCTCTTTTTGACGCTGCCAGCCCACGAATGGTCCGCCATCATACTCTATCTTGAATGCATATCTTGGCATGAGCGGGCGTTAAGGGAACGGATCAGTTTTGCCAATCCCCTAGGCAAGCCTTGTCTTTGACCTTAGATGCCCAAGGACGCGCTTCAAAAGGAGAGTTGCTTGATCGGACGCGCCTTAGACTATGCTTCCGAGCGTTTCGAACGGTTTGGAGACACTGTGAACACTGCCCTGCGAGAGCCGGTTATCCGGCTGGGCGTGACGGGATTGTCGACCGCCGGTAAGACCGTCTTCATCACTTCTTTGGTCGAAAACTTACGCAATCGGGATCGTTTGCTGCAATTCCGGCCTGTGGCTGAAGGCCGACTTGAAGCGGCGTTTTTGCAGCCGCAACCAAATGAGACCTTACCGCGTTTCTCTTTCGAGAACCATTTGGCTACACTTACAGATACGCCACCGTCCTGGCCTCAATCCACGCGAACAATCAGCCAACTGCGGTTGTCATTTCGCGTACGTCCAAACGGCTTGCTAAGTGGACTGTCCGCGCCGCGCAATGTCCACCTCGATATTGTTGACTATCCGGGTGAATGGCTTTTGGATCTGCCACTTCTTGATAAATCGTTTGATGAATGGTCATCCGAAGCTTTGGCCGCAATGCAGATCGGTCGTCGGAAAAGTCACGGTGCGGATTTTTTAAGTGCGCTAGGGAACTTTGATCCAGCTGAGCCTTTGGAGGAAGCTAAAGCGCAAAAGCTGGCATCTATTTTTACGCGGTATTTGCGTGTAGCCAAGGCAGATGGCCTCTCTTCATTGGCGCCTGGACGGTTTTTGATGCCCGGCGATCTGGACGGATCTCCGGCGATGACTTTTTTCCCAATAGCAGGCGGCCCTTACAAAAGGGGAAGCTTTGGTCATCAGATCACCCGCCGTTTTGAAGCTTATAAATCCAAAGTTGTCCTGCCGTTTTTTCGCGATCATTTTGCCAAGTTGGACCGTCAAATCGTTTTGATCGATGTTCTATCAGCCTTGCATCAAGGCCCGATTGCGGTGGCAGACATGCAAACAGCACTGACGGATATATTGGCCTGTTTCAAGACCGGCCGAAACACTGTTTTCTCGCGTCTATTTGCGCGACGTATAGACAAGATTTTGTTCGCGGCGACCAAAGCCGATCATATCCACCACACTCAACATCCCGCATTGGATAGTTTGATCCAAGCGATGGTGCGGGACGCAAAAGACCAATCAGAATATAAGGGCGCGCAAACCCGTAGCATGGCATTGGCAAGTTTCAGGACCACGACCGAGGCAAAGCGGCGCGTTGATAACACGGAGCTATCGGTGGTTGAAGGACGTCTTGAAGAGGGTGAAGTGTTGGGCGCTAGTTTTCCAGGTAGACTTCCCAATGATCCGCGATCCATTTTGACACAAGCCCAATCCGGAAAACCAGACTGGACTGATTTTGACTTTGCCCTTCAGGCGTTTTTGCCGCCTCTATCTAAGAAAGATACCATGCCCGGATTGCCGAATATTCGGATGGATCAAGCCATTGAATTCTTAATTGGAGATCGGCTTTGACTGTGAAACCAGCCGTTATCCTACTTGACGAAGAAATCGAGAACGCCTTTGAAGCGCAGCCGATAGGCACGGATGATTTACCCATTCAGTTGGCAACAAAACGGCTGTCGCGACGTGCCCATTGGGCGGCGCGACTGTTCTGGTCGGGGTTGCTGAGTTTTATTACAGTTTACGCCGGTTTTGCCTTCTGGACCTTCACGAACCGTCTTTTGATAGAAAATCCGGTTGTTGGGGTGATCTTCTCGATCCTGTTTGGTTTTGCGCTTCTTGGCGCGACCGTCCTTGCCCTTCGTGAGTTGAGAGCGTTGGGTCGTATGCGTCGTTTGGATCGGCTCCGCAAATGGTCTGACTCGGACTGGACTTTAAGAGAGCGCGAAGAGGCTTTGAAGCTTAAAGCCAAAATCGTCGCTTTGTATCGTGGTCGAGAGGATTTGGCTTGGCATGTGGCAGAACTGGAGGCACGGTTGGATGATGCCGTTGACGCAGAAGCGGTCGTCTATGTGACAGAAGCCAAGTTGTTTGCGCAACTCGATAAAGAGGCAGTGCAAGCGGTGCATGCCTCAGCCCGGCAGGTGGCCCTTGTCACAGCGTTTGTTCCACTTGCTCTTGCGGATGTGGTTACAGCCCTGATCGCCAACTTGCGTATGATCCGAGAGATTGCGACAATTTATGGAGGGCGCAGCGGTGGTTTTGGGTCTTGGCGATTGGTCCGCGCAGTTGCAGCGCATTTGGTTGCCACGGGGGCAGTCGCATTGGGGGATGATCTGATTCAATCCTTGGTTGGCGGCGGAGTCTTGTCGAAAATTTCCCGTCGTTTCGGCGAAGGGCTTATAAACGGTGCATTGACCGTCCGCGTTGGTATTGCGGCAATGGACGTATGCCGACCGATGCCATTCAAAGCCATTGAGCGGCCAAAAGTTCGAAAAGAAATTCAAAGTGCCGTGGGTAATATTTTCACCGAACCTTCAAATTAGAATGTCGAATTGGTCGGACGAGATCCCCGCAAACCAGCCTGGCTAAAATCCGTGTTGCCAGTTTTGATTGCGACGGTCGTGCAAGAATATTGTTCCGGACCCAAGGCAATAGCTTTGAATCGGATTGGTAAAGCGGTGTCAGGGCCCATGATGCTGTTTGATAGATCATTGTATGGATCCGGCGACGGTTGGCCCAAACACCCGCAGCCTGATGGAATGGGAATTCTTTGACGGCTTCTGCAAGAGCATAGGCATCAAGTAAGGCCATATTCGCGCCTTGGCCGAGCTGCGGGCTGGCGCGATGCGCTGTGTCGCCAATGTGAGCGACAGACATGTCATAAGGTGCCTTTAGCGTGCCACGGGTATAGAGTGCAAAAGTCATGTCTTCATGATGCGCTATTTGTGCGGCAAAGGGCGCAAAGCCAGGCCAAAGGTGCTGTGCTTCAGATTTCCAATCGTTTAGTGAGCTGTTCTTCCACTTGTTGAAGCCGTCTTTGGTTAACGACCAAAAGATGGCTGCATATTGTCCCCTTTGTTTCTGGACATGGCCAATTGGTAGTACGCCGACCATTTTTGAGGCTTGATCGTAAATCTGGTGGATTTGCTCAAAGTTGAACTTTGAAGTTTTTGGCCACTTCACGGTGCCCCAAATTGCACCATAGCTCAGAAGCCGCGTTTTGATAGGTGTTAGGTCGGAACGGGCACCGGTCGAATTGACGACAAGGTCGAACGAACGCGCTTGGCTTTTCCCCCAATGGATCTGCGATTTTCCAATGGTCGACTAAATACTTATGACTTTCGCGCTATGATTGATTTCGACGCCAAGAGCGCACGCGCGTTTGTAAAGCGCCGAGAACAACGTGGACCGATGGACAGCAAGACCAAAACGGATATGTTTTTTTGGATCATAGGCGACATCCAAAATTGCTCGTTCCATTCCGAACTGACAACCTATCATGCGTTGTTTTGGATTGCCGTCTTTCACGGCCTGGTCCAAAACCCCGCAAGCGGCCAATACAGTCTGGCCGACGGGTTGAATCACCGAACCGGAACCGACTGGTTCTGGTGTCTCAAATTCATCAAAGACTGTGACGCTATGGTTGCTCTGTTTCAATAGGATCGCCGTCGCCAGCCCAGCAATTCCACATCCTGCAATTCCGATCGATTTAGTCATTTGCGATCTCCTGTGGATGACATGGACACTTGGGACAGTTTCGACAAGATGATAAATGCCGCGCTTTACGATACCGGATCAGAGGCCTATACGCGCAGGCCATGGAACTTGGGTTTGCAATACGAATTATGCGCCCGGCGGCTTGAACTGGCCGGCCGGGAAAATGGCGACGGGACGCCTCGCCGATGTGAAACCCAATACCCCGATACAATCCGGATGAAATACTATGTGCGCTGACACACCCGACTATAAAGATACATTAAACTTGCCGAAAACTGACTTCCCGATGCGGGCGGGCCTACCAAACCGAGAGCCCGCCTGGCTGGACCGGTGGAACGAGATTGGCGTTTACGATCGCCTGCGTGAAAAAGAGGGGCGCGAGCCGTTCACCCTGCATGACGGACCGCCTTATGCGAATGGTCACCTCCATATCGGTCACGCGCTGAACAAGACGATCAAAGATATGATCGTGCGCTCCCATCAGATGATGGGCTATGATGCGCGCTATATCCCCGGCTGGGACTGTCATGGTCTGCCCATCGAATGGAAGATCGAAGAGCAGTACCGCAAGAAGGGCAAGAACAAGGACGATGTTCCTATCGTGGATTTCCGTCAGGAATGCCGAAAATTTGCGGAAGGTTGGGTTGATATCCAGCGTGAGGAATTCAAGCGCCTCGGGATCACGGGCAACTGGGCGCAGCCTTATCTGACCATGGATTTCCATGCGGAACGGGTTATCGCCGAAGAGTTCATGAAATTCCTAATGAACGGCACGCTCTATCAGGGCTCCAAGCCCGTGATGTGGTCGCCCGTGGAACAGACTGCTTTGGCGGAAGCTGAAGTCGAATATCACGACAAGGACAGCTTTACGATCTGGGTGAAGTTTAAGGTGACGGAAGACAGCTCGGCCGAGCTTGGTGGCGCCTATGTTGTGATCTGGACCACGACGCCTTGGACCATGCCATCGAACAAGGCCGTCGTATTCGGTGAGGATATTTCCTACGGCCTTTATGAAATCAATGCGACACCAGACGAGTGTTGGACCAATGTTGGGGACAAATATCTGCTTGCGGATAAACTAGCAGCAGATGTTTTAAAGCGTGCACGTCTGGAAGACGATCAATATACGCGGGTTCGCGACGTTAGAGCAGATGAATTGAAAGGCCTTGCACTGACGCATCCTTTGTACGGCTCCGAAGGCGGCAATGGCGAATGGGATGATATCCGCGACTTCCGGGCCGCAGATTTCGTAACCGATACCGAAGGAACGGGCTTTGTGCATTGCGCGCCGTCCCACGGGATGGAGGAATACGAGCTGTTCCGTGATCTGGGTATGCTTGAACAGGTGATCACCTATAACGTTAAAGACGATGGTGGCTTTCGGGATGATCTACCCTTCTTTGGAGGCAAATACATCCTCTCCCGCAAAGGGGGTGAGGGTGACGCGAACACGGCTGTGATCAACAAGCTGGTCGAGGTCGGCGGTCTGCTCGCGCGTGGTAAGATCAAGCACAGCTATCCGCATAGCTGGCGTTCGAAGGCGCCCGTGATCTATCGCAACACGCCGCAATGGTTTGCGGCCATCGATAAGCCGGTGAATGACGGTCAAGACACGCATGGCAAGACCATCCGCGAACGCGCACTGACCGAGATCGACAATGTGAACTGGACGCCGCAATCGGGGCGCAACCGTCTTTATTCTATGATGGAGGCGCGGCCCGACTGGGTTCTGTCCCGTCAACGTGCTTGGGGCGTTCCACTGACCTGTTTCACCAGGAAGGGCGCGCTGCCGACCGATCCAGACTTTCTGCTGCGTGATCCGAAGGTGAATGGGCGCATCGCCGAAGCATTCGAGGCCGAAGGTGCGGATTGCTGGTATGCCGATGGCGCGAAGGAGCGGTTCTTGGGCAATGACCACAACCCGGATGAGTGGGATCAGGTCTTTGATATCTTGGACGTTTGGTTCGATTCCGGCTCGACGCACAGTTTTGTGCTGCGGGACCGTGAAGACGGAACCGAGGACGGCATCGCGGATGTCTATATGGAGGGCACGGACCAACACCGTGGCTGGTTCCATTCGTCATTGTTGCAATCCGTTGGAACCACAGGTCGGGCACCCTATCGGAATGTCGTCACACATGGCTTCACCTTGGATGAGAAGGGCATGAAGATGTCCAAATCCTTGGGCAACACCATCGTACCCGAAACGGTCGTCAAACAATATGGCGCAGACATTTTGCGGCTTTGGGTGGCCCAGACGGATTACACCGCGGACCAACGGATCGGGCCTGAAATCCTGAAGAATGTGGCAGACAGCTATCGCCGTTTGCGCAATACGTTGCGGTTTTGTTTGGGGTCGCTGCCCGACGAGGTTCCCACTTTGCCACCTGTGGCAGAAATGCCGGAATTGGAACAGCTGATCCTGCATCGTTTGTGGGAGATCGATAGGATCGTTCGCGACAGCTATAAGAAATTCGATTTTCAGACGGCGTGGCGGACGGTGTTCGAATTCACGACGCTCGACCTGTCGAGCTTCTATTTCGATATCCGCAAGGATGCGCTTTATTGTGATGCCAAAAGCAGCCCGCGTCGTGTGGCGGCGGAAGCTGTACTGGGCGAAATTTATGCGCGTCTGACGGGGTGGCTGTCTCCGATCCTGCCTTTCACGATGGAAGAAGCTTATCTTGAGCGACATTCCGAAGGCTCGATCCATTTGACCGATATGCCTGCGACGCCAGATGCGTGGCGCAACGATGAGCTGGCGGAGCGGTCCAAGATCGTGCGGGCCGTGCGCCGCGTTGTGACCGGGGCCTTGGAGCAAAAGCGAGAGGCCAAGGAAATCGGATCGTCTTTGGAGGCGGCGCCGACGGTCTATCTGACGGGTGAAGCTGCCAAGATCATCAAGGATGAAGAGACGTTTGCCGATCTTTGCATCACATCGCAGATTACAATCTCGACGGAGGCAGCCCCTGCTGAGGCGTTCCGTCTTGATGATGTGTCTGATGTTGCTGTGGTTTTTGCAAAAGCCGAGGGCAACAAATGTGCGCGGTCTTGGAAAATCCTTCCCGATGTGGGCCAGTA
This sequence comes from Pseudomonadota bacterium, assembly GCA_039814625.1. Taxonomy (GTDB): domain Bacteria; phylum Pseudomonadota; class Alphaproteobacteria; order Rhodobacterales; family Rhodobacteraceae; genus Amylibacter. The sequence goes on from JBCCAU010000001.1 coordinate 10,698, forward strand.
TGAGTTCCCAGATGTCACGAAGCGTTGTAGCGATGCGCTGCTTGAATTGGAGAAAGAATCTGGCTTTGAATGGCTCTCAGAACTGCGTTCAAAAAGCTAAACAGCTGATCTATTACCCTTTGTCACAGGCCCAGAAATGGGCGTGCGATCTGTGGTGGATATCCGTGGGACAGCCGCAGGACAGCCGTAGGACGTTTTTGGGTCCTTGAACCCGTTCACGAAGGTTACAAAAGCGTTAAGCTCCAGCGGGTTCTTCGTTTGAGACAAGCTCTTGAATAATACCTGCAAACATCAGGTACAAGCTGGTTCCCGACAAAACGATGGTTACAAAGACGGGTTGCGTAAAGGCAGTAGCCGCTGCCCAGACACCTGTGCCCAACCAAAGAACTGCCATGGGCAAAGTGACATTGCGCCATCGAATTGTTCGGGTCGGATGAACGAATTTCAACGGAAGGAATTGTGCGGCGCTGAGGAAAGTGACCGCACTTAAGATAATCCACTCGGGCGGCATGGTGGCAAAAAGGACCAAAACGGCCATGTTGAAACAACCCGGAAAACCCATAAAGGAATTGTCTTTGGTCTTCATGCGCGTGTCGGCAAAATAAAGGCCGGCCGAAAACACAATTGCGATCAACCCGAACCAAGCTGCCCAGCCTGTTAGCATGCCGCTGTAGAACAGGGCAAAAGCCGGGATAAAGACATAAGTCAAATAGTCGATGATCAGATCAAGAAGAGCGCCGTCAATGATCGGCGCGTTTTCTTTTACATCAAATTTCCGGGCCAACGGCCCGTCGATGCCATCTACAAAGAGCGCTACAAGCAGCCAAAGGAACATGGCAGACCAGTTTCCATTGACGGCACTAAGCATCGCGAGCATGGCAAAAACGGCCCCACTCGCAGTCAAAGCATGAACGGCATAGGCTTTTTGGGTCAAGGTCATCGGGATGTCATATCCCCAACTTTCGTATTTGTTAAGCCCAGCGAAAGTTGGCCCTTGCGATGTATCGGATGCAAAAAGGTGCTGAAGGCGCGCCTGCCGATATTGTGTATTTCATGTAGGGCGCAAGGATTTGAAGATCATTGTAAGGCCCAATATTTCAAATGCCGTCCCAAATAACGCATCAGTAGCGCGACCAAATCTTGCGTACACAGTGCGCATTCCAGTGGTTGAAAATACCAACCCGTATGTTCCGTAGATGATTAAGAGTACAAAAGAGGATACGGCGGCAAAAATGAATGTCGTCATGATTGAGCTTGTCACACCACTTACGAATGTCGACAAGGAGGCCCAAAGAAGGGCAACTTTTGGGTTGGTTGCTGTCACCACAAAACCATATCCCAGATCGTTCCAAAAACCGGCAGAGATCTTAGGGGACATGTCGCTAGTGCCCCCAGTAAATGCAGATCGCCACCCTTTAAGGCCAAGCCAGGCTAAGTAGGCGCCTCCAAAAAGTCCAAGAACACGCAATAAAGTCGGGTGCGTCTCAAACAGGAAACCCAGTCCGAAAGCCGTCAAAATTGCCCAGCCGAAGCCACCCAGTGCAATTCCCAAAGTCACGCTCAGAGCGGCGCGCCGTCCAGATCCAAGCCCGCGCGATGCGACAGCCACCAAATTTGGTCCTGGAGAAAGGGCAGCGGCGGCAAGTGCTCCCCATGCCGTAATAAGTGTCATTGCGATCTCGTTCATATTTTGATCCTCTCGTTGCCTTACTCTTACAAGATTGCTTTAATAGAATGCTTCGATTACGATCGAACTATGAAACATGGACCTGATATTGCCCGAATTGCTGCGTTGATCGGGGATCCTGCGCGCGCAAACATTTTGACCGCTCTAGTCAGTGGGAAGTCTCTGACTGCGACCGAGTTGTCCATCGAAGCAGGTGTCACATTGCAAACGACCAGTTCGCATCTGAAAAAGCTAGAGGAGGGCGGATTGGTGCAACAGCGCAAGCAAGGGCGCCATAAATACTTCTCGCTTGCAGATGACGAAACGGCCCACGTCCTTGAGGGTTTGATGGGGCTGGCGGCAGGGCGCGGGCAGTTGCGCACTAGGACGGGACCGAAGGATGATTCACTGCGTTATGCGCGTGTGTGCTATAACCATCTTGCAGGGGAAATGGGTGTTTTGCTTTATGATCGCTTTAAGGCGCGTAAGTTTCTTGAAGTTGACTATACTGGCTTAACACTTTCGGATGATGGTCGACAGTTTGTCAGCGAATTTGGCATTGATCTTGTGAAATTGGATCGTAGCAAAACACCGCTTTGTCGCGAGTGCCTGGACTGGAGTGAGCGACGTTCCCATCTTGCTGGCTCGCTTGGGCGGGCTCTTTTGAAGCATTTCGAAGGGCTGGGCTGGGCCAAGCGCAACGACAATAGCCGAGCCATAACGTTCACACGCTTTGGCGATCAAGAATTGCGGCGTTTATTGCAAAGCTAGGCCGTAGAGGGCTGTCCTATGGCAATCGAAGGTCGTATCTTGCGCTCTGTTTTAAGGATTTTCTCTGCGATCAGATGCGCGGTGACGCCAGACAGCGTCCACCCCAAATGGCCGTGCCCCGTGTTATAGAAAACCCGTGGCGAGCGGCCTTGTTCGACCTTTGGCATCATGCTGGGCATCATCGGGCGCAGGCCCGCCCAAGGTGTTACAAACTCTGTCGAGACCTCGGGGAAAAGGCGGTTCACCCAATCCGTCAAGGGTTTGATGCGGTCGGCACGGATATCATAATTGTAGCCATTGAACTCGGCCGTGCCAGCGACGCGGAAACGGGTTTCGCCCAAACGGGATGTGACCAGTTTTGCTTTGTCATCCAGAAGCGAGGTTGTCGGAGCCTGCAGTTGACTGACGCGGTCTTTCAGATCCACTGTGACCGAATAGCCTTTGACCGGATAGACATTGACGCGGTCGCCGAATTGACGCGCAATATCGCGGCTGCCGACGCCTGCGCAAACGACGACCTTGTCTACCTCTAGGGCATGTTTGTCCGAGAAGATACGGATGCGATCGCCTGTGTCATCCACTTTACTAATCTCTGCTTCATAGATGAAGCGCACGCCTCTGGCTTCGCATGCTTTGGCCAAGCCTGTTGTGAATTTGTGGATGTCACCGGTGCTGTCTGTTTCTGTCCAAAAGCCACCTATGAAATCGCCATTCAATGTTGGTTCCTTTTCGTGCAGTTCATGGGCCGTTAGCTCTTCGCGATGCAAGCCTGCCTTGGACAGTAGGCGTGAGACATTGCGCGCATGGTCAAAGTCGGTTTTTGTTTCATAAAAGTGAAGAATGCCGGCAGGCGACCAGTCGAAGTGAATATTGGCACGATCGGCCATGCCCAGCATGTAGTCGCGTGAGCGGATCGCCAGCTCCGCCGTTTTGACTGTGTTTTGGCTATATTTTGGAATGTTGCACAGGAACTCAGTCATCCAGCTGATTTTGTGCCAATCGGGTTTAGGGTTCATCAGCAAAGGGGCATCTCGGCGCATCAGCCATTTTAGACCCTTCAGGATGGTTGCAGGATGGGTCCAGACTTCTGAATTTGAGGCTGAGAGCTGCCCACCATTGGCAAAACTTGTTTCCATGCCCGCATAGCGCTGCCGATCAATGACGCTTACGTCAAAGCCGCGTTCCAACAGTTGAAAGGCTGTGGTGATCCCGGTGATCCCAGCGCCTAATATCGCGATATGTGTCATCACTCTCTCCGTTCATGACGCAGCAAAGGTCTTTGCCTTTGCCGACCCCGTCCGTCCTGAAACCTGAGAGTTTCGCGCAGGTCAGACCATCCGCCCTGCGTTTGCTCCTTCGGTGGGGCGCGATGCCCGCTCTCCGGATTTAACTGGTCCAACCGGTCCTGGGTGCCTGAGAGATATCGGGGCGATTTCCCCTTCGGCGGCCTTTTAACAGGCGCTCTCCCGGTGTGGATAAGGATTGTATACTGCGACATACTGTTCACATGCAACGCATTTTGCGTCACAAGACCGTGTCGTTTTCGCGACGCTTTTTCGGGGCGCCGAGGGCGCCATCGCCCAACGTGGCGCAAACCATTCATGGCGCGCATTTACTCTGATAAAATCTACTTAGATGCCAATGGGTGGGCTTTGTTATATGCTTCCATCAAACGGGCTTCGTCGACAGCTGTGTAAATCTGTGTAGAGCTTAACGATGCGTGACCCAGCAACTCTTGTATCGCGCGTAGATCGCCACCAGCACTTAGAAGATGTGTTGCAAAAGAATGGCGCATGGCGTGTGGCGTTGTGCCGGGCGGCAGCCCAAGCATCTCTCGGGCGAGCGCGGTTTTCTTTTGTACAATGCCGGGCGATAATGCGCGCCCTCTCACACCCCGAAACAAGGGTTGATCCGATGGAAGGTCAAAGGGACATAATGCAGCATAGCAGGCCACGGCCTGGGATGCAGCGGGGAGTACAGGAACGACACGTTCTTTCCCACCTTTACCCATAACGCGCAGCGCTTCGCCCATCGGGTGGGCGGCTCCTGTCAAATCCAAAGCTTCGGAAATGCGCAAACCGCAGCCGTAAAGCAGGACCATGACGGCCATATCCCGGGCTGCAACCCATGGTTCTTCGGTGTTTGCTTTAACCTGATCAATCAGAGCTTTTGCGGCATCTGGACGGATTGCGCGGGGCAAACTAGTTTTGAATTTTGGGGCTTTCATGCTTTCAATTTCGGAAATATCGATCCCAAATTTTTGGTGCAGAAAACCGTAAAAACCCTTGATGGCGGACACGCTGCGGGCCACCGATCGGGGCGACCGGCCTCGATCACGCTCTGCGGCGACATAGGCGCGAAGGTCTCGACGCTTGACCGAGGCCAGGCTGTTCAAGGACAATTGCGCGCCCCAGTAGGATTGTAAGAAAGCTACAAAGCCCAGAAGGTCGTCTTGGTAAGCGGATAGGGTTTTCGCTTGGAGCCCGCGCAAGCCCCGCAATTGGTTCAACCAATCCGTGATAAGGTCATAGGCTGCACTGTTTTTCATCCTTCAAGTGCCTGCCATAAATGTTGTGTGATTTGATGAAAGAAGCGCAAAAGATCTGTGCCCTGCGATTGCGCGTAACTCTCTGAATCCGACCCGGTCATCACAAGGACATGTGCATCATCCAAAGGAAGCTCTGCCGTGCGGCCCATCATCCCAAGTACGCGGACATAGCGCTCTTCAATTTTGGCATGTGGGATCCGCAAAATCGGTGCAATTTGCGTCTCTGCGATTGTTATGAAATCGGTACGCTTTTGCGCCTCTGTCAGTTTTAAAACCGCGCGATGGACTTGTTCAGTTGTTGCCGATGTTTGATAAGCCGCCGCCATAATTTGATCGTTTTTCGTGGTCAGCCGCGCAATCTCGGCGGTCATGTTGTCAAGGGCCTGAGCCCGGATATCCGTCGTCTCACCTTGATGCGTCAACGCGTGACCAAGCTCGGTCATAATCGCGTCATCCTGCAACAGCATTTCAGGATGTGTAAGGATCATTTGGCGCACCGCGCGGGTGATACGCGGTGCATCTTTGTTTGGTTTGTCCGTCAAAGGATCTTTTGGCCAGTCTTTGCCCAATCTGCCATAAAGGCGTCCAGACCTTTGTCGGTTAGAACATGATCGGCCATTTTCTTTATCACGGACGGTGGGGCGGTTGCGACATCCGCGCCAATCAAAGCACATTCCTTCATATGGTTTGCCGATCGGATTGAAGCGGCCAAGATTTCAGTCCCGAATCCGAAATTGTCATAAATCGTCCGAATTTCTTCGATCAATTCTAGCCCATCCAAATTGATGTCATCCAACCGACCGATAAAGGGTGAGATAAAGGTGGCGCCGGCTTTGGCAGCCAGCAAAGCTTGATTGGCCGAGAAGCACAGCGTGACATTCACCATTGTTCCTTCTGCGGCGAGGGTTTTGCAGGTTTGCAGCCCAGCCCAGGTCAATGGCACCTTAACCGCAATATTCTCGGCGATTTTTGCAAGCTTGCGCCCCTCAGCGATCATGGCATCAGCTTCAAGGGCCACCACTTCGGCCGAAACAGGGCCATCAACCATTGAACAGATCTCTTTGGTCACATCTAAAATATCACGGCCCGATTTGAGGATAAGAGAGGGGTTTGTTGTCACTCCATCAACCATACCAAGTGCGTTCAGCTCGGCAATTGCATCTACTTCAGCAGTATCGACAAAGAATTTCATGATGGCCTGTCCTTAGGGGTTTGTTTTCAGCTTGCGTCTAACATAGCTTGACAGGCCAATCCTGTGAATCCCCAAAGATACGTGAGGGCATGTCAGTGTTTTTTCCCAGTTCGGCGCCGCTTGCGGTGCTCACAACACAGCCTCTAGAGGGTCCATTGGACTATCTTGCACCCGAAGGTGGCGTCGCGCTGGGCGCGTTTGTGATCGTACCTTTGGGGCCACGTCATGTCATGGGTGTCGTCTGGGCGCACGCCACCGGCGATTATCCCATCGACAAGTTGCGTCCTGTGGCGCGGGTCTTGGACGTGCCTCCCATGCAAGAGCAGATGCAGCAGTTTTTAATCCGCGTTGGCGCTTATACGCTGACACCGCTTTACAACATGCTGCGCATGGCGATCCGTGTCCCTGGCTTGGCAGATCTGCCTGGTGATCGTGTGGTTTATGTCAAAGGACAGAGCACACCCAGTCGCATGACACCTGCGCGAGAGAAGGTCTTGGATGTCCTGATCTCTGAACCGGACATGCAATTCATGGCGAAAGAACTGGCGGATCTGGCAGGCGTTTCGGCCGGAGTGGTCAAAGGGTTGGTCGAGCATGGTGCGATTGATGCGCGCACCGCACCGCGCGATCTGCCATTCCCCGCGCTTGATCATAAGCGCCCAGGCAAAACCCTATCAACGTCTCAACGCAAGGCTGCAAAAGCTTTGGCCGACAAACAAGGCCATGGGTATGGGACGACTTTGCTAAGGGGGGTCACAGGGTCTGGCAAAACCGAAGTCTATCTCGAGGCTGTTGCGGAATGCCTAAGACAAGGGAAACAGGCTTTGGTCTTGATCCCGGAGATCGCCTTGACCGTTGATTTTTTATCCCGTGTTGAGGCGCGGTTTGGTGCGCGCCCGGCCGAGTGGCATTACGGGGTGACGATGACCGAAAGACGGCGCTGCTGGCGTATGGTCGCCGAACAAAAAGCCCAATTGGTCGTGGGCGCGCGCTCTGCGCTTTACCTTCCATTTGCAGATCTAGGACTGATTGTCGTCGATGAAGAGCATGATGGTTCCTATAAACAAGAAGATGGCGTATTGTATTCGGCACGCGATATGGCGGTGATGCGGGCCGCGCTGGAAGGCGCGCAGGTGATTTTGGCCAGTGCCACTCCGGCCCTAGAGACCTGGGTCAATGCCGAGAGCGGCAAGTATGACAGGATCACTTTGGATCGTCGCTTCGGATCGGCGGAATTACCCCAGATGAAACCCATTGATTTGCGCGCAGAGGCGATGACGTCAAATGCATGGATTTCACCGAGATTGGCGGATGAGATTGATCTCCGTCTTGCCGCATCAGAGCAGTCTTTGCTTTTTTTGAACCGACGTGGCTATGCACCCCTGACGGTGTGCCGGGCGTGCGGGCACCAAATTGGATGTGATGATTGCGACGCGCGCATGGTTGAGCACCGCTTTCGAGGAGAACTGGTTTGTCATCAATGTGGCGAGACCAAATCAAAGCCCAAAGTGTGCCCGAATTGTGGGGTTGAAGATCGTTTTGCACCTGTTGGCCCGGGCGTGGAACGATTGGCTGAAGAGGCTGCGCAGCGGTTTCCTCAGGCGCGCATTGCGCTGTTGTCTTCGGACATGATGCTATCTGGCCATGCGCTGCGCGATCATATTCAAGGGATCGCGAAAGGGGATGCAGATCTGATAATCGGCACGCAATTGGTGGCCAAAGGACATAACTTTCCACTGCTCACTTGTGTGGGTGTAATCGATGCGGATTTGGGATTGCAGGGCGGGGATCTGCGGGCCGCTGAAAAGACGTTTCAACTTATTCGGCAAGTAGCCGGCCGGGCGGGTCGTGCCGACCGCCGGGGGACGGCGTTTGTTCAAACCCATCAACCCGAGCATCCCGTGATTAAAGCAATCATATCCGGCGATGAAGAGGCGTTCTGGATTGCCGAAGCTGCCGAGCGTAAACGCGCCGGCGTGCCCCCATTTGGTCGTCTGGCTGGGGTTGTCGTGTCGGGCGAAAATAACGCGCTGGTCAATGATATCGCCCAGAAACTGGCGCGTCGTTCTGGTATGCTCAAGGATATCGGTGCAGAGGTTTTCGGACCGGCACCTGCGCCAATTGCTCGGATCCGAGGGCGCCATCGCATGCGGCTCTTGGTGCGTGGGGCCAAAGACCAGCGGTTCCAAGCGGCCTTGGCTGAATGGCGTGCTTGTGTGCCAATTCCGTCTCAAGTGCGTGTCAGCATTGATATTGACCCGCAGAGTTTCTATTAGACGCACCGCAATGCATCCTTTCTTCCGTCTTTAAATATCCCTGGGGAGAATGACGCCGAAAAGGCGTCGTCCGGGGCAAAGCCCCCAACAGGCAGAAATTTTTCCAAAGACGGGCCGGTCCAACAAAAGGACCATGACCTTCACTCCTTTAGATTACCCATTTTCAAGTTGCACAAACGCGTCTAACAGCCCCTCCTTATGGTGACCCGAAAGACAAACAAAATTCCGACGCAACCCGGCATCTTGGATATCGCGCCTTATGTGGGCGGTAAATCCAAACTTGCGGGGCGGGATCATGTGATCAAATTAAGCTCAAACGAAAATCCTTTTGGCCCCAGCCCAAGGGCGCAGGCGGCTTACTCCGCTTTGGCGATGGAATTGCATCGCTATCCCAGCGCAGATCATACGGACCTTCGCGAGGTTCTTGGGACGCATTATGGATTGGCGGCAGATCAGATCATTTGCGGCGCGGGTTCAGACGAGATTTTCACGTTTCTCTGCCAGGCTTATACAGGCGTTGGTGATGAGGTGATTGTCACCGAGCACGGATTTTCTATGCACAAAATCTGTGCTTTGGCCGCAGGAGCCACGCCAATCACTGTTGCAGAAGACAACCGAACGGTCTCAATTGATAACATTCTCGGCGGTGTTTCGGACAAAACGAAACTGGTTTTTCTGGCCAATCCTGGCAATCCAACCGGAACCTTTGTGGAAAGAGACGCACTTGAGCGTTTGGCCACAAGCCTGCCGGCCCATGTCCTATTGGTGATCGACGGTGCATACGCTGAATTCGCAGATTACCTTTTGCACGATGGCTATGATGGTGGCGCAGGATTGGTTGAACTTTATCCTAATGTCGTGATGACGCGGACCTTTTCCAAAGTTTATGCCTTAGGCGCTGCACGCGTGGGTTGGGGCTATGCTGATCCGCAGGTTATTGATGTCTTAAACCGTGTGCGCGGACCGTTTAACGTTAATGCCGGAGCGCTTGCGGCTGCACACGCGGCTGTCCTTGATCAAGCGTTTACCAGTGACTGCCTTAGGGAAAATTTGCAGTTGGGTCAGGTCATGACACAGCGTTTACGTGGTATTGGGCTGGCCGTGGATCAGAGCTATGCCAATTTTTTGCTGGTCCGATTTGACAGCGCATCCCGTGCAGACGCAGCCTATGCTGCTTTGTTGGATGCGGGCATTATCACGCGACAAGTGAAAGGTTATGGGTTTCCTGAAGCCTTGCGAATAACAATTGGAACGCAAACCGAGTGTGAGGCGGTTTTATCTGCGCTTGAACATTTTGCGGCTGGGGCACTGTAATGGCCGAATTTCAAAAAATTGCTCTGATTGGTTTGGGTTTGATCGCGTCATCAATTGCACATGCGGCAAGACGGAAAGACCCAGAGATCGAAATCACCGGTACAACCCGTTCCCTTGAAAGTCGTCGCATCGCAGCTGGTTTGGGATATTGCACAGTGGTCGAGACCGCAGCCGAGGCCGTCACTGGCGCCGATTTGATTGTCATCTGCACGCCTGTGGGCGTTATGGGAGAGCTCGCCGAGACCATTGCACCGCATTTGAAAGAAGGTGCTGTGGTGACCGATGTCGGATCGGTAAAGCGTCGTGTGATTGAAGCCGTCCAACCGCATATTCCCGAAGGTGTGCATTTTGTACCGGGCCATCCTGTTGCCGGAACAGAGAAATCTGGACCTACCGCCGGTTTTGCCGAGCTTTTCGATGACCGTTGGCATATCTTAACACCGCTGGAAGACAGCGCGCCAGAAGCTGTAGAAAAGCTGCGTCGGTTTTGGGAAGGTTTAGGCGCCAATGTCACCGAAATGGAGGCTGAACATCATGATCTTGTTTTGGCGGTTACATCACATGCCCCGCATTTGATCGCTTATACAATGGTTGGTGTTGCAGATGACCTAGAGCGGATCACGGAAGAAGAGGTGATTACCTTTTCTGCTGCAGGTTTTCGTGATTTTACAAGGATCGCAGCCAGCGATCCCACGATGTGGCGCGACGTATTTTTGAACAACAAATCGGCGACAATGGAAGTCCTTGGCCGGTTTGTTGAAGAACTACTCGACTTGCAGCGCGCAATCCGCAATGAAGATGGACAAAAATTGCATGAGTATTTCACGCGCACGCGCGACATAAGGCGAGGCATCATTGATGCAGGTCAGGACACCGCAGAACCTAATTTTGGGCGTAAGCCTTAGTTTTCTTATACCGGTCATGGTGACGGCCAAGGCCCCGCTGACTACCCATATTCCTGAAAAACGTCCGACACCGCCATCAATTGAAGCCTTGATCAAAACGATCGAGTCAAAACCAAAACCGCGTCCCGCAGATTTGTCCAAAGTGATTGCAACAATTGAGCGACTGGAAGGCATTCAAACCCGTCCCACACGGCGCCCTGAAAACATATCCTTGGTGATGGCCCGCAAACCAAAAACGGCGGCGGCCCAATGTCGGAACAAAGCCCTAGTGGGGGAGCCAATCGACAACATTGTCGGCAAAATAAATGGCTGTGGGATAAAAAACCCGGTCCGCCTGACTGCGGTCTCTGGCGTTCAATTGAGCCGGGCCTCAATCATGAATTGCGAAACGGCAAACGCTTTTGCGAATTGGACTGAGGACGTTGTTAAGAAAGAGTTCAAGAAAAAGCGCCGCAAGGTTGTCAGCATGGATGTGTTGGCGACCTATTCCTGCCGGAGGATCAACAATCAACGCAGTGGCAAGCTGTCCCAACATGCTAAAGGAAATGCCGTGGATATCGGATCCTTCGTGTTGGATGATGGGGACCGGGTCAGCGTCTTCATTGATTGGAATTCAGGAAAATACAAAAAGACGATGCGCAAAATCCATGCAGGTGCCTGTGGTCCGTTCACAACGGTTTTAGGTCCTAAGGCGGACCGTTACCATCGTGATCACTTCCATATGGATTTGTATCAACGCAGAAATCCTTATTGCCGTTGAACGGCCCAAATCACGGGCGCTGGACCCAAAGGAATGGGGCCTAGATAGGTTGTGCGATCTGCAAAGCGCAAAGAAATTTCAAGGTCCTGTGCGGTGCCCTTTAAGCGGGCTAAAAACTGTAAAGCTGCAATGATCGAGTCTTCCAACTCTCGAGGCACCCAGCTGTTCGCGACCGCGATATCGACCATTTTCTCCCACCCTTCGGCCCGCAAGTCGAGCGACCCTTCTGGGTAACCCAGCGCGTCTACAGATAAGTCACCGGCCGCTCGCAAGCGCAAATCGTCCCAGATGAAAGATAGATCATCAAGATCAAGCGACCTTAAATCGGGCCCAGACCCGGAAAGCGAGGGCAGGTCCCACGGGCCAGAAAAATCCGCCGTGGCGCGCAATCGTATTTCTTCGACCTGAGATGGCAATCCGCGGGAGCCTTTTAGCAAAGCCAAGACATCATCGCCCAAATCGACTTCCTTCAAGGTAAGGGCAATATCATGAGCAGAGGCGTCAGTTGGCGATTTTCGAGTGGCAAGTTGCGCTGAACTAATGCGCAATGGATCTTGCTTTTCGGCATCGAAAACAAGATCGGCGCCTTCAAAACTGGATCGGTTCAGGTCATAGTCCGTGCCGGGTTCGAAAACGGCACTGCCGCGCAGGTCGGTATTGGCAATCTGGATATTTTGATGCGGTGTGCGCAATAGGTGGGTCTTTGGAAATACGAAGATCACATGATTGGGGCGATAACTGAGCGAGAGGATTTCAAAACTTTGTGCGCTCCAGGCCCAACCTGTCTTTGGGTCTGCCAAAGTGATGTCGCGGATAACTGTATCAAACCGGTTGGGGAAGCCTTGCACGTCGAGGCTATCATATTCGGCAACCCAACCCGCGTCCTGCTGGCTTTCAAACCAGTTTGCAGCGCTCGTTTGCTGTTGAGACTGGCCAAAAAACCAATACCCTGCCCAAAGAGCGAAGGCCGCAAATACGGCTATTATAATAAGGCGTGTTGACGTCATGACCTGATCCCCTTTACCCGCATGCTCTGGTTCTATCGCGACAGGGTTATGATGACTACAGATGAGCTTTGGATCTTTGGCTATGGGTCTTTGATTTGGAACCCTGAATTCCCCTTTGTTGAGCGTGAAATTGCCAGTTTGAGTGGATTTCAGCGCAGGTTTTGTATGTCATCAATCCATCACCGTGGGACGGAGGCGGAACCGGGGTTGGTTTTGGCCTTGGATGCGCGCAAGGACAGCAGGTGTGCGGGTGTTGCCTTTCATATGCATCCAGATGATCGCGAGGATCATTTGGCCCGTTTGCGCGCACGCGAATTGATCTCTTCGGCCTATGTTGAGACACGGCAAACCCTGCATTTGGCCGATGGGCGTGTGCGTGAAGGACTTTGTTACGTCGTCGACAAAGCGCATGACCAATATGTTGCCAACCAAACGCTTGCCGCTCAGGCGCGGCAGATCGCTGGCGCAGTAGGCGGGCGGGGTCCGAATCCAGATTATCTTCATCAAACAGCGCAAAGTCTTAGGGATTTGGAGATATTTGACGCAGACCTTGAATGGTTGGATGCAGAGGTTCGCAGACTGACTGAATTCGGTTAAGCGGCCTTTGCAATCGATATACCTGTGTTAGTGTGCTGGTGAATTGAGGGTCTTAAGGAGGCGTCTGAAAAGCATGGTGAATTCGCAAGACAAGTACACGCCATTCTTCTCAAGGCCCCTTCGTCAAATTATCACCATGTTTTTGATCGTGGTTTTGGTGGGTGCTGGGGGCTATCTTCTATATCCCGCGGTGGCCCCTATTTTCTTGGCCTCTCCCTACCTCAATGGTTTCATCTTTCTGGTCTTCCTGCTGGGCATTTGGGCCTGTTTCGCGCAGCTCTTTTCTTTGCTGAGCTCAATTGGTTGGATCGAAGGCTTTGCTAGTGAAAGGCCAGGATACGAATTTATGACACCACCGCGTTTGCTGGCATCCTTGGCCGCGATGATGCGCAACCGCCAATCCATGAACTTGGCTTTGAATTCCGCCTCGACGCAAACAATTTTGGACTCGGTCGCGACGCGTTTGGATGAACGCCGCGAGATCACACGCTATATTATAAATTTGCTGATCTTTCTGGGCCTTCTGGGCACATTTTATGGTCTGGCCACCACCGTTCCAGCGGTGGTGGACACTATTCGGACTTTGGCACCCCAAGAGGGGCAAAGTGCAATGACCGTATTTGATAACCTGATGACGGGCCTGGAGGCGCAACTGGCAGGTATGGGGACAGCATTTGGATCATCCTTGCTTGGGCTGGCAGGGTCACTGGTGGTGGGTTTGTTGGATCTGTTTGCAGGCCACGGCCAGAACCGTTTCTACCGAGAAATGGAGGAATGGTTGTCATCACTGACATCTGTAGGGGCCGGTGAAGAGGGGGGCGCTGGCGGGGTTGTGGACCACATCGCTGAACAAAGTGAGTTGATGCGCGCGGTGCTTGAACAAATCTCGTCCCGCCAAGCCGAGGCCGATGATCGCGTGACCCAGCTGTCGCGCGCGGTTGAGCAAATGGCGCAAGTGATTGCATCGGAGCAATCGAGCGGCAAGCAAGCAGTGACTTTGATTGGCGAAAGTCAGGACCGTTTGGTCGATGTGATCACCAATTTGACGGCCTCGGGGCAGGGGTTCTTGGATGATGATACACGGGCGCGATTACGCAATATGGACAGCTCTTTGTTGCAGCTGCTTGAAGAGTTGAGTTCCGAGCGACAGACTGATTTTGAGGGTTTGCGAAAAGACATTCAAAACCTTACCAAAACGATGAAAGCAAAGGCATAACGTCATGGCGTTGAGCCGATCCAACAGCAAGACGGTATCAGGCAGTATATGGCCCGGCTTCGTGGATGCGATGACGGCGCTGCTAATGATCTTAATGTTTGTGCTTACAATTTTCATGATCGTGCAATTCGTCCTGCGTGAGACGGTATCGGGCCAGCAAAGCGAATTGGACGCGTTAAGCACAGAGTTGAACGCATTGTCCGATGCTTTGGGCATTGAGCGTGCATTGACCGCGGATTTGAATGCTTTGCTGAAGGACGCAACCGATCGAATTTCTGGCCAAGATGCATTGATCGCAGCTTTGACAACTCAAACAGAAGAGCAAGGTACAAAAATTGCAAGCTTTGAGGCGCAAGTCGCCAGTTTGTTGGCACAAAATTCAGACCAAGAGAGCAGAATTGCCAGTCTTTTGGCGACACAAGAGCAATTGGAGGCGGCAAACGCCAACGTGATCAGCGAAAAAGAAGCGGTGCAATTGGCCTTGGCCCAAGCTCGAGATGAGATTGATGTTGCTGCCGAAGAGGCGCGTCTGGCGGCACAACGTCGCGAAGCGTTGGAGGCCCTGGTTGCAGATTTGCAAACTGAAAATGAAACGCAGGCAGTGCGGATTTCTCAAACGGAAGCGGACCTTCTGGTTGAGGCGGCCGCGGCGGAAGCGTTGCGCGAACGCTTGGCACGTTCAGAAAATGAGCTGACCGCGATGAGCCTAGCATTGGAAGAACAACGCAAGCAAGCCGAAGAGACTTTGACAATATTGGCAGCCGCAGAGGCCGCACGAAATCAGCTAGAGGCGGACAACGCGACCGTCTTAACCGAAATTGAGCGGGAGCGCGCCTTATTGGCGCAAGCTCGTGCGCTTTTGTCTGAGGAAGAGGCCCAAGTTACCGAGAGCCAGGAACGTCTTGCACTGTTGAATGCACAAACGATTGATTTGCGACGTCAGTTGAACCAATTGCAAGCGCTTTTGGATTCCTCAAACCAGCGCGATGCAGATGCTCAAGTTCAGCTGGAGGTTTTGGGACAGAACTTGAACACAGCCTTGGCGCAAGTCGCAGCCGAACAAAAGAAACGCGCAGAGTTGGAAGAGGCGGAACGAAAGCGATTGGAGGAAGAAGCCAAGGAACTGGCAAATTTCCGGTCCGAATTTTTCGGCCGCATGCGTCAGCTTTTGGAAGGCCAGGACCAAGTGCGCATCGTTGGAGATCGCTTTGTCTTTGCCTCTGAGGTTCTTTTTGCGCCAGGCTCTGCCACTTTGGGGGAGACCGGCAAGGCAGAGATTGCGCAGGTTGCCGATATTTTGTTGAATGTGGCGCGTGACATTCCCGAGGGCATTGACTGGGTGCTTCAGGTCGACGGGCACACGGATAACATTCCGGTCGGTCCCGGACGGGGCTTTGAGGACAATTGGGACCTTAGCCAAGCGCGCGCTTTGTCGGTTGTGCGCTTCATGTCCGCAGAGCTTGGCTTTCCGCCACAGCGCTTATCGGCGAATGGGTTTGGGGAGTATCAGCCAATTGATCCAACCAACACTGTTGACGCGCGCGCTGTGAATCGCCGGATTGAGCTGAAGTTGACAGAAAAATAACTAAGAAACCAATTGGTAGACAATGGTTTGTCCGACACCTTTTAAGTCGACCTCGCCATGGGTCTTCACATGAAACCGGTCGGTTAGTTTTTTGCGGGTTTCATGGCTGATCAATATGGCACCAGGGCGCGCACTGGCCTCTAGACGTGCGGCCAGATTGACGGTCACGCCCCAAACATCATAAAAGGGCTTTTGCGTCCCAATAACGCCTGCAACCGCACGTCCAGAAGCAATACCGATGCGGATTTCAAAATTTTCTTCCAGTTCTGCTGCAAAGCGTTTCGTTTCAGATTTCATTTCCAATGCAAGTGCAGCCACACGGGATGCATGGTCTTGGGTGGGATCGGGCATCCCTCCTGCGACCATGAAAGCATCACCTATGGTTTTGATTTTTTCAACGCCATGACGCTCTGCCAGCATATCAAAACGCGTGAACAAGGCATTCAAAAAGGCAACAAGCTTCTCTGGGCTTTGTGTGTTTGACCGCCGCGTGAAGCCGACGAGATCAGCAAAAAGTATTGTCACATCGTCATGATAGTTCGCAATCGTCTTGCCAGGATGTTGCTTTAATTGATTTGCAATGGATCGCGGCAGCATCCGTCCCAAAAGGTTTTCCGAGAACTCGTACTCGCGTTGCAACAAGGTTTCTGCGCGTGCCGCCTGTACGAAAGCATAGAGGATCATACAGAAAATGAAGGCGACTGCAATTGGCACCGAAGTCAGATAGAGCGCCGCAATTCCGGTCCGTGACACGTCGACATAGGCTGCGGGCGCAGCGTGGTTTTGATCAAAGTACATAAACAGGCCGACCTGAACCATGATGTTCATAAACGAGACAATATTTTGCCTGACACCCATGATCAAAATCGCTGAAGCAACACCGGATAGGAAAAAAAAGTGGATGCCAGCACCCGAACCAAACGAGTAAGACGTGAAAACCCCAAAACCCAACCATAGCAAGAGATTATAAACTGTGCCCAAAAGCGGGTGGTAAGGATGGAGATAAGGTGTGAGCAATAAGGCCAATCCCACACACAAATTCACCGCAATCGGGCTGATAAGACCAGCGCCCCCTACCAATGCAAAAACGCCCGCATAAAACAACATAAGCGACGAGGTCATGTATATGATGACATTTGTTAAGACCAGTCGTCGCTTCTGACGGCCAGAATAAGCCGTCGTGCCCGTCGTTAGAAACTGCCATCTGCCAGTGGCAAACGCGTCAAGCGCATCGACTGGGCTTGGCGCATTTTCTGCGACATGCGTTGGTTGAACCCCAAAAACCATAAATACATGATCAACCGAATCGCATTTGCAATCAAGCGATAGTGTCTGTGACAATTGTCACATAATTTCGATTTTTTACCCTAATTCTGCGATTAAGCCAGAAGTTCTTAGTCAGCTGTCAACAAGGGTGGCTTGTTGTTGGACAGTTTTGGGTTTTCCGGAGGTTCGACATCCAATGCCAGTTCATCATTTTCAATTCTGACACGAACCAAACCCCCTTTTGTAAGCTTTCCAAACAGCAGCTCTTCGGCCAAGGGTTTCTTGATGCTTTCCTGGATAACGCGGCCCAAGGGGCGTGCGCCCATCTTGTCGTCATAGCCCTTATCTGCCAACCATTTTGCGGCCGCAGGTGTCAATTCGATTGATACGTTGCGATCCATCAACTGCGCTTCCAGTTGCACGACGAATTTATCGACAACTTTCAAGATTACGTCTTTAGACAGGGGTGCAAAGCTGACGACGGCATCCAAACGGTTTCGGAATTCCGGAGCGAAGGTCCGTTCAATTGCTGCCGTATCTTCGCCTTCGCGACGATCACGACCAAATCCGATTGCGGCCTTTGCCTGCTCGGCGGCGCCAGCATTGGACGTCATGATCAAAATCACATTGCGAAAATCCGTTGTTCGACCATTGTGATCGGTCAGCTTACCGTTATCCATCACCTGCAAGAGAATGTTGAATATATCGGGATGGGCCTTTTCGATTTCATCGAGCAACAGAACACTATGAGGATGCTGGTCGATTTTATCTGTGAGCTGACCCCCTTGGTCAAAACCAACATAACCCGGAGGCGCTCCGATCAGGCGGCTAACCGAATGCTTCTCCATATACTCCGACATATCGAAACGGATCAATTCTACCCCAAGGGTATCTGCCAATTGCTTGGCTACTTCGGTCTTTCCGACGCCAGTGGGACCTGCAAATAAGTAGTTTCCAATCGGTTTCTCTGGCTCGCGCAAACCGGCGCGAGATAACTTTATGGCCGCCGAAAGCGCCTCGATTGCCAGATCTTGACCAAACACGACACGCTTTAGGCTGCTTTCGAGATCGGCCAAAACCTCAGCATCATCTTTGGTGACATTTTTTGGAGGGATGCGCGCAATCTTGGCGACCACAGCCTCTATCTCTTTTTGTCCGATGGTTTTGCGTCTCTTGGATTCGGCCAAGATATGCTGATGCGCCCCAGCTTCGTCGATCACATCGATCGCTTTGTCAGGCAGTTTCCGATCGTGAAGATAGCGATGCGACAGTTCGACGGCAGTACGGATTGCATCATGGGTGTATTTTACACCGTGATGTTCTTCGAAATAAGGCTTTAGTCCCTTAAGGATTTTCACAGCATCATCAACGGATGGCTCATTCACATCGATTTTTTGGAACCGACGCGACAAGGCGCGGTCTTTTTCAAAATGCTGACGGAACTCTTTGTATGTGGTCGATCCCATACACCGCAGCTTGCCGCCCTGAAGGGCCGGTTTCAGCAAGTTTGAGGCGTCCATTGCGCCGCCCGACGTGGCGCCTGCGCCGATGACAGTGTGAATTTCATCGATGAAAAGAACAGCATCTGGGTGATCCTCAAGCTCATTCATCACAGATTTCAAGCGCTCTTCAAAATCGCCGCGATAACGCGTGCCGGCCAAAAGCGCACCCATATCCAAGGAATATATCGTGGTTTTTTCTAAGACCTCTGGCGTCTCGCCTTGGATGATCTTGCGAGCAAGACCTTCGGCGATAGCCGTTTTGCCAACACCAGGATCCCCGACCAGGATGGGGTTGTTTTTGCGACGACGGCAAAGAACCTGTATGCATCGCTCAACCTCGTGATCACGTCCGATCAGTGGATCGATATCGCCACCCAAGGCTTTGGCGTTCAAGTCTACGCAATATTTGCCCAAAGCAGACTCGCCGTTTTGTGGATCTCCGGCTTCAGCATCTGAATTGATTTCATCGGAACCCTGAACAGAGCGTGTTTCGCCATAGGCAGGGTCTTTGGCTACACCATGAGCGATGTAGTTGACCGCATCATAACGCGTCATATTCTGTTCCTGGAGGAAATAAGCCGCGTGGCTTTCGCGCTCGGCAAAAATGGACACAAGGACATTTGCCCCCGTCACTTCTGACCGCCCCGAGGATTGAACATGGATTGCAGCGCGTTGAATGACCCGTTGGAATGCTGCGGTTGGTGCCGCTTCGGAGCCTTCAACATCTGCGATCAGGCTTTCCAATTCGGTATCAAGAAAATTTGTTACGGCGCTGCGCAAGGCAGAGAGGTCTACCGAACATGCTTTCATAACTTTTGCTGCGTCATCTTCATCAATAAGCGCGAGCAAAAGATGCTCTAGGGTTGCCAGCTCGTGCTGACGCTCATTTGCGTAGCCCAAAGCAGAATGGATTGCTTGTTCCAGCGTTGTTGAAAATGAAGGCATGATCGAACCTCGTAGGGACACAAGGCGGGCGGAATAGCCCGCTTATGGTTATAGATTTCGATTTATTCTGCCGCGCTTCAAGGGTTTTCTGGTAAATTGTTTTGTGAACACGATTATTGCCGTTGCACTGATCATTGTGCCGTCGCTTTTGGCACTTCGCAAAATCGAGTGTGTTTGGCAGATCGGTCAGGAGGTCTTTGAGATGAAAATTGTTGCACTTCCGGGGTTGGATGGCACAGGAGATTTTCTTGAGCCCTTGATCGATGCGTTCGGTACGCAACATCCCGTGATACCCATCAAGTATCCCCCTGAACTGACACAATATGCAGAGCTCGAGCGCTTTGTGCGTGAAAGATTGCCTCAAGATGACGCATTTGTTCTATTGGCAGAGTCCTTTTCAGGTCCTCTGGCCGTTCGGATTGCTCATGCGCCTTCCAAAGGTTTGAAAGGGGTGATCTTCGCGGCAACCTTCGCGCGTCGACCGCGCCCGCTTCCGGCTTTGGCCGCTCGCATATTAAACCTGATGCCGTTTAGAAAAGTGTGGTTTCTAAGGCTGATCCTGTTTCTAAGTATCCGTGCCAGACCTAAACTGGATTTTCAGGCGCTCTTTGTGGCGGCGTTCCAAAAGGTCCCGGCGCATACATTTGCCAAACGCGCTGAGCAATGTTTGCGCGCAGATGTCAGGGGTCTTTTGCCCAATCTATCGGTGCCGGCCGTTTTTATCAAAGCCACAAATGAATATGTTGTCAGCCGCAATGCCTGGAAGGATTTCCAAGCCGCCCAAATCCCCATTATCGAAATCAAGGGCACGCATTTTCTAATGTATGATCAAGCCAAGTGTACGGTGGCTAAGTTGCAAGGGTTTCTGGACGGGTTGGTTTAGAAGTTGTCTTTAAGAACGCGCACTTGTGTGAAAACCTCTAGATCACTTGCATCTTGCATGTTCAAAGTTTGACGAACCGCAGATGAAATGGACCGTAAGAAAGGGTTTGTCGACAATTCGTCGCGCAAAAGCGATGGAACGGTTGGGATATTGTCGGCCCTTTTCGCAGTGATATCCTGAAGGCGCCGGTCCAACTTTAGGTTTTCCGGATCCACCGTTTTGGCAAAGACAGCATTGGCTGCTGTGTATTCATGGCCCGAGTAAATCATGGTATCCGCAGGGAGGCCCGCCAGTTTTGAAAGACTGGCCCACATCATCTCTGGCGTGCCTTCGAAAATGCGTCCACAGCCCATGGCCATTAGGGAATCGCCGGTAAACGCCGCCTGTGAATCTGCCACATAGTAGGCAATATGACCGACAGTATGACCCGATACATCCATGACCGTTGCGCTTGAGGCACCGATTTTGATCGTATCGCCTTCGATGACGTTGCGATCCAGCGGTGGAAGACGTTCCTGATCCGCGGCCGCCCCTATGACTTTGGCATTGCTTTTTATCGCATCAAGCCCAGCCACATGATCGGCGTGATGATGCGTCAGAAACACCATATCGAGCGTAAGGTTGCGATCCGCCAACACCTTTGCAATGGGTTCGGCCTCCGGGACATCAAAAAGAGCGGTCGCTCCGGTTTCAGAACAAACCGCAAGAAAGGCATAATTGTCTGACAAGCAAGGGATGGTTGTTATGTCCAAGGGCATGACTTTCTCCGATTTGGCGATATGCTGTTCGGTGATACGGTAACCTTTGCTGTCAGAAAGGCCAGATATGCATTTAGATGTCACAAATCTTCGTGGCTTTTATTATCGCACTTTGCTGGGCCGCCAGGTCCAAAGAGCGATCCGTGCCGAGATTGCCGCCTTATGGCCAAATTTTGAGAATATGACAGTTGTCGGGTTTGGTTTTGCAGCACCGGTGCTGCGCCCGTTTTTGGCAGATGCGCGCCGTGTGATGTGTTTGATGCCATCGGCACAAGGCGTGATGCATTGGCCCCAAGGTGAGCCGAATAGCTCTGCTTTGATTGCAGAATTCGAATGGCCGGTTTCGACGGGCGCAATCGATCGGCTTATTGTGATGCACGGGCTTGAAACCTCGGATCATGCATCCAACCTTTTGGATGAAGTTTTGCGCGTTCTGGCACCAGGCGGAAAGGTAATCTTCGTTGTTCCAAATCGCACCGGACTTTGGGCGCGCAGCGATCATACGCCTTTTGGATATGGGCGACCCTATTCATTGAATCAGGTTGAGAATCAGCTGCGAGCGCATCGATTTGATATCGATCACCATCGCTTTGCGCTGTACGCGCCACCCAGCCATAAGTCGGTTTGGCGTCGTTTGGGCCGATGGTTAGACGCGCTAAACGGCAAACTGCCTTTGCCTTTGGCATCGGGCGTGATTTTGGTCGAAGCCAGCAAACAGGTCTTTGCGCCGACCAAGCCTGGATTGGCCGCACGGGTTAAAAAGCCCTTGGCCGTGATTGAGGGATTGGCCGCCCCTGCGCCAAAACCCGTTCCTCAAAGGCGGCGCCCGAGTAACTAACGATCGTCTGATTTTAGCGAGGCGTGAATTGTTGAACCTGACAAGAGGAACACCAGAGCTCGTTCTTGTTGCGCCAAAGTCAGTTTAGGCCAAATTTCCTGTTCGGCACGACTGATCGGAAATCCGGTCGGTATTGGCAACGAACTGCGGACATCGGTACCGTTGCGCGTGATATACCAACCCTCTGAGCGGCAGTAATCATCGGCCAGCGACAAATTGACATCACTTGGACTGATTAGTGCATTGTCTAAAATCACGATGTTGGAAATGTAGAGCTTACATTCGACTATGCCCAGATCTGTAGGAATATACTCCACGATCTGACCATCGTCATTTGGAACACCGCTGGTACATCCGGCAACAGCGGCTGCGAATATAAGTGCCTTAAAACACTGCCTCATCTACCCACCCCTACAGTTTTTGACAAGTTATCCACAGGCTTTACTCTTACTCGGTCAAAAAAGCAAAGCCGAGCTTGTTGGATTTTGATCAAAACGCGATCAAATCTTTCTTCAAATATAGCGCTAACGGATGCCTTCCTTTGCTTGCCACCTCAAAACCGCTTTGCTAAGAGGCGCCAAATTGCTTGGGCGGCAGCGGAAGAGTGCCCCCACCCTTGGGTAAATTATCGGAAGGCCTCTCGTGTCCGACACAGTCTCACACTCTGCAGAAATCGCAGCGCGCTACGCTACGGCCATTTTTGATCTGGCCAAAGAAATGAAGAATATCCCGGCATTGGCTAAAGACGTCATTGCGCTTGAAGATGCATTGGCTGGCAGCGTTGATTTTTCAGCGATGATCGCATCGCCGATCTATTCCCGTGAGGAACAAGCATCCGCTATTGGCGCTTTGGCCAGCGGGATGAATTTGAGCGACATGATGGGTAAAGCTCTGATGCTGATGGCACAGAAACGGCGCCTGTTTGTTTTGTCCGCGCTTTTGACGCAATTAAAACGCCTGATTGCTGAAGAAAAAGGTGAGGCAACTGCAGAAGTCACATCTGCGGTTAAATTGTCGGCGGCGCAAAAAGATGCGCTGGCAAAATCGCTGTCTGAAAAGGTCGGTAAGAAAGTTCAAATTGATGCCTCGGTCGATAAAGACCTGATCGGCGGCATGATTGTCAAAGTTGGATCGCGCATGATAGACAGCTCGATCCGCTCCAAACTCGCAAATCTTGAAAATGCAATGAAAGAGGTCGGATAATGGCTATCCAAGCGGCAGAAATCTCTGCGATCCTCAAGGACCAGATTAAAAATTTCGGTCAAGAGGCTGAAGTGGCTGAAGTGGGCCGCGTGTTGTCTGTCGGTGACGGTATCGCGCGTGTTTATGGCCTCGACAATGTTCAGGCCGGTGAAATGGTTGAATTCCCAGGTGGTATTCGCGGCATGGCGCTGAACCTTGAAACGGACAATGTTGGTGTTGTGATCTTCGGTTCTGACCGGGACATTAAAGAAGGTGACACAGTTAAGCGCACGAACTCGATCGTGGACGTTCCGGTTGGCAAAGGCCTTTTGGGTCGCGTTGTTGACGCTTTGGGCAATCCGCTGGATGGCAAAGGTCCGATCAAAACGGATACTCGTTCTGTTGCGGACGTGAAAGCGCCGGGCATCATCCCACGTAAATCCGTACACGAACCGATGGCGACAGGTTTGAAATCTGTTGATGCGTTGATCCCGATTGGTCGTGGCCAGCGTGAGCTGATCATTGGTGACCGTCAGACAGGTAAGACAGCCGTCGCATTGGACGCCATCCTGAACCAGAAAGCGTATAACGACGCGGCTGGCGATGACGAAAGCAAGAAACTATACTGTATCTATGTGGCGGTTGGTCAAAAGCGCTCCACAGTGGCGCAGCTGGTTCAGAAGTTGGAAGAAACAGGCGCAATCGAATATTCCATTATTGTTGCAGCGACAGCGTCCGAACCCGCACCGATGCAGTATTTGGCACCTTATGCCGCGACTGCGATGGGCGAGTACTTCCGCGACAACGGCATGCACGGTCTGATGATTTATGATGACTTGACCAAACAAGCGGTTGCATATCGTCAGATGTCCTTGCTGCTGCGTCGTCCGCCAGGGCGTGAAGCCTATCCGGGTGACGTTTTCTATCTTCACTCTCGTCTGCTCGAACGTTCAGCGAAAATGAACGAAGACATGGGCGCGGGCTCTTTGACAGCACTGCCCGTGATTGAAACGCAAGGTGGTGACGTTTCCGCCTTTATTCCTACGAATGTGATTTCGATTACGGACGGTCAGATCTTCTTGGAAACGGAATTGTTCTACCAAGGTATCCGTCCTGCTGTGAACACAGGTCTGTCGGTCTCTCGAGTTGGGTCTTCCGCTCAGACAGATGCAATGAAATCTGTTGCGGGATCGATTAAGCTGGAACTGGCGCAGTATCGCGAAATGGCGGCCTTTGCGCAGTTTGGGTCTGATTTGGATGCGTCCACGCAGCAGTTGCTAAACCGAGGTGCGCGTTTGACAGAGTTGTTGAAGCAGCCGCAGTATTCGCCCCTCACAAATGCCGAGCAAGTTGCCGTGATTTTCGCGGGTACGAATGGCTATCTCGACAATATCGAAGTTGGCCAGGTTGGCGCGTTTGAGAAGGGTCTGTTGGATTTCGTACGCTCTAAGCATGCGGATGTTCTGGACTGGATCACAAATGAAGATCCAAAGATCAAAGGTGATGCGGCAGATAAGCTGAAAGCGGTTGTTGAAGCATTCGCTAAAGACTTTTCATAAGCGGTTCGAAAGGGGCAGGTAGATGCCAAATCTTAAGGACCTAAAAAACCGGATCGACAGCGTTAAGTCGACCCGGAAGATCACCAAGGCGATGCAAATGGTTGCGGCCGCGAAACTGCGCCGTGCTCAAGAGGCAGCCGAAATGGCACGCCCCTATGCAGACCGCATGAATGCTGTGATGGGCAATCTGGCAAAAGGTATGGCCGGCAGCGATGCTGCGCCAAAACTGTTGGCGGGTTCAGGTGCTGACAACACGCATTTGCTGGTCGTTGCGACAGCCGAGCGAGGCCTTTGTGGAGGGTTCAACTCTTCCATTGCAAAGCTAGCCCGCGCACACGCGCAAAAACTGATTGCCGCTGGCAAAACGGTCAAAATTTTGACCGTTGGGAAGAAGGGCCGAGAGCAGTTGAAGCGGGATTTGTCGGATTTATTCGTTGACCATGTTGACCTCTCGGAAGTCAAAAATATTGGGTATGACAATGCACAGGCCATTGCCTCTGATGTTGTTGCACGGTTTACGGCGGGAGAATTCGATGTCGCCACAGTTTTCTTTAACAAGTTCCAATCGGTGATATCGCAAATTCCGACGGCACAACAGTTGATCCCAGCTGCATTCGAAGCCGAAGAGGGCGAAGACGACACGGTTTATGACTACGAGCCTGATGAAGAGGCCATTCTTGCAGATTTGCTGCCGCGGGCCTTGGCGACACAAATGTTTACTGCACTTTTGGAAAACGGCGCGTCTGAGCAGGGTGCGCGGATGTCCGCGATGGACAACGCGACCCGCAATGCAGGCGACATGATTGACAAGCTGACCATTCAGTTCAACCGGTCCCGTCAGGCGGCGATTACAAATGAGTTGATCGAAATCATCTCCGGAGCGGAAGCCCTCTGATGAAGCGTGCGATCTATATCATTCTCGCATTGACGATCGGCTATGTTGTTTGGCCGTATATTTCGGTTGCGCAGCTGGGTCAGGCTGTGCGCGAGGGTGATGTGGCGGCGTTGGAACGTAAAGTGGAATGGGAAAGTGTTCGCCTGAATCTTAAGACGGACCTCTCTGGGCGCTTGTCGGGTGAAATCCAAGATCGGGCCAATCAGTCCGGTAGCGAAATCGGCAATTTGCTTGCCCAGGTTTTGGCGCCTGGTGTTTCAAACAGCGTTGTGGAGGGGTTTGTCGAAGCCACCGTAACGCCGGAAAATGTCGCTGAGATGGGTCGGAAACGGGCCGGTACGAGCACTGGCGCAGAAACCCAATCCGACAGTGCAGCGCAAACGGAGTCGGCGAAAAGAGAAGAAATGGTCATCTTCCCGATGAACCATATCGAATGGGCTTTTTTCACAGGGCCTAGGCAATTTGAGGCACGGCTGCGCCCTGAGCGCGAAAAACCGTCCACAACTTTTAATTTCGAATTCAAAGAGTTCGGATGGAAATTGGTGCGGATTATTCCCGCCGAAGATTTCTCGCTGAATGCGGGATAAAAACGGAGAGCTGATATGGCGAAAGAAGGTACAGTCGGCAAAATCACTCAGGTGATTGGTGCTGTTGTGGACGTTCAGTTCGATGGCGAGTTGCCAGCGATTTTGAACGCTATGGAAGTGGATAATAATGGCACACGGCTGGTGCTGGAAGTGGCGCAACACCTGGGCGAAAGCACCGTGCGCGCGATTGCGATGGACGCGACCGAAGGTTTGGTCCGAGGCCAAGACGTCAAAAACATGGGTGAGCCGATCGCGGTTCCTGTGGGCAACGGCACTTTGGGTCGTATCCTGAATGTTGTTGGCGATCCAATCGACGAAAAGGGTCCGGTAAAGGCTAAGGAATCCCGCGCGATCCACCAAGATGCGCCTGATTTTGACGAACAGTCCACATCTGCTGAAGTTCTGGTGACAGGCATCAAGGTTGTTGACCTTCTCGCACCTTATTCAAAAGGTGGTAAAATTGGTCTCTTCGGTGGTGCGGGTGTTGGTAAAACCGTTCTTATCCAAGAGCTGATCAACAACATTGCGAAAGTTCACTCTGGCTTTTCCGTTTTTGCCGGTGTGGGTGAGCGTACACGTGAGGGTAACGACCTGTTCTACGAGATGATCGAAGGCGGCGTTATCAACCCAGACAATCTGGAAGAATCCAAAGTGGCCTTGGTCTTCGGTCAGATGAACGAGCCTCCAGGAGCGCGTATGCGTGTTGCCCTGACAGGTCTGACATTGGCGGAACAGTTCCGCGACCAGTCAGGTACAGACGTTCTGTTCTTCGTCGACAACATCTTCCGCTTTACACAAGCGGGTGCCGAGGTGTCAGCGCTGTTGGGTCGTATTCCATCGGCGGTTGGTTACCAGCCAACATTGGCGACAGACATGGGTGCGATGCAGGAACGCATTACATCGACGAAAGCCGGTTCCATTACATCTGTTCAGGCCGTTTACGTGCCGGCCGATGACTTGACCGACCCTGCGCCTGCGACATCATTCGCGCACTTGGATGCGACAACGGTTTTGAACCGTGCGATTTCCGAGCTTGGTATTTACCCAGCCGTGGACCCGCTGGATTCCACATCGCGGATCATGGATCCGCTGGTTGTGGGTGAAGAGCATTACCAAGTGGCGCGTGACGTCCAAGGTATCCTGCAGCGTTATAAGTCCCTGCAAGACATCATTGCAATTTTGGGCATGGACGAACTGTCCGAAGAAGACAAACTGACTGTTGCGCGTGCGCGTAAAATTCAGCGCTTCTTGTCCCAGCCATTCGACGTTGCGAAAGTCTTTACCGGTACGGACGGCGTTCAGGTGCCTTTGGAAGAGACTATCGAATCTTTCAAAGCGGTTGTTGCCGGTGAATATGACCATTTGCCAGAGGCGGCCTTCTACATGGTGGGCGGCATCAGCGATGTGATCGCCAAAGCCGAAAAAATGGCTGCGGAAGCGGCGTAAGAGGTCGAAATGGCAGAGACATTCCAATTTGATTTGGTATCGCCGGAGCGCAAATTGGCGTCTTTGCAGGCGAGTGCGGTGCAAATCCCCGGTTCTGACGGGGATTTCACGGCCATGGCCAATCATGCGCCTTTCATGACGACGTTGCGCCCTGGTGTGCTGCAGATTGAAGCGGATAAAGATGGTGGTGATTACATCGTCACCGGCGGGTTCGTTGAAATTTCAGCCGAGGGGGCATCTGTTTTGGCAGAAAAAGCGGTGCCTTTGGCCGACGCATCCCGTGAGATGGTTGAGGGTCTGGTTTCAGATGCCGAGGCAGCAGCCGAGGCCGCAGCAGATGTTGATGTGGCCGCCAAGCGCGTCGCGGATATGAAGGCGCTGCTAGACCGCGTTTAAAGTCTGATCGCAGATTTAGAGATTTGAAAGCCTCCGCTTTGCGGGGGCTTTTTTTGTTGTTTTTCGTATTACTCATCTCTAGGTTTCGAGTTAATTTAAACGTAAACCTGGCATCAAGTTTATGAAAATCATGGTAAATTTTGTAGCCTCCTTAAGTCTCTCGGCCTTTATTTTTTTCAGTAACACGGCATTAGCTGCGACATGGGGTAGTGTGGAAAGTGGCTGTGTCGTTTTTCATCATGGTCCAGCGGGGACCAGAGAAGTCTCCGTTAGTATTCGATATCACAAGGAAACGGATGCTTTTTCTATGAGTATAGAGTCGGGGTTATCTAATTTTGAGTATAATGAAGGTTTGCAAGTGCGCCACCGTTGGGTGCTCAGGTTTATTTCGGGATCAAGCTCCGCAAACGTGGAATTCAATGCGCAAAACACACGTATTATCCAATTAGCTACTGACGAGCGCGAGTTACAGATTGATTCCGGGAATGCAGCCTTTAACCAAAATAAGTACTTATTACCTTTTCTAGATCTATGGAAAATAATGAAAAATATTCAAATTACAGAGCGATTAGAGGTATATGTGGATGGGGATCTCACTGGAGATTTACACCTAGATGGGACCAGCCAATTAATCCAAGAGCTCTTTTGGTGTGCAGAAAGCGACGGTCTATCGCTACCAAAGTAAACTCTTTACCATCGGTTGCGACTTAGTTGCGCTCAAATCAATTAGAGTTGATTTTAACCCACCATCGTTAAAACGAGGATCGAAAACAATCCTACAAATAAGCGAAAACCGTATACTATATCCTCCAGACTCTAATGTGGCAGTCCAACAGTGCGTATGGACGAAATATCGGCGCCCCTCAGACTCAGTGGCATTTCAGATTTTGAAGGCTGGCCCAAATGGGCACAGAGAACGTTTAGTGTTGATCCCTTCCAAACCACGCATCCATTGCCCGCCCGTTGCGAAAGGCGGGGCGCTTCACTTCCTTCGCGCTGTTAACCCGCCCACGGGTTGGGGCTCTTTGAAAAACTCTTTTTATTCTTACTTGAACATGCCTGGGTAGTGATGCGTCCAGAGGACACATCCTACGCATAGATTTGAGCGTCTCCGCAATGCGGGGGCTTTTTGTTTTAAGCCGTCATCCCACCATCAATCACAAAATGCGTCCCCGTGATGAAGCCAGCTTCCTCGCCGGCAAGGAAACTGGTCAGGGCTGCGACCTCTGACGGTTTTCCATAGCGCCCAAGCGGCACACGTTTCTTTAGGCGTCGGGCAAGCCATGAATGATCTGGGTTCATATCCGTGTCGATTGGGCCCGGGACAACGGCATTCACCGTAATCCCCATGGGCCCAACATCGCGTGACAGGCCTTGGAGAAAGGCGTTTACAGCCGCTTTGCTGGCCCCGTAAAGCGCAAGCCCTGGCGCAAAGAAATCATTGGCGATGGTCGCGGTAATGGCGATGATGCGACCGCCCGGTTTCATCACCTTGGACGCAGCCCGCATGATTTCAAAATTCGCCCGCATGTTGATGTCAAAGACGCGCGCGTAGTCTTCGTCGGTCAAATCCCCAATTGGATTGGTGACATTGACCCCCGCATTGGAAACAAGAATATCAAGCCCGCCTTGGCGGTTCACGACATCTTTGACGGCTACGGTGTTTGCGCCGCTTTGGCCAGCATCCGCTTCGACGGCATGTGCGGACCCGCCTTTTGCTTCAATATCAACCACGACTTTGTCAGCTTCCGTCGAAGAACCGACATAGGTGATCGTAACATGCGCCCCTTCGGACGCCATACGTTTGGCGATGGCGGCCCCAATGCCGCGACCGCCTCCTGTGACCAATGCGGTTTTGTTTGCGAGAGGTTTTTCCATCTGGGTTTTCCAATATTTAACGGGGAGGAGCATAGATCTAGATCGAAGACATCACGCACCCCCCGAACAGATCGAAAGGGCGCGTGGTCGGTTCTATTCGGATTTGTTGAAAGCGTAGCGGGCGATTTTCCAGTCTTCGCCGACTTTCTCAAACACCCAGAGTTCGCGATTGATTTCGGGAACCGTTTGACCAGTTTCTTTGATCATGCGTGTGCCTGTCGAAGTGGTGGTGGCATAGGCCGTATCCCCGGAGACAATGATTTCATCTGCATTGATCGTGAAGAGAAGCTCCAAGCTGAGCGCACTGAAGGCGAAGGCGTAGAAGCCGGTGATGTTTTCCTGGCCTGTGAAGGCGTCAAAGCGGTCAGGGAGTAAGATTGAGTCTTGAGTGTACAGGCCGCCCAGTCCATTTGCATCGCCGTCATTCACGAAGCTTTCATAGTTGCGCAGAACTTCGGTGATCTTTTCGACATCGGAATGTCCGTCAGCAAATGAGGCCGTAAAGGATGCAAGGGCCAGTACGGTTCCAAATGCTGCTGCTTTCAGAAGAGTGTAAAAA
Source organism: Pseudomonadota bacterium (assembly GCA_039814625.1). Classification (GTDB taxonomy): domain Bacteria; phylum Pseudomonadota; class Alphaproteobacteria; order Rhodobacterales; family Rhodobacteraceae; genus Amylibacter. The sequence goes on from JBCCAU010000001.1 coordinate 41,229, forward strand.
TTGGTCATCAGATTTCCTATTGATCTGGGAGGTTTAGAATTTGCCCTTGGCGTGGGCCATTTCGGCGGGGATGTCCTGAATGACGTCCCAATGTTCGATGATTAGCCCGTCTTCGATGCGCCAAAGGTCGTAAAAGGCGGATGGCGTTTCGCCAACTTTTCCTTCGGCCACAGTGAGGACGAAATTGCCTTCAGAAATTGTCAGTTTGAGGCTGTCGAAAAAATATCCTTCACCAGCTTCGGCCTTGGCCACCAGCGCTTTGCCCAATTCCCCAAGGCCATCTGCAACGGTTGGATTGTGCTGCAAATAGGCGCCCGGCGCCGATGCGAGATAATTTGGGGCAAGGTCTAGTTGGCCTTCCCGGAAGACTTTTTGAATGAATTCCAAGACGAGAGCTTTGCTTTCTGCCGTCTTGTCTAGGTCGGTGATTTCTGTTGGCCCATCCGTCATGGACCGACCGGAGACGGTTTCAACCACTTCCGGCTGAAGATTGTCCCAGTGTTCTGCAACCAAGCCGTCTTCGACGCGGAAAATATCGAATGCTATGAGGGTGCTGGCACCAAAAAATTCGGCGTTGTCATATGTGATATGGAGTGCAACGAGATCGTCTTCGGCGATCACCCGGTGGATGGTCGGCGTTAGTCCGCTTTCTTGAAGGACTGGCAGAACCCCCAAAATCGGCGCGCGCCCGGTGGGAACAGCCGGGTTATGTTGGATGTAGTCTTCGGTCAGCATAGAGGCGACCTTGTCCGTGTCGAAATCTACAAACAGAGCCTGGAATGCCTCCAGCACAATCTCTTTGTTGGATTGCGCATGTGCCATCCCTGCGCCAGCGGCTAACCCAGCCGCAAGGAATGTGGCTTTTAGATATGTGTTCATTTTATTTCCTAGATTGGGAGTTTGACTTCATGACGAACAATAGTATTATAAAGTAACTAGGTTACAATAACGCACTTTAAGGATACTCGGTATGGTTCCAATAACCGTCTCTAATGATGATGAAATCGCAATGTGTCCGATCCGGACTTTGATCGTTCCATTGACAGGGAAATGGCGGCCTTTGATCCTGTTTTCATTAGAAGATGGATCGCAACGATTTTCCGAAGTTAAGCGGTTGATCGGGGATATCACGCAGAGAGTTTTGACCGAAAACTTAAGAGGTCTCGAACGAGACGGATATCTGACGCGTAGTATCATCGAGAAAAAGACAATCGAGGTGCACTACGAGCTGACCGATCGTGGGTTCGCCGCGATTGGTTTCCTTAAGCCTATGGTGTATTGGGCTGCGGACAATTTGGGCGAAGTCAAGAAATCACGTGATATGTATGACGCGGTAAAGTCTTAACAAGGGCGTTCTACCCGGTAGGATCACGCGAATAACTTCCAATCGAATCTTTTTAAGATAAAAAGCTTGCTAAGTTCACCATTTCGGCGTTAGAGGCCCGCCATAGCCGCTTGAGGACGATATATCGGCGGCCCTCAGCCCTTTGACGCATTCTGTATCACCGGGCTGGCCCAAATGGGCACCGAAACCAAAGGCGTTGATCTTCCTAACGCCCACATGACAATGAAAGACCCGCCTTCCCGATGCGCATTCGGTTGTAGGGCGGTGGGACAAAAGACCCTTTTGACACATTTTAAAGATTTAGGCCTCCCAGAGCCTATCCTGCGGGCCGTGGCCGCGCAGGGACATGAAACCCCGACACCCATTCAAGCCGAAGTCATACCGGCCATGTTAGCAGGCCGTGATGTCGTGGGTATTGCCCAAACCGGCACCGGTAAGACGGCAAGCTTTGTGCTGCCGATGCTGACACATGCTTATTTGGATGATGAAAAACCAGACCGCAAGCACTGCAAGTACCTGATCATTACGCCCACGCGTGAGTTGGCGACCCAGATCACCGAGACGATCCGCGTCAGTCGTCGTTTCATCGCGGCCTCGGTGCATACAATTGTGGGTGGCGCAAAGATGGGCCCTCAGGTTAAAGCACTGACCCGCGGTGTGGACGTGATTGTTGCCACGCCGGGTCGTTTGATGGATCACATGGCACAAGGGACTTTGTTTTTGGACCAAGTGCGAGCAGTCGTCCTCGACGAGGCGGATCAGATGATGGATTTGGGCTTCCTGCCCGCGATCCAGAAGATTGTAAAATCGCTGCCGCCCAAGCGTCAGATGGTGCTTATGTCGGCGACGATGCCACCACCCATTCGGGCACTGGCGGATCAGTTTCTGAACGAACCTCAAGAAATCTCGGTTGCGCCGCAAGCCCAGCCGATTGAGCGGATTGATCAAACGGTGATCCATGGACCCGCGGATGAAAAGCGCGAAAACCTATTGCGGGTGCTGGCAGACAAGAAAGCGAAATCGACGATCATTTTCTCGCGCACAAAGCGCGGCGCAGATCGGTTGGAGAAATTCCTGAAAGCCGCGGGCCACGAAGCGGCCGCAATTCATGGCGATAAAGCGCACAGCCAGCGCGAGCGCGCGCTGCGGAAGTTCAAGCAAGGTGACATTACCGTTCTGGTGGCTACAGACATTGCCGCCCGCGGTATCGATATTGATGGCGTGACACATGTTGTGAATTTTGAACTTCCAAATGTGCCGGAGTCTTATGTGCACCGGATCGGCCGAACAGCACGGGCCGGGCGCAGTGGCGTTGCGGTTTCTTTGGTTGCCCCAGAAGAAGTGAAGCACTTGCGCGCGATCGAAAAGATTATCGGCCGGAAGATTAATGCGGTCGGCGATATCCCGGCGACAATCCACAAGGCCAAACCACGCCGGAAACCACAGGGCAAGCCAACAAGCTTTCGGGGACCAAAAGGTTCTCGCCCGCAAAACGCAGGCAAACACAAAGGACCGGGTAAAGGGCGGCCTCAACGTCGCCGCCGCACCAAACCAAATTCACAAATGCAGACGGGATCAAAGCCGTCTTCATCCAAATCCGCTGCGTGATCGCAGGGAGACCACGACGTCGATCACGACGGCAATGCTATTGAAAGGATAAAAAATGGCAACTGGTACAGTAAAATGGTTCAACACAGATAAAGGCTATGGCTTCATCGCACCAGAAGGTGGCGGGGATGACGTCTTTGTTCATATTTCTGCGGTTCAAGGGTCCGGCCTAACCGGATTGAACGACAACGATAAAGTTGAATATGAAATTCAAGTTGACGAACGTCGCGGCAAGTCTTCGGCGGTCAACCTTACGGTTTTGTAAAGTCCAGTAACGAACAACTCTGACAGGGGTTTCCGACTTTTATGGGACCCCTGTTTCTTCACAAGATCGATCTGAAATTCATCACAATGGGTTTCAAAAAAGGCTTTAAGTCTACGATGATTTCATCGTTCACAGGTCTGCGGTATTATCCCAATCAATTTCGGGTTGCTGACCAATGATCCCAAACGGATTATGCGCGCCGTCATTGATGTAATAACCAAACCGGATCTCATCGAAATCCACCGTCTCTTTCACGCCGGGCAGATGATAAATCCTGCGCGTGAAGCGCCAGAGGTTTGGATAGTCGACGACCCGTTTTCGGATGCACCGGAAATGGGTGGCATAGACTGTATCGAAACGTACAAGCGTCGCAAACAGCCGAAGATCGGCCAAGGTTGGCGTAGCTCCGAACAGAAAGTTTTGCCCCTCAAGGCGTGCCTCGAGCCCGTCTATGGTTGCAAACACTGTATTCACGGCTGCGTCATACTCGTCTTGGCGCTGGGATTTGCCTGCGCGGTAGACCGCGTTGGATAGACCATCAAAGATGTGCTGGGTCATTAGGGCGATCTCTTGTGTAAGAGCGTCCGGGTTCAAGTCAGGGCCATCACTGAGTGTATTGAAGGCCAGCATGATATCAGCGGATGCGTTCGATAGGATCTGCTTATCTTCGGAATCCCAAAGGATCGGAACTGTGGAACGGCCCGTATAGTTGGGGATCGTTTTAGTATAGAATTGGTGCACATGTTGCATGCTGGCCTGGTTTGGAATGGGACCGCCCGGCAACAAGCCATAACCTTGAACGCGCGGCCCTCCTGCCCATTGAATGGGAATATGATCGCCCAACCCCGATAAAGTCAGTGCTAGAACCGCCCCGTGCGACCAGGGGCAGCTGGCAGACGCAATCAGATAGAACCGAGTTTTGATGTTTTTCATCAGTGCCAGTGTTTCCTCACCCAAATCCGTTTGAAGTGCGCTGACCTCCCTCCGATAGGTACCGCCCACCATGGATCGGTCTTCATCGTCCTGCCATATACCATTGATCAACATGCCCATTGGGGTCTCATTCCTATCGCTTGTTCCATACTCATCTATCGCAAAGGTCTGTTCAAAACTATTGGTGTTGACCCGGTGTAGTGATCCTTCTCTAGTGGGTGGGGTCGTAGACATCATGCGGGATCATCGATTGAAGGAGTAACGCCTTATAAAATCCTGTCAGACGCATCGACCGTGTCAGATGTCTTGATCTTGATCCAGCGTAGCTTTGATTTCATGGAAAGGCGGACGACCCGCCTTCGTCCATGCATCGTCTGACCGAGGAAGATATTCGGGTCGAATGCGCAAATGGTGCGGTTTGGGTTCTGGGCGATCCCGCTTTCGCAACAATGCTTGTTAAAGAGCGCCAGAGTTGGCTGTACCTTTCCAAACTTGCCGCTAACGAAAGCAGGCGTGGGCAGGGCCTGGCGCGGATACTTGTCGAGCATGCCGCGATCTATGCCAAAGACATGAACTTAAAAGGTATCGAGTTGGAAACGCGCGTGGAACTGACAGAAAATCACACGGCCTTTGGGCGCATGGGATTTGTCAAAACTGGCGAGGGGATTCATGAATGTTTTGACCGCCCGACCTATATTGTGATGCGGCGGTGATAAAAGTTGTAAGGTCGCACCCGATTTGGCAGGATCACAGACGCGCTTGGAAACCTTTGTGTGACCCAATGTCATTGTCGCGCGTTGACCCTTAACGGTCGAGTTTTGGCCAGTTTGTCGCAGCAGGTTTTTCTAGTCCGATTAATCAAACAAGTCTTGGTTCCCGCGAAATATGCCGTAGGTAGGTGAATGATGCAAAAATTTGACATGGGCCGGGTGCCCCCGGTCACATTCGGAGCAGGACGGATGGCTGAATTGCCTCTTGTTTTGCACACGCTTTCTGCAGGTTCTGTTATGGTTATCGCAGACCAGTTCCTGTCTGAGATTGGTGTCACAAACCGTCTTTCCAAAGTTCTTTCAGAGGCTGGGGTCGGTGTCGAAATGGCTGCTGTTGTCATGGGCGAGCCGAAAGAGAAAATCGTGGACGAGCTATGCGTCCGGGCGCGCGAAACGGGCGTTCATGCTGTTGTCGGTTTGGGTGGTGGCGCTGCCATGGATGCGGCGAAACTGGTCGCAACAATTGCGCCCACAAACACGCCGTCATCGCATTACGCGTTGTCGGCAAATCTATACCCTTCCAAAGGCCTTCCATCGGTAGCGATACCCACAACTGCGGGAACTGGATCTGAGGTCACGCGGACGTCGATCGTTTCCACAGATGACGGCACAAAAAACTGGTTCTGGGGTGAGGAGCTGATGTTTGATCATGCGATCCTTGATCCCGAATTGACCGTGAGCCTACCTGCGCATTTGACCGCTTGGACTGGGATTGATGCGGTGGCGCATGCGGTCGAGGCGTCGACCGCCAAAACAACAAGTGCGGCTGGTCTTTTGTACGGCCTTGAAGCGCTTCGTATCTTAAACGAGTGGCTTCCAGTTGCCGTTCACGAAGGCACGAACATCGAAGCCAGAGGGCATGTGTTGTGGGGTAGTATGGTTGCGGGGCTCGCCCTTCACAACTGCAACACGCATATGGGGCATAACATCAGTCACTCTTTGGGCTCTCTTGCCCGCATTCATCACGGGCATGCCACAGGTCTTGCATTGGAAGTGGCATTTCCTTGGTTGGTGGAACGCCCTGAAGGCGCGGAGAACTATGCTAAGGCCGCTAAGGCTCTGGGTGAAACGGAAAAGGCCTCGGCCTTGCCCGAGGCGTATTCCAAGCTGATGCGGGCCATTGGTATTCAGCTGCAATTGCCCGAGGTGTGTGAAGGCGTCACCCAAAGCATGTTGGCCAACTCGATGAAGAGCAAAGCCAATCACGGAATGTCGCAGAACGCTGCATGTCCCGTTGGCTTTGATGATCTGGAGCTTTTTGCGGGTTGGATGACGGATTTGCCGATTTATCGGGTGGCCTAAGTACGATAGTCATATGTCTTGGGATTCTGATCTTCGAGGCGCCCGTGGTATTTGGGAAGGTCATCCTCAATCGTAAGCCAGGGCAGCTTACTTTCCCAGTTGACGTGAAACTGTGGTTCGAACTTTTCAGGTTCATACAGCGTGGCGGCATAGAGATGCATGCCACCTGGATATCGGTCGGCCTCGAACCCCATCGGGGTCCCGCAATCGGGACAAAAATGTCGGTAAACCCCTTGCGAGCTTTCCAAGGTTTTGACCGCTGAGCTGGTCCAGGTGAAGCTTTTGATTGGTACGCCCAACCAGGCCACAACAGGTGCAGCACAGTTGCGGCGGCAATCGTCACAATGGCAGTAGCAGGCCCAGCTGACTTTCCCTGTATAAGCCCAATGTGTTGTTCCACAAAGGCACTTGCCTGTTGTCTTCATGCGCGTCTCATTTGTGCAGATCTGCTGTACACCATGCGCGATATCGCACGTTGGTGCAATCTAAAGGCTACGGTAGCATTTTCTTATTGCTCAGTAAAAGTTGAAAAAGTCGTTGAGAGCTTTGGAAAGGGCTAAAATTATGAAACTCCGCAACAGACTGGCTTGGATAGCAGCGAAATTCATTGTGTCGGCTGGAATTAGCTTGGTGACATCAAGTAGTGTTTTTGCCGATGAAGCGACATGGGAAAAATACTCATACGAACCGTATCCAATTCCTTATTTTGTAGATGACGTAGATCGATATCCATCCACGACACCCACAGAAGGTTCAGTAAACAGACATGGTGAGATTGAGTATATTGGCGAAGGTGTTTTTGCAACGCATTGGTTTACTGAGATTGATGGAGCCGCATGGCATTATGTAACAGCGGGCGATCCATCCAATGATGTTGTTCTATTCCTTCATGGGTATCCGGATACCTGGTACGCTTATAGTCACGTTATGGCGAAACTATCTGATGACTATTACGTCGTTGCGCCAGATTCGCTGGGCTATGGCCAATCTGACAAACGAGTAGAAGTTGACGTCAGTTACGCATCTTCCGCTTCTGGCGTTTCAAAACTGATGGATATTATCGGTGCGGATCGCTTTTATCTGATTTCCCATGATCGGGGTAGCGTCATCAGCGATCACTTGATTGCTGACGCGGATATGGCCACGCGCATTGATGCGTTTTTGCGTATGCAACAATCCTTTGATCAACCACACGGATATCCCCGCCCGCCCCATCATCTTATGGCAACGGCTGAGTTTCACGCTGCAGAAAACATGATCCGCAACGTCTATGAGAGTGACTATGCGTCCGTCGAATTGTCTGAATCGGAGCTGGCCCGGCTCGAATGGGAATGGGGATTTGCAGGCACGCCAGAGGCTTCGGCACGAACCTTTCAAGGGACGAGTTTCGATATTGAACTCGAGTTTCGGATGGCAAACTCAATCCCGAACATGACTATGCCTGTTCTGATTTTACAGGGCGTTCACGATCCCGGTCAGCATCCCGAAGAGTACTCTCGATCTGCGGATGTGATCGAAAATGGGCGCGTTGTTTTCGTCGAAGCAAACCATTTTATCCATACAGAAGCTCCGGAAACTGTTGCGCATTTGGCGCGCAACCTCTTTCAAAAGAAGAATGCTGATCGGACTGAAAAAATCAGTTGGGAACCAGTTGAGTTTGCGCATCCCCCTCTACCCTAAAGGCGCGCTCAACTGAAATGGCGGGCACGCAAATATACCCTGCGTGCCCGTGACACAGCCCGCGAAAAACAATCCACCTTAGAGTCGTGCTGCGGAATTTAGATCAATGTGCATGCCTGATTGCCGTCTTTAGAAGCTTTTGTTCCTGAAACGCTGTGGCGGAAGTCATGGTCGTGTTGGGCGCATGATTTTCGGGATGTGTCACAGCAGAAACATGATCCAGCCAGTGTCATGAAAACCGCTGCTCACTGCCAGAAATAGCTCATTTGTAGATGTCGGCGTAAAGCGGATCGAGGGCCTCTTCCGTGAAGAGGGAGGATACAGATGTGCCGTTGGCGATATTCATGATCGATTGCGCGAAAACCGGGGCTGTTGGGACGATCCGGATTTTGTCGCAGTTTTGCGCCTCAGGGGTTGCTTCAATACTATCTGTAACGACCAGCATTTGCATATTACTTTTAGTGATCCGCTCGATGGCTGGGCCAGACAGAACGCCATGCGAAATGTAGGAATGCACTTCGGTTGCGCCAGCTTCGAGCAAAACATCTGCAGCCTTACATAGGGTGCCGGCCGTGTCGCAAATATCGTCTACGATGATGCATTTTTGATTTTCGACCGAACCGATCACTGTCATTTCGGCAATTTCGCCAGGGCGGTCACGGCGTTTGTCCACGATGGCCAGTTTGGCGCCAATTCGGGTTGCAAGCTCGCGCGCACGGGTGACCCCGCCTACATCGGGGGAAACGACTGTGATGTTTGAGGACGCTTTAAAATGGTGCTTGATATCAAGTGCAAAGATTGGTGCGGCATAAAGGTTGTCCACGGGAATGTCGAAAAACCCTTGGATTTGTGCGGCATGTAGGTCCATCGTTAAAACCCGTTCAATTCCGGCTTGTGCAATAAGATTTGCCACCAATTTGGCCGATATGGGAGTGCGGGCTTTGGTGCGTCTGTCCTGACGGGCATATCCAAAATAGGGGATAACGGCGGTGATGCGCTGCGCCGATGACCGCCTAAGGGCATCGGTCATGATCAACAATTCCATCAGATTGTCATTGGCGGGGTTTGATGTGGGTTGTAGAATAAACATGTCTTCGCCGCGGACATTTTCAAAGACTTCAACGAAGATTTCACCATCGTTGAAGCGTTCCACCCGGGTCTCAACCAAATCAAAGCTTTTGCCGCGCATTTGACTGAGGCGCAGTGAGACCGCTTCGGCCAGAGGGCGGTTTGCGTTTCCGGAAATCAGCTTAGGCTCTATCATCTGGAGCACCCCCAAGGCCGTGTGTGACAGAATTGTAAACTCGATTGTCGCTTAACAAAGGGTAAGAAGTTTGCCTAGAAAGAACTGGCGAAAAGCACTGAAAAACAGGAGTGGCAAATGGCCCATATCGACTATTTCTTTTTCACATTGTCCCCGTTTACCTATTTGGCCGGAGATGGTTTGGAGAAGATCGCTGAAAAGCGTGGCGCGACGATAACTTATAAGCCGATGGCCCTGATGAAACTCTTTGAAGCCACTGGAGGCACACCGCCGGCACAGCGCCATGTCAGCCGGCAAGTCTATCGCTTGCAAGAGCTGTCTCGCGTGGCAAAGATGAATGAAATGCCGATCAACCCACAACCGGCCCATTTTCCAACAAATCCAGCCCCAAGCTCATATGCGTTGATCGCAGCTCAAGATTCTGGCGGAGGCGATGTCGGTCAGTATTTGCGTGACATTCTGAAAGCCGTTTGGGCGGAAGACAAGGATGTGGCCGAAGATGACGTTGTTAAGGCGGCGCTATTGGCAAATGGCTTTGATCCAGCGCTCGCTGATAGCGGTTTGATGAAGGGCGCCGAGGTGTTCGAGAAGAACACAGAAGAAGCTATTCAACGCAATGTGTTTGGATCGCCATCTTACGTGGTTGGTGAACAGGTCTTTTGGGGACAAGACCGTTTGTCCTATCTTGATGCTTACTTGGCCGAACTATAAGCTTTTGTCTCGTTTTCCGGCGCAATCTGATTGGGCGTGTGTTCAGAAAAAATTTAAAAACGCTTCGACGTCGTCTTCGGTTGTCGACCAAGATGTGACCAACCGACAGGTTTGATGTGCCTCAGATCGGACGCTGGTATAGTCCGTATCCCACGGATAATACATCGCACCTGCGGCGCTGGCCGCTGCATGACCCTCCAACGGCAGACCGGCAAACATCATATTGGCGTCCCGTGGATGGGCCAGCGAAATGCCTTTGGCCTTTAGGCCATCTTCCAGAATTGTCGCCTTTTCATTGGCTTTCTTTGCGAGGGTAAGCCAGAGGTCATTGGCAAGATACCCTTCCATTTGGGCCGATAAGTAGCGGTGTTTGGACCAAAGATGCCCGCTGCGCTTCCGGCGCAACTCGAACTCCCATGCTAGTTCGGGGTTAAAAAGGATGACGGCCTCAACGCCCATGCAACCGTTCTTTGTGCCTCCGAAGCTGACGGCATCGACGCCAGATTTCCAGGTCATTTCTGCGGGGGAACAATTCATCGAAACCAAAGCATTTGCAAAGCGTGCACCATCAAGGTGAACCGGCATGCCATGTGCTTTTGCAATACTTGTTAGTTTTTGAAGGTCTTCTAAGCGATAGGTGGTGCCCACCTCTGTAACATTGGTCAACGACAGGACACCGCGTTGTACATTGTGAACACCAATATGCCCGGTCACTGCCGCTTTGGCTCCAAACGCCTGGGGGTCCATGCGGCCATCCTGACCTTCGATCAAAACAAGTTTTGCGCCGCCTGTGAAAAACTCAGGTGCGCCGCACTCATCTTCTTCGATATGAGCGATCTTATGGCAGAAAACCGTCTGCCAAGGTTCAATCATTGTTGCGAGAGCCAAAGCGTTGGCGGCCGTCCCTGTGCCAACAAGATAGACAGCCGCTTGAGGCGCTTCGAAAATTGCCCGGATTTGGTCTCGAACGCGATCCATTCCAGCCTCTGCTCCATAGCCCCCCGTATAGCCAGAGCTTGCATCCGTCACGGCTTGTAATACTTGGGGGTGGGCCGGAGAAGAGTTATCGGAGGCCAAGAACATCAGGGGTTTTCCTTTAAGGTAAAGTCTTCGAAATCGTTTTCGCTCACGTCATATTCGGGTACGGTCGTGTTTTGAACCGAAATACCGGCTTCATGAACGCTATGCGGCGATCCGGTCAATAAAGGATGCCAATCGGGCAGGGCATCCCCTTCGTGCAGCCGTTTATAGGCGCAAGTGGATGGCATCCATTCAACCGTTGATTCTAAATTTTCTGGCGTCAGGATCACGCAACCTGCGACCAATTGTTTGCGCAGCGGGTAATTGGTGCAACGACAACTTGTGTCGTCAAACAGGCGGCAAGCAATATTTGTATATCTTAGCTCACCTGTATCGATATCTTCCAATTTGATCAGACAACATTTCCCGCAGCCGTCACACAAGCTCTCCCATTGCTGTTTGCTCATCTCATCGAGCGGAGTTGTATCCCAGAAACGTTCCATAAGCACGGTTTTGGCAAGTCGCCTCGTGAATGGAAAGCGGTTTGCGAAATTCTTCAGTGCAGGGCATCAACATATCTATGCGCGAAACCGAACTTTACCCGATCGTGAAGCTCTTTCTGGAGGGTCAAGGCTATGTTGTAAAAGCTGAGGTTAAGGATTGTGATGTTGTTGGTTTGCGGGGGACGGAGCCGCCTGTGATTGTCGAGTTGAAAACTGCGTTGAATCTGACAGTCGTTTTGCAGGCAGTTGATCGCTTGACCGTTGCAGATCATGTTTACTTGGCGGTACCATCTTCGGTTGCGCCAGCATCACGTCGGCGCCGGGCCCAAACTGTCGCGTTGTGCCGGCGATTGGGACTTGGCGTTCTTTGGGTCGATCTTGTCCGGGGTTTGGTGGAGGTGGCCTCTGACCCGGGCCCTTATCAACCGCGCCGAACGCCAAAACGGGAAGCGGCACTTTTGAAAGAATTCGCGCAGCGGGCGGGCGATTTTAACGAAGGCGGGCAGAGCGGCCGTCCGGTTGTTACTGCATACCGGCAAGATGCGTTGCGTTTGGCGGTCGGGTTGGAAAACGGGCCGCAATCACCCAAGGCTTTGAAGGCATCAACTGGGGTTGAGAAAGCTGGCGTGATTTTGCGCGACAATCATTATGGATGGTTCTTTCGTGTGGAAAAGGGCGTCTATGCGCGCAGTGATGCCGGCGATAGGGCTTTGGAAACCTATGCCGAAGTCGTGAAGGCTTTGTCCTGAAGGCCTTGCAGGCCCTCTTTCGCATCCGTGAAATTCACCCGCAGGTATTTGGGCCAATTCAAAATTACAAAGCGGCAAGTGTAGCGCGCGCGCGCAAACTGTCTTGATCCATCTGGGCAATGAGCGGGTCGATGCCATCGAATTTGAGTTCGGGACGTTGGAAGTCGACCAATGCGACGGAAACCTCTGTGCCGTACAAATCGCCTGAAAAGTCAAATATATAGGTTTCTAGATTGGGGATGTTCACGCCAAATGTAGGACGTTCCCCAAGCGACGCAACGCCGTGATAACTGCCTTTATGTGGTCCTGTGCGGACATCTACCAAAACCGCATAGATGCCAAATTTTGGACGATGCAATCCTTCTAAGGACATGTTGGCCGTTGGGTAGCCCAATAAGCGGCCGCGGGCATCACCATGTAGCACCTCTCCTTCGATCCGGTGGAAATGCCCAAGCATCTTGGAGGCATCTTGGGGGCGGCCTTTGGTCAGAGCATCTCGGATTGCGGTTGAGGAGTATACGGTATCACCATTTTGCATCAGCTTTGCGATTGTAACGCCAAAGCCCATCTGGTCTCCAAATTCACACAGCATAGCGGCGGTACCAGAACGGCCCTTGCCGAAACAAAAATCCGCACCGACGACAACATGGGTCAGGCCTAAGCCGTCGCGGATCACGTCTGCGGCGAATTGTTCGGCGCTAAGGCCAGAAAGGGCGGCATTGAAATTGAGTTGGAACAGTCTCTCCACACCGAGTTTTTCAAGGCGGTGGGCTTTGGCACCTGGGTTCATCAAGCGAAAGGATGGTGCGTCTGGTGCAAAATACTCTCTTGGGTGCGGTTCAAATGTAAGGACCCCAAGAGAAGCTTTTTCTTCCAGAGCAATGGACCTTGTGAGGTCTAGGATAGACTGATGCCCCAGATGAACGCCGTCAAAATTGCCGATTGCCACAACGGCGCCACGATCAGCCGGATCGGCAAACTGATAATCTCGAATAATCCTCATCAACGCAGAAAGCCCATTGCATATTCTGGCGAGAGCTGTGCGTCCGTCAAGAAGGCCTGTAACGACTTTGGATTTGGCTGCGTGTCGGTTTGCGTTGCGCTCTTTGCCAATCCACCCGTGATGAAAATGGCGTCTATGCCTTCACCAGATGCGCCTGCGACATCTGTACGAATACCGTCCCCGATGGCCAAAACACTGGAATTTGGGATCTCGGTCTTTGAAAGACTGTCCAGTCTTTGGCGCGCAAGGGTGTAGATGGGCGCGTGAGGTTTGCCGAAGTAATGTGCTTCGCCGCCCAAATCCTTATAGGCTTCAGCCAAAGCGCCGGCGCAGTAGATCCGCCGCTCGCCGCGATCTACAACGATATCTGGATTGGCGCAGAGCATCTTGAGGCCGCGATTTTTTGCAGAAAGCAAGGTCGCGCGGTAGTCTTGTGGGGTTTCGGATGTGTCGTCGAAAAGACCTGTGCAAACAAGACCTTCGGCGTCATCAAGGGCCACTCGTTCGATGTCGATGCCTTGGTAAAAATCCTCTTCCGGGACGCCGTCAAAAAAAGGGTGATCGCGGTCTGGTCCGATGTGGTAGACCTTCTTGCCATAAGCACCTGACGCCATGGCAGCGCGGGCGGCATCCCCGCTGGCGACGATTGCATGATACAAATCACGCGGCACCCCGATGGCGTCCAGCTGTGGATAAACGCCACTGGCCGGGCGCGGAGAATTCGTCAAAAGGATCACAATACCACCATCTGACTTGAATTTTTCAAGTGCCATTACAGCCTCTTCAAAGGGTTTGATCCCATTGTGGAGACAGCCCCAGAGATCGCAATAGACCGCCCTATAGCGCGCGGAGATGTCAGAGAGTGCATTGATGATCTGTACCATGAGAGCCAAATAGGTTGGTTTTCGTTTCCATGCTATGGTCTTTCGTGTTTTTTGGCTGCGGTTTTTCGAAACAGACACAAAAGACAAGCACCACGTGTTTCTGTCGAGGAATTGGCATGGGTCGTTAACCCAAGATAGCTTCCATACAGGCCAATTCCGGGTAATACTCAATCAGTTTTTGAGACAGGTTGTTGTTTCGGGGTAGGCTGGGGGGACCATTCTCGAAGTACTGGTGTTTCAAGGTATTGTCGCCAAACTTTAGAAGTGACTTTTGTATGTCCGGGGTCTGACGAAGCTGATCGGCCAGATAGGAGAAGCCAGATATGACAACTCTCCTACCCCTCATGATCGTCGGAAACCCAAGTTGCTGGGCACCACTCATGGCAAGAAGGTCCGTCAAAAGTGATACAACGCCGTCTCTACTTGCCGTAAACCCTGCCTTCAAATGCGTAGGTGCCCCATCAAAATCTGGCAGATCTGAAACTGATAGGATATTTATTGAACGGCTTAGCGCATCCTTTGCCATCTCTTTCACGGCTTGATTGTCACTGCATATCAGCAGATTCTCAGCTTCGAGAGTACTGTTCAACGCTTGGAAAAAACGCGGAGCATCTGCCGCAATATCGGTGTGTCGAATGTGGACGGCCGTTAGTGATTTGGGAAGCTTGACCAATCTTCTCAGAACCGCGTTGGCAATTTCTGCTTGGAGAGAAAGAAGCTTCAGAAAATTGATGCCCTTGATCCCGCCACCTGCACTGAGATGCAAAACGATCTGCGCATCAAAATCCGGAACGTCTTCGATGCGCCGCAGTTGGAAATTTTCAGCATAGTGCAGGGACGAGGGACTATTGGTTCCTGCAATCACGCGCAATGGTGGGCTGTGTTTGCCGATGATCTCTGTTCTCAGAAATCTTGCATGTCCTTTTAGACAGTCTGGGTGCGTAGTTCGGCCCTCAAAATGGATCGATTCAAAAGCGCCCATACACCAAATTTGCGGAGCCAAGTCAGATCGAGAGAAGGGGGGTTCAAATATGTCAGAGAGATGGTGTTTGAGTCCGCCACCTTTGAAATTCACAATCAAGTCTCTGCCTGTTCTTCGGCAATAGTCCAAACACAAGGCTGTTTGGTTTAGCTGGTCATTAAAGCCGGCAATCGGTTGTGCCAGGACGATGCGTTTTTCCCCAATCGTTTGGTCGAAATTCAGTAACTTGGCCATAAAATTGTATCCAAATAGTCCTATGTAAACGTCTTGTCCTGCACCTGTTTCCGACGTGATAGAACCCTATTCCAAAACCAAAGAAGCTTGTCGATAGGCGCCGCCAAGGCGATTTCTGTATCACCGTACAAGGCCAAAGATTAAGTTTGATGATGCATTCATGGGGTCGTTCCGCCCGGTTTGTCAAAAAATTCCTCTTTGCGTTTGTCGGTAAGAATGTGACCTTAGGGTTGTGATCTTTGGTCGCTGAAATTCAGATAGAGTGGGGAATATTGTGAAACACTTAAAATATGCACTGGTTGGTGCCTTTCTTATGCAAATGGCTGCGGTCTCAGCGCAGGCGCGCGACATGTATTTGGGTGAGATTTTTATGTTTGGCGGCACTTTTTGCCCGCGTGGTACGGCGGCGGCCGAAGGCCAACTTTTGGCCATCTCTGAATATTCGGCACTATTTGCTTTGCTTGGTACGATCTATGGTGGGGATGGTCGCACAACTTTTGGCCTGCCGGATCTTCGCGGGCGTGTGCCGCTTGGGCAGGGCGCTGGGCCGGGTTTACCGGCATATCTGATGGGCCAATCAGGCGGAACAAGCTTGCAAAGCCAAGGCGGTGGATATTTGACGGTCCGGTATTGTGTTGCCCTAGAAGGGATTTTCCCATCGCGGAGTTGAGGGTTGTTTAAACAAAGACCGTCTGTTGCTTGAGAATAGTTGTTTTTGATCCCGGCTTTTGTCGCGGCCATTCAGTCTGCCTTTAGCGATACTGATCAATTCAAAGCGCCTGCGTTGACGTTTTTGATCACGGAAAGCGGTATGGTCCTGTTCGGGATCAGTGGTGCGGTTTGGGGTGTTGTGGCGGATGTGTCGGTCTGGGAGGTGAGGTCTTGGAAGAACGTCAGTTGAAACAAAGATTAAAAATGGAAGACCGTTTAAACGTGGTTGCGCCCGCCTAGTCGAACGCAGTGTCCTTACGAAAATAGCGTGGTCGTATACGTTACAATTTCCCAATTTTGGACGCGTTCACCATTCTATCGCTTTGCCATCACGAAAGAAGCCACCAGATGGCCCGTCTGCAGGAAGCGTTGCAGCCCAGACGATGCCTTTGGCTCCATCTTCAACATCTCTTGGCGCGCTTTGACCGCCCATATCTGTTCGGACCCAACCTGGACAAACCGCGTTTACTTTTACAATTGATGGGGCTTCGCTCGCGGCAAGACGCGTAAGGGCATTCAGGGTTGTTTTGGAAACTCTGTAGGGAACGGCGCCAGCGCCCATCTCCGAAAAGGCACCCATTCCAGAAGAAACGTTTACAATTCGCCCATACCCACCTTGTTCCATCAAAGGGAGCGCCGCTTGCATTAGTCGATAAGCACCGATGGCGTTATTTGATATCGCTTCAATCAGTGTTTCAGGTTCCGTTCCCAAGAATGACGCGGCGTGTCCTCCATAAAGACGGGCAGCGTTGTTCACCAACACGTCCAACCTGCCATACGTTGCGGTCAGCCAGTCAAAGAATGCTATCGTCGATGCTTGTTCGCCTATGTCCAGCACATGCCAATCGGCATTTTGCAACTGTTCGGCGCTGGACCGAAGTGCTTCGGCATCGCGACCCGTCAGGATAACTTTCAACCCTTCTTCGGAAAGTTGACGCGCGGTTTCTAGCCCAATGCCTTTGGCCGCGCCGGTGATCACTGCAACTCGCATTATCACCCCCGTACGATATGGTAGTTGAAATCGGTAGATCCATGCACACCCCACATTCGAAGCCAGAAGGGCATCATACCTTCGGTGCCGCGCGCTGCGGCCAGCGGCCCAAGGTCGATCGGGTGGCTCCAACCGAGTTCGGCAAGAAGTGCACGTGCATCTGCCTTGGCATCATCATAATCGCCGCTGAGGAATACGTCGTGATTATTTGGAACTTTTGTCGGTTCAACCATGATCTCGTGGTTCATTGTGTTCAGCGTTTTGACAACTTTGGCCGAAGGCAGCGCGGCTTGCAGCGCCTCGCCCGCCGAGGTCGTGTTCGAAAGATGCGGAACCAAAACGGGCGGCATGCCGTGGCTGAAGTCGAGCGGGTTGGTTACGTCAATCACGGTTTTTCCTGTAACCGCTGCATCCCCAACCGAAGCGGCGACAGCTTCGATTTGCGCTCCGCTGACGGCGACCACGATGCGATCCGCCCAATTGGCAACGTCCTTAAAGGACCCGTGTCCGGCCTGACTTCCTTGCGAAGCCGCCCAGGCGATTGCTTTTTCATTGTCTTTATCACGGGCGCCCATGCGGACCTCATGACCCAGTGAAACGAGTTTGGTTGCAAGTGTGTGACCAACCATGCCAGTGCCGAGTACTGCGTATTTCATCTTATTTCTCCATTCCTTCGCCCAACAAGGGCGGTGCTATGGACACAATATGGGGGCATTGTTAGTCTTACGAAATGGATCAATTCTATAACAATCTGTCACATAATTCATGACAATTGATGTCGTTCAAATTCGGGCGCTACGTGTCGCCGTTGCGGTTGCAGATCACCGAAGTTTCGCTGCTGCAGGTCGCCATCTTGATCTGCCACGGGCTGCGATCAGTCGGATTGTTGGACAGCTTGAAGACCGTACGGGTCAAAGACTGTTTCGCCGCAACACCCGCAAAGTTGTCACCACAGATGCGGGCGAGCAGTTGATCACGGCGGCGCGCAGGGCCCTTGCTGAAATCGATGGTGCGCTGGAGCCAACTTCTGATACTGGCGCAATTCTGTCTGGACAGGTGCGCTTTTCCGTAAGTCATGCGTTTGGCCGGCACCACGTTCTGCCAGCCCTTGGGCGATTTCGCTCAGTACATCCCGGTGTTCTTGTTGAAGCGCTTTTGCAGGACCGGCTTGATGACATGATCGCGGATGACATCGATTTTACGATCCGGTTGGGTCCGCTTCCAGACACCGATTTGATTGTCCGACGACTGGGAATGTTTCAATCTGGCCTTGTTGCCGCGCCTTCATTTCTGGCGTCACTTTCGGAACCGCCGGGGCGCGACAGCCTAGGGTCTATCCCCGCCATAGGGTTTCGTATTCCGGGGACGGGCCGTGTAATGTCCTGGCCTGTTCCGGATGGCGGGCAGGATACGCATTCAATTGTTCCAAACGCCGTCATGCAATCAGACTCGATTGAGGCCGTTCTGGACCTTGTCCGTGAAGGGCAGGGGATCGCGTTGCTGCCTTCATATCTGACCAATACTGATGTTAGGAACGGTGCTTTGGAGCCAGTATGTCGGGATCTGGTGTCAGTTGAGACAGAGGTGCATATCTGTTTTCGAGAGCGTCGTTTCATGCCAGCACGGGTGCGGGCTTTGATCGATCATATCGCGGCAGCGGTCGCTTCGGCTTTAGGCGATGCTTAGGTCCCGTTGGCACAGATCACCTTCGTTGTTGGAAATGCTATCAGTTGAATGCACCCGCGCTGACCTTTTTGATCACGGCCAGCGGAATGGTCCTGTTCGGGATCAGTGGCGCGGTTTGGGGTGTTTTGGTAGGTATGTTAGCTTGGGTGGTGAAAAACCTTAATTCAAAGGTAAATTAGCTCATCCGTAAGGACTTCAATTCGTTTGTGCGGCGATGATGGCCGCACAACGAAACGGCCATCAGCGCCGTTCGAGAAGGTATTCCGCCACGGCCTGATAGGCGGGCAGCGAGGTTGGGTCGATGAACCCGTTTTGCGCCTGCGGGAAAGACGAGAAGCGCACCAAGACCATCTCGGCGGTGGGGTCGACATAGATTGTTTGGCCATGCACGCCGCGGGCGGCAAAGGCGCCATGATCGTTGTGAAGGACCCACCACTGGCTGGTATAGCTGCCAGCCCCGAAAGTCGGAAATCCGTCTCCGAACTTGGACCTGTCACCACCGGCTTTGATCTGATCGACCACCGCCTCTGGGAACAGGCGCTCTCCGTTGATCACGCCACCATTCAGCATCAAAATCCCGATGCGGCCCAAATCCCGCAGACCCGCCGTCAGGCCACCGCCCGCAAAGGGCACGCCGTATCCATCCACGGTCATTTCGGCCTCCAGCTCGGCACCTATCTTGGTCCAGAGCCGGTCCGAGGCGAGCTCGGTCACGGATTTCTGCGCCACGGTGGAAATGATCCAGCCCAGCATATCGGAATTGATGGTTTTATAGTGGAACTCCGCGCCGTGTTCCCCATCGGGCGGCACCTGTTGCAGGTATTCCCAATAGCCGTTTGGCCCGGTGTAATCCGCCGGCTTGGGAAGGGGGCTGGCCGCCGCCGAATAGAGCCAGATATCGGCATTCGGGTCGGAGTAGTCTTCGGAATACTGGACGCCCGTCGTCATATCCATGACCTCGCGTACCGTCGCTGTCGCAAAGGCGCTGTCGCCAATCGAGGGGATGATGTCGCGGACCAAAAGGGTATCATCAAGGGTGCCTTCCTGCACCATGATCTCGGCCAAGAGGCCGGTGATGGATTTGGTCATCGACATGGCGGCATGTTTGCCGGTTTCCTCCAGGCAGCCGAAATAGCGCTCATAGACGACCTCCCCTTTGTGCAGGATCAGCATGCCGTCGGTGTAATTGGCAAAGAGCGATGCGTCCCATGTCATGGTTTCATCGCTGTTCATGACGGTGAAGGTCAGGGCATCAATCTCGGCCTCGAGCGTCGCGCGATCCTGAGCATAGGTCAGCGGCACAGGCGCGCCGATGCCACGGCTGATCGCCTCTGTCGGGAGGAACTCTCGCAGATGGCAGACCGACCAGCGCAGTTTCGGGAAGCTGAAATAGTTCGAGTCCGGTTGCGTGATCAGCTTGTCTGCGGGCGGGGGAAAGCCCTGCATCCACCCCATGACCTTGGGGTCAGAGTCTTGGGCAGATAGAACGGTGTTCTGCGCAAGCGCAGGTAGGCTGACACTCAGGGCAAGAGCTGCGGCGAGCCATGTGGGTTTTGCATTCTTCAATGTAATCATGTTTCACCTCAAAAAACCTTGTGACTGACATAGCGCAACGCGCCAGAAAGACATGCCGGATTTGGGTAAAACCCTTTTACAACACTTCTAAGTGTTTTCGGCCTTGGGTTAGGTCAATTTGCTGCCCAAACCCCTTGACCCCCCACTAACCTCGCCTTAAGTGACCCTCCGTTATCACTCAAGGGAGGCGAGTGCTAACGCAACCCAAAGCCTCCTCTAACGCAACCTTTATGGAGAGATCCAAAATGGCATTTAAACCACTGCACGATCGTGTTCTGGTTCGTCGGCTGGAAAGCGACGAAAAGACAGCTGGCGGGCTGATCATCCCTGACAGCGCCAAAGAAAAACCAGCTGAAGGCGAGATCATCGCAGCAGGCGAGGGCGCGCGCAAAGATAGCGGCGAGCTTATCCCAATGGCCGTATCCGTTGGTGACAAAGTCCTGTTCGGCAAATGGTCCGGTACAGAAGTCACGGTCGACGGCGAAGACCTGTTGATCATGAAAGAGTCCGATATCCTCGGCACGCTTTAATAAACTCACGGAAAATAGGAGCTAATCATGGCTGCAAAAGACGTAAAATTTTCCACAGACGCGCGGAATATGATGCTGGATGGCGTTAATGTTCTTGCAGACGCTGTGAAAGTAACGCTGGGCCCGAAAGGCCGGAACGTTGTTCTGGACAAATCCTTTGGCGCACCTCGTATCACAAAAGACGGTGTATCTGTTGCGAAAGAAATCGAACTTGAAGGCAAGTTTGAGAATATGGGCGCACAGATGGTCAAAGAAGTCGCAAGTCGTACAAATGACACAGCGGGTGACGGGACAACAACTGCGACAGTTCTGGCGCAGGCGATTGTAAAAGAAGGCATGAAGTCGGTTGCGGCTGGCATGAACCCAATGGATCTGAAGCGTGGTATCGACCAAGCGGTTGGTTCCATCGTTGACGCGATCAAAGGCATGTCCCGTGAAGTGAAAGACTCTGCCGAAGTTGCACAAGTAGGTACGATCTCTGCCAATGGTGAAGCCGCAATTGGCGACCAAATCGCAGACGCGATGCAGAAGGTCGGCAATGAAGGCGTGATCACTGTTGAAGAAAACAAAGGTCTGGAAACAGAAACAGACGTTGTTGAAGGCATGCAGTTTGATCGTGGGTACTTGTCACCTTACTTCGTGACGAACCCAGACAAGATGACGGCAGAAATGGAAGACTGCATGATCTTGTTGCACGAGAAGAAATTGTCTTCTTTGCAGCCAATGGTGCCCCTATTGGAAACAGTCATCCAATCCGGCAAGCCTTTGATGATCATCGCAGAAGATGTTGAAGGCGAAGCACTGGCGACGCTTGTTGTGAACAAACTGCGTGGCGGTTTGAAAATCGCAGCAGTGAAAGCACCTGGTTTTGGCGATCGTCGTAAGGCGATGCTGCAGGATATCGCGGTTCTGACAGGTGGTCAGGTGATTTCCGAAGACCTAGGTATGAAGCTGGAGTCAGTGACAATCGACATGCTGGGCACAGCGAAGAACGTCTCTATCACTAAAGATGAGACAACAATCGTTGATGGTGCAGGTGAGAAAGCTGAGATCGAAGCGCGTGTGGCACAGATCAAACAGCAGATCGAAGAGACATCCTCCGATTACGACCGTGAAAAACTGCAAGAGCGTCTGGCGAAATTGGCCGGTGGTGTTGCTGTGATCCGCGTTGGTGGGTCCACGGAAGTCGAAGTGAAAGAGCGTAAGGATCGTGTTGACGATGCTTTGAACGCGACACGTGCGGCTGTTCAAGAAGGCGTTGTTGTTGGCGGCGGTGTTGCGCTTGTTCAAGCGGGCAAAGGCCTTGAAGGCATGGAAGGCGCAAATGCTGACCAGAATGCAGGTATCACGATTGTGCGTCGTGCGATCGAAGCGCCTTTGCGTCAAATCGCTGAAAACTCGGGTGTTGATGGCGCTGTTGTTGCGGGCAAAATCCGCGAGAGCAAAGATGCTTCGTTCGGTTTCAATGCGCAAACCGAAGAATATGGCGATCTGTTCAAAGACGGTGTTATCGACCCTGCGAAGGTTGTTCGGACAGCTTTGGAAGATGCAGCTTCCATTGCAGGTCTGTTGATTACAACAGAAGCCATGGTTGCTGATAAGCCAGAAAAGCCTGGCGCGGGCGGACCAGCAATGCCTGACATGGGCGGAATGGGTGGTATGATGTAAAAATTGAATTTGGCTTTGCCCAATTCAATTTTGGTGGCGAAAGCGGTCGGCATAGCTGACCGCGTGCCACACCCAAGAAAACTGGGAACATCAGCTTGATAAAAACGAAAGGCCGTCCTTCTGGGCGGCCTTTTTCGTTTCGGATAAGTGTTCTAGTTTGCTCAAAACTAACTTTGGCTTTCTGACTATGAACTTTGAAAAAAGACTTAATGAATGCAAATACATTTACCTGGTAAATTACACTGAAGGTCCTGAATCCAAGATGCTGCGAATTGCAGTCGATGAAGCTAGATTGGGCGAGCCCAAGGGTATCGATTCTGGGAATAAAGATCTCGACCGTATTTTTGCAGGTGGTCGTCCGATAGAAGTCTCAGCTGAGTGCGCACGGTTCGAAATAACGTTTCCGCATTATCTGGCGTTCAGCATCGTTGATGAAACATATAGCCAGGGTGAAGAAGGCGAAGACTATTCCAAAAGATTGAGACGCCATGAAGCATCAGCGTTCTTGGACTACATCAAGGTTGCGACCTGGGATGGATCGCAGATCTATGGAAGTTTTGAACACTATGCGTTGGTTTGTGAAAACCATGTCATAAATGTTGCAGCCATAGTGCCTCCGACCATCAAAATTATTGAGCGCTGAGCCATTAATCAGCCCGTCTATCGGGGCGGCCTTTTTGCTGACATCCTTGTGATTGGACGTGATTACAGAATTCTGTGCTGTTTCACTAGCCTCAAGCATGAGTGAGGTTGAGATCTGCCATGAAAAAAAGAACCAAGCGAGTAGCGAGTAAAAGGAAGGCTTCGGTTGTGGCGGCACCTCATGCGGCCCATAAACGCGATCGGCGCAAAGCACTGCGCACGATCCGAAACGTTACGATTGGCACAGTTCTGCTTACCGGTGGGAGCGTCTTTGCCATCACATCGATACGTAAAACAATGGCAGAGTTTGACCTGACACAAATAGGACAAGGTGCGCCATCGATTGTCCAGATTCACGATCCTAATTGTAACATGTGTCGCAATTTGCAAAAGAATACCCGCCGTGCATTGCGCCAGTTTGATGATGGGGAGATTACATATCTCGTGGCGAACATTTCAACCAAAGAGGGGCAGGCCTTTGCGGCACGTTACGGGGTCGCTCATGTTACGCTTTTGTTATTCGATGCGGCGGGAAATTTAATCCATGTTGAACAAGGCGTTCAAACGAAAGGACACTTGGTGGAGGTTTTCGCAGACCAGTTTGCTTTATGAGCAGTCTAGAGACTGTTTTTGGTCTGCGCGCATATTTTAGCAAGAACCGGGTCGAGTGGGGTTTCTTTTGGGGCTAGGGCTGGCTCAACAATTCAAGGAGATCCAAATGAGCTTTCAAATCGAAGCGCTTCCAGCCGAACCTTTTGCCCACTATTTTGATATGTCTGATGACGAACTGGCGCAAATTGGTGCCCGCCGCATGATCGCAGATGAAAAAAACGCATTTCCCTGCCGCGTTAGCCTGCGGGATGCCGAGATCGGCGAAGAGTTGATTTTATGTAATTATGAGCATCTTTCAGTCGAGAGCCCCTATCGCGCGCGCCATGCGATCTTTGTCAGCAAAAAGGAAACGCGGGAATTGGCCCATGATGAATTGCCATCGCATTTGGACCATAGATTGCTGTCAGTGCGAGGGTTCACGCCAGATGGCATGATGAAAACGGCGGATGTGTTTGAAGGACCAAATCTGCGTGGTAGGCTGAATGTAATACTTGCTGACAATGACATTGCTTTTGTTGATATTCATAACGCGCGGCAGGGGTGTTTTCATGCCCGCGCTTTACGAGTGTAAGATTGCGGTATGCACACGCCTTTACCGGATGATTTAGTTTAAGATCAACTTGGTTGCCAAAGCCTCGGCCGAGCGTGGGATGAACTTCGTAAAACCGGCTTCAGGCATGTTTGTCAGTTCGCCTACATAGACTGTTTCGCCATCAGTATATAGGTCGACGCGGATGAACGAGAATGCGCGTGCCAGTGTCTGAGCAACATTTAAAAGCTTGTCCAAGTTTGAAGGTCGTTCGGGAACCCATTCCAATTGAGGCTTTAGAATGGAAAATGGGAGCACCTGCCAATCCGGTGTCAGGTAAAGGCGACGATGATCTGAAAACCGACCGTGGTCGATCTGGATCATCTTGGCGCGGCCATTAAAACAGAAGAACTTAAGGTCTTCGTTCTCCACGCTGTCAAAAATCAACGGTTCCACAAGGATTTTGCGCGCAAGATCTTTGTAATTTCGTTCCCGCCCTTTGTCGTAGTAATTCAGCAGAAGCCAGTTCTTTAGTCGATCACGGTCGATGGCCTCACCGTTTTTCCGCAAGATAACTTGACCGCTTGCATGTGATGGCTTGATGCAGCAGCGGTTTGGAAATTCATAACAATCGATCTCTTCTTCTGACCTTAGGATTGCCAGCGTTGGGACGTTAAACGCATCGCCAAGTTTGTCTGAGATGAAGCTTTTGACATGTTCTTTGTCTGAGACTTGCCGGCGTAGCGGCTCCTCCAATGTGCGATTTAGTTTCATCTGAAATAAGAAATCTGGAAATGTGCCGCCGCGCGCTTTTGGCAATCTGCCAAGTCGGGACAAGAAGGCCGCGCGGGCCAACAACATGTCAAAAAAATGCGTTTTGGGGAGCGCGCGCGACAAGCTTGCAGCTAAAGTTTTCAGACTTGATTTCATTGTTCCACCGCGTTTCCCGCCGCAAAAGTATAGCAATATGCCAAGCTGCGACGGAAGAGATGATTGCATTTCATTTCATCTAATCCATATTGAAGCCTATGAAACAGGTGTTGTATATTTTTGCTTTTACCATTTCCGGCGCTGTAGCGGCATTTGCAACAGGCTGTTCGCATGAAGGGATGACCCCGGCAGAGGCATGTCCGGTTGGAACAATTTTTAACCCTGACAGCGGTGGCTGCGATACTGTTACAAGTTAGGCGCTTTTGAAGCGGGTCATTTGGGAGACGACGCATTCACCTGTCATGCGTGTCGCTTTGTAATATCTATGAATTGAGGTGATACGGCCTTTGCGATACGCCCTCATGCATGAGCCGAAAAGACCCACGAAAATCGATCGAAGTCTGTCCCGACCCCACAATATGGGCCGGTTTAAAAAGGCAGGCCCGCGGCAGCTTATCTGATCAAGTGCGCCGTTTGGTTTCGACGGCAGATTGGTCTTCGATTGAACCCAGCAAGAATGCTAGTCGAGGCACATTTTTGTCGGTTCAATTGCCCAAGGATCAAAATGCCGCACTGATAAAGGCCGCACAGAAGCGTAACCTTGATGAAGCTGCTTTGCTTTTGGGCGCAGTCAGACAGGGCCTTTCGAAATGATCCTGAGCAGCGATCAAGTTTTAATCGACGGTGTGTTTCAACCTGCCGCGATTGTCTTAGATAATGGTAAAATACATGCCGTTGAAGGCCCCAGTTCCAAGGTACTGGAGAATACACGCATCTTACCCGGTATTATTGATCTGCACGGCGATGCCTATGATCGCCATGTCGCAGCGCGGCGTGGGGCTGTGCAAAACATGTCGCGGGGATTTTGGAATGTCGACGCTGAGTTTGGCGCAAACGGAATTACCACGGCGATGCTTGCACAGTTTTATTCATGGGAAGGTGGAATGCGTAGCCCCGAATTTTGTCGTCGCATGATGTCAGGTTTGATGTTGGCGCGCCCCGACCTGTTGACCGATATACACTTACAACTGCGTCTAGAGGTTTCGATGGTCGATAACTTTGAAGATGCGCTATCTATCGTGGATGCGTTTGATCTTCGCTATGTTGTGTTGAATGACCATTTGCCGCGCGAGAAACTGCGCGCAGGAAAAACCCCACCGCGTTTGAATGGTACGGCCCTGAAATCAGGACGAAGTCCAGAAAAACATCTTGCTTATATGTATGAGATGCTGGCGAACGAACCACGAGAGGCAATAGCCCTAAGACGACTTTTGCAGTCACTTGATGTACGCGGTGTGAGAGTGGGCAGCCATGATGATCACTCAATTGAGGTGCGTGCGGCCTATCGTGATATGGGGGTTGGCATTTCTGAGTTTCCCGAAACGGCAGAGGTTGCCGAAGATGCGCACGCCCATGGTGAACCCGTCATCATTGGTGCGCCGAATGTGGTGCGCGGCGCATCGCATAATGGTAATGCCAGCGGGCGCGATTTGGCGGTCCGTGGTTTAGTCAATGCTTTGGTCTCTGATTATCACTATCCGTCACTGATTGCGGCGGTCGAAACACTGGATCGAGAGGGTTTGGTTCCCTTTGAGCAGGGCTGGAACATGATCTCTAAAGGACCTGCGGCTGTTTTGGGTCTGTCAGATCGAGGTGAGATTGCCACAGGTCAGCGTGCGGATTTTACGATATTGGACGCAAGCTCTGGGCGAGTGGTTGCCACGTTGGTGAAGGGTCGCTTTAGCTTTGTTTGCGGCGAGATTGCTGAAAGTCTGATTGCATGATGCGTGTGCTGATCTGCCTTGTTCTAACAATGATGGCCTTTGGTGCTAATTCCGTTCTGAACCGATTGGCCTTGGCTGAAACGACGATTTCGGCTGTGGATTTCGCCTTGTTTCGAGTGGGTTTTGGGGCCGTGACCTTGTTTACGCTGATTGCCTTGCGCGGTGAGCTTGCACAGGGGCGATTTTCATGGCCCTCCACGTTGGGTTTGACGGCCTATATGCTGGGCTTTTCGTTGGCCTATCAATCTATCGGGGCAGGCCTTGGTGCGTTGTTGCTGTTTGGTGTGGTACAACTGACCATGTTTAGCGGGGCGTTGCTTGGGGGAGAAAGACCAAAATTTGCAACCTATGCCGGCGCGGCGCTTGGGCTCTTGGGTTTGTTTGTTGTGCTTTGGCCAGCGAGCGGTGAATTGGAATTCACAACAGGTGCGGCCGCTTCGATGATCGTGGCTGGGATAGGTTGGGGTATCTTTTCGCTGGCTGGGCGCGGCGCGGCAGCGCCCCTTGCCACAACTTTCCGGGCTTTTCTGCTGACATTACCAGCTGTTTTTGCCGTTGCGGTTTGGCAAGGCATCGGACCGGTCGATCCATGGGGCTTGGCCTATGCGGCGATCTCTGGTGTGGTGATGTCTGGCCTTGGCTATGCTTTGTGGTATGCGGTTCTGCCCCGCATTGCGGCCACCAGTGCGGCCCTTGCTCAATTGACAGTACCATTGATTGCAATGGCAGGCGGTTTGATTTTTCTGGAAGAAATGGTGGATGATAGATTCGTCATTGGCAGTGCGATGGTTTTGAGCGGTGTGATTTTACCAATATGGTTTGCGCAAAGACAGGATGGTAAATGAGCGGTAACATAAAGATCGATCGCAGCTTTCTTATCGCCGCAGCTCTGGCGATGACCGCGGTCTTGTGTTGGGCAGGGAACTTTGTTTTGGGGCGTGCCATCCGGGCGGATGTCCCGCCGATCGGATTGGCGTTTTGGCGCTGGGTTCTTGCGAGTTTGATCTTGCTGCCGGTGGCGCTGTATGCGTCAAAAGAGGCTTGGCAAGATGCTAGGAAAAACTGGATAGCAGTGGCAGCGCTTGGGTTGTTTGGCGCCGCTATGTTTCAGAGTTTCGCCTATTTGGGCCTGGCGCGGACCGAAGCACTAAACGCATTGTTGATCTTAACGACCAATCCCCTAACAGTGATGATTTTGGCTTATTTTGTGTTGGGGGACCGGGTCAGCCCCCGACAGATCCTTGGTATTGTGATTTCTTTTTGTGGCGCTGCCTATTTGATCACTCGCGGTTCTTGGGAGGTTTTGGCCAACCTGTCCTTCAATGCCGGCGACTTTTGGATACTCGCGGCGGTTGTTGCGTGGGGTTGCTATTCCGTTTCTTTGAAGTTCAAGCCCAACAATGTCACGCCTTTGCTTTTGGTGTTTCTCACGAGTGTAGGGGGGATTATCCTGCTGTTGCCGTTTTATATCTTTGAAACGCTGACGATGCAGGCTGTTCAACTTTCATGGTCAACCCTTTGGGCTGTGGGTTACACAGGCATCTTCGCCTCTATTGTTGCCTTCTTGTCCTTTAATGGCGCGGTCGCGCGGATTGGGCCGGGACGCGCGGTTACGTTTCTACATATGATGCCTGTCATCGGCTCAATTCTGGCCGTTGTATTTTTGGGCGAACGGTTTGCTTTTTATCACTGGATCGGATTTCCGATTGTGCTTGTCGGCGTTCTTATCGCGACCCTCTCGTTGTCTAAGGCGCGCCTGTGACCGTGTTGACATGACCCATTTTGCGACCTGGCCTTGCCTGGTCTTTACCATACAGATGCAACGCAGATTTTGGGTCTGCCAACCATTGGCCAAGATTGTTCAAATCGTCTCCGATCAGGTTTTGCATACTGACATTGCTGTGCCGTTCGGCGTTGGATAAAGGCCATCCCGCGATTGCACGAATATGCTGCTCAAACTGGTCGACAGCGCAACCTTGTTGGGTCCAATGACCAGAGTTGTGAACACGCGGTGCAAACTCATTCACAAGAATGCCTGATGGGGTCACAAAGAACTCAACTCCCATTACGCCAACATAATCAAGCGCATTTAAGATCGCAGCTGTTGCCAAAACAGCGTCTGTCTTTACTTTCGCGCCAACATCTGCCGGCACGACCGTTTGATGAAGAATACCGTTACGATGTTCATTCTGACCGGGGTCATAGCAGGCCGTTTGACCGTCTTGGCCGCGTGCCCCAATCACCGAAATTTCGGATGTAAAGGGAATGAGCTCTTCTAAAACACAGGGCACTGATCCCAATTCTGTCCAGGCCGCTTCAAGCGAAGCGCCGGGTTGAAGACGGAGTTGCCCTTTGCCGTCATACCCAAAGCGACGGGTTTTAAGAATTGTTTCCGTCGTCATCATTGCTTGGGCGGATTCGAAGTCCTTTGCTGCATTTATATCCGCAAAGCGAACAGGGCTTAGGGCCAGCGCTTGAACGAAAGTCTTCTCGAGCAACCGATCTTGGGATGTTGCCAAGGCATGTCGGTTTGGGAAAACAGTGACCTCTGCCTCTACCAAATCCAACGCCGCTGTTGGGATATTTTCAAACTCATAAGTGACGACATCAACCGACTGGGCAAAAGCCTTCAAGGCGTCTAAAGAGCCATATCCGGCGGTTGTTGTCTGTGCAGCCACATGGCCGGCAGGAGCATCTGGCGCAGGTTCATAGATGTGAGTTTTAAAACCCAAACGCGATGCTGCCACCGACAGCATACGACCAAGTTGCCCGCCACCCAAAATACCAATTGTTGCGCCCAGCGGAAGAGGCTTAACCATTTTTGGGTTCATCCGGAATGGAAGCAGACAACGCGTCGCGCCAATCGTCGAGACGTTGTGCGAGGTCAGGATCCGAAAGGGCCAAAATACCGGCGGCCATCAGACCGGCATTCGCGGCCCCCGTCGCGCCGATTGCCATAGTGGCAACGGGGAAGCCTTTAGGCATTTGTACGATCGAATAAAGGCTATCAACGCCTGAAAGGGCCTTGCTTTGCACCGGTACTCCGATGACGGGGAGTCGCGTCTTGGAGGCCATCATGCCAGGTAAATGGGCCGCTCCGCCTGCGCCAGCGATAATGACTTTCAAGCCTCTGGTTACAGAAGACTTTCCGTAGTCCCAAAGACGATCTGGTGTGCGATGGGCCGAGACGATTTTCGCCTCATAAGGTATCTTAAGGTGATCCAGAATATCTGCGGCCTCTTTCATTGTGGGCCAATCGGACTGACTGCCCATGATGATGCCTATAATTGGTTCGCTCATTCCATTCCCCTACGAGAAACTGGGACCATATGCGTCCTTTCGGTATCAGGCAATAATGTCTGGATTGATTTGCGCTGAAAGGATCTGGATTTGATCCTTCAGCTTCAGTTTTTGTCGCTTCAGGCGCTGAATGCGCAGTTGATCGGGTATCGACATTTGCTGAAGCGCATCGATTGATGCATCCAAATCACGGTGATGTTCGCGCAAATCGGCAAGCTGCAATCGTTTGTCGTTCAGCTTTTCAATACGATCGTCTGCCATATTTGTCCTTTATCATGCTGGAAGCCATTTACCAGTAGTAGCAAAACCCTTGCTTTGGATGCTGACTCACCCCATATTTTTAGAGGGCTGCCAATTGGGGCCCATCATGAGAGTCGCTTTTAGAAGGACCAAAATATGACGAAGATATCATTTGCCTCGCATCCATTTTTGCTTGGATTTGAGGAGTTAGACCGTCTGGTTGAACGGACGGTAAAGTCCGGAAATGAGGGCTATCCTCCGTATAATATAGAGCAAGTATCAGAACAGGCTTATCGCATTACTCTCGCAGTGGCGGGGTTTTGCGAAGATGATCTTGGGATCACAGTTGAAGACAGCCAATTGGTTATCCGGGGCAAACAATCAGATGATGATGTGGGCAAGATTTTCCTACATCGCGGTATTGCGGCACGTCAGTTCCAACGCAGTTTCGTCTTGGCCGACGGGGTTGAAGTTGCTGGTGCCTCTATGGAAAATGGGTTGCTACATGTTGATTTAAAGCGTGCACAACCTGAGACGGTCGTTCAGACAATTTCAATCAGCAAAGGCTAGGGTAAGTTCATGGAAGTGTTCAAACAACTCGGGCTTGACAGCAATGTTGTCTATGTAAAGCCTGTTTCCGTCGACAAATTGCCGGGCGATGTCCGAGCACAATTGACCGGTGAAACAATGGTTTTTGCTGTCCATGGTGAAAACGGGGAGCAAGTTGCACTGTTCACAGATCGAAACTTAGCCTTTTCGTTGGCAAAAGAATATCACTTCGAAGCGCACAGCGTGCATTAGCAAAAGGTCCTAAGACTTCCGCGGCAACAGGGAAGAATGGTTTTGCTCAGAGAGCCATTGCATTGAGTGATCTTGCTTCCCAAGCGCACAACTCTTCTCTCACGAGAGGCTTGTCCGTCGAATGATCGTTCAATTCCGGAAAGATTGAACAGACTTCCCTTTTTGCTTCGGCAGATAGGCTTTTCAGTGCGACCGGCCCTGGGTAAAGGCTTTCACTAAATGCGCCGTTTGCTTTGATGATCTGATGGTCATCAAACAAAAGATGATAGTAGCAAACGAAGTCGCTTTCCTCGCGTCGGATTGCTTTATCGTCAATCAGATGTTTCGCAGCCACGAGAATGTCTTGCTGACCAAACAGGAGTTCTGAACGCCAACCAGAGATCAACATGCGATGTTCTGGGGAAACCCAGAGATCCGTTTCGTTGCCCAATGCGCCTGCGCGAATACGAATGGGCGCGAGTTTGCCGCGGGCCAGAATTTGACTGGAACCGACCCAACGCAAAGCTTGGTACCCCATATCCTTGGTCCAGATCCGATCACCCTCGACAAGGTTTTCGATCGCTTTGGCCCCCAAGTCGGTTTCGATCATCGTGCCTTTCACAAAACAAACGATCGTAGCGTCATCAAATGTAACGTTTGTGACCGTTATTTGCTGGCCGCCTGCGCCCAAGTTTCCGTAGTCGATTACAATTGTTGCCACTTCGGCCGGTATTTGAAATAAAATTGATCCCGCAGCTGAGGCATTTGTTGTATTCGTGTTTGTGCCTTCCGTTGCGACGGTATCGACTGCGTAGCCGTTTGTGGCGTCGCCAGACACAGTTATCAAATTGCCGTTTTCGGGAGTAATAAATATTTCGACAGGATTGCCCGCGGCATCAAAAGCCTGGATCGTGAGGGTATCGTCCCAATCATTTGTGTCAAAATCGTTGATCCTAAATTGCGCTCCATCTACATCCGTCGGGTTTCCTGAATCTTGAAATTGGATTTGGACCGTCGAGGTCTCGGAACCGTTCGCATCGCCGATACCATTCAATTGTAAGGATGAGTTGTCGGCTTGACCAAAATCGTCAATGTCATTGGAAAACCTCCAGCCGCCAAACCCCTCTTCGCCGCCGTCTGTGTTGTCCCCATCACCTTCTGTGAAAGTCAAAGCGACATCGATTCCCGACCCATCAACGTTCGTCGATGTCAGTGTACCTTGAGAACCTACAAATCCATAATTTGTGTTTACGATGGCTGTAAAGCCACCGACGCTCCAAGCGTCAGTTGCCCAGTCGATCTCTGGCAAAATGTGTCCCCCGCAAGTTCACCTCAAAAGCTGACATAATTTGCTTATGCTTCAGCTTATTTTTGGCCGAACAAACATAAAACTTTTGCTTAAATAAGCCTAAAAACGAGCCTTTTAGGCATAAATATGTCATTCGTGTGACTAGGCTGAAATCAGCCCCAAGCTCTCTAATGTCAAAAGGACTTGATGCGCGCAGTTGTCCACTGACACATTCTCTGTTTCAAGGCTAAGCTCAGGCGTTTTAGGAACATCATATGGGTCCGAAATACCTGTGAATTCTTTGATTTTGCCTTCCCGCGCAAGCTTGTATAGGCCTTTGCGGTCACGCCGTTCACACTCTTCGATTGAGGTGGCCACATGAACTTCAATGAACGCGCCATATTGCTCTATGTCTTCGCGAACGGCAGAACGCGTTGTGGCATATGGTGCGATTGGCGCACAGATTGCGATCCCCCTGTTTTTGGTGATCTCTGAGGCGACATAACCGATCCGACGAATGTTCAAATCGCGATGTTCTTTCGAGAACCCAAGTTCGGATGACAGGTTCTTTCGAACGATATCACCATCAAGCAAGGTCACTGGGCGCCCGCCCATTTCCATCAATTTAACCATCAAAGCATTTGCAATTGTTGATTTCCCAGAACCTGAGAAGCCTGTGAAAAAGACGGTAAATCCCTGATCCGAACGGGGCGGTTTCGACTTGCGTAGCTCTTTCACCACGGCTGGAAAACTGAACCATTCGGGAATATCCAAGCCTTCTTGCAGACGCCGCCGCAACTCTGTGCCTGAAATGTTTAAGACAGTCACCCCATCCTCAACTTCATCCGCAGGTTCATACTGCGCACGCTCTTGGACATAAACCATATGCTTAAAATCCACCATCTCGATGCCCATTTCATCTTGATGCTCGCGAAACAAATCTTGGGCATCATACGGGCCATAGAAGTCCTCACCCGCAGAGTTTTTGCCTGGCCCGGCATGGTCCCGGCCAACAATGAAATGCGTGCAGCCATGGTTCTTTCGGATCAAACCGTGCCACACGGCCTCTCTTGGGCCAGCCATCCGCATGGCAAGATTTAGAAGGGACATCGATGTTGTGGCTGATGGGTATTGATCGAGCACCGCCTCATAGCAACGCACGCGTGTGAAATGGTCTATGTCGCCGGGTTTCGTCATCCCAACAATGGGATGTATAAGCAGGTTTGCTTGTGCCTCTTTGGCGGCTCGGAAAGTCAGTTCCTGATGGGCGCGGTGCAAGGGATTGCGGGTTTGAAACGCCACAACGCGTCGCCAACCCAATTTGCGGAAATAGCTGCGTAGTTCATTTGGACTGTCGCGCCGGGCCCGAAAATCGTAATGGGTTGGGGCCTCAATGCCTTGGATCTTGCCGCCCAGATAAACCGGCCCAGCCGTGTTGTGAAGATAGTTCACGGCAGGATGAGCGTTATCATCTGCCCCAAAAACCATTTCGGCTTCTTTCGATTTGTCTGGCGTGTAGATGTCTGAAACATCAAGCGTGGCCAAAATAACGCCTTCCAAATCACGCAAGGCAATTTTTTGTCCAGGTCTTAGGTTTCCCGCAAAATCTTGGGAAACATCCAGCGTGATCGGCATTGGCCAAAGATGGCCATCTGTCAGGCGCATGGTTTCGACCACTGACGCATAGTCCGCCTCACTGAGAAAACCTGTAAGCGGGTAAAACCCACCATTCATGAGAAGCTCAAGATCACAAAGCTGGCGCCCCGTCAGATCCCAAGATACCAAATCCGTCGCAGCCAATTTTAGATCATCAGCCTGATCAAAGGGCGCGTACAACTCTGGAACGGGAAGCAGGTTTTCAGCAATCATAAGTCTCTCCAAGCGAAGTTGCGCCGCATCTAAAGGGTGGGGCTGGAATTGCAAGCGCGTCTGTCGCATCACGGGTGCATGAGACTGTTTTGCAGAACATTGTTGTTTTCAATCGCATGGGCTGGAATGCTTTCGGCCCAAGACGTCCCGGAACGCGACAGTTTGGGAAGCTTTCCAGCACCTTCGTGGCAAAGCAGCGCAGATGTTGATGCCCAAAGCGAGAAAGATGTTTTGTTCTTGGAAAGCGAAAACGGGCGACAGGTTGTTTATGAATTGCTGCCCAAAGGCCAAACGGACGAGACTTGGCGCAAACGCCATTGGGTCTTTGTGGCAGAGGACGTCGGCCGCGGGATCCTTCCCATTCGCAACAACTTTCTAAACCGAGTAGAGGCAGATTGCGCGGTCGGTGCGCATTGGGCCGATTGGGACAAGACAGGTCGCGAGACCGTGTTTGTCTCGTTTTGTGGAAAGCGAAAGTCGGATGGTTTGGGGTATTTGGGTGTGATTTGGATGGGGAAAAAGAACCGAACGCTGTTTCGTGTATCCGAAGAGTGGCGCGGCGCACCCTATACATTTGGACAAGAAGAAACCTATTTCTGGGATCGACGCGACCTTACGGATCTTGTCGCGTCTATTGGTTCGGTTGCTTTGAACTGATTATTGAGTCTCTGCCAAAAACCGCTCGGCCTCGAGCGCGGCCATGCAACCCATTCCAGCCGAAGTAATGGCCTGGCGAAATTGATAATCGGTGATATCGCCTGCTGCAAACACACCTGGAATAGAGGTTGCAGTGCTGTCCGGCTTGGTAATGACATAGCCGCCCATATGAGTGTCTAATTGATCTGCAATCAGTTCATTTGCGGGCGCATGTCCAATTGCAACAAAAACGCCTTTTGCAGGGATTTCGGTGATCTCTCCGGTTTCGACATGTTTGGCTTTGATGCCCTCGACACCTAGTGGGTTTTCAGTCCCGGTCACCTCGTCCAGCTCATGGTTCCAAAGTGTGACGATCTTTTCATTCTTGAACAGCCGATCTTGCAAGATTTTCTCTGCGCGCAATGTGTCTCGGCGATGGATCAGGGTCACTTTCGAGGCAAAATTTGTGAGAAACAGCGCTTCTTCGACGGCTGTGTTCCCGCCACCGATGACTACAATCTCTTGGCCACGGTAAAAGAACCCATCGCATGTGGCACATGCCGAAACACCAAAGCCTTTGAACTTTTCTTCTGAAGGCAATCCCAACCATTTGGCGCGTGCGCCTGTCGCCAGAATGACGGCATTGCTGGTGTAAGTTGTTCCACTATCACCTTTGGCTGTGAACGGACGTTCGGACAAATCCAACGATGTTATGATGTCGCCGACAATCTCAGTTCCCATTGCGCGGGCATGTTCTTCCATGCGGATCATAAGATCGGGACCCTGCACTTCTGTATCACCGGGCCAATTCTCTACTTCGGTGGTGGTTGTCAGCTGGCCGCCCGGTTCAATCCCTTGAACAAGCAGCGGGTTTAGCATCGCACGACTTGCGTAGACGCCTGCGGTATAACCCGTTGGGCCTGAGCCGATGATTAGTAGGTTTGTATGTTTCGTCGCTGACATATCTTTGTCGCCCCTTAACTCTTTGGAACGCGTATAGGCACACATCTGAGCTTGCGAAAGATGCGATCGCCTTGCTGTGATGCGCGGCGAACAATCAAACCTTTAATAGTAGCTCAGCTGTTTCGCTTTGCCTCGGAAGACATAATAAGCCAAAGCCGTATAGCCGAGGATCGTGGGCAAAACGAATATGGTGCCAAATAATATAATCCATAAGCTTTCTGTTGCAGAAGCTGCCTCGTATATGGTGGTCTTTTCGGGCACGACGTAAGGGTAGAAACTGTAGGCTAGGCCAATATATGCCAGCGCGAAGAGTATCATCGACAAGGTAAACGGTTGCCACGCCTTAATTGAAGGCTCTCGTTTCAGGCGGTTGATGGCGAACCAAAGCAAAACAAAGGTTAGTCCCGTAACAATGGGGATTGGCGCTAGATAAAACAGTTGCGGCAGCTCGAACCATTTGTCGAAAATTCGTGGAGACACCAAGGGTGTAGCAGCCGACACAAGGCCTATGCCGACCAAAGCGCCAAAGAGACCACGACGAGACCATTCAATGGCTTTCATTTGCAAGGCCCCTTCGGTTTTCATCGCGAGCCATGTTCCCCCAATCATCGAATATCCGACCGTTATGCATCCGGCACATAAGACTGCAAAGCCAAGCGTCCAAGTTGTAAACTCAAGCCCCATAATATAAATGCCTAGCATCGCACCTTGGCAAAGTGCTGTCGTCAAAGAGCCTGCAAAGAAGGCCCAGTTCCAGCCATTTTTATACTGTGGTGGTGCCTTTACCCTGAATTCAAAAGCCACCCCGCGCAAGATAAGACCGATCAACATCAGGGTCGCGGGCAAGTAAAGCGCAGTTAAGATTTCGCCATGAGCCGCCGGAAAAGCAACCAGCAATAGGCCGACAGCCAAAACAAGCCATGTTTCATTGGCATCCCAAAAGGGGCCAATCGAAGAGATCATGATGTCTTTTTCTTCATCTTTGGCAAGCGGCAGTAAAATGCCGACACCAAGGTCAAAACCATCCAAGACGACATAGATCAGGATCGACAAGCCCATCAGGGAAGCGAAGATGAAAGGCAAAAAGAGTTCTGGATCACCAAACATCTATTTTACTCCGCTGGAACAGGGGCGCTGCCCCTGTTTACGATCCCAGTCACCGCCTCAGGCGTGCGGGCGCGGTCATCCAATTTCTCGCCACCCCGGGCTTTGTTTGCCAGATAGAAGATGACCAAAATGTAAGTGACGGTCAACACGGCATAGGTGATAAGATATAAGATCAGCGTCGACAAAACCAATCCCGGTGCCACATCGCCAACGGCCGCTTTGGTATCAAGGACGCCTGTTACCAGCCAAGGCTGGCGGCCAATCTCGGTCACATACCAGCCAGCCAAAGTCGCAAGCCAGCCTGAAAAGGTCATGGCAACCATGCTGTATAGGAAAACTTTCGGCAGACGATCCACCCCTTTACGAAATATGACATAACATGAAGCCCAGGACAAAATGAGCATCGCCATGCCCGTTGCCACCATGACGCGGAAGCTCCAGAAAATGGGGCTGACAGGCGGGTGCAGCACCGTACCATCCTCTTCGACGAATTCGTTCAAGCCGGGGACAACCCCCTCGGCCTTATGCTTAAGAATGATCGAGGCCATATTTGGGATGCCGATCTCATATTTGTTTTCGCGGGCCTCCTGATCAGGAATAGCAAACAGGATCAAAGGCACGTTGGATTGAGTTTCCCAATTTCCCTCCATCGCAGCGACTTTTGCGGGCTGATGTTCCAGCGTATTGAGGCCATGCATATCGCCCATAAAGATCTGCGCCGGGATCAATAACGCTGCCACCGTCATCGCAAACCTGATGCCTGAGCGGACACCTGTTGTGTGATCCCCGCGCAAGTAGCGATAGGCCGAAACGCCACCAATTAAGAAGGCTGCCGTTAATCCAGAGGCCAGCAGCATATGGATCAAGCGGTATGGCATCGAAGGATTGAAGATAATATCCCACCAGTTGGTAGCGTAAACAATGCCATCACGCAGTTCAAATCCGGCAGGCGTGTGCATCCAGGAGTTCAAAACCAATATCCAGAACGCTGACATGGTCGTTCCAAAAGCCACCAGAAAAGTTGCCATTGTGTGCATCCAGTTCGGTACACGAGCGTAACCAAACAACATGATGCCCAGGAATACGGCCTCTAAGAAAAAGGCGGTCAAAACCTCATAGGCCAGCAAAGGTCCGGCGACATTGCCTACCGTTTCCATAAAGCCAGGCCAATTTGTTCCAAATTGGAACGACATCGTAATACCTGATACAACGCCCAACGCAAATGTCAGGGCAAAGACCTTTACCCAGAATTTGTAGTTTTCCATCCACCGCTGAAGCCCGGTTGCGTTGAAGCGCAACTTGAAGAACAGCAGCATCCAGCCCAATGCGATCGTGATTGTTGGAAAGAGGATATGAAAAGAGATATTTGCGGCGAACTGTATTCGCGATAAGATGAACGCGTCCATTATGATGATCCTTTCACTGTGCGATATAAGGCGTTCGGCGTATATTAAAGGCTGACGGATTGACGCGGTTTTAGACAGAAGTTTTCACAAAAAGACGTGCAATGCTTCGGCTGGATGTCTAACTTGCCCCAAGAGGTTGTAATGAAGCTGGATGACACAGATCGAAAGATTTTAGCACTGCTGCAAAGCAATGGCCGAATGACCAATGTGGATCTGGCCGAGCGTGTGGGCATGTCGCCGCCCCCTTGTCTTCGCCGGGTCAAAGCGCTTGAGGCCGAAGGATATTTGCAAAGCTATCATGCGAAGGTGAATTCCGCAGCACTTGGTTTTGATGTGCGCGTCTTCGCGATGGTCGGGCTGCATTCCCAAGCAGAGACAGATTTGCAGGCGTTTGAGGACCTTTGCAGATCGTGGCCAATTGTCCGGGAATGTCACATGTTGAACGGTGAAATTGACTTCATCTTGAAGTGCGTAGCGCCAGATTTGGGCACATTTCAGACATTTTTAACCGAGCATTTGACCAGTGCGCCAAACGTGGCGAATGTAAAAACCTCCATGGTGATCAGACGCGGCAAAGATGAACCGGGTGTCCCATTTGAAGTTCTGAGTGCAGTTTAGCCCGTCTTGTATCCCATTTTTTCGGCAGCTTCTTTGTAAATCATGGTCTGTTGCAAGATTTTGTATTCCTTCTGATCTGAATCGCGCACAGGGCGTGGCGCCAAGACACGATCAGACCGTCCAGATGCCCCAGACAATTTGTATCGGTCAAGTTTTCCTCTGAAATCTGTTGAGAACGCCAAACCGGTTTTTTCAGAAAAGTCGGATAAGAATGTTTCGGGTTTTTCGATAATGTCTTCATATCGCGCAACCATGTTCGTACTTTCTGCCATGTATTCGAAAAACCTGATTGTCATTGCACAATAGCCGTCCCATTCCAAAAGGTCTGGACTGTTCGTCAGAAAACCTGATCTGCGCGCGCTTAAAAAATTGGCGATCGGGTTGCGAATGGTCGCGACTGAGAATGCCGGTTTAGAGTCGGTGTTTTTCAGAAGTTCCAAAAGCCGACTATTATCTGATCTTTTATCGGTGACGAAGTCTTTCTGGCTCCAATCCCTGATCAAAAGATCTCGCCCACGCAGTTCGCATAATTTTCTTGCGACCCTGATCTCATTGAGAAAATAATTTTGAAGTGTAATTTGAAATTCTTGGCTTTCGCTTAGGTCTTTAAATTCAAATGAGTATCTCTCAGAAATTTCGCTCACTAAGTAGTTTGGGTTGAAGCGAGGCGCCCTTTCCGGGAACTTTGGATTGGGTGTTTTTTCGTTTACCACAAATAGCTGATCACATGTGCTCAGCAGGGCTGTGATGATCGTTCCACCAGAGCCGGGTAAATGATGCAGGGTAATGACACGCGATGAATTTGGAGAATGGTTTTGACCAGGTCTGGTTTCCGGCATGTCAGTATAACTCTGTTAGGTGTGCAAACATATTAGTGAAGCTTGGCGCCCGTAGTCTTTTTCTCTATTATGGGTTGCGCGTCGATAGCTAAAAAATTGAGCGGCATCTGCATAGGTGCACTGCCCTGTCCATTCGGCGCGGACGCCCGCCTGTCTAAGGCGCCAAAGCACATATCCCGGCAAGTCGAACCGATATTTTTCTGAGCTTTGACCTTGTGCGAAAAAGCGTAGTGCTTCTGGGTCATCGGCCTCAAAATACTCCAGAAAATCTTGTCCGACTTCGTAGTTTGCCTGACTGATTGTTGGTCCTGCCACCGCGGTGATTTCCGTGCGTTGTGCGCCCAAAGCGATCATTTTGTTTATCGTATTGTCTAAGACGCCTGAAAGCGCCCCCTTCCACCCTGCATGGGCCGCTCCAATTACACCATTTGTTTGATCGGCAAACAACACTGGGCTACAGTCTGCCGTTAAAACACCGATGCACAGATTTGCAGTTGCAGTGACCAATGCGTCAGCTTGTGGCCTGTCTTTTGCGTCAACGTCTTCGGCGACCACGACATTCGCAGAGTGGATTTGATGGACGTTCACGAAATCCTTACAGCCCAGTTGTGCGGCCGCATAGCCGCGATTTTCAAGGACCGATTTTGGATGATCATTGGAGCCAAGTCCGCAGTTCAAACCTGCATAAAGACCCTCGCTGACACCGCCAAGGCGCGTAAAGAACCCATGCCTTGCATCAAGAGAGGGCGAGGTTACAGCTCGTATACTCATGCTTCAGCAAGACCTGCGATCATTGCGGCCGTTTTTGGCACAAGCCCCAGAACTTTGAACAGTTCTCCCATCTCTTCTGGGTGCGTTAAACGACGGTGGGCTGCAATATGGTGTTCCAGACCCTCACCCGAAAGCTTCGAAGCCAATGTTTGGGCACGTTTGGTGATGCCAAGACGCTCTAAAAAAACACCTTGTTCCGTCACGCGAGACACCCTCGATTTTTCAACAACGCCTGTCAGCGGTTTGAAATCGACATGCGCGGTTAGATCGCTGAGCCCAGGCGCGGCAAGCGGGTCAATCATTTGGTGGCCCTTGATCGATTGTAAACTGTCGTGGGGCTGTCCGAAATGGCCATAATCAATGATCATTGCGGCACCACCATCGCGCGCAATGCGTGTATCAATTTCAAGCATTTCAGAAATCGCTGCGGGGCACGTCTCGACGAACTCAGCATCCGTCTGCCATCCTTGTTTTGGTCCCAGAACAAAGTGAAGGTCGTCATCCTTGGCAATGATCATGACCTCTTGGAAACCATGATCGTGACGCGCGAACTGATGAATTGGAAGACAGTCCAAATATTCATTGGCAATCAAAAAAAGTGGTGCCTCGGGCAGATCGGTAAGACGATCATGATGCGTTACATTGAGCCCAGCGAGCGTGTCTCGTTGAACGCCCCGCATGAGCGCACTTGCTTCGACCAGATGAACATGCATCGCTTGGTGAAATCCAGGCACCTGCGCAGTGACACGGACGATATCGCGCATCAATGTCCCATGACCTGGGCCAAGTTCGACCAAAAGGATGTCTTCCTGACTGCCCTGGTCCATCCAGGCCTGTGCCAAGGCCAAGCCTATCAATTCGCCGAACATTTGGCTGATCTCTGGTGCTGTTACAAAATCCCCTTCTCGCCCAAACACCTGTTCTTGTGTGTAGTAGCCATAATCTGGATGTAACAAACATTGCGCCATATATTCAGCGACTGTGATTGGCCCTCCAAGTTCTATTTGGCGGATGAGTTCTTGTTTCAATCGGGTCATTGTCGCTGCCGAACATAAATGAGGACCGCGATGCCGATGGCGATCATTGGAAGTGACAAGAGCTGCCCTCGTGTCAGACCTATGCTATCAATTTGATCGCCCAAGCGGACCAAATGGCCAAAAGGATTGGTCAGCGTTACATCTTTGAAATCCCCTTGGCGGAATCCTTCGACAAAGGTCCGAGCAACTCCGTAACCAATGAAAAACCAAGCGATAATTTGCCCTGGAACTTTCAAAGCCCCAGCCCGGAAGATCAAAAAAGCGAGTAATACAAAAAGCGCGGGGCCCTCTAAAATTGCTTCATAAATCTGGCTTGGATGGCGTGCGCATTCCGCGACCAAAATGGGGAAGCAATCTTGCGCAGCGGGGTCTGGGAAAACAACACCCCACGGGACGTCTGTTGGTCGTCCCCAAAGCTCTGCGTTGATAAAGTTTGCAATGCGCCCCAAAAACAGTCCAAAGGTTGCAGAAATCGCGATCGCATCGCCGATTTGCCAAGGGTTTATGTTGCGGATGCGACAAAACAGAGAGCCTGCAACAATCACGCCAATAAACCCACCATGGAAGGCCATACCGCCTTCCCAAATGCGCAAGGCCCAAAGTGGATCTGCTAAGAATTGGTCGAAGCCGTAGAAAAGGACAAAGCCAAGACGTCCTCCTAAGATCACGCCTATGATCATCCAGGTTAACAAATCCTCGACATTGCGTGCCGAAAAGCCGGGGGCGTCATCAGGCCAGAGCGTCTCTTGTTTGCGCAAGACGTTTGTAAACCACCAGGCCAAAAAGAAGCCAGCGATATAGGCAAGCGCGTACCATTTGAGGGCAATCGTACGGCCGAACACCTCGGCGCTAAAAACGTCAGGAGAGATGTTCGGAAAGGGTATTGCCGTCGGTAAAATATCAAACATGCCTGCCGTGCTGGTCCAAAGCTAAGTTCAAGTCAACGGAGGGTTTGAAATTTCGATTTTCAACCACCATATGTGTTGTGAGCAAAGGAGTTGATAGGATGAACACCAGCAACAAGATTTTTGATGATATCAGCCAACTTGCGACCAATGCGATGGGCGTCGCCAAAGGGGCTGCAGACGAGGCACAGACCGCGTTTAACTCTTGGGTCGATCGCTGGTTGGCCGAACGGGACCTTGTGACCCGAGAAGAGTTCGATGCGATGAAAACCATGGTCGAGAAGCAGCGCAAGGAAATCACGGCGCTGAAGGGTAAAGTTACAAAACTTGAAAAAGGCGCGAGCTAAGTCCGTTCAAGCATCGATTTTTTGTTCCTGACATGTCGGGATACAAGTTTTGTGACCTGTGTGCCCTTTGTCGGTATCTTGCGTGCAGGCACTGGTAAAAAGCCGGGTTCAAAAATCTGTGGAAATAAAGACTTGATCTCGTTTCTTGCCCCTTTTGAAAACGAAGCCATGGCTTGAGCGCCAGTCAATAGCGTTTCAGTTGGCGTGCCGTTCGCCCAGATTATTTCATGATCATCCATTAGGATGTGAAAGTATTCTACAAAGGCATCGGGGTTCACGACATCGACACCCTTAAGTCCGATTAGTTTTTTGGCTGGAACCAAGATTTCAAGTGTACCGAAAATGCGTCGTGCGATTTCAGAGCGCACCAAAATGCGGTGCTGAGGCGAAACGACAAGGTCAGTTCTGGGGAAGCCGGTTCCCAACGCGTCTGCTGAAATTTTTACGGGTTTCAATTTTGGATTTATGGTCAATTCGATCATGTCCAACGATTGATGTCCGATCCAACGAATAGGTTGCACGCCATGATCTTGAGTTTGCACGAAATCTCCTTTGCGTAACTCTTCTATCGGCTTTTCTGTTCCGCTAGCACAAAGGATCAAAGTGCCTTTTGTAAAGCAGGGCGCGCCTGTGAAATCTTCATTCTCATTAAAAACGCCCTCAATGACGGTTGGGCCAGTGGTTTGTTGATCAAGTGTGACGCTATTTGGGCCACCTGGCACCCAAGCCGCAGCGATATTTGCTGTGTTTACGGTGAGTCCATTGGTTAGGACCAATTCTTCGAGCGCGCCATTGTCGGATCGGATTGCAAAAACGGATACATTGCCATCAGGTGTAACAACTATCTTTACAACTGGGGCGGGGGTACTGTTTGACAGCATCCAAATATTCTCGATCCCGCCGGATCCAAAATTGGCGCCGTCGGCAAACTCAACAGTCTCCGTTTGATTGGATTGAAACTCTAACTCATGTTCAGAGCCTGCTGGCCCACCGACGAAAACTTCAACCCCATTGACTTGAATGCTTAGGCTATTGTCGAGCTCATCCAAATCAAGTGTGAACCCATCATTTCCAGAAAAGTCGGTGAAACTTGCTGGCGAAGCATTGAATGGTGTCATACTGTACCTTTGCGACGATTTTTATCGTCTTGCTAAATGGCATGAAGTTTAAGTCATGGGCCTCTGGCGTTGCCAAGGTTTTACGATCGGAATGTGTACTTGCGAAAAGTTTAATGGTCTTCGGCTTAAAGCAGAAATTTAGGACAGTTAACACGGGCCCTTCAGCAAGGGCCTTTAAACATCCCACTCACCAACTTTTTTTGTAAGACAGGTCTTCCAACTCATATTGCCCGTACAAATCTCGCCGAATTGATAGAGAAATCCGCAATTTAAAGAAATCGGTGGATAAGTTCGATTGTTCCCCAGTTTTTCCTTTACAGCAGCGAGTGAGTTGGCGCACCATATATAGTAAGGGGTCGAGCAGTTAACCCCGATACATAAGCGCCGGACACAAAATACCGTGGCGCGGCGCATCCTGAAACCGACTGTAGAGGGAGCAGGCATGGCCGCTACAGAACAATTCTTAGATACGAATGATATTCACCCTATCGATTTGGTTGAGGATCTCGCAGATGCGCGAGATTGGTCTTTTGATCGGATCGCCGATGACCAGATCGCAATGGCGGTCGAAGGCGCATGGCGCACATATTCCATCACGCTGGCCTGGTCGGGATTTGATGAAACATTGCGGATGGTGACCACTTTTGAAATGGAGCCTCCGGCGGAAACAGAAGCAGAGCTGTTCAAATTACTAAATAGCGCGAATGATCGGTGCTGGGCTGGTGCATTCTCGCTTTGGAAAGAGCAAAACCTGATGGTCTATCGCTATGGGTTGGTTTTGGCCGGTGGGGCGGCCGCGACGGCCACCCAAATTGACCATATGATGGGTGCCGCCGTGGTTGCATGTGAACGTTTTTA
Organism: Pseudomonadota bacterium; assembly: GCA_039814625.1. Classification (GTDB taxonomy): domain Bacteria; phylum Pseudomonadota; class Alphaproteobacteria; order Rhodobacterales; family Rhodobacteraceae; genus Amylibacter. The sequence goes on from JBCCAU010000001.1 coordinate 86,222, forward strand.
CCCGGCGTTTCAGTTAGTGTGTTGGGGTGGTAAATCGGCCGATGAAGCGGTTCAGATTGCCATGACAGAGGCATACGGCCGCGCTTGAATCTCCTGTCCATCGCGCTTTAGAAATATGCGAAGCGTATTCGAGGGTGCGATGGAACTTTCTGATGTAAATTCTAACGGCTTAACGCTATTGGGCTGCGGCAAGATGGGCAGCGCCATGTTGGATGGTTGGCTGAAGGCAGGGGTCAAAGCCACAAGCATTTGTGTCTTAGATCCCAACCCTTCCGATTGGTTGATGACACAAGCGCGTTTGGGCGTTGCGGTGAATGAAGGTGCGCAAACAGCCCCTGCCGTGGTTTTGATCGCGGTAAAACCCCAAATGATGGACGAAGCTTTACCTTACATCCAAAGTTTAAGCGACGCTAATACAGTGTTTCTATCGATTGCAGCGGGCACTCCAATTTTAAGGTTTGAGGATATTCTGGGCGCGGACAAGGCGGTTATTCGAGCAATGCCAAACACGCCCGCAGCGATTGGAAAAGGGATTACGGCGTTGATCGGAAACGCAAATGTCTCTGAACATCAAATGCGCTTGGCAGAAGGGCTTCTGGCTGCGATTGGTCGAACTGTTCGGTTGCAAGATGAGGGCCAAATGGATGCTGTTACAGCCGTGTCCGGGTCCGGTCCGGCCTATGTGTTCCATCTTATTGAAACCCTAGGCGTTGCGGCCATGGCCGAAGGTCTTCCTCAGGAACTGGCGCACCAGCTTGCATTGGCAACAGTCGAAGGGGCTGGAGCGCTGGCCGCCCAATCCACCGAGATGCCGTCGCAATTGCGGGTGAATGTGACTTCGCCCAATGGCACCACACAAGCGGGACTGGATATTTTGATGGATGATGATGCGGGATTGGGACCTTTGATTGGTCGTACGGTTAGGGCTGCTGCAAAACGCAGCAAGGAGTTGGGAAATGAGTGACGAAATAACCTTTGATGATTTTATGCGGGTCGATATTCGCGTGGGCCGTATCACGCGCGCCGAGGCGTTCCCCGAAGCGCGCAAACCTGCGATCAAGCTCTGGGTCGATTTCGGGCCGGAAATTGGTGAAAAAAAATCGTCCGCGCAAATAACGACCCACTATGATCCCAGCACCCTTGCAGGCAAACAGGTGATGGCGGTTGTGAACTTTCCTTCGCGCCAAATTGGACCTGTGAAGTCCGAGGTTTTGGTGCTGGGTTTCCATGATCATGCGGACGGAATTGTTCTTGCGACACCAGATGTTCCTGTGCCTTTGGGCGCGCGTCTGTGCTGAAGGTCTATGTCACTCGACCGTTGCCAAAGAAAGTCATCGCAAGTTTGTCTGAATTTGCTGATGTAACCGTTCGTTCAGAGACGACCGGTCTGTCACCAAACGCGATGAATAAGCTGATGCAGGCACACGAAATTATATTGTGCACTTTGGGAGATATCACAACCGATTTTAAAGGAGATTTGAAGTGCAAACTCTTGGCGAATTTTGGTGTTGGGTATAACCATATCGACGTCGTAGCAGCGAAGGCCGCGGGGCTAAACGTAACCAACACACCGGGCGCCGTGACAGATGCGACAGCGGATATTGCTTTGACCTTAATGCTTATGACTGCGCGTAGGGCAGGCGAAGGCGAGCGTCTGCTACGCGCCGGTAACTGGGAAGGATGGCACCCGACACAGTTGCTTGGCACGCATGTTTCGGGCAAGACCTTAGGTGTTATTGGAATGGGGCGGATCGGAGAAGCGATCGCGCGACGTTGCCATTTCGGCTTTGGCATGGATGTTGTTTTTTACAATCGTTCTCCCAAAAAGCAGGTGTTTCCAGCCCATCAAATGGCAAGCCTCAAAGAGGTGATGGCCGTGGCTGATTTTGTCTCAGTATCGATTCCGGGCGGGCCGGAAACGAAGCACCTTATCGGCGCCCAAGAGTTTTCCGCGATGAAGTCGACTGCTTTCTTGATCAACACTTCGCGCGGCGAAGTAGTGGACGAAGCCGCCTTGGTGGCCGCATTGAAGAGCGGTCAAATCGCGGGCGCAGGTTTAGATGTGTATGAGTTTGAGCCTAAAGTACCGGCTTCATTTCTTACTATGCAAAATGTTACTTTGCTGCCGCATCTTGGAACGGCGGCTTTGACTGTTCGTGAGGAAATGGGCATGATGGCCGTTGCGAACATCCACGCCTATGCAAATGGAAATACTCTGATAAATCTTGTGTAAAGGGAGGGCTTCATAATCAAAAGACATCTATATTTGGGTCTCGTTTTGATGGGTACGGCCACACTTGCCCATGAAGGGGCAATGGGAATTGTGAAAGAGCGAATGGATGGCATGAAAGCGATTGGAGCAGCTGTAAAATCCATTGCACCAATGATGACCGGTAAAGCTGATTTTGATGTTTCACTTGCTGAAGAGGCTGCAGCAAAGATTATTGAGCATTCTGGTCAAAACATGATTGATCGGTTTCCGGAAGGATCTTTAGATCAACCAAGTGAAGCCTCACCTTTAATTTGGGAGGATCCTGAAGGTTTTGCAACTATTGCTTTGGAACTTGAAACGCTGGCTGGAACGATTTCGGATGAAACTCTTGATGCGGATGCGCGTGCAAGCCTGTTTCAAAAGATCGGGGCAACCTGCAAATCTTGCCACCAAGGTTACCGGGTAAGACGATAATCAGGTCCATTGAAAGACTCAGGAAATCGCTGCGTGCAGACACGATTCATTTCGCTGACGTCTCACAACTGGTCCAGCATCAAATCTGATCCGCCTGAGCAATCATTTTAAAAGGGTGCCATTTTGGTGAAGCCAACGAGTTTGTGATAGGCAATTCACATAATCAGGAATTTGGCTTCAGCCTTCTGTATAGAAAATAGGATGTAACGGTTTTGTAGACTGCTTGTCGTTTGCGTGGGATTTTAGCAAGGCCTAAGCGCATGTCAAAATCGAGAACGTCGAGCCTGATGACATCGTGATGTTCCAAATTCATTGCGGCAAGTCAGGGCAGTTGGGGCCTATTCTTGTTAATTTTGGTATCGATGAAGACCTCCAAACTGTGTTCGCTAACGGGGAGCTTTCGTTAGAAATCGTGACCAAAGATTTGGTCGATGTGGTTGAGCACAGCCATGGATTGGTCGGAGCTTTGACCGGAGGATATTTGATCAATCCCGCAACGCCACTTCAAAAAGTGCACACCGTCGCAGGGATGGCGAGCATTGCGATGGAACGCGAGTTATACTTTAATCTACACACCAAAGGGCAGACCTATTTCAGGGATATTCGCGGACAGCTGTACTCGGTTGATTAAAGCAGGTCTCGCTCTTCTAGAACCTTACGCGCATGCCGGAAGCATTCCAGCGCCTGGGGCACGCCGCAATAAATCCCGATGATGTGAATTGAGGCTTGGATTTCCTCTTTGGTAACGCCGTTATTCAGCGCGCCGCGCAAGTGGATTTCGAACTCGTTCATTTTGCCAAGCGCGCCGATCATCGAGAGGTTCATCAAAGACCGAGTTTTTGCGTCAATGGTGTCATCGCCCCAGCCAAAACCCCAGCACCAAGCTGTCATGGCCTCTTGGAAGGGACGGGTGAAATCGTCCGCAGCGGCTAGGTTTTTTTCGACATATTCCGCGCCCAAGGTTTCCTTGCGCTTTTGAAGTCCGAGTTCGAATTTATTGTCCATATCTGTCCTCTTTAAATGAAAACGGGCCGGAAAAACCGGCCCGTCTAATTATTTTCTGTTGCTTACTCAGCAGGCGCCTGTGTCGCTAAACCCAAGCGTTCACGCTGATCATCGCGATATGCCGCTTTGGCTACCGAAATACCCATTAGGACCATCACCGCCGAGAAGGGTAACGCGCCGATAACCATGGCTGTTTGGATGGCAGACAGACCGCCAACAATCAGCAGGGCACCCACTACGAGTGCAAGCGCTGCGCCCCAAAAGTAGATGTGCGGACGCGCCTTCGGACCTTCGTCGCCAGCTGCGTTGATCGTATTGATGATCAGCACAGCAGAGTCAGCTGATGTGACCAAATATGTCAGTAGCAAGATCACGACGATGAAGGACATAACCCAAGCCAAGGTTCCGCTTAGCATATAGGCGAGCATCGCAAAGAGCTGGTCTGATTGACCTGCACCCGTGATAGCGTCACCCGCGTCACCATTTAGGCTCAGATCAATGGCCGTACCACCAACGATTGCAAACCATACAAAGCACATCACGGCAGGTACTAACATTGCGCCCAGCACATATTCTCGGACCGTCCGACCCTTTGAAATACGAGCTAAGAATACTCCAACGAATGGCGCGAATGCGATCCACCAAGCCCAATAGAAGATGGTCCAAGCACCTTGCCAACCGCCCTGACGAGACTCGACCGCAGCCATATAGGTTGCTTGAATATCTGCTGCCGGTAGAGCTGCGGCAGATTCTGGCAGACCTTCTGCGAAGGATGCTAGTGATCCCCATGGGCTGCTTGCGGCGTCAAAGATCGCGCTGATATCCGCTGCAGGAAGTGCGGCAACCGTTGCGGGTAGTGCTGCGCTAAAGGCGTCCATACCGACCGGTGTCCAGACCTTGAACAAATTGCCTGGGATAGAGACCAGATAATCCCACATGCCGACAAACAAGGCTTGAAGGCCAAAGAAAGTTGAGCCGAAGATCAAGAAAAAGGCCAGCAAGAAGAAGCTGAGACCCATATTGATATTCGACAGCCATTTGATGCCTTTACCCACACCAGAGAGTGCTGAAGCAGTTGACAAACCCATAATAACAACGAGCGCTAGGACGATACCTGCTGTTGATGCGGTTGTTCCGCCATCCGCCGTCGCCGTGAAGAGCCAGTCTCCAAAGCCGATCCGGCCCAAGCCGGAGACGAATTGCTGCACGCCGAAACCTAATGTTTGAGAGACACCCAAAACAGTCGCCACCACGGCAACAACATCGACCAAAGTGCCCAAGAAGCCAGACATTTTGTCCCCGAACAGAGGTGTCAAAGCCGAGCGGATCGTCAAAGGTAGATCACGGCGATAGGCAAAGTAAGCCAGTGATAGACCAACAATGGCGTAGGATGCCCAAGCGGCTAGACCCCAATGGGTAAAGGACCAGACATAAGCAGAGCGCACAGCTTCGGCCGTGCTGCCATCGATGGCCGTGTCGCCCATGATCGTTGGGTTTGTTCCGAAATGGTAGATCGGCTCTGCTGTCGCAAAGGTCAGCATCCCGATGCCAATTCCGGCCCCGAACATCATGGAAAACCAGCTGAAGTTTGAAAACTCGGGCGTGTCGCCCTCTTTGCCGAGCTTTAGTCGACCAGATGCCGGCCAAAGGGCCAGTGCCACGCAGAGTAGCACGAAAAAGGCCATCACATAAACATACCAGAAGTTGAAGCTGGCCAAGATAATTGAATTTAGATTGCCAAGAACCGCTCCGGCATTGTCCGGAAAGGCGACAGCCCAAATGATCAGTGCGCCCACAAGAACTTTGCCTGTGATCGCCACGTTTTTGGCAAACCCGCTATAAAAGCCGGAGTCAGCCGTCTTGATCTCTAACTCTGTTAGAGGTGGTGGTAATGACATAATGGTTCCCTCCCTATGCCTTATGTTGGCGCGTCTACTCCTCCCAAAGTGAAGCGCTTGGCCCAGTATGGGCCCCACATAGCATCCAGACCTTATTTACCGATCCGGATCGCAATGTTCTTTGTCTGGACGTAGTTCCACAACGCCTCACGACCTTTTTCACGACCATAGCCGCTTTTTCCATATCCGCCAAACGGAGTTTCAACCCCGCCAGCATACCATTCATTAACGAAAATCTGGCCTGCACGTGTGCCACGAGCGACACGCATGGCACGATCGACGTCTTTTGTGAAAACACCTCCAACGAGACCGTAGTCCGTGGAATTGGCGATTTTGATGGCTGTTTGCTCAGTGTCGTATTTGAGGACGCTGACTACGGGGCCGAACACTTCGGTTCCTGCGATCTCCATGTCGGGTGTGATATCCGTCAGAACGGTTGGTTCTAGGAAAGCTCCGTCACGGTTCAAAGGACGGCCGCCAGCAGCGACTTTCGCGCCTTCCTTCTGGGCTTCTTCGATCAGACTGACGGCGCGGTCCCGTTGTCCAACCGATGCCATAGCACCCATATTTGCGCCAAATTTACGGCGTTCTGCGCCCGGCCCAACGGAAATCGATTTGGCCAGATCGGTTGCTTTCTCGACTAATTCATCGTGGCGGCTTTCATGCACAATGACGCGTGACATCGCCGAACAGACTTGGCCTGCATTGAAGAATATTCCCCAGCGAAGATCGCCCATAAAGGCGTCGATATCGGCGTCCTCGCAGACCACTGCGCCCGATTTTCCACCCAGTTCCAGAACACATGGAACCACATTTTTTGCGGCTGCAGTTGCAATCGCAATTCCGGTTTGAACAGAACCGGTGAACACAAGTTGGTTGATATCTGGATGTGCGGATAGCGCAGCACCGGCTTCTGCACCATGCCCACAGATAATGTTCACGGCACCTGAAGGAAGGCCTGCATGTTCGGCGGCTTTAGCCATCCAGAAATGCGTCAGCGGGTCGAGCTCGGGCGTTTTGATCACACAGGTATTTCCTGTTGCCAAAGCCGCAGAAAGCGACCGCCCCGTCATCTCCAAAGGGTAGTTCCATGGGATGATTTGCGCCGACACGCCCATTGGTTCGTATGTTGTGAAATCGTAGTATCCATCGCCCAGCGGAATCGATCGGCCTTCGACGGTTTCAGCCTGATTGCCATAATATTCGAAATAACGTGCGGTGCCCTCGACTTCGATCATCGCTTCCCAAAAAGGCTTGCCTGCCTCCAAGGTCAGAACTTCGGCAATGTCGGCCTTGTGCGCTAAAAGATAGTCACCCATTGCGCGGACCATGCGGCCGCGGTCCACGGGACGTAAAGACGATAGAGCGCCGCTTTTGTGAACCCGATTTGCCGCCAGAACGGCGCGTTCGACATCTGCGGCATCTGCGGCGGCTTGCTCTGCCAAAGGTTGCGCTGTCGCAGGATCATCCACTGTGATCCGGCCTGCACCACCATCAACGAACTCCCCGTCGATATAGTTCTGCCAATAGTCTTTAATGCTCATCCTACGGCTCCTTAGCCTTGCATATCTGTGATGACGGTGACGCCACTGGCTTGGAAGTGATCCATTGCTTTAAGGCTTGCTTCCACTTCAGAGAGGCCGATTGTCTTGGTGACAAGCGACGAAAGATCCATGTTTTTCGAGGTAGCAAGTGCCATCAAGCCGTTGAATCCCTGAGGCGCAATACCACGCGAGCCCATGATGCTGATCTGACGAGAATAGACGAGTTCCAAAAGCGGTAGATTAACGTTGGGATGTTTGACTGGCATTCCTACCTGAACATGGCGGCCAAGCTTGCGCAGACCGCGGATCGAGTTTTCATATGTTACATCCATTCCAAGGGCGTCGATGCTAGCATGTGCGCCGCCATCCGTGAATGCGCGGATCGTTTCCCCAACGCGATCCGTTGAAGCGACATTCAAGATCTTCTCAGCTCCAAATTTCTTAGCGAGCGTCAGCGCTTCGTGGTTTAGATCCATCGCGATTACGCGTGCACCCAAAGCCTTTGCAATTTGGATGGCTGCCAATCCCACACCACCACAACCGTGAACGGCCAACCACTCTCGAGGCTTCAAGTTCAAACGATCGGTCAGCGCGCGATAGGATGTTGTAACGCGACAGCCCATTCCAGCGGCTGTGGCGTAGTCCATTTCTTCAGGCAGTCCGACCAAATTGAAATCGGCATTGGGCACAGCCAGCATTTCCGCAAAAGCCCCCCAATCGGTAAAGCCCATAACATCTTGGTGGTCACAGATCGTGGCATTGCCGGATATACAATCTTTACACTCCCCGCAGCCCAGAATGAAAGGGGCCGTGACGCGGTCTCCGACATTGACGCGGCGCGTATCCGATCCGGTTTCGACAATGACACCTGCAAATTCGTGGCCCATCACATGGGGCAAAACAACATCGGGATCATGGCCGGACCACGAATGGTGATCCGATCGACAAACGCCACAAGCCTCAACCCTTATGATCGCCCCGTGGGGTTGGCATACAGGATCGGGCGCTTGGCCAATCTTAATCGCCCCACGAAACTCTTCGATTAGGGCGGCCCTCACAGATCAACACCTTCGCGCATCCATTGTTGAAGCGCTTTGATTGAATGTTCTGACATGACGCCACATTTGGGATCCAGAACCAGTGGTCCGGGAACGTAGCCGCGCGATTTTAGGCCCCGGTGTACACTTTCAACCAGATGAATGTCTTCTTCGACAGTGGTCTCGCGGTCTTGTCTGGCCAAATTGTGGACCATCTTCGCGTCCATTTCGTCGGTCTTGTACCAGCCCCGCCACACGATGACATGGTTCGCGTCAATTGGCCGCCAATGATACGTGTTCAATATATTGCCTGGATAAACTTGGAAACTGAACATCGGCCACAAAAACCAGCTGGAATATTGGTTCCAATGATCAAATCCAGAATGTATGTCGTACGTCATATCATCGAGGTTTGAACATTCAGTCGTGTGACGCAGGCAATGGCCCTGGGGTTGGATGTCATAGGTTTCGGGTTTGACCACACCTGTCGAAAAGGTTGGATGGTTCAAACTGCAATGATAGCATTCTGAATAGTTCTCGATCGAGACTTTCCAATTGCAGTTCTCTGGAATTTCCACCCATTCCACCGGCTTCAGATCGCGATAGTTTGGAACCCATTCTTCGAGCTCAGCACGGGCATTGGGGAACCAGTCTTCGATCGGTTTCGCCTTTGGGTCGAGGTTCACAAACACAAAGCCCAGCAGCTCTTCCGTTTTCACTTCGCTTAAGCAGATCGACGATTTATCGAAACCTTCAACCGCTTTGATATTCGGACCCGCGCGAAGGCCGCCAGTAAGCTCGTAAGTCCATGCGTGATAAGGACAGACCAAAACACGCGTGTTGCCCTTGCCTTGGACCAATTGATGCGCACGGTGTTGGCAAACATTATAGTAACAATGCAGGTTCATATCCCGATCACGCACGATCATCAGGTCTTCGCCCGCTAAGCTGAACGCTTTATAATCGCCGGGATTGGCCACCTCGGATGCATGACAAGCAAATTGCCACGTCTTTGCAAATAGACCGTGCATCTCCATTTGGAAGATTTGAGGGTCAGTGTAATATTTCGCATCAAGCGATTTAATCGGCGTTACCTCATTCATCGTCTTAACCCTGATAAATGCCAAGCGCATGGCGACGTTGATGGAATCTGTCGACCCTTTCTACCACTTCTGGCGAGGCTACAGCGATGACGAACGACAGCAGAGTCTCCAAAAGCGCAATTGTAGAAACCGAACTTGGGAAAAATTGTGGTGTCTCATGGGCCACGCAAAATGCGTGATCTGCCGGAATTGCGATCGGCGAGGCAGGGCTGTCGGTGATGGACACAACGGTCATGCCTTGTGCTTTGGCCAATTGGACGGCTTCTACGACTTCGGCACGGTATGGTTTGCATGTGATCGCGATCAGAACATCCTTTTCGTCGGCGCGGGCCAGATCATCAATCGCGGTCGACCCCGCCTTTGGAACCTGAACAAAATCATTCAGGCCCGTTGAAGCCAAGTATGTAAAGTTTTGCGCGTTTGCTGCGTTGATTCCGACGCCAAGCGTATAAACTTTGCGGCAATTCCAAATATCATTGGCCGCGGCCAGCAGGGCTTCGTCATCAATCGCGCTGAAGGTCTCTTCAATATTGCGGATCGCAGCTTCGGCCATGTCGCGGTAAAGGCCCGCCATTTGGCCACCTTCGGCCAAGGATTGAAGCCAGCGCGCACGATCAGGAAAACTTGGCCCGCCCTGCATGATGTCGGACTTAAATGGTGCGCGGAAGTCTTCAAAACCCTCGAAACCGACCTGTCGTGCCATGCGCACAAAACTGTTCGGCTTCACATCCGCCGCATCGCCGAGTTCCCGCAACGAGGACAAGCTGATCGCTGTGGTGTTTTCCAATACATACGAAGCTGCCTTGCGCAGCTCGGGCGACAATTCGGCAAGTTTGCCTGTCAGGTGATCCAACACAGCTTCCGCAGAATCAAAAGATGGTACAGACATATCATTCATGATTGACGATGATACATTTGTACCATTAATCTGTCCAGAGATGAAAAAAGGATTCTGATTATGGCTGATCTGCCAAGTCACGCACGGGTTGTTATTGTCGGTGGGGGCGTCATGGGCGTTGGCCTTGCGTATCATCTGGGCCATGAAGGCTGGGGCCCTGATACGGTATTGTTAGAAAAGGCCGAGCTGACTTCTGGGTCGACTTGGCATGCTGCCGGCCAGATCACGCATTCGACCAGCTCATATGGGCTTGGTAAAATGGTCGACTATAATATCGATCTGTATTCCAAACTGTTAGAAGAAGAGACTGGCCAGCCAGTGACTTGGCATGGCTGCGGGTCCTTCCGTTTGGCCTATACAGATGACGAAATGGATTGGCTGCGCCATACGCTTTCGGTTGGTCGGGCGTTGGGTTTCAATATCGAATTGGTGGGTCCTGCAGAAATCGCAAAACTGCATCCGTTCTACAATCTTGATGGCGTGCAAGGCGCGTTGCACACACCTGACGACGGCCATGTTGACCCGACCAATGTGACCATGTCCATGGCAGCGGGTGCGCGCGCGAAGGGTGTGAAAATTGTCCGTCGGTGCCGCGCAACCAATATTACGCAAAATGCCTCGGGCGAATGGGTGGTTGAAACCGAAGAGGGTACCATCACATGTGAACATGTGGTCAATGCTGGCGGCACTTATGCGCGCCAAATGGGAGACTGGTCTGGTCTTCAGCTGCCGATGACATCCATGACTCACCATTACTTTGTGACGGATACAGTGCCAGAGTTCCAAAACCTCGACACTGAACTGCCGGTTATCCGCGATGACAAGCTTGTCTCTGGTTATATCCGGATGGAGCAGAAAAAGGGCTTGATCGGGATCTATGAGAAAGAGAATCCGAATACGGTTTGGGAAGATCACTGTCCTTGGGAAGCGGAAAATGAGCTGTTCGATCCCGACTACGATCGTATCATTCCCTACCTGGAGAACGCGTTAGACCGTATGCCAATCTTTGCCGATCTGGGCATTTCGCGCGATGTCCACGGCGCCATTTCGCACCCCCCCGATGGCAATCCAATGGTCGGTCCGGCACCGGGCGTCAAAAATTACTGGTGCTGCTGCGGGACCCAAATCGGGATTGGATGGGGCCCAGGGTTGACTCGCCAACTGGCCGCTTGGATGGTCCATGGGTCGGCCGATATCTCGATGCGCGAATTTGATCCGCGCCGATTTGGCGAATACGCCCATAAGGAATGGCAGATCATCAAAGCAAAAGAAGATTATTGTCTGCGCCACGAAATTCCGTTCCCGCATTTCAACCGTTTAGAGGGACGTCCAATCAAACCGTCGCCCTTGTTTGAAACGCTGAATGCAAAAGGTGCGGTCCATGAGGAAGTGTTTGGCCACGAGCGCCCGCGTTGGTTTGCGCGCAATGGCGTCACTCAGCAGGATCATTACTCGTTCCGACGCAACGCAGTGCACGAAATGGTTGGTATGGAATGTCGGGCCGTGCGTGAAGCAGCCGGAATTATGGATATCTCTGCCTTCACAAAGGTCGAGGTCGCAGGTCCAGATGCCGAGAGCTTCCTTGATGCCTTGGTTGCGAACCGTTTGCCAAAGAAAGTTGGCGGTATTGCTTTGACCCATATGCTGAACAAGCGTGGTCGGATCGAGCTTGAAACGACGGTTGTGAAACTGGCCGAGGATCGCTTCTATCTGGTTTGTGCAGCCTTCTTTGAAAATCGTTTGCTAGACCACCTGAACCATCAAAAGACCGATGAAGACGCGCAGATCATTTTACGGTCGAATGACTGGGCCGCGATTACGCTGAATGGCCCGAAATCGCGGGATATTTTGGCGGCGTGTACAAATGCGGCTTTAGAGAATGCAAGCTTTCGCTGGCTGACGGCAAAAGAGATAACTGTTGCCGGTCACAAGCTTTGGGCGTTGCGCATGTCCTATTCGGGAGAGTTGGGTTGGGAATTTCATGGACCCCGAGATGGCATCAAAGCGGCTTATGACGCATTTGCGGAAGTCGGCGAACCGATGGGCTTGCTGGATTATGGCTCTTTTGCCATGAATGCGATGCGCATGGAAAAAGCGTTCAAAGGCGCGGGTGAATTAACAAACGAGGTCACCTTGCGAGAGGCCGATGTGATGCGTTTTGTAAAACTGGACAAGGATTTTCTTGGCAAAGACAAGACGCTCGAAAGCGCAAAGGGTACGGATATGCCATGGATTTGTGCCTATTTGGAAATTGAACCTGATGGGGTTGAGGACGGTCATGGTGGCGAAGCGGTCAAAATGGACGGTGAAGTTGTCGGCGCGACATCCTCGGTTGCATACGGACATACAGTGGGCAAGATTTTGGCCTTTGCCTACGTCAAACCAAAGGCAGCGACATCAGGACAGGTGCTGGAGGTTTTGATTGCGGGTGAACCGCGATCGGCACGCGTGTTGGGCGAAGCGGCTTATGATGCAATGAGTGAGCTGCCGCGAACGGATGCTGTGATGGAGGCCGCAGAGTGACAACGATCCCAACTACCATGCAAGCCATGGTCCTGAAGGGCCATGGTGATATCGAGATGAATGAATGGGAAGAGGCGTGGCCTGTTCCTCAAATCGAAGACGGCGAAGTGCTGATGAAGGTTCTGGCCTGCGGAATGAACAACACGGACGTGAATACGCGATCGGGTTGGTATTCCAAATCCGTGACCGACGCCACAACAGGCGACGGCTTCGACGAACTAGATGACACGCCGGATAACACTTGGGGTGGGGCGGCTGTGACCTTTCCACGCATTCAGGGCGCGGACATCTGTGGCGAAATTGTTGCCGGACCGGATCACCTGATCGGCAAGCGCGTGATTACGGACAACTGGCTGCGCGATTGGGATGATCCAATGAATATGGATAAGATCGGTTACTATGGCTCTGAGGCGGATGGTGGCTATGCCCAGTATGCCAAAGCGAATGCGCGAAACGTTGGTGTTGTCGAAAGTGATATGTCTGACGCAGAATTGGCCACGTTTAGCTGTTCTTCCACCACGGCCGAAGGGATGTTGGTGCGTGCGAATGTGGGCGAGGGCGATACGGTTCTGATAACTGGAGCTTCGGGCGGAGTTGGATCGGCGTTGATCCAATTGGCCAATCGGCGAGGTGCTACCACGATTGCCTTGGCCTCGGCGGCCAAGCATCAAGATGTAAAAGCCGTTGGTGCCCATCATGTTTTGCCACGCGGGCCTCAAGATCTGAAAGCAGCCCTGAAATCCGCTATTGGCAAGGAAACTGTTTCGGTTGTGGCGGATATCGTGGGTGGGGAGTACTGGTCGACCTTGATCGATGTGTTGGAGCGTGGCGGGCGCTATACTTGTTCCGGTGCTATTGCAGGTCCCATGGTCGAGCTGGATTTGCGCACGATGTATTTGCGGGATTTGACGTTTACGGGATCGACGATCCTGCCAACGCATATTTTCGGAGACGTGATCGGCTATATCGAACGACGCGAGATCAAACCGCTTTTGGCTGCAACCTATCCTTTGAAGGATTTCCATCAGGCGCAGCGCGATTTCATCGCGAAGAAGCACACTGGCAATATCGTGGTGATCCCGTGATGTCTTTGCGTGCGCCCTTTTGCAATTTGGACCTTTCTCTGGGTTGCAAAGTACATTTAACGCAACCCCTTTCAGCGACTGCAGAGCTGCGTGCCAAGGTCTCTGCATGAAGATCACCAAGATCAGCTTGTATCACACGGACCTGCCTTATGTCGGTGGCAGTTATGGCTGGGGTGCTGGGAACGCGATCGAGGTTGCTAAGGCCAGCGTCGTTGTTTTGGAGACCGATGCCGGGCTGACGGGATGTGGGGAGTTCACACCTTGCGGCGAGAATTATATGGTTGCGCATTCAAATGGGGTTGAAGGGCTCTTGCGTTTGGCGGCGCCGCATTTGCTGGGCGAAGACCCGCGGCAAGTTGCTCGGATCGAAGTGCTGTTGGATCATCTGGTGCAAGGCCATGGTTATGCCAAAGCGCCGATTGATGCCGCTTGTTGGGATTTGCTGGGAAAAGCCACGGATCAACCTGTTTGGATGCTGATGGGGGGTAAGTTGACGGACGGCGCACCCATGTATCGTGTCGCGCCGCAGAAATCGGTCGAAGAAACCAAGGCTGAATTGGAGCAGCACCGTGCCTCTGGCTATGGCCAATTCCAGATCAAAGTTGGTGCAGACTGGGCCATGGATATCGAGCGTATTCGCAACACGGTGCCTTTGTTAAAGACCGACGAAAAAGCGATGGCGGATGCCAATCAAGGCTGGCGTGTGGACAATGCGATCCGCGTCGCGCGCGCGACCAAGGATTTGGATTTCATCCTTGAGCAGCCCTGCAAAACTTATGAGGAATGCCAGCAAGTGCGCCGTGTGGCAGAGCAGCCGATGAAGCTGGACGAATGTGTCACGGGTATTCATGCGGCCCAACGGATCGTTGCGGATCGCGCGGCCGAAATTTGCTGTTTGAAGATTAGCAATCTGGGTGGCTTGTCCAAAGCGCGAAAGGTTCGCGATTATCTGGTGGAAAACCGTATTCCGGTTGTGTCCGAAGATACATGGGGCGGGGAGATTACATCGGCTGCTGTGGCGCACTTTGCGGCGAGTACACCGGAAGAGTATCTGATCAATTCGACCGATCTGATGAATTACAATACGCGAAGCACAGGTATCGGTGGGCCGACCACGAAAGACGGCAAACTTTATGCAACCGACATACCCGGTCTAGGTGTCGAGCCGGATTATAACAGCCTTGGCGCGCCGGTGGCGGAGTGGGGGAATCATGATTATTGAATTGGCAGAGGGTGGCGGAATTGAACCGCATTCCATGTCGCCATGGAACACACCGATTAGCAACCTAGCACAAGAACCATCTTGCATCACCCTCTTTGAGAGGTGCGAAATGCGATGCGACTACTCGGTTCCATTTTGTTTGCTCCTGTTCGGACCGACGCGGGTAATGCGAATGCTAAAGAAAATCAATTTGTTTTGTTGCACCAATGTCGTGCTTTTGAGGGGGCGTTCATGAAAGCTTGTAAGTCTGAAATGATTATAGATGACGAGCGGGTCCGTGTGAAACGCTTTGACTTTGCGCCTGGTGAAGAAACAGGCTGGCATCGGCATGGCTTTGACTATGTGATCACAGCAATCACGGACTGCAAGATGCGATTGGAAAATCCAGATGGGTCGACCAACGAGGTGTTTGTACCTGCAGGTAACGCTTATCGTCGCAATGAAGGCGTGGAGCACAATGTGATCAACGCTGGTGAAGCGCCGATGTCCTTTGTTGAAGTGGAGCTGAAGTGAAGATCACCCGCCTGACCGTCTACCATGTCCATCTGCCATTGGCCGAGCCTTATTGGCTGTCGGGCGGGCGGTTGAAGTTCGAGAATCTCGACGCGACATTTGTGAAGGTTGAGACGGATGAAGGTCTGGTGGGTTGGGGCGAGGGCACGCCTTGGGGACACACTTACGTGCCAGCTCATGGGCCGGGCATTCGCGCCGGGATCGAGACGATGGCGCCGTTCATCATGGGATTAGACCCGCGCAAAGTGTTGGAGGTCGAGCGTGCGATGGACTTGTGCCTGCCAGGCCATCTTTACGCTAAATCACCGATCGATATGGCCTGTTGGGATATCAAAGGTCAGGCGGCGGGTCAGCCAATTGCAGATATGATGGGGGCAGGGTCTCGCCGGGCCATTCCGATTGCATCTTCGGTTGGGGCAAAGGATGTAGAAAGCACGCGCGCGTTGATGGATAAGTATCGCACGCGTGGCTATATTGCGCATTCGGTAAAGATCGGTGGCGATGTTGAGCGTGACATCGAGCGGATCCGAGATGTCGAGGCGCATAGGTCCGCCAATGAGATAATTCTTTATGATGTCAACCGCGGCTGGACGCGGCAGCAGGCCTTGAGTGTTATGTCAGCGACCGAAGATTTGAATGTGATGTTCGAGCAGCCGGGTGAAAGCTTGGATGATATCGCGGCGATCTCGTACAAGCATGCGTCGCCTGTGTCCGTGGATGAAAGTCTGGTGACCCTACAGGACGCCACCCGGATCGCGCGAGATGGTTTGGCAGAAGTCTTTGGAATTAAGTTGAATCGTGTAGGCGGCCTGACCAAAGCAGCGCGTATGCGCGATGTCGCACTTGCGCATGGGATCGACATGTTTGTGATGGCAACAGGTGGGTCTGTTTTGGCGGATACCGAGGCGTTGCATTTGGCCGCAAGTTGCCCAGATCATACATGTCATGCGGTCTGGTCTTGTCAGGATATGATTACAGCAGAGATCGCAAGCGGGCGCGGGCCGCGCGCAATACAGGGACATTTAACATTGTCAGAAGAGCCGGGCCTTGGCGTTCATCCAGATGAGGATAAGTTGGGTGAACCGGTGGCGGAGTATAAATGAAGATCACGTCGATCACAGTTTGGCACGTGCCACTAACAAGCCATGAAACCTACTATATGGCCGAAGGAAAGACCTGTGACACGGTTACATCTGTCGTCCTTCGTTTGGAAACAGATGTTGGGTTTGCTGGTTGGGGCGAAGTATGTCCAATCCCGCATTACCTTCCAGCATATGCCGACGGCGTGGCACCAGCAATTGAATATTTAGCGCCGGTCTTACTGGGTGCTGATCCAACCGGTCCGGAAGCCTTGATCGCGAGATGCGATGCGTATTTACAAGGCCATGTTTATGCAAAATCGGCTTTGGAAACTGCGCTTTGGGATTTGTTTGGCAAATCTTGCGTGCAACCGCTTTATGCTTTGCTTGGGGGTCTGCGATCAAAGACTTTGCCACTTTATCATTCAATCACATGTATTGCTCCGGATGAAATGGCCCGTATCGCGCAAGTAGCCAAACAATCTGGCATGACGCAGTTTCAAGTGAAGCTTGGTGCCGATGCCTCGCCCGAAACCGATATCGAAAGGTTGATCAAAGTGCGAGAAGCTGTGGGGCCGGGATATCTGGTTTATGGTGACTGGAACTGTGGTTCGACCAGTTTGGACGCCACGCGTGTTGGCAACGCGGTTGCCGCTTATGATGTGATGTTGGAGCAACCTTGCGGGACGATCGAGGAATGCGCCCGTGTCAAAAACGCAACCGGCCTTCCCATGAAACAGGACGAAACGGCACATGATTTGGAAAGTACTTTGCGGGCGTACAAGCTGGGGTGCATGGATGCGCTGGCCTTAAAGCTTTCGAAATACGGTGGCTTGTCCAAATCACGTACAGTGCGGGACCTTTGTGTTTATTTGGGCGCCAAAATGTGCGTCGAAGATACTTGGGGATCAGATATTACGACGGCCGCCGTGTTGCATCTGGCCGCCGCGACGGACCCAAAATTTGTTATGAATACATGCGATCTGTCGGGTTATGTAAGCCCGCGCCTTGCGCCGGATGCCCCGGTGCGCGTCGAAGGCCGGATTGCTCCGCCTGAGGGGCCGGGCCTTGGAATTGAGATAGACGAAAGTGTGCTGGGCACGCCTGTAATGGAGCTGGGTTGATGAACAAGATCAGAACACAGGATGAGTGGATTGCGCGTGCAAAAGAGGTTCTGCCAGCGGGCGGCTTTGGTAATTTTGCATCCGACGTCGTCATCAAGAAAGGTGATGGTGCATATGTATGGGATGCCGATGGGACAAAGTATATCGATTATCTGATCGGGTCCGGTCCGATGCTATTGGGGCATGGTCATCCCGAAGTGATGGAGACCGTTTTAGAACAGCTGCCAAATGGCATGACGTTCTTTGCCAACAATGACGCAGGCATCGCCTTGGCAGAAGAGATTTGCAAAGCGGTGCCGTCAGCGGAAATGCTGCGCTATGTTTCTACCGGTGGCGAGGCCGACATGTATGCGATCCGACTTGCACGGGCGTATACTGGCCGCACAAAAGTCCTGAAATTTGAAGGTGGCTATCATGGGATGAGTGCTGAGGCGCAGCAGTCGCTGGCACCGACCAAACTTGTAAACTTTCCCCAAGCGGTGCCAGACAGTGCTGGCATTCCGCAATCTGTTTCAGAAGAGATGCTGATTGCGCCGTTTAACGATCCCGATTTTGCGAAATCTTTGATCGCAGAATATGGATCTCAGATCGCGTGTATCATTGTCGAGCCTTTGCAGCGGATCATTCCGCCTGAGCCTGGTTTTCTGCAACTGCTGCGCGATGAATGTGACAAACATGGAATTGTTCTGATCTTCGACGAGGTGGTGACGGGCTTTCGCTTTTCATATGGAGGCGCGCAGGAATTATATGGCGTCACGCCTGATCTAACGACGTTGGGCAAAGTGATTGGGGGTGGTTTCCCGCTGGCCGCGACCGTAGGTAAGCGTGAAATCATGGCACATTTCGACAAGGCAATCGTGGGCGCCGAAGGCTGGTTGATGCAACTTGGTACATTGTCCGGCAATCCAGTCGCGAGTGTAGCCGGGCTTAAAACCTTAGAAGTGTTGCGGCGGGATGGCGCGTACGAGAAGCTTCGTGGGGATGGTCAAACGCTGATGGATGCGCAAGCTGATGCTCTGTCTGATGCAGGGATCGCAGCGCAGATTGTGGGCGATCCCACATTGCATGAAGTTGTTTTCACCGATCAACCAGTTCGGAATTACAGGGATGTTCTTATGCAAGATAAAACGCGGACGGCTGCTTGGAACAGATCTTTGCGCGCGTCGGGTCTTTTCAAGTCGCCAGGTAAGCTTTATCCCAATCTCGCAATTTCAAAGGATGACATAAACCAAAGTATGGTTGCCTTTAAAATCGCGGCTGCTTCATTGTCTTAAAACACGCATTGCGCACCTTGAGTTTTTCGCAGGCTTTGACTAGCGCCTGCGGATGACGAAGAGGTGAATGATGACCAAAAAACTGTGCATCACCACGGCTTATGACATGAAGTTCGGCATGCTTGGCAATTATTGCGCCTCAAGCATCCAGCATTATGCCGATACCTTTGGCTACGAGGCGCGCATTGTATCTGATGCAAAGATCAAAGAGCGGCATCCCGCTTGGTATCGCATTCAACTCATTCAGCAGCTTTTTGCGGAAGGATATGAATGGGTCATGTGGCTTGACGCTGATGCGATTTTCGTTCGGTTTGACGTTGATGTATTGGACCAAGCCGAAGACGGCTCTGACCTTTATTTTGTACATGAAACAGGGTTTTCTGGAGCTGCGTATCAACCGGCACCCAATAGCGGCGTGATGCTGTTTCGCAACTCTGACTGGTCCAAAAAGCTCTTGTCTGAAATTTGGGCGGAAACTCAGTATTCAGAGCGCTTCCCATGGGAACAGGGCGCGCTTTGGAAAATTTTAGGGCATCATGACGGTTTATCGCGCCTTGATAAAACCCATTTAGCCAAGGAAAACGTTAATCAAGAATATTATGAAAAGATCAAACTTCTGCCAAAACAGTGGAATGCGATGACCACGCAAAATGGCTTGGGATGTGATGATCCAGTTATCGTGCATATGGCGGGACAACCCCAAGATTTGCGGCATCGTGCGATCAGGGCCTATTGGTCCAGTATCACCGGCCAAGGCACTGAGGTGGCGCACTCGATCACAAGTGTCAGGCTGGAAGCTGAGAACTTAAGATTGAAAAAAAGTTTAGAGCGTTTGACGCGCAGCAAAGGTCTTCGCGCATTGGCACGCATGCGCAGATGGTTTGAACCGCGCAATTGGTAGGGTTGGGATAACCGGGAGCGTCGGTTCAGCTTACCGCGACCAGTGCCGTTTCAATGGCATGCAGAAAACTTTGCGCCGACGAGGAAGCGGACAGTAAGAGCACTTGATGGTCATCTTCTTTTACCATCACGGTGAACATTGTTTCGGTGTCGAAACGCCGTGCATCGCCGATCTTAAAAACATGCGGATGAAGGTCCAACATGCAAAACCGTTCGAGCGCGGGCCAAATGGCGGGTCCTTCGGCGCGAAGCGCAACCCAGCTATGCGTCTGATCTGTGAGATAAACGTTCTTAAGTTTTGGGAAGGGGACGTCGCTTGCCAGAATAAAATGCTGATCTTTTGCCATCCCAATAAGGGTCAAGGCGCCAGAGGTTGCGGTCTTTTGTGATGGGGTTGCTTTGAGGCCAATTTTTACGAACTCAGCATCCCTTTGGGCCTCCCCGTTCAGGGGCGTCGCGACAGACAGAATTTTTATGTCGACAACTTCCGTCAATGTAACACCGGATATGGTCCGGGTATAATGTCCAAGTGGTGGTTTCTGGGTCAGTTGGAAATCAGTCACGCAGGCGTTCCCCCTGTGGGTCGATAAAGTGAGGTGAGCAGATTGTAACCTCGATATCTGTATTACGCACGCCATCGACGGATCGAATGGTCTCGCCCAACCGGGTATCGCCAGCTTTTAGAAACCCAAGCCCAATATGGGTGCCCAGCGAAGGTGAATAACCCACCGAAGACATCCAACCGAGGTCGTTCTCAAGCGTATATTCTGCGCCTTGCTCAACAAAATGCGCCCCCGCGGTGATTTTTTCGGATCCGTCGATAGGCCTAAGGCCGACTAGCTTATACCCATCTTCAAGGTTCAAACCTTCGCGTCGAGACATCACAGCGCCAATACTGTCTTTGTTCTCAGCGACCATCCGACCAAGTCCCAAATCGCGGGCTGTGGTCTGACCTGTCAACTCATTTGCAACAGGGTGTCCCTTTTCGATGCGCATGGCGGAAAGAGCCTCTAGACCGTAAGGTGTGACATCGTATTCTGCGCCCGCTTCCATCAGCACCTCAAAGAAACTGTCGCCGAAGCGCGCAGGCACGGCCAATTCATAAGCCAGCTCGCCCGAGAAAGAGATCCGGAAGAGACGCGCGGGTACGCCGCCACAAACTGTGAGTTCGGCACAGGCCATGAAAGGGAACGCCTTGTTCGAAATATCGAATGGCGTATCGACCAGCTTTGCCAGCAACTCGCGTGAGCGAGGACCCGCCACCGCGGCCTGACACCAGCCATCCGTTACTGAAATGATGTGAACGTCCCAGTTTGGTTTCAGGCATTGGCGGACGAATTCCAGATGACGCATCACATTGCCTGCATTCGCGGTGGTGGTCGTCATAACATAATGGTTTTCAGCAAGCCGAGCGGTCGTGCCATCATCCATCACAATACCATCTTCGCGCAGCATGATACCGTAACGCACTTTGCCGACGGGCAATTTTGCAAACCCATTTGAATAGACAAAATTGACGAATGCGGTCGCGTCACGGCCTTGAATGTCAATCTTACCCAAAGTGGTCACATCACAGATGCCGACGCGTTCTCGCACAGCCAAAACTTCACGATCAACGCTATCGCGCCAGCCGATTTCGCCCGCGCGGGGATACCATTCAGCCCGCAACCAAAGACCGGCCTCAGTAAAACTTGCTTCATTGCGTTTGGCCCATTGATGGCTGGGCGGAAGGCGTGTCGGCTTGTAGTTTTTGCCCTTCGCCCGACCCCCGAAAGCGCCAAGCGGGACAGGCGTATAAGGGGGTCGAAAAATCGTGGTCCCAGTTTCTTGGATTGTCTTTCCCGCCGCCTCGGCCATCAGAGCCAATCCAAGAACATTTGATGTCTTGCCTTGGTCTGTGGCCATACCGAGCGTCGTATATCGTTTCAGATGCTCGACCGAACGGAACCCCTCTTGGTGGGATTGTTTCACATCCTTAACGGTCACGTCGTTTTGTAGGTCGACCCAGGCGCGTGATGTGTTTGGAACATGCCAAAATGCAGTAACTTTGCTGGGTTCGTCTTCAGCTTTGGGTGCGGCGGATCTTGAGGGCTTATAGCCAAGGTCTTTTACAATGCTATTGGCCGCTGCGCGCCCAGCTTTCAGGCAAGCGCCGACACCGAATTCGCCGCTAACGGCGCCGACACAGATCAAGCCGGGCGGCGGGTTGTTGGGCACAAATCCAGCGACGTTGTCATGCCACACGGGTTTGCCACGATGATGGCATGTCAAATGAACATTGGGCGACCACCCCCCAGATACGGCTAGAAGATCAACATCCATTGTCTGGCCGTTTGTTAAGGTGATTTCTTTTATGCCCTTTCGACCGCGCGTGCTCTTAACGGCCTGACCTGTCACCAGAGCCGCGCCATCTATGGCCTCGAGGGGTGCATCGCCACGTGTGTCTATGACGGCTGCAACATTGATGCCTACCGCGGCCAAATCACGGGCTGTGGCCCAACCGCTGTCATTGTTGGTCAAAACGGCCGCCGTTTGGCCTGGGGTCACACCAAACCGATTGACATAGGTGCGCACTGCGCCAGACAGCATAATACCAGGGCGATCATTGTTGTCAAAAGCGATGGAGCGTTCTGTTGCTCCGGTTGCCAAAATGGACCGCTTGGCGGTGATACGCCATAAGATTTGCCTCGGCTTTGTGGCAGAGCTAACCCAATGGTCTGTGTGTTTCTCTATAGCCCCGTAAACGCCATCATCGAAAACTCCAAAAACAGTAGTGCGCGGCATCAATGTGACGTTCGACATCGCTGCAAGTTCGGCCCCAGATTGCGATGCCCAATCGGCCCCGTCCATTCCGTCAATCTCGGGTCGTTCCCCGTTCACGCGCCCGCCCATAAGGAAGTCATCATCGGCCAGAATGACCCGTGCGCCTGCGCGCCCTGCAGAGAGAGCCGCCGACAAGCCTGACGGTCCCGCGCCAATGACCAGAAGGTCGCAATGACGATAGCCTTTGTCATAGGCGTCCGGGTCAGCCTGCCCTGAGAGAGAGCCCAAGCCTGCCGCGCGGCGGATTGCTGGCTCGTATATTTTTTCCCAAAAGGCGGCTGGCCACATAAAGGTTTTATAATAAAAGCCCGCGCTCAGGAACGGCGCGAAGAGGTCATTTATGCTAAGCAGATCATAGTCAAGCGATCCCATATGGTTTTGGGACTTTGCAACCAGACCATCGTAAAGTTCTATCACCGTAGCGCGTGTATTGGGTTCCTGCAAAGGTCCCTCTCGAAGTTCCACAAGCGCATTTGGTTCTTCGGGTCCAGCACTGAATATCCCTCTGGGGCGGTGATATTTGAAGGATCGCCCGACCAGTTTTCGGCCATTTGCAATCAGGGCAGAGGCCAAAGTGTCGCCGGCATGCCCCTGCATCTCTTGTCCGTTGAAGGTCAAAGACAGTGTTTTTGTATGGTCGATCAGCGCGTGTTCAAAGCGGCTCATAACGTGCCCCCATTCTGCAGGCGCCTTGCGACATCACAGGCAAGTTCGACCTGATAAATCTCATGGGTTGCGGTATCGCGTGTGACCACCAACCACGAACGGTCACCTTGTTCATGATACCAAAGCTCTTTGTGTTCACCGTAAGGGTTTTCGCGCATATGGACGTAATTGTGGAACTGCGTGAAGACATCCGATGATTGCCAATCGGGGCGCTTGAGCAAATCTGCCGAACCGAGAACATAAAACTCGCGGCTGTCTCGGGGGCCGAGAAGGGGATGATTTATGAGCATTCGCGCTCCGTTTTGTATCGGTTTGAAAAGGCGGTTCCATGGGCGATTAAACAGCCCGAGCCGTACGCTAAATTCGGTACTGCGGTGGTATCAACAGATTGAAAAAATCGAGGAATGCTCAGCATCAGTGCAAATTCGGCTGTGCGCCGCTCCCTTTTTCATCAATTGGATAGCCGCGTTCAAATCGGTCGAGCCTTAGGGCAGTTGCCGTGGGATGCGGGGCATCTTTGGCAAGGTAGTGCGCAAAACAAAAGCCCGAAGCAGGTGTTGCTTTGAACCCGCCATAGCACCAACCACCATTGAAGTAGAGCCCGTCAATATGCGTCTTGTCGATGATCGGAGAGCCATCCATCGACATATCCATCACACCGCCCCACATCCGCAAAAGCCGCGCCCGCGATGTTGCGGGGATCATCGCCATTAACTCTTCGGCGACATGTTCGATTACATTCATGTCGCCGCGCTGGGCATAGGTGTTGTATTTGTCGATATCGCCCCCAAAAACCAATCCCCCTTTGTCGGATTGACTGATATACAAATGACCGGCTCCGAAAGTGACAACGCCAGGAATAATCGGCTTTAAACCCTCTGAAACAAAAGCTTGCAAAACATGACTTTCGATTGGCAGCCGCATCCCCGCAAAGCCCATAACCCGGGACGAGTTTCCGGCCACGGCCACACCAACCTTGCCAGCCTTGATGGCGCCCTTGGTCGTCTCAACGCCAACGCATTTTCCGTTGTCCAACTGGAACCCGGTGACCTCGCAGTTTTGGATCAGGTCCACACCGCGCATATCTGCGCCACGTGCATATCCCCATGCGACCGCATCATGGCGCGCAGTACCGGCCCGTGGTTGCCATAGGCCCGCTTCAATCGGAAAGCGCTCATTCTCAAAATCCAGAAATGGACACAGCTTTTTTACCCCATCACGATCCAATAGAACCGCATCGCCACCGGCCATGATCATTGCGTTTCCACGACGCGCATACGCATCACGCTGACTGTCATTATGGGCCAGATTCAGGATGCCGCGCTGCGACATCATCGCGTTGTAGTTAAAATCCTGTTCCAAACCTTCCCAGAGTTTCAACGAAAATTCGTAAAATGGGAGGTTGCCTCCCAACAGATAATTTGATCGCACAATCGTCGTATTGCGGCCAACATTACCGCCGCCAAGATATCCTTTCTCGATCACGGCAACATTCGTGACGCCAAACTCTTTGGCCAAGTAGTAAGCTGTTGCAAGCCCATGCCCGCCGCCACCTATGATGATTACATCATAGCGTTTTTTGGGTTGAGGTTCCCGCCAAACAGGGGTCCAACCCTTATTTCCTGTTAGGCCTTGTTTGATGATCTGCCAAGCGCTGTATCGCATGGACGACTCCTCATGTTCATCTGTAAACGTCACTTGATCCGCGCCGTAGTTGCAAGTCCAAATCCGACGTTTCGAAGTGTAGAGTTGCCGCATGAAAAAATTGAAACTACCGATAGAGTTGGGTGGAGTGTTCTTGAAGACGACGGTTGAGTGTGCGCTCAACGCTTGCAAACACCATCCGTGACATTCTGGTGATTTGACGTTGGTCAAGGATTGGAAGAGACGATCGGGATAAAGGAAAGCAAATGATTGCAGAAACTGGACATTTTGCATTGGCATTGGCGCTGATGGTTGCGCTGGTACAATCAGCGCTCCCAATCTTGGGTGCAGCCCGCAGAGATGTGGTTTGGATGCGTTCGGCCGAGGTAACCAGTTTAGCACAGGCCGGTTTGATCGCCATTGCATTTGGGGCATTGATGCATGCTTTTGTCACTTCGGATTTCAGTATCATCAACGTTTTCGAAAATTCGCATTCTGCCAAGCCAATGATCTACAAGGTCTCTGCGACCTGGGGGTCGCATGAAGGTTCGTTGCTGCTATGGGTGTTAATCCTATCCCTCTTTGGTGCGGGGGTCTCATGGGCAGGCGGCAATTTACCAGATGGCTTAAAGGCGCGCACCTTGTCGGTCCAGGCGTGGATTACGGTTGGGTTCCTGAGCTTCATGTTGTTCACTTCAAATCCCTTTGAACGGATGAGTTTCATCCCGGCAAATGGGAACGATCTGAACCCGCTTTTGCAAGATATCGGATTGGCCCTGCATCCACCTCTTTTGTATGTCGGATATGTGGGGTTCTCGATCGTGTTTTCATTTGCGGTTGCAGCTTTGATTGAGGGTCACGTCGATCCGGCTTGGGCCCGCTGGGTGCGGCCATGGACTTTGGCGGCATGGGTCAGTTTGACAGGTGGCATCGCTTTGGGATCTTGGTGGGCTTATTACGAACTGGGTTGGGGCGGATGGTGGTTCTGGGATCCGGTCGAGAATGTCAGCTTTATGCCTTGGCTTTTGGGAACCGCACTTTTGCATTCTGCCATCGTGACCGAGAAGCGAGACACGTTTAAAAGTTGGACCATTCTTTTGGCGATCTTAACTTTTTCATTGTCACTCTTTGGAACCTTCATCGTGCGTTCAGGATTGCTCACATCTGTTCATGCTTTCGCCGTAGATCCAGAGCGCGGCATCTACATCCTAGGTCTTTTGGGCGCGAGTATTGGTGGCGCGCTGACGTTGTTTGCATGGCGCGCACCGCAGTTGGAACCCGGAGGAATTTTTGCACCTGTCAGCCGGGAAACCGGTTTGATGTTGAATAATCTTTTGTTGGCAACCGCGACGGCCACCGTGTTGCTGGGCACGGTTTATCCTTTGATCCTTGAGGCCCTGACAGGTGAGAAAATCTCGGTTGGGCCGCCCTATTTTGCTATGACCTTCACACCCTTGATGGTCCCTTTGATATTAGCCATGGGGATCGGACCGCATCTGAGTTGGAAGCGCGCTGATTTACGCGGTGTTCTGCAACGTGTGAAATGGTCGATTGCGATTTCTGTCCTCGTTGTTGCGATCATCTTGTGGCGAGATTTTGGTGGGCCAGTAATGGCCGCGATCGGCATTGGGATTGCAATCTGGTTGCTTTTGGCAACGCTGGCAGATTTCGCAGCTCGTATTCGGTTTTGGGATGATGTCCGGGGATCGTTCGCACGCGTCAGGCGTTTGCCACGCGCCACATTCGGAATGGTGCTCGCGCATACTGGTCTAGCCGTTGCAATCTTGGGTTTCACGGGCTCAAGCCTTTGGAAAACAGAAACAGTGGTGTTTGTGCAACCTGGCGACCAAATCGAAATTGCCGGTTTTGATGTGACTTTTGACGGCGTCACAGAGGTGCCTGGTCCAAACTATATTGCGCGCCAAGGGGCGCTGACAGTCGACTTGAATGGCCGCAATGTTGAGGTCCTAAGGCCGGAGCGAAGATACTACCCGGTTGCTGATACATTGACGACAGAAAGTGCAATCCGTCACACCCTGCATGGCGATTTGTACGCCTCCTTGGTTGAGCCTCAGGGTGAGGTCGACGAAGGAACTTGGACCTTGCGCATCCTTTATGAACCTTTGATCAACTGTATCTGGATTGGGTCCGTGATGTTGGTCTTCGGCGGGATAGTTTCACTTACGGATCGGCGTTTGCGGATCGGCGCGCCAAAGCGCAAAGTACAGCTGTCAGTTCCAGCGGAGTGAATGATGAAACGGATCTGGGCCTTTCTTCCGCTTTTGATGATCGTTGTTCTAGGTGGGTTTTTAGGGTGGGGTTTAAACCCGAACCGAGACCCAAGTGAGATCCCATCTGCGCTGGTTGGCAAACCGCTGCCAGAGATGGTTTTGCCGGCCCTTGCTGGTATAGACAATGCGGGTTTTGTGCCTGCTGATATCGCCATGCATGATCTGGCTTTGGTAAACGTATTTGCATCTTGGTGTGTGCCATGCCGGGCAGAGCATGGACCCTTGTCGGAATTGGCTGCGCGTGAGGGGTTGGCCCTATATGGGTTGAACTATCGCGATCAGCAGGCAGATGCCGTGGATTGGTTGAACGAACTTGGAAATCCGTATTTGGGCATTGGTCATGACGAGGCAGGGCGCGCGGGCATCGAATGGGGTATATCCGGCGTGCCTGAGACCTTCATTCTGGTGCGCGGGACGATCGTACATCGTCATGTCGGTCCCTTGGTTGGCGAGGCCGCAACAAGACCTTTTTTGGACGCTCTACAAAAAGCGCGCATGCGATGATCCGGGCGCTGATGATCATATGCGCCTTGGCGTCCGCGGCCTTTGCTGTCGAACCCGATGAAATTTTGGTTGACCCAGTATTAGAACAAAGAGCCCGAGATATCAGCGCGAATGTGCGATGTGTGGTCTGTCAGAACGAACCGATCGACAGCTCGAATTCGGCGATTGCCAGAGATTTGCGTATTTTGATCCGAGAACGATTGGTTGCGGGGGATACAGATAACGAGGTGTATACCTTTCTTGTAGATCGATACGGGTCCTACATTTTGTTTCGTCCCCCATTGAATGCGGCCACGCTACCATTGTGGATCGGACCCTTTTTGATCCTATTTTTTGCGATCTTCGGCGCTTGTTTTGCGTTTCGCAACACCGAGCGAAGTCCAAAAAAGCTGAGTTCAGAAGAAGAGGCAAACTTACAAAGATTGAGGGACGAGGACAACGCATGATTTGGGTGTTGTTCAGCATGTTAACCTTATCGGTAGTTCTCGCTATGATTTGGTCGTCTCGACGCGGAGCGTTTGTTGCAGAACGTAAAGCCAATGCGATGTCCATTTATGAAGACCAATTGATTGAACTTGGGCGTGACGCTGAGCGCGGTGTGATATCAGACTCCGAAAAACATGCCGCAGAAACCGAGATAAAACGCCGTATGTTAAAAATGTCCGAGGATGGCAGCGCAACTGTGGTCTCTAAGCCTTCTGCTTTGTTGATTGCCGCGGCGCTTGTTCCTGTTGGTGCGGTTGGGATTTACTCTGAATTAGGGCGACCGGAGTTTGCGACGCCAGAGGTGCAATCCCAATTGGAAAATGCACAAGAGTTGCGGCGGCTGACGACCCAATTGCAAAGATCATTGCGGGGCGATCCCGATGGCGGAGAAATTGAAGGATGGCGCCTGCTTGCGGAAACCTTTGGTAACCAATCATGGTATGAAGAGGCTTTGGCGGCGCATCGCGTGATCACTTCGCGCAATGAAGCGAGCAGTATTGACTTCTCGCTTGCCGCGGAGGCCTTGATCTCGGCGAATGGGGGTCAAGTGACAGCCGAGGCAAAGGCTTGGTTGGCCAAATCCTTGCAGCTGGCGCCAGGCAATCCTGCCGCCGTCTACTACTTAGCCTTAGGATTGGCCCAAGAGGGGCGCGAGGTTGAGGCGTTGGAACTGTTGGCGCGTCGCGTTGAGGTTGAAAACAGTCTAACGGAATGGATGCCTTCCTTTGAGGCACTTGGACAACAGCTGGCAGCTGCAACGGGAGAACGTATGTTTGCTCTGCCGAACCAATCTGGCCCGAGTGCCGAAGAAATTGAAGCCGCGAGCGATATGACAGCTGAAGAAAGGGAGGAGATGATTGAAGGCATGGTCTCTGGTCTTGCGTCCCGTTTGGAAGAAACACCTGAGGATCTGGATGGCTGGCTGCAATTGGCGCGGGCTTATTCCGTGCTTGGGCAGATAGATGACGCAAAAGCAGCGCTAGAAGAAGTTTTGCAAAGAGCAGATCCAAGCGATCCAAGACATGTAGCGGCAAAGAACGCGATGCTATCGCTAGAGTGATGGACCCGCGGAAGCTAGCGCATTTCGTGTTGTCGATATCGTTAAAAGTTCGGGCAGCGCGATGCCATGGTGTGCGTCAGGTCCGTAGACAATATTGAAGGGTATGCCGAACCGATTGTTCGCTTCTAAATAGGCGCGGATTGCGTCATCGGGCCGTGTCCAATCCGCCTTCATAAGGACGATGTTGTTCTCAGAGAACAGGTCTTGAACCTCTGAGTTTTCCAAGACCAATCGTTTGTTTGCCTTGCAGGTCAAGCACCAGTCGGCCGTGACATCGACGAAAACAGTGTGTCCGTCTTGGACCAAATTCACAATGGCCTCTTCATCGAAGACTTGCCAAGTCACATTGGTTTCTATGATCTGTGGGCTTGCAGGTTTTAGAAATGCAGGGCTGCTCATCGCGATAACCACGACAACAAGGCCGAGAGTTTTGGCAGAACCTGATTTTGGCACACTCCAGAGAACAACTCCGCTGGTCACTAGGCAAAATATGGCAAGGGCTGCAAAAGGACCAATGCTTGTGGCCAAAAGGGTTGTGATCCACAGCGCCGTTGCCGCTACGCCAAGCCCCAGCAATGCGCGGATGACAGTCATCCATCGTCCTGGCTTGGGAAGCTGTAAAATAAGGGACGGACGCGTTGCGGCCAGTAGGTAAGGGGTCGCCAAGCCAAGGCCCAAAGCAAAAAACAGCGTGACTGTATCGAAGGCTGAGCCGGTAAAGGCATACGTGATAGCTGTACCCAAGAAAGGAGCCGAGCATGGTGTCGCAAGAAGAGAGGCAAAAGCGCCGGTTAAGAAATCCCCGATCAAGCCATCTCTGTGGCCAGCTTTGTCTAAACCTGTAGTCCAGTTTTGTGGCAGCTGAAACTCAAACATGCCAAAGAGGTTTGCAGCGAATGAGATAAGAATGGCCAGGATAATGCCCAAAAACAAAGGCGATTGAAATTGCATGCCCATTCCGACAGCGACGCCAAAGGATTTGAGCAATATGATGATCCCTGCCAAAGCAATGGTGAAGGCCAAAATACCTGCTGAGGATGCGAGAAAACCGGCGCGGATTGCAGAAGGTGACTTGTCTGTTGCTGCAAGAACACCTGCAAACTTGATTGATAAAACTGGCAATACGCAGGGCATAATGTTCAGGATCAAGCCACCAACAAAGGCAAACAGCGCAGCCCAAGCCCAAGTGGTGATGGACCTTGTAGTTTCATTTGACGATATCACTGATGAATAGTCCAAATCAGCGGTCACAGCAGACCGTCCATCCGTTAAGGTCACTTTGGGTGGCGGGGTGCCTGTTCCATCAGACACAGCAATTGAGATCATACGATTGCCGTGTTTGTCAGTTGTAATTTTCGGAACGCTGCCAAAAATCCCTGTATCGTCATGTGGGAACACACCCAATGGTCCGGCCAACATGTTTGCCGGGACAGAAACCTTTAGTGTGTTGGCATCTCGGGTTGCAGGAAGCGCGGTATCCGAAATGAGTGGCACATTATTGAGCGCTTCAGACAGGAGATCTGTTGTATCACTATCAGGTCCGGACAGACCGGAATCTACGAACAGACTAAGATCAACATCTGCAGGAATACAGACATCAGCACATACCAGAAGGTTTGCATTTAGAAAAATACTTGCGCCTTGCCCGGGCCTTTGCAAGGTCAGCTCAATTGGAAAAATTACGGTTTCGCTGTAGCCGAAATTCTCAATCTCGAACGCTGTGAAACGTTCGGGCGCGGGATAAAACAGCTCCGCTCCGGACAGATTTGACGAAGGTCCCCAGTTCAGTTCTGGTGGCAGCCCGACCTCTCCAGGAAATTCCCAATAAGTCTTCCAACCAGGCTTCATTTCGATCTGTAGGCCGGCCGAGATCCGGGACATCTCGGGCGTCACGGCCGTCTCTGCGGTGATTAAGCGCGCGGCATACTGATCTGTGACAACCCAATCTGAGCTGGCAGCATTTATACCGTTTGCAAATAAAAGTGCTGCACATATGAAGGGCCAGAAACGCATAGAAGCCATGTCGCTGTTTCCGTGCGAGGCGTCAATGAAACCCGCATCACAAAGTCACGAGCCTTTTCGGCCGTGGTGCGGCCTGACATCACGTATGCGTGCTCTGCTAGAGACAGCACGTTGCTAATGAGTTAGGATTTTTAAAACTTACCGGAGATCATATGCGCATATTTCTTAAGATCGGTTTGGCTTGGATCACTTTGGCGGTTGGGGGGCAAGCCCAAGACCTAAACGAAACGGCGATCAAGCAATTGGTTTACGACGCAATTTTGGAAAATCCCGATATTGTTGTCGAAGCGATGCAACTGGTGCGCGAACGTCAACGTCTAGAAATGATTGCAGAAGCAGGAACAATCGAGAATGCACCGGTCATAGGCGATCCAGATGCGCCAATCACCATCGTTGAGTTTTTTGATTACAATTGCGGTTGGTGCAAAAACGCAGCTGGCGTGATGCGTCAGGCGGTAGCGGACAACCCAGACGTGAAAATCGTACTAAGGGAATATCCGATCCTCAGGCAAAGTTCGCTTGTCGCCGCACGCGCAGCACTCGCGGCAAGAAAGCAAGACAAGTACGAGGATTTTCACTGGGCCTTGATGGACCTTCGCAATGTCACCGAGGATACAATCCTTGAGACGGCGGAGAATTTAGGAATAGATACTGATCAGTTACTGCTTGATATGGAAAGTGAGCGGGTTGAAAATCACCTTCTGGATACAAGAACAATTACCGAAGGATTGGATATATCTGCGACGCCAGCGTTCATCGTCGGCGACCGCGTGCTGCCGGGATATATTTCAGCTGAACAGTTAGTCGCGCTTTTGGATGCTGAGCGCGCAAAATAGAACTCCGCGCTGATGGCGCGGAGTGAGAACCCATAAGAGGGTGGCAAAATCTTTAGGACGATTTGACGATCACTGGGACCAATAGGTCACCCCAGTTCCCGTCGCCATTGTGATGTCGCGACGAGCGGATCAATTCCACTGTGACGCCAGCTTCAACGGCGCGTACAACTGATTGATTCAAGCGGTGCAAGTCGTTTGCAAGCATGCGAATTGCAGACTCCGTTTTGTCGCCTTCGCCTGGTGTGTTTACGGGCTCTACATGAGCAGGTGCGTTCATGAATTCTCTCCATTAGTGGTCAGTGCTTTGTAATCAATAACATGGCGCATGCAGCAAGAAGGCGAGGGATTGTTCCATTTCGAAGGTAATCTTGTAAAGTTTTGTAAAATATGTTTTTGTAAACCTGTTAGTGAATTACAGTTTTTGACAAGTTAGATGGCCGAACAGAAAGTTTTTGCAGGACCGCGCATTAGACGCATGCGCAATTCGATGGGTTTAACCCAAAGCGCTATGGCCGAGCAAATCGGTGTGTCGCCCAGTTATCTCAATCTGATTGAACGAAATCAACGCCCGCTTACAGTTCAGGTTTTGCTAAAACTGTCATCCGAGTTCGATCTTGATCTCGGAGATCTAAAGTCTGGCCAAGGGGAAACCGTTCCAGCGCTAAAAGAGGTTTTCTCTGACGCGCTACTTGCTGGTGAACTGCCAGGTGTAGAAGAGCTCTATGAAGTTGCAGACGCGGCTCCGAACGCCGCAAATGGAATTTTGAAATTGTACCGGGCCTACCGTGAAAGTCAGGAGCGGTTGACGGATTTAAAAGATGTTATGTCTGAGGGCGGACATGTGACGGGCATACAAGACGCCAAGCTGCCTTATGATGAAGTGCGCGACGCAATTGAACGCAGGTCAGCTTACTTTCCATTTACCGATGAGGCGGCAGAGCAGCTGGCCAACGATATCGGCTATGGACCGGATATGGGGTTGAAACTTCGTGATTGGTTTCGAATTCAAAAGGGTATTACGGTGCAAACGGTTCCGACCGAAGTTATGCCGGACCATTTGCGCCGCTATGACAAGCACTTGATGCGTCTCTTTTTATCTGATCGTTTATCGGCCGAAGCACAAGCCATGCATTTGGCGATAGAAGCATCGGTTATGCATCTGGATGATGCGATCGCAGACGACATCAAACGGTTGGATGTCAGCAGTGAAGAGGGCAAGCGCCTTGCCCGTATTGAATTGTCTAAATCGGCAGCACGTGCGCTTTTGATGCCTTATGATGCGATGCTGCGGGCTTCGAAACGTTTTCGCTATGATCTCGATATTCTGGCGTCTCGCTTTGGTGTAACGCGTGCGCAGATTGCTCTAAGGCTGGCATCTCTGCAAAGGCGCGACGCCGAGGCGATCCCGGTTTTTGTCCAAGAAATCGACTATTTCGGGCATCGTTTGCGGTGCCTTGGAGCCAAGGGCTTTCCATTTACGGAGTTTGGGGGACGGTGTCCTTTGTTGATTTCACCAGCGTTATTTGGTGGCGCCAGAGGCATCGAAGTCAAGACAGTTGAGTATTGCAACGGAAAACAATTTCTAACTTTGGCTTTTCACGTGCCAGGTCCGCGCGCAGAATTGGGGGACCCTCCGTTGGATCGTGTAATGGTTCTGGGAATGGCTGTCGAAGATGCAGACGCTTCGCGATACCGCGTGGCAAAAGAACCCGTTATGATTGGTCCCGATTGCAGGCTTTGTGAGCGGCGGGCCTGTCTTTACCGCGCTGCGCCGCCGATCACACGACCTCTGGCTTTGGATGACTTGTCTTCCGGATTAAGCGACCACGACTTTCGCTAGAAATTGTGCCGGTAACGGGTCCCTGTTCGGGAGCGTTTAGCCGCAAAGCAATTCTGATGAAAACGGTCACGGTATTTCCCAAGAACTCTCTACCAGAACTGCCACCAGGGTTTCGCGCCTAAATCGGGCGCTGCAGCCTCTTCGGCTTCTGCAGCAGCTTCTTGTGTGGCTTGGGTCGCCGCAACTGTGCCCTGTGTGCCAAAATTCTCTGTCGCACCTTGCGCTGCAATTTCGAGAGCCTGATTCATGGTTGCAATTGCACCTTCCTCATCCCCTTCGCCGCATTGGACCAGACCTTGTTTCATAAGAGCACTCGCCTTGGCCGCGGCTGTTTCCGTAATGCGTGGGATTTGAACGCGCAATTTACCACGCATCACAAGAATGTCTGTCACGTCGCACTGTTCCAGCAAGGCTTGAAACGTTTCTTCTGTATTGACGGACGCATCGTTTCCGGCTTGCTGTTCTTGAGCAAGTGCCGTTGACGTCGCCAAAACTGCAGCGATTGTGATTGCTTTAAGTTTCATAAGAACTGCTCCTGTAAATTATGTCTACTCGCTGCCTATCAAAGCGCGCCTTACCTTTGCTGACATCCAATCCATCAAGACAACGACGATCAGAACAAGAATGGCCAAATAGGCGACCATCTCAAAGTTGTTACGGGTGTTTAAAGCGCCCAAGAATTGAAGGCCGATACCGCCTGCGCCCATGGCACCAATTATAACCGCGCCTCGGGTGTTGGATTCGAGGTAGTAGAGCGATTGTGAGATGAAGACCGGCATAATCTGCGGAAGAATACCAAAGCGATGTTGTTGAACCTTAGAGGCGCCAGTTGACTGAACCCCCTCGCGTTGCTTTGCATCTGCGTTCTCGACCGCCTCTGACATCAACTTACCCAATGTGCCGGTATCCGTGAAAGCAATTGCAAAGATACCTGTAAATAAGCCTGGTCCGAATGCCCGCAAAAAGATCAAAGACCAAATCAAAGTGTCGATCCCTCGCAGGAGGTCAAAGGAACGACGTGTTACAAATCGGATGATCTCTATTGGACGTTTTTTGAAGGTTGCAAGCCCTGTGAAAATGGCGGCGACTAGGAAAATGAAAAAACCTGCCAAAGACCAGCCAACCGATCCGTTGAAAGTTGTGGCCGTAAAGACATATGCCGCAAGGCGGAGCGTAAGATATGCCGTCCCAAGCGCGAGGGCGCCTAAGACAACGCGGTTCGCGGTTTCACTTTGAACATTTCGTGCTGCTAAGAACGCCAAAGGCAAACCGACACCTGCAGCAAGCATGGTGCCCAATAGCGCCATGAACACCGTTTCGAGCAAAGCCCAGAAAACGATGCCGTGACCCCAGATTTGGTTGTGTCTGATTTCGCCGAAAACCAAGGCTAGGTTGGATATGCTTTGGCCTGATTCAAGATTAACTGCATCAAGTTGATCGTCAGTCATCGTTTCGGTCAAACGCTCACCCGCGAAAATCAGACCTAATCCCTGCCAGATGGTGTAGTCCCGCAACGGGCTGTTGAAATCGAACCAAAAATATTCCCATCCGTATTTGTAGCGGTGAACTTCGACTTTGGATGTCCCAACCTGTAGGCGCTCCATAAGGCTTGGGCGGACCTCAACTTTTGTCTTGGTGACACGCATGAAGTCCGGAAGAGCATCTTCGCGACCTTCATAGCCAAACACGACTGGCGATCCTCCAGCGTTCAAGCCAAACTCGAATGTTTCATCATAACCAGGCCAGTCCATAAAGACGCGTGTTGGTTTTATCGTTATGACCCCTTCATTTGGGAAAGTAACAATGCGTGTCTCGCCATCGTCAGAGAACCAGTCAGGTAGGTTATCTTGCGTATAAACGGACCGGAAGCCACCTTCGAGTGCTACTTGAACGTTTTCGGGTTCTTGCCAACGCATCGTGACATGATCTTTGTGCGCATAAGTGTCCAACATGTAGAGTGAAGCGCGTTCAGGGTTCAATTTGCTGATCACGGTTGGAATATCGAAAGAGATGTAAGAGATCAGCAAGTAGAGTGCGATGCCAAGCGATACCAATCCAAACCAAAGGCGATGACGAGACGCGGCCCGATCAATCGCTTTTGACTGAAGGTCAAATTCTTGTTTTGTAAGGTTAAGGCTCATGTTTGTTCCTTTCCGATCAGCTTGGACCGGATCCAGTCACTGAGATAGTCAAAGGCAATGATTGTGAAGATCAGCAGAATGAAGATGACGGTCACACGCCCACCATCCCGCCATTGGATGTTATTGTTCAACGCTTCGCCAATCCCGCCCAAGCCGAAAAAGCCCAAGATAGTGGAGGCGCGAACATTTATCTCCAAGCGTAAAATTGTATAGGAATAGAATAGTGGCATCACTTGGGGAAATACGCCGAACCGTATCCTTGAAACCCAGCCGCCGCCGACGGATTGCAAACCCTCTATTGGTTTGCTGTCGATATTCTCAATTGCTTCTGAGAAGAGTTTTCCCAAGGCCCCAGCAGTATGAAGTGTGATGGCGATTACGGCGGGCACCAATGATTTCCCCATCAAGTAGAGTAGGAATAGCGCGATAATAATTTCCGGGAAAGACCGCAGTAAATCCATAAAGCGCCGAACAAAACCGACAACTGTTTTGGATTTGACGATATTTGCAGAGGCAAGACAGGCCAAAACCACGGCCATCAGCGCGCCCAAGAAAGTGGAAAGCAACGCCATGTTCACTGTGTTTAACAGGGCTGGTACGAATTCAGGGAAGCGGCTGACCCAAAGAGAAAAGCCGAGTTCGGTGCTTAGGTTGATCATGTCGATCGGAAAATCAAAGATCTTACGGAAACCTTGGCCAAACGGGGTCGCGTTCGCGCTGTTGGCCATATCGATGCCAAACAAGACGATCAAAGCGGTAATTATGATGCCGATAACCGTATAGATCGTCTTGCTGCGCTGCAGACGATGCAATTCCTCTTCTAGCTTGAACAGATGGTCTGGAAGGGCGTGCGCCATGATACGGCCTCGGAGTGTTGGATAACAAAAAAAGTCCGGCGGAATGATCCGCCGGACCGATGAAAACAGAAGCTTAGTTTGACTTTTGAGCTTCGAGTTTCGCTTGACGCGCTTTTACGATCACTTCGTAGAAAGAGTGGTCAACTTCTACCCAGTCACGGACAATACCTGCTGCAACGTTTTCGTTACATGCAGGATCGTTCTCAACCAGCCATTTTTTCAGGCCGACCATGACGTCTTTTGCTTCTTGTGGAAGCGCCTTACGAATTGTGATTGGGCCGTTCGGTATCAACTGAGAAGACCAAACCTGAACGAGGTCGTCCATGTTTAAAATGCCTTTGTCGACCATTTTGCGAAGGTTGCCAGATGTGTAACCTTCGGACCACTCACCAACACCGGAAACCCAGGTCACACCTGCGTCGATGTCACCGTTTAGAACGGCCAGTACGTTATTCTCGTGACCGCCGTTGAAAGATGTCTCAGAAAAATATTCTTCTAGGTCGATCCCTTGCTGAGGAAGCTCAACAGACGGAATTAGGAATCCCGAGGTGGAGTTTGGATCAGCAAAACCAAGATGCTTGTCTTTAAGATCTTCGATAGATGCAATGCCGGAGTCTGCACGCGCAACCATGACAGAGTAATAACCTGTGTCGCCAGTTGGCTGCATACGTGTCAGGATTGGTTCTGCAATTTCTGGATCCTGTAAATACAGACCAGCGTAAGAAGACGCTCCGAACCATGTATAGTCCAAGTTGCCACCTGCGAACGATTCCATTGTGCCCGCGTAGTCTTTAAATGTGAAAGGCTTAGCAGGAACATTGTAAGCAGCTTCGATATACTCAACGAAGCAACCGTTACGAGTGATGATGTCTTGTGAAGATTCGTCACCCAAGAAGCCGATGCGGAACTCAGGTTGAAATGCGGACAGGTCCATTTTCGGGCCTGTGTACTCTACGTCTGTCGCAAAGGCGCCAGATGCGGTAACAACAGCGGTGAACGCTGCGGCAACTTTTGTGAATGTTGTCATGGTTTCTAGCTCCAAATAGTTTTGTGATGCAGTTCTCGCATCGGTTTGTGGCCACCTTCTTTAGGCGACAGCACTCTGAGGTCGCTCCATTGAGGTGGTTTCTCCCTCAAGCGACGTTGACGTGACGGATCCTTCAAAAGCTTCATCTGCCTCGGCGCCGTAGATTTCGCGTGCGGTTTTATCGGTCAGATCTTTGGCTTCGCCGTCGAATACGACTTCGCCAGCGCGCATCCCGATAATGCGGTCACAATATTTGCGCGCGGTGTCGAGTGTGTGCAGGTTACAGACCACTGTAATCTTCTCTTCTCGATTAATCTTTTGAAGAGCCTCCATGACAAGACGCGCATTCATCGGATCGAGTGAGGAAATTGGCTCATCCGCTAGAATAAATTTTGGTTGCTGCATCATTGCGCGGCAAATTGCGACACGTTGCTGCTGCCCACCCGAAAGTGTCTCTGCACGTTGCAGGGCTGTTGCAGCCACACCGAAACGGTCCAGAAGACGAAGCGCCTCATGGCGCTCTGCTTCAGTAAACATCATGAGCGAAGATCGAAGCGCAGATTGTGCGTTCAAACGACCTAGAATAACGTTGGTCAGAACATTCAATCTTGGGACTAGATTGAACTGCTGGAAAATCATGGCGCAATTGCGTTGCCATGCCATCTTCGCTTTGTTTTTGAACGCCAGAATATCTTCGCCATCGACCAGAATTTCACCCTCAGTCGCATCGGTCATTCTATTCATGATCCGAAGTAGAGTTGACTTACCGGCCCCTGAGCGTCCGATAATTCCGATGATGCGCGGTTCGTTTTCAGTGAAAGAAACGGATTGTACGGCCGTAACCTCGCCAAAACGTTTTGTGACGCTTTTCAGTTCAAGCATATTTGACCCCGTGTTTTCACGGGTTGCCTAAGCTTGCAATGTAACGAAGCGACTTAGGATTTGTTTCAGAAATGAAAAAGAAAAGTATCTGATTTGTAAGAAAAGACACGAAACTGTCTTGAAACTTGGATCTGTTGAATCAGTGATTGAAAGCGCAGCATTTTTCGTAAACGCGATTAAAATTCGAGCCGTTTTCAATAGCGGTCGGATTCGTTTGCTCAAATGAGGACCTTATGCAATGACCAAACTGTATCGTGATCAACCCGTAATCGAGCCAGAGTGCAGCATTGCACAGACAGAGTTTGGAGCGTTCAACGAAGTCCATACCGGTTCGCGCCTACGAAATGTGACAATGGGGGACTATTCTTATTGCGACCGTTATGCCGATATCGCAAATACGGTGATCGGCAAGTTCAGCAACATTGCGGCTTTCACGCGAATTGGACCTACGGATCATCCAATGCATTTGGCGTCGCAACACCATTTCCTCTACCGTACATCTTATTATTGGCATGATCAGGAGGACTGGGCCGAGTTTTTTGAACATCGCGCCTCTCGGCTTACACATATTGGCCATGATACATGGATCGGGGCACAAGCCTTGATTCTGCCGGAAGTGACAATAGGAACAGGCGCCGTCGTTGCCGCTGGCGCTGTCGTCACTAAAGATGTTGCCCCTTATATGATCGTGGGTGGTGTGGCTGCAAAAACGATAAAGCGGCGTTTCTCAGAGCACATTGCCGAACGGATGCAAGCTTTAGCATGGTGGGATTGGAGCCACGATCGCTTGTTGGATGTGTTACCAGATATGCGCGCTTTGCCGGCCGAAGCTTTCCTAGAGAAATACGAATGAAGAAAACAACCGGACCGTGTGTAAGCCCATTTTTACGTCCCGGAAATGCCTTTGGCTGATCCTATGATGCCGTTTTCAAGCTGCAACGATCTTCCGGGGCATTTGGCCTGAGAGAAGACGTGTTGCAAAGCCGCCGTTGGCATATCCAATCTGGCCACCGGCAATTGTACCCTCGATCTGACGCGTCTCTTTGTTGATGATGACGGCATCTGCACGTTGACCCGATGCGATCCAACCGCGATCTGTCCAACCTTTGGCATCAGCGGCATTAGAGGATACCATTTTCCAGGCTTGCGGCAAATTTAAAATCCGCTGATTGACCAAAGTCCAAGCGGCCGTTGCAAGGGCTGGCGCGTAGTAGTCAGAAACCAGAACGTCACAAAGTCCTTCTCGGATCAAGTCGGTTGCTGCAATATTGCCCGATTGCGATCCGCCACGTACGACATTCGGCGCGCCCATCAGTATCGGATTGCCGAGGCTACGGGCATGGGCCGCGGTTTCGATATTCAGGGGAAATTCACAGATTTTGGCGCCAGCGCCATTAAAAAGGTTGCGCGTTTCGACAGTTTCGTCGTCATGACTGCCACTATCGATACCAAGTCGCGCAAATTCTGAGCCCAACTGAAGAATGAAGTCTGGCACCTTCGGTTCGGTTGCTTTTGCTACAAACATGAGTTCAAGATGTTGTTCAATCGTTCGCTTGTTTTGAGCGGCCCAGTTTGCCAAAGCTTGGGGCTTGGTTTCAACCATCTCGATGCCTTGATCGAGATGGTTGTTGAACACTATATAGTCGACGCCATATAGCTGCGCGGCGTTCAAAAGCGCATCACCATCATCGGTCAAGTAATACTCAAACCGAACCTGAACCCGCATGTCGGCAATCATGTAGGGGCGATAAGCATCTATCACTTTCATAAGGTTCACAGCGGCTGAAGGGCTGCGAAAGCCACCTTCCCATGACCAGCTTTGTGCAAGGTAAGCCGCTGTTACACCATTTGAAAGAAGTTCACGCTCTGTGCTGCGTAGACCAATTTCAGGCGCAAAGGGGGCCGATGGGCGCGGCGCCAAATGACGCTCAAACGCATCGCCATGTAAATCAATGATTCCGGGCATCAAGAGATACCCAGTCAAGTCTATCTCTACGCCGCAAGGTGCATCCGTGAAGGTTCCGCCCAAGATTGAGATGTCGGAATGTTCGGTGAGACCGTCACGCAGAATATCAGCACCGGTAAGATGGACTGTTAAATCATTCATGGTCATTCGAGGGTACGTAGTGCTCGTGTGTTTCAGAATTGTGACGGTTTAGCTACCTTCGATATCTAACGTTACTCTGTCGCCTGCCCACCAGGTTAAACCGAATTCAACAGGTACCCCCTTGTTGTCGATGCTGATCGATTGTGTTCGCAATAACGGCGCACCGGGTGCGATATGTAGAAGAGAGGCACTTGTTGTATTGGCCAAGACGGCGGTAACCTGAGTTGAGGCACGCGTGAAATCGATCGTTCCATGGGCCGCAAATGCAGCAGAGATTGACGGCTTCTTTCCAAGTTCTTCGAGCATCCGCGGAAATCGCTTTGCATCAAAGGTGGTAACCGCATGTAAAGCAGGAACATCATTTATGAAAGCTAGGGACTCAGCCACATGAACGGTTGCGCCTGTTTCCAATTGTAGGGCCACCGCTTCTTCATCATTTGCGGGCCGGGTATCCGAGTGCAAAATGCGTTTGGTTGGATGACGACCGACAGCCTCAACGGATTGATGGAACCTAACACGCTTCCCGATCGGGTAGTGGGTGACTGATCCCGCCACGAAGGCCCCAGCCCCCTGTTTTGTGAAGATCAGCCCAATTTCGGTTAAGTGCGATAAAGCTCGGCGTACGGTATGGCGATTGACCGCAAAGCGTTCTGCCAAACTCGATTCTGTCGGCAATTGATCCCCGCGCGTCAAGACGCCAGATCGGATTTCCCGTTCTAAAATTTCTGAGATGTCTTTCCAAAGCGAGGGTCTGCCCATGTCATAGAGTCTTTACAAATTCGTGCTAGTATTTGTCTAGTTGTTGATTTATTTGTATA
Source organism: Pseudomonadota bacterium (assembly GCA_039814625.1). GTDB lineage: Bacteria > Pseudomonadota > Alphaproteobacteria > Rhodobacterales > Rhodobacteraceae > Amylibacter. The sequence goes on from JBCCAU010000001.1 coordinate 128,117, forward strand.
CTTGTCTAAAAATAAAACAAGGAACTGTCGATGGAAAACGCTGAACGTAAGGATTGGATGTCCCTGTTGGCAAAAACGGCTCCTGCGACTTTGCAAGCTGCATGTGCCGATTTGGATTTACCTCAGGACGTCAGCGATCTTCGGGTTCCAGAAATTGGAGGTGTGATGGTGCGCGGACGAGAGGGTGCGACTGGAAATGCCTTTAACCTCGGTGAGATGACAGTGACACGGGCCGCCGTTCAGCTGGGTGATGGCACAATTGGGTATAGTTATGTGCAAGGCCGCGACAGAGATCACGCAAGATTGGCAGCAATTCTGGATGCAATGTTGCAGACCGACCGCACGGAAGAGATTTTGCAATCCGTAATTCAACCTCTCAAAGTTGTGTTGGCTGAAAAGCGCGCCGCCTCCCAGGTGAAAGCTGACCAAACCAAAGTGGACTTTTTCACCATGGTTAGGGGGGAAGGATGATGGCCATTACAAAAGGTTTTTCAAGACCTGCAATTGATTCAGCGGTCGCCTTCCGTGCCGTGATGACCGCAATGGCGCGGCCTGGCGCTGCTTTCGAAGTTTTGGATGTAGAACCGCCGGTTGGGTTGTCGCCGGCGGCAGCCTCGGTTGCATTGACCCTATTTGATATTGAGACGCCCGTATACTTGGGAGCATCCGTGAACACGCCAGATATCAAGCAATGGCTGCTCTTTCATACGAACGCGCCGTTTACACAGCCTGAAGAAGCGATGTTTGCTTTGGGATCTTGGGAAGACTTGCAACCTTTGAACCAATTTTCGGTTGGTACACCCGAGTATCCGGATCGATCTGCGACTTTGATCGTCGATATCGAAGCCTGGGACGGTGTGACCGCCCGATTGTCGGGTCCTGGTTTAGAAAACCCGATTTGTGCTCAGCTGCCAGCGCTTGAGCCACTGCAATTGAATAGCGCACTATATCCTTTGGGTTGCGATTTTCTATTCACGTGTTGCGCTGAAGTAATGGGCTTGCCTCGCAGTACAAAGTTGGAGGTCGCGTAAATGTATGTTGCTGTCAAAGGCGGAGAGCGAGCGATTGACGCGGCCCATGATTGGTTGGCAGAACAGCGTCGCGGGGACAAGAGCGTACCAGAGTTGTCGGTCCCTCAAATCCGCGAACAAATGGCTTTGGCTGTTGGCCGTGTGATGGCCGAAGGATCACTTTACGATCCAGACCTTGCTGCACTTGCAATCAAACAAGCGCGTGGCGATCTGATAGAGGCCGTATTTCTGATCCGCGCGTATCGCACGACATTGCCCCGCTTTGGATATTCAAATCCGGTCGAAACCAGCGAAATGCTTTGTTTGCGCAGGGTGTCTGCCACTTTCAAAGATTTGCCAGGTGGTCAGGTTTTAGGACCTACGTTTGACTACACGCATCGCTTGTTGGATTTCAAACTGGCTGCAGATGGGGACAGTGCGGCACAACCCCAACAGACCCAAAACAGCGCTGAAAGCACCGATCCTTCGACTATTCCGCATGTTACAAGCTTTTTGAACAAGGAAGGTTTGATTGAAAAGGCTGAGCCAACCGTGCCCGGTATGCAAGACAAACCAGAGGATGGATCAAACTCAGCTCAAAATTCAATGCAGGATACCGGCAGTCGATTTGGTGGACCAGAGCCTGCTGATTTAACCCGAGAGCCTTTAGAATTTCCAGCGGATCGGTCCTTGCGTTTGCAGTCATTGGCGCGGGGTGACGAGGGGTTTTTGCTGGGATTGGCCTATTCAACACAACGGGGCTATGGCCGAACCCATGCCTTTATTGGAGAGCTACGGATTGGTCACCTAGGGGTAGAGATGGACGTTCCGGAGTTGGGTTTTGCAATTGAAATCGGTGAAATCCTTTTGACAGAGGTGGAGAGCGTGAACCAATTCAAAGGCTCAAAGACGGAACCGCCACAATTTACCCGTGGCTATGGTCTGGTCTTTGGTCAGAATGAACGCAAGGGCATCTCGATGTCGCTGGTTGACCGTGCGATGCGATGGCGAGAGCTGGGCGAAGAATTCTCGGGGGCGCCAGCCCAGGACATCGAGTTTGTCCTAAGCCATTCTGACAACATTCAGGCCACTGGCTTTTTGGAGCACATAAAATTACCCCACTATGTGGATTTCCAAGCCGAGCTAGAGATGATCCGGAAAATTCGTGCTGAAGCTATGAGCGCACAGGCGACGCAGGAGGCCGCAGAATGAGTGATTACAACTTCGCCTATCTTGATGAACAGACGAAGCGGATGATACGTCGCGCGATCTTAAAGGGACTTGCAATCCCTGGATATCAGGTGCCCTTTGCGTCGCGCGAAATGCCAATGCCCTATGGTTGGGGCACCGGAGGAGTTCAGGTTACAGCCAGTTGTTTGCATCCCCAAGACGTCTTGAAGGTTATCGACCAAGGGGCAGATGACACGACAAACGCAGTATCTATTCGTAAGTTCTTTCAACGTGTTGCGGGCGTGAATGTGACGGACCAAACAGGTAAGGCGACAATTATTCAAACACGACATCGGATCCCTGAGGAAGAGTTGAACGAAGATCAAATCTTAGTTTATCAGGTGCCAATTCCCGAACCTTTGCGGTTTCTTGAGCCGCGTGAAACCGAAACGCGAAAAATGCATGCGCTCGAAGAATACGGCCTGATGCATGTGAAACTCTATGAGGATATCTCCCGGCATGGCCAAATTGCGACGTCTTATGCCTATCCGGTTCAGGTTGAAGGTCGATATATGATGGACCCAAGCCCAATTCCAAAATTTGATAACCCCAAGATGGAGATGCCGGCCATCCAGCTGTTTGGTGCGGGCCGCGAACAACGCATCTACGCGCTTCCGCCCTACACTCAGGTTGTAAGCCTCGACTTTGAGGACTACCCTTTCGAAGCCTCAAAAGCTCAGGGTGCTTGTGCGATTTGTGGAGCGACCCATACCTATCTTGATGAAGTCATAATTGATGATGAAGGCACGCGGGAGTTCATCTGCTCGGATACGGATTACTGTGCGCAAAGGGTTGCTGCACAAAAAGGAGAGGCTGCATGAATGCCTTGCTAAATGTGAAGAGTCTGAGCAAATTTTACGGTCCTCGGATCGGGTGTAAGGACGTTAGCTTTGATCTCTACCCCGGAGAGGTCATGGGGATTGTTGGCGAATCTGGGTCAGGCAAAACCACTCTACTGAATTGTTTGGCAGGGCATTTAGCCCCCGATCAAGGCGAGGTTTTCTTTGATATGAGGGTGGGTGGAATGACTGATACCCTCAAAATGTCAGAGCCAGAACGTCGTATGCTTTCGCGAACCGATTGGGCTTTCGTACATCAACATGCGCGCGATGGACTGCGTATGGGAGTAAGCGCAGGCGGCAATGTTGGTGAACGTCTTATGGCTGTTGGTGAGCGTCATTATGGCAACATTCGAAACAAAGCGATTGACTGGTTGGAGCGTGTCGAAATCCTAGAAGATCGGATCGACGACACGCCGCGGGCGTTTTCGGGTGGCATGCAGCAACGTTTGCAGATTGCTCGAAATCTGGTGACCGGACCGCGACTGGCCTTTATGGATGAACCGACTGGTGGCTTAGACGTCTCGGTTCAGGCTAGGCTTTTGGATTTGCTGCGCGGCTTGGTGCGCCAATTGAACCTATCGGCCATTATTGTAACCCACGATTTGGCTGTGGTCCGCCTGCTTGCGGATCGCTTGATGGTGATGAAAGACGGACACGTCGTAGAGACAGGCCTTACGGATCAAGTCTTAGATGATCCGCAACACGCCTATACGCAACTTTTGGTTTCTTCAGTTTTGCAGGTTTAATGATGATCGACATTCAAAATGTTCAGAAGAATTTTGTTCTGCATAACCAAGGCATGCAAGTTATTCCGGTCATCGAAGGCGCCTCTCTCCACGTTGATCGCGGCGAGTGCGTCGCACTGACTGGCGCTTCAGGTGCTGGAAAGTCAACTTTGACGCGCATGATTTATGGAAACTACTTGGTGCAAGAAGGGGTCTTGAGGGTGGGTGATTTAGATGTCGCCCGCGCGCTTCCGCGCGAGGTTATCGACATGCGCAAACACGTATTGGGATATGTCAGCCAATTCTTGCGAGTGGTTCCAAGAGTGTCTGCGTTGGATGTTGTGGCGGAACCGCTCTTGCAAGTTGGGCGCTCATTGGATGAGGCACGGGCGCGCGCTGAAGAGTTGTTGACGAAGTTAAATATTCCCACGACGCTATGGACTTTGTCCCCACTGACTTTTTCCGGTGGAGAGCAGCAGCGCGTAAATATCGCCCGGGGTTTTGCCTATGCGTATCCAGCAATGCTCCTGGATGAACCGACCGCCAGTTTGGACGGCGTCAATCGGGAAACTGTGTTGAGTCTGATCCAAGATGCGAAAGCGCGCGGTGCCGCAATCGTTGGCATTTTCCATGATGAGGCCGCCAGATGGGCTGTATGTGATCGCGAAGTGGATGTTAGTGCATTCAAACCGAAGACTGATGGCTGAAGGTCAGTTGATCACGGTTGTTGGCCCGTCTGGAGCGGGTAAAGACTCTATTCTTGCTTCGGTAAAGGCCACCATGCCCAATCTTGAATTTGTCCGTCGCACGATTACGCGCCCACAAGATGGTGGATTTGAAGAGCATATTCCGGTTGATGAGAACGCATTTGATGTCCTGTCCAAGCATGGGCAATTTCTTTTTGAATGGTCAGCACACGGTTTGCGCTATGGCGTGCCCAACTCTGTGCAAAGCAGTTTGGACGATGGCAAGTGCGTGATTTTCAATGGCTCTCGCGGGGCGTTGCCGAAAATTGCCAATCGCTTTCCCGACATCTTGGTGATATCGATTGAAGTCAGTCGCGAAGTCCTGCGCGAAAGACTGCTGGCCCGCGGACGGGAGTTGGAAGCCGACATCGAGGCACGGCTCGATCGCGAGGTTCCTTTTTGGCCCGAAGGTGTTTGCATCGAACACGTCGATAATGATGGCCCTTTAGAAAACGCGGTCGCACAATTTACCAAAATTCTCAGGCGGAAAATACATGGCGGGAGAGCCGTATGAAACGCCCATCTGCGCGTTCAGCACAAACCGAGATGCTGTTACAGGGCTGGGCTGTTGCCAGCGTATCGCCAAGCATCGATTCCGCTGCGTCTTTGACGCGGGTCTGGGTTTCAGAATCGAGCGGACCAGAAAGCGTCAGATGAAACTGAAATGCATCAAAGACATAGGGATATCCCCATTTAACCAACAACGCATCTTGGGTCGGCGTCAATTTAGACTTTCGACGCCGTATCAGATCTTCTTCAGTCAACTCTGCGCGACACGGCTCAAAGAACCGAACGGCTTCGGCGGCCATGTTTCGCAGGTGCAGGCAGGGTTCTACCTCTGTTATGGCAAGGAACTGTCCGATTTTGCTGACATGCAGTGCGGGAATTTCAAAAGATTTACTGCGCTTTGCAAACCGGTCGGCCATGGTTTGGAGCGTTGCGAGATCAGCGCCTTCCAACAATCGAAAGGGCGCTTTTATCGTGCCATGAAATCCATATTTTTGCGGACGCTCCGTTACCGTTTTCAGGTCGAATCCCGCAAAACTCGGTTGTGGGACCGTGTCACCGGCATCAATATCCCAACCCAGCCAATCCCGGCCAAACTCTGCCAATTTGGTTGTTGGTTCTGGGCAGAAATAAATCGCAAATCTTGTATACATGGACGTGCCCTTTCCTTCTGGGCCTTCGCATAAAGGAAGCTTAGTCTTGACTGAACAAATAATTACAAATGCCAAGGTGATTTTGGCCGATGAGGTGATCAAAGGAACGCTTCATGTTGAAGACAGCATCATAAAATCTGTGGATGGTGGTATAAGTTCGATTGCCGGTGCGATCGATCTCGAGGGGGCTTACTTGGCACCAGGACTGGTCGAGTTGCACACCGATAACCTTGAACGGCATATGCAGCCACGACCGAGTGTAAAATGGCCGTTGCAAGCGGCGGTCATGGCACATGATGCCGAGTTGGCGGGTGTCGGGATCACAACAGTTTTTGATGCGATGCGGGTCGGATCAATCCCAGGTGATCAACGTGCAAAATATGATAAATATGCCAGACCCGTTGTGGACCATATCTTAAAACTTCGTTCTCAAGGGGCTTTGCGGATCAGTCATTTTTTGCATCTACGTGCTGAAATTTGTACACAAACATTGCCCGAAGAACTCGATGAGTTCACGGAAGCGGATCGCATCGGCATCGTAAGCCTAATGGACCATACGCCTGGTCAGCGACAGTTCCGCGATCTCAAGAAGTTGGATGAATATTTGGCCGGCAAGCATGGTATGGAACGAGCCGCATTGGATGCGCATTACCAAAACCTTTATCGCTTGCAGCGTGAATTTGGGGAAGCGCACCAGAAAGCAGCAGTTGCCGGCGGCCGGCGGTTGGGCGCTGTACTGGCCAGCCATGACGACACGACCGTGGATGAGGTTGCGAAATCAACCGAGATTGGCGTGAGCTTGGCAGAATTTCCAACAACGCTGGAGGCGGCCCGCGCGTCCCATAAAGCGGGGCTCGCCGTTATTATGGGCGCCCCCAATCTGCTGCGTGGTGGAAGTCACTCTGGCAATGTTGCTGCAAGTGAGTTGGTCCATCATGGTTTGTTGGACATTTTAAGTTCAGACTATGCACCGGCGTCGCTTTTGATGGGTGCAGTGCGCAATGGACTTGAGTCGGGTCGAATGGAAGAGGGGTTGCGCTTGGTCACCAAAAATCCGGCCGAAGCAGTTGGTTTGAAGGATCGAGGCGCAATCGAAATTGGGCGTCGTGCTGACTTTGTTGTCTTTGATCTTGTCGAAGATTTGCCTTCGGTCAAACAGACTTGGGTTCAAGGCCGCCGCGCTGCCTAACCTGGATGCCAAATCGATGGCTTAGCCATGCTTGAGAACTGTTTTAGAAAGTCTGGTCATAGGCGCCCACCTCTGGCTCTGATCGAATAATCTCGTCCAAATCTTTGAAGATCATACGCAATTCGTCTTCTGAGGTTGCGCTTTCACAAACCACGACAAGGTTGGGGGTGTTTGAAGATGCTCGGATCAATCCCCAAGAGCCGTTATCGAGGATGATCCGCGCGCCGTTCACGGTCACGACATCTTTGACAGCGCGCCCGCCGATCTGCCCGCCCGATTTTACATGGTCTTCGACTTTGGTGACCAGACGCTGTAAGACATCATATTTCGTTTCATCGGCGCAAAAAGGCGACATGGTTGGTGTTGAATATGTAACGGGAAGGTCACGACGCAGGTCTGACATGGATTTGTCTGGATTACGGTCCATCAATTTGCAGATCTCGACGGCAACCCGCATTCCGCAATCATATCCCCGGCCAATAGGTTCGGCCAAGAAGTAATGGCCTGATTTCTCAAACCCGGCCAGCGCGCCCAGTTCGTGGACACGGCGTTTCATATGACTATGGCCTGTCTTCCAATAATCTGCCGTGACGCCATTGGCCTGTAAAATGGGGTCAGCAGCAAAGAGACCAGTAGATTTGACATCCGCTACGAAAGTTGCGTTCGGGTACATATTTGAGAAATCACGTGCCATGATAACTCCGACCTTATCGGCAAAAATCTCTTCTCCTTCGTCATCGACAACGCCGCAGCGATCCCCGTCTCCGTCGAAACCAAGTGCCAGATCCGCTTTATTGCTTTTTGTCTTTGCGGCCATATCATGCAGCATTTCCATCGCTTCCGGGTTCGGGTTGTAATTTGGAAATGTATAGTCGAGTTCGGTATGAAGTGGCACAACATCGACACCAATTCTTTCCAAAATTTCAGAGGCAAAATGGGAGGCTGTGCCGTTACCCGTTGCACATACCACCCGCAGCTTGCGGGACATTTTGAAGTCACCGACCAAGTCTTGGATATACGCCTCACGCACGTTATCAACTTGAACCAAACCACCACCTGGGCGAAGCTTGCTTTCATCGTTAAGAACAATTTCCCGCAAACGTGACATTTCATCTGGCCCATGCGTCAACGGGCGTTGAAACCCCATCTTAACGCCCGTCCATCCGTTTGGATTGTGACTGGCCGTGACCATTGCGACGGCCGGGATATCCAAGTGAAACTGACTGAAATAGGCCATAGGTGATAGGGCCGGGCCAATATCATGGACCTCAATACCCGCTTGAACCAGTCCCAATGTAAGGGCGTGTTTGATGGACAAAGAGTAATCTCTATAATCATTGCCGACCGCAATCTTCGGCTCCAGACCTGCTTCAAACATTTGGGTGCCAAGCCCGCGTCCTAACGCCATAACGCCTGGCAGGTTGATATCATCAGGATATTTCCATCTGGCGTCATATTCGCGAAACCCAGTGGGCGCGATCATCGGCTCATTCAAAAAGGCCCATGTGTTGGGTTCAGACTTAGAATGCGGGATCATGAAAAAGTCCTCTAAGTGGTCATTTGCTCGCGTAGAATGGAGTAGGTGAGAGTTATCAAAAGGTAAATTCCGGCAAATACCAAGAAAGACAACAAAGTGTTTTCAAACACTTTTGGATATGTGTTGTCGTCAGCGATTTGCGGTTCAACAGCGCGATTCAAATATATCGCCTGACTTTCGGCCTCTAAGCGTGCAACCTCAAGCCCTTGGACGCTGGCTTGTATAAGCTCTTGTCGCATCGCCAACTCGACCTGGGCTGACTGCAGTTGACTTTGGATTCTTGACAAAGATGCCGCTTGATCAGTTCCATCGGTCATTTGCCCTCGTAAACCCGAAATGCGCGCGTTTAGTCGATCGATTTGTCGTTGTTTCGCGTCCACGCGGGCTTGATTTGGATTGGCATTCGAAAGCAACTCATCAAGGTCCAGTTCCAAAATGCGAAGCTCTTCTTCCATCGTACCGATCTGCCCCATCAACATGGATATCTCGGTCTCGCCGCTGATGATGCCTTGTTCGGATTGCAACTCTATCACACGTTCCTGTGCGCCGCGAAAATTTTCTTCGGCTTTGATCACGGCTTCTTCTGCGCCACGAATTTGGTCGTTTCGTGATCTGGAGGTCATCTGGGTGATATGCTCTTCGGCATAACTATGAAGCAAGTTTGAGATGTCGAATGAAGCTTGGGGATCGGGTGTTGAAACCTCCAGCCCAATCACGCCTTCGGTGGGATCATAGCTTAGCTTTACGCGCTTTTGGTAAAGCTTGTACGACGTCTCATTCGACGCGTCTGTATCCAGTCGTTGAACGGCATCAACATCAGGGTTTTCAAACAACTTCCGAAACCCATATTCTTCGTCAAGTTTGATCATGACCGGCCGGCTTTGCAAATATTCTTGAACAGAGATACTTTCAGTGGCGGTGGCAAATGAACTGCCGGCCAAAAGCCCACCGGCGGAGCTGGTGGGCGCGCTGTTTTTTTGAACAACAAATTTAGAGTGCGAGGCGAAAATAGGTGTCGCCAGATTCGCATAGTAATACCCTGCAATGATGGTCGGCAGCGCGATAAAGACGAACAGTTTTGCAAGGCTTGCAAAAATCCTGCGTTGACGACGGCGCACAAGCTTTTCTTGAATGAGCCGAATATTCAGTTCCTGCTCTTGGGCTGAAATGCGAGTGCCCGGAAGATCTTTTCCCTTGCCTTTGACTGGAAGAGTGTTGAGCGCTGCGGGTTGGTTTAAAGCAGAGTCACCAGGTTGCGGCGCACTGAAAGGTTCAATCCCTGCCTGGCGCAGCAAACGCACGGCATCGAGGTCGGATCTGGCATCTAAACCATTTTTTTGGGCCAAGCGGCGCGCAAGACGCAGCTGCCGTCCAGTTAGGTTCTCGCGTTTGATCGCCTCGATGTCTTCTTTTGGGCTGCGGTCCGTCATGGCTGCTCTTTTACCCTCTATAGTCATAAAGTCTGCGTGCTTCTTCCAAACTAGAGCACATCGTCAACTTGCCATTCATCAGAACAGCGGCACTGTTGCAAAACGTTTCTATTGTTGCTGGATCATGGGAAACGAGCACCAATGAGGCGGTTTGAAGGCGATCTTCCAACATTGCACCCGCTTTTCGGTTAAATTTTGCATCCAGGTAGGTCGGCATGCCTTCATCTATGAGATATAAATCAAATTCCAGCGAAAGCATTAAAGCCAAGTTAAACCGCGATTTCATTCCTGAAGAGTAGGTTGTCAGGGGCATCTCGAAGTATTCATCCAATTCGCAGACATAACGGCAAAAGGCCTCCACGTAATCTGGATCAAGACCATAAAGTTGTGCGACGAAACGTGCGTTTTCCTGAGCATTTAAAGACCCGTTAACACCTGTGATAGAACCCAAAGAAAAGCTTACATTGCCGGTGCGAACAATCTCTCCTTCATCGGGCTTCTCGACACCAGACATCATATTGACCAATGTGGTTTTCCCTGTGCCATTAGGCGCCAAAATGCCAAGACTTTGTCCCCGTTCCAAACGGAAACTTGCCTGATCAAGGATCACTTTGCGTTGCTTGCCCGTCCAAAAGGATTTGGACACATTTCTAAATTCCAGCATGCCTCTGCCCAGATTTTTTTCTAAACCTACCCGATTTTTCTGGATTTTGAACCGTTACCCCTAATTATTGTTCAACTGGGGTCAATAATGCCAAAATGTCGCGACTTGGCTTGCGGGCCCATTGATGAGCGGGCATATGCTTCGCCGAAGCTGAAAGGAAAAAATGCGGTATATCGTTGGAGCTGCAGGACTATTCTCGCTTTGGCTATTGATGTCAGGCGTTTATAAACCGGTTCAAATTTCAGCAGGTGCGATTTCAGCCGTTTTTGCCGTTTGGATCGCACGCAGGATGGACGTCGCCGACGGTAAACCCTTGCAATACAAAATAAACTTCTTCCGATTGTCTGGTTACATTGTCTGGCTGCTAAAAGAAATTGCGGTTTCAAATTTTGTCGTTGCGCGCCATATCCTAAGTTTCAAACGAACCATTCGGCCCAATATACTGCGTGTGCCGTTCGGCCAAAAATCCGATATTGGTCAAACGATTTTTGCAAATTCCATCACCCTGACACCGGCAACCTTATCGGTTGAAGTCGGCCAGAAACGCATATTGGTCCATGCCCTTGCATATGATGAAAGCGATCATGATGCTTTGGCGGATATGGATGCGCGCGTGCGTGCGATAGAGAGCGATTAAGATGTTTTTGGTGGCTGCAATCGGTCTGTTGGTTTCGATGTCATTGGTCCTGATCCGGCTGTTTGCCGGACCAACTATTTACGACCGCGTTATGGCCGCGAACCTCTTTGGCACAAAGACGGTTTTGTTTCTGGGTGTGGTCGGTTTTTTATTTGGTCGGCCTGACTTTTTGGATGTCGCAATCCTTTATGCGTTGATCAATTTCGTCGGAACAATCGCACTTCTAAAGTTCTTTCGATACCGCTCAATTGGCGATGTAAATTCAGCAGGGTCAGAAAAATGAACGTGTTCATCGATGTAGTTAGCTGGATTTGTATTCTTGGCGGAGTTTTCTTTTCAATCACGGGCGCTTTTGGCGTTGTTCGTTTCCCCGAGTTTTGGACGCGACTTCACGCATCCTCGGTCGCTGAGAGTGGCGGAATGATCCTACTCGTTTTGGGAATGTGTCTTCAGGCGGGATGGGGCCTTGTTCTGGTGAAGTTGGTCCTCATTGGTGTTTTCCTGTTTATCACCGGACCCACATCTACCCATGCGGTTGCTAACGCGGCATTGGTGTCAGGTGAGGATCCTGTCATTGATGATGAGCTAAAAGGTTCGACGGAGGAAAAGAAATGATTGAAACTCTTGTCACCTTGGTCGTTTTTGCCATGTTGGTTGCCGTCGCTTTTACAATCATTTTTTTGGAACGCTTGTTTGCTGTGGTTTTGCTATCTGCGGTTTTTAGCCTGTTAACCGCTATATTGTTCGTCATTCTGGATGCGGTCGATGTCGCCTTTACTGAGGCCGCTGTCGGCGCAGGCGTTACAACCGTTTTGATGTTGGGCACGATCGCCTTAACTCGAAAAGAAACGCCGAAACGCACCCGGTCTGATGTCTTACCGTTTCTCGTGGTTGCCGTGACGGGCGCCACCCTTGTTTATGCCACTTTGGATATGCCAAGTTTTGGAAGTTTAGACGCGCCAGCCAATGCATATATCCGACCTGACTATATTGAGCGGACTGTAACAGAGATTGATATCCCCAATGTCGTGACGGCGATCTTAGCTTCTTACCGGGCTTTTGATACCTTGGGAGAAGCGGCCGTGGTTTTTGTAGCAGGCGCTGGCGTTCTTTTGTTGTTGGGAGGCCTAGCGCGTCGACGCGATGAGACCGACGAGGTGGATGAATGACCCATCACCTGATTCTTCGCGTTGTTGTAAAGCTGCTGATTGCGGCCATTGTGACCTTCGCCCTTTATGTCCAATTCCATGGCGACTATTCGCCCGGGGGCGGGTTCCAGGCTGGTGCAATCATGGCGGCCGGCTTTATCGTTTATGCGATCGTTTTTGGCATGGACCATGTGAAAGAAGTTTGTCCGGAATGGGCGGTTCATAAAATGATGGGGCTTGGTGTGCTGATCTTTGCGGGATGTGGGGTGGTCTCGATGTTTTTGGGACAGGAATTCCTCGCCTATAATGCGTTCACGCCTGAAAAGACGACAACGGGTCAGCATGCCGGTCTTTTGATTGTTGAATTCGGCGTGGGTGTAACCGTGACAGGCGTGCTGATTTCGATCTTTTACGCCTTTGCGTCACGACCTCCGACCCTAAAGGATAGCGACTGGTAATGGCTACGAAACCTGAAGGAAGCGTGCCGCCTGAGGCAATTTTTGATTGGGACTTTATTGCCAGTCACGCCCATTATTGGCTGTTTATTGTTTTGATGATGAGCGGGTTGTTTGTCGTTGTGGCGCGCGGCAACTTGGTAAAGAAGCTTATTGGCCTGAATATTTTTCAGGTTGCGGTTTTTATGCTCTATATCAGCATCGGTAAAGTTTCCGGCGGAACAGCCCCTATTCTGCCGCTTAAACTGACGATTGATCCCACGATCCAATACTCCAATCCCCTGCCACATGTTTTGATTTTGACCGCCATTGTCGTGGGCGTTGCAACAATTTCCCTTGGTCTGGCTTTGGTCGTTCGAATTCGAGAGGCCTTTGGAACTATAGAAGAAGATGACCTCCTTGTCATCGAACGCGGCATGACCGAGGAAGAAAACCGCCGCCATGGTCCCTATATGGGGGGACGAGCGTAATGGATGCCACATCAGCGGGCGACGCGATGAATTTCGTGGATCAAATGCCCGTCCTGCCCATTCTAATCCCATTTATGGCCTCACCTTTGATCGTGGTGATCGGCGCGCGCAAATTGGCCTGGCCAATTGCTATGCTGGCAGCGCTGGCGTCATTCATTTGCTCTGTCTTGTTGTTGTTGAGCGTCGCAGATGGTTCGGAAATTCGCTATGCCATGGGGGGGTGGGAACCTCCGTTTGGTATTGAGTACCGAATTGACGCGCTGAATGCGTTGTTGCTTGTATTGATTTCGGGCATCGCCACGATTGTGCTGCCCTATATGCTGCGCAGTCTTCCGCATCATGTCTCTTTGAAGCATCATACCTTGCTTTATGCCGTATTTCTGCTTGCCTTAGTTGGTTTGATGGGCGTCAGCATCACTGGTGACGCGTTCAATATTTTCGTTTTCCTAGAGATATCTTCACTATCGACATATGTGTTGGTCGCCATGGGCGCAGAGCGGGACCGCCGTGCGTTAACGGCAGCTTATGATTACTTGATCATGGGAACGATCGGGGCAACCTTTTTGGTGATCGGCATTGGTCTGTTATACATGGCCACAGGTACTTTAAATCTTGGCGATATGGCGGATCGCATTGCCGGATTGGGCGATAATCGTATGGTTCAAGCTGCCTTCGCCTTTATTGTGGTGGGCATGGGCCTTAAGGTCGCAATCTATCCGCTGCATCACTGGCTGCCCAACGCCTATACTTACGCGCCAACCCCAATGACGGCTTTTCTTGCCGCCACATCTACCAAAGTTGCGGTCTATGTTTTGTTGCGTTTCATGTTTTCGGTTTTTGTACCGGCCTTTGACTTTGTCGGCGAAACATTAACGCTCATTTTCATGCCTTTTGCGCTGTTGGCGATGTTTGCGGCAAGTTTTGTGGCGATATTTCAAAACAATTTCAAACGCATGTTGGCGTATTCTTCGATTGCGCAAATAGGATACATGCTTCTGGGCATATCCTTGTTGACTACAACAGGGGTGAGTGCGGCAATCGTACATTTGGTCAATCACGGGGTCACAAAAGCAGCCCTGTTTATGGGTGTAGGTTTGTTGCTGCTGCATACCAAGAACAGCTATTATGATCAGATTGCCGGCATGGGACGGCGGATGCCTTTTACCGGCGCTGCGATCATTATAGCTGGCCTAAGTTTGATCGGCATTCCTGGCACAGCAGGGTTCGTTTCAAAGTGGGTGCTTGTGCAGGGCGCATTTGAACAGGGCTATTGGTGGCTTGCGATGTTGATTGTGCTCAGCTCCTTACTTGCAATTGCCTATGTTTGGCGTGTTGTCGAGGCGCTCTACTTGGCCGAAGGCGAAACTGGCCATGTGGATGAGCCTTTGGTCATGGTGATCCCTGCAATGGCTCTTGCTTTGGTCTGTGTTTGGTTGGGTTTTGACACACGGTTTACGTTGGATATGGCGCGTGTGGCCGCAGAGGTTTTGTTCGCCGGACCGTTTAGCCTGAGCGGGGGCGAGTGATGGGCATCCTGAACCTGATCCTTGCTGTAATTATTGTACCCGGGCTTGCCGCGTTCACGAATTGGATTTTTGCAAAGCGACCCAATCTCCGCGATACGCTGACCTTACTGATTGCGTTTGCGACCTTTGGACTGGTTTTGACTCTTTTCCGTCAAGTAGGTTCTGCAAGCTTGGCACCGATGACGTTGTTGGAAGTGTTCCCAGGGATCACCTTAGCCTTCCATGTTGAACCGCTTGGCATGATGTTTGCCATGATCGCGTCGGGTCTGTGGATCCTGACGCACATTTATGGCGTTGGGTATATGCGTGGAAATAACGAGAAAGCGCATGCTCAGTTCTTTGCCTGTTTCGCGGTTGCGATTTCAGCCGTCATGGCGTTGGCGTTTTCGGCGAACCTCTTCACTTTGTTCTTATTTTATGAAGTTTTGACAGTTTCGACCTATCCGCTGGTGGCGCATAAAGGCACAGCGGAGGCTATCCGCGGTGCGCGGATATATATCGGCATTCTGATGAGCACCTCGATTGCACTGTTTTTAACGGGCGTGATCTGGGTCTTTGTTGTATCTGGCACTCTGGACTTTGTCCCTGGTGGTATTTTGGAAGGGACGATAGACGCCGCTTTGCTGCCGGTTCTTTTGGGCCTGTTTGCCTTTGGTATCGGCAAAGCTGCCTTGATGCCGTTCCATAAATGGCTGCCAAATGCCATGGTCGCACCGACACCAGTGTCTGCGCTTTTACATGCGGTGGCTGTTGTGAAAGCAGGCGTTTTCACCATGCTAAAAGTTGGGATCTATACATTTGGTGTCGATTTTTTAGCGGATACCGGGGCAAGCACTTGGTTGTCCTGGCTCGCAGCATATTCGATCTTGGCGGCGTCAATCGTTGCAATGAACCAAGATAATTTGAAGGCGCGACTTGCATACTCGACCGTGTCACAGTTGTCATATGTCACTTTGGGTATGGCCTTGGCTACGCAGATGGGTGTGATCGGAGGTGGCATGCAAATAGCAACGCATGCCGTCGGAAAGATCACGCTCTTTATGTGCGCCGGTGCGATCTATGTGGCTGCACATAAAACAAAAGTGTCAGAGTTGGATGGATTGGGTCGCGCGATGCCAATCACGTTTACCGCGTTCTTGATTGGCGCGTTGAGCATAATTGGATTGCCGCCACTTGCTGGCAGCTGGTCTAAATTTTCTTTGATGATGGGCGCAGCGGAAGCCGATCAACTGATAATGATCGGGGTGCTTATGGTGTCCTCAATCTTGAATGTGGCTTATCTTTTGCCGATCGTAGGACGCGGTTTTTTTGCTGGGCCAAAACAGAGCTATGCTGAAGCCAATGTGCTTTTGTGGCTTCCGCCAGCCATCACTGCGGGATTGTGCATTTTAGTATTCTTCTATGCAGGGCGTATTCAAGAGTTTCTCATGGCAATTGTGGGAGTTTGAAATGAGCGATGAAACTGAAGACACATCAAGCTATCCCGCTTTGGGTCGCGCTTTGACATGGGTTGAAACACCCCGAGCCAAGCTGACCCTCTTGGCTCTTCTTGTGTTGGGATGTGTGATCTCGGTCGCTTGGGACTTCACCTATGAAAAGTATGGTTACTTTATGGAAACGTCTTTGATTGGCTTCTATGCAGGGCTTGGATTTGTCCTCATGTTTGTTCTTGTCCTCAGCGCAAATGGTTGGCGGGCGTTGATTGGTGCGCGTGAAGATTTTTATGCGGGTGAAAGCACAGATGCCGAAAACCTGCCGGAAGATCAGTTTGACATCGGGGATCACAATGCATGAATTCTTGATCCCGCCCTTCATTTTCTTCTTCGGTGCTTTGCTGACGCCTGTTTTCCCAGCCGGTTGGCTGCGTGGCATTTGGACGTTGATTGTGCCTATCGCAGCCGTCGCAATTTTATTTCATCTGGGCGACGGGTCGTACCTGAATGTAAACTTTTATGGGCTTGAGCTTGAGCTGTGTCGCGTCGATGCTTTGTCCCGAATTTTTGTGATCGTTTTCTGCTTGGCAGCCCTTTTGGGCAATATATATGCATGGCACCTTCGCGATACCACGCAGCAAGTCGCGGCTCTGTTATATGCTGGCAGTGCGGTTGGTGCGACGTTGGCAGGTGATTTGATTACGCTTTTCTTCTATTGGGAAGGCACGGCGATTGCCTCGGTTTTCTTGATATGGGCGCGTGGAACAGAAGGGGCCTACTGGACTGGCTTACGTTACTTGATCGCTCAAGTCGGCTCTGGGGTTGTTTTGATTGCCGGGATTGTCCTCTATTACTTTCAAACGGGGTCGATTGCGTTTGACCAAATGGAACTGGGATCTCTTGCGACTTGGATGATCCTTTTTGCTTTTGGCATCAAGGCGGCCTTTCCCTTCCTGCACAACTGGATGATCGATGCATACCCATCAGCCACAGTGACAGGGGCGGTCATCCTGTCGGCCTTTACAACGAAGCTTGCCATATACGCCTTGGCGCGCACGTTCGCAGGTGAAGAACTACTGATTTATATCGGTATCGTAATGGTGGTTTTCACGGTCATCTATGCCCAGATTGAAAATGATTTGCGCCGTGTGTTGGCATATTCGTTGAACAATCAGCTGGGTTTTATGGTGATCGGCGTTGGGGTCGGAACGGAGTTAGCCCTTAATGGCGTGGCAGGCCATGCTTTTGTACATATTCTTTATAAGTCGCTTCTCTTTATGGCTGTCGGGGCGGTGTTGTTTCGGACGGGAACTGCGAAGGCGACCGAATTGGGCGGACTGTACCGCACCATGCCTTTGACAATGATCTTTTGCATTATTGGCGCGATGAGTGCTTCTGCCTTCCCACTGTTTTCGGCCTTTGCAACCAAGTCGCTCATTTTAGATGGTGTCGCCAAGGAAGGCCTGCAATTGACTTGGGTTGTCTTGGTCTTTGGAAGCATTGGGGTTTTGGCCCATGCAGGTATCAAAATTCCATACGAGGCCTTTTTTAGCAAAGACAGCGGGAAACGTCCCAAAGAAGCGCCAAGCCATATGTTGATTGCCATGGGGATTGCTGCTGCGTTTTGTCTTGGCATCGGCTTTGCGCCAAGTTTGTTGTATCGTGCTCTGCCTTTTGAGATGGAGTATGTGGCTTACACAACCAGCCATGTCGTAGGACAAGTTCAACTCTTGCTGTTCGGGGGGTTGGGCTTTGTGATCCTTGTTCTTTCAGGGATCGCACCTGTGGCTTTAAAAGCCGTGAACTTGGACTTTGATTGGGTGACACGCAAAGCGTTGCCTTACTTGTTTGGTTACGTTGCATCGGCTGTGCGTACTGTTTGGGGTGGTATTACCGATTTCTTGAACCGTGCCGCAGAAGGGGCTTTCTTTAGAATGATGCACACACATGGACCCGAAGGACGTATGGCTCGACAATGGCCCACAGGAGCAATGGTGTTGTCAATTGCAATCCTTTTGGCTTTGTCTTTGCTGATAAATTTTGTTTAAATCGAAGTCCATGGAATAGGATGCAAGGCCCACTTTTAGTCTGAACGGGCGTTGTCTAACGCGCTTCAGATCATAGCGGACATGAAACCCCAGGCCAGTCCTGAGAGCGTCGCCGCTGTAAAACCAAAGGCCAAGTAAGCTGCGAAGACCCTTGGCTTGACTAAGGCCCAAACGGCCAACATCGCAGGAATGGATGTGACCGATCCGGCCAACATGAATGCCATAGCTGGGGATTGTCCCATACCTTGATCGATCAGACCGGCAATGAGGGGTGCTGCGGCAAAGCCGTTCAAGTAAGCAGGAGCGCCTACAAATGCAGCCATGACGGTAGTCCCAAACCCATCACCGCCCAAGAAGGTAGCAATCCAATCGGCCGGTATATAAGCGATCATCAATGCTTCAAGCACATAGGCTAACGCCAACCATTTCAAAAGAAATAGCGCGTTCTCAATTGCGGTTTCCCTGAAAGTATGAATGCGGTCCTGATCTTTCCAGAATGCCCAGACAGGCTTTCCATCGAACGGGTTGGAAGGGCTACAACATGTGTTGCAGCCGCTGGATTTTTGGGGTTTCAAGGGATCTGCGAACAGACCTGTAGGCGTCAGCGCCATGACTGCAAAGCCTCCGAAAACTCCAAAAAACACCGCCGCTACGGTCTTTGCAATTGCAAAATCTAACCCTAAGGCACCCGTTGTTACAGCAAACATGGCTGGATCCATTATGGGAGATGCCAACCAAAATGCCATGACAGCCGCGATTGGCGTCCCGAGCGCCAAAAGGGCGGCAATGAACGGGATAACCTCGCATGAGCAGAAAGGCGCAAGGCCGCCGACCAAAGCGGCAAGGATGACCATACGATAAGGGTTTCCTTGAAACGCACGCGATACGACAGCCTCGGCCCCGGCGGCACGCAGGTAAGCGATCAAGGATACCGCAATCGCAATGAACACAGAGGTGTGCAGCAGGTTGCCGCCGGCATTTTCCATCAGGGCCCAGAAATCTTGAGGGACAATCGCCGCAATGCCAAGGATCAACGCAATCAGAATGGCCCATGGCCAATCGATATTATCCCAAATCGATTTAACAGAGAACCTCGCAGAGCTTGTATCAGCCATTGTTTGTTACTTCTTCCATGTCAGAACAACAGTTGCGCAACAGATAATCAGAGAGAGCCTCAAGCGTGTCAAAAGCCACCGTGCATGCGATGACGCGCCCTTCCTTTACTTGTTCGACCAGCCCGGCTGTCTTTAGAATTTTCAAATGATGCGTCAGTGTGGAACCGGAAATTTGCGTCCTGTCGCCAAGACTGCCCACGGACAAACCATCGCGACCTGCGCGCACAAGGGTTTGCACCAATGTCAAACGCTGTTCTGATCCAAGCGCTGCAAAAGCCGAGGCCGCTTCATGAAGTTTTAAACTGTCATCTGTAAATATTTTCATAATACTAGATATATAGAAATATATTGATGTCGCAAGGACTTTCTGTCTGACAAAGAGTATGGTTCTTTATGTCTATGAATATGTCCCAACTTTCTGAAAAAATCGAAGCTTGTGATATCTGTGCCGAACGGTTTTCCAAAACAAAGACGGCCCATTCTCCGCGCCCGGTGTTTTGGGGATCTGATACCGCGCCGATACTTATTGCCGGGCAAGCACCGGGTGCCCGCGTCCATCAGAGTGGTAAACCTTTCGACGATCCATCTGGCGATCGTTTGCGCAGTTGGTTGGGTGTAGAAAAGACGGTATTTTATGATCGCACGCATTTCGCAATTGTGCCGATGGCATTTTGTTTTCCGGGCTATAGTGCAAACGGATCGGATTTGCCGCCACCAATCGTGTGCTCTAAAACTTGGCATGCAAAAGTGATTGCTGCGATGCCGCAGGTGAAATTACGGATTTTGATCGGTGGGTATGCTTTCAAGTTCTATCTTGGGCGTAGTGGTGTAACAGATACAGTTCGGGCATGGCGTGACGTTACGCCAGGCATGATCCCCTTGCCTCATCCCAGCTGGCGCAATACGGCTTGGCTGAAGAAAAACCCTTGGTTTGAAAACGATGTTTTGCCCTTTTTGCGGGCGCGTGTGACAGAGGTTCTGACATGACACCCTTGGATCAAGCATATGCTGATATGGAAGCTGGCGGAGATGCGGAACGCCTAGCTTATTACGGGCGTTTATCGCAGGTCGAACTTTTTTTGGCCTTAACCGAAGAGCCCTCGGGGGATCGGATCAAACCATGGGTCTTTGATACGGGGCAAGGAAAGTTCGCGATCGCCTTTGACACCGAAGAGCGCCTGTCGGAGTTTGGAAACGGCCCAACAGCGTTTGTTGCATTGTCTGGGCGGGCAGTCATGGATATGTTGCGGGGTCAAAACATTGGACTTGGTGTCAATTTGGTGGTCGCGCCTTCTGGTCACTTGATGGAGCCTAAGGATGTTGAGTGGTTGGCCAATGTCCTGGATCAACGCCCCGAAAAGACAGATGCGCGGCCGGTGTCGCTGCATCCGCCGGCTACATTGCCAGACAGCCTTTTGGTTTCCTTGGACGCACGACTATCTGCCTTGGATGGTCAGGCGCGTTACGCTTATTTGGTGGAAGCCGAATATGAGGCCAATCACCGCAACCATGTTTTGGCTTTCGTGAATGCTTTAGAGGGTGCGGAAGACGCGTTGGCGCAGACCGTGTCTGAAGCGCTCAGTTTTTCAGGCATCGAAGCAGGCGCATTGGATGTGATGTTCATTGCCGCAAGTGATCCTATCGCCGCTCAATTTGCGAAAGCTGGTTTGCGCTTTGATCTGCCCGAGGCGCAGGTGTTTGAAGATATAGAGTTTGAGGCCCCTGGCTCTGACCCCAGCAAGCCGCCAATATTACACTAGTATCCTAGATTGCGATCCACCAAGGCCAGAAAAGGTTCACCTGTTTCACCCCGTCGAATGTTCTCTGCGGTAAAATCACACGCCGTTTCAAAACGCGTTTCAGCGGCAACATGGGGCGTGATCAAAAGATTTGGCGTTGACCAAAACGGATGGTCCTTTGGCAGGGGTTCAGTCCTAAAAACATCAAGTGTTGCTTGCGATAGATGGCCTGTTTCTAGGGCGTCAATCAACGCTTTATCATCTATTGCTTCTCCACGACCGGCATTGATGATTGACGCGCCTTTTTTCATGCGCGCGATGGCATCACGGTTGATCGTGTTTTCGGTGTCTGTTGTGTTGGGTAGAAGAAGTACAAAAATATCAGCTTCTGACAAGATCGCATTGAAACCATCTTGGCCTGCATAGCAATCGATCCCATTGATCGTTTTTTGCGATCTCGACCAGCCCAAAACCTTAAAACCTTGGGTTGCGATGCGTTTGCCGCAAAACTGCCCAAGATTTCCCAGGCCTAATATTGCAACCTTGCGATTGCGCGCCAGGATTGGGGTCTCTGTATTAAACCACTGTCCGGGTTGCATGGCGGTGAAACGATCTGTGGACAAATGATGACGCAAAACTTGCCCGAGAATGTAATCTGACATACCCTCTGCCATGCCAGTGTCGGCCATTCGGGCCAGCGGGATTTTTGGAAAATCCGGGTTCGAAAGAATGACATCAACACCGGCCCAAATGCTTTGGATTAGTTTAAGCGAAGTGTACTCTTTAAAGTCTTGTACCGGTCCGTTTGGCGCGTAAACCAAATACTCGATCTCTTTGGGTTGATGTTTGCCAACGATCAGCTGCGCATTTGGTAAAACTGTCCGCAAGGCCGTGCGCAAAGGCGGTAGAAACTTATCTGTCGTTTTGTCGGCTCCGGCCCAAAGAATTTTTGTCATACTGGCAATTTGTGGATATGCGCACTTTGCACAAGTCCAAAAGCAGCCATTAGAACAATCATTGCAGAACCGCCATATGATACAAGCGGTAAGGGGACGCCAACCACAGGCAGCAATCCCATCACCATCCCCATATTGACCGCGAAAAAAGAAAAGAAAGTCACTGCTATGCCCAATGTCAAGATCGCGCCAAAGCGATGGGCATTGGTCAATGCAGAAGCCACGCAGAATCCGATGATCAAGATATACAGAAGAAGCAGGCCAAGTCCTCCGACCACGCCAAATTCCTCGGCCAAGGTCGTGAAGATGAAATCGGTGTGCTTTTCAGGTAGAAAGTTGAGGCGGCTCTGTGTGCCTTGCATAAAGCCACGACCTGTCCAACCACCCGATCCAAGCGCAATTTGGCTCTGCGTTATGTGATATCCTGCATCGAGAGGGTCTTTCGAAGGATCAAGAAAAGTCTCAATCCTACGGTATTGATAGTCCTTCAAAATCTGCCATTCACTACCGCGCGACTGCATGACTGCGAAGATGCCTCCGATTCCTGCTGCAAGAGCAGTGCCCCAATACCACCAACTTACGCCAGCTAAGAACATGACGATGGAACCGCTAAAGCCAATCAGAACAGACGTTCCAAGATCAGGTTGGATAACCGTAAGCCCCATAGGAATCGCAATCAAAATAACCGGGGGCAGTATATAGAGCGGATGGGAAACTCGGTCCTGCGGAATCCAATGGTAGTAGGCTGCCAAAACCATCACGACGCCAATCTTAGCCAATTCTGACGGTTGAAGTCGCATGAATCCCAAATCGATCCAACGTTTTGCTCCCATGCCTGTGACGCCGATAAACTCGACCAGCAGCAATAGTCCTAAGCACACAAGATAGGCCGGGATGGACATGATTAACCAAAATCGAATTGGAAACATTGCGATCAGGATCATCGCGATAAAACCGACACCATATCGGATCATTTGTGGTGTCACCCAGGGCTGCATGCTGCCGCCAGCCACGCTGAACAACATCAAAAAACCCGTTGCAGCAGCGGCTGTCAACAAGATCGCAAGGCCCCAATGAAAGTAGAGGAATTTTTGTAATCCACGGGGCGGTGTATAAATTTCAGGATTGAGGAAGGCCATCAGGTCTTATCCCTTCGGCTGAGGGCACTTCGCGACAAAGGTGGTAAATAGGCGTCATCTTCCAAACCAAGCGCGAAGGTCAGGATATCTCGTGCCAACGGCGCTGCTGCGCCAGATCCCCCCCCATGCTCGGCGATCACAGCAAGCGCATATTTTGGACTCTCATAGGGTGCGTAGGCGACAAAAAGACCGTGGTCCCGGCGTTCCCAGGGAAGGTCTCGGTTTCGAACGACACCGCGCGCACGCTCTTCGGCAGTGATAATCCGAACCTGTGCGGTTCCTGTTTTGCCTGCAATATCAAAAGGCGCGCCCCATGGGCGATAGCCATAGGCTGTCCCGCGTGGATGGTTCGAGACGTCGTGCATGCTGCGCCGGATCAGATCTAAATGCTGCGGTTTGATGCCCATATCGGCGGTTTCATGGTCTGCCGCCTTAACGCCATTTTGTGCATGAATGAAGCGCGGTTTGACTGTCCTGCCTGTTGCAAATCGCGCAGTCATCACAGCCAGTTGCAAAGGTGTGGCCAAAACAAAGCCCTGACCAATGCCAGCATTTAGAGTATCGCCGGGGAGCCAGTTTTCCCCATAACGTTCCTGTTTCCACGATCTCGTTGGCGTGATGCCACTATAAACTGCTGGCAATGGGACGTCATGCCGTATTCCCAACCCGAAACGTCGAGCCATTTCAGCAATATTGTCAATGCCAACGCGTTTGGCGATATCGTAGAAATAGACATCACACGAATAACGAATGGCTTCTTGCATATTCACCGATCCATGCCCGCCGCGCTTCCAGCAATGGAAACGGCGACCACCTTCGGTTGTATGGCCGGGACAGAAAACCCGTTCAGAGGCACCGACTACATCAAGCTCTAACGCCGCCAAGGCGACGAGCATTTTAAAGGTCGAACCTGGCGGATATTGCCCAGATACTGTTTTGTTCAGCATCGGGCGATGGATATTGGTGTTTAGGTTGTTCCAGTCTTTTGTCGAAATGCCGCCAACAAATTTGTTTGGATCAAATGTTGGAACAGACGCACAAGCAACAATGTCGCCTGTTTCGACATTCAGCATGACAGCGGATGCGCTGGGCTGACGCGAGAGTACCTCCAATGTGTGTTTTTGAATCCGGTTGTCCAAGGCCAATTGAAGATCCGCCCCGGGGTCACCATCATCTCTGCTGAGTTCGCGGATGACGCGACCATGTGCATTTACCTCGATTTGTCTCACGCCTGCGGCGCCACGCAGATCAAGATCTGAGCGCGCTTCGATCCCATTTTTACCAATCAGAAATTTCGGAATCATCAATAACGGGTCAGGATCTTGAATTTTTGAAAGATCATAGTCGCTAACGGGGCCGACATAACCCACGACATGCGCGAATTCATTTCCCATCGGGTAGCTGCGCTTGAAGCCACGTTCTGCGGTTATTCCAGGCAAGGCAGGTGCGT
The DNA here is from genome assembly GCA_039814625.1 of Pseudomonadota bacterium. Lineage (GTDB taxonomy): Bacteria > Pseudomonadota > Alphaproteobacteria > Rhodobacterales > Rhodobacteraceae > Amylibacter. The sequence continues at coordinate 152,766 of JBCCAU010000001.1, forward strand.
TCGCAGCGACTGCCGCAATATGCTCCCACTCAAGGTCGCTTGCCACTGTTACGGGCACAAAGGCGCGACGCGAATTGATTTCCAGCAATACGCTTTCGATGTCTTGATCACTGAGGGGAATTATTTCTGCCAAACGCCGCAACACGGTCTCTGGATCATTGGTCTGTTCGCGAACCAGTTCAATTTTGTAGTTCAATTTGTTGAGGGCCAGCGGCTCCCCTCTGCGATCATAAATCAAGCCCCGAATGGGTGGCATCAAGCGCAGGTTCACCCGGTTTTCTTCGGCAAGCAGTCTAAATTCTTCCGATTGATCGACGCCCAATGTGTGCATTCGGTATCCCAATGCACCAGCCACCAAACCCTGTGCGCCCAAAACGAAAAGGCCGCGGCGTGTCAGCTTTGGATCATATCGCGTTTTCTGTTCCATCAAATCGCCCGCTCAATTGGAAGTTGTCTTACCAGACCAAAGACTAAGGCCAAAGTACCAGTGATGATTGGATAGATCACGATTGAGGCAAGTATTGACCGTGTGACCACCAGCAGTTCAAATTCAGGGGTAATCAACAAGAGCAAAGCCAATACCTTACAAAGATAGAGCATTGTTACAGCCAAAGCGAAGCTGGACCATTCGCGGAAAAACGTCTCTGATAAACCGCGGCGTGCATTTTTGACCGTGTTCAGCAACAGCAAGACAAAAAAGGTTTCCAACCCGATGGGTTGAAAATACAAGATATCGCGCAGTAGGAAAATGATCGCGATAATCCAATAGGGTACCACCCAAGGTGCGCGAATTAGCGTAGCAAAGCAGATCGCAAAAAGCGTTTGTGGAAAAGTATCCCAAAGATTGGGTTGGACGGGCGCAATAGAGATCACAAGGATCAAAATTGCAAAACAGGCGAAATACACATAATTCGGGATCAGCTTTGCGCGTCTTTCGTTAGCCGCCATTGCTGAATGTTTCCGAAAACAGACCGGGCAATGTTGGCCCGATCAGGCGATCTGGCAGAACAATCGGCGCAGAGGGTGTATGGCGCACAATTCGTACGAATTCCAATCTCAAAAGGTCAGCAGAGGGTCTTATGCGTAAGCGACCATCAGTTGCACGCACCACTTGACCGACCAGAAGGTCAGAGGGAAAAACTCCGCCGTCTCCTGAGGTGAAAACGCGGTCGCCCGGTTGAACAAGGTCCGCACGTTCAAGAAAGGACAACAAGGGCAGTCCAGTGTTGTCACCTTCCATAAGCGCACGCTGTTCCGAGGGTTTGATCAAGATCGGAATGTGACTTTCTGTGTCTGTGATCAAAAGAATGCGCGCATTCCTCTCTCCGACGCCTGAGACCCGGCCCACAAGACCAAGCCCATCCATCGCCGCCCACCCATCCGTAATCCGATCGGCGCGTCCCAAATTGACCAAAATAGATTGGCGAAACGGACTGGCTGCATCAATCAGAACTTCCCCAGAAATAACGTTGAACCGTGGTTGCAGTTTTACATTGTTCAGATCCAATAGTTTGGCATTTTCCTGTTCTAGTTGGATGGCTGCTTCACGCCACGCTTTCATTTGTTGAAGCTCTCTGCGGAGTTCGGCGTTTTGGGTTAAAAGTCGTTCATAAGAGCGTAAATCTAAAAGAAGATCACTGGCCTTTTCTAGTGGCCAATAGAGTGTTTCGGCGACAGGCATCGCGCGATCAAGAATGGCCAATCGCATGCGTTCCGCGCGCAGGTTGTCGATCCGCCACAACAAAGTCAGCACCAAACAGACCAGCAATGTAATAAAGAGTCCCAAACGCCGTAGCGCTCGACCATAAAACCCGTCAGACTTTTCCTCGGCCATGACGGTTCCCTAGCATTGTTTAGCTGCTGAAATCGATGACATGAGAGAGCTGTTTTTCAAATTCAAGCGATTTGCCCGTGCCCAGCGCCACGCAGTTTAGGCTTTCATCTGCAACTGAAATTGCAAGCCCCGTCTGTTCACGCAAGGCAAGATCCAAATCCCCCAATAAGGCTCCTCCGCCAGTAAGCATAACACCACGATCAACAATGTCTGCGGCCAGATCCGGCGGCGTGGCTTCAAGCGCGGTCAGCACAGCCTCACAAATTTGCTGTACGGGTTCTGCCAAAGCTTCTGCTACCTGTGCCTGAGTGATCGAGATTTCCTTTGGAACGCCATTCAACAGATCTCGGCCGCGAATATCCATCGACTGGCCTTTGCCATCAGCTGGCTTACGGGCAGTGCCGATCGTTGTTTTTATCCGCTCGGCGGTACTTTCACCGATCAACAGATTATGTTGGCGACGCAAATATGAAATAATAGCCTCGTCCATACGGTCACCCCCAACACGGACAGAGCGGGCGTATACAATATCGCCCAGAGACATGACTGCCACCTCTGTGGTTCCGCCACCGATATCCACGACCATATTACCCGTAGGATCGGTGATTGGCATCCCAGCCCCGATGGCAGCAGCGATGGGCTCTGAAATCAAACCGGCTTTGCGCGCTCCGGCTGAAAGAACAGATTGCCGTATCGCGCGTTTTTCAACTGGGGTTGCTCCATGTGGAACACAAACCAGGACACGCGGTTTGACCATTGATGAGGATCGGTGAACTTTGCGTATGAAGTGTTTGATCATTGCTTCTGCAACGTCAAAGTCTGCAATCACACCGTCGCGCATCGGACGGATCGCCTCGATACTACCGGGTGTGCGTCCCAGCATCAGTTTGGCATCTTCGCCAACAGCCAAGACCTCTTTCTTCCCGTCTTTTATAGAAAAGGCGACAACGGATGGCTCATTTAGAACAATACCTTTGCCTTTGACGTAAACGAGCGTGTTCGCCGTCCCCAAATCGATAGCCATATCAACGGCCAAAAGGCCTGTAAGTCGGTCGAACATGCTGCACCCTTTCGCGGGTCTTTCTTTGCCCGCTTTGTAAGACGTATAGTTGCCTCTGTTCGTGAAATAAAGTGAAACGTCATGATCTGCGCCGCATAAGCGTAGCGGCGCAGTATGTTTTGACTAGCCAACGTCTTTGTAGGTGATCTCTTTTCGATCACTTCCTGATTTCTCGCGACGCAGGATCAAACGGTTTAAGGCACCGACATATGCCTTTACAGAAGCAACCACAGTGTCTGTATCCGCAGACTGACCATTTACAATCTTCCCATCCTCTTCCATCCGAATGGAGACTGTAGCCTGCGCATCGGTGCCTTCCGTTACAGCATGTACTTGGTACAGCTGTAGCCGCGCTTTATGGGGAAAAAGCTGCTTTACGGCATTAAAGGCTGCGTCCACCGGACCATCACCACTTGCGGTGACTTGTTTGTCCTGACCATCAATCGTCAAAATCAAATCTGCAGATTGCGGCGCCTCTGTACCGCAAATGACACGCAAAAATTTCACCTTAATATAGTCGTTTGACGCCTCGTTTTTTTCTGCTGCCATCAGAGCAATCAGGTCATCGTCATAGATTTCCTTCTTGCGGTCCGCGAGTTCTTTGAAACGGACAAAGACATCTTTCAACTGATTATCGCCCAGTTCATAACCCAATTCTTCTAGCTTGGAGCGTAAGGCTGCGCGGCCTGAGTGTTTTCCCAAGACGAGGTTTGTTGCGGCGAGGCCCACATCAGCAGGACGCATAATTTCGAAAGTTTCAGCATTTTTCAGCATGCCATCCTGGTGGATACCGCTTTCATGCGCGAAGGCGTTTTTGCCAACGATCGCTTTGTTGAACTGCACGGGAAAGCCCGAGACGGATGCAACCCGTCGCGAGATGTGCATGATCTTGGTGCTGTCGATCGCTGTGTGAAAGGGCATAATATCACCACGAACTTTCAATGCCATCACGACTTCTTCGAGCGCTGTGTTTCCCGCGCGCTCACCCAAACCATTGATTGTACACTCAATCTGACGTGCACCGCCTTCGACGGCGGCAAGTGCATTCGCAGTCGCCATGCCCAAGTCGTTATGACAATGCGTGGCAAATGTAACCGCATCTGCGCCTGGAACAGTCTGGATCAGCATGCGGATGAGGTCAGCACTTTCGCGCGGTGCTGTGTAGCCAACGGTGTCAGGAATATTGATTGTGGTTGCCCCGGCTGTGATCGCGATTTCGACCACGCGCTGAAGGTAGTTTTCCTCTGTTCGGGTGGCGTCCATTGGCGACCATTGCACATTGTCGCAAAGGTTTCGGGCATGTGTGACAGTTTCATGGATCCGTTCTGCCATCTCATCTTGGCTTAGGGCTGTGATATCCCGATGCAAAGCAGAGGTGCCTATGAATGTGTGGATCCGCGGCTTTTGCGCGTGTTTTACAGCCTCCCAGCAGCGGTCGATATCTTTGAAGTTCGCCCGCGCAAGGCCACAAATGACAGAGTTTTGCGCGTTCTTTGCAATTTCGGAAACTGCGGCGAAATCACCTTCGGATGCGATCGGAAAGCCTGCTTCGATAATGTCCACACCCATTTCATCAAGCAGTGCTGCGATTTCGAGCTTCTCGTCGTGGGTCATGGTGGCGCCCGGAGATTGTTCTCCGTCGCGCAAAGTCGTATCGAAGATCAAAACCTGATCTTGAGTGTTGCGATTATTCATCTGTCTGTCTCTGAGTTTATGTTTCCGTTTTTCCGACGCTTAGCCATCAAGAGCGATCCGCGTCGGGGGACACGCTCAGCGTAGGCTCAGAAGCAGTAGGCCAAAAGATAAAATCGACCTAAAAGAGGAACACGTGTAACACATAAGCGCCGTTATACAGGTGATTTTTCGTTTGAAAAGTGCGAAAGTCCGCATGCGAAAGGGACATCAATTGCGGGTGCGGCGGCGTCGCCTGAAGGCGTATAGTCGAACACGCCGATTTTCGCTCCCATATCAAAGCCAATGTACATCGTGCCCAATTGTGGACTCACCGCGACAGCCTCTGGGTCCAAGCCATATTCCCGCAAAGATGTGACTGAAATGAGCGCCCAGTTAGGGTCAAATTCAAAGAGAGAATTCGACCCTTCACGGTCATCTGTGATAAATATATGTCCAGATTGCGGGTCGACAGCCAATCCTTGCGGCTCAATCATAATTGGATCCGTCTTTAATCCATCCAACTCTGAAATAATATCACCGGCGGCCGTCACGCGGACCATATGCGCTGGCGTGTCCTGAACCACCAGTAAATTGCCATCGGCATCAAAGGCGGTGCCTTCTGTATCATATAGGCCGAGGTTCAACGCATAAGGCGCACCGTCTAAGCTGCCATCTCGATTCACCTTTTGAAACAGCCCTTTCCAATCGCTAACCAAAACTCCTGTTGTGGTTGGTGTGACCGTCTTTACCATGGAAAGGTCAGTTTCAATCCTTTGCAGAATTTCCCCGAAAATCGACATCTGCACCAATTCGCGGCTTTCATTGGCAACCCATAGGACACAAAGTTCATGGTCGAAGGCAAGACTGCCGGGGCGGTTCAACTCCCAAGTGTCACGCAGTTCAAGGTCAAGGGCCAAGACCGGTGGTGTCGCAAAAAAAAGCAGTGTGGCGGCGATTTGTTTAAACATGGTCTGCACTTCTGTGTCGTCATATTTGAATATGGCGCTAGCTGCGCTGCAGCAAAGGAGATTTCGTGTGCGAAATTTGGTTGTCGGCGCCTCGGGTGGAATTGGCCGTGCTGTTGTGGCGTATTTGCAAGATTTGGGGGAAGAGGTTGTTACCGCCTCAAGGCGGGAAGACAACCTTGATATTTGTGTCGATGCCGATGTTAGGGCATGGGTTTCCAATCTGACGGGAGAGTTTGACCGCATTCTAATTGCGACCGGTGCACTGACATTAGATGGCATTGGTCCTGAGAAAACGATTGCCGCACTGGATCCCAATGTTATGGCGGCACAATATGCGACAAACGCGATTGGGCCAGCGATCTTGATCAAACACTTGCAGGATTTTTTGCCAAAAGATCGGCATTCGGTGATGGCGGTGTTGTCAGCGCGCGTAGGCTCCATCAGTGACAATCGTTTGGGGGGCTGGATTAGTTATCGTGCCGCCAAGGCAGGGCTTAACCAAATCGTTCATTCCGCCGCAATCGAGATCAATCGAAAGCGCAAGCAAGCGATTATTGTATCCTATCATCCCGGAACAGTACGCACTGAATTGACACGCAAATATGTCGGCAGTCACCCCGCCACGGACCCAATCGAAGCCGCGGCACACATGATTTCTGTTTTGGACGGTTTATCGCAAGATCAAAGTGGCGGCTTTTTCGATTGGAAAGGGGCTTTGGTCCCTTGGTGAAGCCGCGTTTGGTATTGGTTTTGGGAGATCAACTTACTACCTCGGTTGCTGCATTGAAGGCCGCAGATCCATTCCGGGATATTGTGGTTATGGCTGAGGTGAAGTCAGAAGGGACATATGTTCGTCACAACAAAAAAAAGATCCTTCTAATGCTCGCGGCAATGCGCAATTTCGCAAAGGTTTTGCAGCAACAGGGATGGAAGGTGCAGTATTCAAGACTGGATGATCCTACGAACTCTCAATCCATTTCAGGTGAATTGTTGCGGTATGCAAATGCGTTCGGCGCTGAAGAATTGATCGCAACAGAGCCTGGTGAATTCCGCCTCATTACAATTTTGAAAGACATGCCGTTGAAACTGCAGATGCTGGAGGATGATCGATTTATCGCCTCTCACGCCATGTTTAAAGATTGGTCCAGCGGACGAAAAACTCTACGGATGGAGTATTTCTATCGCGAGATGCGACGAAAGACGGGCCTGTTGATGGATGATGGCCAACCCATCGGAGGTAAGTGGAACTACGACATTGAAAACCGCAAGCCCGCGAAAGATGATTTGTTAAGAGAAAAGCCTCTCCAATTTGAACCAGACGATCTTTTGACCGGACTTGCAGAGTTAATTGATACAGAATTTGAGCGTCATCCCGGAACAACTGAGGATTTTTGGTATGCCACAACGCGCGAGCAAGCCCTAGAAGTCCTTGATCACTTTATTCGTCATCATTTGAAGGTGTTTGGATCATATCAAGATGCAATGCTGGATCAGGATCCTTTCCTTCATCATTCCCTCTTGTCCGCATATGTGAATATCGGACTTCTTGACCCGATGGAGGTTTGTGAGCGAATAGAACATGCTTACAGAGTTGGGGATGTGCCGCTCAATTCAGCCGAAGGGTTCATTCGCCAGATCATAGGGTGGCGGGAATACATGCGGGGGATCTATTTCTACAAAGGTCCGGATTATGTCGGCTTGAATGCGCTGCATGCGACCCGGGATCTTCCGGATTTCTTTTGGACAGCTGAAACAGACATGCAGTGTTTGCGCCGATCGATCCATCAAACGTTGCACAATGCCTATGCGCACCACATTCAACGTTTGATGGTGATCGGGAATTTCGCAATGATGGCAGGGATTGATCCCTATCAAGTTCATGAATGGTATCTTTCCGTTTATTGGGATGCATTCGAATGGGTAGAAGCGCCAAACGTGATCGGCATGAGTCAATTTGCGGATGATGGATTGATCGCCTCTAAACCTTATGCAAGTTCAGGCGCCTATATCAATCGTATGTCAGACTACTGTAAATCATGTGCGTATACACCACTTAAAAAGATGGGTGAGGGCGCTTGCCCATTTAACTTGCTTTATTGGTCTTTTTTGGATCGCCATTCCGAAAAGTTCGAAAAAAACCCGCGGATGGCGCAAATATATGCCAATTGGAAGAGACGCGCACCCAAAGACAAAACGACAGTTTTGGAAGAGGCAGATCGTTTCTTAAACGCGCTTTAGTTTCCGACCAAAGCCCCGTTTGACCAGGTTCCTGTAACGACCTCTCCACTGGAATAAGTCAGAGTGCCTTCGCCTTCCCGAACGCCGTTTACAAGCCGGCCTTCGTAAACGTCACCGGTCGAATAGGTGATGGTTCCGCGCCCTGTGATTTGATTTGCGCGGAAAGACCCTTCATAGGTGAATTGTCCTGGAGCAGTGAATTTTCCGCGACCTTGCAGAAAACCCGCAGTGAAGTTGCCCTCATAAGTTTCGCCTGTTGGGTATGTTAAAACCCCCCGGCCGTAGCGTTCTCCTTCGAACCATTCGCCTTCATAAATGACGCCATCCGGATAAGTCATTTTACCCTCTCCAAAGGGCTGCGAGTTATCAAACTGTCCTTCATACACAGCTCCGTTGGAATAGGTGAATGTGCCTTTTCCATCGATCTGTCCGTCAATCCAAAGACCTTCAAAAACAGAACCATCGGCATAGGTCATTGTTCCCGGACCCGATGGGCGGCGATCAATAAAATGTCCTTCATAGACAGCCCCATCGGGGTAGCTTGCCTTTCCGGCCCCATTGATTTTCCCGACAACCCAGTCGCCCGAGAAGGTCGATCCATCAGCGCCGGTAAATGTGCCTACGCCAAACCTTTCGTCCGAAATAAAGCGACCGACGTACTGGCTTCCGTCAGAATAGATTTGATCGCCCTCACCATGGCGAAGACCATCTTTGAACACTCCGATATACCGACTTCCATCGGCAAGGGTCAGGGTCCCTTCACCTTCATAAGCGCCATCGGCCCATTCGCCGATATAAACTGTGCCATCCGAAAACTTTGCTTCGCCACTGCCGTTTTGAACATCTTCTGCCCAGTCGCCATCATAAACGTAACCAGCTGGTGTTTCCAATCGCCCTTTGCCCGAACGTTGGCTGCTTTCCCAAGCGCCGGTGTAAACTGATCCATCGGGGAATCTGGCAACACCTTCCCCTTGCGAAAGGCCATCAACCCAATTTCCCTCATAGGTTGCACCATCCACATAAGTGATACGACCGACGCCGTTTGGTTCCCCATTGGAGAATTCGCCTTCATATTGCGCACCGTTCACGAACCGGGCCTGACCGCGCCCTTGCGCAACGCCTTCAAACCATTCCCCTTCATATTCATATCCGTTTGGGAGAGTGTATTTTCCGGTTCCGTGCCGTTCTCCATCTAGGAATGTGCCTTCGTAAACACCTCCGTCGTCATATTCGACGGTTTGAATGTCTTGCGCGAACAAAATAGCACTTCCTGCCATCCCGTAAATTAGCGCTGCCCCCAACAGTTTGCGCAGATACATCCGTTCCTCCGGCCTAAGTTCCTGTTAGCGTAGTCGGGAGTAGCCCTGCTGACAACGCTTTTGGAGTATAACGCTCTGCTCTTTTCAAAGGAAGACTGTCTGTTACATGGTTTATAAGACTTGGAGTAACTATGCCGTCAACTTTCCGACTAACCCTTGCGCAGCTGAACCCAGTGGTGGGTGAAACTGATTCAAACGCCGAAAAAGCGCGTTTCGCCTATGCCGAAGCGAAGGCTGCTGGCGCAAATATGCTGGTGCTTCCCGAAATGTTTATCACGGGATATCAGGTTCAGGACCTGATCATGCGACCGTCATTTCATCGTTATGCACAAGGTGCCATTGCAGAGCTTGCAGCATCTACCAAAGACGGACCGGCATTGGGGATTGGCGGCCCTGCGTTCGATGAAACGGGTCTATACAATGCATTTTACGTGCTTCGCGGTGGAAAGATCGCAACGGTTGTTAAGAAACGAGAGCTGCCGAATTTTAAAGTTTTTGATGAAAAACGGCACTATGCAAAAGGTCCGTTGCAGGGTCCATATTCGATTGGAAATGTTCGTATCGGAACACCCATTTGCGAAGACGCTTGGCATTCAGAAGTTCCTGAGGCGTTGGCTGAATCGGGCGCAGATTTTCTGGTGGTTCCCAATGGCTCTCCTTATTTTAGGGACAAATTCGAACGTCGCATTGCAAAGATGACAGCGCGCGTTGTCGAAACGGGATTGCCCTTGGCTTACCTCAATCTGGTTGGTGGGCAAGATGATCAAGTGTTTGACGGAGGGTCCTTTGTCTTGAATCCAGATGGACGGATCGCCGTGCAGTTCCCTTTGTTTGAAGAGCATGTGGGGCATATCGACTTTGAGATGACGGATGAAGGTTGGCGCGCGCTGGGCGGCGACATGGCGACATTCCCTAATGCCTGGGAACAGGATTACCGCGTCATGGTTGAGGGTTTGCGCGACTATATGTCTAAGACAGGTTTTTCTAAAGTTGTCTTGGGTCTGTCCGGTGGAGTCGATTCTGCACTGGTTGCGACAATCGCTGCCGACGCACTAGGTCCTGAAAATGTCCGCTGTGTAATGTTGCCATCTGAATATACCTCGCAGGGGTCCTTGGACGATGCAGCAGCCTGCGCTAAAGCTTTGGGAACACGCCTTGACACTGTGTCGATTGCAGCACCCAGGGCCGCATTTACAGAAAATCTGGCACCGCTTTTTGAAGGCCAGTCCGAGGATGTGACAGAAGAAAACCTACAATCTCGAATTCGTGGCACAACGTTGATGGCGATCTCAAATAAGTTTGGTGAGATGCTGCTCACCACAGGCAACAAATCCGAAGTTGCCGTGGGTTATGCCACGATTTATGGCGATATGAATGGTGGCTATAACCCGATCAAAGATCTTTACAAAATGCGTGTCTTTGAGACGTGCCGCTGGCGCAACGCCAATCATCGCCATTGGATGAATGGGCCAGCTGGGCAGGTTATTCCCGTCTCTATCATTGAAAAACCGCCTTCGGCAGAACTCCGCGAAGATCAGAAAGACGAGGATAGCCTTCCCCCATATGAGGTGCTCGACGCGATTTTAGAGCATTTGGTGGACCATGAAACGCCAGTGTCAGACGTTATCGCCGAGGGTTTTGATGCTGACATTGTTCGCAAGGTCGAACACCTGATTTATATCAGCGAATATAAGAGGTTTCAAAGCGCACCAGGTCCGCGTTTGACGCCCCGGTCCTTTTGGCTGGATCGTCGTTACCCTATTGTGAACCGCTGGCGCGATCGCTGAGGTCAGATCGGCTTGTCGCTAAGTAAACCCCAAATACGGTCAATACGGCGCCGAGAATGGCTAAGATCGACAGGTATTCGCCGAAGAATAACCAAGCCTGAAATACGGCCAGAGGTGTGACCAAGTAAAAGTAAGCTGCGACTTCGGATACGGCACCTTCACGGATCATCAATGTTAGAAGCAACATTGCAGTGACTGAAATTCCCAACACAAGCCAGGCTATTGTCGCAGAGAATCGCCAGACGAATTCGACATCTTGGGTTTCAGTCAAAAGCGATAACAGCCCGAGGGCTGCGAGAGCTCCTACAAATTGCCACATACCGCCGGTGGCTAAAGGCATGTCAAACTGCATGCGCTTTTGCATCACAGTGCCAACTGATAATCCGACCAAGCCACATATTGAACCAAAGACACCAACCCAAGGAATGTTCGCGCTTGCAAGGTCGGGTCCAAGCACGATCGCAATACCAACGAAACCGAGCACAAGCCCAAATATCTGACGTTTGCTAAGTCGTTCTTGAAAGAAGATGCGGGCTAATACGAAGCTCAACAAGGGTTGCAGGCCAACGATTATGGCCGACACCCCGGCTGGCATTCCATTCTTGATTGCATAAAAGACGCCTCCCAAATGGAGGCCATGTAGGAAAAAACCGACAAGCAATTGCTGTGGGATGGCATGCCTAGGTCCAAAGCCAAGGCCCAATACCAGAATAATCCCCGCAAATATTGGAATCGTAAATATGTGCCGAAGACTTAAGAGTGTGAACGGCTCGGCATAGGGCAGACCGAATTTCGCACTGACAAATCCTGTGGACCACAGCCATGCAAAAACAAATGGAACGAAGGCTCGGAGCTGAGGTGACATATCGTTCGGTTATGTCGGATGCTCTGGCATGACAAGCTTCTTGGCCTTCCAAGCTTCGCACGATAGATGCGCGATAACCAAAGGAACATGTCCATGACCGTCACACGTTTTGCCCCATCTCCGACCGGCTATTTGCATGTTGGAAATTTACGCACGGCTCTGTTCAACTATTTGATCGCTAAGAAGGCAGGTGGAACCTTTGTCTTGCGGATGGATGACACGGACCCTGAACGTTCTAAGCCAGAGTTTGCAGACGCGATCCGTGAGGATCTTGAGTGGTTGGGACTGACATGGGATCGCGAAGAGGCGCAATCGTCTAGGCTAGAGCGATACGAGAATGCAGCGCAAGAGTTGCGGGAAAAAGGTCGTTTCTATGAGGCTTTTGAAACACCGACGGAACTCGATCTTAAGCGTAAGAAACAACTCAATATGGGCAGGCCGCCGGTCTATGATCGATCGGCATTGAACCTTACATCGGCCGAAAAAGACGAGCTGCGCCATATGCGTGGTGCTGGCGTTTGGCGCTTTCTTTTGGAGCACCAACGGATCAGTTGGATCGATGGGATCTTAGGCGAACAGAGTATCGATGCTGCCAGCGTCTCAGATCCCGTTTTGATTAGAGGTGATGGGCAGTTCCTCTATACGCTTGCGTCTGTTTGCGATGATGTGGATTTCGGCATTACGCATGTGGTTCGCGGCTCAGATCATGTCACGAACACAGCGACCCAAATTCAGATCATTCAGGCCTTGGGGGGTGCATCGCCCCAATTTGCGCATCATTCATTGCTGACAGGACCCCAAGGTGAAGCGCTTTCCAAACGGCTGGGCACTTTGGCATTGCGCGACTTGCGCGCCAATGGGATCGAACCGATGGCGCTATTGTCCTTGATTGCCAGATTGGGATCCAGCGATCCAGTGGAACTGCGTGGTTCCATCGAAGAAATTGCCGAAGGGTTTGATCTTGCTAAATTTGGTGCCGCGCCGACGAAGTTCGACGTCGAAGATCTTGGACCGCTTACGGCCCGTTTTGTGGCGTCTTTAACTGTCGAAGATATCAAATCAGAATTGACCAATACGGGCGTACCTGATGCGCTCCATCAGGCGTTCTGGACAGCTGTGAAAGGCAACCTAAGCACACGCGCCGACGTGGCGGACTGGTGGGCGATTTGTAAAAATGGTGCCGAACCATTGATCGAAGCCGATGATGCCGCATTTGTGGCGCGTGCCATGGACATAATCCCAGATAAGCCATGGGACGAGACGACCTGGGGGGTATGGACATCATCCGTTAAGGACGCGACAGGTCGCAAAGGCAAGGGTCTCTTTATGCCTTTGCGTAAGGCATTGACGGGACGAGCCTATGGGCCAGATATGGCGTCTTTTATGCCGCTTCTTCAAAAGGCGAAAACACAGTCCTAAACGGCCTCAATTTGACTTCAACATAAGGTTGCCTTCGCGTTGGTCTGGGTACGACCCGTATCGCATCTCGAAAAAGCCGGTTCCCAACTTCAAAAGAAGAACCTCTCGATTTCCCGATTCTCGACCAATACGCAAAAGTGCACTCCCGCCAAGAAACGTTACATCGAAGCTTGACGGCTCGCTGCCATTGGCCGCCGCTTCGAGCATGGTTCCGTCTGGAAAAACAGTGATTGTCCAAGGCTGAGAGCAGTTTTGGCAAAACCATTGACCTACGAGATCCTGCAATGAGTAATCTTGAGGGCGTAGGCGGTCGCCTTTAGGGGCATAGAGCCCAGAGGCTTCGCCAGAAACCCATCCCCATTCTGAACACCAAGCGGGTTCTACCCAGTTTTGTGTGTAACCCTGAGGATATGGGTCGCCACAGTAGTAGTTACCACCCCAGGGAACATTTGGGTTTGGCACCCAAAGGACTTTTGGCCCCACCTTACGAATCTCTGAAAGTGCGCCAGTATGATATGCATTACCTTCATCGTACATTGTGTAACTGGTTTCATGGACATCGAGCGATACTCCAATTGGGCCAACGCCGTAGCTTCCACTTTCTATCGCAATGGTCATTGGGGAATTTACTTCATCCGTCCCATAGTCGACTTCCGGATCGGCATCGGACGCTTTGGGCAAGGGCTGCAGGATACCTAGACCGTCTTCTCCTGTTTGGGCACTACCTGTTTCAGGCTGAGCTGCAGAACTTGTATTTGTTCCATTAACGTCAATGCCCAATGCGCCAGAGACTGCGCTGGCCGTGCAACTTGCAAAGATTGGACCCCAGGCTGCTATTGCGGTTTGTGATACGCCGATGAATTGATGGCTAGCCAACTGCATCAATTCCGCTTCGGCTATGCCTGCGTTTAGTCCATTTTTAATCGCACAAGGGCAGAGCTCTGGAAACTGCGGGTTAGAAGCCTGACACGATGAAATCAAAACGGCGACATCAGCATGGGCGATGGTGCCAAAAAGCGCGACACAAGCAGTTGAGAGGGCATGGCGAAAATATTGGCTTAAATTCATGTTCTGGCCTCTGAAGGACAATACGATCATAAAAGAGCATTAAGCGCGCGTCTTGCAAAAATTAAATGGGCGAATTGACGCTTTAAGACCTAGCCTAGCTCACTTAGACATAATTTGTGAAACAAACGGAAACTCAGCTATGACACAACTGGCGCGCTTTACCGAAGGAAATTTGATGCGCCACGTGGTGACCATGTCCGCGACTTCTAGCGTTGGCCTGATCGCCGTATTCTTTGTCGATCTTGTGGATATGTTTTTCATCTCGCTCTTGGGAAACCAGGCACTTGCGGCGGCTGTGGGTTTTGCCGGTGCGATTTCATTCCTTTTGATGTCCTTTTCCATCGCCATTGGGATCGCAACGGGCGCTTTAGTGGCACGTGCTTTGGGTCAAGGGGATGCAAAGCGCGCGCAAGAAGTCCGCACGCATGTTTTTGCGGCAGGATTGATCGTAATGATTCTGGTAACCGTCTTAGCGTGGTTCAACCTTGGTATTTTGACCCAATTGGTTGGCGCGCGCGGTGAAACACAAGAGCTGGCAATACGCTATCTTTCGATAATCATACCATCGTTACCTCTGATGATGTTGGGTATGGGTGGTGGTGCGATCTTAAGGGCCCATGGAGACGCCGCCCGATCTATGGTTGCGACATTATCGGCGGCGGGGGCGAACGCGATTTTGGACCCGATTTTAATCTTTGCTGTTGGTTTGGGCCTGGATGGAGCTGCGATCGCGACAGTTGTATCGCGCTTTGTAATGGCCTTCATGGGCCTCTATCCTGTGATAAAGCATCATGGTGGTTTCGCTCCGTTGCAAATGAAGGCTTTTAGAAAGGATCTAAGTACGATTTGGGCGATTGCATTCCCTGCCACTCTTACAAATTTGGCAACACCTGTGGGATCTGCATTCGTCACGCGTGTGGCCTCGGAGTTCGGTGAACAGGCCGTTGCGGGCATGGCCATTATCGGGCGGCTTACACCTGTCGCCTTTGGTTTGATCTTCGCTTTATCGGGGGCGGTTGGGCCTATTTTAGGACAAAATTACGGGGCAAAACTATATGATCGGGTCCGAAAGGCCTTCAGTGATGCAGTGATTTTTACCGCGGTTTATACGGTATTCATTGTTGGCGTGCTCTGGGCCTGTCGAGGTTTCATTGCGGATGCGTTCGGCGCCGAAGCTGAAGCCCGAGATCTGGTATTTCTGTTTTGCGGGCCTCTATCGCTCGCTTGGTTTTTCAACGGCGTGATTTTTATTGGAAATGCGGCCTATAACAATTTGGGCCACCCGTTTTATTCAACTTGGGTCAATTGGGGCCGCAACACAATCGGCACGATTCCATTCGTTTGGTACGGGTCTGTTTGGTTTGGCCCTGAAGGGGTCTTGGCAGGGCAGCTTTTCGGGGGGGTCTTTGTCGCAGCGCTCAGCTGGTGGCTTGCCTATCGCGTGTTCGACCGGATTGCACTCGAAGGTGTACCAAATTTACGCGGCCCTGCCTTTGGCGTTGAAACAAAAGCGATGCGCCTGTTTCACATGCGTCGAGGTGGCTAAATCCCTAGCTTCTCAAGCTCTTCGTCGACAAGCGTTTTTATGTCGGCTCGCAATGCGACGGCTCGCGGATATTCGGGAGCAGAACGGTCTTCTTTCACGCCGTTTTCCCACCCGGCGGTTGATGTGAAAAAACCGCGCGCGCGGTCTACACCAAAGCTGTCGACAAAGCCTGTTATAACTGTGTCGAGATAAGATTTCAAAAACGGTCTTGCGCGTTCAGGGTCAATCGCATCAGGGCGCCCTACGAACAGGGAGACTGCATTAAACTGAGGGTCTATGCGTGAAGAGTCCAAATGGTGGACATCATATCCTTTTTCGCGCTCAAGAAGGCTGGGCCAGTCCTTATCGCGGATTTCCAAAACAGCGCCGTCGATTGTGCTTATGGGGTCAAGTTCAACCGAGAGAAACGAGATGTCCCAAGTATTTGAAGGCACCCAGACCCGGCGATAACCTGCTAAACGACAAGTGCCGATCCAATCATAGTCATGGGTCCCTTTGGTTACCAAAGACCCAAAACCAAATATACGGCGATTTACCATGTAATGGGTGCCGAACCGCCGGACTGGATGATTTTGTTATAGGTTCGTTCGACGACTTGAATGCGTTCGCGTGACGGTGGGTGGGTCGCAAGAAATGCACTGGAGCCGGTTTCGTTTCTACGGAAATACCCAAGGCCTCTTACTGGCGAAAACCCAGTGCGGTATGCGATATGGGCGCCAATCGTATCGGCCTCAAATTCCCAGTCTTTTGAGTAGACACGGCGTCCAACAAAGCTCCCAAGATCGGCTCCAGCTGATGGGCTAACGCCAATTACGTTTGCCAAAGCTTCGCCCAACAATCCGCCCGCTACCGTACTGTCCCGTGCCTTATATATATGTTCAGCAATTTGATGTCCGGCTTCATGACCGATCACAAAGGCGATCTCGTCATCATTGGCCATTGACCTAAGCAGGTTTACAGTAAACGTGATTTGCGGCCGTCCCCGCCTATCGAGTGAAAGAAAAGCGTTGGGGGGTTGCCGTGTATCCGTATCCACGTTGAATTGATAATCGCAGAAATTTTGGTTTTGGTCAGCATGAAAAGACTGACAAATTCTTTCAATCTGCGGTTCCATGGCTTGTGACAAGGCGCGGTAGCGCGCGATCCCGTTATCTGCTGAGCGGAAAAAACTCTGCTCAGCTGGACTTGGAGACTGTGTGGTGTTCGTTGATCCGTCATTACTGGGCTGCGGCGATTGAGTAACCTCAACACAGCCGGCCAGAATGGCAGCACTGAAAATGGCAAAAACCGCGTTTCGCATTCTGCGATCCTCCGCTTGTTGGCGGACAAATAGGACTTACCCTAAAGAGTGCAACCCTATGCGCGGCCTTTCCATGGAACCAAACGGTTTTCCGCCTTTCGCATCAAAACCTCGATCCCCATGCCGACAACACCGATAATAATAATCCCTACGATCACAATATCGGTCAGCTGGAATTTTGAGGCTGCAATGATCATTTTACCGATCCCCTTTTCAGCAGCGACCAATTCAGCAGCCACCACGGTACCCCAGCAAACACCCATTGCCACCCGCGCGCCGGTGAAGATTTGTGGCAAACTGTTTGGCACAACAACTTTCGTTAACAATTGCCTTTTGGTTGTTCCCAAGCTGTAGGCGGCGTGGATCTTGGTGATATTGACCTCGGCAACGCCGGATCGCGCTGCAATGGTCATAATCCACAGCGCTGCAAGGAAAAGCAGCACAATCTTGCCTTGTTCCCCGATGCCAAACCAAATGATGATCAGTGGGATCAAGGCCAAAGGTGGGATGGGCCGCATAAATTCGACCACCGGGTCGAACCAACTGCGAAGCCAACTTGAAAGACCCATCGCATATCCCAATGGAATGCCAAACAGAGCGCCCAAGAACATGCCCAAAATCACACGGTAGAGTGACCAGAACAAGTGTTCCCAAAGACCAATGCCCTGATACCCCTCATTGTTGAGTTTTACGAAAGTGCTCCAAACCTTTTCAGGTGGGGGCAGGTATAGCGGGTCCATAGTCCAGCCTGGATCAGTCCGAAATTGCAGCGACCCTCTGGGCAGCATATAAACGATGCCGCCTTCAACTTCGATTCCTGTTTCTGGTTCGATGTTTTGGCCATTGATTTGGGTCACGCGATACGCGTCTTCCTCGCCACCGTCATCATTTCGTGCGACACGCATAGATATCCGACGACGCTCTGGTGTCACATAGCTATCATTTAGTGCAAAGCCGCCAGTTTCTGCTCCGGCATCAAGTTCGCCCTCGGGTTTGTCTTCAAATTTGTGTGACAACACAACGACTGTGGCTGTATCGGTGTCGCCCGCGGCATTTATGGCCGTATATTCAAACTGTGTTTGGCCAACGAAGGGTGTTGGTAATGAAACCGGAAGCAAGACAGAACCTGTTGCGAGCCCCCACATGAAAAGGATCGAAAATACAGATCCGACCGAGGCGAACCAAATTGAAGTGATACTTGACGCATCCCCAAACTTGACTGTTTTTTGTAAATCGAAAGAACTTTTTTTATGAAAGCGTTCCAGCCCCAAACTGAACACTCCGAAGAGTAAGGCTGAAAACAGCAAGAAAATAGCAAAAATTGCGGCAATTCCAGGCACCATCTGGAACAAAGTCCAAACGGCCTCAATAAACTCATCTCGAGGTGGCAAGTTGAAGAGTATCCAATTCCAAAGACGTTCCATTATGCGTTCTCCGTCCTACCCATGATTTCTTCTTCCATATCCCAAATCATGGATAGGATTTCATCCCGCGTGGGGCCAAACTTTTTATGTTGCTTAACCTCTCGAAGATCAGCGCCCACGCCAAGTTCGGCAAATGGTAGATTGTATTCTTTGTGAACCCGTCCGGGACGCGGCGCCATGACAAGAAGGCGTTCCCCTAATAGCAGGGCCTCTTCAACCGAATGGGTGATCAAGATAATGGTTTTACCAGTTTTTTTCCAAATATCGAGGACAAGACTTTGCATTTTTTCGCGGGTCAAAGCATCGAGCGCGCCCAATGGTTCGTCCATCAGGATAACATCCGGGTCGTTTGCCAAGCAACGGGCAAGCGCCACTCGTTGCTGCATGCCTCCGGACAATTCATAGATCATCTTCTCGCCAAAATCTTGAAGGCCAACGGTGCCCAGCAGGTCATCGACGATCGCGTCAATTTCCCGTTGGGGAGTGCCCTTCATTTTCGGACCGAAGCCGATATTTTGGGCAACATTCATCCACTCGAATAAGGCGCCTTGCTGGAAAACCATTCCGCGTTCAGAACTGGGTTCTTTGATCAAGTTTCCATTCAGTGACAATGCGCCGTCAGTCGGCGCAAGAAAGCCAGCCACGATATTTAACAATGTGGTTTTGCCGCAACCTGATGGTCCAAGAACGGACATCAATTCACCTTCTTTGATGGAAAGGTTGATATTCTTCAGCGCCTCGACTTTTCCGCCATTTGGAAGCTGGAAAGTCATTGAAACGTTCTCGATCGTCAAGCCGGACATATATGTTCCCCTGCAACAAAAAGAGCGGCCGCCAAGAGGCGGCCGCAGATTTGATCAATTACATGCTGGAAGCGGCTTCCAAATAGGAAGAATTTACCAACGGTGCGTAATCACTTAACGCTGTGAAGCCATCTACAGATTCTGCGAGTGAGGCTGCAGAGCTTGTGAAATACTCTGCCACAAAGCCGCCCATCCATTCCGCTGAAAGCTGCTCTTCGATTGTCGGGAATGAGAAAACGTCAAGAACGGCTGTTGTCCCTTCAAGATCCATACCCGCTTCGGTTGCGATGTCTGCCATCATTGGACCGCGGTCCGATGCGTACATCGCGTTCATCTCAGCTGTGATCGCCAAGAATTTTGCCAGTACTTCTGGGTTTTCTTCGCCAAACTCTGTTGGAATGGATGTAACGTCGAACACTTTGCCCACAACCGCTTCTTTCTCAGCGCCAGACAGCAAAACATTACCATGCTGCTTGAACGTGCGAAGTGAGCCACCCCAACCGCAGGCCATGGCCAAATCTGTGTTTGGCTGGCTGAATGCAGCGGCCGCATCTGCCGGTGTCATATCAACGATGTCTAATGAGGCGTCGTCGATTCCAAAATGCGCCATTTGCGCGAGAAAGCCGGAATGCGCTGCCGTACCCAAAGGAACCGCAACTTTTTTACCAGGCAGTTCTGCGGCAACGTTGTCGGCGTCAATTTCCAGTTCTGAGCGTACAACGCAGTTATCATTGTCAGAATAACCGACAGCAATGTCGACAACTTGCAAATCCTGACCCGCCGCTGTTGCCACCAAAAACGGTGTTACACCTTGCGAATAGGAAATGTGTACGTCGCCTGAAGCCATCGCAGCGGACATTGCAGTACCGGCGTCAAAGGAAACCCATTTAACCGGAATGCCCATTTTTTCGGAGTACAGCTCATTGTGTTGAGCGAACTGGTTCGGCGTTGGCCATTCCAAGAAATACGCAACCACAAGTTCGTCCAGTGCGTGTGCAGCCCCAGTCATTGCGGACATCGCAACGGCCATGGCTGTCAGTGTTTTTGTGAATTTCATTATATTCTCCCTGTTGGCAGTGATTTGCATTTCGCGTCTTGCTATTTTGCATATCCAGATGTGAGCCTGACTGATGCGAAGGGGCAATGCAAAAAAATTGTTACATTACGTTTTCGATTTGGATTTGCCGAAAGTGTTTTCGGTAACTGCGAATGTATCACTCCAATATATGAGCGATAAAACAGATACTGACGGGAATATAAGCAAGGATGAATCGGCGCTCAATTTGCAACCCAACCGCCATCAATTTGCTGCATTGCGCCGGTGATAGATTTGGCGTCATCGGAACACAGAAAAACTGCATATGCGGCCACATCTGCGATCTCTACAAATTTTTTGCTTGGCTGCGATGCCAACAACACATCGTTGATCACTTCATCTTCGCTGATCCCGCGCGCTTCGGCCGTAGCGGGGATTTGTTTTTCCACCAAAGGGGTCAAGACATAGCCCGGGCAGATGGCGTTCACAGTGATGCCGTCTTCGGCGACTTCGAGCGCTGCGGATTTTGTCAGGCCTGCAATCCCGTGCTTGGCAGCAACATAGGCCGACTTAAATGGGGATGCGACCAAAGCGTGCGCCGAGGCGATATTGATGATCCGGCCCCATGCGCGGGATTTCATGCCCGGAACGGCGGCTTTGATCGTGTGAAAGCTGGAGGAGAGGTTAATAGCAATGATCGCGTCCCATTTGTCTGTCGGAAAATCCTCGACCGGCGAGACGAACTGTATGCCTGCATTGTTCACCACGATGTCGAGCCCGTTGAATTCTACCTCGGCCCGCTGGATCATAGCTGCAATTTCGTCCGGTTTGGTCATGTCGGCGGGATCATAGAGGGCGTCATTGGGGAGGGCGGCGCGGATCGCTTCGATCTCACCCGCATCGCCGAAGCCATTGATCATGACGCGGCAGCCTTCATTCGCGAGCTTTTTGGCAATGCCCAAGCCGATGCCGGATGTGGAGCCTGTGACGACAGCTGACTTTCCTGCAAGCATGATGCGGACCTTTTCTTGATAGGGGTAGGAAAGCGGGAAAGCCGTTCGGGTTCAAGCGGAAGCGTGCGGTGGATTTACTTTTCGAAAGTCTGATACTGGGGCGGTGCCACCATCCGTGGGATATGCGTGGGACATCCGTAGGACGGAATACGATGATTTTCGATTTTCCGGAAAAGGTTAAATTGGCACCAGTGGATAGGCGTCGGCGTAGCCAAGCGGAGCTCATCGCGCCGGTTAACCGTCCACGGTTGGTTGCCCCTTAGCTTTAGTATGTTCAGGAATACTTTTTGCCCGCCTCCAACAACTCAAATGCCTTAATCTCAAACTCATACATTCCTGATAGATCACCTTTCTCTGCCCGCGCGATTAGCTTGCCTTCATCATTGTAGAAAATGGCATGCACGGTGTGCAGCGTGCGAAAGCAATATGTATCGTCGGGGTAGATGAATTTGATCATATCATCCCCGCAACCGTGTCATGTCAGGATCAAAATCGGTCGATGTGATCAGCTTTGCTGGGCGCATATCGCCCAAGATCTCAATCTCGACTTGCAGACCTTCGGTGGCGCGGTCGGTTGGCACAAAGCCTTGGGCGATGGATTTGCCCAGATGGTGCGAATAGCCACCCGAGGTGCAGAAGCCCACGACGTCGCCGTCCAACCAGATTGGTTCATAGGCGTTGACGTCTGCGTCATTGGCAATGACCTCGAACGCCACGAGCTTGCGTGCCGTGCCCTCGGCGCGTTCTTTCTCGGCAGCGGCGCGTCCGATGAAATCCACGTTCTTTTTGAAGTTGATGAATCGGTCGAGGCCTGTTTCCGCGGCCGTATAATCGGGTGAAAATTCAGATAGCCATGATCCGAAGAAACGATCAAGGCGCAGGGACATCATCGCGCGCATCCCAAAGGGTTTGATGCCCATCGGCTCTCCCGCATTCCACAGGATGTGCCAGAGCGCGCGTTGTTTCATCGCGTCGGTGTAGATTTCAAATCCGAGATCGCCCGTGTAGCTGACGCGTTGGACGATGCAGTCGATATTGCCGATGTTCATGCGCGCCACATCGAGGAAGTTCATTTTGACGGGGCGGCCCGTGACGGTCGCGAGCAATTTCTTGGCGTTGGGTCCGGCGATTTGGAACCCGTTTAGGCGGTCCGAGATGTTTTCGACGCTCACGTCCGGATCGGCGTTCTGGTCGAACCATCGCATATGGAAATCTTGGGACCCATAGCTTGCTGTCAGTTGGAATTCGGTTTCAGACAGGGTTGAGATGGTGAAATCCCCGATCAGGCGGCCTTTGGGGGACAGCATTGGTGTCAGGCTGACGCGTCCAACCTTGGGGACGCGGCCCGCCATGATGTGGTCCAGCCAGTCGCGGGCTTTTGCGCCTGTGACCTTGTATTTGCCGAAGTTGTGGACCTCGTTGATGCCTACGTTTTCTCGGACGGCTTTCACTTCGCGTGCGGTGGCGTCCCATGCGTTCGAGCGTCGGAAGCTGGGCGTCTCGTAGCTTGGCTCGTCGCCCCTGGCGAAATAGTTCGGCACTTCGAGACCATATTGATGGCCCCAAACCGCGCCCATTTTGTCGAAAATATCATACATGGGGGTTGTTGCATAAGGCCGCGCAGCTGGCAGTTCTTCGTTCGGGAAGGTCACTGAGAAACGGCGCTGATAGTTTTCGGTGACTTTGGGCAGAGTGTAGGCGGGGGATATCCATTTGCCAAAGCGTGCGACATCCATCGCAAAGACATCTCGTTCCGGTTCGCCTTCGATCATCCATTGGGCAAGGGACAAGCCAACGCCGCCGCCTTGGGAAAAGCCTGCCATCACACCGCATGCCGACCAGTAATTTCGCATGCCGGGAACTGGGCCTACCAAAGGGTTGCCGTCAGGCGCAAATGTGAAAGGCCCGTTGATCACGGATTTGATGCCTGCGCGTTCAAGGACGGGAAAGCGTTTAAAGGCGAATTCGACGCTGTCGCTGATGCGGTCGAGTTGGTCTTCAAGCAATTCATGCCCAAAATCATCCGGCGTGCCTTCAACAGCCCATGGATCGCAGCGTTGTTCATAAAACCCGATGCAGATGCCGCGGCCCTCTTGGCGCAGATAGCTTTCCCCGCCCGGATCCATCACATGCGGCAGTTCTTCGTCTCGTTCATAAACCTCAGGCGTTTCCTCGGTGACCAGATATTGGTGTTCCATCGGGTGGAGGGGCAGGTAGATGCCCGCCAGCGCGCCAACCTCGCGCGCCCAAAGACCACCTGCATTGACGATATGTTCGGCGTGGATTGTGCCCTGTTCGGTGACGACATCCCATGTGCCATCCGCCCGTTGGTTCGTTTCCTTGACGGGATTGCGCAGGACGATTTCAGCGCCGCCCATGCGCGCGGCCTTGGCATAAGCATGCGTGGTGCCGGACGGATCAAGGTGACCGTCCAAAGGATCGTAAAGCCCGCCGATCACCCCATCTGTATTGGTGATCGGGGAGAGTCTGCGGATTTCGTCAGGTGTGACGATGCTGGTTTCTAGCCCCATGAAGCGGTGCTTGGCACGTTCGGCCTTGAACATGTCCATACGCTCAGGCGTGTCCGCTAGTGTGATGCCGCCCACATGGTGAAGCCCGCAGGACATTCCGGTGATTTCTTCTAACTCTTTGTAGAGGCGGATCGTGTATCCTTGCAGGGCAGCCATATTCGTGTCGCCATTGAGCGTATGAAAGCCGCCAGCGGCATGCCAAGTCGACCCAGACGTCAGTTCAGAGCGTTCAACCAGCATCACATCTGACCATCCCAGTTTTGTCAGATGATAAAGCACGGAAGCGCCGACTACACCGCCTCCGATCACAACCACGCGCGTTTCTGTTTTCATATTCAACCTGATAGCTATCTGAAATGTTACGAACAAAACCACCAAACTGGTTTAGAGATTATCTGAGACGAAATTTAAGAGGGATGTAAATGCGCTTTTTAAGGATAACCGTATATTCTTTTATATTTGCAATTGGGATCGGTTCTAAGATGGCGTTCGCTGAGCGTTTTGAAACCAGCGCCGGGGTTGTAAAAGTCGATCAGGTGGTTGCGGGCTTGGACGCACCTTGGGCCGTTGCAATTCTGGATGAAGATGCATTCCTGATCACGGAGCGATCCGGCGCGCTACTTTATATCAAAGACGGTAACCGACGGACAGTGTCTGGCGTACCAACGGTTTATGATGAAGGGCAAGGGG
This sequence comes from Pseudomonadota bacterium, assembly GCA_039814625.1. Lineage (GTDB taxonomy): Bacteria > Pseudomonadota > Alphaproteobacteria > Rhodobacterales > Rhodobacteraceae > Amylibacter. The sequence continues at coordinate 177,341 of JBCCAU010000001.1, forward strand.
GTTTGCTTGACTTGGCATTGGCGCGGGACTTCGATCAAACAGGTGAAGTCTTCATCACTTTTGCCGAGCCTGGTGGGCGCGGTGGCGGGACGGCATTGGCGGTTGCCAAGTTTGACGCCAACCAAGCGGCGCTCAGCAATGTAAGGATCATCTTTTCGATGAACGAAAAGGCGTCGGGTGGGCGGCATTTCGGGTCTCGCGTGGTCGAAGCTCAAGATGGGACGCTGTTTTTGACCATTGGTGACAGGGGTGATCGGGCCAGTGCCCAAGACCTTGATCGTCATAATGGGACGGTTATCCGCGTAAATCGTGATGGATCAATCCCAGAAGACAATCCCGATCTTGGGGGCGCAGAGGGCATATACAGCTATGGTCATCGGAATGCACAAGGTGCTGCACTGGACCTTAGAGGCGATCTTTGGACAGTTGAGCACGGCGCCCGCGGTGGTGACGAAATCAACAAACCGCGCGCTGGTCTAAACTATGGGTGGCCAATCATCTCATTTGGCACGCATTATTCAGGTTTACCCATCGGTGTGGGCACAGAAACACAAGGCATGGAACAGCCATCAATGTATTGGGATCCTTCGATTGCGCCATCCGGTATGATCATCTACTCTGGCCGAATGTTTCCAGAATGGCGCGGTGATATCTTTGTGGGCTCTTTGAAATTCAACTATATGAGCCGGATAGAAACCCAAGGAAGTTCTGCACGTGAGGTCGAACAATTGTTTCGCGATGACTACACGCGCATACGTGATATTCGCGAAGGGCCAGACGGATCGATCTATTTCTTATCTGTGGGCGAAGGTGCTTTGTTTAGAGTGTTGCCGGACGGCTAACGTGCGTTAAGCGATCGGCTCTTCTTTGCGGGACGGTTGGGCGCCACGCTCACGATATGGGGTGATCTCGTATTGCGCACGGTAGCATTTAGAAAAATGAGATGGTGAATAGAAGCCGCAAGCCAAGGCGACGTTGATCACGCTCATATCGGTTTGCAACAACAGGTTGCGCGCTTTCTGCAACCTAAGCTCCATATAATAGCGCTTGGGCGAACGATCTAAATACTTGCGGAACAACCGCTCTAGTTGTCGAGTCGACATGCCGACATCTTCTGCCAAGATCGACGGGGAAACCGGCTCTTCGATGGAATTTTCCATCATCTTTATTACGGCTGAGAGTTTCGGGTGCCGCACACCGATGCGCGTGGGAACGGATAGTCGTTGCTCATCGCGCTCAGACCGCACTGCGGAATATACCGCTTGATCCGCAACCCAATTTGCCGTGTCCTGACCTTGTTCTGTTGCAATCACTTTTAACATCATATCAAGCGAAGCGGTTCCACCAGAAGAGGTAAATCGCTTGCCGTCCACGCAGAAGACGGACTTGACCAAATCGATATTGGGAAACTCTTCTGCAAAGCTATCAGAATTTTCCCAGTGTATCGTTGCCCGTTTGTTTTCCAAAAGACCGGCACGGGCGAGGGTGAAGGCTGCTGTACAAATGCCCCCAATTTCATAGCCTTTGCGCGCTTCGCGTCGCAGCCAGTTCAAAATGGTTTTGTTTGATGTGTCTTGGATGTCCACGCCGCCACACACAATGATAGACACATTGCGCCCGAGATCTTCAAGCCCGCCATCGACGTTGATTTCAATACCCGAGGAGGCCGTCGCGGAGACGCCATTCTCGCTGACCGTGCGCCAGTCGTACACATGTTGACCGACCCGCATATTTGCAAGGCGGAGCGGTTCAACCGCGGCCGAAAAGGACATCATTGAAAAGCGATCAAGTAAAAGAAAAACGTAACGCTTGGTCTCAAGCGTTCCTTCGCTGGGGCGTGACACCCGATTTGTGCTGCCTAGTCTATTCATGTGTTGCCGTACGACTCGACCATTGTATCACTTAGGTAATTGGGGTTGCCTTGTTTACCTAGGGAAATGCAAGAGGGATTGTTCCTTAACAGCCTCTCTTTTCCCCCGATCTTCTTCACGTTATACGGCCCAGACTCAAATGCCAAATGAGGAGAAGATGATGGCACAGGCTTGGACCAAATCCGATTGGAGGCAAAAACCACGGATCCAAATGCCGGACTATTTGGATGCGGATGTCGTGAAAGCTGTTGAAGAACAGTTACAATCCTATCCGCCACTCGTTTTTGCCGGCGAGATCCGCGACTTGCGTTCGAAACTTGCGAAAGCTGCAGCAGGTGAAGCGTTTTTGTTACAAGGTGGCGATTGCGCTGAGAGCTTCGAAGAGTTTGGCGCAAATATGATCCGTGACACCTATAAGGTGATGCTCCAAATGGCGGTCGTTTTGACATATGCGGCGAAGGTCCCTGTGATTAAAGTGGGTCGTGTTGCAGGTCAGTTCGCAAAGCCGCGTTCTGCGGCTATGGAAACAAAAGACGGTGTCGAGCTGCCATCCTATCGCGGTGATATTATCAACGGTTTGGATTTCACGCCTGAAGCCCGCATCCCATCCCCAGATCGTATGCTGAAGGCCTACACGCAGGCTGCAGCTTCGTTGAACTTACTTCGGGCTTTCAGTCAGGGTGGTTTTGCCAATATGGAAAGAGTCCATGAATGGACTTTGGACTTCACCAATTCCGAGGGTGTGACGCAGCAATATCGCGATCTTGCAAACCGAATTTCAGATTCGCTGAATTTCATGCGCGCAGCCGGCATTGATGCTACGAATACCGATGCCCTGCACACGGTCAATTTCTACACAAGCCATGAAGCCCTTCTTTTAGAATATGAAGAAGCGCTTTGCCGGGTGGACAGCACAACTGGAAAACCAATTGCAGGTTCCGGGCATATGATCTGGATCGGGGATCGGACGCGACAACCCGATGGTGCGCATGTCGAATATTGCAAAGGCGTTGCCAATCCCATTGGGATGAAATGTGGACCGACAACAACCGAAGAAGACCTGAAAGTCTTGATGTCGAAGTTGAACCCCGAAAATGAAGCCGGTCGCCTTGTCCTGATCGCGCGCTTTGGTGCGGGAAGTGTGGGTGATCACCTTCCCCGCTTGATCAAAACTGTGCAAGAAGAAGGGGCCAATGTGGTTTGGACTTGTGATCCGATGCACGGGAATACGATCAAATCAACAACGGGCTACAAAACGCGTACGGTGGACAGCGTAAAGCGTGAGGTCAAAGAGTTCTTTGACATTCACAAAGCCGAAGGCACAATTCCGGGCGGTGTTCATTTTGAGCTGACAGGTAAGGATGTTACCGAATGCACAGGAGGGGTTCGCGCTGTGACCGATGAAGATCTGTCTGCGCGATACCACACCGCATGTGATCCGCGACTGAATGCGACACAAGCCTTGGAGCTTGCCTTCCTAGTGGCTGAAGAATTGGGATCTCGGGAAAAAGCAACACAAAAGATCGCAGTTTAAAATTACACAACAAGGCGAAGTTGCGCACGTGACGCCCCTCGCCTTGTTGCGCCCCCAAATATTAAACCAAGCTTATGATGGGATGACTGTGGTAATTTTATGTCAGTCTCAGGCGCCGAAGATGAGATTCGTGTTTTTTCAAGGTCAAAACTACGGATAGATCCAATTTGGAATCGATTGGGTGGGCAGATGGTTTTGGGCGCATCCAAACCTAAGAAAAGCCGCGATATCGTTTTCTCTGGTCCCAGCAGGGGCATAATCAGTGCGTTTGCAAGCTCTGACGTTTGTGTGCTTGAAAGATCTAGGTGTATAGGACGCGCGCTGTACACTGCATTGGCCAAACACTCAGTGACAATTTGGCGGTCTTCTGGATCAAAGAATGAAACGGCCGGCATTCCCCGCAATTCCATGCCAAGTCTGTTGCAAATAGATTGGCCACAGACGCGAAACCGAAAGTCACTGTCGGAAACCCGCTCTAGTATGGCGGTCGATTCCAAAAAGGGATGCATATCGCGAGGGTCCAATTTACTGCGATCTGGTACGGTGTTTGTAGAATGGTGTTTTGCCCAGCCTTTGAAAACTTGCCAAAGCAGTGGAGATAGAACCAGCTCAGTGTTTGGATTAAAATTTCGCATGCGAACCTCGTGTTGCGAACTTGTTACAAAGGAATTGATTCAAAACGTATAGATTTCCTTAACTATGGTTAACGCTGGCTTTTGGATTGCATGCCGCGCACTTCCCCGGCATGTAGCGGCGCATGGACAATCAGCGCCAAGGTTTGTTGATCATTTTGTCGTCGCCCAGCGGTGCTGGAAAATCGACCTTGTCCAGACGTTTGATCGCCCATGATCCTGATATTGTTTTCTCTGTGTCCGCGACCACCCGTGTTGCGCGATCCAAAGAAATTGATGGCAAAGACTACTTCTTTAAGACGCGGTCCGAATTTGAGGACATGGTTCAAAATGGCGATCTGCTGGAACATGCAGAAGTGTTTGGAAATCTCTATGGTTCACCGCTTCGTCCTGTCGAGGATGCAACCCAAAAGGGCAAAGATGTTATATTCGATGTGGATTGGCAGGGTGGTGATCAAATTCGCAGCTCAAAACTAAGGGTCCAGACTGTCAGCATCTTTTTGTTGCCGCCCAGTTTAACCGAGTTGAAGCGACGCTTGATCTCTCGTGCGCAAGATAGTTTGGACATTGTTGAACGCCGAATGGCGCAAGCGCGATCAGAGATCGGCCATTGGACATCATATGATTATGTTTTGGTCAATTCGGACTTAGATGCTTGCGAGGCACAACTCCATTCCATTATCGCGGCCGAGCGGTTGAAGCGGAAACGACAGCCGGGATTGGACGACTTGATTGAAAGCTATGCGGAGGAAGACGTATGACACTTTATTCCCTAGATGGAGCCAGCCCCAAATTGCCAGAAGATGGATCCGCATGGGTGGCGCCGAACGCCGATTTGATGGGTCAGGTGCAGTTGGGTAAAGATGTGTCCATCTGGTTTCATGTTGTGGCGCGTGGAGACAACGAACTTATCCGCATCGGTAACGGCTCAAATGTCCAAGAGCATACGATGATCCATACAGATCCAGGCTATCCTGCAACCATAGGGGAAAACTGCACGATCGGGCATCGTGCCATAATTCATGGCTGCACGATAGGCGATGGCAGTTTGGTTGGCATGGGCGCAATTATCTTGAATGGCGCAAAGATCGGCAAGAATTGTTTGATTGGTGCTGGAGCTCTTGTGCCAGAAAACAAAGAAATTCCCGACGGCAGTTTGGTGATGGGGATGCCGGGGAAAGTCGTTCGCGCACTGGATGATGTGGCCGTCGCCGCCTTACAGATGTCCGCGAAAGCCTATCAATCGAATGGCCGCCGGTTTAAAAAGGGGCTTAAACCAATTGAAGAGTAAGACCAGCCTCTGTGCGTTGCGACCGTATCTCACCACCCATTATGAGGTCGAAAACATAACTTGAAAACGCGCCATCATCGGCATCGCTTGGCGTCCGCATAACAGGCGGAAACGAAACGGCGGATTTTGGTCCAACCTCAAAAGCAAGCTGAATATCGAATTGCTTTCGGTCCAAGCAAAAACCTACTGCCAGACATAAGATTTTGGCTTGGGCTGGATGTAGTCCGGAGTTCGGCAGTCCCGAGACCGTTATCTTCGGTGCAATTTCTGCTAGAACATCCAACAGCGTTTGTACAGGAACCACTGTCGGCCCAAGATGTCCAAATGACCATTTAAAGAAATGCAACTTGGCAAGCGCGGCGCGCGCGCTTTCAGACATAAGATCAGTTTCTTCAGAGTGTTGCCCGCTCATCGCGGCTAATTCGACACCTGCTGAAATTGCACCAAGTGGACTTGCAAGATCATGGAAAATGCGCGCACAGATGATAGCTGTCTGATCAGTCATTTAGAAGGTCCTCGAACATGAACGAATTTCTAACACCTGGGCAATTGGTGACGCATCCCACCAAGCCAGAATGGGGATTGGGCCAAGTCCAATCAAATGTCGAAAATAAAGTGACTGTGAACTTCGAAAATAAGGGCAAAATTGTCTTTCTCGGTGATGAAATCATTTTGGTTATGGTTGATTAATATTCCATGAAACTGACGTATTTACGAACCACTGTTCCCTTTGATGCAATGTATGCGGGAAAAATAAAGTGACTTTTTTCACATATAACATGAGATCCGTGTAACGATGCGCTGGCATGGACCCGTTCCCAAAGACCCGAAAATGACGGCCATGGGCTGGATTGCCCTTAGTCTGCGTTTCTTTGCAGCAATCTCGCTTACGTTGATCTTCATAGGCCCAATTGTTATTGCGAGAGCCTGCGGACTGTACGCTTTGCAACAACGTATCATCCAAATTGGCAGCATGATCATGTTGCGAATTTTAGGGCTACGCTTATCCCATGACCTGCGCTCGGAAAGCGCAGTATCGGTCTATGTGGCTAATCATTCGTCCTGGTTGGATATCTTCGTTCTCTATGCGTCTGCGCCAGCACAGTTTGTGGCAAAGCGCGAGGTTTCAAAATGGCCGGGGATTGGCGTTTTAGGCCAGCTTTGTGGCACGGTATTTATAGAGCGTACAGCGACGCGTGCAAAGGAGCATATTGATCAACTCACCCAGCGGATTGACCATGGGGAAAAGTTGATGTTCTTTCCAGAAGGGACCAGCACCGATGGCCTGCGCATTTTGCCGTTTCGCTCTACGCTCTTTGGGGCGTTTGAAGGCAAAGATTTATCGCTTCAATCCGTCTATGTCAGATATTTGCCGAATGAGGTTTACGATCCAAGTCTTTATGGCCTGTGGGGGGAGTTGCGCTTTGCACGACGCATTGTTGTTGTATTGTCTTTGCTAAAATCGGGTAGGGTGATCGTTCGCTATGGTCCGGCGCGCAATGCCAAGGACTTTGCGTCTCGAAAGCATTTGGCACATCAACTGGAGGAAGACATCCGAGAGCTTGCCGATCCTCAGATTGCGAGCCGTTCTGCGTAGTCTTTCAAGGTTTGTGCGGGATCATCCGATCTCCAAAGTTCTGCGCCGAGGGCAAGGAAATCGATTTGGGGGGCCAAGAGCGCGGCATCTTTTAGTGTGATGCCACCCTCAGCAATCACTGGCAGTTCAACCATAAGCGACCACCATGCAAAAAGGTCTGAATCGACGAAATCGATGTCGCCAAGACCTGTGTCTCCGATCGGTCCGAATGCGACGTAGTCGACCCCAATTTCACCCGCAGTCAAACCATCATGTTTAGAGAGGCCAGCATGGGCACCAACCACAGCTTCTGAACCCAGCAATTTTCGTGCCTCACGTATCGTCTTTGCCGCACCGCTTAGGTGAACGCCGTCAAGACCAAGGGGCTCAACAAGACCGGGATGCCCATCAATGACCAAGGCAATGTCTCGTACATGGCACAGTTCTCGAACCAAATCGGCCGCCTTTGAAATATCGTCGGCGGTTTCAGCACCTGTGTTGAGCCGGACGCAGGCGATCTCTGAGGCGTCCAAAGACGCGGCCAGTACGTCCCGCATTGCCACAAGTTTAGATGCCGGTGGCGTGATCACGTAGAGCTGAGGATGTTCGGTGGTTCCACTCATTTCAGGACAGTTGGCCCTGCATAGAGGGCAGCCATGCCAAGTTGCTCTTCGATTCTGATCAATTGGTTGTACTTCGCCAGTCTGTCGGACCGCGCAAGTGACCCGGTTTTGATCTGTCCGCAATTCGTGGCAACCGCGAGGTCTGCGATTGTATTGTCCTCTGTCTCGCCAGAGCGATGGGACATCACGCAAGTATAGCTGTTTCGGTGTGCCAGACTGACCGCTGCGGTTGTTTCCGTCAAAGTCCCAATCTGGTTGACCTTTACCAGCATTGAATTGCCGCATCCTTTGGCGATGCCTTGTTCTAAGCGTTCAGAATTTGTGACAAACAAATCGTCGCCGACCAACTGACAGCGCGCGCCGATTTTTTCGGTCAGCATTTTCCAGCCTTCCCAATCGTCTTCGTGCATACCATCTTCGATCGACACAATTGGATAATCTTCAACCAGAGAGCCAAGATAGGCCGCATTCTCTTCCGACGACAGGATCAGATTTTCACCTTTGAGGTCATACTTGCCGTCCGCATAATATTCGGTCGCTGCACAATCGAGCGCCAAATAAACGTCGTCACCTGGATTGTAGCCGGTTTTCTCGATCGCTTTCATGATAAAGTCGAGGGCGACACGCGTTGATGACAGGTTCGGAGCAAACCCTCCCTCATCGCCAACGCCAGTGTTGTGGCCCGCCGCAACGAGCTCTTTTTTGAGGACTTGAAAGATTTCAGAACCCATCCGAACTGCGTCGGCCATAGAAGGTGCTGATACTGGCATGATCATAAATTCTTGAATATCGATTGGGTTGTCGGCGTGTTCTCCGCCATTGATGATATTCATCATCGGTACGGGTAAAATTCGGGCCGAGGTTCCACCAACATAGCGGTAAAGTGGTTGACCTGTGGCCTCTGCTGCGGCTTTGGCTGTTGCCAAGGACACACCAAGAATAGCGTTTGCCCCGAGGCGGGACTTGTTTGGCGTGCCGTCAATCTCACACATCAGCGCGTCAACTTCGGTTTGTTGTGTCGCATCCGCCTCGATCAAGGCGGTCGCAAGCTCGCCGTTTACGGCGTCCACCGCGCGCATCACGCCTTTGCCATGGAAGCGCAGCGGATCGCCATCACGCAACTCGACCGCTTCATGTGCGCCTGTTGATGCGCCTGATGGCACCGCGGCGCGGCCCATCGACCCATCTTCTAACGTGACATCTACTTCGACCGTGGGATTTCCGCGGCTGTCCAAAATTTCACGCGCATGAATGTCGATGATAGATGTCATAGGGCCCCTCGCAATTCGATTTGACAGGCGTTTAGACCTTTGTGTTGGATTGGTGAAGGGCGCGTTCACGCAATAACAAGAAAACACCTGATCCAAAAACAAGGGCAATACCAATCCACATGGTCGGCGTTGGCCACTCGCCAAACATGACGTAGCCCAGAGTGACCGCAAAAATCATGCGCGCATATCGAAAGGGTGCGACAGCTGAAACATCACCAAGACGCATGGCCGCCGCAATCGCAATGGCACCAAAGGCGGCGAACATCACGATGATGGCCATTTGACCCCAGTCGAATGCGGATAAGATGACATACTCTTGGCTGAGGAGCAAAATTGCCAAGCCAATCGGGACAATACCCAGAAATCCGATGGCCGTCATTTGCGTCGCAGTGATCGAATTGTCGACAAACCGTGTTGAAAAATCGCGAACAGTGAGAAAAATCAGGGCGCCCACTGAAAACAGAACCCGCCAATCAAAGTCGGCCTGAAACGGATTGATGATCAAAACTACGCCGATAAAGCCTACAACAATGGCCAACCAGCGTCGCCATCCAACGACTTCTTTCAAAATGACTGCCGCTGCCGCGGCGATCAGCAATGGAGAAGCTTGAACAACCGAAGACACCAGCGAAAGGTCCGAGATTGCGAGGGCTTGGAAGACAAAGGCCGCGCCGACAACTTCACCTAACATTCGAACAATGATCGGCGTTTGAAGCAAATCCCATGACAGTGGGTGTACGCCCTGGCGCCAGCAAATCGCACTGGTGAACAGGAAGCCACCAAAGCCCATGAGCATCAAAATTTGTCCAAAGCCAACACTGGTTGAAAGCTCTTTTATGAAAGCATCAGACATGTTGAAGCAAAACATGGCCAGCACCATCAACCAGATGCCCTTGGTTGTATCCGCCATTAGCGTGCTCCAACGCTCATGTGTTCGACCTAGATTGGACAATTGGGCTTTGTCGCAGCAATAGAAACAAGCCCGAACCAATGACCAAGGCAATGCCCAACCACATGATGGGAGTGGGCCATTCTGCAAACACGAAGTAACCAACGATAACGGCAAAAACCACGCGGGAATAGCGGAAGGGGGCGGTGGCAGAGATGTCGCCAAACCGCATGGCGCCTGCGATGGCAATCAGCCCGCCAATCCCAACGAAAATCGCGACCAGCATGTAGATAAAATGCTGATGATCCGGCGCAAACCGGGTGCCATCCACGAGAGCGACAATCAATCCAATTGGCGCCAACGCAATGAATCCTATTGTCGACATTTCAACTGCGTTTATGGATTTGGAAACGAACCGCGTGGCAAAGTCCCGGGCCGTAAGCGCATTCAAAGCGCCAACGGCAAACAGGACATTGGGGTCAAATTTCGCGTCGAACGGGTTCACAATTAAAACCACGCCGATGAAGCCGATGATGATGGAAGTCCAGCGCTGCCATCCGACCGTCTCACGCAATATGATGGCAGCAAAGACAGCGATCAATATTGGCGAGGCCTGCGTGATCACAGCAACCAAGCTTAGGTCGACACGCCCTAGAGCAATGAAAATCATGCATGCCCCGCAGGTGTCCAAGACCATTCGCATCATCAGCGCAGGTTCAAGCATTTCGCGACGCAAGGGATTGCGACCCATCAAAACCGAATACGTCCCGGTCAGCGTTGTCCCGATCAAACCCATTGCCACCATGATATGGCCAAAGGTGACTTGTTCAGAGGCGAGTTTAATCAATGCATCAGAGGCATTTAATAGAAACATCGATAGAATGATTAACCAGATGCCCTTCAGGGTTTCGTTCATAAAGGGTCTTTCTTGATCGGCGTCCCATACAGCTCCAACCGATGACCCCGCAGTCGATATCCAAGTTTTGCCGCTATTTTTTCTTGCAATGCTTCGATTTCGGGGTCCACAAACTCAATCACTTTACCGCTTTGCAGATCGATCAGATGATCATGATGATCACGGTCAGCATCTTCATACCGCGCGCGTCCGTCGCCAAACTCCAGTCTTTCAATAATACCTGCTTCTTCGAACAGTTTGACCGTTCGATAGACTGTTGCAATCGAGATATTGGAATCGACCGCCGATGCGCGGGCATACAGCTCTTCGACATCGGGATGATCTGCGCTGTCTTCGAGGACCTGTGCAATCACACGACGTTGATCTGTCATGCGTAAATTCTTGGTTTCGCAACGTTCGATAATTGTGGACATGCCCGCTCCCTAGCGAAGCCTTTTCAGAAGGGGAAGTGTCATTCGACCCCGTCGATCAGGCGTTTGGAAAACGGCGCGATCGTCAGTCCTTGGATGATGATCGAAAATGCTACGACGATATAAGTTGCGGTCAAAACGATGGGCTTCCATTCGTTGTCAGGAAGCGAAAGGGCCAAAGCCACAGATATGCCGCCCTTTATCCCACCCCAAGTCATGATCGGTATAACCCCTTGGGAGAACGCACGAAACGGTTTTAGAAGTGTTACGGGAATGCTGACCGCGAGGAAGCGGGCAAATAGGGCAAGTAGAATGGACATCAGTCCCGCGATTACGGCCGAGGCATCGAAGGCCACGATGAAAACCTCGATCCCTATCAAAAGGAACAAGACAGCGTTCAGGATTTCATCGATCAATTTCCAGAACTGGTCCAGATAAGCGCGTGTCTGTTCTGACATGCCGTATTTGACGCCGACATCCCCAATGAAAAGTCCTGCGACAACCGCCATAATTGGACCTGACATGTGAAGGTAAACCGCAAGCTGGTATCCACCAAATGCCAAAGCGAGGGATAACAAAACCTCTAACGCGTAATCATCGATCCGACGCATGATTTGAAACACAAGATAGCCAAGGATTGCGCCAAGCACGGCACCGCCAACAGCCTCTTGAAAGAACAGTTTCGCCGCTCCTGTCAAACCCGTGCCATGATCATCGCCATGTGGAAACGCAAGTCCAACAAGAACCAGAAAGACGACATAGCCGACGCCGTCATTGAACAAGCTTTCGCCAGCAATTTTTGTTTCAAGCGTTTTGGGGAGATTTGCTTCTTTAAGCACGCCCAGTACAGCAACTGGATCGGTGGGCGATATCAGGGCGCCAAAAACCAAAGCGATCAAGAGAGGCATACCTGTGATCCAGCTGAAGGCAAAGCCTACGGTCAGTGTGGAAATGGCAACGCCTAAAGTGGCCATGAGAAGCACTAGCCAGGCTTCGCGACGGAGATCGCTAAGTTTGACATGAAGGGCGCCGGCAAACAAAAGAAGTCCAAGCATGCCTTCAAGCAAGGCTTCGGAAAACTCGATATCTGCGACAAAGGCACTTACAGCTTCTTCGATCCCAAGGTCCAAGTTCACCAGATCAAGACCAATGAGCACAAGTGAAGCCAGAAGTGCCACAACCATAATCCCGATGGCGCTGGGCAACTTTATGAAGAGATAGTTGATTGCTCCGAATGCTGCGGCAAGGGAAATCAGGACCGCCGCGATTTGCAAAATATCCATGGATGCCCCCTTTAGGGTAGAGCCGAGGTTTCGAGATATCTCAGGGTTTGGACCACTTGTTCAGGTGTTTTGCAAACGACATTCGCGGCGGCATCAATCTCTTTTAAAGCGTGTGCGTGATCATCTTGGTGGATAATGATCAAAGGTTTTCCCAATGCCGCAGCATAGCCTGCATCAAAAGCGGCATTCCATTGCTTGTATTTTTCGCCAAAACACACAACCACGATATCGGCCTGTTTGATCCCGTTTGAGATGCGCATTGCATTCATCAAAGCCGATTTCCGATCATGCCAAAACTTACTGTCCTCCGCGCCCAATATCGCCGGACCACAATCATCCGATGCGGCATGATCTGTGACGGCTGAATGGAAATTATAAGCGAGCCCCCGGCAGCCCTCGATGATGGCTGCGCGCCAATCTGTATGGATTTCGCCTGATAGGAAAACAGTTTGCATGAAGAACTCCGACCGTTTTTAACCAGCTACCATAAAAAAAGGCCGGGTCAATTGAGGACCCGGCCAGAAACGACCTGAGGTTGAAGAGAAGAAGGACAGGTCTAATCTCTATAAATCCGAGTAAATGACTCAGGTCAATACCTTATTAAATTACTCAGATATTTTTTCTGCGCGTTTTGCCTGGTCCCAAAGCGCATCCATTTCTCGCAAATCGGATTGTTCCGGGGTTTTCCCGTCTTGGGCCAGGTGATCCTCAATATAGGCAAATCGGCGGGAGAATTTTCTGTTGGCCGCACGCAATGCACCTTCAGCATCGATTTTTAGATGGCGTGCGAGGTTCGCCATGACGAATAAAAGATCACCAAACTCTTCATGCTTTCGATCTTGTGAAAGGCCCGGTTCGGTCAGCTCGGCTGCTTCTTCCTTAATTTTGTCGATCACTTGATCGGTACTTGGCCAATCAAACCCGACGCGGGCGGCGCGTTTTTGTAGCTTCACTGCACGCGTGAGCGCTGGCAGACTTGTTGCCACATCGTCTAGAACGCGCTTGGGTCCATTTGCGGCACGCTCTGCAGCTTTGATTTTTTCCCAATCTTTGACTTGGTCATCTGCGGATTTGTCACGGCTTTCACTGCCAAAAACATGTGGGTGACGTGCAACCATCTTATCGGAGATTGTATTTGCAATATCGTCAAAATCGAAATGCTTATCTTCAGAGCCCATTTGCGCAAAATAGACCACTTGCAGCAAAAGGTCGCCGAGTTCTCCTTTTAGGTCGTCAAAGTCAGACCGCTCAACCGCGTCTTCGACCTCATAGGCCTCTTCAATTGTATAGGGCGCTATGGTCTTGTAGTTTTGTACAATGTCCCACGGACATCCTGTCTGTGGGTCTCTAAGTGCTTTCATAATGGCAAGCAAACGCGGCATCCCGCCATTTGGGTCGTTGACCAAATCGTCACGCATCCTCTTTTCCTTTGCAGCTTACGCGTTACTATGAAAGCCGAGCCAAAGGAGTCCAGCTTATGCCCATCATCAATCGGATCGGAGATTACCATGAAGAGATGAAGGGCTGGCGCCGTCACATTCATGCCAATCCCGAAATCATGTTCGATTGTCACGAGACAGCAGATTTTGTTGTTGAAAGACTGAAAGAGTTTGGCATCGATCAGATTGAAACAGGCGTTGCGACCAGTGGTGTTGTGGCCATAATCGAAGGGCAGGGCGCGGGCCCGACCATTGGCTTGCGTGCGGATATGGACGCTTTGCCGATGCCCGAAGAAACGGGTCTAGAATATCAATCCACGAATTCCGGCAAAATGCATGCTTGCGGGCATGATGGTCACACAACAATGCTGCTGGGTGCTGCCAAATATCTGGCCGAGACGCGCAATTTCAAAGGACGCGTTGCATTGATGTTTCAACCTGCCGAAGAAGGCGGAGGGGGCGCGGATGTCATGGTCAAACAAGGCGTTTTGGACAAGCATAACGTTGAGCAGGTCTATGCCCTTCACAATTTGCCTGGTTTGCCCGTTGGCCATTTCACGACAGTGCCCGGGCCGATTATGGCCGCGGTTGACACGCTTGATGTGACGATCACAGGGAAAGGATCACATGCGGCGTATCCGCATGAGAGCGTTGATCCGGTCATTTGTGCCGTCAGCATGGTTCAGAATTTGCAAAGCGTCGTCAGTCGTAATGTTGATCCGATGCATCAAACGGTCTTGTCGGTCACGCAAATCCATACGGGCAGCGCGCATAATGTGATCCCTGATACAGCCAAAATTCAGGCCACGTTACGCACTTTTGACGTCGATGTCCGTGCAATGGTCATCGCGCGCATTGCAGATATCGTCAACGGTACGGCGGCGGCGTTTGGCTGCAAAGCGGCGCATGAACTGTGGGATGGATATCCAGCGACTGTGAATGATCCCAACAAGACACATTTTGCGGCAGATGTTGCAAAAGCTATTGTTGGCGAAGAAAATGTCAGCGTCGAAGCCGTACCCTCTATGGGCGCTGAAGATTTCAGCTTCATGCTAAATGAGCGGCCGGGATCTTATTTGTTCATTGGCAACGGAGATACCGCGATGCTGCACAATACGGCTTATGACTTTGACGACGATGTAAGTGTGCATGGTGCCAGCTTTTTCGCAAAAGTTGTTGAGACCGCGCAACCGCTTTAACGGCGTATCGCTTGGGCATAGGACCGAGCTTTGTGGTCGATTTGCGGGACTGAGCGTGATTTCGCTTCGGCTGCGCGAATGGCGGCTTCCGGGAAAACATCATTGACCCTTTACTAGACGTTGCAAGACAAATGTTCTTGTTTTATTCTCATGTCGAGCAAGGAGAACATTGCGCATGTCAATCATTAGTCACATTACATTTGGAACAAGTGACCCAGAACGATCAGGTCGCTTCTACGATGAGGTTCTTGGAGTACTCGGCTTCAGTCGACTACCGAAACCACCTGGCAAGCCACCTGCCTACGAGAAAGGCGGTATGCCAACAATTTATATCTATACACCTGAAGATGGCCGCCCCGCAACTTGGGGAAACGGCACACACGTGGCTTTTGCCGCAGAAACAAAGCAAAGCGTGAGGGAGTTTCACGACGCTGCACTACGTCTGGGCGGCAGTACCGAAGGCGAGCCAGGGCCACGCCCGCACTATGGCGAGAATTACTATGCTGCCTACATACGTGATCCGGATGGTAACAAGCTCCAAGCTGTGTGCTACACGTCTAACGAATGATGCTTGTTCCAACGCAAGTACAAACATTCGTGGCGTGTGTAGCAATCTGCAATATAGTCGGAAGTTCTCATTTTGAGGCATGGGGATAGTGCATCCAAACTGTCCAAAGTGCCCCTTCGGATCCCACTCGCAGTAGCAAGCGTCATAAAAAAAGCCCGCAGTTTTTGCGGGCTTTTGAGTTTTGCAGGCCGCGCCCTTGGAAGGCGCGGCATCCCGCGTGCTTAATTCAGCGCCTTATCCGTAATCGCATGTGTCCACGCGCCTTCTGGTGCCGCAGTGATCACGGGGTCAGAGCCTCCTGCAAGTAAGGATGCGACCGTACGCTCGTAGTCGGCAGGGTCCAACGTCCCGTTTGAACCCGCCGTCAGCTTCGCAATCTCGCCCATCATGCGGGTTTGGTGTGCTTCGGTTTGGGCGCCCGTCTCGTCATATTCAAGAACGATCAAAGCGGCGTCTTCTGGGTTCTCTTCGGCCCATTTCCAGCCCTTCATAGACGCACGCACAAAGCGGACCATTTTGTCCTCAAAGGCCGGATCAGCGAGGTTTTCCTCTAGCACATAAAGGCCGTCTTCCAGCGTGGCTACGCCTTGGTCCTCATATTTGAAAGTCACCAAATCGTCAGGCGTCAGACCCGCATCGATCACCTGCCAATATTCGTTATAGGTCATCGTGGACACACAGGCCGCCTCTCCATTCAAGATCGGATCGACGTTGAAGCCTTGCTTCAAAACCTCAACACCCGCATCGGACCCATCTGTTGGTAAGCCAAGCTGGCTCATCCAGCTGAGGAATGGAAATTCATTACCAAAAAACCAAACGCCGAGCTTTTTCCCGGCAAAGTCATCCGTGGTTGCAACGCCGGCATCTTTCCGGCAGGTCAGCATCATCCCAGAGGATTTGAAGGGTTGCGCGATATTGACCATCGGCAAACCTTTTTCACGGGCCGCAAGAGCAGCAGGCATCCATTCGACGGTCACATCCGCACCACCACCGGCAAGCACTTGGGTTGGCGCGATATCGGGACCGCCCGGTTTGATCGTGACGTCGAGATCTTCTTCGCCATAATAGCCGTTTTCCAGCGCAACATAATATCCCGCGAACTGGGCTTGCGTAACCCATTTGAGCTGCAGCGTCAGATCATCTGCCGCAAAAGAAGAGCCTGCGACCAAACTGACCACCATAGCCGAAATCGTTGTTTTGAGCGACATTGTTTTTCTCCCATTGGTTATTGTCTTTGAGACGGGTGCCAGAAAGTCACCCTTTTTTCGAGCAGCGCCACTAATCCATAGAAAGCCGTACCGGCCAACGCGGCTACTGCAATTTCAGCCCAGACCAAGTCAATTGACAAGCTCCCAACGCCTGTTGAAATCCGAAAACCCATGCCACGGGTCGGAGAGCCAAAATATTCAGCAACTATTGCACCAATAAGCGCCAGAGTCGTAACAATTTTTAAACCATTGAAGATGAATGGCATCGCTGCTGGCAAACGCAGTTTAAAAAGCGTCTGAAGATAGCCAGCCGCATAGGTGCGCATTAAATCGCGTTGCAAGGCATCTGCGGCGCGCAAACCAGCGACCGTGTTCACAAGGATCGGGAAAAAGACCATCACCACGACAACGGCTGCCTTTGAATGCCAATCGAACCCAAACCAATTCACCATAATGGGGGCGACACCCACTATGGGAAGCGCTGCAAAGAAGTTGCCAATCGGCAGTAACCCTTGCGTCAAGAAGCCCGACCGATCAATTGCGATTGCGCATAAAATACCTGCCGTCACGCCGATGGCAAAGCCGCTTATCGCGCCCTTGATCACTGTTTGAACGAAATCAATCCAAAGAATATCTAAAGACGCAACGAAGGTTTGGGCAACGACGCTTGGTGCTGGCAGGATAACGGGACTGACGTCAAAGCCGCGCACCGAGTCCTCCCAAACCACCAAGAGTGCAATGCCAAACAAAGCTGGCACAAATATTCGAACAGTGCGCGTGCCGCGCCACCTTGAGTTGGCAAGCCAAGTATTGAGGGCCCAAGCCCCAAGCCAAAACATGATGGCAAAACCCACAGCGCTCATGTTTTCAACCCCATACGCCGCGCAGCAAAGCGCTGCAAACCATCCAAAAGCGAAACAAGCAGCCCCGCCAGAATGGCCGCCATGAACAAGGCCGCCCAAATCGCGAGCGGTGTTCCAAACTGATCGCCAATTAAAATCCGCGCGCCTAGCCCACTGATCGCACCTGTCGGCAGTTCACCCACGATGGTGCCGACAAGGGCTGCTGCAATCCCAACTTTCAAAGAGGTAAACAGGTAAGGCAGTGAGGCGGGCAGCCGCAGCTTCAAAAAGCTTTGCAGCCCCGTCGCGTCATAAGTTTTCAGCAAATCAAGCTGAGAGATATCGGGCGCGCGTAACCCCTTCACCATGCCGACCAAAACAGGGAAGTAGCAAAGATAGGCGGAAATAATCGCCTTGGGCACGCCCCGACTGTCGATGCCCATCTGGCTGGAGAGCACAATGATCATGGGCGCTAATGCCACAATCGGGATCGTCTGGCTGATGATTGCCCAGGGCATCAAGCTCATATCGGCGACACGCGAATAGACGATGGCAATCGCCCCGATGATGCCCAGACTGGTGCCCAGCGCAAAGCCCCAGAGCGTCGATTGCAGCGTGATCCAGGCATGATAGATCAGCGACCGTTTCGACCAGGCACGGCCTTTCATCGCCATCTCTCCGGTGGTTTTCCAAAGCTCTTGGCCCACTTGCGCGGGCGTCGGCAAGCGCGGCCGATCCAGATCATAGCCCCCGCTGATGACCCCAGGATTATCCAGCATCAGCCGCCAGACCGAGATATCGCGCCGCACGACCGAGCCTTCGGGCACGACGACTTCGCCCGCACGTTCGGCCTGATCCAAGGCGACGCGGATGTTCATTGGGGCGACGGCGACATACCAGATGGCCAGCAAGACCATCAGGACCGACAGTATCGGGATCAGCGATCTTACCCAGGCGGGCACGGCCTTAGTCATAGGAATGCCCGGCCCGCAGCCCCTCACGCACGCGTTGGGCGATCTGCAAGAACTCGGGTGTTTCGCGCAGGTCCAGCGGACGCTCCGCCGGAAGCGGGCTTTCAATCACATCCGTGATGCGGCCCGGTCGCGGGCTCATCACCACAATCTTGGTCGAGAGGTACACCGCCTCGGGAATAGAATGGGTTACAAAGCAAATCGTTTTGCCCGTGCGCGCCCAAAGCTGCAGCAGCTGTTCGTTCAGGTGATCGCGCACAATCTCATCCAGTGCCCCGAAGGGTTCGTCCATCAACAATAGGTCTGCATCAAAGGCCAATGCCCGCGCGATGGAGGCCCGCTGTTGCATGCCCCCCGACAGCTGCCAGGGGTATTTGTTTTCAAAGCCCGCCAGGTCAACCATCTCGAGCGTGCGGGCGATACGGGCGCGGCGATCATCCTCGGGATAGCCCATGATCTCCAACGGAAGCCGAATATTTCCGGCAATCGTGCGCCATGGATAAAGCCCAGCATGCTGAAACACATAACCGTAAGCGCGCGCCTGCCGCGCAGCATTTGGTGTCATGCCATTCACCGACAGGCTGCCGCCTGTGGGGGTCTCCAGATCGGCGATGCAGCGCAGAAACGTCGTCTTCCCGCAACCAGACGGGCCAATGAAAGAAACGAAATCCCCTTTCTCCACCGTCAGCTCAACATCGCTCAGCGCATGCACAGGACCATCATTTGTTTGAAAGGTCAGCGACAGGCCCTGCGCTTCAATTGCTGAGTTTGGGGAGGCCATCAGTTTCCGTCTTTTCTGTCCTTAAACCCCGGTCGCCGGAATGCCTGTACGCTCCACTGGACGTGGCGCGGTCAGTTCCTTCCACGTGCTCAGCGCTTGGTTGGTCACGCCATTGCCGGGACGGGAGACAAATTTACCATGCCCCTCTTCAGTTTTCACATCGCCATCCGAGATCGCAACATGGCCACGCGTCAGGGTATACCGCGGCAGGCCTGTAACCTCTTTGCCCTCAAAGACGTTGTAGTCGATCGCGGATTGCTGAGATGTTGCCGCAATGGTTTTGGATTTCCCGGGATCCCAGACAACCAGATCGGCGTCCGCGCCCACGGCGACCGCCCCTTTGTTCGGATAGCAATTCAGGATTTTCGCAATATTGGTCGAGGTCACCGCCACAAACTCATTCATCGTCAAACGCCCCGTGCGCACCCCATGGGTCCAAAGCATCGGCATCCGATCCTCCAGCCCGCCGGTGCCGTTCGGAATTTTGGTGAAATCCCCCACGCCAGAGCGTTTCTGATCGGTCGTAAAGGCACAATGATCGGTGGCCACTACGGACAAAGACCCGGCTTGAAGACCTGCCCATAGGCTGTCTTGGTGCTGTTTGTTCCGGAAAGGCGGCGACATCACACGCCGCGCGGCATGGTCCCAGTCTGTGTGGAAATACTCGCTTTCGTCCAAGGTCAGATGCTGGATCAGCGGCTCCCCCCAAACGCGTTTGCCCTGCTGGCGCGCACGCCGGATCGCCTCATGTGCTTCCTCGCAGGACGTGTGCACCACATAGAGCGGCACGCCTGCCATATCGGCAATCATAATCGCGCGGTTCGTTGCCTCCCCTTCCACTTGGGGTGGGCGGGAATAGGCATGCGCCTCGGGGCCGGAATTGCCGTCGGCCAACAGCTTCGCTGACAGTTCGGCCACGACATCGCCGTTTTCGGCGTGCACCATCGCGATGCCACCGAGTTCTGAAAGGCGGTTGAACGAGGCATAAAGCTCGTCATCATTGACCATCAGCGCGCCTTTATAGGCTAGGAAATGCTTGAACGTGTTGATGCCGCGCTCTTCAATCACGGTTTTCATATCGTTGAAGACCTGCTCGCCCCACCAAGTAACGGCCATGTGGAAAGAATAATCGCAATTCGCGCGGGTGGATTTGTTGTCCCAACGCTTGATCGCATCCAGCAGGCTTTCACCCTGATTGGGCAAGCAGAAATCGACGACCATGGTGGTCCCGCCGGCCAGTGCCGCCCGCGTGCCAGATTCAAAATCATCCGAGGAATAGGTGCCCATGAAAGGCATCTCGAGGTGCACATGCGGATCAATCCCGCCCGGCATGATATAGCACCCGGTCGCATCCAATTCCGTATCACCCGACAGGTTCGGACCGATTTCGATGATCTTGCCGCCGTCCACCAAAACATCTGCCTTATAGGTCAGGTCATGTGTGACAATGGTTCCGTTTTTAATGATGGTGCTCATTCAAGCCTCCCCGGAGTTTCTTGTGCGCTCTTCGAGTCGTCCGATATCGCGCACATTTCTGTTTGACTGGCTTAAGGACCAGAGTGAGACCACAAGACCGGCGACCGCTATTCCCAAGCTTAGCCGCGTCGTCCACTTGGCCTCTAAACGGTCTACCTCAGCAATGCGGGCATGATGATTTGCAATTGCCCGGTCCAATAGTCGACTTGCTTGGGCTTCAGAAAGTCCACCGCAAGCGTTATTCATACACAAAGTTTCGAGCAACTGTTGATCCAGTAACTCTTGAAAGTTGAGTTTCTCGAAGTCTTCTCTCAGCGCTTTTGAATCAGATTCAAGTGCCTCTGGGACAGTACAGCAACCACCATCGCCTCCGCCATCGTCCCCCCCAAATCCGCCATCGCCGACGCTAGTGCCGAATGCATGCAGTAAAGTTGCAAAAAACATGAAAAACACAATCAGACATAGGCGCTTCAAGCTACAATCTCCGCCGTATTCAAAACAGCATGCAACAGGACATCAGTGCCCGCTTGCGCCCATTCCTTGGTGATCTCTTCGGCTTCATTATGGCTGAGGCCATCGACACAAGGGCACATTATCATCGCTGTTGGGGCGACGTCGTTGATCCAGCAGGCATCATGCCCTGCGCCCGAGACGATATCCATATGGCTATAGCCCAGCTCTTCGGCGGCATCGCGCACGGCGGCCACGCACCCACCATCGAATGCTGGCGGATCAAACTGACCCACGATGTAGCATTCGAAATCGACCCCGATCTCTTCGCAGAGCTTTGGCGCGCGGTCGTTGAATTCGGCGACCATGGCGTTGAGTTTATCGAGCAAATGCGTGCGCATATCGACGGTAAAGACGACCTTGCCGGGAATGATGTTGCGACTGTTCGGATAAACATCGATATGCCCGATAGCCCCCACTGCATTAGGCTGGTTCTTCATTGCAATCTCATGGACCAGCTCGGTCACCAGCGCCAATCCACGGCCTGCATTCTTGCGCATATGCATGGGCGTCGACCCAGTATGGCTTTCTTTCCCTGTGATCGTGCACTCGATCCAGCGCAGGCCTTGGCCATGGGTCACCACGCCCACATCTTTGCCCTCGGCCTCTAAAATTGGGCCCTGCTCAATATGCAATTCGAACATGGCATGCATTTTGCGCGCGCCGACCTTTTCTTCGCCAACCCAGCCGATGCGTTTCAGCTCATCCCCAAAGCTTTTGCCGTCTGCATCCACGCGATCATAGGCCCAGTCTTGGGTATGTTTTCCGGCAAACACGCCCGAAGACAACATGGCCGGCGCAAAGCGCGTGCCCTCTTCGTTGGTCCAATTGGTCACAACGATCGGATGTTTGGTTTTGATGTCGAGATCATTGAGCGTTCGGATCACTTCTAAAGCGCCGAGGACACCAAGCACACCATCATATTTTCCGCCCGTGGGCTGTGTGTCGAGGTGAGAACCCATATAAACTGGCAGCGCGTCTGCATCTTCGCCCGCACGCGTCGCAAACATATTGCCCATCGTGTCCACACCTGTGGTCAGCCCCGCCGCGTCGCACCACGTTTTGTAAAGCGCGCGTCCTTCGGCATCTTCATCCGTAAGCGTTTGACGATTATTGCCGCCCGCCACGCCGGGTCCGATCTTGGCCATCTCCATTAAGCTGTCCCAAAGGCGGTCCGGGTCGGTTCGAAAATTTTGTCCGCGTTCCATGAGTACTCTTTCTTCAGGGACCTTATCGGCCACATGATTCAATAATTAGGCTAACGGTGGGCTTAACAGCCTCAATGGGTCAACCGTTTTCGGTCAGTTGATTGGTCAGCCTTAAGTAGGTTTTTTAGCAAACTGACTAATAAAAGGGCAGGCTCGCGGCGCTAGATGCAATCAATGTGGCAAGCACCTGTTCAAGCTTGACGAATAGGCGCGCCCAATAGCGGATCAGAGCCCTGAAAGCTTTGGTGCGGCAGAAAAATATTGACTTTTAAGCCCGTCGCTCCGACGCTTAGGACCTTAATCATCAAGGGTTGTGCTATGTCGAACTTGCTTGCTACGAACTTTACTGGCCTTGAATTTGTGAACCCCTTTGTGCTGGCCTCTGCGCCGCCGACGGAAAGTAAACAGAAAATTATGAGGGCGTTTGACGCTGGATGGGGCGGGGTTGTGACCAAAACGATTGGGTTGCATCCGGTTGAAAATGTGGCCGGACCACGGACAATTTTCCAACGCGCCACGGATGTGAAGCCCTATGTGTCGCGGAATAAACGTCCGGATTCAGTATCCCATTCGTCTTGGAATTGGGAGTTGATTTCGGATCAGCCGCTAGATCAATGGCTGCCCGATTTGGAAGAGATCAAAACAAGTTATCCTGATCGGATGTTGATTGCATCTATCATGGCGGGTGCTGGCAATGACGAAGAGATGGCGAACTGGCAAAAGCTTGCGCGCGCCTGTGTTGGCGTGGGTTGCGACGCAATTGAACTGAACCTGTCTTGTCCGCACATGGATCGCAAAGACATGGGCGCCAACATCGCCAATGACGAAGACATTATCCGGTCCATTCTAAAGGCCGTCACAGCGGCCGTAGATGTGCCGATTTGGGTGAAGCTTACGCCTTCTACTTCTACTTTGGTTGATGCAGCCGGCGCGGCGTATGAGGCGGGTGCAGCATCGATCTCACTTTGCAATACCTTCCCGTCTTTGCCCTTGCTGGACCCGGAGTCCTTGAAATTCGAAGTGGAGGTTGATGGCCTCGTCACTTCGGGCGGTTTGGGTGGCCTGGCTATTCTCCATCAAGCTTTGCAGCGCGTGTCCGATATTTCGCGCGCCTTCCCTGCAGAAGCGATTTCTGGCATTGGAGGCATTCGCGGCTTTCGCGAAGCGTTTAACTTCATTGCACATGGCGCAGGTAATCTTCAGGTCTGCACAGCCGCGATGGAAGAAAAGGGCAGCGGCGGCGTTGGGATCAAGCTGATCCAAGAGCTGAAGGATGATTTGACGGATTATATGCAACGCAAAGGCATGAGTTCTATCGAAGAGTTCCGCGGCATCGCCCGCTACCGCATTGTGGAGCATTCCCAAGTGCGCCGGAAAAGCGAAGACTATAATGGCGGGTATAAAATCTCGGCCTAAGGTGCCAATTTGCATGTGCTTGAAAGACATCGGCCTGTTGATCGATTGCTGATCGCTTAGCACGATCGCTAATTCGTTAGGCGGCTGTCGTAATGGCTTTCCAGCCAATGTGCGGTTGTCGTGATCAGTCTTGTGGTAAGGATTTTATACAAAGCCCAGTGGAACCTGAAGAGATTCAAATGAAACTTCGCTACACACGGTCTTCAGTTGTGATGAGATAAGTCACAAATTTCTGCCATCTTGACGATGCCATTTATCAAAACTCTTGGCGACGAACGTTTTGCTCCTGTGGGACTTGGATCGCATCGGTAACTTGCTTAGGTTGGACATATGGGTCAGGTGACTTCTCTCTTTGCTCGAAAGGTTGTGAGCGTCGCCGGTGATGCGATTGATGCGGCAACCGTGCTTGCGCATGTTGGTCTGGACCTGGACGGACCTTGGGACCCCAAACACATGTTGGATGAAGGTGACTTCTACAGCATGATCGAATTGATGTCAGAACAGATGGACGTGACGCAATTGTCGCTGATCGTTGGTGAAGCGATGCGACCAGATGAATACGGCGCTCTCGGTCTTGCATGGAAGGCTGCACCCAATCTGCTTGGCTCGTTCTCACGTGTCGCACGATACTGGCGCCTCTGGACCAGTTTCACCCAATACGAGCTGGAAGAGACAGAACGAGGCATACTTTTCGTCGAACGTCGCAACGGCGCCCGACGACTTGGAATGCGCATCTCGATCGAGGCCGACATGGCCAGCGGAGTGTCGCTCAGCCGGCAGGTAACAACGCGGTCTTTCGCTCCGCTTGAGGTGTATTTTCAGCATGCGGCACCCAAAACGACGGTACACCATGTGGCTTATTTTGGCTGTCCGGTTCGCTTTGGGGCAGACAAGGATGCAATGCTTTTGTCGAAGCGTTCTCTTTCCGAACCCAATGTGCTTGGGGATGAAGGGATTACACAATTTCTTGTTTCGCATCTTGATTGCGAGCTTGCCCAAATCGAAGATAGACCCGCTTTGCAAACGCAGACAAAGAGTGAAATCGCGCGTGCGCTGAGCGAAGGCCTGCCCAAGATGGCGGTTATCGCACGCAGGCTGGGGCTGAGCGCCCGGTCGTTTCACCGGCGTCTCGCGGAACAAGGGCTCAGTTTTCAAACATTGACAGAGGAAACCCGCCGCGAGATCGCAACAGCCATGCTGCAGGAAGACCGCTACGCACTATCCGAGATCGCGTTTCTTACGGGCTACTCCGAACAGAGCGCTTTCAACCGTGCCTTCAAGCGATGGATGGGTGTGACCCCGGTGACTTATCAAAAGTCTCTTAAGTAAGGTCCTGCGACCTTTGGTATTGGCAGCAGATGTCAAAAGCGTGGCAAGCGCGGTCAATACCCACGCCCGCCAGCCGCTCTAAACCTTGGTCATCAACTTGAACCAAGGAGAGAATAAATGTCCGACCAACCTATCCTCGTCATTGGCGCCACTGGAAAGACCGGTTCCCGCGTTGCCAGAAAACTCGACGCGAAGGGCGTCACCGTTCGGTATGGCGCGCGGCGGTCGAAAACGCCCTTCGATTGGGAAAACGAAGCAACTTGGGCCCCTGTATTGAGCGGGGTTTCAAAGGCCTATGTGACCTACTTCCCCGACCTTGCTTTTCCCGGCGCGGTCGAGAAACTTGAGGCCTTCACCGAGGTCGCAACCGAAACCGGATTGCAGCATATCGTCCTGCTTTCGGGCCGGGGTGAACCTTTCGCCAGCAAAGGCGAAGACGTTGTCCGCAATTCGGGTCTGCCTTTTACCATCGTGCGGTCTGCGTGGTTTGCGCAGAACTTCAGCGAAGGATATCTACGCGATCCAATTTTTAGCGGGGTGCTGCCTATGCCAGCCGGTGACGTAGCCGAACCGATCATCGATATCGACGATATCGCCGATGTGGTTGTCGCCGCTTTGACCGAAAAGGGGCACTTAGGGGAACGCTACGATGTGACCGGCCCGCGCCTTATGACATTTGCACAGATGGCCGAGGTGCTGTCTACAACTCTAGGTCACCACATCCAGCATATCCCCATTACGTTTGAAGACTTTCACGCCAATGTTGCGGCCTCTGGCGGTGATTTCGTGGCCGAGGTCTTCACACAAATCGCCCGTGAAACGCTGGATGGACGCAACGCCTACATCTCCGACGGTGTGGAGCGCGCCCTTGGCCGCAAGCCACGCGACTTTGCAGAGTTCGTACAGATTGCCATGAGCTCAGGTGCCTGGTCTGCCGCTGCCTGATCTGCACAACACGCGGCAGAAGGCACGGCTTTCTTGTCGCATCACACCCATAAGGAGCTACAAAATGTCGTCCGCTTTCTTCATTCTTACCCATTTCGCTATCATCGCTTATGCGCTGGTGGGTGGCGTTTTTCTTGCCTTTTCCGACTTCATCATGCGGTCTCTTGCATTGACAGGTGGCCATGGTGGCGTCGAAGCCATGCAGGCCATCAACCGCGAAGTGTTTCGCTGGATCTTCATGGCACTTTTTATCGGCATGGCGCCTTTGTCGCTGTTTATTGCCATCTATGGTTGTATTTGGATCGACGGTGTGCCGGGCACATTGATGGTGCTGGCTGGGCTCTTTTATGTCTTCGGCTGTTTTGGCGTCACAATCGGCTTCAACGTACCGATGAACGAAGCGCTTGCGGGGCTGGACGTTCATCTTGACGCAACGCGGGACTATTGGAGCGAAACATATGTGCCGCGCTGGACGTTCTGGAATTCCGTGCGCACGGCAGCAAGCATCCTTTCGGCCGGGCTTTTGCTGTTTGCCGTTGTATGGAGGGGCCAGATGGGGTGGCTCTGACATAAAGCAATGGCTGGGGTTGGTCCGGCATGCCGACCCACCCTGATTTTCGAAAAGGCGGAAAGAAAGGGTTCGGAAAGCCCAATTTGTAGGAATGCCTACGCGCGAACCAAACAGTGTTCTCCTTTTGGAAAACAAGTAACTTACGCCTGCTAATTCGATGCCAAAACTTCAATACAATTGAGAGCAAAGCAGCTGGAAGATATGCGTGGGACACCCGTAGGAAAGGCTGTGGAAATGCGTGGGACAAATCCAACAAATGAGGGGTCTAGATCGCACATAGTTCCGAATTCAATTTTTTACTCAAATCACGTTTCGCAGAACATTGTGAAAAGAAACAATGTGGGCGTTAGTATCCGCCCTTTCTTTCGTCTTCTACGACTGTTGCACTTGGCCCGCAGGCAGTGACGGAAATGGATAAAGATACCAATAGTAAGGCAGTTAAGGCTGTTCGCATTTTTCACAGAACCCCTTTTTCGATTCGTTTTCAGGTTATCACAGATCGACAGTCTTACAAAAAAGACAGGGCTTGTTCCAAATCGGCGATTAAGTCGTCTGCATCTTCAATTCCAACGGACAAGCGCACAAGATTTGGCGCCACATCGGTGGCATCGCCCTCGATGGATTTGCGATGTTCAATAAGGCTTTCCACGCCACCAAGAGATGTCGCGGGCAAGAAGATTTTTGTTCTCGTGGCAAAATGCTTTGCCGCGTCAAACCCACCTTTGACTCTGAAGGACATCATCCCGCCAAAGCCGCGCGTCATTTGCGAAACGGCCGTTGCGTGTCCGGGATGGTTAGAGAGACCCGGATAGATCACGGCGTCCAATTTTGGGTGGTTTTCGAAATGACGTGCAATGGTCAATGCATTTTCGCAAGCCTTGTCCCAGCGGATGGCCAAGGTGCGCATACCACGGATCAGAAGCCAGCTTTCGAAACCGGATAGTATTGTACCTTGCAGTTTCCGGACTTCACGGATGTCCTCCCAAATGGGATCGGTTTTGATCGCCGATAGGGCGCCGCCGGTGACATCGGAATGCCCATTCAGATATTTGGTTGCGGAATGGAAAGCGTAATCTGCGCCTAGGTCCAGCGCGCGTGTTGATAAGGGCGAAGCGCAGGTGCCGTCGACGACAAGTTTTGCCCCGCTTGCACGGGCAACGTCTGCGGCATGACGAATATCTGTCACGGACCAGTCGGGATTTGCGGGCGTCTCAAGCCATATAAGATCGGCTTTGTCGCCTACGGCCGCTTCTAAAGAGGCCGCGTCGCCTGGCTTGAACATTGACAAGTGCAGATAGCCTTTGGCCGCCTGACGTTGCATCCATACCAAGACACCAAAGTACATCACAGACGGCGCTACAATTTTTGCGCCTACTGGCAAACTTTCGAACAAAGCGACGGCCGCAGACAACCCTGAACTAAACAGCAAAGTGTCTGCGGCACCTTCAAGTTCTGCCACGATCTTCTCGGCATGATCCGAAGTTGGATTGCCGTAGCGCGAGTACATATAACCCTGACGCAAGTCATAGTTTTCATCCCGCGCGAAAGTTGCTGCCGTGTGCATCGGCGGAATGACAGAGCCTGTCACTTCATCTATGACATGGCCTGCTTGGGCCAGCCATGTGTCTGGTTTTTTCGAATTGATCAATCGGTGCCTCGATACGGGTCTACGGGCAAGAGAGCCAAATCCCACGGGAAGTAAATCCACTCGTCCTGACCGACATCTTGGACAAATGTGTCCACCTGCGGTTTGCCATTTGGTTTGGCATAAACAGTTGCGAAATGCGCGTTGGGATAGTGCTTGCGAACGACCTCGAGTGTTTTGCCGGAATCCACCAAATCATCAACAATCAAAATACCAGTGCCATCACCCATAATCTTTGCGTTCGGAGCTTTGAGAACACGAATATCGTCTTGGCTTTGTTTGTTGTAAGACTTGATCGAGATCGTCTCAACGGTGCGAACATCCAGCTCGCGGGCGACAATCATGGCAGGCGCCATACCGCCCCGTGTGATGGCCAAAATGGCACGCCACCCGCCGTCGGGCTCAAGGTCGGTCCCATTTAGCATCAGCGCCAAACGGCGGGCATCATCATGCATTCGATCCCAACTGACGTGAAAGCCTTTTTGAAAAGGAAGTTTGGTTGGAGTCATTCCTTGCGCCCTGTTGCGACATCGATGTCTGGGGCATCTTCGGCTTTCATACCCACGACATGGTATCCTGCATCGACATGCAAATTCTCTCCGGTGACCCCAGAGGATAAGTCGGATAAAAGATACATCGCGGACGACCCAACATCATCTTGCGTCACATTTCGGCGCAAAGGAGAGTTAAATTCATTCCATTTCAGGATATAGCGAAAATCCCCGATGCCTGAGGCCGCCAAGGTTTTGATGGGTCCGGCCGATAAGGCATTCACCCGGATGTTTTTGGGCCCCAGATCCATAGCCATGTACTTCACAGAGGCCTCAAGCGCTGCCTTGGCAACACCCATCACATTGTAGTGTGGCATCACCATTTCGGCGCCATAATAGGTGAGCGTCAGCATCGAACCGCCATCCGGCATTAGCTTTTCGGCGCGCTGGGCGACGGCGGTAAATGAATAGACCGAGATGTCCATCGTCGTGATGAAGTTGTCGCGAGAGGTGTCGACATAGCGCCCGCGCAATTCGTTCTTGTCAGAAAATCCGATTGCGTGGACCAGAAAATCTAGCTTGCCCCATTTTTGCTCTAACAAATTAAAAGTGGCATCAACCGAAGCCATATCCGTCACATCGCATTCGATCAGAGTGTCAGACCCAATACTCTCTGCCAAGGGTTTCACACGTTTTCCCAAAGCCTCGCCCTGATATGAAAAAGCCATTTCTGCACCTTGTGCATGGCATGCCTTCGCAATCCCCCATGCAATGGATTTGTCATTGGCGACGCCCATAATTAATCCGCGTTTGCCAGCCATAATGCCTTGGCTCATGACGATCCCCTTTTCAATTCTTTGATCTTGTCTAAGAGATGTGGCAAATTGCATCAAGGCAAGTGGCGCCTAGATATTATGTCTGGTGGTAAGATAATGCGGGGCTGAGCAATGAAAGATCACACAATTGACCGAGATGGCATTTTTAGCGGGGATGATCCGTTCGAAATCTACAAAATTTGGTTGAAAGAGGCCGAAGCGGCGGAACCAAATGACCCCAACGCGATTGCCTTATCCACCGTAGACGCAACCGGTTTGCCAAATGTCAGAATGGTCTTGCTGAAGGGGATGCCGGAAAACGGTTTTGTGATTTACACTAATTTTAGGTCCCAAAAAGCGTCAGAGCTGGCGGGCGGTAAAGCAGCCTTTGTTTCGCACTGGAAATCTCTGCGCCGTCAGGTGCGGGTGCGTGGCTTGGTTGAAAAATATGACGGACCTGAGGCCGATGCCTATTATAATTCTCGGTCGATCTTTTCCCGATGGGGGGCTTGGGCTTCGGACCAGTCGCAAAATCTGGATAGTCGAAAGACGTTGGAAGACCGCGCCGAGCGCATGGAAACTGAATTGGGCGATACGCCAAAGCGTCCACCTTTTTGGGGTGGGTTTCTGATCACTCCGCTTGAGATAGAGTTTTGGGCCGATGGCGACGCGCGCCTGCACAACAGGTTTCGATGGACCAGAGCCGCCGCTGATGGGCCTTGGGAGATCCATAGACTCTATCCTTGACAAAACGTCGCAGTTGCGGGTTAACCAATAGGCAGCATTTTGGGGGAGCTGCGCTTCAGTCTACACAAGACATTCATGCGGTTGCATTCTGAAACGCGCTGTCCCCTAACGGAGACATGGATGCAGAGAGTAACCGGCAAGATTAAATGGTTCGACGCGACCAAGGGATTTGGCTTTGTCATTGCAGATACCGATGGCGGCGATATCTTGCTGCATGCGAATGTTCTGTTTGATTTTGGCGTGTCTTCAACCTTGGAAGGTTCTTCCATAACCTGCGAGGTCGTTGAAACTTCGCGCGGTCTGCAAGTGTCGGAAATTCTTGCGCTTGATGCTCCGCTGGTGGATCCGGTGGATATTTTGGCCGAAATCCTACCCGAAGGCACAGATGTTTTGGCCTTGTTGGCGCAAGACACATTGGCGCCGGCGCGCGTGAAGTGGTTTGATAAGGGCAAAGGTTTTGGTTTTTTGAATGTGTTCGGCATGCCCGACGATATCTTTGTTCATGCCGAAGTGATGCGCGCTTATGGTTTGGCCGATGTTGATCGCGGCGAGGCTTTGGCGGTCAAATATACCGATGGACCGCGTGGGCTGATTGTCATTGAAATTCGCCAATGGGATGAAGCGCTGGGGCGAAAATGACCTTTTGCTTGAGCCTGTTTTTCCTCTTCACATCTTAAAGCACACTCGCTAGATGCCCTTTACGGTCGGGGCGTGGCGCAGCCTGGTAGCGCACCTGTTTTGGGTACAGGGGGTCGTGAGTTCGAATCTCGCCGCCCCGACCAAATTCAAAAATGATCAGACACTATATTAAGTCAGCCATTCCGATAATGATGCTTCACTTTGTCAGGTCCTGGGCAAGCATCAAGGCATTGCCGTCTGGATCGTAAAAAGTCGCAGTGCTGACCATGCCATCGATGGTTTCAGTCGGACCGTCAAACTTTACGCCTGCTTTTTCCAAGGCTTTTCGACCGATAGCGATGTCCGAGAGGCCAAAAACTGGGATAGCATTTCCGGGGCTTGGTTCCAATTGCTCGCCGAACCCGATGGTGACACCGTCCGTTTTGGTTTGAACCTCGCTCCAACCGGCTTCGTCTGCATGATAGATCAGCTCAAAACCAAGCTTGTCAGCGTACCAAGCGCAACTTGCGTGACGATCCTTCACGGACATGGCGATTGTGATGGTATTATCTAAGGAAACCAATGCCATTTTGCTTTCTCCCCGATATAAAATAAAGTAACTATACTTTATGGACATAAATGATCTTGTCAAGTTGACATCAAAAGCATGGTCTTTGCA
This sequence comes from Pseudomonadota bacterium, assembly GCA_039814625.1. Classification (GTDB taxonomy): domain Bacteria; phylum Pseudomonadota; class Alphaproteobacteria; order Rhodobacterales; family Rhodobacteraceae; genus Amylibacter. Next base: position 209,095 of record JBCCAU010000001.1, read on the forward strand.
AATTTTGGCCGCATTGGATCAAGGTGTGCCGGGCCGCCAAGCGGCCTTGCTGATATCACTGAATGTGAGTCGGTCTGCATTTCCAGCAAGCTTGAAACACCTTATCGACATCGGCCTTGTGGATCGCAACCCGGGCCACGGGCATCCGTTACGGCCGGAATTTAGAATGACAGAGAAAGGACGCGCTGCGGCACATATGGCCGGTAAGATTGTCAAATATGTTGATGTGCCAAGTTTACCTGCGCTGAGAAAAGCTTGGACCGTTCCAGTTTTGGCCGTGTCTGGAAAACCCATAAGGTTTTCTGGTCTTCGCTCTGCACTTCCGGCGATTTCGGATCGCGCACTTTCACAGTCCTTGGTGTTGTTGGAAAATCGGTGTTGGATCGAACGGTGTATGGATATGTCGGCGCGCACCCCCTTTCCAATTTATAGGGCCATAAACGAAGGCGCAATGATCCATAAACGCGTGCGCGAAGTCGCCTAATTAGGTGGTGGTCCATCCATTTCGCCCACACAGATCGTGTATCCATCGGGATCATAAAAATAGAGCTCACGCATCCCATACCACTGGGTGAACGGCTCTTTTACAATTTGACTTTTTGTTAACTTGGCCCGTGTGTCATCAACTGAGGTATTTCGAAAGTAAATTGTTCCAGACAAGTTTGGCTTTTGATTGGCGAAATGTGGCAGTTCGTTTGCAAGAGCACTGTCTTTTTCCAACATCAATTGGGCCTCTTCCAATTGCAGGGATGCAAGTATCAGATCTGCATCTGGGCCAGGGGGATGGGTGTGGTCTTTGAGGTCCGTGTCGACATAAAATTGTACGCGCATTCCCAATGTATCGATGTAGAACTGCGCAGATTTTGGAACGTCCGTGACCATGAGATTTAAAAATATCATTTTCGCCTCCTATCTCTGTCCATCTGATTTATCTTGCAACCATCCGCAGCCTCGATTTTTCAGACCGAAATAGAGAAAGCGGCATTGATGGTCTTTGAAACATGCAAAAGACTGGCGGAATGTCATTTTGTATAGACATATTTCCATAAAAAATGAGACTCATTTTTGGGCATTCGACTGAAATTTGTGATCGCGATCACCTGCTTCAAAAAACTTCGCTTTGAACACATATTTTTTATTGACCCGTGAGTCTTGTTTATACATGTTGGTCGGGCACACAACGCGGACACAAGATATAGTATATATTTCTAAGTCTTGTGTCGTGCGGGGACACTAAGAGTAAAACAAAACAAAAGCTGGGAAATCCGATTTCCCGGACAGAAAAAGAGTCTGAATAGCAGGGGCCAAATTATGAAGATAAATCGTTTTTTCACGCAAGAAGGAGAATGCGCTTATGCATCTCTGGATTTTCATGAAACAAAATCTGAGATACGCAATCCCGATGGATCCGTTGTTTTCGCCTTGGAAGGTGTCGAAGTCCCGAATGGATGGAGCCAAGTCGCCGCAGATGTGATCGCGCAGAAATACTTCCGAAAAGCGGGTATTCCCAATAAGTTGGAGAAAGTCAAAGAAGCAGGAGTGCCGGAATTCTTATGGCGTTCTGAGCCAGCCAAAGACGCGACTTTTGATGAGGGTTACAATGGTGAAACCTCTTCAAAACAGGTTTTTGACCGTTTGGCAGGGGCTTGGGCCTATTGGGGTTGGAAAGGCGGCATGTTTGATGCGGCCGATGACGCGCGCGCTTACTATGACGAAATGCGGTTTATGCTGGCCAATCAGATGGCCGCACCCAATTCCCCTCAGTGGTTCAACACAGGCCTGCATTGGGCCTATGGAATCGATGGCCCATCGCAAGGGCATCACTATGTGGACTATCAAACAGGCGAGCTGACAAAATCGAATTCGGCCTATGAACATCCCCAACCACATGCTTGTTTCATTCAATCGGTCCAAGATGATCTGGTGAATGAGGGCGGCATTATGGACCTTTGGGTGCGTGAAGCGCGATTGTTCAAATATGGTTCGGGTACAGGCACGAATTTTTCGTCTCTGCGTGCCGAGTCTGAGGCCCTAGCCGGGGGTGGCAAGTCATCGGGCCTGATGTCTTTCCTTAAAATTGGGGATCGCGCTGCCGGGGCAATCAAGTCAGGCGGGACAACCCGCCGTGCGGCCAAGATGGTGATCTGTGATATGGACCATCCTGACATCGAAGACTTTATCAGCTGGAAAGTGAAAGAAGAGCAGAAAGTAGCCTCTTTGGTTGCGGGCTCAAAAATGCACGAAAAACAGTTGAATGATATCTTTGGAGCGATCCGTGAATGGGATGGCGCAGAAGCGGATGCGTTTGATCCAAAGACAAACGCTGGTCTTAAAAAGGCCATCAAATCTGCAAAAAGATCAATGATCCCAGAGACTTATGTAAACCGCGTTCTGCAATATGCCCGCCAAGGATTTAGCAGTATCGAGTTTCCAACATATGATACGGACTGGGATTCGGAAGCTTATAACACGGTTGCTGGTCAAAACTCGAACAACTCGGTTCGGGTCACTGATGCCTTCCTGAAAGCGGTTAAAGATGACGCGGATTGGGAGTTGATCCGGCGTACAGATGGCAAGATTGCAAAGACCGTTAAAGCGCGTGATTTGTGGGAAGAAGTGGGTCATGCGGCATGGGCCTGCGCCGATCCTGGTATCCAGTATCATGATACAATCAACGCATGGCACACGTGTCCCGCTGATGGCGAGATCCGTGGATCTAATCCTTGTTCTGAATATATGTTCCTAGACGACACGGCTTGTAATCTGGCGTCGATGAACCTGTTGAAATTTTACAAGGACGACGAATTCGATGCAAATGCCTATATCCATGCGACACGTCTGTGGACGATGACCTTGGAGACATCGGTTCTGATGGCGCAATTTCCGTCCAAAGAGATTGCGCAGCGGTCCTATGATTACCGGACTCTTGGCTTGGGTTATGCCAATATTGGCGGGCTTTTGATGAATATGGGCTTTGGCTATGATTCTGACGAAGGGCGCGCGCTATGTGGTGCCTTGACGGCCATCATGACAGGCGAAGCTTATCGCACCTCTGCGGAAATGGCTGGAGAATTGGGAACGTTTCCGGGTTATGCTCGCAATGCAAAGCATATGATCCGCGTGATGAAAAATCACCGCCAAGCGGCCTTGGGCAAGAAGACAGGTTACAAAGGGCTGGAGGTGAAACCAGTTCCTTTGGATCATAAGAACTGTCCGCAAGATGGCCTGGTTGATCTGGCTGTAACGGTTTGGGAACAAGCTGTCGCATTGGGAGAGACGAACGGATACCGAAATGCCCAAGTATCTGTCATTGCACCAACCGGTACAATTGGTCTGGTGATGGATTGTGACACAACCGGCATTGAACCTGATTTCGCCTTGGTGAAATTTAAGAAGCTTGCTGGCGGTGGGTATTTCAAAATCATCAACCAATCGGTGCCGGCGGCCCTTTCTGCGCTGGGCTATTCCGAGAGTGAAGCCGCTGAGATCATCTCTTATGCGGTTGGTCATGGAACCATGGGCAATGCGCCAGGCATCAATCACACGGCCTTGCTGGGTCATGGTTTTGGCCAAGAGGAAATCGACAAGATCGAGGCGGCCCTGCCCACGGCATTCGACATTCGCTTTGTGTTCAACCAATGGACGTTGGGTGATGCGTTTTGTCAGGGTACACTGGGCATTCCAGCTGAACAATTGAACGACCCAAGCTTTGACATGTTGACCCATTTGGGTTTCTCAAAGGCGCAGATTGAAGATGCGAATGCCCATGTCTGCGGGACCATGACGCTGGAGCAGGCGCCATTCTTGAAAGAAGAGCATTACACTGTTTTCGATTGCGCCAACCCATGCGGGAAGATCGGTCGACGGTATCTGTCCGTGAACAGTCACATCACGATGATGGCGGCGGCCCAAAGCTTTATTTCGGGTGCGATCTCTAAAACGATCAATATGCCAAATGATGCAACGATCGAGGATTGTAAGGACGCCTATGAGCTGTCTTGGTCCTTGGGTGTCAAAGCCAATGCGCTTTACCGCGATGGATCCAAATTGTCCCAACCCTTGTCAGCGGCGCTGATTGATGAGGAAGATGATGAGGATTTTGAAGAGACCCTAATCGAAGCCCCAGCAAGTGAACGGGCACAAATTCTAGCTGAGAAGATCGTTGAAAAAGTGATCGTCAAAGAGGTGGAACGCGTGCACCGCGACAAACTGCCGGAGCGTCGCAGTGGTTACACACAAAAGGCCATCGTGGGCGGCCACAAAGTGTACTTGCACACAGGTGAATATGAGGACGGCAAGCTTGGCGAAATTTTCATCGACATGCACAAAGAGGGCGCAGGCTTTCGTGCGATGATGAACAACTTTGCCATCGCGGTCTCAGTTGCGCTGCAATATGGCGTGCCTTTGGAAGAGTTTGTCGATGCATTCACCTTCACCAAGTTTGAGCCTGCCGGAATGGTGCAGGGCAATGACTCGATCAAAAATGCGACGTCTATCCTAGATTATATCTTCCGGGAATTGGCAGTAAGTTATTTGGATCGCACAGATTTGGCCCATGTCGAACCTGTTGGCGTCAGTTTTGACGAGATTGGGCGTGGAACCGAAGAAGGGGCATCCAATATTCAGCAACCTCAGGATGCACAGATCGAGATGCTGAAACAGGTCTCGAGCACCGGGTATCTACGCAAACGTCTGCCACAAGAACTGATGGTGTTTCAAGGTGGTGCAACGGCATATGCCGGCACGGGCACCGATGGTGCCCCTGTCGCTAGCGGCATGATTGAGACGACGGCACAGGCCCCACAAGCGGCCCCAGTGGTTCTTGATCCCCGCGCACGCGCCAAAATGCAGGGTTATGAGGGGGATGCGTGCGGCGAATGTGGAAATTACACGCTGGTTCGCAATGGAACCTGCATGAAATGCAACACATGCGGCGCAACGTCTGGATGTAGTTAACGAGGTCGGGCATCCCACTGCCTCGGGGTGCCCTTGACGCTTCAGGCCACAGGCAAAAAAACGAAGCGAGCAGTAAAAACGAGAGATGAGCCTGAATGCAGAACTTAAGGGGGACTTCGGTCCCCCATTTTTTTAATGCAGTCGAACAGCGCGGCCGTCTTGAACGCGGGCAATGGGTCGGGCTGCAGAGCCTAGTGCGGCTGGGTTAGAGCGCAGCTCTGGGAAGATATCGAAAATCTCTTCTCTTGCTTCTTGGCTTAGGCTGGCCATGGCCATATCGCCTGCGAACAAGGTTTCAACTTCCACCCCGTTTGCGTACACGATCTCGTGCCGGTCGCACATGAAGTGAACATATGTGACCGATCCAGAGGACTGCTGGTAGATCGTGTCACCGTTCACAAGTGCCTTTGCGGGCACCAAAATTTCGGTAACACCGAATAGCAGTTCTGCGCGCCAGCCGGAAACAAGAATGCGATGCTGTGGCGATACGCACAGGTCTTCGGTGTTGCCGAGCGCGCCTACAGTGATTGTGATAGGGCAGGTTTTTTCTGACACAGTCCTTGTGCGCTGACCGATCCAACGGATGGGCTGATACCCATTGTCCTTGGTGGCGACTAGGTCACCTTCGCGCAATTTTTCCACCGCTATCAGTCCAGCGTCTGTTTCAATCTGCGTTCCTACCACAAAGCAGATTTCATCGTAGAGATCTACATATGGGACGCTGTCACCATCCAGTGAATCAATAATTGTGTAAGTCAGCGACGTGTCAAGTTCTGCATCGGACAACCACATAACCGTTGGGTTATTGTTGTCGGTGTTGGGCCCTACTGCGAGCGCATAAATCTTAATATCATCGCTTTCATCGGGATTCCCGCCAGGGGGACGCAAAGTGATCGAGTACTCGATCTCGACCGTGTCACCAACGTTTACAGGTACTGACGTCGCACCCTCGGAAAGTGCGGCGACCGTTTGAGATTCTGAGCCATCGGTGTCGTTGAAGCCATCTTCTAAATCACCATCACCAGTGTCATCGTCGATTGTGATGGAGTAAAATGATTCGGCGGTATCTATGGTCATCGTACCGGTTATTGGGTTTCCAGCGGGGTCCTCCAGCGGATCCCCTGGACCAGGGCCATTTTCGGTGTCCGTAATTACAGCACCGTTGTCCAAGTTAAAATCGAACGCATTAAAGTCCCAACCGTAGAATGTTCCCTTTGTTGCCATGGTTCAATGTCTCCGCTTACTCAAACACGACTGAAAGCTTACCGTTAAAATTTGAACTTTCAAAATCAAATTCTATCCCGTTGGGCCAAATCCTCCATTTCGCTTCGGAAACTGTTTGGATAGATTAAATTTTAGACGAGATATGGACGACGACATGAACAATCTTACCATAGTGGATCACCCGTTGGTTCAGCATAAGCTGACGATCATGCGGGATAAATCGACGCCGACTGTACATTTTCGACAACTTCTGCGCGAGATCAGCTATCTTCTGGCTTATGAAGTAACGCGGGAAATGCCGCTTATAGAGCGGCCGGTCGAAACACCTGTTGGGCCAATGAACGGCCGCGAGTTGGATGGTAAGAAACTGGCATTAGTTTCGATTTTGCGTGCCGGTAATGGCTTATTGGACGGAATTCTAGAGATCATCCCATCGGCGCGCGTGGGCTTTGTGGGATTGTACCGCGATGAAGAAACACTGGAACCGGTTCAATACTATTTCAAAGTGCCCGAGCGTCTTGGAGATCGATTGGTCATCGCAGTGGATCCGATGCTGGCGACCGGAAACTCATCCGTGGCGGCGATTGATCTGCTCAAAGAAAATGGGGCCAAAGATATTCGGTTCTTGTGTTTGGTCGCAGCGCCAGAAGGCCTTGCCCGAATGCAGCAAGCCCATCCAGATGTTCCAATCATCACGGCGTCTTTGGATGAGAAGTTGAACGAAAACGGCTATATTGTTCCCGGGCTCGGTGATGCGGGCGACCGAATGTTTGGGACCAAGTAGGCGAGCTATGAAGTCATCCACACCGTAAGATGATAGAGAATGTTTGGGGTCAAGTCAGGGAAACGAGGGCGTTACCCTCATGTTTACAGGATATTTTTAGACAGAAGAACGTGCTGGTAAATCGGCGCTGTCCATCATTGCAACACCCTTGTTGCCCATATCTTCCATTGCCGCATTCAAGGACCCCTCAAGGTCAATCGCGCGACAGCAATCCATAAGTAGCGTTGCGCTAAAACCCTGTTTGATCGCATCGATAGCCGAGTAATAGACGCAAAAATCTGTAGCGAGGCCCGCAAGCAACACATCTGTCACGCCGCGTTCGTTCAGATACCCCGCCAAACCAGTGGGTGTCGCTTTGTCATTTTCATAAAAGGCCGAATAGCTGTCGATGTCTGCGCGGAAGCCTTTTCGGATGATCAGATCGGACTTGTCGAGGGTAAGATCTTTGTGAAACGCAGCACCCTCTGATCCTTGGATGCAATGATCGGGCCAGAGGACCTGCGGTCCATACGGCATTTCCATCATCGAAAAAGGGTCTGCATATGCGTGCTGTGAGGCAAAGCTCTTATGATTTGCAGGATGCCAATCTTGAGTGGCTACGACGACATCGAATTGGCCCATTAGAGCATTGACGCGCGTGATGATCTGATCGCCTTGGGCTACTGCCAAGGCGCCACCTGGGCAAAAGTCGTTTTGAATGTCGATCACAAGAAGAGCTTTGGTCATATCACTTTTCTATTTGTCATAGGGTTTTCCGATTGCGGCAGGCGGGCTGGGCTTTCCAATAAAGCCGGCCAAAAGAAGGACGGTAACAATATACGGAATTGCGAGCATTAACTGATTGGGAATTTCGCCGATCAGTGGGAATTCGATACCTTGGATGCGGGGGGCCAATGCTTCGAGGAAACCAAACATGAGGCAGGCAAAGAAAGCCGTTACGGGACGCCAATTGCCAAAGATCACAGCGGCCAAAGCGATAAAGCCTTTGCCAGCTGACATTTCGCGGACAAAGTTTGAACCGGCTGCGATTGACAAATAAGCCCCAGCAATCCCACATAAGATCCCGCCTATAATCAGAGCGCGGTACCGCAACCAAGTGACAGAAATACCGGCACTCTCGACGGCTTCGGGCACTTCGCCCACCGCGCGCAATCGCAAGCCAAAGCGCGTTCTATACAGAACAAAAGCGGCGGCCGGAACGGCCAGAAGGGCAAGATAGACCAAGAGGTTATGACCAGAGATCAGGTCGTGATAGATCGGGCCTAAGATCGGCACGCTTTCAAAAGCATTGGCGCCCCACCATTCGATTGGGCTGAAGCGCGCATCGCGAACAAGGGTCGGGGTTTGCCCCCCTTGGCGGAACAGGGCAATCCCGATGATCACAGTAATGCCCGAGGCTAGGATGTTGATTGCTACGCCTGACACAACTTGATCCCCCCGATGGGTGATGGTTGCAAAACCATGGATGAGAGACATGAACATGCCCGCGCCCATAGCCGCAATCAGGCCCAGCCATGGTGAGTCTGTCAGTGTGGCAACGGCAGCAGCGCCAAAGGCGCCCATTAACAGTTTACCTTCGAGAGATATGTCCACGATGCCAGAGCGTTCTGCAAAGATGCCTGCTATAGCGCATAGGATCAGTGGTGTTGCGATCCGGAAGGTCGCATCCAAGGCTGATAAGATCAGAAGGAAACTATCCATTTGTTGCATCCTCCTCGGTCTCCAGCAAAGCGGCCAGCACGCGGGCCAAAGGCTTTTGCATCATATAAGCAAGCGCGCCGGAGAATAGGATTATTAAGCCTTGGATCAGAAGAACCATCTCTCGCGTGATGGATGTGAATTCGAAATCAAGTTCTACCCCGCCTTGGAAGAGCGCCCCAAAGAGAAGGCTCGCTAAGAAGATACCAAAGGGATGGTTGCGACCCATCAAGGCGACAGCGATGCCCGTGAACCCATATCCGGCCGTGAAGTTCAGGATGACCTTACCGTGTACGCCCAATATTTCATTCACGGCCATCATGCCCGCAAAAGCGCCTGAAATCAGAAGTGTGATGATGATAACGCGGGGTACTTTGATGCCCGCATATTTCGCGGCATCTGGATTTTTGCCCACTGCGCGGATTTCGTAGCCCAAGCGCGTGCGCCAGATCAGAACCCAATAGAGGAACAAGCACGCGATACCGACCAGAAAGCTGAGGTTCAAAGGTGTGCGGTCCACATTGATGCCTAAGATTGAAAACAAAGCTGCGCCTTTGGGCATCAACGCTGTTTCTGGTAAAGGGGCTGTTTGCGGCGATTGCTGACCGGGTTGCATCAACCAATCTGTGTTTGAAAGTAGGGCGACCATCAAAGCCGCCGCAAGAAAGTTGAACATGATTGTCGTGATAACGATATGGCTGTCTCGCTTGGCTTGTAGAACGCCGGGGATGAAAGCCCAGCTGGCACCGCCAAATGCTGCGGCCATGACCACAACCGGCAAAGCCAGATACCATGGAAAGATCGGGCCGACCAAAAAGGCTGCAAGCGCTGCAAAGAGGCCCCCGATATAGGCCTGACCTTCGCCGCCAATGTTGAACAGGAGTGCTTGAAAGGCGACGGCCACGGCAAGTCCCGTAAAGATGAAATTCGTGGTGTAGTATAGTGTATAGCCCAAGCTGTTGCCGAAGAAGAATGCGCCATTGATCATGACGCGCAAAGCCTCCAACGGGTTTTCCCCAATGAAAGCAATGACGATACCCGAGACGATCAAAGCCATGATCAAATTGATGATCGGCAGAAGAAATATATCCGCCCAGCGGGGCAGGGTGGGTGTCATGCCGCGTCCTCTGCAATGCCGGCCATCATCAGACCAATGCGTTTTTCGTCGAATTCGGCATTTGGGAGCGCGCCGACAATATGGCCATCATTCATGACGATGATCCGGTCAGATAGACTCATCACTTCATCGAGTTCCACACTGATCAAAATGATGGCGCAACCTTCGTTCCGCAAAGCGATTAGCTGTTTGTGAATGAATTCGATTGCGCCCACATCCACACCGCGCGTCGGTTGACCAACGATCAAGATCTTTGGGTTTGGATGCATCTCGCGGGCGATAACGATTTTCTGTTGGTTCCCGCCCGAGAAGTTGCGCGCAGGGAGATCCGGTTTGGGTGGACGAATGTCGAATTTATCCATCAAAGCTTGGGTGTGATCTTGAATAGAGCGTGGTGTCATCAACCAGCCTGCACCTGTCTGCGGCCCATGGTGATACCCAAACACCATGTTCTCTTGTGCTGTGAAGTCCAAGATCAGACCGTGATGATGTCTATCTTCGGGAATATGTCCCAGACCTTTTTCGCGCAAAGCATTTGGATCAAGGTAGTGATCAGGTGTGAGCGTTTCACCGAGCATTTCGATCCGTCCGGCCGTTGGTTTCAACATACCAGCGAGCATTTCCATTAAGGGCGTTTGACCATTACCAGATACGCCTGCAACGCCCAGAATTTCGCCCGCGCGCACGTCAAATGAAATATCATCCACGGTTTTGACGCCGACCTCGTTTATCGAAGTCAGGTTTTGAACCGCGATGGCCGCGTCGCCGGGGTTCGATATGCCGCGATCCACTTCTAACAGAACGGATCGACCGACCATTAACTCTGCCAATTCCTGTGTCGATGTCTTTGACGTTTCGCGGTGGCCGACAATTTGTCCGCGCCGGATAACCGAGACATTGTCAGTGATCGCCATGATCTCTTCCAATTTATGGGTGATCATCAGGACGGTTTTGCCCGCCTCGCGCAAACTGGTGAGAATCTCAAAAAGCTGTTCTGTTTCCTGGGGGGTGAGCACGCCCGTTGGTTCATCTAGGATCAGGATATCTGCGCCGTGCTTTAGTGCCTTTAGAATTTCGACCCGCTGTCGATTGCCGACATTCAGATCCTCGACAAGAGCATGGGGATCGACATGCATACCATAGGTGTCAGACAGGTCTTTCAGACGCATCAGAGTTTGATCGCGACCCTCTCGCAGCAATAAACCACCTTCAGATCCAAGCATTACGTTCTCGATGACACTAAAGCGTGGGACCAACATGAAGTGCTGGTGAACCATGCCAATGCCTAAAGCGATAGCATCGGCCGAACTACGAATCGAAACTTCTTGGCCATTTACGGACATCGTACCGGTATCGGCCCGGTGCAGACCGTAAAGGATATTCATCAAGGTGCTTTTGCCAGCGCCGTTTTCGCCCACAATGCCGTGGATGGTTCCGCGCACAACGCCCAGATCAATGTCCTTATTGGCTTGGATGGGCCCAAAGGATTTTGAGACCCCTTTGAGTTCCAAACTAAAGGGAGCGGACTTGCCGCTCCCTTGTTTATTCTGTGACGCTGCCAAGACTTACAGTGGGCAGGAGTTGTCAGCGCGGTAATCGTGAACGACGATGTCACCATCTGCAATTTTGGCTGATGCGTCGTTGATCGCCGCTTCCATTTCTGCTGAGATCAAACTGCGGTTGAATTCATCCAAAGCCCAGCCAACACCACCTTCTGCTAAACCGAGGTTCAGAACTTCTGCTGTGAATTCGCCTTTCATGGCATCCATCATTGTGTTGTATGCTGCAACATCAACGCGCTTGAGCATTGATGTTAGGATAGAACCGGGTGCGATGTAGTTTTGGTTTGAATCGACACCGATCGCCAATTTGCCAGCGTCAACTGCTGCGGAGATCACACCTTGGCCAGTGCCACCAGCCGCTTGGTAGATCACGTCGGCGCCTGCATCAATTTGACCGATCGTCAGTTCTGCACCTTTTGCAGGGTCATTCCAGGCTGCCGGGGTCGTGCCTGTCATATTTACCAAAACCTTGGCGTCGGCGCTGACAGCTGCAACACCTTGTTTATAGCCGCATTCGAAGGCTGAAATCAGCGGGATGTCCATGCCGCCGACAAAACCGACGGTTCCTGTTTCAGAGGCCATCGCTGCGGCCATACCCACCAGATACGAGCCTTCATGTTCTTTGAAAGCATATTGACGTAAATTGTCGCCTTCCAGCCAGTTCACATCGATGATCGAAAAAGAGACATCAGGATTGTCCGCAGCGACCGCTGCGATGGCATCTGCCTGACCGAAACCTACACCTAAGACAACGGTCGCGCCACGCTGGACCATACGTTCCATTGCCTGTTGGCGCTGTGTTTCGTTTGTGACTTCGAATTCCATCACTTCAACACCTGTTTCTTCGATGAAACGCTGGATGCCTGTATAGACGCCTTCGTTGAAGGATTTGTCGAACTTGCCGCCCATGTCATAAATGACAGCGGGCTTGAAATCGTCCATTGCAAAAGCTACAACGGAAACAGACGTAAAAGCTGCGGCCAGAGCCGAGACTGTAAATCTGCGCGTCGTGTTCATGATTGAATACTCCTTTTTCATGACCCCAAAGGGGATTTAGTTTATGATTTGAGCCCGATTTCGCGGAGGCGCTCATCGAGGAACTCTCCAGCTGTTTGATGGTCTAGCACAACCTCGGGGCGGGGGTGAACAAAAAGCGGCAAAGAATAGCGCGACCGATTTTCTTGTGCTGGTGGATTGACCACACGGTGAACGGTAGATGGGTAATGACCGTTTGAAGCGCGTTCCAACATGTCGCCTGCATTTACGGCAATATATCCCGCCTCAGTGGGAACATCGTGCCAATTGCCCTCGGTATCCTGGGCTTGAAGGCCCGGTTCTGAGCCCGCGACCAAAAGTGTGATCAGATTGATGTCGCCGTGCGCTGCCGCGCGTGTTTCGCCGGGCGTCACATCTTCGGGCAATGGCGGGTAATGAAGCACGCGCAACAGGTTGGACGCGCTGCCTTCAATCATTTTTTCCAAAGGTTCAGAGAAGGTCACATGATTTGGTGTGTTTTCGTCAAGCCAGCGTAGCAACATTGCACCTGTAGCGATCATCTTGGCTTGGAAATCACGGGTCGTTTTTTCGATCGACGACGGAACGGCCTTGTTCTGATAGACGTGAAAAAACTCTTTCAAATCCTTGTGAGCCGCGCCTTTTGCGTTTTCTGATTTGTATCCGAAATAGCCATCAGATTCCCCAGGCTTGAACGCAAAATCAAACTTTTCGTCCTTTTCGAACCAATCGGCCCAAGCAGTGTACATGGCATCGATTTCGTCCGATGGGACATCGTGATCTTTCAAAACGGCAAAACCGGTTTCGCGCAGCGACTTAGCAAATTTCTGTGGGGCGTTAGCGTCTGTCAAGCTGACAGAGAGGACTTCAAAATCGGACATCTTAATCTCCTGCTTTGATTGTATCCAAAAACAGAGACACGACTGAGTCAATCTGTGCTTCGATGGCAACGGCCACATTTGGCCGGTCTGTTGTCGCCACAGTTTGGCCCATGGCCTCTGCGTTTGGGATAACGGTGAGGGGCACATGCTCAAACGTGAATAAATCTGGTCGGATGCAGGCAATCACAGCGGCTGGATCATGCATCATCACGCCATCAAGCCCGTAATGCGCCTTGTAGAAATTGGCATAGAAGGGGAACATTTGGTTGAGGAAACCCCCAAGGCGGGGGGCCTGTGCAGCAGCTTCGTCAAACTGCGCCTGAAAACACTTGATTCGGGCTGTTACATCGAGCCCAATCATAGTGACCGGCCAATCTGCTGCAAAGACGGCATCCGCGGCATGGGGATCATTCCAGATATTTGCTTCTGCGTGATCGGTGACATTGCCTCCGGCATGTAAACTGCCACCCATGATGACGACGGATTTCACAGCTTGGGCGATCGTTGGATCATAGGCCAAGGCGGCAGCGATATTTGTCAATGGCCCGACCGGACAAAGGACAATTTCACCTGGGTGGGCCTGTATCTGATCGCAAATGAATGCGGGTGCACGGCGTTTGTCGGGTACCTGTTTTGGGGATTGGGCGGGGATATCACCAAAGCCTTCAGTGCCATGGACATAGTCGGATTCACCATTGAAAGGCATCGACATAGGGGCCGATGCGCCAGCCGCCACGGGGATATCAAGGTCCAACATTTCAACTAAGTGCAGGGCATTTCGCGTGGTCTTGTCGACCGTTACGTTGCCGAAAACGGACGTAAGACCAATCAATTCAATGTCTGGGTGAAGGCCTGCAAAGACAATCGCCATCGCGTCGTCAATGCCAGGGTCAGTGTCGATGATCAGCTTGGTGCTCATGTGTTTTCTTTCATGAAGGCGTAAACCGTATCTTTGGAAGGGATCGCCGAAGCAGCCCCCATTTGTGTGACTTGCAAGGCCGAGGCTGCGGCGGCATAGCGCAATGCACCAGGAAGATCATATTCTTGATCCAATCGTCCGACGAAGGATCCCAGGAATGTATCTCCAGCCCCGGTTGTGTCGACCGGGGCTATTTCGAAGGCGGGTTGGAAAATCTCTGCGCCGTCAACATAAACACTGGCACCCTTGCTGCCTTTGGTGACCAAAAGAAGCGGAAACCCCATATTGACAGGCGCTTGACCAGAGGCATCTGCTAGGGCTGCGGCCTCTCCTTCATTCACGGCAAGCAAATACACAAAATCGCGCAGATCTTGGACTTGTTTGGCGTCAAACGGGGCTGCGGACAAAACCACGCGGGCACCTCTTTCTTGTGCCAGTTTGGCAAAGTCCCGTGTCAGATTGGTTTCATTCTGACACAGCGCAAAATCGTCTGAGCGGATATCGAGGGCTTGTTCAGTAATCCATTCGAACGGTATCGCCTGGTTTGAACCGCCGTGCAGAATGATCTGGTTCTCGCCGTTTTTATCGACGGCGACAATCGCATGGCCTGTAGCGGCTTGGACGGGTTTGATCCCATCCATTTTCAATCCAAATTGACGAATGCGCTCGCGCACCCAATCCCCATCTGGACCGACCGCCCCGATATGACGTACATTGGCCCCTGCGGCATGGGCCGCAACCGACTGGTTAATCCCTTTTCCACCAAGGAATTTTTCAAAATGGTTGGATGCGCATGTTTCGCCTGCTTGGGGCAGGGTGTCCAAACCGTAAACAAGATCCAGATTGATCGAACCAAGGTTGTAAATCATGCTTTGTCAGAGACCCTTTGCGCGCAAAGCCGTCAAGTTAAATTCTTCTCTGATACCGATGCTGCGCCAGCGGAATAATTTGCACAGCCTGCGCGTAAATCAATGAAGTCATTTACTTTGGCGCAACTTGTTATCAGAAGGAGGAGGCCACATTCTAGCTACCTTGCCCCTGCGGAAAGAGATCTTTGTGTCAACAGACATGAAAACCGATCTGATTGCGATGCTGCCGCGCTTGCGGCGCTTTGCGCGTGGCATGACACGTTCTGTAAGCGAGGCCGATGATCTGGTGCAAGATGCTTGCTTACAAGCCCTGAACAAGGCCCATCATTATGACCCAACACAGCCGTTGGATCGTTGGGTTTTTCGGATCACGCGCAATCTGTGGATCAGCGAAATTCGCAAAAGACAAGTGCGGTTGGGTCAGGGTCATATCCCTGCCGAAGAGGCTTCGGAGCTGGTGTCGAAAGACACTGGAGAAACCGCATTCGCAGCAGGTCAATTGCAGGACAAGATTGCGGCCCTGCCTGAAAATCTGGCTTTGGTTTTGTTGGCGGTATCCGTTGAAGGCTATTCATATGCTGAAGCGGCAGAACTTTTGAAGATCCCAGTGGGAACAGTGATGAGCCGATTGCATCGCGCACGCAAGGAACTGGCTAACGCTTTGGCAGAGCCTGCTGGAGGTCATAAATGAAAGTGACGGAAGAACAATTAAGCGCCTATCTTGATGGTGAATTGCCATCAAAGGATATGGAGATGGTTGATGCCGCGCTGCAGGAAGACGCCAATTTGCAGGCGCAATTGGATGCGTTGATGGCTGCCGACGCGATGGCTCAAAGTGGTTTTGCCGAGATGCTGAAAGATCCGGTGCCTTTGGCGCTCGCGGATGCGATCCGATCTGCACAGCCAGTTGAGGCGCGCCCAAATGATGTCATGGCTGCGAATATCAATGCACGTCCCAAAACTCCGCTTTGGATGGGTTTGGCCGCAGCGATCGCCTTGGCCGTTGGGGGCGTCGGCGGGTATTTCACCGGTTTTGCGCAAGCGCCTGTCCAAGTTGCCGAAGCCCCTGCATGGCTGTTGGATATTGCGGATTATCACCGTATATATTCAACCCAAACCCGTCACTTGGTTGAAGTCGGCGCAGATGAAGCCGATCACATTGAAACTTGGTTGACCGCGACGCTTGGGGCGGAGGTTCGTGTGGCAAATCTGTCATCCCATAACCTTCGGTTCGAAGGCGCACGTTTGCTGGTTGCTGCGGGCAAACCTGTGGCGCAACTTTTGTATACTGCATCGGATGGATCGGTGATTGCCCTCTGCTTAATCCAAAGCGACGAACCAAATTCGGGCTTTAAGGCGCGCAATCTTGGTGGGTTTGATATGGTCTCTTGGGGAGGGGCCGGGGCCAATTTTGTTTTGGTAGGCGATGAAGGTCGCAGTGACCTTGGTGTGATTGCAGAAACAGCAGCGCTAGACGTTTGAAACCCTAGCGTGATTTCAGCGTGAAAAAGAGGTTTCTTTGCGCGCCGACGCTTTGGCGATGTCTGTCTGCATGATAGTATTTCAACAGGAAACTGGTGACGAAAAGACGATTGTCGGAGGCAGACGCATGTCATTTACAAAATTTATCGACCCTTACATCGATTGGTCTCTTGAATTGGCAGCGGTTGCGCCCCAACACGGTCGACCTGTATCGACCCATGCGCCGGTTTATCTTGAAGGCAGACAAGACAAGATCAATGACGCTTTCGTAGCGGCCGGGGCCTTGGTGTTTTTGGGGCCACAAAATCCCCATTCCGATCAAAGCGCAACGCGGCTGATGCGTGACGGCTTGGTGGCGCAGGCCAGCGGGCCTGAAGAGCCGAATGCGATTTCAGACTATTATTACATGCCTTTGTCAGATCTTGCGAAACTGGGTGTGAGAACAAAGACGCATCGCTTCGTGAAAGCTGTCGGTGCGCCACTCTATCTTGATCCAAATAGTGCAGGACCGGTTTCGCCGGTGTGGGATTTAGGGGTATCCAAACCAGCGTCCTTGGGGCCGATTGTTGCTGTGATTGACGAAGGGATTGCTTACTTGAATGAGCGTTTTCAAAAAGTATCATCTGCACCAGCTGCCCCGGCAGTCACGACGCGTATTATGGGTCTTTGGCAACAGTCAATGAAGGTCGGAGCGGATCTCAGCCAGCCAGAGCCTGTTGTGACATCTGGCAGGGTGTTGACGGCGTCAGATATAGAGGCTGATATCGCGCAATTGCCATCCATGACTGAGCAAGAGCTATATCGGCTCCGCAATGACGAGATCTTCTTTGATCATGCGCATCGTTCAACCGAGCAAGGCTTTAGTCATGGAACCGCAATTTTGGATCTTGCGGCGGGTGCTGATCCTGTGGGAACGGAGGATCAGGCCGATATTCTGGCGGTGCAATTGCCCCCAGATGCGTTGGAAGACACGTCCGGCGCGCATGTTCAGGCCTATCTTTTAATGGGATTGGATTGGCTTTTGTCCGTTGCTCGAGATCAGCAGCGTGCCATTGTTGTGAATGTCAGTTTGGGGTTTCCCACCGGCAACAAAGGAGGCTCTGGATTTTTGGAACAACAGGTGCGTTCGCGCATTGCCGCCCATAACGCGGCAATGGATCAAGATCAGGCCGGACAGGTTGTCTTTGCCTATGGCAACAGCTTTCTGGATCGATTGGCCGCTCAGATTGACTACCGAGTTGCGGGTTTCAGCGAAAAGGTTTCTTGGACCGTGCAACCCGATGATCCTACAGCGTCATTTCTGCACATTCATGTCCCCAATCAGGACGCTGATGACATCAATGAACTGATTGGCGTGACAATCCGTTCCCCCGATGGAACCGCCTTTGCAATAGCACCGCGTAGGGCTGGATATTCTGATCTAATCCTCGATGGTGGTTTGGTCGGGCGCGCTTATCAAGATCGTTTGGAAGACTTGCCGCGCTTGGTGATCGCGCTGGCGCCCAGTTATGGGCCTGATGGCGCAGGTTTGATCGCGCCCTTTGGCGATTGGAGCGTTGAGGTGACCTCGCGCTTGGCACGCAAAACGCAAGTTGTTTTGCAAGTTCAGCGAGATGATACGGCAGCGGGTTTTGCGCAGGGAGGGCGGCAATCGTATCTCGACCATCCAAATGCCTATTTCCTAGAGCCCGAAACCCAAGATTATCTGCTGCCTTTTGGTCAACCCGGGATCACGCGATTTGGTACCAATTCTGCCATGATGACGCATGTTGGCGATGCTTGCTTTCTGGCCGGCGGGTTGCGCCCCATGATGCATGCATCCGGCGCGTTTGAGCCTTCGTTTGAAAGTGCTGGATCTGATGATTGGTCATCGCGTGAGACAGACGCTGGGCCCACACATTCGGTGCAAAGCGAAGATAGTATTCACAACGGCGGTGTCGTTGCGGCAGGGAGTTTTAGCGGAACGACGGTGCTGGTTGATGGCACCAGTGTGGCCACGGCAAAACTGACCAGAGAGCTCAGCGGCTATGGTCCGCGGATGACGCCTGTGCTTGGACTGGAAGCGTCGTCGCGTCTTGGCCAAACTGTTCTTGCGGGAGCCGGTGGCGCACGCCCGCGCCACCCGGAGAATTAGGATCCTGGACGGGAAGGCCATTCCTCTTGCGCTTTTGCATAAAGCATCTGCAAGGGTGTGGATGGGACTGACCCATCTGTCGGGACGGCTTTGCCAAGGGCGTATTCTACAATTGCCGCACCAAGGGTGAAGCCCGCGGCGTTGTCGGATTCGTAGTGAACGCCGGCAACAACGCGATTGTAAGCGATGCGTTTTGCAATGCGATCAGCCAATTCTGCGCGTCGCGTATTTGTCGCGTCGAAATGCGCAAACAGCGCTGCAATTGCTGTTGCTTCAACGGCATGGCCACTTGGGAAAGACCCATGACCGGGTGTTTGAATGATCGGTATGACTTCTGGTGCGATTTCTGCGGGTCGTGGCCGCGAGAAAATATGCTTCATTTTCATATCCACGATCACGCATAGACGCAGCACTGCATCAATAAAATCAAGCGTGTGGTCATAGCGTGCGCCACTGGCATCCATCAAAGATGCAAAAAAGGTAATCATGTCCTTTTGTTGCGCATAGATCTCTTCTAGCCGATCGTCACGAAGATCTGCAGCTTTGCGAACAGTTTCAAGGTCAGCGGCCGTCAGACCCGGATCAGAGATACCGGAAAAATAATTACCGTTTTCGCCGATGGAAAATCCTGAGATCAGTTCAAAATCGAGGATCTCGCTTTGTACACCTTCGCCCAATCTTCTGAAACTGGTCCAGGGATCGGGCAGAGGGGGCTGTGTTATTCCATTCACTTGCCAATATCCCAAAATCCCGCCGCGGGTCGATAAAAGCGCATCACTGATTAAGGTCGTGCTGGCCGCTCCGGTGTGATCCAACTCTGCGAATGATGTTGGATCGCCACGATCTGCCAAACCAGAACGTCCCGTCCTGCCGGTTCGACCTGTACGCCCCGTTCGTCCTGTTCTTCCGGTACGGCCGGTGCGCCCAGTTCGTCCTGTCCGTCCTGTCATATCAAAAACTCCCTTCTTTTGCCGCGTCTATCGCGCGGCGCTGCATGCATCACCCACCTTTTGGGTAAACGGGCCTCGTTCGTGCTGCCAAGTTTTTCTTGGACGTAGCCTCAATATTCACGCAGTATTAACGGAAAGGGACGGCTGGGTCGTAGGTTGGGCCTTGCGTAGGGCATGGAGTAATTAGGAAACCAAGTGGGGTCAGTTTTAACGATAGATTTGCGTGGCGTGTTGACTGTTGAGGACTTCAAAGGTTTTTCTCGCACGCCAAAGGGCCAGAAAACTTGTGCCGTTCTGGCCTTGCTTGCCACCGGTCCGGACATGGTTCGCCCGCGCCGATGGATTGAAAGCAAACTTTGGAGCGATCGCGCACCCGAACAGGCGCATGCCAGTTTGCGCCAAGCGCTTGCGGAGTTGAAAAAGACATTGGGTGAGTACGCAGATTGTGTCACTGCAGATCGGAAAACAATTGCGTTGGATCAAACGAAAGTTGCGATCCTTATGCCGAAAACAACTGCGGAAAGCGCGAGCGCAGACCAATATTTTTTAAGTGGGATTGATGTCAAAGATACGGCTTTCCTAACATGGTTGGAGGAAATGCGGACGTCCTTTGCCCCTAAAGCTGATCGCAAAAATCTTCGACTTTCCGCATTTCAACCCGAAACAAAAGAAATTCGAATATACGTCCGTGACACACTCGGAAATTCTTCTAAGGCCGTGATGGAAACCATGATCGGTCATGAAATCACAAAATACATTGGTGAGCGTATCGATATTACGCCGATTACACTGGGACCAAATGCAGCCCCGAGAGATGACAGTATCGATATACAACTGACTTGCGAAATCGTTGCAAGCGGATCGCAAACGCAGGTTTTTTTCAAGGCAGAAGAAGCGAATTCAGGTGGTATTTTGTGTTCTCGTTTCTTGCTGTTTCAAACCCGCGAAGACCGTTTGATCCGCGACCCAACATTCACTGTATTTATCGCTAGTACTAGTGAACAGATCCTAACCAACCTTGTGAAACTTCGAAAACCGCAAGGCGAAGATGCCATCGTTTTGCAGAAGGTTAGACGATCTGTCGCTGACATTTTCAGCTATGACACCGCGCGGTTGAATGCAGCTGAAGCGCAATTGTTGGACAGTTATAGTCGAACAGGAAATCCTTCGATCCTTGTCTGGTTGGCTTGGCAGAAAACAACACAAGTGATCGAGGAGGCGACCCCCGACAAAGAGTTGGCGACGGAACTGGCCTACCATTACTGTCGGCAAGCACTTGAGCGCGAACCCCATAGTGCTTTTGTGAATGCCTTGTCTTCGCTGGTCTACATGATCCATTTCGATGATTTAGAAACGAGTGCAGCATTGGCTGAGAATGCCTCGGGGTTGGGGCGCTTTGACCCATATGTGCATGCAGCGCTTGCGACTGCGAACATGTTTGCTGGACGGCCAAAAGAGGCCGCGAAACATTCGCTTGTCGGTACAAAACTGTCCGGGTTTACGGAGAACAAGCATTGGTGGGAGTTGAGCCATAGTTTGGCCAGCCTAGCCAAAGGCGATTTGGAGGCTGCGGAAACCTCAGCCGAGATTGCCACACAAGCCGCGCCAGCCTTTCGTGCGCCCAAGCGGGTGTTACTGGCCCTATATGCGCATCAAAACAGAACGGAAGATGCCGTCCGCGTCTCAGAAGATCTGAAAAAAAACGAACCGAGTTTTACCTTGGATCAATTTTTGAACGATATCGATTACCCTGCAACAACCATTCGCAATGCTGGCCTGTTAAAGGATAAGGACAAGTTTGATTTCTAGTCTTTCTTAGACAAACCGTAGATCAAGCGTCCAATTTTGAAGCGCGTTGTGGCGTGGCTTTGTTGGCACAAATTCAAAAGGTGTATGTTGGCCGGCAACAAAGCGAACCCGTCGCCGCCCTTCAGCCTCGAGATCATTGATTGGTCGCGTTTCATGCGCACGCCCCCCTTGATGAGCGATGAAATAGCTAAGGCCGCCCACAGACCGACCGGTTTGGCGATCATATAGGTCGAAAACTAAAGGCGCGTGGGCCGGAATGGTCGGGTGCAATGATGACCATGGCTGCCATGATCGGAACCTGATACCCGCCGAATACTTGCCCTCAGCTACATAGTTCAAGGGAACTTCCACCTGATTGCAGGTCAATACAAAGCGAGGATCCCATTCCCCCTCAACGCTGATCTCGACCCGCTCGAGTGAGCTGTCGACATAACGAGAGGTGCCGCCGGCTGCGCTTTCTTCGCCCAAGACCAACCAGGGTTCAATGGCGTTGCGCAGTGATATCCGTAGACCCTCGACCTCTACATGGCCAACTTCTGGGAAACGGAATTCATATTGCGCATCATACCAGTCTGGTCGAAAGGGAAAGCCGTGCGCGGTAGAGAGGTCGGCGAGAACCGCATTGAAGTCACTGCGGACGTGATGCGGTAGCAAGAACTTGTCATGCAGATCGCTGCCCCAAGGAACCAAGGGCTCGGTATAGGGGTTATCCCAGAACCAGGCCAGCAGAGCCCGAATGACCAAAGCTTGGGCCATCGACATCTGCCAATGCGGCGGCATCTCAAAACCCCGAAACTCGACCAAGCCCAGACGGCCCGTCGGGCTGTCTGGTGAGAACATTTTGTCAATGCAAATCTCCGCGCGATGCGTGTTGCCGGTCAAGTCCGTAAGAAGATGGCGCAGGATGCGATCGGCGAGCCACGGAAAAGCTTGGCCCTCGCGCTGCATACGAGACAGCTCTGCCAAAGCGATTTCCATCTCGTAGACATTGCCTTCGCGGCCTTCGTCGAAACGAGGGGCTTGTGATGTCGGACCGATAAAGGTCCCTGAAAACATGTAAGACAATGAAGGATGGCGTTGCCAATAACGGACCACAGAGGCCGCAAGATCAGGACGGCGCAAAAACGGACTGTCGGCCGGTGTTTGGCCACCTACCACGATATGATTGCCCCCACCTGAGCCGGTCAAACGACCGTCAATCATGAAGGTGAAACTGTCGAGACCGCATTGACGCGCTTCTTCGTACAATGCGGCATTGATCTCTTTTAAATCGCTCCAGTGACTTGCGGGGTGGATATTCACTTCGATCACGCCGGGGTCTGGTGTAACACGAATGACATTGAAGTTTGGATCGCGTGGCGGTTCGTAGCCTTCGATCCGAATAGGCAAACCCATCTGAGATGCGGTTTCTTCAGCGGCTTCGATCAAATCCAGATATTCATCTGCAGAACCGGTAGGTGGCATAAACACGTGCAGGATCCCATCACGTGGTTCGACTGCCAAGGCCGTGCGGATCGGCATGCCTTCGCTCCAGAATGCATAGCCCCCATCGATCCAGTCATCCGAGCTGACAATGTCGCGAAGCCAAATGTCTTCTTCATAATCTTGGGCTGGACCTTCGGCACCCGCAACGGGGTTTTGTAAAACCAATCGTGCCGTTTGAGCGCGGCGCAACGTCATGGGGTCGCGCATAAATGGTTTTTCTTCGCGAAGGCGCCTTTTCTTCTTGTCTTTTTTGCCCTTACGCAAGGCACCAAGAGGCAACCGCAGACCTGCGGCACTGTCCCCTGGCATAAGAAACAGCTTGCCGCGCCGGGTTGTCCAACGCTCAGACGTCCAGCGAAACCGCCGATTTCCATGGGCTTTGGCCTGGGCAAGCTGCAAAGGGATGACAAAGCTGCAAGGCTCTGAAAGGCCATTATTCAGCATTCGAACAAAGCGCGCACGTTCCTGAGGGTCATCAATATCAGCGTTTTCGGGGTCTATATCTTCGGGCAAAAGGGCCTCTTTGCCCATGAAATGCATCGGGTCCTCGTAGACATCATGGACGAAATCGCCATTGAGGCCCAGATTGTCAGCGAGCTTTTCGGTAAATGTTTGGGCTATCTTTGCTGTGGCATTGCCGTGTTCTTCTTTGGCAATCAAGTCGATATTGGACCAAAGCGGCAAGCCATCGCCACGCCAGATAATCGAGTACGCCCAACGCGGAAGCGACTCACCAGGATACCATTTTCCCTGCCCATGATGCAGCACAGCATTGGGTGCAAAGCGGTCACGCAAACGCCGAACCAGGTCATCGGCGTAACGACGTTTTGTTGGGCCAACCGCATCGGTGGTCCATTCGCCGCCGTCGCGATCCGAAGCGGAAACGAAGGTCGGCTCTCCGCCCATTGTCAAACGCATATCCTGACGGATTAGCTTGCGTTCGATCTTGTCGCCTGCACGGTCAATCTCGGCCCATTGTTCGGGCGAGAGCGGTCGCGTGACGCGAGGCGGTTCAGCAATCCTTTTGATTGACATTTCAAAGCCAAATTCAACCTCGGCTTTGTCATGCGCCCCGGTGATGGCGGCGGCCGAGGATGGCTCAGGCGTGGCGGCCAGCGGAATATGTCCCTCGCCAGCAAAAAGGCCGGATGTTGGATCCATGCCCACCCAACCAGCTCCGGGCAAATATACTTCCGTCCAGGCGTGAAGATCGGTGAAATCTGTTTCCGGCCCGGCCGGACCTTCGATGGGCTTTTGATCGGCCGTGAGCTGGATCAGATAGCCGGATACAAAACGTGCAGCATATCCGGCACGGCGCAACAGGGCGACCAACAGCCACGCACTATCGCGACAAGATCCCAAGGCCTTGGTGATCGTCTCGGACGGCGTTTGCACGCCCGGCTCCATCCGGATCGTATAGTCAATCGAGTTGGACACATATTGGTTGATCGCGACCAGCCAATCGTTGGTCGAGCCCTTTTGCTTAGGAACATGGGTTGCGTATTCATCAAATATTGCGTCTCTTTCCATAGTCCGCAGATAGGGGCGCAGGTCTTTGCGCAGCTCGCTGTCATAGTAAAATGGAACTTCTTGTGCGCTGTCCTCAAGGAAGAAATCAAACGGATTGATTGCCACCATATCTGCGACGAGGTCCACAGTGACGGACAGTTTACGTGTTCTTTCGGGAAACACCAAACGGGCTTGCCAGTTCGAGAACGCGTCTTGTTGCCAATTCAGGAAATGTTCTTCTGGCTCAATCCGGATAGAATAGCTCTGGATTGGGGTCCGCGCATGCGGGGCAGGGCGCAAACGGACGACATGAGGGGCAAGCTGAACCAACCGATCATAAGTATAGGTCGTGCGATGAGAGAGGGCGACTTTGATGGACATTTCGTTACGCTTCCTATGACGCCAGGGTCACTTTGTTTTGGGCCGGGGCGTCTGCGCCTCTTTATACAGCATAATTGGACGTAGAGGAAAATTCCAGTTATCCACAAGTACGAAGAGATAAAATTATCAGGGTGATGCAAGTGTATAACGAAATGTACCGCAACCAAGAGGTACGCGCCGAATACCACGCCATAAAAGAATGGTTGGACCGGCATGGACCCGAAGCCCTGTTAGAACGCAGTTCCGAGGCCGAAGAGATGTTTCGCCGGATAGGAATTACATTTGCGGTCTATGTTGAAGGGGGCGACCCGGATCGACTTATCCCCTTTGATATGATCCCACGTGTTTTCAATGCGCAAGAATGGAATATCGTAGAGAGTGGATCGATCCAGCGCGCAAAGGCTTTGAACGCTTTCATTTCCGATGTGTATGGGGCGGGCGAAATCCTGAAGGCGGGGATTGTTCCGGAAGGATTGATCAAGAACAACCCGGCCTATCTGAAACAGATGGAAGGATACGCGCCACCGCGGGATATTTGGTCCCACATCATCGGCGTCGATATCGTGCGCACAGGCGAAGAAGAGTTCTTTGTCCTAGAGGACAATTGCCGCACGCCTTCGGGTGTGTCCTATGTTTTGCAAAACCGTGAAGTCATGTCGCGTATGTTCCCGCAATTGTTCATGGGCGGGCGCGTCCGAGCCGTCGATGGATATGGAGATCATTTGGCGGCTGCTATGAATGCGGTTGCGCCCGCCAATTGCCGGGGCAAGCCGGTCTTGGCGTTATTAACTCCGGGTCAGTTTAATTCGGCCTATTATGAGCATTTCTATCTCGCTGATTTGATGGGGATTGATCTGGTCGAAGGAGCCGATCTGTTTGTCGAAAATGATGTCGTCTACATGCGCACCACAGGCGGTCCGGAACGTGTCGACGTGCTGTATCGCCGGATCGATGACGACTTTATTGATCCCCAAGTTTTCAATCCAGATAGCATGCTGGGTGTGCCGGGCATTATTGGAGCCATGAAGGCGGGCAATGTCACCTTGGTCAATGCACCCGGTGCAGGCGTCGTGGATGACAAAGCGGTTTACACTTATGTCCCCGATATGATCCGGTTTTATCTTGGCGAAGAGCCTGTGATTAAAAATGTTCCGACCTATCGGTGCGATACCGCAGACCAATATGCCTATGTTTTGGACAATCTTGCCGAATTGGTGGTCAAAGAAGTGCATGGCTCGGGCGGGTATGGCATGTTGGTGGGCCCGACCTCGACCAAAGAAGAGATTGAGAGTTTTCGCAAAAAGCTGGAGGCCAGCCCGGCAAATTATATTGCTCAGCCGACCTTGTCGCTGTCCACCTCACCTGTATTGACGGCGCAGGGCTTGGCGCCGCGCCATGTAGATTTGCGGCCCTTTGTGCTCTCTGGTGAAGGAACGGTGATGATCCCCAGCGGTCTGACGCGCGTGGCTTTGCAGGAAGGCTCTTTGGTTGTGAACTCCAGCCAAGGCGGCGGGGTTAAAGACACTTGGGTCCTGAATGAGGGGTGGCTCTGATGCTTAGCCGCGTTGCAGAAGGCCTGTTCTGGATGTCCCGTTATGTCGAGCGGATGGAGAATATTGCGCGCTTGTTGGATCTGGGTCGGCGCATGGATGCGCTGCCAACGCGCGAAAATGCCCCGCTGAGCGAATGGACATCCGTGGTGATCGCCTCGGGTTGTTCAGAGAGTTTTCCGCATGATCTAAAAACAGAGGCCAATATGGCAACGGTCGCAGATCACTTGATCCGAGATGAGGGAAACCCATCTTCGATTGCGGCCTGTATCCACGCCACGCGGGCCAACGCAAAGGCCATGCGAATTGCACTGTCCTCTGAAGTCTGGGAAGCTGTGAACCAGACAAGTTCAGAGTTGCGACAACAGTTGCAAATGAACCGGGATCAGGAGAACTTAACGGCATTTTTGGATTGGGTTCGGGGTCGTGCTGCGATCATTCGCGGCACGATATCGGGTACATTATTGCGAGATCAGGGTTATGGTTTCATTGAGCTTGGGAAATGGTTTGAGCGGGCAGATGCAACGGCAAGATTGCTGGATGTGAAGTACCATGTGTTGCTCCCAAGTGTGACGGATGTGGGTGGCGGACTGGACTATTTGCAATGGACTCAGATTTTGCGGGCGGCAAATTCAACAAGAAGTTTCCGCCACATTTACCGCCGCAGTGTTGATCCTGAAGGCGTAATTGATCTTTTGGTCCTGAACTCAAAAAGTCCCAGATCTCTTCTAATGGCGATTCGAAATATCTATCATGAGCTCTCGATGATCGCGCTTCCCGAAGATCCAAAGCAGCAAGTTGTGCTTGCAAAGATTCGCGGGCGCTACACACAGCTTATGGATTTGACTGTCGATGAAATTTTTTCGATTGGTTTGCATGAATGGCTAACGGATTTTATCGTCTCAACGAATCTCTATGCGTCTGAAACGGCAGATGTTTTTGGATTTGGTGCCCCCGCGACACAGTCTCAGGATCAAAATTCACAGTGACTTTACGTTCTTGAACTACTTGTCCTTATAACGCTTATTGGCGAAAGCTCAGGGACGAGCAGTGTATATAAATGAGAAGACCGACATGACGTATTGCGTAGCCATCAAGCTGGATGCTGGGATGGTGTTCTTGGCGGACACCCGCACCAATGCAGGTGTTGATAATATTGCCAAATATAAGAAGCTGTTCACTTGGGAAGTCGAAGGGGAGCGGGTCATCACCATGATGACTGCGGGCAATCTTGCGATCACCCAGGCTGTGATCAGTCTGCTTCAGGAAAATATTGATAATCCTGACAATGGTCTTGAAACAATCCTGAATGCGCCTTCCATGTTTCGCGTGGCAGAGTTGGTGGGTGACGCGATGCGCGTTGTCCAAAGTCGATATGGCCCGGGTCTTGCGCAAATGGGCGAAAGCACGATCAGTTCAATCATCGTTGGGGGTCAGCGCGAAGGTGGCACGATGCGCTTATTCCAAATTTATTCGGCCGGAAACTTCATCGAAGCCGTCGAAGACACGCCCTATTTCCAGATTGGCGAGCATAAATATGGCAAGCCCATTTTGGACCGTGTCTTGACCAATCAGACACCTTTGGATGTTTGTGTGACAGCCGCGCTTTTGTCGATGGACTCGACTTTGCGATCCAATCTTTCGGTCGGGATGCCATTGGATCTCGCTGTTATAGAAAACGATACGCTGCGGTTTTCTCAAATGCGCCGGATCGAAGCCGATGACGAGAACTATAAATTGCTGTCTTCTGGTTGGTCAGAGGCCCTAAAGCGTGCCTTTGATGAAATGGTCCATATTGCAATCGGTCATCCCGTTTGAAAAAGTGACGTTCGGTCGTACCGCAGCGTCTTTTGCGATAAAGCTTCCCCTTCGGTCCGTTTTGGTTATCTTGTCGTCCTAAGCGAGATTTTGGGAGGAACTTGCGATGGCGAAACGTCCTTGGACGTCTTTTTACGGCCCGAATGTACGTGCTGAGATAGAAGAACCTGCTTATCGAAATTTAGGAGCATTGATTGGGTCTGTTGCGCAGACTTACGGCAAAGCGCCTGCGTTCACCTGTTGTTTGCCAAATGGTATGAACGGCACGCTGAGTTTTTCTCAGGTTGATGAGATGTCTGATGCGTTTGCAGTATATTTACGCGAAGTGGCGGGTCTGTCCGAAGGCGATCGAGTCGCAGTCCAAATGCCAAACTGCTTGACCTTTCCAGTCGCAGCCTTTGGCGTCATGAAAGCCGGCTGCGTGTTGGTGAATGTGAACCCGCTTTACACGGCCGAAGAGATGGCAAAGCAATTTGCAGATGCAAAACCGAATGCGCTGGTGATTGTAGATATGTTTGCCGACAAAATTCCCCATGCCACGCGCAGCTATCCCATTCCAAATGTGATTGTGACACGGGTCGCGGAGTTCTTGCCCTCTTTGCCGCGCGGTATTGTGGGATTGGTTCAAAAGTACTGGGATCAAACAACCAAGCCGATTAGTGTGGCGCATGTGCGTATGCCAGATGCATTGAAGGCCGGCCGCGCGCATAAAACGTCCAATTCAATTGAGGTTGAAAGATATCATCAACCTGTGAAACCGGATGATATTGCGGTCTTGCAATACACCGGAGGAACGACCGGTGTCGCAAAAGGTGCCATGCTGACCCATCGCAATCTAGTCACCAATATGGAACAGGCGATGGAGATGATCGAAGGGCTGGAAAAGGGTAAGGAAGTTGCCTTGACGGCCTTACCTTTGTACCATGTTTTTGCTTTCACGGTGAACCTACTGAGTTTTTGGTGGTTGGGCGCGCAGAATGTTCTGATCCCGAACCCAAGACCGTTGAGCAATCTCAAACGCGCATTTGAAAATTATCGCGTCACTTGGTTGAGCGGTGTGAACACCTTGTTCAACGGATTGACCAATGAGACTTGGTTTACAGATTCCCCGCCGCGCCATCTTAAACTGGCCTCGGCCGGTGGTATGGCTTTGCAAACCAGCGTTGCTGAAAAATGGGAAGACATCACAGGGAAACCGTTGTTACAGGGTTATGGCCTGACAGAAACATCGCCGGTTTTGACTTTTAATCCGCTTGGGAAAGCCCGCGAAGGTTCTATCGGTATTCCGGTACCATCGACCGAAATTGCAATCTTGGGCGAAGATGGCAAAGCGGTTAAGCAAGGCGAAGCTGGAGAGATCGCGGCCAAGGGTCCCCAAGTCATGAAAGGCTATTGGGAAAATCCTGAAGAGACCAAGAAAGTTATGAGCCGCAACTACTTCCTTACCGGAGATATCGGTGTGATGGATGAAGATGGCTATATTCGTATCGTTGATCGCAAGAAGGACATGGTGATTGTATCGGGCTTTAACGTTTACCCCAACGAGATTGAGGATATTTTGGCCGCGCATCCCGGAATTGATGAGGTGGCTGTTATCGGCGTGCCAGATGACGCGTCGGGTGAAGCGGTCAAAGCCTTCGTCACCTTGCATGATCATGGTTTGTCGAACGCGGCTGTTCGGTCCTATGCCAAAGAGCATCTAACAAATTATAAAGTGCCGAAATTTGTGGAAATTCGAGATGAACTGCCGAAATCCAATGTCGGTAAGATCCTGAGAAAAGACCTGCGCGCCGAAGAAACCATGCGCATTGCAGCGGAGTAATCGGAATGGTTGATGAGTTTACACAGGCGCTGCTTGCGCTGATGATTTTCGTGATCATGTTGGGGATGGGCGCTTCACTGACCCCGCGTGATTTTTTGTTGGCGCTAAAGCGGCCCTATGGTTTGGCCATCGGTGTGATCAGTCAATATGGGATTATGCCATTTATCGGCTTTTTGTTGATTACGATCTTGCCTCTGCCTTCGGCCATTGCGGTCGGGGTCTTGATAATGGCCTGTATGCCCGGCGGCACGACGTCGAATATTTTTACCTATTTCTCAAAGGGGAATTTGGCGCTCTCGGTTTTGATGACGGTGACTTCGACCGTGTTCGGTGTTGTTCTGATCCCAATTGTTCTGCTGATTTATGCCTCGGCGCTGGATCTCGAAATCCCACGCGAGAACATCATTATCACCCTGGTGCTTTTGCTTGTTCCGGTAGCCATTGGAATGATCTTGCGCAAAGTGAACGCGAATGTGGGTGCTGTAACCGAGTTCTTTGGCTCTGTTCTGGCGCTGTTTTTTATCATCTTCATCATGGTGACTTGGGTGCCAAACAATTGGCAGTTCTTACTGGGCACGACACCTGGAACTTACGTTGCCGCGATTGGATTGGGACTGTTCGGGATTGCAATTGGGTATGGTTTTGCGCGGGCATTGCAATTGCATCCACGCAACGCCCGCACGGTTGCGTTGGAGACGGGCATTCAAAACGGACCTCTGGCTATTGCGATTGTGGCTTTCACATTCTCTGGTGACCAAGCGCAAAGCTATATGGCGGTGCCGGCGCTCTATTCACTGTTTATCGTGATTGTCTCGACATTGGTCACTTTGGTCTTCCGCCGGGCCAATACAGCCGCCGAACAGAAGATGCCCGACAGTCTTTTGTAAAATCAATGATTCGGTCGGGTTCTGCCTGACCGAGGATTACTTGGGCGTCCAGAATGTTGTGACCTTGGTCCCAAGGCCGTCGCGCAGTCTTAAACGGCCAATTTAATCTTCCTATCCGCCCTTTTCATGGCCCCGACCAGTGTCTTCTGCGGTCGAGGCCTGTTTTTACTCTGGGTCGTTCTATGCGACTTTAAGCGTCAGCATGTCCTCTATTCCGAGGTTCGTGAAGAGCCCCGTTGTCACCTCAGCAAGATGATCGTTGTAACCCTTTAGCGGCTCGGCCATGCCGATGCGGTCGACTTCGGTACGGAATGTACGAGAGCCCGGCGCCTTTCCAACGACTTCAACCACGGCGTCTGCCACAAGTTGCGGATTCTGTTGCGGATTTGCGGCCAAAAAAGCCTCGAAGCCTTCCAGGCTGGCCTTGGGTGCGTCGGCCATGTCGCCATAGGCCGGATCGCGCTCCCGTGATGTTGGCTGCATGAGGTTGTCAATGAAGCGGGTCGGGAAGCCACCTGGTTCGACAATCGCGATATCGATTCCAAAACCACTGAGTTCGGCGCGATAGTTTTCGCTCATGGCTTCAAGCGCCCATTTGCTAGCATTGTAGGGTCCATAGAACGGAAGAGCGACGCGTCCCAACAGGCTTGAGATGTTCAGGATAAGGCCATCACCGCGTTCCCGCATTTCGGGCAGGACCGCACGGATCATGCTTTGCACGCCGAAGACATTGATGTCGAAGAGACGGCGAAAGTCGTCAGCCGAGAAGTTCTCTTGCAGACCATGGGCGCCGAGGCCGGCGTTGTTGATGAGGGTGTCTATGCTTCCCAGGATTTGTGCCGCTTTGGCAACACCCGCCGCGACCGAGGCATCGTCGGTCACGTCGATCTCGACAATTTCAACGCCCATCGCCCTGAACTCTTCGGTGGCGGTGGCATTGCGTCCAGCGATGTCGCGCATCGAACCTACGACTTGATGACCTGCAGCGACCAGGTCGTTCACAATGAGTTTGCCAAAACCGCTGCTTGCTCCAGTGATAAGAATTTTCATTTTTATGCTCCGTTTTTGTGCCCAGTGGCGTCGCGCCACTGTGATGGGTCAGAGATAACGCTTGCATAATTTTTGGAACAGACAGATAAAATTGAACATATGGATCAAGAAATTAGAACGATTAGTTTGCAAGCCTTGTTGAGTTTCCACACCGTTGCAAACCTCGGAGGCATCAGTGCGGCATCGCAAGAATTGGGTATGGCAAAGTCCGGGGTTAGCAGGCATGTGGCGCAGTTGGAGGCCCATCTTGGCGTGCGTCTGCTGGAACGTGGCGCGCGTTCCGTACGTCTGACACCGGTTGGGCGCAAGCTGGACGATCGCATCCATTCAATACTTGCAGAGATCAACTTGCTTCACGACATCGCCCGGGAAGAAAGCGTTGATGTTTCTGGCCAGGTCACGGTTGCCGCGACGCCAGAATTTGGGGGTTTGATGGCAACTCAACTCTTCCCAGCACTCAAAAATACGCACCCCAACCTTACACTTGTGATGCGACCCGACTATGCGTTTGAGGACATGCAAGACCCCGGCACGGATCTGGCTTTCCGGGTTGGCACTTTCAAGGATGACAGGTTGATTGCCATTAAGTTGGGTGGCTTTTCGCGTTGCTTGGTTGCATCGCCAGAATTTTTTACCGAACACGCACCCTCGACGCTTGCAGAGCTTTCCGAACGACCTTGCCTGACCTTTCGCGGAGATCGACCTGGTGCGACCTGGCCGTTCATAAAGGGCCCGCGCAAGGAAACCGTTGATGTCTCTGGGCCGATCGCCGTCCGCAGTTTTGGAATTCTCCGTCAACTGGCGCTGGCAGGACATGGATTTGCAAATTTACCAG
This sequence comes from Pseudomonadota bacterium, assembly GCA_039814625.1. Taxonomy (GTDB): domain Bacteria; phylum Pseudomonadota; class Alphaproteobacteria; order Rhodobacterales; family Rhodobacteraceae; genus Amylibacter. The sequence continues at coordinate 241,831 of JBCCAU010000001.1, forward strand.
ATTTTTTGGTGCGCGATGACATCTTGCAGGGACGTCTCGTTCGTTGTCTTGAGGAATATGAGGCCCCGATCAACCCAGTGTTTCTGACTTTCCGGCCCGGAGCCCGAAATGTTGCACGGATAAGCGCAGTCATTGATATGGCCGTGAAGATGGCACCAGAGATTTTGCAATCATAGTCGTTATATTCGACGGTCGGGCTTGCATCGCAGGTTATTAACAAAGTTCCTGTATTTGATGTTGGCTGCGGTTGAACTTTGTTAGAACGGCATCCTGCGGTTCGGAAGCGCCTTGCAAAACTGACCCAAACGTTAAGCATATTTCACATACATCAGCCATTCAGCAGGTCATCGCCTATGGTCGACAGGCGGGACAAAGCGGTCATTTATGATCTAGATTTGAATGACCGCGGTCGCTATGATTTTTCTTTTGCATCCAACACTTCGTTGAGGGCATTCAGCGCATTTATCGTGGCTGGCATTCCGCCATAGACGGACATCTGCATAATAATCTCCGCAATCTCCTGTTGCACAGTGAAGAGTGTCGCCGTCTATGTCACCATTAAGAACGGATTGGAAAAGCTTAACTTTCTCTATGAGAGTGTTCTCTACGTTTTCCAGCTCTTTACGCTTCGCAGCTACGACCTCAAGATGTTTGGTTAGCATTTCTTGGCGTTCTAACAGCGAACTTAGACCATCGGATCGTAGTTTAACGTACCGATCCATATCGCTAACGCCCATGCCTGTTGCTTTGAGAACGTGCAGAAATTCCATCCACGCAATATGGTCAGGTGAGTAGCTATGCCTGCCTGACGACGTTCGATCAAGATTCGGCAAAAGTCCAACATTTTCGTAGTATCTGAGCGTGTCTATTCAGAGACCAACGCGATTTGCAAATGCGCCAATTAACATTTCCCAGCACCTCTTTAAGCATTTTACAGGCACTCTAATTGCTGGAGTGCACTCCAGATCAACACCAAAAATACCTTCGTTTCAATCGCAGCAACCAGTTAAAAGGGCTCTTCTTCCTCTTTCGCCGCGCCATGTCAAAGGTCTTTCTGCCATCTGACGGACGGCAACAGTCGATCAAGTTACTTAGAGATCAAGGGTGTGTGATGTTGGTCAGGATGCAGATGGCGGACCGAGGAGGATTCGAACCCCCGACCCCCTGATTCGTAGTCAGGTACTCTATCCAGCTGAGCTATCGGTCCGCAGGCTTTGCGACATAGGCCAGTGCCTGATTGGATGCAAGAGGTGTTTGGCGCGTGCGGCTCAAGCAAGTGCAGCAGACAGCAATTCCTGTGTATAAGGGTCTTGAGGATTGTCAAAGACCTGTGCGGCTGGACCGGCCTCAACGACATGGCCTTGTTTCATCACCATGATCTTATGGCTCATGGCGCGGACCACGCGCAAATCATGCGAGATGAAAATATATGCGAGCCCGTATTTCTTTTGCAAATCCCGCAAGAGATCAACGATTTGCACTTGTACGGTCATATCAAGTGCTGAAGTCGGTTCGTCCAAAACAACCAATTTGGGACGAAGGATCATCGCACGTGCAATCGCGATGCGCTGGCGCTGTCCGCCTGAAAACTCATGCGGGTAGCGATGTTTCATCTCGGGCACTAGGCCCACCTCGTGCAAGATCGTGTCGACCAGGTCTTCGCGACTTTCACCTTGAGCCAAGCCATGGACATCCAGACCTTCTGTGATGATTTGTTCTACCGATAGGCGGGGTGAAAGAGAGCCATAAGGATCCTGGAACACAATCTGCATATCGGCGCGATAGGGTCGCAAAGCCTTGTTGGAGAGGCCCTGAATATTGGCCCCTTCAAACGTCACATCCCCTTTGGAGGATATCAAACGCATGACCGCCAAAGCCAAAGTTGTTTTGCCAGATCCGCTTTCGCCAACAACGCCCAAGGTTTCGCCCCGCGCGAGGGTAAATTGCGCATGTTCGACCGCCTTTATGTGGCCCACCGTCCTACGCGTCAGCCCCCGTTTGATTGGGAAGTAAACCTGCAAACCGGGTGTCTCGACCACGGGTTCTGGTGAAATAGGCAGGGGTTCGGCAAATCCGGTCGGTTCGGCCGCCAACAGTTTTTGTGTATAAGGGTGTTTAGGCGCCTCAAAGAGAGGTTTGGTCGTCCCGCTTTCGACAATTTCGCCATCTTGCATCACGCACACGCGATCCGCGATGGAGCGCACGACACCAAGATCATGCGTGATAAACAGCAAAGCAAGCCCATCTGATTTCTGGAGATCTGCCAGCAAGTCAAGGATTTGCTTCTCAATCGTCACATCCAGTGCTGTTGTCGGTTCATCTGCAATCAAAACATCCGGCTCATTGGCCAGAGCCATTGCAATCATGATCCGTTGCCTTTGGCCGCCTGAAAGCTGATGGGGGAAATCCTTCAAACGAGTTTCGGCGTTGCGAATGCCAACTTTGTTCAAAAGTTCCAGTATCCGGGGTCGTGCGGCCACTCCAGACGGACCTTGATGCAAGCGCAGACTTTCACCAATCTGTTTTTCGATGGTGTGCAATGGATTGAGAGAGGTCATCGGCTCTTGAAAAATGAAGCTGATATCGTTACCGCGCACATCGCGCAGTTGGCCTTGGCTGGCGCCCCGGAGTTCTTGTCCGCGATATGTAATCGAACCTGTGACTTCTGCGGACTTTGGCAACAAATCCACAGTGGCAAGCGCAGTGACCGATTTCCCCGAACCGGATTCACCGACCAGGGCCAGTGTTTCCCCACGATGGAGATCAAAACTGACACCTTTGACCGCATGGACCGGGCCGAAGTGGATATTCACATCGCGAAGACTAAGGACTGGGCCACTCATTTGAAGGTCTTCCGTGGGTCAAAGGCATCGCGTACGCCTTCAAATATGAAGACCAATAGCGACAACATGATCGCAATGGAGAAAAAGGCAGAATAGGCCAGGTGAGGGGCCTGAAAGTTCTCTTTGGCTTGTAGGGCCAATTCGCCGAGCGAAGGATAAGAGGGTGGAAGGCCGAAGCCAAGAAAATCAAGCGTGGTCAATGTCCCCACAGCGCCGGTGATCGCGAATGGCAGCAAGGTGACTGTACCAACCATGGCATTGGGCAGCATGTGGCGGAACATGATTTTCCAATCCTTAACACCCAACGCGCGTGCGGCGCGGACATACTCAAAATTGCGTGCACGTAAAAACTCTGCCCGGACAATACCGGCGATGCCCATCCAACTGAAAATAGCAACAATGACCGAAAGCATCCAAAAGTTCATGGTCAGGATCGCGGCCAAGATGATCAAAGTGTAAAGGAGCGGCATCGAAGACCAAATCTCTTCGATGCGTTGAAAAACAAGATCAATCCAACCGCCATAATAACCCATCACCCCGCCTGCCATTATCCCAAGAATGGCCGAAGAGATCACCGTGACCAACGCAAATACCACGGAGATGCGCACGCCATAGATCACGCGGGCCAAAACCGATCTTGTTTGATCATCTGTGCCGAAAACGTGGTTAGCATCTGGTGCGCTGGGCGCGGTCGAGACATTGTAATTGATAGTGTCAAAAGAATAAGGGATGGGCGGCCAAATCATCCACCCCTTTGTGATAGCTACATCATTCAGGACCCTGTCTTGGGCATCTTCGGTCGCAGCAACAGGGTCGTCGATACATTGGTCCAGTGCCCCTCCTGTGACAATAAGGCATTGCACTTCTGGTGCGGAATACTCAGCCTCTGTTTCGAACTCGCCACCGAAATCGGTTTCTTTGTAAAAGGTAAAAATTGGCATCCGCAGCTCTCCTTGGTAGGAGATCAGCAAAGGTTTGTCATTTGCCACGAATTCGGAGAACAAACTGATTCCAAATAGGATTGCGAAGATCCAAAGCGACCAGTAGGCGCGCCGGTTCGCCTTAAAGTTCGACCATCGTCGTTTTGCAATTTGCGATGTCAGGAGGCTCATGTATTTCGGCCTTCAAAATCGATGCGTGGATCAATCAGCACATAGGTGAGATCCGAAAGCAGTTTGATCAACAAACCGATAAGGCCGAAAATATAAAGCGTGCCAAAGAAAACGGGATAATCCCGGGCGAGTGCAGCCTCATATCCAAGGCGTCCAAGGCCATCCAAACTGAAGACAATTTCGATGATCAACGAGCCGCTGAAGAAGACAGCCACGAACAGACCTGGAAATCCCGAGACGATCAAAAGCATCGCATTGCGGAAGACATGGCCGTAAAGGATGCTGTTTTCCTTTAGGCCTTTTGAACGAGCGGTTTGCACATATTGCTGACCGATTTGATCTAGAAAGCTGTTCTTGGTCAAAAGCGTGAGCCCGGCAAAGGCGGCAAGCGTGCTTGCAACGATGGGCAATGTGGCGTGCCAGAAATAGTCGATGATCTTTCCCCAAGCGCTGAGCTCATCCCAATTGGAGGAGGAAAGACCTCGCAGCGGGAAGGTCTGCGTACAGATAAAACAATCATTGCCGCCCGCAAACAGGACCAACAAAAGAATGGCCAAAAGAAAGCCCGGAATGGCGTAGGCACCAATAATGACGCCAGAGGTCCAGACGTCAAACCGTGTTCCATCGTGAACCGCTTTACGAATGCCCAAGGGGATCGATACAAGATAGGCAATCAGTGTGGACCACAAGCCCAAGGTTATTGAAACGGGCATCTTCTCAATGATGAGTTCGATCACTGAAATCGAGCGAAAATAACTCTCTCCAAAGTCGAAGCGCAGATAACTAAACATCATATCAAGGAAACGTTGCAAAGGGGGTTTATCAAAGCCGAACTGACGCTCAAGATCTTCGATGACCTCGGGGGGAAGACCGCGGGCCCCCTTGTAGCGTTCGTCGCCAGAGTTTGCCGTTTCGTTTCCACCACCAGAGATGCGATCAGTGACGTTGCCCCCATCCTCTATCTGGGCAAGGATCTGTTCGATGGGTCCGCCGGGCACAAACTGGATCAGCGCAAAATTCAATATCATAATCCCGATCAAAGTCGGAATGATCAAAAGTAGTCTGCGCAGGATATAGCCGCCCATCGGGTCAGAGAGCGCCTTGGGCCTGAAGCGCGTCAAACTTTTCTTGATCCAGCCACCAGGTTCCGATCACTCCGCGCGAGAAAGCTGGTTTCATCTCGGGACGTCCAAAAATGTCCCAATATGCAATGTTATGGTTTGGGTTATACCAATTGGGTACCCAAATATGCTTGGATCGCAAAACGCGATCAAGTGCGCGCACAGCGACTTCCATTTCGCCCCGTGTTTCTGCCTGAGAAACGCGTTTGATGATTTCGTCAATCACAGGGTCTGCGATGCCTGCAAAATTCGTCGTGTCTTGCGTTTCAGCCGATGCTGAGCCGAACGTCTGCGCCAACTCTTCACCGGGAGAGAGGCTCATCACCAAACGACCAATCACAATGTCATAGTCATAGGTCTTCTGACGTTCTTGCATCTGCGCGGGGTCAATCAACTGATAGCGCGCATCAATGCCGGCCCGCTGCATCATTTTGATCATTGGATTTACAATCCGTTCAAAGGCTGGGCTGTCATCTACAATCGCAATCGTAAGTGTTTCACCTGCGGCGTTTTTGCGAAATTGCCCCTCGACAGTCCATCCCGCCGCGTCCAGTAGGCGACCGGCTTCGCTGATTGCGCGACGGTCTTGTTCATTGGGGCGCAAAACGGGAGGTACGGGAACGGGTTCATCAAAGACCGCTGCGGGTAGTTGATCCCGGTAGGGTTCCAGAAAAGCCAGCTCGTCTCCCAACGGTAGACCTTCGGCCTGCATCATCGAGTTTTCCCAGAAACTATCAGTGCGCGCGTAGAGGCCATAGAACAGCGTTTGGTTCGACCATTCAAAGTTGAACAGATAGCCCAGGGCTTGGCGCACTCGAATGTCCTGAAACTTTTCTTTGCGCAGATTGATCCAGAAGCCTTGTGTGCCTGATGGGCGTTGATCGGGCAGCTGTTCACGAATGACCCAGCCTTTGTCGAGGGCTGGAAAATCGTATTTCGTGGCCCAGTTCAGCGAGCTGAACTCTTCATGGAACAAGTATTCGCCTGCTTTGAAGGCCTCGAAAGCCACGTTCCGGTCCGCAAAATACTCATAACGATAACAGTCGAAATTTCCTGTGCCGCGATTGAAGGGTAGATCTGCCGCCCAGTAATCTTGGATCTTGCAATATTCGATGAACCGTCCGGGTTCGAAATCGGCGACCGTCACACCACCTGAATGGACCGGGATGTCGACGGTACTCTCGCCGAAGTCCCGCGTTTCCCAGTAATGTTCGGGCAAAATAGAGATGCCACCTGCCACGGCAGGAAGGTCACGCATATTTGCACCTTGCGCAAAAGTGAATTTAACCCGGTGATCATCTAGGGCTTCGGCACGCTCGATGTCCTTGTAGAGAACGGCCTTATAAAGTGGGTGACCTTTTTCCATCAAGATGTTGTAACTGAAGACCACATCGTCGGCGGTGATCGGGTGGCCATCCGAAAAGCGCGCTTCGGGGCGCATATTAAAAATCACCCAAGAGCGATCCTTAGGATATTCAAGCGATTGGGCAATATACCCATATGAGCTGTCAGGTTCATCAGACGAGGATGTCAGCAAACTGTCGTGCAACAATCCCAAACCCTGCGCAGGCTCACCTTTTAAAATAAAAGGATGTAAACTGTCGAAAGTTGCCGACGCGCCGGTGCCAACAAATGTGATCGTTCCACCTTGTGGGGCATCGGGGTTTACATAGTCGAAATGTTCGAAATCGGCGGCGTATTTCAGTTCTCCAAAGGTGGAGATGCCATGCGACATGGTGACGTGGTTATCGGCCATTGCAAGACCTGAGCTTAGTGCCACCAGCGCAAATGCAGATGCTGAAATCCACTTCATCTTATAACCTCCGAAACCGTTATCTTTTGTTATACTTAGGTAAAGCGCGGGTGCCGTAAACTGCAAAACGCGTTTCTGTGAGAGTGCGTGTGTTGCAAAATAAAAAGCCGCGCTTCTGGCGCGGCTTGAAACCTCTATTTCATGACGGGCTTTAGCTGCCGCCTTGCTCAAGATAGGCGATCAAATTTGCACGATCTTCCACGCTTGAAATCCCGTTAAAGCTCATCTTTGTACCGGGAGCCCAACCGCGCGGGTTTTCGATGAAACCATTTAGGTTTTCTGCCGTCCATGCCTCACCCGACAAGTCCGCAAGCGAATTTGAATAGTTGTATTCCGCGACAGCGGCGATCTGGCGATCCAGAATTTGGTGCAGATGTGGACCTGTTCCATTTTCGCCGTCACCCAACTTGTGGCAAGATCGACACTTGCCCCATACACGTTCGCCTGCGCCAGCATCCGCTGTGGCAAATACCTCTTCAAAAGCAACTTCGACCGTTTCTATCGGATCACCTGGATCGTTAATCTCTTCAACCACGATCCAAGCCAAAGCTGTTTTCTTGTCTTCGCCGTGGTCGTCATCTGAATGTGCATCATCATGAGCGTAATCATGGCCGCCCACATGATACAGCTCTTCTGCGCCCCAATTCACCATCAAGAAAAACAACAGTGATCCACAAAGACCGCCCATCACCCTTGTCCAGAACATTGTATCCATGGTTTCTCTCTCCTTCGATTGTTGGTCTATAGCTTTTCTTGCATTTACCGCAAGATGCTGTAGGCGCGGCGTTTCGACTGAAAGGGGTGGATATGGCGGATTTAGAACCAAATCATGTGTCTTTTCAGGGTGTGCTTGGTGCATACTCTCATCAGGCCTGTCGAGAGGTTTTCCCAAACGCCGAAGCAGTGCCTTGCCCAACTTTTGAGGCAACGATTGCTTCCGTAAAATCGGGTGCTGCTGATTTGGCAATGTTGCCTGTCGAGAATTCAACCTATGGTCGGGTGGCTGACATCCACAGGCTGTTGCCGGAGTCCGGGTTGCACATCGTGGCCGAGCATTTTCTGCGCATAAAGATTGCTCTGCTTGCCGTGCGGGGCACCCGGTTGAGTGATATCAAAACGGCCCGCAGCCACACCGTCTTGTTGGGACAATGCAGCCGGTTCTTAGGCGAGAATAATATTTTGCCCGTTGTTGGAGCAGATACGGCCGGATCGGCAAAAACGGTTGCAGAGCGGGCAGAACCAACTGAAGCAGCATTGGCTTCTGAATTGGCTGGAGAGACTTATGGTTTGGAGGTGCTTGCGCGCGGTGTCGAGGATAGGGATGACAATACGACCCGCTTTCTAGTGATGTCGCCAAATCCAAAATTTTCCGAACAAAACGGTTCACGGATGCTGACGACATTTGTCTTTCGTGTCCGCAACATTCCGGCTGCTTTGTATAAGGCGATGGGTGGGTTTGCGACCAATGGGGTCAACATGGTGAAGCTCGAAAGTTACATGGTCGATGGCTCTTTCACCGCAACGCAGTTTTACGCAGATATCATCGGGCATCCCGATGACCCTGAGGTCGCGCGCGCCTTAGAAGAACTTTCCTATTTCACAGATTACTTGGAAATTCTGGGTGTATATCCGATCGACGCGTTTCGCGTTGCATCAGCGAGTTTGTAGGTAATCAAACTCAATTTCAGACGCAAAACCGGAGAGACGCGATTGCATACGCCGCGTGATATTCTGTTTGGCCAGACGCGCAGATTGCACCATCAGGCGTGCGCGCAACGACTTGCCGTTGATGCTAAGCTTTAGGCGGATGCGCGTTAAATAGGGTGACAGTTCAAGCAGTTTGACATCGGCCTCGGCATTCAACTGTGATCCATCCAGAGCGACGAACATTGCTTCGGGTGGGGCGATTTCATCGACGGTCAGGGCCATGTTCCGCGGCTTGCCCAAATAGTCAAATGACGTGTCCCAAGAGATTTGGGTTTGTGTATCTATGGTTCGCTTGGCTGATATGCCTGCGGCCATGGCCCGCATCTCATGCGCTTCAAAAGCCGTCATCTTATCGAAGACAAATCCAATTGGTGCGTCGACATCTTGCTTTATGTTCAGTTCCATGAGAGCGCCCCATCATATTCGCCCGCAACCCAGCCACGGATTAGGTGCTGTGCTATGGCCCCTTTACGGGCTGCGCGCAATGAGGTCGAGCCATCTTCCAAATCTGCGACCAGCTCCTCTTTCGATACCCAGCGCGCATCAGCCAGTTCATTAGGGTCTATTTGTATATCTTTGGTTAAAGCGATGCCCTGACACCCCAGCATCAAGGACGCAGGGAAGGGCCAAGGTTGAGATCCGATGTAGCGCACTGCTCCAATGTTGATTCCAGCCTCTTCCATGGCCTCACGGCGCACCGCATTCTCGACCGTTTCACCAGCTTCTATAAAGCCAGCTAGAAGCGAAAACATATCGGCCGGCCAAGCGGGCGACCGTCCAAGCAAAAGATCTTCGCCATGCGTGATCAGCATGATTACGACAGGATCGGTTCTTGGATGATGGGCCCGTTCGCAGTTCAGACAAACGCGTTGCCAACCGCCCTTCGTCATTTTTGTTTGTCCGCCGCAACGTGCGCAGAAAGGATGCGTTCTGTGATACTCAAATACAGACCTTGCAGAGGCGGCGCGTTCTGCGTCTTTGCGTGGCAAGGTTGTCATCACTTTTCGGAGTTCGACAAACCCGCCTTCGGTCCAATTTGGATGTTTGAATGTTGAAGGATCAAAAAACGCAGGGCTGAGGGTGGATTTATCAAAGCCAGGCCAGTCGGGGATGACCACGGCCCAATGTGGCGTCTTGTCGTCCAAACCAAGATAAAGCGCGTTTTTGCGGCTTGACGGAAGTAGATGTGATTTTGGCTTTAGCCGTTGCAATGCGCTTTCGTCTTCGCAGACTAGAACTTTGCCCCGCCATAGGACCATGGTTTGGCGTTCTGGATCGGACCAAAGCATGTCCAACCTGGCCTCATCCTCACGCGAAAGGCCATCGCGATCCCATTTCGACGTACCGAATGTCACTGTATTTTCGAACGAAAGTGCCGGCACCTGTGCCCCCAGTGATTTTGTTTCGCGGTGCTTTAGACAAGCGAACCCCGCTTGGGAAGAGCTGGTCTTGAAGGTCGCGGCGACTCGGACCATATTGGGCATTGAGAGGTTGGCGCGGGTAAGCGCCTCGCCAACCCGGTCAGGACCGAAAGGTAGCAGCCGTAACGAGCCCCGCTTGGGTCGTTGTCCAGCCTCTCACCTTTACGCTCACGTTGCGTAAACCTTGTGTGCAAAGCCCCTCTATGGTCTCTTTTGCGCCATGGGAGACAGCTTCGATTATATCATTGTTGGCGGCGGATCAGCCGGTGCTGTTCTGGCCAGTCGATTGAGCGAAAACCCTGATACTTCGATCTGTCTGCTCGAGGCCGGCGGGAAGGGGGACAGCTTCGTCACGCGCATTCCTATGGGGGCGATTTTGCAACTGCCCTATAGGTTGAACAACTGGTCTTTCAGTACAGTTCCCCAAAAACATTTGAACAATCGTCGGACCTATCAGCCGCGCGGTCGGGTTTTGGGTGGCTCTAGTCAGTTGAACGCGATGCTTTATATTCGCGGAACGGCGGCGGATTATGATGGCTGGCGCGATGCGGGTTGCGCGGGCTGGGGCTGGGATGACGTGCTGCCCTATTTCAAAAAGTCTGAGACAAATCAGAATGGGGCCAATGACTTTCATGGAGGTGATGGGCTTTTGCATGTCTCCAACCAGGCAGAGCTGCGCCCGGTTTCTAAGGCTTTCCAAGCCGCAGCAGAAGTGAACCAAATCTGGTTTTGCGAGGATTTCAATGATGGGACAAATGACGGTGTCGCACCCTATCAGGTGACCCAATTCCATGATGCTGACCGTAAAGGACAACGCGCGTCGACCAAAGCGGCCTTTCTAGAGCCGTTCTATGATCGGCCGAACTTGACGATCCTCACCAAAGCGCGGGTTCATAAGGTGAATTTTGAGGGAAAGCGCGCGTTCTCTGTGACTGTGCAACACGGGCGATCTGTCAAAGAGCTGCGTGCGAACAAGGAAATCGCGGTTTGTGCCGGGGCCTTCCAGTCACCACATCTGTTGATGTTGTCAGGTGTTGGACCCGCTGCGCATTTGGCCGAACACGGTATTGATCTGGTCGCGGACCTGACAGGGGTGGGCGAAAACCTTCAGGATCATTTGGATATCACGTTGGGCTATAAATCCCATGATCACCGGATGTTGGGTCTATCTTTGGGGAATATCAGATACCTCGTCCAGCAGATCTTGCTTTACCGTAAGAACCGGCAGGGCCTATTGGCTTCACCTTTTGCTGAAATGGGTGCGTTTTACAAATCTTCGCCGAATGTCGAACAAGCTGATATGCAGCTGCATTTCGTTGTTGGGATCGTCGACAATCATGCGCGCAAACTTCATTCAGGCTCAGGCTATTCTTGTCATGCCTGTCTCTTGCGCCCTCGGTCACGGGGGCGGGTCAGTTTGGCATCAAGCAATCCAAAAGCCTATCCGTTGATTGACCCGATGTATTTGTCAGCGCCAGATGATCTGGAAGATCTGGTGCGCGGTGCAAAGCGTATGCACGAAATCATGAAAACAAAACCGCTGAGTGGTTTCATCAAGAAAGAGCTTTGGATTTCAGAGAACCCAAGCGATGACGAATGGCGAGACTTGATCCGTGCTCGGGCAGAGACGATTTATCATCCCGTGGGGACCTGTAAGATGGGTGTCGATGATCTAGCCGTTGTTGATTCAAAGCTTCGCGTGCATGGCGTTGAAGGCTTGCGGGTTGTAGATGCCTCGGTGATGCCAAACCAAGTGAGTGGCAATACCAATGCACCCACGATCATGATTGCTGAACGGGCGGCGGAATTTATCAAAGCGGCGTAATCGCCGCTGGAAATCCGGCGACTTGGCGCTTAGTCTTGTCCGGCAACGGGGCGGATTTATGAACACAGATCAAACAGGCTATCAGGTTCTTGCGCGGAAGTATCGTCCGAGCACCTTTGCCGATTTGATTGGCCAGGATGCCATGGTGCGCACGCTGCGCAATGCGTTTGAAGCGGACCGTATCGCGCATGCTTTTGTGATGACCGGTGTGCGGGGCGTCGGAAAAACGACCACGGCACGGATTATCGCCAAGGGTTTGAACTGTGTTGGTCCTGACGGAGCGGGTGCACCCACGATTGAACCCTGCGGTGTTTGCGAACATTGCCAAGCGATCGCCGAGGGGCGTCACGTTGATGTGCTAGAGATGGATGCCGCCTCGCGTACTGGGGTCGGGGATATTCGTGAAATCATTGAAAGCGTGCATTACCGTGCCGCCTCTGCGCGATATAAGATCTATATTATCGACGAAGTTCATATGCTGTCGACCAGTGCGTTCAATGCGCTTTTGAAGACGTTGGAAGAGCCGCCCGAACATGTGAAATTCATTTTTGCGACTACGGAAATTCGCAAAATCCCGGTGACTGTCTTGTCCCGTTGTCAGCGATTTGATTTGCGCAGGATTGAACCTGAGACGATGCAGGCGTTCCTGCAAGGTATTGCGGGGAAAGAAGATGCACAGGTCAACATAGAGGCGCTTGGATTGATCACCCGGGCCTCGGAAGGGTCTGTGCGCGATGCGTTGTCCTTGTTGGATCAGGCGATCGCCCATGGCGCAGGAGAAACTAGCGCAGAGCAAGTGCGTGCCATGTTGGGTCTTGCTGACCGCGGACGGGTCATGGATTTGTTCGATCATATCATGCGCGGCGACGCCGCCGCAGCTTTGGCGGAACTGGCCTCGCAATATTCGGATGGCGCTGACCCAGCGGCTGTTCTGCGCGATTTGGCCGAGATAACGCATTGGGTTTCGGTCGTGAAGATCAATTCTGATGCTGCAGAAGATCCCACGATTTCACCTGATGAAAGGGCGCGTGGACTTGCTGCGGCTCAGGGTCTTCCCATGCGTGCGCTAAGCCGGATGTGGCAGATGCTTTTGAAAGCGCTGGACGAAGTGGCACTCTCACCCAATGCAATGATGGCCGCTGAAATGGCCGTAATTCGATTGACCCATGTCGCTGAGTTACCAAGTCCTGAGGATTTGATGCGAAAACTCAGTGAAAGCGGCCCTCCGCCAATGCCGCCTGCGCCGCACACGGGCGCTGGGCACGGCCAAGGTTCAATTACAGGAGCTGTGCAAAAAGCCCCTGTTCCCTCTGGTGGCAATACAACAGGCGGCGTGACATCACTTGCCATCGCAACAGAACCGTCGGCCCTTGCGCGTTATGAAAGTTTTGAGGCGGTGTTGCGCTTGATCCGATCGCGCCGTGATCAAAAATTGCTGATCGAAGCTGAAACTTACGTCAAGTTGGTCAGCTATCGCCCCGGGGTGATCGAGTTTGAACCTGCTGCCAAAGCGCCGCGAGATTTGGCGCAGAGGCTGTCTGCGCGCCTTTCAGAATGGACCGGGGTGCGCTGGGGCGTTTCGGTCGTTTCATCGGGTGGGGCGGCAACCGTCCTTGAGATTCGTGACGGAGAAAAAGCCAAAGAGATGCAAGCGGCATTGACGCACCCGTTGGTAAAGTCCGCTTTGGAGCTCTTCCCTGGTGCCGAAGTGCAAAGTATCGAGAAACCGGTTCCAAGTGAAGATGCCGTGACATATCTGGAGCCTGTTGAAGACGAAGAAGACTGGGATCCATTTGAGGACTAAGAGAGAGAGACATATATGTTCAAAGGTTTGAGCGGCCTAGGAGATATGGCCGGCATGATGAGCAAAGTTGGCGAAATGAAAAAGCGCATGGAAGAAGCGCAAGCTAACTTTGAGACAACGTATGTCGAGGGTGAGGACAGTGCTGGCCTTGTGAAGGCCACTGTGAATGTCAAAGGCAACTTGAACAATATTCAGATCGGCCAAGACGCTCTCGCTTTGGAAACATCGCAAATGGAAGCAGCCATTGTTGAAGCCGTACGCGTTGCGCAAGCCAATGGACAAGGGGTGATGGCCGCCGAACTTGCCAAAATATCCGAGGATCTTGGCTTGCCGCCCGGATTGGGACTTCCAGGTACGTGAGCGGACAGAACGCGGACATTGAAACGTTGATTGCGCTGATGGCCAAACTGCCAGGGCTGGGGCCAAGATCGGCTCGACGCGCTGTTTTGCAACTGATTAAGAAACGCAATCAGGTGCTGATCCCATTGGCCGATGCGATGTACCGCGTTGGGCAATCGGCCAAAGAATGCCTGATTTGTGGAAACATTGAGACAACGGATATCTGCTCGATTTGTGCCGATCAGAAGCGTGCAACAGGCGAGATATGCGTAGTTGAGGATGTTTCCGATCTTTGGGCTATTGAACGCGGCGGGGCCTTCAAGGGTCGCTACCATGTTTTGGGCGGAACATTGTCGGCTTTGGACGGCATTGGCCCAGAAGATTTGCGTATTCCGCAGCTTATCGAGCGATTGTCGCACGAAAGCACTCGCGAGGTGATCCTTGCGCTGAATGCAACAGTCGATGGACAAACCACGGCACATTACATTGCAGATCAAGTCGAGGCGCTGGGCGTAAACGTGACGTCTTTGGCGCAGGGTGTGCCCATCGGCGGAGAGTTGGACTATCTTGATGATGGAACGATTTCGGCCGCGATTAGGGCAAGGAAGTCGGTTTAGCGCGATTGAGCTGGCGCTCGCGTATGGCGATATACAGCGTTGAGGCGATGATAATTGACCCCCCAATAAGGGTTGGAATTGTTGGCAACTCGCCAAACAACCAATAGGCCCCTGTTGCGACAATAATTAGACGTAAATAAGAAAAGGGGGCGATGATTGCGGCCTCTCCGAAATGGTATTGTTCGACATCGGCCACGTTGCGCGCCAAGCCAGCAATCGCGACAAAAGACAACGCAATCAACAGTGTTGTCCAATCGGCAACCATACTTAACCCGCCGACAAAAACAGGCAGGCTGATCAATGTCGCAATCACGCTTGCAGACAAAACTGTCGAGAAAACACCATCCGCTTCGGCCAACCCGCGTGACATGGTCAACGCCAAGGCAAAGAACAAAGAAGCGGCAAGCGCCGCACTATAACCCAATGCATTTCCACTGCCCAAAACCGAAAATGGCTCGCAGACAATGACTGCCCCAATAAAACCAATTGCAATCGCAATTATTCTGCGCGGGCCGATTGCCTCTTTGTGAAAAACGACGCCAAGGATTGATGCAAAAATAGGGGCGGTGAAAAATAAAACTGCGGCCGTGTTCACTGGGATTACAGTGATCGCATAGAACCCGCAATGTGTTGCAACCGCGATCAAGCCGCCGCGAATGACATGCATCCAAGGTTTCTTGAAGCTTACGCGATCGCGGAAATATGGCACAAGGACGGCTAATGCGATTAAGATGAGTGTTACCACACCAAAACGGTAAAGAACAATTTCGGTTGAGGGAATCACACCCCCTGCGGCCCGTACGGCCACGGTCATTGAGCCTGCAAAGAACATAGAGACCAGGGCCCATGCGATGCCCTTGGTGTTGTTGATGACGGGATCGCGCATGAAAAATACCTCTCGCGGAAGCTTCACAATGGGCCGCCGTCCGACGGTTTACAAGCGGGTAAAATTATCCCATGTCGCTATTTCGTGCGGGCGTGATGGAATGGTAGACATACCGGACTTAAAATCCGGAGGCCGTAGCGCCGTGCGGGTTCAAGTCCCGCCGCCCGCACCAGTTTCCACATGCGTGCAGATAGTCTGGTTTGGGTAGCAATTGGTTATCCGATAAAATTTATCAGGTTTACATTACTTGGCTGTTGTGAAACGCTTGCTCCATGAGCTCCACAGATGTGAAACCTTTGCCAATCCATAACGCTAAGGATCTAACCGAAGGGGGAACCCGAGCGGTTATTATTCTAGATGGCGAAGCCTATACTTTAAGCATTACAAAGTTTGGTAAGCTTATCCTAACAAAGTAACCGTGACACTTGTGGAACCATGGCCAAAATTCCCAGTCCTTGTATCGATATCTGTAAGTACAAACGCGAAGGTCATTGCATTGCATGTTCTATGACCAAAGCGCAAAAGTCCTTGTTCAAACAGTTGAAGAAAGACGGACACAAGGCAGAGTTTATTAAAATGCTGCGTGTTCAGCAGAATCAGATGGGAAAATACCGGGCCTGGAGCCCGGCATATGAAAAGAAATGCGCCAAGAAAGGCGTTAAGACAAAGTTCTTGTCCGACTGACTAAGATAGGTGCGCGCGCAGCATCCAGGCGAATTTTTCATGCGTTTGTCCCCGTGCGATGCACAAGTCTTCGGTCAGCGTATCGCCAAGATTGGCCGCCAGTTCGCCACATCCCGCAAGAGTAGAGGCCATTGTGTCCTGCGCCTCTAGCATGATTTTGATCATGTCCGTATCTTTTGCATGGCCCTTATGCTCGTCGATTTTTGAGCGCTTTAGCATGCCTGCCAATGTTCCTTCTGCATGCCCACCTAACGCTTTGATGCGCTCGGCCAAATCGTCTTGGCCGACGAAGTGATCTTCGTAGATCTTCTGAAAAAGGTCATGCAATGGACCAAAGGCCATGCCTGTGACGTTCCAATGAAAGTTTTGCGCAAGCATAGTCGTGACTGCGGTTTCGGCTACAGACTGGTTCAATGCTTCGCAAATCTCTGAAGATGCATCTTTAGAAAGTGAAATTGCTGTTTGTGTCATCTCGTCCCCTTGATTTTAGGTTCCATAGCTTGCGGCGGCTAGCTGAGCTTAGATTTATCGGTTGTTATCAAATGACAAGTCTTTTTTAGAATTATTCTAAATTAGATAAAAATGCTGGGTTAATCGAGACATCAAGAATGATACATTGCGCTGTGCGTCTTTGTGCACCCTCGACCGCAACAAAAAGTGTTCCGACTGCGCATCCCCAGATTGAATAGCTTCAGAAAGCTGGGACAACCAAGCCTCGTCAAAGGAAAGTTCTGGTTCGGTAATGGCATGAAATATTGGGCGCTTGCCGAGTGCTTGGGACAGGCATTTGACCAACGCCTCTCCACAAGCATGGGCACTGATATTCGGTTCATGACTTAGGATCGCACAAGCTTTGAAAAGGTCCTCGCGGGCACTTGATCTGCAAGCAAGGGCCAGCACGCGCAAAAAGGACACCAATGGCCGGACTGTCGGAGACGGGTCTGGCAGTGCGTCAAAGGCGACATTTTCGGTCCGTGCGAGAGCTGACATACGATTCCTTTAGTTCCTGACTATATTTGTCAGAAACCAAAAAAATTCAAGAGTGTCTGTTTTGGTTTACAGATTGATCTATGCTGCGCTTTCAGGCGGCACCTTTTTTTTCGGCTTGTGCTGCGATATGTGCGGCAGCCTCTTCGCGGGTTTCAAAAATGTTTGCACCGACTCCACGGCTTTTGAGGCCCTCTCCCATTTTTTCCCGTAAGAATGCGCTGGTCGAGTAACGCGTGGCAGTCAAGTAATATGTATTTTCAAGATAGGCGAGAAAATCGGCAAATTCCGCATAGAGTTTTGGGTGCACGTTAAACCCATCATAGTTGGTAATAAGGTTCACCCGACCGCCAATTTGAGCCAGAAAGCTCTCTAAGGATTTGATGTCGTCCATATGCTCTTTTTTCTCAATACTCATGCCTGAGAGGTTCACAAAGACCGTATTTGTATCTTTGTCATAAGACATCCGTTCTGCCATGCTCATCGATAGCAGCATTTTGCGGAGTCCCATCTTATCGTCTTGGAAGATCCCCGGGTTCATTGGGATGGGGGCCCGTAAAATAGGTTTGAATTCCATATGAGCTAAGATGTCTTGTTCGATATCAATGCCCGGCGCGGTTTCGATCAACTCTAACCCTTCGGTGGCCAATTTGAAGACGCAGCGCTCGGTGACGTAGTAGACCTCTTGGCCCAACTCGGCGGCGTATTTCCCGTTGAAGGTGATCTGCTCGACTTCGGAGATGAACTTCTTCATCTGTCCTTCCTGCAAGATCTTCATCTCGCCGCCTTCACATGTCATGCGGAACCCTTTGGCGGTAAATGTCCCTACAAAGACCAGCTTGCGTGCATTTTGGGAAATATTGATAAAGCCCCCTGCGCCGGCAAAGCGATCCTTGAACTTAGAAACATTTACATTGCCATGTTGGTCCACCTCGGCCATGCCAAGGCACGCCAGATCAAGTCCGCCGCCATCATAGAAGTCAAACATTTGATTGGTCTGTGTGATCGCCATCGCATTGATCGCAGCCCCAAAATCCAGACCCGATTGTGGGACACCGCCCAGAACGCCAGCCTCGGTCGTTAAGGTGATGCGTTCAATGATGCCTTCTTCATTTGCGACGGCACCGACGCCTTCGGGCATCCCAATGCCCAGATTGACGACACCATTGATCGGCAATTCCATCGCCGCCCGTCGAGCAATGATCTTGCGGTCGGAAAACGGCATCGGTGCCAACTGATCGACGACACCGCGCATCCGACCCGAGAAGCCGTGGTTATAGGCAGTTTGAAAGGTCTGCCAATGATCCTCGCGATCAGAAACCACAACACAGTCCACCAGATTGCCCGGCACCTGCACTTCGCGGGGACCCAGAGAGCCTTCGGCGGCGATCCGTTCAACCTGAGCCAGAACAATCCCACCAGAATTCTTTGCGGCCATTGCTATCGACAACATATCCAGCGTCAAGGCTTCGCGTTCCATCGTGATGTTTCCAGAAGGGTCTGCGGTTGTCCCTCGGATCAAGGCGACATCAACGGGAACAGCCTTATAGAACAACCAGTCTTCCCCGGCGAGCGTTTCCAAAGTGACCAAAGCCTCGTCCGAGCAGGCATTGATCGCGCCGCCAGATTGGCGCGGGTCAACAAATGTACGCAAGCCAACCTTGGAAAACATGCCTGGTTTACCACCTGCAATTTCGCGGTAGAGTTGGCTGATGCAGCCCAAAGGTAGGTTATACGCGGCGATTTTATTGGCCACAGCTTGGGCGCCCAGTTTTGGAACCAAAGACCAGTGCCCACCTATGGCCCGTTTGATCAAACCATCATGGGCAAGTCGGTTCAAGCCGGCATCTTTTCCATCACCTGGTGCAGCGGCAAACAAAAGCGAAAGGTCCCGCGGTGCGCCGGTATCCAAAAAGCGTCTTTCCAAACCCTTGATCAAATGCTCAGGCGTGCCGATCCCGACGAAACCAGATATACAAACCGTATCACTGGGTTTGATCAATGCGATTGCGTCGCTCAGATTGACAACTTTATCGACCATTTAACCCCTCCCAAGGATCATATTTTTTGAGATGTCTCCATCCAATTTGTAAAACCACCGGCCACAACGCCTTGCGCTTTGCTTGAGACAAACACACCGACATGTCCACCAGGGAACCCAATTTCGGTATAGCGATCTTTCGGAATAAAGTCGCCCAAAGGGGTCGAGCTGCTGACCGGTACGATATGATCGCGTAGCGCATAGATGTTGAGCACAGGACACGTGATATCCTTGAGGTCCACCTGACGACCATCAAGTGCAAACGTGCCTTTCACAAGGCGGTTTTCGCGATATAGATGATTGAACCATTGTTTTGCCGCCGCACCGGGATGATCCGGACGATCTGCGATCCATTTCTCCATCCGCAAGAAGTTAAGGATTTTCTTTTGATCGCCTTGGATTGCGGCCAAGCCCATCGAGTATTTCGTCATTGAGTTTATGGGCGTGAGCGACGAAAACATTTGCCCCGTCAGTGCGCCGGGTAAATTGCCATAAGTATCGATTAATTTGTTCACATCTTCTTCGTCTAGATTGCGGATCCAAAGATTCAGAAACCCTTCGCCTTCCCAATACGTGTCCGGCTTACCTTCAAAATCAATCGGCGTGATTGAGATTGCCAAACCCTGAAACAAATCAGGTTCCAGCGCAGCTAGGCACGCCGCGAAAGTCCCGCCTTCGCAGATTCCAAACAGCGTAACAGGCTTACCGTTGTTTTGATCAACCACATATTTGACGCAGTCTTTGAGGTATCCCAAAACCAAATCATCGATTGTGGTATACCGATCTGTGCGCGTTGGGTTGCCCCAATCAACAACGTAAAGGTCCAGGCCTGCCTCCAACAAATTACGGACCATGGAACGGTCATCTTGCAGGTCGATCATCGTCTGACGGCCAAAAAGGCCGTAGCAGATCACAACGGGAGGTAAATCCGGCCGAGGTTCACGCAAAGGCGTGTAGCGGCTGAGCGTGACCTTATCCGTTTGAAAAACGATTTCTGAGGGTGTTTCGGCAATCTGAACATCATCATCCTTTAGACGCGATAAAGCTTCTTGGGTTTGCAAAGCGGCCTTACCCTGGTCGATCATATGGGCCACGGTCTTGGACCAAAGGGCTTGCAACTGATCGAATTCAGAGGTGGCACTCATGACTTGTCCTTTTTCGCCTTCTTCTTATCTGCCTTAGGCTTGGCTGTGTTCGTTTCCACGTCTGCACGTAAAATACGCATGTCACGTCTTAACTCTGTGACGATCTGTGCAAGGTCGTCGAGATCTTCTTGGGTTGGTAGCCCTACCTCTTTTGCCCATGTATTTGCCATTTCAGTTTGACGTTGTTTCAATTGCGTCGAAGCCTGAATCATGGCTTTCTGCGCTTCTAAGAAGCCTTCGCTGGCCTGCGTGCGCAACAGTTCTCCATCAGCAATTTTCAACCATTGTTTTGTCAAGTCATCCATATCAGCCGACGACCAGTCAATCTCGCCGGTTTGCTGCGTGAAATCGCGATATGCTCGCAACCATGCTTGCTGCATGATGTCGCCAAACCCTTTGGCGGCTTTCTGGTAGGCTAGCATATCTTGCATCATATCAGTTTGATCCAAACCGGGGAATTTCAGGTCCGCAAATTGCGGAAGGTTTGAAAATTGCGCAATAATTTGACGCATCTGATCGGGTGCGTCTGACATCCATGTATTGGGATCAAAGGCTTGGAAAAATACATTTTGGGTGGCCGCTGCATCGCGCATTCCCAAAGCTGCGGTTGAAGGGTCCCAACCTGGCGCCCAGGCTTTCACAAAATCCGACCATGCCTCCAGACCTTCTTCCATTGGAGTTTTTTGAGGTTGGACCGCTTTGACCCAAGCATCTGCCATGTCCTGACCAACCTCTGTGAATGCTTTGGCGCTGTTTGACCAAAGCTTGAAGATATCGTCAGAAGCCGCCATCACAGGGCTGCCGTATAAATTGCGAGGCTGTTTTCATAGGTCACTTCGCGTGGATTGTTGACCAAAAGGCGTGTTTGTTTCATCGAGTCCTCGGCCAATAGTGGCAGGTCATTATGGTTCACGCCGACCTCTGTCAGTTTTGATTGCATGCCAAGTTCCGGGCCAAGCGTTTTGAATCCTTCAACCATACCTTGATTGATCGCGTCTTTTGATTTGCCTGCCAAATTCGGGAAAATGATCGGTCCCAATTCGGTGTATTGAGAAGCGGCCAAGTCATCGGCCATATTGAACTCTAGCACGTGTGGCAAAACCAAAGCGTTTGACAGGCCATGTGGGACTTTGAAATGTCCGCCCAACGGGTAGGCCAAGGCATGAACGGCCGCAACGGGGGCATTGGCAAAAGACATTCCGGCCAGCATCGATCCCAACAACATGTCCGAACGTGCTGCGCGGTCTTGTCCATCGGTACAAGCGGTTCGGATCGCTCCGCCCAATAAGGTAAGGGCCTGACGCGCCAAAGTATCAGACAAGATGTTTTTCTTGTGCTTGGTTGTATATGCCTCGATGGCATGGACCATCGCATCAATGCCGGTCGCAGCCGTGACAGCGGGGGGTAATCCGACCGTTAACTCGGCATCAAGCACAGCCCAATCTGGATAGAGTTGTGGGGCAACGACGCCCTTCTTCTCGGAGGCGCCGGTGGTCACGATCGAAATCGGCGTGACCTCTGAGCCTGTACCTGCCGTTGTTGGGGCCAAGATCATGGGAAGACGTCCACCCGTTACCAGGCCGACGCCATACATTTCGGCAATCGGTTGGTCAGACTGAACCAGAATAGCAATCAGCTTTGCCGTATCCATAGAGGATCCGCCACCCACGGAAACAACGCCATCCACGCCTTCTTTTTTTGCGTCTTCGACAGCTGACAAGATCATCGCTTCGGGTGGATCCGGGACGATCTCGTCGATGACATGAATGCCTAAGCCCGCCTCTTTGATGCTTTGGATTGCGGCCTCGGCCAGTCCAAGGTCAAGAATGATCTTATCGGTCACGAAGGCCACTTTTGTGACCCCCATATCCTTCATCAAGGTGCCAATTTTTGCGGTGGCTCCAACCTCTGACAAAATTGATTTGGTCGTCTGGAATGTAAAAGGTGTCATGCGGGTTCCTTTTGGGCGGCAAATGGAGATTCAAGGGACTTCAATCTCTCTGTCAGCTTCATGTTCTCGCTGTAGTCGACAGGGCAATCGATAACCGAAACAGTTCCGTCATTCATCGCCTCTTTGAGCGTTGGAAGTAGGTCATCGGTGGCGTTGACCCGGTATCCCTTTGCCCCAAAGCTTTCGGCAAACTTCACGAAATCCGGGTTGCCGGTTTCAACATGACTTTCGCGACCATATTCGCGCAACTGATGCCACTCGATCAAACCATACTTATTGTCATTAAAGATCAACACAGTGATGTTGAGCCGTAAGCGCATAGCCGTTTCCAACTCTTGATTGTTCATCATGAAGCCGCTGTCGCCACAGACCGCCAATATATTGCGATCTGGATAGACCATTTTGGCGGCAATTGCGCCGGGCAAAGCGATCCCCATAGAGGCAAACCCGTTTGAGATGATGCATGTATTTGGCCGTTCGGCTTGGAACATACGGGCCATCCACATTTTGTGGGCGCCGACATCTGATATAACGATGTCCTGCGGTGCCATCGCTTGGCGAAGATCATAGATGATTTTTTGAGGTTTCACGGGAAATCCTGCGTCATCAGCGTGGGCGTTCAATTCTTCCATGATTGTTTCATGCAAAGTAGTGACGCGGTTGTCGGGATTGTCCTCAGCGCGAGCTGCCAGTCGAGACAAGCTGTCCTTGAGGTCCCCAACCATGCCCATTTCAAGGATGTAGTTGCTGTGAACTTCTGCGGGGGAACCGTCAATATGGACGATCCGAGCGGTCGAATTCGGGTTCCAATGCTGAGGTTCATATTCGACCATGTCATAGCCGATACAAAGCACAAGATCCGCCTCTTCGATCCCGAAGGCCACCAGATCATGCGCTTTCAATCCTACTGTGCCAATGGACAGTGGGTGCGAAGATGGCATTGCACCTTTGGCCATGAAGGTCGTTGCAACCGGCGCGTTGATGGCTTCGGCAAAGCGGACAAGTTCGTCGCTCGCATTGTATCGGATCACACCGTTGCCCGCGATGATAACGGGGTGCTTGGCACTTCTTAGGGCTTTCAAGACCTGTTTGGATTTGCCTGCAGGAGCAATAGAGGGCATCGCACTTTGAACTTTCAACGGTGGATAGTTGGCGATTGATACTGGCATGTCCGCGACGTTTTCGGGGAAGTCGATAAAGGCCGCTCCAGGCTTTTCAGCCTCGGCAAATTTAAAGGCTTTGCGAATGACCTCTGGTACGGTTTCCGGTTCTCGAATTTGGACCGAATATTTCGAGATCGGGGCAAACAAGTTTACGAGGTCAAGAATTTGGTGGCTTTCGCGGTGCATGCGCGTTGTTGGACCTTGCCCTGCGATAGCAACGATTGGCGCGCGGTCCATATTGGCGTCGGCAACACCTGTGACCATATTCGTTGCCCCGGGTCCCAGTGTTGACGTGCAAACCCCAGCCTTGCCAGTCAGACGTCCATAGACATCGGCCATGAAAGCTGCTCCCTGTTCATGGCGTGTGGTGATGAATTTAATAGGGCTGTCCAGAAGGGCATCCATGATCCCCAAATTTTCTTCTCCGGGGATTCCAAAGATATATTCCACCCCCTCATTTTCGAGGCATTTCACCATCAATTGCGCGGAAGTCAGAGTTTTGGACATTGCCATTTGATCCTTTTGGTTGCCGCAGCGGTAACTTGCACCGATTGTGACATAAAGAGTTG
Source organism: Pseudomonadota bacterium (assembly GCA_039814625.1). Lineage (GTDB taxonomy): Bacteria > Pseudomonadota > Alphaproteobacteria > Rhodobacterales > Rhodobacteraceae > Amylibacter. The sequence goes on from JBCCAU010000001.1 coordinate 265,859, forward strand.
TTCCCGTTCAGCCTAAGTGTAGCACCTTTTGCAAAGATGGGGACCCTTAGTTTGCTCAATAAAGAGCAGTACTGGCAATAGAATAGGCAAAATGAAAATAGGAAAATATATGCGCTGCACAAAATAAATTGTTGCAATGCACAAAAAGCTTTCCTATATGGGCTCTATCAGGTCGCTGAATACCTTTCATCGCAACCGCGACCTCAAGGAGAATGAAAATGGAAAAAGCGCAAGCAAAAGCAGCTGAGACAATTTCCACAGCGACGTCTGACGTTTTGGACAAGTCTCAAGAAGTATTCACGAAAGCCGCGACATCTTCGAAAGAAATGGTCGAAGGCGTTTTTGAATTGAATGCAGCCGTTGTCAAAGGTGGCGAAGTGATTGTTAAGAAATTGTTCGACAACTATGTTGCAAATGTTTCGACTGGCTTCGCGAATGCGAAATCCATGGCGAAGGCGACAGATGTTGCAGATTTCTACAAGATGGCATCTGAGAAGGCGTCTTCCGCGACCGAGACATTCGTATCCCAGACGAAAGATGTGTACGATCTTGGCCAGAAAGTTCTGAACGAGACAACCGATACAGCAAAGAAAATCTACTCTACTACATTCTCTGCCGCTTAAGTCGAGAATGGTCTGAGTATCGCCGCCAGGTCCCTCCCATCTGGCGGCTTTTTTTGGTGGTTGCCCTTACCGCCACGCCGCTTATGAATGACACATGAGCACTGACGACACGATCATCATCAAAAAATACGCAAACCGGCGCCTTTATAATACATCGACTAGCAAATACATCGTGCTGACGGATGTTGTGAAGCTGATCGAAGACGGTGTCGAGTTTCGCATAGAGGACGCCAAATCGGGCGAAGATCTTACCCGCGCGATTCTGAACCAGATTATATTTGAGAAGGAAACCCAGTCAGGCGAACACTTCTTCCCATTGGATTTTCAAAAACAACTCATCCGATTTTACAATGATACTTATGGTGCCATGGTTCCGGATTATCTGGCGAAGTCGATGGCGTTTTTCACCGAACAACGCGCATCGGTCACGGAAGACATGGCCTCGGTGATGGCCAAAAACACCAAAGCGTTGATGAGCGTTTCCCAAGAAATGGCAGCGCAGAATGTTGAAATTATGAAACAGGCTTTTGGTATGTTTATGCCTGGTGGTTCCCCGTCTAAACCGGCCTCTGAAAAACCGCCTGAAAATGCGGCGCCCGATCCTAATTTTGAGGCACTGCAAGAGCAGGTTGACGCTTTACAGGACCAGCTAAAACAGATGAAATCCACTTCGAAAGAGTAGGGGTTTTCTGTGCAGAAGCATTTTGGCCAACCAACCAAGGCTTATTCCAAACATTTTGTTTTGGGATTGGGGTTTCATGGGTTCCATCGGATCAATTATTTGGAATGGGGTGCGCCAAAAAAACATCAGCGGAAAGACACGTTGATTTGTGTTCACGGCGTGAGTCGCAATGCGCGGGACTTCGATTTTCTAGCGCAGAGTGTGTGTGACCGCTACAGGGTGGTGTGTCCGGATGTGGTTGGCCGCGGCGATAGTGACCATCTTTTGTCTCATGATGGGTACACCTATCTGCAATATAATGCTGATATGAATGCCTTATTGTCACGACTGAATGTCACAGGCGTTGATTGGATCGGGACATCGATGGGGGGTATTATAGGCATGGTTTTGGCTGCCGCTCATCAAAGCCCCATTCGTCGCTTGGTGATCAACGATGTTGGTCCCTATATTGATCGCGAAAGCTTGGTGAAAATTGGCGAATATATTGGACGTTCAGGCGAATTTGCCTCTCGTAAAGATGCCGAGATCTACATGCGCGAAATTTATGCTGACTTTGGTCCCATGGACGACGAAGGTTGGGACCATATGGTGAAGTATTCGACATATCGGACAGCGACGGGAAGTTACCGTATGAAGATGGACAAGGGCGTGGGCGAGGCATTCCGCGATCAAATCTCGATGTTTGATGTGGATATGTGGGATGTCTGGGAGCGGATCACATGCCCGGTTTTGATTTTACGCGGGGCGGACTCGCAGTTTTTTGATAAATCCGTGGCTGAGAAAATGTTAACCTGCGGACCCGAAGCCGAATTGGTAGAGCTTGAGGGTTCCGGTCACGCACCCACCTTGCGCTCGCAAGAGCAGGTTGACGTGATCGCAGAATGGTTGGCGCGGGTCTGACCAGAATGGTCAAACCCAATTTGAAGCGTTAGGCGCGACGTGTGCTTGTTAAAGGGATCACTTCGCCGGGCTGATCGGAAACCCGATCGGCGATGCCTGTCTGCTCAATCACATAGTTCCGAGCGGATTGACGCAATTCGCGCAAGTTTCCAGGCCAGTTATACGCAGACAGGGCCGAAGCTAATTTTGGCGTCATCTCTGGGCATTGAACCTGTAACTCTGTTGCAGACAATTGCATCGCGATCTCGAACATCATGACGGGATCAATCCCGCGCTCGCGCAAAGGCGGGATCGTTACGAAAACGGGTTGCAACGCTTCCAACAACATCGGAGAGAACTTTCTCTGCGCTGCAAGATCACGAAGATCGAACGTACTTGTCGCAATCAAGCGGAAATTGAACAGATTTGCATTTCCCGCGGCGGCCATTTCTTGACGCGTTTTGATCACACGCTGCAAAGCATCTTGCGTCGAAGGCGGAAGCTGCTCGACATCATAGAGAGCCAAGGTCCCGCCCAAAGCCTGATCCAGAAAGCTCTCATCGCGATCAGAAAGATTAAGACCTTTTTGATCTTGGCCAAATATCTCGCGATCGGATGTTTTGCGATCCAATTTGGCGCATTGAACTTCGACCATTGGACCGACCAAGTTCAAAGCACGGATAAAGCTGGATTTGCCAACACCTTTGTCACCAACCAAAGCGACATCGGCCGTTTGTCCCAATAGGGCCTGCCATTCCATGTGCAATTGTTTGGCAATATCGGAATGACCGCAGACCACCAATGGATCCCTCGGAGCAGACGCTGCCTCTTGCACAGGTGGTGGCGTGTCATTCACTGGTTCAGCTGTTTCTTTCAGCGTCACAGCGTCAGCCAGTTTTGTTTCTTCAACTTCCGTTTCTTCTAAGATTTCCGGCTCTGCCATAACTTCGGCGCCCGGTGTTGGCGCAAATTCAAGCAGTGAGTCTAACTCATCAAAGTCGATTGGCTTTGCCAGAACGCCCATCAAGTTTGGAGATGACATGGCTTTGGCCGCGACCATCTGTTCGGGCGACGCTGTCATAATCACCCGAGCACGCGAGGCCTTTTCAGCCAGCTTTTCAACAAACTCAGATGCCGGGACTTTCCGGTCTCCAAAATCATAGATCACGACGCCCACAAAGCTGCCATCCATTGCGTCTAGCGCAGTTTTCGGCGACGGTTCATACGTCACATAATGCTCATCCATTTCAAGAATTTGCTGCAAGGATGCGGCAAAATCCTTATCTTCGTTTATAATATAGAACGTTAAGCTCATCAGGATACCTCTGTCGCTTTAGGCATAACGATTTCGTAACGATCGCCGCCCAGCATTGATATCTTTTGCGTGAGGAAGCCCTTCATTTCCTCAATAAATGACTTGGAAATTGTGAATCCAAGACTGCTCTCTGCACCTGTTCCCGATGCTTCCCCTGTTGTTGCAGCGCGAAGGGCGGAACCGCCTGCTGCGTTGGGTGTTCCATTATGGTCTATGGCAATGGTCACGTTGTTGGGACGATCGGACAGTGAAATCACCACCTCCGGCTCGTCCTGATCTCGTGCATTTTCCCATGCCGATACCAAAAGATTGTTCAAAACCTGCATGAAGCGGTTTTGGTCAGCAAGGATGGTGATATCCTCTGACATTGATTCTGCTGTCTCGATGAAACAGTAGTCGCGCAAATTTGGATAACGATCGAGCATGTCGATCGCAGCTTGATCCACCGTTGATTTGACGTTCAGAGGTGTGAAATCGGCCTCAGCTGTGTCTGCGAAACCGCGTAGAGAGCCCACCATACGTGAAATACGTTCGGACAGCTCGGTCATCGAGTCGATATTCTCTTGAGCCTTGTAAACATTTCCGCGCTCCATGAAGCGCTTGGCTGCAACGCCATAGTTTTTAATTGCTGAAAGCGGCTGAGAAATATCTTGACCCAGAGACGCTGAAAGCTGACCGATCAGGGCCATATTTTCGGATACGCGCAACTGGTCAGTCACCTGGCCAAGTTCTGTTTTCGTTGTGGCAACTTCTTCTTGAAGCTGTTTTGCTTGGAAGGCGCGGGCCTCGGCCAGCTCTGCGTTGACGCGACGGCGCTCGGACTGCTGTTCATAAAAGAACAAGGCCAGAAGACCTGCAAGAACGGTCAAGATAGAGCGGAACAACCAAACACCAACAGTGCCGGGCGAGTCTGAACGGGTAATCATCGTCGCGCCGATTTCGGATAGTCGCTTCTGGTGTGACTGAGAGCCGTCACCATACGGGACATCGTTGGCAAGCATTGTACGATTGGCGTCCGTGATCACTTCAATACGTTTGTCAGAGCGACGCCATTGATCCAGTTCTTCGGCTAGACTGACTTCCGTGACCACTATCGCCGGAATATCGCGGGTGGTTCCCGTCAGCCGCTCATGCGGTGTGAAGAACACAAAGACGGGTGTGCCGTCACTGTCCACATAGGTCGTCTGTGTTTCGCGACCCAGAAAGGCGGCTTCAACGGATGTCTGCCATTGTTCATCCTGAAACTTCTCAAAACTGACCTGACCGGCGGGCACCGTCTCGCCTTGCCCGCGAAGTTGAACGTACACGGAGCGCGCATTGACAAGGCTCTCGGTAGCTTCAAGCTCGGTGGTTGCATTAAAGTTTCCAGATACAATCTGCTCGACCGCATCAGAACGCGCCAGCAATTGCGAAGCGGTGCGGTACTGATCCACCAGAGTGAGCAAAGAGTTGCCGCGGAGTTCTGCTTCAAACTGCAGTTCGTCTTCTAATTCGGCAAGCTCGGATGTTCGGTCAGGCAATGCCAAACCAAACCAAACCGCCATGATCAGCGCAATAAGCACCATGAAGAACCGAACAAGCATTAGTGAACCCTACGTCAACTGAAAGTCTCTACCTGAATAAGAATAGTTAACCCCGAGAACAGATCACAAACAAGTCGAGACCGCGTTACACGCGACATAGTTATACCGAATTTATCGAAATTTGGTGATTTTATGCAACAAAAGTGGCGGTACGAACACATTTGAAAGCCTAATTGGCTGAATCCACAGCATTTTTGTATTTTCTCGACGGTGTTAATAGAATCGGAAGGTTTAGTAATGCGGCGGCTGCTCAGTCCCGATTTCGACGCCTCCAGTTAAGGCAGGATCCAGAGAGGCAAATTGTTGTTGCAGCGATTTTAGCGCCCGTTCCAGCCGTTCAATTTTGATCGCCTGTTTTGCGGCAATGTCGCTTAAATCTTCTAGGGTGCGGGCCAAATCCATATAACGGGATTGCAAGTCTTCGAGTTCTGATGCCATGGGTTTCTTGCTCCTTGTTGAGCCATCCGTTAGAGCGCGCTCCAGTTATACATTACAGGATCGAAATGGCCCAGAAGAAGCAAAAAGTGGTGCGGCCCAAGGCACAGACACCAAAAGGGTTTCGTGATTACATGGGAGCAGAAGTGACCGAGCGTGCAGATATGCTGCGCGCGATCACAGACGTTTATCATCGCTACGGGTTTGATCCGCTGGAATCCTCGGGTGTTGAAACGGTAGAGGCGTTGGGGAAGTTTCTGCCGGATGTTGACCGCCCGAATGAGGGAGTTTTCGCCTGGCAGGATGAAGATGAGACTTGGATGGCCTTGCGCTATGACCTAACCGCGCCCTTGGCGCGCGTTTATGCCCAGCATCGCAATGAATTGCCAACGCCTTATCGGCGTTATGCGATGGGTCCTGTCTGGCGCAACGAAAAACCCGGGCCGGGTCGTTATCGCCAGTTTTATCAATGTGATGCAGACACGGTGGGTACGGCCAACGTGGCAGCTGATGCTGAAATTTGTGCTATGTTGGCAGACACACTTGAGCATGTTGGAATTCCGCGAGGTGATTTCATCATCAAAGTGAACAACCGCAAAGTTTTGAATGGTGTGATGGAGGCCGCGGGCCTTTTGAATGCCGATGATCCAGAAGCGTTTGCGACAGAGCGCGGGATTGTTCTGCGCGCCATTGATAAGCTGGACCGCTTGGGTTTCGAGGGGGTGCGCGCTTTGCTTGGCGAGGGTCGTGAAGATGCCTCTGGGGACTATACTAAGGGCGCGCGTCTTGGGTCGGAGCAAGTTGAAATTGTTATGGGTTTTATGGAGGCAAAACGCGCGTCAGGAGCGGCTACATGTGCACGGTTGAACGAACTGGTCGGCGCCTCGGCGATTGGGCAATCAGGTGTGCAGGAACTGACGCAGATTGCCGCGCTTTTAGATGCGCAAGGTTATGGCGCAGCGCAGATCGAGATCGATCCAGCGGTGGTCCGTGGTTTGGGCTATTATACGGGTCCTGTTTATGAAGCAGAACTTACCTTCGATATTTTAGATGACAAAGGTCGCAAGCGGCAATTTGGTTCGGTCGCAGGTGGCGGACGCTATGATGATTTGGTCAAACGGTTTACCGGACAAGAAGTGCCGGCCACGGGTATATCGATCGGCGTCGACCGTTTGTTAGCTGCGTTGCGAGAAAAGGGACGAACGGGTTCGAGCGGCCAGGGCCCGATTGTTGTGACGGTGATGGATCGCGAAAGGATGGCGGATTATCAAACGATGGTTGCAGAACTGCGAAACGCAGGTCTTCGTGCCGAGATGTATCTTGGCAATCCCAAGAACTTCGGAAATCAGTTGAAATATGCCGATGCCCGAAATGCACCGGTTGCGGTGATCGAAGGCTCTGACGAAAATGCCCAAGGAGTTGTCCAGTTGAAAGATCTGGCACTTGGAGCGCGCCTCGCAGATGAAATCGAAACGCCTGAAGAGTGGAAGGCACAGCCGGCGCAGATAACCGTAAGCCGGAATGATTTGGTGGCAGAGGTTAAAACGATGATCGCGCGGGCCAAAGAAAGATGAGTGATCCGCTCTGGCAGGTGATGTCCGAGGGTGCCGCAATTGTCACCCCAGATGTATTGCAACCTTCGGATGTTTTGCTGGATCTCTATGGAGAGGATATCCGGGCACGCGCCTATGTGACACAAGACCCGGTTTTGGGTGAAATGATGCTGCGGCCCGATTTCACAGTGCCGATCGTGCAGGCCCATATGGCTGGTGGTGTTGAACCTGCGCGCTATGCTTATCAAGGGAAGGTCTGGCGCAAACAAAATGCGACGTCTCAACGACCGCGGGAGTATGCACAGATCGGTTTTGAGGTTTTCGATAGTTCTGATCCTGCCACGGCCGACGCAGAAGTTTTTGATCGAGTGATCCGGGCCTTGTCCAAAACTGTCGATGCAAATGCGATGAAAGTCACTGTAGGGGATGTGGCGCTGATGCGCGGGGCGGTTGCCTCACTTGAAACAAGTCAACTTCGCAAAGGCGCTTTGATGCGTCATCTTTGGCGGCCCGCAAGGTTCAATCGGTTGATCGCGCGCTATGCCGGAGAGTTGGATTTACCTGTGGGTCGAGAAACCTTGCCAAAGGCAAGTGTGCTACAGGCGATCATTGCCGCTGGGCCGGAAATCGGTTTGCGCAGCGCCGCCGACGTGGCAACGCGGATTGACCGGCTGGTCGAAGATCGCACGCAACCAAAGATCCCGGAAAAGCAGATTGCAGCATTACGATCACTGCAATCGCTTGACGTGCCTCTGGATCAGGCGGTTGATGAGATTGCACCTTTGGCAACGCATTTGCCTCAATTGTCCGGAGCCGCAGATCGTTTGAAAGCCACGTCCGATGCGCTTTCGGCAAAAAACATTGATCTGACCCGTATCAGCTTTCAGGGCACTTATGGTCTGACGGCGATGGAGTATTATGATGGTTTCGTCTTTGGCATTTCGATTGAAGATCGATTGGTTGCAACGGGCGGGCGATATGATGCGTTGACGGATGTCTTAGGTGATGGATCCAAAATGGCGGCAGTGGGCGCTGTGATCCGTCCTGATCTTTTGGTTGAGGCGGTGACATGACCCTCAAAATCGGTATTCCGAGCAAAGGGCGCCTGCAAGAAGACACGATGGTATGGTTTGCTGCGCGTGGCTTGATTTTGAAACGTACTGGCAATGCGCGGGAATATGCAGGGGCTTTCGAAGGCTTGGACGGTGTGGAACCTGTGCTTTTGTCTGCGGGAGAAATTCCGAAAGAACTGGCGGCAGGCCGCATCCACCTCGGCGTCACAGGTACAGATTTGATCCATGAAAAACTGCCCCTTCGCGACACCCAAGTCGAAAGGATCGCTTCAATGGGTTTCGGTTTCGCAGACCTGATCGTCGCTGTGCCTAAGTTTTGGATAGATGTGTCGACGATCGAAGACCTTGATGCCGCGGCAGCCCAGTTTCGCGCAAATCATGGTTTTCGCCTTCGGATTGCCACGAAGTACCATAATATTGTGCGCGCCTATCTACAGGACGTTGGTGTTGCCGACTATCAGTTGGTCGACAGTCAGGGCGCAACCGAGGGCACAATCAAGAACCTCACGGCCGAAGCGATAGCTGATATCACGACCACCGGGGCGACTTTGGATGCAAATCATCTGAAAGTTTTGCTTGATGGACCGATCCTGAAATCACAGGCCTGTTTATGGAAAGCCACGACGGCGGATTGGGATGATATGTCGGCCTGGCCGGTCTTGGCGGCAAAACTGGGCTGTGCGGTTTGAGCGATCTCGTACGCACCATCTCAGAGTTGCGCGATGAGGTCGCGTTCTGGCGGACCGAAGGACATCGTGTGGGTCTGGTGCCGACGATGGGATTTCTTCATGAAGGCCATCTTAGTTTGATCGAAAATGCTTTGGGCGATTGTAACCGTGTGATCACGACAATTTTTGTGAACCCGACCCAGTTTGGCGCACATGAAGATCTTGATGGCTATCCCAAGGATCTGGACCGAGATTTGTCGATGGTCGAAAGAGCCGGAGGGCATCTGGTTTTTGTGCCAAATCCCGCAATGATGTACCCTGACGGTTTTGCAACGCGGGTCGAAGTGGATGGTTTGACGGATATCATGGATGGCGCAGCGCGTCCGGGCCATTTCAACGGCGTGACGCAAATCGTCTCAAAACTGTTGAACCAAGCGCAGGCCGATGTCGCGGTTTTTGGAGAAAAAGACTGGCAGCAATTGGCGATTATCCGGCGGATGGCACATGATTTGGATTTCTTTACGGAGATCCGTGGCGCTCCAATTGTGCGCGACGCCTATGGACTGGCCCTGTCTTCGCGCAACTTTTACCTTGATGAAGATCAGCTGGAGGTTGCGCGAAAGTTGAATGTTATTCTCAAGAAGGCGGCATATGATATTGCGGCCAGTGAATACCCACTAGAGATATGCAAAGCTGCTGCACTTGATCTTGGAGAGGCAGGTTTCGCGGAGGTGGACTATGTCGAATGTCGCGACGCGCAAACGCTACAAGTGGTTGAAAAGCTTTCCGAACGGCCTGCGCGGCTCTTTGCTGCGGCAAAGATTGGCAAGGCGCGGTTGATCGATAATGTTGCGGTGATTTAGACGCTAGATATAGCGAATTAATTTGCGATTTGTATAAACTTCAGCTAAATATGGCCTTTTCTCAGCGCTTTGAGGTAGCCGATGACGTCTTTCGAAATGCCGATTTCTGAACAGATTTGGGATATGAAATATCGCCTTAAAGATGGCGACGGCACGGTATTGGATGAAACAGTCGAAGACAGTTGGCGCCGCGTAGCCGGTGCATTGGCTTTGGTTGAGGATCAGCCTTCGAACTGGGAACCCGTTTTTTATGAGGCATTAAGCGATTTTAAATTTCTCCCCGCGGGACGCATCTTGGCGGGCGCGGGTACAGATCGATCTGTGACGCTGTTCAACTGCTTTGTGATGGGCACCATCCCTGACACTATGTCAGGTATTTTTGATATGCTCAAAGAGGCCGCGCTAACTATGCAACAAGGTGGTGGCATCGGTTATGACTTCTCGACCATTCGACCGGCCGGGGCAGTTGTCAAAGGGGTTGCGGCCGATGCGTCTGGTCCGCTGTCTTTTATGGATGTTTGGGATGCGATGTGTCGCACGATCATGTCGGCCGGAGCACGCCGTGGGGCCATGATGGCAACGTTGCGCTGTGATCACCCCGATATTGAAGCCTTCATCGCGGCTAAACAGGATGCGGCGCGCTTGCGGAATTTCAACCTGTCCGTTTTGGTCACGGACCCGTTTATGGATGCCGTCAAATCAGATGGAAATTGGGATCTGGTGTTTGATGGTCAGGTTTATCGCAGTGTGAAAGCGCGAGATCTATGGGACCAGATTATGCAAGCCACCTATTATTTTGCTGAACCAGGCGTCATTTTCATCGATCGTATCAACCAAAAGAACAACCTACATTACGCCGAGACGATTGCTGCAACAAATCCGTGCGGCGAGCAGCCGTTGCCGCCCTATGGCGCGTGTCTTCTGGGTTCGGTGAATTTGGCGAAGTTTGTCACTGACGCCTATGGGGATGGCGCAGATCTTGATTTGGTTGCGTTGCGCCAAACAGTACGCACAGCAGTGCGGATGATGGACAATGTGGTTGATGCCTCTCGGTTTCCGCTGGATGCGCAGGCCGCCGAAGCGAAAGCCAAACGGCGTATTGGTCTTGGAATCACAGGATTGGCAGATGCGTTGATGATGGTGGGTGTGACTTATGGTTCTGATCAGGCCGTGACGCTGACAGAAAACTGGACAAAATCCATTGCTGAAGAGGCGTATTTAACAAGTGCAGATTTGGCCGCAGAAAAAGGCGCATTCCCGCTGTTTGACAAAGACCAGTATTTGGTGGGCGAGACCATGAAGGCCATGCCAAAGGCGGTTCGCGATGCGGTTGCCAAAAGCGGCATTCGCAACGCACTTCTGACATCAATTGCACCCACAGGCACGATTAGCCTTTATGCGGGCAATGTCTCTTCTGGGATTGAGCCTGTCTTTGCCCATTCCTACACGCGCAAGGTTACGCAGCGCGACGGTTCAAAAACCGAAGAAGAGATTATGGACTACGCCGTAAAGATGTGGCGTGAAGTCAAAGGCGAAGAGGTTTTTCCAGAGCATTTTGTGACGGCTCAGTCGCTGGCCCCAAGCGCCCATGTCCGCATGCAAGCCGCCGCGCAAAAATGGATCGACAGCTCGATTTCTAAAACGATCAACTGCCCCGAGGATATCAGCTTTAATGATTTCAAGGCCGTCTATCTGGAGGCATGGGATCAAGGCTGCAAGGGCTGCACAACCTATCGCCCCAATGATGTGACAGGCTCGGTTTTGAGTGTGTCGGAGGAGGCACCTGAAGCACCCATCGAAATGGGTGCATCATCGGAGCCGCTGGACCGCCCGCAAGTCCTGGAAGGGATCACCTACAAGCTCAAATGGCCGATGTCCGAGCATGCGATGTATATCACGATCAATGACGTGATGGTCGAGGGGCGGCAGCAACCTTTTGAGGTGTTCGTGAACTCCAAAAACATGGAGCATTACGCTTGGACGCTGGCGCTGACGCGGATGATTTCGGCGGTGTTCCGGCGTGGTGGTGATGTCAGTTTTGTGGTCGAAGAACTTAAGGCCGTATTTGATCCCCGCGGGGGCGCGTGGATGGAGGGGCAGTATGTGCCGTCTATCTTGGCTGCGATTGGTGGCGTGATCGAAGAGCATTTGGTTGCGATTGGCCTGATCGAAGGGGGTGCAATAGGCCTGGCTGAAGGGACAAGCGGCAAAGTTGTCAAATTGCAAACCGGGGGTGGCAAAACCTGCGAGGCTTGTGGTGCACCGGGCATGCGCATGATTGAGGGTTGCATGACGTGCGGGAGTTGCGGCTACAGTAAGTGCGGTTGAGCCCCCCATGCATGTGCTGATCGTTATTGATCACTCAGATCAAGGCTCGTTCACCCATGCGGTTGCCGTCCGCTTCGCTGATGGATTGGCTGCAGCAGATCATAGTTCAGAGTTGGCGGATCTTCATGCCGAAGGGTTCAACCCCATTTAGTCGGCCGCAGACGTTGCCCATGGCGCTGACGGGCCAGTGCCGGGCGATATCGTGGCCGAGCAAGCGCGGATTGAGCGATGCGACGCGATTGCGTTCGTCTTTCCTTTGTTTTGGTTTTCGATGCCTGCGATGACCAAAGGGTGGATCGACCGGGTCTTCACCTATGGCTGGGCTTATGATCAGGTGGGCAATCCAAATCAGTCTTTGCTCAAAGATCGCATCGGCGTAATGCTGATTCCCTCTGGCGGCCAGATATCGAACTGGGATGAATACGGTCTGACCCATGCGATGGAGACGTTGTGGAAAACGGGCATGATCGGGTATTTCGGGCTGAACGATAAGCGGATCCATTTCCTCAATGGGTCCGAAGGGTCTGACGCCCGGCGCGCCACCCTGTTGAGCCGCGCCTATGAGATCGGGGCCGAGCTCTAGAGTGAGATCGGGACGCTAACCTCCATAGGGCGGAACGCCGCCTTGTTGTCCAATTCCGCTTCAAAAACTGCGTGGTCCTGATCAATGATCGGGAAGGTTTTGTAGTGGCAAGGGATGACTGTTTCAAAAGGCATGAACGCATTCACAGCCCGTGCTGCATCTTTCTGACCCATGGTAAATCTGTCGCCAATGGGAACCAGTCCGATTGTTGGTCTGAAGCGGTCAAAAATAAGGCCCATATCGGTGAAAATATCCGTGTCTCCAAGATGATAAACCGATGTCATTCCATCTGAGACAATCAATCCCGCCGCTTCGCCCATGTGATGCACGACACCCTTTTCGTCCTTAAACGATGAGGAATGTTTTGCCTCGACCATTGTGATGCTGAGACCGGATTGATGAACAGTTCCCCCCTTATTCATCGGATCGACTTTGTTATGGCCCCTAGATGAAATGAAACCGCAAATTTCTGCATTTGCCACGGCCACTGCGTTGTTTTCGTGAGCGATGTCCAAAGTATCACCAAAGTGATCATTATGGCCGTGCGTCAGCGCTATAATCGATACTCCTTCAATCGCCTCTTTGTAAGATCCGGCAAAACTAGGGTTCCCGTTCAAGAACGGATCGATCAAGACCGATGCCGTTGCAAAGTCGAGACGAAAGGCCGAATGGCCGAACCAGGTTAGTTTCATAAGATGTCCTCCGTTTTCACCATCTTTTTAAACAGTCTATGGAAGGTATCACGTATTTTCAGCAATATGTGTGGCTTGACACACTCGGCAAATTCATTATCAGCCGTTTTTCTGGTGTTGGCGGGCCGAGCAATCGGAACCCTGTCGCCTTGGCAAATTCCAAGGAGAGGACAACGCCCTTCGCAAATGCCCCATCGCGGGCAAACAAAGATGAAGGAGATCAGTCGATGACAAAAAGAACGGCTGCCAAGTACAAAATTGATCGCCGGATGGGTGAAAACATCTGGGGTCGCCCGAAGTCTCCGATAAACCGCCGCGACTATGGTCCGGGCCAGCATGGTCAGCGCCGTAAGGCAAAGATGTCGGATTTTGGTCTGCAATTGCGCGCGAAACAGAAGCTAAAAGGCTATTACGGCGATCTGACAGAAAAGCAGTTCCGCCGCATCTATGCCGAAGCCGAACGCGTTAAGGGCGATACTGGTGAAAATCTAATCGGTCTGCTGGAACGGCGCTTGGATGCCGTCGTCTATCGCGCAAAGTTCGTTCAGACCATTTTCGCGGCGCGTCAGTTCGTGAACCACGGCCACGTCAAAGTAAATGGCAAGAAGGTAAATATCCCATCTTACCGCGTGAAAGAAGGCGATGTCATCGAAGTGCGTGACCGCTCTAAGCAAATGGCGTTTTTGCTTGAAGCGGTGCAATCTGCCGAGCGTGACGTTCCAGATTATGTCGATGCCGATCATTCTAAAATGACCGTGACATTTGTGCGTACCCCCGGCCTTTCAGATGTGCCTTATGCGGCCATGATGGAACCAAATCTGGTCGTTGAATACTACGCGAAGAACTAGCGACTTACGACAGTCTTTTCAGAAAGCCGCCTTATTTTGGGGCGGCTTTTTTCTTGCCTTCCCGCGTCTTGGGTTTCGCGATAAAGCACGGGAAGTTCCGGGGATTTGATGGATTACTTTCTCGAAAACGCTTCAGATATCACGCGCGGATTTATCTATGTCTGCGTGATCGTTGTGCCCATTGGGATTGCGTATTGGACCGCCATTTACGGGCGTAAGCATTACGATATGCGCTTGTTTCTATCGATGAGTTTTTTTCTAATCTTGAGTTCTGCGGCTAGCGCTGTAGCGGCCTATTATCTGATCGTATATCGCGAGGATCCTGTTGGCGTCGGCGTCGCAATTGCGGGTGCCATATTGCTGCTGTTCGGGGTGGTTCGGAATATCTTGATCTCAAACCCTATTTTTGGAATTTGGTTTTCTGTTGTACAGTTTGCAATTTCGGTGCTTGGTGTTTTGGCTGTGGTGTACCTGTTCTTTAGAAAGCGAGTGCGTTGGTTGCCTTAATCGAAGCGTTTCGAAAAGATTTTACGGAAAGCGGCCATGCTTGGCACCGCTCGCCTTTGATGTTGTTGGCTTTGATGAGTTTGGCGATGCCGTTGGCTTTCTCGGCCTGGATGGCGCTGCTGAACAATTTTGCCCACAATCAAGCGGGTTTTGATGGCAGCGATATCGGCTGGCTGCAATCGGTCCGTGAAATCCCAGGCTTTGCAGCCTTTCTGGTGGTCTTCGTCATCATCTTTATCAAAGAGCAGAAACTGGCTTTGATCAGCCTGTTCATGCTGGGCGCTTGGGTTGCCGTTGTGGGATTCTTCCCAACGTTTTGGGGTTTGCTGCTGACCACGTTTTTGAATTCTTTGGGGTTTCATTATTATGAAACCGTAAAGCAAAGCCTAGAGTTGCAATGGCTTCCAAAAGACCGCGCGCCGCTTTTGTTGGGATGGCTCATCTCTTTAGGTTCGGCAGCTTCTCTGGTTGTTTATCTTTTGATCATCGGGCTTTGGGAATGGCTTGGTTGGGATTACTCGCAAATCTACATGCTGTTTGGAGGGTTAAGCGTTCTGATCACCGCTTATTGCTGGTTTGCTTTTCCGGTTTTCAAACAACCGGTCGTTCAACGAAAAGAGATTGTTTTGAAATGGCGCTATTGGCTCTTTTACGCTTTGCAATTCATGTCGGGCGCGCGGCGTCAGATTTTTGTGGTTTTTGCAGCTTTCATGATGGTTGAGCGTTTCGGCTTTGAAGTGCATCAGATCACATCGCTGTTTTTGATAAATTACATAGCCAATATATTCTTTGCTCCGCTGATGGGGGGCGTCGTTAAGCATTTTGGAGAGCGGGCCGCCTTATGTTTCGAATATGGCGGTTTGTTTTTGGTTTTTGTGCTTTATGCCGGAATTTACATCTTCGATTGGGGCGTTGTTTTTGCGGCCGCGCTTTACATTTTAGATCATTTGTTTTTTGCACTGGCATTGGGGATCAAAACCTATTTTCAGAAAATCGCAGACCCAGAGGATATTGCGCCTACGGCGGCGGTTTCCTTTACCATTAACCACATCGGTGCGGTGTTCTTGCCTGCTGCTTTGGGATATCTTTGGATCGTGAACCCACAAGGCGTTTTTTGGTTTGCAGCGGTGCTTGCCGCTCTATCTTTTGTGTTGTCGTTGATGATCCCACGGCATCCAGTCAAAGGAAACGAGACGATCTTTAAGCCAGGATTGCAGCCCGCCGAATGAGCCATAAAGCCAGATTCTTAACCGGATCCACAATGCGCCATGTTGCCGTGATGACGGCGGCGGGTTCTATAGGCTTGATGTTCGCATTTATCGTGGATTTTGCGACTTTGTTCTGGGTTGGCCAAGCTGGCGGAGAGCCGTGGGTTGCGGCGGCCGGATATGCCTTTACACTACAATTTTTTGCTGTCTCAGTGGGTGTTGGCCTGATGATTGCGGGCGTTGCAATGATCAGCCGTGAAATGGGCCGAGATGAATTTCAGATTGCACGGCGGATGGTCAGTGTCAGCACAGTGATTGCTGTTCTTGCACAAACGGTAATTGCGGCTGGGGTCGTAGTCTTTCGGTATCCCATGCTGGAATTGCTGGGTGCAAAAGGAGCCGTCCTGGATGACGCGGCGCGGTATATTTTTATTTCTATGCCGTCGCTTCCTGTGATGGCCATCGGCTTGATGGGCTCGGCTGCGCTGCGCGCCGAAGGTGATGCAAAACGCTCTATGTTCTTAACCCTGTTGTCAGGTCTTCTGATGATGTTTGTTGATCCGTTATTGGTGATTGGCTTGGGGCTTGGCCTTGATGGCGCGGCGATTGGGGTTTGTATATTTCGTTTGATGTTCATGGCGCTTGCTATTCGCTATGTGATTTTCGTGCATGATCTTGCGGCCCCGCTATCCTGGGAGGACATTAGGGTCTTTGCCAAGCCGTTTCTTTTGATCGCGGCGCCTGCGGTTTTGACGCAACTGTCAACCCCCGCTGGCAATGCAATCGTGACGGCTGTGATCTCGCAATTTGGCGACTCTGCTGTCGCTGGGTGGACCGTTGTGTCGCGTGTCAGTGTTGTAGCCTTTGGTGGTATCTTTGCCCTGTCCGGGGCAATCGGTGGGATTATTGGACAGAATTACGGGGCGGGGTTGATGGATCGGGTGTCGCGAACTTTCCGAGATGCGCTGTTGTTCTGTGGGGTCTATGTCGTGATTGCATGGATCATACTCTATGCATTGACGGGTCCGCTTGTCGTGGGTTTTGACCTTCGCAATGAGGGTGTGGATGTGCTGAAGGCTTTCACCCATATTGGTGCGCTTGGATTTGTATTCACAGGCGCGCTTTTTGTGGCCAATGCCGCCTTTAATGCACTCGATCGCGCCGTTTGGGCGACATTTGCCAATTGGACACGCGACGGCATCGTCATGTACCCGATTTGTCTTTTGGGCGCCTACTTGATGGCTGATATCGGTGTGATCTATGCCCAAGCGGTTGCAAATGTCATTGTTGGCGCAGTCGCGGCGTATCTGGGTTGGCGTTATGTTCAATCTCTGCTCGCGCCAGCTGACAGGATCGAGAGTGGGGGTTTGACGGATCGCACCGTGATGCTTAGCTCTGATTGTGAACAAAAGAGGACGTGAAATGTTATTCTCTCTCAAACCTATGACGATCCCGACCAAAGATGAAGCGCTGCCTGGACGCAATAGCCCAATCCCGACTGATGTAACGCATTTTGTGAATGGCAACGCGCTGAAAGATATCCCTGATGGGCATGAAGTTGCGATGTTTGGCATGGGCTGTTTCTGGGGTGTTGAGCGAATGTTTTGGTCGCTTGATGGGGTCTACGCAACGGCTGTAGGTTACGCCCAAGGCCATACAAAAAATGCAACCTATGAAGAGGTGTGCTCTGGCAAGACGGGTCATAACGAAGTGGTCCGTGTGGTTTTTGATCCCAAGAAAATTCGTTACGAAGATCTGCTACGAGTGTTCTGGGAAGGACATGATCCAACCCAAGGGATGCGGCAAGGTAATGATCGGGGCACGCAGTATCGCTCGGGCATCTACACCTTTTCGGATGAGCAGGCCAAAGCGGCTTATGCTTCTCAAGAGGGGTTTGCCCCAAGGTTAAAATCTGCGGGTTTTGGTGCGATCACATCAGAGATCGAGCCTGCCAAGACGTTCTATTTTGCCGAAGGCTACCACCAACAATATCTGGCCAAGAACCCCAACGGATATTGTGGCATTGGCGGGACTGGGGTGTCCTGCCCGATTGGCACCGGTGCATGAGCAGCTGGTCAGCTTTGACAACTTTGCCGGGCAAAGCCCCGGCAGAAGCTTTGGGGGCCTCAATCGAAACTTTGGACCCCGCGCCCATGGGTGTTGGCGTGTTTGAAATGGAAGATGGCTCTGGCCTTTGGGAGATCGGCGGGTATTTCAACGAAAGCCCTGATCCGATTAAGCTTGATCTGTTGGCCGCTGTGCATGGCGCTAGGCCATTTGCGGTTTCAGAAATTCCAGACAAAGACTGGGTCGCAGAAGTACGACGAGAGTTGGCACCAATCGCGGCTGGGCGTTTTTTCCTTTATGGTAGTCATGATGCCGATAAAGTTCCTGACGGCGCTGTTGGTTTGTTGATCGAAGCAGCGATGGCTTTTGGAACCGGGCATCACGGCACAACGAAGGGATGTCTGCTTGAGTTAGAATCTTTGCTACAAAAGGGTTTGCAAGCCGAAAGCGTGCTTGATCTTGGATGTGGTACTGCGGTCTTAGCGATGGCTGCGGCGAAAATATGGCCCGGCCAGTTTTGGGCCAGTGATATAGACGAGGTGGCGACACAGACGGCTACTGCCAATATTGGTGTGAACGATCTAGCGGGTCGCATCTCTGTTGTGACCGCTGCGGGCCTTGATCACCCAGAATTGAAAGCGGCGGCACCTTATGACCTAATTTTTGCCAATATCTTAAAGGGTCCATTGATCGAACTTGCCCAGGATATCGGGGCTGCCACTGCAAATGGTGGACAAGTGATTCTATCTGGATTGCTGGTTCATCAGCAAAAAGATGTTGAAAAAGCTTTTAAAAATCAGCAGTTTGTTGCGCGCCATTACACCCAATTGGGTGACTGGGTTGCCATAACGATGCAAAAAATGGCATAAATTCGGCTAAATTACGTCAAGTTATCCTTTTTTGGCGAGATTGGCCCAATGGAAAAGCAACGTCAGCTCTTTGAAGAGCGTGTGAAATCGATTGAACTTGGTGACCGTGTCACGTCGCGGGCGTCTTTGACGCGAAAGCGCGCAACACCGGATCATGAACGCGTAGTTGTAAAACGCGCCCTTCGGCCGATCCGAACGACAATCAGAGTATTGTTGGTGTTCGCCGCGTTTCTGAGCTTTAAAGCCGGTTTTGCAGAGTATGTGGGCACAGCAAACTATGATGCGCAGGTAGAGTTGCTGGCAAGATCAGAAGGATGGTCCCCAGCCAAAGCCATGGTGATGCAGCGTGGTGTGATTTTGCGTTGGGCAGAACCTGGTTTTGTTAAAATCAATCAGCGTATGGGATTGAGTGGGTCTGAGGCAAATGTTGCTTGGCCTGATTTTCTGACCCCAAATGAGGAAACAGGGGCCTAAGCCCCTGTCCAACCATTTCCAGATTTAGAAACGGTTTGTGATCTCATCGGCATCGGCGAGTGTAAGCCCGATGTCGTCAAGTTCGTGAATGCTTAGCTTTTTAAGCTGCTCACGGGTGATGCGTCTTGTGTTCCACGCCACGATTGCTTCGCGAACAGATGTCACGAAACTTGCGATCGACGGTGCAGACGCACCCGCGGAGATGACTGAATTGTAGTATGCCATATCGGTGAACCTTTCTGAACCGCAGCGCTTTAATGCCTGCTTGGATCGCAGGTATGCTTGGTCGTTCGCACTTACAAATGCCAAATTTGCATGACTGATATGGTGGTTTTGCAACGGGTCGAAAACAGACTTTTTTGCGTCGAAATTGGAACGGGATTGGCAGATCAAGACCCGCGTGATAGCCAGTTCGAAACAAGAAAATGCAGCCAATGCGAATTATCGGGCTTGATCCAGGGTTAAGACATCTCGGCTGGGGTATTGTCGAGCAAGATGGCAGCCATTTGCGGCATGTCGCCCATGGAGTGATTCTGGGTGGAAGCGGGGATTTGGCCGTGCGGTTGGCGCGTTTGCATCGTGAATTAACCCAAGTGTTAGAGGGGTTTATCCCAGAAGAAGCCGCGGTCGAAGAGACATTTGTAAACGGGAACGGCGCTTCGACCCTGAAGCTTGGTCAAGCGCGCGCCGTTTGTCTTTTAGCCCCTGCATTGAAAGACATCTCTGTCGCTGAATATGCCCCCAATATGGTCAAGAAGTCTTTGGTTGGCCGCGGGCATGCCTCAAAAGAGCAAGTCGCTCATATGGTGGCCGTTTTGCTGCGCGGCGTAACTGCGGATAAAGCCGATGCTACGGATGCGCTTGCTTTGGCGATTTGTCATGCCCATCACTACGGATCACGTGCACTACTCGCAAAACATTCAAAGGCGGCGTCATGATCGGCAAACTGTCAGGCCGCATCGATGCGTGCATGCCGGATCACATTTTGTTGGATGTCAGTGGCGTGGGTTACTTAGTCTTTTGTTCGGAACGCACCTTATCGGGGATGTCTGAAGGTGACTTCGCAACGCTTTACACGGAACTGCAAGTTCGAGAGGACCTGATGCAGCTTTATGGGTTCGCGAGTTTGATCGAAAAGGAGTGGCATAGGCTTTTGGTTTCGGTCCAAGGAGTCGGCGCAAAAGCGGCTTTGGCCATTCAAGGGACTTTGGGCACAGATGCTTTGGCGCGGGCCATCGCGCTGAGCGATGCAAGTGCGGTTAAGGCCGCGCCCGGAGTTGGCCCAAAGCTTGCGGCTCGTGTTGTCGCCGAGTTGAAGGATAAAACACCGGCATTAATGGGTGCTGCTGCGAAACATGCTGCGCCGAACATCTCGGTACTAGAGCCAGCCAGCAACGCCGAGGCTGATGCACTGTCTGCTTTGGTCAATCTTGGTTATCCTCCGGCCGATGCGGCGGCGGCCGTCGCACGCGTTTCAGATCGCGATCTCGAAACCGGCGATCTGATCAAACGTGCCTTGCGTGAATTGGGGCCATCATGAGCCACGAACGCGATCCGGTTTTTGGTGGTGGAGAGATAGAGGGCGATGTTTTGGACCGCGCTTTGCGGCCCCAAACACTTACCGATTTCACGGGACAACCTGCGGCGCGCGCCAATTTAGAGGTTTTCATCGCCAGTGCGCGTAAGCGGGGCGAGGCCATGGACCACACACTTTTTCATGGCCCGCCTGGGTTAGGAAAAACGACGCTAGCGCAAATTATCTCACGTGAACTGGGAGTGAACTTTCGAATGACATCCGGGCCAGTTCTAGCCAAGGCGGGCGATCTGGCGGCAATTCTGACCAATCTAGAGGAACGGGACGTTTTGTTCATCGATGAAATTCACCGGATGAACCCGGTCGTCGAAGAAGTGCTGTACCCGGCCCTTGAAGATTTCGAACTGGATCTTGTGATCGGTGAGGGTCCGGCGGCGCGCACCGTCCGCATCGATTTGCAACCTTTTACTTTGGTGGGCGCGACAACGCGGCTTGGCCTACTAACCACACCTTTGCGCGATCGTTTTGGGATCCCAATACGTTTGGAATTTTACTCGGTTGAGGATTTGACAAAAATTGTGTCCCGGGCTGCGTTGAAACTTGAAGTGGGGATTGATGGTGCAGGGGCCTTGGAAATTGCACGCCGGGCGCGCGGCACGCCGCGGATCGCGGGGCGCTTGTTGCGCCGGGTTGTTGATTTTGCAGTCGTTGAGGCGGATGGTCAGATTGATGCCGCCTTGGCAGATCGCGCGCTTACGCGACTGGGTGTTGATGATTTGGGTTTGGATGGGGCGGATCGTCGGTATTTGTCTGTCATGGCCGAAAATTACCAAGGTGGTCCTGTTGGCGTCGAAACCTTGGCCGCGGCCCTGTCTGAATCGCGCGATGCCATTGAAGAGGTGATCGAGCCATTTTTGCTGCAACAAGGACTGATCCAGCGCACCCCAAGGGGCCGAATGTTGGGCCATAAAGCGTGGAACCATTTGCAGATGGCACCGCCGCCGACAACCCAAGGGGGATTATTCGATGAGGGCTGAGGCTGTGGGTGAATATTTCACGCGCTCAGATGGGTCTTATCTCTTTGCGCGCTGGGGTCGGCCAATCGTGCCGATCGTCTTTGGTGTCGAAGAACAGACTTTGCAGACGATCAAAGGGGCTTGCGAGGCGATGGTCTCGCTTGCAGGGCATCAAATGGACGAAACCGATGGTGAGCTTGGGGCGAACCTGATGTGGTTTTTTTGCAGAGACTGGGACGAGCTGATTGGTGTCCCAAATCTTGAAAAATTGGTGGATGGATTGCCAGCGCTTGTGATGCGTTTGAAGAAAGCGGATGCAAATCAGTACCGCGTCTTCCGGTTTGATGATGAAAACGCGATCCGTGCGGCCTTTGTTTTCATTCGAATGGATGAACATCTGTCAAAGGTGCCCGCTGACGCATTGGCGCTAAACCAAATGGTTCAAGTCATTCTTTTATGGTCCGATATGGCATTTACGGATCACTCGCCTTTGTTGCGTGATCCTCAGAACGGAGCGACCATTTTGAAACCAGAGATCGCCGCAATTGTGCGCGCAGGATATGATTTATCGATGCCCAACTATGCTAAGGATGTAGCGCATGGGTTGCGTCTTGGCGCGCGCGTGGATCTGTTGCTGGAGGGCCAATTGCAATGACACATCGTCTGGAAATCCGAGTTTTTTATGAAGACACGGATATGGCCGGTATCGTCTACTATGCCAACTACCTGCGCTATATTGAACGAGGACGCTCCAGCATGTTGCGTGAGCTTGGATTTTCGCAAAATGCGTTGAAGGACCAAGATGGGATTGTTTTCGCGGTGACGGCTGTGGACGCCAAATACAAACGCCCCGCTGTCTTAGATGACCTTTTGGTGGTTGAAACGGCCATTCTGGCACAAACCAAGGCGCGGGTCGTGTTTGAACAGAAAGTCCTCCGCGAAGACGAGGTCCTGTTTGTCGCGCGCGTCGATGTCGCGACCCTGAAAAAGAACGGACGACCAGCCGGTATTCCCGATACCGCACGTGAGATATTCGAACGTTTTCAGGCATAATTCCGCGCCTGCACCAGATGTCCTAGTTTTTTCATCACAAAGCGCGTAGTGTTGCGACAAAGACCCGAACAATCGGGCCAGAGCAGACAGGCGGTTAATATGGCAGAGGTTGATTTCTCTCTTCTCGCGCTCTTCATGCGTGCGAGCCTTACAGTGAAACTTGTGATGATCATTTTGGTCCTCGCTTCGGTTTGGAGCTGGGGTATTATTTTTGGACGTTATATGGCGTTTCGGTCTGCAAGAAGGCAGGCGGATATTTTTGATCGGGCGTTTTGGTCCGGCGAACCTTTGGACCGTCTCTACGATCAAATCGGTGAGGACCCACGCACCGGACCAGAAAAAATCTTCGTGGCCGGGATGAGCGAATGGCAAAGGTCCCACAAAGAGGATGGGGCATTTATCCCGGGCGCGAACGCACGGATCGACCGCGTCATGGACGTGGCGATTAACCGTGAATCTGAGAAACTAAATACCGGATTAACTTATTTGGCCACAATTGGTTCGACGTCTCCGTTTATCGGGCTCTTTGGCACGGTTTGGGGTATCAAACACGCCTTCGAAGAGATTGCGATCGCCCAGAATACAAATCTAGCCGTTGTCGCCCCAGGTATTGCAGAGGCTTTGGTGGCCACGGGTCTGGGTCTGTTGGCGGCTATTCCGGCTGTGATTTTCTATAACAAGCTGTCTGAAGATGCAGATCGCGTGATTGGCAACTATGATACATTCGCCGATGAGTTTGGTACGCTTTTGTCGCGACAGTTGGGGGATTGATCCATGGCGATGGGTACAAGCTCTGTTTCATCTGGTGCGGGGGGAAAACGCAAACGCCGCAACAATACGCGTCGCAAACCAATGGCCGAGATCAATGTGACACCATTTGTAGATGTCATGCTGGTTTTGCTGATCATTTTTATGGTTGCCGCTCCTTTGTTGACAGTTGGCGTTCCCATTGAATTACCTGAAACAGCCGCCGCCCCGTTGCCTACCGAACAAGAAGAGCCTTTGACGATCACGATGGCTGCGGATGGTCGCGTTTTGATCCAATCAGAAGAAATCGCGCGCGATGAATTGGTGACCAAATTGCGGGCTGTCGTGGCCGAGCGCGCCGACAACAAATTGTTTTTGCGGGCGGATCGCGGCGTCAATTACGGCGAAGTTATGCAAATTATGGGCGCTTTGAACGCCGGTGGCTTTACCGAGATCGGACTTGTGACCGATGCTGGTGGCCCCACACTCGACGGAGGGTAAGAGGACGCAGTGGATATAGGGCTGAAAATTTCGGCCGCACTGCATGTGGTGCTGATCCTGCTGGCATTGTTTGGTGGGCAAATCTTTCGTGCGGATGACACACCGCCTGATGTTGTAACCACGGTTTCGCTGATCTCGCAGGGTGAGCTGGCATTGCTGGCGCAACCCCAAGAGGCTTCACAGCCCTTGCAATCACCCCCCAATACGCAACCAGAGACTGCTGAAGAGAACGATGATCCTGTATTGCCCGAAGGTGTTCCGGATGAGGGCGTTGCGGCATCCGAAGACAATCTTGGCGAATTGGTCGCAGAAGAGCCCGACCCGGAAGTGAAGCCAGAAGCTGCAGACGTCATTACAAACGAAGTGAACGAAAAACCTGACCCCGTCGTTCAGGAAGCGCCTGTTGAGACGCAGGCAACGGAAGCCACCGAGGGCGAAGATCAACCCGATGAGGCACAAGAGGCGACGCAGCAAGAAGCGACCACCACTGAAATCGTAACCGAAGCCGAAGAAGCGGCGCCGACGGGCGCGCCTGTGCGCACGGCTATTCCGCGGGCGCGCCCAGAACGGCCTATTCCCGAGCCTCAGCCAGAAACGGAAATTGTAGAAGAGCAGCCGGACACGGCACCTGAGCTGTCTGTCGAAGACCAAATTCAAGCCGAGATTGAACGCGCGCTGGAACAAGCCCTTGCGACTGAGCCAAGCACCGAGCCTGCGGGAAATTCAGATCAAGGCGATCCGAGCCCTGTTCCGTTGACCGCCACCGAGGCGAACGCGTTGATCTTTAACATTCAAAGCTGCTGGTCCTTACCTGTTGGCATGCAGAATTTGGCCGAACTGACGGTGGTTTTGGGCATCGACCTAAATCCACAGGGTTTTGTGGATGGGACGCCAAGCTTGGTTGAGCCGTCCTCCCTGGGGCGTCCGGGAATACAACAGGCTTATGATGCGGCGACGCGAGCGGTTTTAAATTGCCAACCTTACAATTTGCCTGTCGAAAAGTATGATGCTTGGAAACAACTGGAAATAGTCTTCAACCCTGAAAAGATGGTGAACCGATGAAACGTGTTCTGCTTGCTTTGTTTTTAATTTCTTTTGCTTTGCCGAGCTTCGCTCAGACCCGAATAGAGGTCACAGAAGGGGTGATCGAACCCTTACCTATCGCTATACCTGCATTCGTTGCTGAAACGCCCAATGCAGCCGGTTTGGCCGAAGAAATTCGGACAATTGTGGCAGCAGATTTGGTTGGAAGCGGGTTGCTTCGTGAAATTCCGAGAGAGGCGCATATCTCGCAAATTTCAGGATTTGAGGCCCCAATTCAGTTTCAAGACTGGCGTGTGATCAATGCGACAGCTTTGGTGACTGCTTCTGTCAGCCTGTCGACAGATAACCAAATGGTTGTAAAGTTTCGATTGTTCGATGTCGCCTCGCAACAAGCGTTGGGCAAGGGTCTGCAATTTGTTGCACCACAGGGTACTTGGCGGCGGATTGCGCACAAAGTCGCGGACTCAATCTACACAAGATTGACTGGTGAGGGCCCCTATTTCGACAGCCGTATCGTCTTTATTTCTGAAGAAGGGCCGAAGAATGCGCGAAAAAAGCGACTGGCCATTATGGATTATGATGGGGCGAATATTCGCTATCTGACTGGCGCTGATGATATTGTAATTGCCCCGCGT
Source organism: Pseudomonadota bacterium (assembly GCA_039814625.1). Classification (GTDB taxonomy): domain Bacteria; phylum Pseudomonadota; class Alphaproteobacteria; order Rhodobacterales; family Rhodobacteraceae; genus Amylibacter. The sequence continues at coordinate 291,639 of JBCCAU010000001.1, forward strand.
TTTTCGCCCAATGCCAAAGAGGTCATCTATACAAGCTATGAAACGGGACAACCGAGTATTTTTGTCATGGATGTCGATAGCGGATCGAAGCGACAGTTGACCACGCTGCCAGACATGTTGTTCTCGCCGCGTTTTGCACCGGATGGGCGCACGGTGGTTTTGTCGCAATCACGCGGCGGCAATACGGATCTTTTCCGCCTTGACCCGTTTACAGGAGATTCTAACCAGCTGACTGTATCTGCGGCCATCGATACAGCGCCTAGCTTTTCTCCAGATGGTTCTCAGATAGTATTCGAGTCAGATCGCAGCGGTGGCCAACAGATTTATATTATGCCCAGCACAGGCGGCGAAGCCGAAAGGATCAGTTTTGGCGATGGGCGTTACGGCACACCTGTCTGGTCGCCGCGCGGTGACAAGATTGCGTTTACCAAAATCCTTGGCGGGGAATTTTACATTGGCGTTATGGACATTGATGGCACCAATGAGCGGCTGCTGACGCGATCTTTTTTGGATGAAGGCCCGACTTGGTCGCCCAATGGTCGCGTTTTAATGTTTTTCCGTGAAACAGCGGGTGCAAATGGCGCGCCAAACCTGTATTCAGTGGATATAACTGGCCTGAACTTGCGCAAAGTATCAACGCCATTTTTTGCGTCGGACCCTGCATGGTCGGGCGTGCTACAATAAAAGTGAGGGGTTCAACCCTTTCAAGAGAGGCGAAGCAGATGAAATATACAATTTTTGCAGCAGCAGCCATGGCTTTGCTGGTGGCAGGGTGTGACACAGTCCCTGGTGGAAACTCCGGATTGGCACCTGCCGGTGCCGGCGATCCGAGCAATCCCGATAGCGTGGCCTATTTTCAGCAAACGGTTGGAGATCGTGTTTTGTTCCAGGTGGATCAAAGCACTTTGACGACTGTTGCGATGGCAACCTTGGACCAACAAGCGGCATGGTTGTTACAGCGTCCTGAGATCAATGTCCTCATTGAAGGCCATGCAGACGAGCAGGGAACGCGTGAATATAACTTGGCGCTGGGCTCTCGCAGGGCCGCAGCGGTCCGCGATTATCTGGTCAGTAAAGGACTGACAGACGGGCGCGTTCGCACCATTACTTACGGAAAAGAAAGACCGCTTGAGGTTTGCTCTACTGAAGATTGTTGGGCTAAAAATCGCCGTGCCGTGACCGTGGTTGAGGGTGGCGTTGGCTCTTAAATCGATCTTGTTTGCATCTGCGCTTTGCCTGATCGGGCAGGGCGCAATCGCTCAAAGCGATGAAGTCTTGGCAGCTGTCCGCGCGGAATTGTCGATGCTTCAGGCCGAGCTTCAAGATATTCGCACAGAATTGACGAAGCCGCCCGTTGCTGGCGCACCTTTGGGGGCCGAAGCGCCTAATCCTGCTGCGTTGTTAGAACGTCTGGACGCTTTGGAGGCTGAGCTTCGCTCGTTGACCGGTCAGGTCGAGCGGCAGGGTTTTGTGATCAATCAAAGGCTGACGGCCGCGGAATCTCGGTTGGTCTCAGCTGCGGAGGCACTTGGGCAGAAGGACGGGCTTGGTCCGATTGAATCCCTGCAACAAGAGCGCGATCCCTTTCCCCAAAGACCATCAAATCAAACCACGTTGACGGTGCGTGAACAGGCCGATTTTGAGCGCATCATCGCCCTGATTGAAGCTGGAGATTTCATTCAAGCAGCGCGTCGGTCCGAAACTTTTGTCACGACATATCCTGGCGGGCCGATGACCTTTGACGTCATGCTGCGTCTCGCGCAAGCCTATGCTGCGCAAGAGCGCTGGGACAACGCAGCCCAAGCCTATCTGAACCTGTTCACCGAAGCCGGTGATGACGATGTCGGTTCGCGGGCCTTGATGGGTCTTGCGGAAAGTTTCGAAGCCTTAGAAAAAGCAGAAGATGCATGTCGAAGCTATTTGCAGGTCGGCCAACTATATCCCAGTTCTGCTTCGGTTATTCCGGCGGATCTGGCGTTAAAGCGGCTGCAGTGCGCTGAGTGAGTTCTGAACTTTTAAACCGGTTTCGCGTGATTTGGGAGCTTTATATTCCAAAATCAGACCGAGTGGGCCTGATGGTTTCCGGTGGCAGCGACTCGATGGCTTTGCTGGCCCTTGCATCACAAGTGCATCCCAGCTCAAATCTATCCGTTTTGACCTTGGATCATGGTTTGCGTGATGAGGCATGGTCCGAATGTCAAAGGGTCGAGGCAGTTTCAGAGGGATTTGGCATTGACTGCACGGCCGAACGTTTGGAGGTGTCCCGTGTTGGAAACCTTTCTGCAAATGCGCGTAAGGCACGCTATGCCGCCGCAAAGCATTGGTCGGAGGGTAGAAAAATCTCTAGGGTTTGCACAGGTCATACACGGACCGACTTGGCGGAAACCTTTTTGATGCGGCTTGCCCGTGGTTCGGGTGTTGATGGGCTGTCGGCCATGGCATTTGAAACGGACTTTAGGTCTACCCGGCTGATGCGCCCTTTGCTGGAGTTTTCACGCAGCGAACTTCGGACATATTTAAGCGGGCAAGAACTCGATTGGATCGAAGACCCAAGCAACGATGATGACAGTTATGAGCGGGTGAAGTTTCGAAAGGCCTCGACAGTGTTAAGCGATTTGGGATTAACCGAAGATCGTCTTGTGATGACGGCGCATGCAATGACGCAAGCTCGCGCCGTTTTAGATCGGCTGGAGATGGATCTGCGGCGCAAGATTGCGAAGGTACACCCTATCGGGTGCATTTCGTTTGATGCAGAGCTGTTGTCCAAGAGCGAACCTGAGATGCAGTATCGTTTACTCAGCTCTGCCATGGGTTGGATCACCGGAGAGGTTTATCGACCGCGATTGAAGGCGTTGCAGGGCACGTTGGACCAGGTTTTGCGTGGGCGTTCCGCGACATTACAGGGATGTCTCATTGAAACTTGGTCAGGAAGGGTTTGGATCATGCGTGAACCCTCTGCTGTCACAGGTTTGACAGCTAATGTGTTTGATCATCGTTGGATCGTGCCACAGGGCGATGAAATTGTAACCATTTCGCGAAAAATTTTACCAAGTCTGGGAAACTGGCGCGATCATGATGTCCCCCGAACGGCGTGGCTTAGCTTGCCTGCAAGATTGCGAAACGGTGATTTGCACTCATATCCGCTTCAAGGTACGAGTGACTCTCAAGAATTTTGCCTTGTTCGGACAGTCGAAAGTTACACCGCGCGCATATCGACGCATTGAACCTTTGCTCTTTCGGATTATTTAAGGGCGTAAGGAGGACGGATTTTTCGTCTTCGAACAAGGAGAACCGTTGTGGGAAATTCCAGAAATATCATCATTTTGGTCGTGGGCTTCCTGATTTTTGCCTCTCTTTTGAATATGATGAGCTCCAACTCACCCCAGGCAACGAATGAAGTGAGTTACACAGAATTTCTAGATCAAGTGGCGAGCGGTGAAGTACGAACGGCAAGTATTGATGGAGAACGCGTGACGGCCACTGCTGCAGACGGTACAGTTTATCGAACCGTGCGACCTGAAGACAGCCAACTGGTGGATCGTTTGTTGGAAGGCGGCGTCGAGATTCAGGCGGAGTCACAGGAACAAGGCATTTTGATGAGCCTTTTGTCGATTTTTGGACCTTTCCTCCTGTTGATGGCTCTGTTGTTCTTTATGATGAACCGGATGCAAGGCGGTGGTCGCGGTGGGGCGATGGGATTTGGCAAATCGCGAGCCAAGATGCTGAACGAACGCTCAGATCGTGTGACCTTTGACGATGTTGCAGGCATCGACGAAGCGAAGGATGAGTTGCAAGAGATTGTTGAATTTTTGAGGGATCCGACAAAGTTCTCTCGGCTCGGCGGTAAGATCCCAAAAGGCGCTTTGCTTGTTGGCCCTCCGGGTACGGGTAAGACACTTTTGGCACGCGCGATCGCGGGCGAGGCAGGCGTGCCGTTCTTCTCAATCTCTGGATCAGATTTTGTTGAGATGTTCGTGGGTGTCGGTGCATCGCGTGTGCGCGATATGTTTGAGCAGGCCAAGAAGAATGCGCCTTGTATCGTGTTTATTGACGAGATCGACGCCGTTGGTCGGCATCGCGGAGCCGGATATGGCGGCGGCAATGATGAGCGTGAGCAAACGCTGAACCAATTGCTGGTTGAGATGGATGGTTTTGAGGCCAACGAAGGTGTAATCTTGATTGCGGCCACAAACCGTGCGGACGTTCTAGACCCCGCTTTGAAACGCCCGGGCCGTTTTGACCGTCAGGTTCAAGTTCCGAACCCGGACATCAAAGGTCGTGAAAAAATCTTGGCTGTTCACGCCCGCAAAACGCCTTTGGGTCCTGATGTTGACTTGCGGATTATTGCGCGGGGGACACCTGGTTTTTCAGGAGCTGATCTGATGAACCTTGTGAACGAGGCCGCCTTGATGGCAGCACGCACTGGCAAACGCTTCCTGACCATGATCGATTTTGAGAATGCTAAGGACAAGGTTATGATGGGCGCAGAGCGTAGATCCATGGTTTTGACCGATGAGCAAAAGGAAAAAACAGCCTATCACGAAGCTGGTCATGCGGTTGTAGGATTAAGTCTGGAAGATACAGATCCTGTTTACAAAGCCACGATTATTCCGCGTGGAGGAGCCTTGGGTATGGTCGTATCCTTGCCGGAAATTGATCGACTGAACTGGCATAAGAGGGAATGCGAACAAAAGATCGCAATGACCATGGCTGGCAAAGCCGCCGAGATCATCAAATATGGCGAAGAACATGTATCCAATGGCCCTGCAGGCGATATTCAACAGGCCTCGTCTTTGGCACGCGCTATGGTGATGCGATGGGGCATGTCAGACAAAGTGGGCGATATTGATTATCAGGCTGCGCATGAAGGATATGCTGGCGGCAACGTGGGTGGTTTTTCTATTTCTGCCGCAACGAAAGAGCTGATCGAAGAAGAAGTTCGCGCGATCATCAACACGGGCTATGAAACAGCACATCGCATCTTAACCGAAAAACTCGATGCCTGGGAGCGCCTTGCCCAAGGTTTGCTGGAGTATGAAACGCTTACGGGCGATGACATTAAGAAAGTGATGGCTGGAGAGCCCTTGGGAGGCGATGACAATGATGGTGACAAACCCTCTGCACCTTCGGTTACAGCAGTCCCCAAAACCAAGCCGAAGCGCAAACCGCGCGATCCGGGCTTAGAGCCGGACCCGGTTGTGTAATTAGAAAGGCCCCTTTCTGGGGCCTTTTTTATCGTCGTAGGAAGCGCAATTCACTACTATTAAAAAACTGGACAGACGCCCTCAGGAGTGTTCATACTAGCGCACCAACTGGGAAGTCAGAAAATGGCGATCTCAAAGCAAGTTGGTGCCTTAATGAGTGAAATTTATAGTCTGGGTGAGATGCGGTTAAGCGCTTGGGTACATTTGTTTTTTTTGGACGGTAAGAAGAGCAAACTATCTGAACAATTGATCTTACACTCAGGAACTTGATGATACGTGCGAGCGGTGTTTTTATCGTTTCAAAGCTCTTACTAGCACCGCTTCTCATAAAGACTGAGAAACATTAAAACGGTTACGAAGGTAAAGATTATGGATAACGAAAACTCAATTCTGGTGCAGCGACGTTATTTTCTTTTGGGCGGCGTCTCTGCAGTGGCTCTTGTTTCCGGACAAGCCAGATCAGACGACGGTGGCCTTGAAATTCTAACGGTGTTAACTTTGGACTCTATAACGCTTCTTGTGTTTGCGGGTTTGAAGAGCGAAGCATTGAGACAGGCCGTTCAATTGATGAAGCGAGGTATAAATGTCCCACTGATTATTGGATACACCTTGGTGGCAAGTCAGTTGCTTTATGCTATGGCGAACGCTCATCGGCGGCCAACAATGGACACTGTGAAGAAAGCTGACAAAGCATCTTCTTCTTCTCAGCGTCGTGCAATATGGACGAGTGCCCGAAATGATGCCGTGGCCGAAATGAAAAAATTCGATGCCGCTGCGGCGAAGGCCAAAGAGCAAGGTAAAAAGCTCAAAGCCCTTCGGAATGAGGCTGAAGCAAAAAAACTGAAGACGTTTGTCGATGGTGCGCGCTATATGATTAACAATCCGCGCGAGGGTGCTGTTTCTTAGGAAAGCCAACTTGACTGCAGACGAATTTTGTCGCGCAAGTTCTGTATTTGGCTTCGGTTTCAAATTGTTTGACCGATTTTGCGACGGTTTCATGTTGGATTGTACCGCGGACCGCTTCCGGTTGAGAATGTCGCAAGTCACATCTGCGAACCGGGGCTGCAGCCGGACCCAGTGGATCAAAGAGCAAGGTTCCTATTTGGGGCTTTTGTTAAATACTGTTTATTTTGCAGCTAAGCATAGACTCGAATCACCAAATCGATTGAATTGTAAAGGGGAACATCTGGAAACGGTTTGGAGGGTCAGTTTTGGCAACTGAACATAAAGTGTTCTTGATGAGTAAACGCATTTTTCTTGGTGCATGCGGTGCAGCTATCGGTCAGCACGCTTTTGGCGGTGACGGGGGGTTCAGCCTTAGTATCCGTCTAAAGTACTCGCAATCTGAATTCACGCGTGTGTCTGACCGAGAAGTGAAACAAGTCAGGACAAATGTATCGGCAGGTCAAGCTGCTCCGTCTATCTCTGGCTTTACAAGTACAGGTTCTAAACATCTTTGGAGCAGCGCTTTTTATGACCGAAGACTGACGTTTAAAGCTGTAAAAGACTTGTCGAAGGAGTTGGCAGTTCGAGAGCGCCAAGATTATTTACGGCTTGTCTTAGAAGATATTGATCGTTCGAGAGCGGAATGGAAACGCAAAGCCCAAGAGGCGGAAAATGCGCAAAAGCGTTTGAAGTTAATTCAGGCAACCAATGAAGAGAGTAAGCTGAAAGGTCTGCGGCCGAGCATACTATATTGGTATCGCAATCCGCGGGAAGGTTTGTCCTTCTAACATTCATTAGACAAAACGAACCGTTATAGTTGATGTTCCATCCTTGTTACCTAAACGGCATTGACCTGAATGGGCGAGAGCCTTGGGTTCTAATTATGGTGCAGCATTTAATATCTTTGAAGAATTTGAGGTTCGTCGAAGTTCAACATAATCTCAATCATTACAAATCGTCAAAGATGAAACGACCGGAGGAAAAAGTGACATATCGAAAAACTAAGTCTAGAGGCTTATCGATCTATATAGCCATTCTGATCTGCATGATGTCATCCGTTTATGCTGGGGATGGGCCAGGCGACAAGCCAACGTTGAAAAACAGTTATACCTCCATTGAGTTCTCTCGATTGTCGCGGGAAGAGGCGCTAGCCCTAGTCAATAGCATGAGAAACATCATAGGGTTTGATGGTTTTGTAGAAAGCACATGGTTTCGCGAGATGTTAAAGGCAGACCGCCGTGCGATGCAGCGGTTGGTTGCAAAGATGGACAAAGTCAAAGGCAAGGAAAAAAGGATCAAGACCCTGCAAGACGAGAAAAAGCGCGTAAACAAGTACATTAAAAAACTTGAAGCTTCGATCAAACGTCTCAACGAACGCAATACAGAGTTTGCGCGTAGTGTTGCGCGCTCAGAAGCTGCGCGGTTAAGAGCGCAGAAAGAGTACTTGAGGGGCGTGAACAACTGGATCCGAAATCCCAGCCAAGGCACGATCAAAGAGTAATCTTGTTTAGGCCAAAAGCGGCGCTTTCTTCACCCTTTCCGTGTTGGCTATGCCACGCGATCGTGGTTCCTCTTTGCATCGCGCCAGAAAACGAGAAAAGCACTCGGAAGAAAAATCAAGGGTATTGACAGGTCTGGAAATCTAGAACGACGCAGGTTTTGGGGTGCTTTGCTTGTGGTATCGTAGCGCGCGCTAAATCAAGCGACGGCGCAGAGCATTTTATCGCCAGCCAAGGCGAGGCGGTAATTTTTAGTTCAAGAATCGCGGCTGTTTACGCCGTTGAACGTTTGGTTTTGCTAGCAATTGCAATTTTTTGCCGATCTTCGGAACATTGGGCAAACTGGTAGGAACTGCATTGCACCGCGGTCAGGCAAAGATAAGATCGCGAGTACTTAAAGTCCGATTTTAGGAAGCATAGAAAATGCCTGCCTTGAAACCCACCGCATTCACGTGCGAAATTGTTTATCTTGGGCGTGTCGCCGACCGCGAAGCCGATTTGGCATCTGAGCCGCTGACGCAAGTTACGCTTGGATTTGGTGGCATCGAACGCGAAGCACATGGCGGCGTGACCAGACCTTCCTGTTCCCGTGTGATTTCGCAACATCCACGCAACACCGAAATTGCAAATGTGCGACAATTGTCGGTTGTGAGTAAAGAAGACCTAGCTTTGATCGCGGAAACAATGGGCATTGATCAATTGGACCCGTCTTGGGTTGGCGCCTCGCTTATGGTGCATGGTCTACCAGATTTTACCCATCTACCCCCGTCGTCGCGCCTACAGGCACCTTCTGGTGCAACTTTGGTCATCGATATGGAGAACCGGCCATGTCACCTCCCGGCTGCGGTGATTGACCGCCATCTTCCGGAAAAAGGAAAGTTGTTCAAAAGCGCGGCCAAAGGACGACGTGGCGTCACCGCATGGGTTGAGCGTGAAGGGGATCTCAAACTCGGGGATGTGCTGACGCTTCATGTACCCGATCAACCTTCTTGGTCACATTTCTAATGCGCTCCGAAAAGTTTCCGATCCGATACAGCTGAAGGTCGCTTCGACGACTCCGAAACTAAAATGTCGCTATTGATGCGCGTTAAGGTGTCGCGCAAGGCTATCCGCGCGGAAAGTGTGCGTGGAGAGAGGATTGCGCAATGGGTTTTAAATCAGACATTGAGATTGCTCGAGAGGCAAAGAAGCGCCCGATACAAGAGGTTGGGGCAAAACTGGGCATCTCGAGTGAAGACTTGCTGCCATTTGGGCATGACAAGGCGAAAGTCTCTGCTGCGTTCATAAAAGCGCAGGCTGGCAAGCAAGATGGCAAATTGATCCTTGTAACCGCGATCAACCCCACGCCAGCTGGTGAAGGTAAAACGACAACGACAGTTGGCTTGGGCGATGGTCTGAACGCCATCGGCAAGAACGCTGCAATCTGTATTCGCGAAGCGTCCTTAGGCCCGAATTTTGGGATGAAGGGTGGCGCCGCGGGTGGTGGTTATGCGCAAGTCGTCCCGATGGAGGAAATGAACCTGCATTTTACGGGTGACTTTCATGCGATCACGTCTGCACACAACCTGCTCTCTGCAATGATTGACAACCATATCTACTGGGGCAATGCGCTGGAGATTGACCAGCGTCGCGTCGTCTGGCGGCGTGTTTTGGACATGAATGATCGTGCTTTGCGCGATATCGCTTCATCATTGGGTGGCGTGACCAACGGTTTCCCGCGTCAAACAGGCTTTGACATCACAGTGGCCTCTGAGGTTATGGCGATCCTTTGTTTGGCAAATGATTTGGAAGATCTGCAAAAGCGTTTGGGCGATATTATTGTGGCCTATCGTCGTGACAAATCCCCGATTTATTGTCGGGACATTAAAGCAGATGGCGCAATGGCCGTGCTGTTGAAAGACGCAATCCAACCAAACCTGGTGCAAACGCTGGAGAACAACCCTGCCTTTGTTCATGGCGGACCATTCGCAAACATCGCGCATGGTTGTAACTCTGTCGTGGCAACAAAGACGGCTTTGAAGCTGGCTGACTATGTTGTGACAGAGGCGGGCTTTGGCGCGGATCTGGGTGCAGAAAAGTTCATGAACATCAAATGCCGCAAGGCAGGTTTGGCCCCATCTTGCGTTGTACTTGTGGCAACCGTGCGCGCGATGAAAATGAATGGTGGTGTTGCAAAGGCTGATCTAGGCGCTGAGAATGTCCAAGCCGTTATAGATGGATGTCCAAATCTTGGCCGCCACATCGAGAACGTGAAGTCCTTCGGTGTGCCGGTTGTTGTAGCGATCAACCATTTTGCAGGCGACACGGATGCCGAAGTTCAAGCTGTCCGTGATTTCGTTGAGGGGCAAGGTTCTGAGGCGATATTGGCCAAGCATTGGGCAGACGGATCCAAAGGCACGATTGATCTTGCGAAGCGCGTGGTCGAGATTGCGGATGCGGATATGGCAAATTTCGCACCGCTCTATGGCGATGACATGCCCCTGTTTGAAAAGATCGAAACAGTCGCAAAACGTATCTATCGCGCAGATGAAGTCATTGCTGACAAGAAAATACGTGATCAATTGCGCGAGTGGGAAGCAGCAGGCTATGGCAATCTGCCGGTTTGTATGGCGAAAACGCAGTACAGCTTTTCGACAGACCCAAATCTGCGCGGCGCACCTACCGGTCATACGCTTCCAGTGCGTGAAGTGCGCTTGTCGGCAGGCGCAGGCTTTATTGTAGCAATCTGCGGTGAGATTATGACAATGCCGGGTCTTCCGCGCGTGCCATCCGCCGAAGCGATCATGCTAAATGACGCAGGACAAATTGAGGGTCTGTTCTAGACCCTCGGTTTGGCTGTCTATATGGGTTTACACATGAAGAACCCTAAAGACTGCCTGTCCATGGAAGAGTTAAGGGTGGCCATTGATGCACACGACGAATTTGTGATGGCTGCGCTTGTTCGCCGTGCCGATTACATCGATCGCGCGGTAGAACTTAAGCGTGAGAACGGGTGGCCTGCGCGCATCCCGGGGCGCGTGGAAGAGGTGGCAATGAATGCCCGCCGGAATGCAGAGGCTTTGGGGTATGATCCCGATTTTGCCGAAACGATCTGGCGACAAATGATAGATTGGTCCATCGCCCGCGAAGAGCGTGCCATGGCCTCAGATCGGGGAGAGATCGATGAGAGCGACGCTGATTGACGGAAAGGACTTTGCCGCAAAGGTTCGCGGGCAAGTGGCCGATCAAGTTGCCAAACTAAAAGAAGAACAGGGGATCACGCCAGGTCTGGCCGTCGTTTTGGTGGGTGAAGACCCAGCCTCTCAAGTTTATGTGAAGAACAAGCATAAATCGACGGTCGAAGTTGGTATGAATTCGTTTGAACATCGATTGGATGCAAACACCCAAGAGCGGGATTTGCTGGCGCTGATTGATGATCTGAACAAGGATCCCTCTGTGCATGGTATCCTGTGTCAATTGCCTTTGCCGGGTCATTTAAACGAAGAATTGGTCATCAATTCGATCATCCCAGAAAAAGACGTGGATGGATTTCATATCTCGAATGTTGGTCTCCTGGGCACAGGTCAAAAATCTATGGTGCCTTGTACGCCTTTGGGTTGCTTAATGATGCTGCGCGATCATCACGGGTCGCTCTCTGGTCTGAACGCGGTGGTTGTGGGACGGTCCAACATTGTGGGCAAACCCATGGCAAATCTACTTTTGAAAGATAGCTGTACTGTGACAATCGCGCATTCGCGCACAAAGAATATCGAAGCGGTCTGCAAACAAGCCGATATTTTGGTCGCCGCCGTTGGTCGCCCAGAAATGGTCACAGGGGATTGGGTCAAACCAGGCGCCACTGTCATCGATGTGGGCATCAACCGCATTGCGCATCCGAAGATCGACGGAAAGACCAAGCTGGTTGGTGATTGCGCCTTTGAAAGCTGTGCTGAAGTTGCGGGCGCAATTACGCCGGTTCCAGGCGGTGTTGGCCCGATGACGATTGCCTGCCTATTGGCAAATACTTTGACGGCCTGCTGCCGGTCCAATGGTTTGGCCGAACCAGAGGGCCTGACTGCATAGCATGGATGAGCCGCGCTATATAAACGGCTGCGTGGTGCGAAAACGTGTTTTGACAAATGTGAGGGCCAAGATCGAAGCCCTGCCAAAGATCGGCGGGCTTGTCACTATTTCTAAAGGCCATGTGCCTGAGATTACTGTCTTGATGCGTAATGCATGGGTTGCGCACCAAAGGCAGGTTGCAGCGGGGCGGATCTGACATGACACGGGTAGAGCGCAAGGCGAGAACCAAGGTGGAAGCCGCGCAAATTTGGGCGATGCTGGCCAAGATGGATTGGCAAAACTGGGATCCCGATGTGGCTAGTATTGAGAATGTCCAAGGCGGGTTGGTTGAAGCTGGACGCTTTATTTATGTTTTGAACAACGGTCTCAAACTGCATACCGTTTTTTCGGATGTGTCAGAGCCGCATGGGTTTACCTGGTCTGGCTCAGCCTATGCCGGGCTTTTGGGTTTTTGGGGTCGTTTGGATTTCGAAACTCATAGCGATGGCACATTGATCACCTATGCTTTTGCGATGACACGGCCATTGGGATGGATCGCGCACTGGCGCTTAAAAGATCAAGTCATCCACGGCGTCGAAGAAGGTTTGCGTGGGATCATTCGCCAAGTGGGCGGTTAGGCGTAGGCTGGAAAGGCCCGTGTTTTTCGACCTGTCATCACGGCGATCGCGTGATCGCTCATCAGATCGCGCAAAACGGGGGCCGATAGTCGAAGCCCGCCCGTATAGGTGCCAAAAGCCGGCAATATGATGCGTGTGCGATCTACAAGAAAACATGCGCCAGAACGCCCAGCAAGTTGAGCCTTTGGGTGAAAATGGCCAGAGATTTCAGAGCTGTCTTCAGCTTTGGCAATGTGCCTGAATGTGATCTGGTTTATTTTTAACTCAGCCAAATGGGTGCCGCCGATGTTTACAGGTCCGGCGTCATGGTTCCCCTCGATCCAAACCCAGTCACGCCCGGCCATTAAGGCTGAAATCTGTTTCGTATCCTGTTCTCCAAGCTCGTCCATCGCACGTAGATCATCGAAGCTATCGCCAAGACAGATAACGCGTTTTGGGTTGAAGCGAGTAACTTCCTCGGCCAATCGGGCAAGTGTATCAATATTTTCATATGGCGGGATCAGAACGCCACCGCGACGCGCCATCCGACTGGATTTTCCCAAATGCAAATCGGATACCACAAGCAGCTGTTCGTCGTCCCACGTCAGACATCCGCTTGGGTGAAGGGAAATTTTGGCATTCTGAAATGTGACATCATAAGAAGACATATGCCTAGAGAGCCGAAGCAGATCGCAGGATCAAGTCATTTTAACCCAACTTCGGCCATCAACTCATCCGCTCTTACGTCCATAAGGTATTCGCGCCCGGCACCACTGATCGGAATGCGGCCTGCCTCAAGCAGCAAGGGAGCTGCCAAAGGGGTCACATGAGGCGCTAAGATATGGTCAACCCGACCATCCGTTCGGCTCAGCATCGCCTCTATTCGGCCGAAATCAACCAGTCCGCGATCTGCTTCGACTCGGGTGATCTTCATCAAAAGGTGGTTTGGGTCATACTTGCGCAAGGTGTCGTAAAGGATGTCGGAACTGAATGTGGCTTGCCGCCCGGATTTGCGATTGCTAGGCAAGTTTCGTTCGATCAGTCCAGCGACATGGGCCACGGTCCGAAAACTGCGCTTCATGACCGCGTTTTGGGACAGCCATTGTTCAAGACCATCGCGCAAACCCTCTGCATGGACCAAAGGTTCAAGGTCGCGCACGGCTTCGATGCTCCAGATCAGCAAAGCATAGTCATTTACGACAAAACCCAAAGGTTTCAAACCAGCCGTCTCCATGCGTTTGGAGACAAGCAAGGCAAGCGTCTGGTGCGCGTTGCGCCCTGCAAAGCCATAGATACAGGTGTACGCAGTGGTATCTCGTGTGAAGCTTTCGCCCAGTAGACGGTCCGGATGTGGCATGCGGCTAAACTGATCTTGCAAAGCCAGCCAGTCTGCCACGTAATGCGGCATCGCAGACCAGTCTCTATTTTGTAAATAGGCCATCACTCGATCTGACAGCACCAGGGAGGTTGAGAACTTTGTGCCCCCAAAGACAGCGATTTTTGGTTGCATATCTGCCTTCTTTGTCACTTCGAGGGTCATCTCACGCAGCCCTTCATATCGGACTGTCTGTCCGCCAATCAGGAATGTGTCGCCGGGCACCAATGTTGCTGCAAAGGCCTCTTCGACTTCACCCAAAGGCTGCCCACCGCGGGTGTTTTTCATGCGCACGGACAGCAATTCGGTGTCAACGATCGTCCCAATGTTCATCCTAATGGAGCTGGCTTTGCGGGGATCGCGTAGAGTCCAATGGCCATCACCGCGCCTCATCAAGCGCTTCCATTTGTCATAGGCGCGCAAGGCGTATCCGCCTGTTGCACAAAAATCCAAACACGCGTCGAATTCGCTGCGCGTTAGCGCGCTATATGGTCCGGCGCTGGTCAGCTCAGCAAACAAAGCGTTTGCATCCAATGGACCAGAGCAGGCTCTGATAAGGATATGTTGGCATAAAACATCCAACGGACCTGGGCCGCGCACCGCTCCATCGAGGTCACGCTCTACCACCGCTTCTAAAGCGACGCGGCATTCCAGCACTTCGAACCGATTGGCTGGAACAATGATCGCACGCGACGGCGCATTATAGGTGTGATTAGAGCGTCCGATCCGCTGCACAAGACGTTTGACGTTTTTGGGCGCACCGATCTGGATCACCAGATCGACATCCCCCCAGTCAATTCCAAGGTCCAAAGATCCTGTGCAGACGATTGCGCGCAGCCCGCCGGCTATCATTGCGGCCTCAACCCTAGCGCGGGCTTCGCGGGATAGGGACCCATGATGCAAGGCGATCGGTAGATCCCCATCATTTTCGCGCCACAAGGCATAGAAAAAGATCTCCGCCTGGGCACGCGTATTGACAAAAATCAGGGTCGTTCTGGCCTTGCGCAGTTCGGCCAGCACTTCTGGTACGGCATAGATGGCACCTGCGCCAGCCCATGGAGGTTCCGCCCTAGTGATCATGACAGATATATCGGGGTTCGGGCCGGGGTCTGCATATAAGACCGCACAAGATTGTGGATGCGGGGCAAGATAGTGCGCAAGGGCGGTCGGGTCCTCGACCGTCGCTGATAGTCCCACGCGGCGCAAATCAGGAAACATGGATTGTAAAGTCGCAAGACACAGCATCAATTGATCGCCGCGTTTGCTTTCGGCCAAGGCATGGATTTCATCAATGACAACGCGTTTGATACCTTTGAAAATCATCGGCGCATCTTCGTAAGACAGCAGCAAGGCCAAGCTTTCAGGTGTGGTCAGCAAAATATGAGGCGGGTCTGCCCGCTGTCGTTTGCGCTGCGTTTGCGTTGTGTCACCCGTACGGTCTTCAACGCGAATGGGCAGCCCCATATCAGATATCGGGGTTTGTAGGTTGCGTTTGATATCCGCAGCTAGGGCTTTGAGCGGTGAAATATAGAGCGTATGAATACCGTGATGCGTCCCATCTGCGAGTTCGATCAGCGATGGAAGAAAGCCAGAGAGTGTTTTGCCAGCCCCTGTTGGTGCGATCAATAAAGTTGCAGGCGCTTTGGCACGTTCAAGCAAGTCCAATTGGTGGGGATGCGCTGACCAGCCCCGTGATGCGAACCAATGCTCCAACTGGGGGGTGAGTTTAGTCAAGCTCCTCCTCAACGAAGAGGTTTTCCCAAGCCGCATCAATCATCGCCTCATCAACTGTGGCGTCTGGACGAAACTTTTTCATAGCCTGAATTTGGTTCATAAAAAAGATGGCGTGGAAGTTTGCATATTTGTTGTCGATTTCGGGATAACGTTCGGTGAAGAGCCGGATCAAGACTTCTTCGGGCAAATCGATCCCCTTTGCTTTTGATACAAGTAGGAAAACCTGCAAAAGTTCATCGCGCGACGGCGAGTTGATTTTGATTTTATATTGAATTCGACGCAAAGCCGCACCGTCGAACAGTTCTTTTGGGTGAAAGTTCGTCGAGAACATGACAAGCGTATCAAAAGGAACAGACACCTTTTCACCAGATGAAAGCGTTAGTACGTCTTTCTGCTCTTCCATTGGAACAATCCAACGGTTGATCAAGTCCTGCGGTGGCTCGGTCTGGCGACCCAAATCATCTACAACGAAAATCCCGGACATCGCTTTGAACTGCAACGGCGCCTGATAAACTTTGGTCACGGGGTTGTAGTTCAGTTCGAGTTGCGCAAGCTTCAGTTCACCCCCGGTGATGACAACCGGACGCCGACATCTGTAGTAGCGTTGGTCAAATGAACCTGTCGAACTGCGTAAGCTGGTAGGGTCATCTTCGGGGATGATCGGATTGCCATGCACAGAGTCATCGTAGACCGAAATCACTTGCCCAGCGATCTCTACAAAACGAGGTACGAAGATATCTGATCGCACCGTATCTGCGATACAATTGATCAAAGATGTTTTGCCGTTGCCTGGCGCACCATAAAGCAGGATCGAGCGTCCTGAGTTTACCGCCGGGCCAAGTTTTTGAGGCACCATTGGGTTGATGATCAAATTTTCAAATGCCCGATCAAGCTCGGGCGGGCTGATTTGAATGTTCTTGATCAATTGCCGGTCAATTTGTTTGCGGTAATCGTCCAGCGGCACGGGCAAGGCACCATAAGCCTCTGACTGTGATAGGGCAATCTCTGCCTGTTGCCGACCCCGTTGTGTCAGGGCCAATCGGATTTCGATGCCATATTGCGTGCGGATCTCACCCATGTTTTCAACCAGGTTTTCAGAGCGAAGCAGTTCGACAACCTCGTTACCAATAGGCAAAAGCACCGCCAAAGCGCGGGCCAAACGGTTTGCCGAGTCGACAGACAATCGCAGGGCTGTCTTTAAAGCATGGTCGCGAATGAAAGTCTGTGACAGACCCAGTTCGTTCATTTGTTTCGGCGCGCGCGGCGCTTCTACTTGGATCGGCGTCTGAATGTTCATGGTCGCCCTCTATACCGTCGTGATCGCTTTTTCACCCATAGTAATAATGTAAGCTAAACCAATCGTCACGCCATAAGGAAAATGATTTGTTCTGTGAAAAGAACCCCATTTTTGATCTGGATCTCGAGGTCGCACATAAAGTCCAACCGCCCGATGAAGCAATAAAGTCACGATTGCTGCGGCCGATAAAATGAACAGAAACTTGGTGAACGTCCAGAATCCAAGTGCGATCGCGACGCCGACGAACAGTTTTAGGTCACCACCACCCATCTGGTTAAAGTGAAAGGCGATGTAGCACAGGAAGAAGATCGCGACGGCGAATAACACATGCCACAAAAGGGCTTGCCAACCCAATGTTATCAAAACGATGACACATGCGAGGGATGCGAAACTGGCCGTCAGCCAATTCTTGATCAGCATTTGGCGTAGGTCGGTCCATATCGCGATAAGACATAGCGGACCGAGAAGTGCCAAAGAGGACCAAATATAAATTTGGTCCCAATTCATCCGCTGCCTGTTAAAGCGTCCAAGCTTCGTTGAGCTTCGACGAAGAATTCCGGATGAGTGTCAACCGCGCGGCGGATCAATCGGATCCCAGTTTCCTTGTCATCATGTTTCACGGCAGATAGGCCAAGCGTGTAGAGAATTTGCGCTCTTTCTGTTTCGGTCATTGGAATGATTGGCATCGTGTAGTTCTTTTGCGAAGCGCGTGCCAAAGCCATGTTGTTCTTTGCCACAAACAGAGTTTTGTCGTTCTTCACGGCTTGGGCAAACAGCTTTTCAGCACCAGCAAAGTCACCACGTGTAAGCTTGGAATATCCCCAATTGTTGTAAACTTTGGCCGGTCTAGAGGTCAGACCAACCGCAGTTTTGTAGAACTCATCTGCCGCTTTCCATTCCTTATTTGCATCTGCGACAACCGCCTCTAGACGATATCGTTGGAAAGTCTCTACATTTGGAGGCACTTGATCCAGCGTCTCTTTGGCCTTGTTCCACTCATTCGAACGGACATAAGCGTCGGCGAGATCTACGCGGTCTTGATCCGAATTGCCTTCCATTGTGAGAACTTTTTCATACACAATGACCGCGTCTGAGCCGCGATTGTCGCGAATGAATGACTTTCCCAAACCGCGATGGAGGTCGATCCGGCTTGGATCTTTTGCAACCGCGTTTTGGAAGTAAGAAATCGAGTCCTTAGGATCTGCGACCGTCAGCATTATATTGTTCAGATCGCTTTCATCAACAACACCGACAATTGTATCATCTAATTCGGGATTTGCTTCCTCGCAGCCTGACAGCACCGCGAGCGCTACACAGCCAGCCACAAAGGACATACGGATATGTCTCATAGTTCACCTGCTCATTTGCTTCAGCTTGGTGTTTGAAGGAGAAGGAAAACCCCATTTCCCTGCTGTACCAGCTCAAAGTCATTGTTATTTTCAGGTTCCGTATAGTCTATATTTTCTATTTTGGCGACAGTTTTGGCGATATTCGTTTTAATTTGTGAAGATCTACCGCCGCCAAGGCTGAAAGCAATCTCAAATGCACGTTTTGCTTCGCGGTAATTGCCCGTTTCTGCCAACAAAACTCCCAAATTGTTCCATCCTGGCCCGTAATCGCGGTCTTGTTCCACCGCAGCGCGCAGCAATTGCTCTGCTTCACCCGTCCGTCCTAAACGCATGTTTGCTATGGCCAATCCGTTGAGCACATCTGGTGTCAAACCTCGATCGATCACAGCGCGCTGATAGGCCTTCAGGGCCAGCTCATATTCGCCGCCAAGCATAAAGTTGTGGCCAACAAGAAGGCTATCAACGCCTTGTTGATCCTCGGCCACAGCTGGTGGAGCAAGCGGGTCACCTGATTGAATTGTTTGGTTGCAAGCAGAGACTGCGACGAAGCTTAGTCCTAGGAACCAGGCTGTTCTTAAACGCATTACGCCTTAGCCAAGGTAATTCACGATGTCGTAAACCGAAGGGCCAACAAGAATAACAAGCAATGGTGGAACGGTGAACATCATCGTGGCCAAAGTCATTTTTGTAGGTAGAGTGTTTGCCTTCTCTTCGGCCTTGGTGACACGCTTATCTCGCATCTCGGCGGCATAGACACGAAGCGCTTCGCCGATCGGCGTCCCAAAAGTTGCAGATTGGATCAAAACCGTCACAAAAGCTTTGATATCATTGACCCCTGTTCGTTCTGAAAGGTCACGAAGCACGGTCGCCCGGTCTTTACCAGCATAGGTCTCATTTGCGATAATGGTAAATTCCTCGGCCAAAACAGGATAGCCGATCCGAATTTCGCGAGCGACCTTCTGGATGCTTTGATCAAGGGATTGACCCGCCTCAACACAGATCAAAAGAAGGTCGAGCGCGTCCGGAAACCCACTTTGAATTTCTTCTTGGCGCTGCTCTTTGCGTTTCTCAATCCAGTAGATTGGGATGTAGTAGCCCGCAATTCCGGGACCGAGTACATATAGTACAAGACGTAACAGATCTTCAGAGCCGCGTTGGAAGATTAAAACGTAAATCGCGCCACACAGCAGACCCGCAATCCCAAGAACCAATTTGGCGGCATGAAGCGTCCGCACAGCGTTTTTGCTGCGGTAGCCAGCTTGAACAAGTTTCAGACGCGTGGCTGTAAATTCCTTTTGATCTGAAGGCTCAAGATACTGCGCAAACCGATCAAGGCTGGCCAATTCGGACTCTTTTCGGCGGAGTGCAGCGGCATTTCCTCCGGCGCCGGTTGGGGCTTGGTGTACCCCTTTGATACGCTCAAAAGGATCGGGACGTTGTGACAGAATAATAGGTATGATCAGTGAAACGAGGAACACACCAACCGCTCCAACCCCCAGTATAGGGCCAGCTGGTCCAAACAAGTCGGTTAGAAACGTAATCACAGATTCCATATGAACTAGACCTTAATGTTAACCATCGATCGCATGACGAATACGTTGACCGTCAGCATCGCAAAAACAACCAAAGCAACAGGTACGAAATATTCACTTTCACGCACATCGTCATAATAACCTGGATTGGTGATATTCACCAGCGCCAATGCGCCCAGAGGAAATCCTGACAGGAACCAACCTGACCACTGCGCTTCCGCTGTGATCGCTTTGACGCGTCGAAACAATTTGAACCGCGCTCTGATAACCTTGGAAAGGCCGTCCAGAATTTCAACCAAGTTACCGCCGGAGCGCGCCTGAATGCCAACGGCCACAGACACAAAGCGTAGGTCAGGGACATCAACACGCTGGGCCATTTGTTCAACTGCAGATGTCAAATCCATCCCATAGGTTGTTTCATCTGCAACCATACCAAATTCCGTGCCGATCGGGTCGGCCATCTCGTCTGCCACAATGTTGATCGCATTTGCAAAAGGGTGCCCAACGCGCAGCGAGCGCACAATCAAGTCGATTGCATCTGGCAATTGCTCTTCGAAGAGAGAGATACGGGCCTTGGCTTTCATCATGACCCAAACATACATGCCGCCAAATCCCATTGCAGCGCCGACAAGGATCGCGGTGTACAAGCCCGCTTGGGTAAGCGCCAACAACGCCCCGGTGGCCAAAATGGACACCACCACCATCAATCCGATGATTTGGACCGGCGTGAACGCGATATTGGCCTGTTGTGCCTTGTGCGCCAAGATGGAGTAGATCGGGATACTTGTACTGGCTTTGTGCTGCTCTCGCTCTTTTCGCAGCTGAAGCAAAACCTGCTCATAATCATTGGTCTCTTCGAGGAGCGCCAACCGGCGGTTTATTCGCGAGTTGTTGCTGATCGATTTGCCAAATGTGACCAGGTAAATCCCCTGAATAATCATAAGGATAGCCACAAAAACCAGAATGAATATGACAAATTGAAAGTTCATTGTGGTTATCTATTGCGCTGCAGCCCGCGTGTAAATGCTTGTGGGTAGTTCATAACCCCATTGCGCGAAACGATCCGAATATGTGGACCGCAGACCTGTTGGCGTGAACCGTCCAATGATTTTTCCATCT
The DNA here is from genome assembly GCA_039814625.1 of Pseudomonadota bacterium. GTDB lineage: Bacteria > Pseudomonadota > Alphaproteobacteria > Rhodobacterales > Rhodobacteraceae > Amylibacter. Next base: position 312,351 of record JBCCAU010000001.1, read on the forward strand.
TTGTCAGTGCTGTCGACTTCATATTTGAAGATTTCTTGAAGCGCGATCACGTCACCCTCTAGACCGGTCACTTCGGTAATTGAAGTCATGCGGCGCGAACCATCTTGAAGTCGTTTGACCTGAACCAAAAGATCTACCGAAGACACAATCTGATTGCGCATCGCGCGCAATGGCAGTTCGACGCCGGACATCGCAATCATATTTTCCATACGAGAAAGCGCATCGCGCGCAGAGTTTGCGTGGATCGTTGTCATTGATCCGTCATGGCCGGTGTTCATGGCCTGAAGCATGTCGATCACTTCTTCGCCCCGCGTCTCACCCACAATGATGCGATCTGGACGCATCCGCAAAGCGTTTTTCAGAAGATCGCGGGGGGACACCTCACCATTGCCCTCTACATTTGGCGGACGGCTTTCCATGCGGGCCAGATGTGTTTGCTGAAGTTGAAGTTCCGCTGTATCCTCAATCGTTGCGATGCGCTCAGCATTGTCAATGAAACTTGATAAGGCGTTCAAGGTTGTTGTCTTACCTGAACCTGTACCGCCTGAAACAACGACGTTCAGCCGAGTTGCAACTGCGGCTTGAAGATATGCTGCCATTTCGTCGGTGAAGGCGCCATAATTGACAAGATCATCGATACCGAGCTTGTCCTTCTTGAATTTCCGAATTGAAACTAAGGCGCCGTCAACCGCGATGGGTGGCACCATTGCGTTGAAGCGCGAACCGTCTTTCAAACGGGCGTCCACATAGGGGTTGCTTTCGTCCACGCGACGACCCACGGCAGATACGATTTTGTCGATAATGCGTAAAAGGTGATTACCATCGAAAAATTGCGTGTCGGACAGTTCCAATATACCGTCGCGTTCGACGAAAACCTGCTTCGGCCCATTGATCAGGATATCGTTCACAGTGTCGTCGGCGAGAAGCGGGTCCAGCGGCCCCAATCCCTTCACTTCATAATATAGATCGGCAAACAAGATGTCGCGTTCTTGTCGATTAAGGACTACACCTTGTTCTTGCAAAGCGTCGGTGGCGATCGCAGATATCTCTGCCCTCAATTCTCTCTCTTGGGCGTTTTCCAATGCGCCGAGATTCAAATTCTCCAAGAGCGATTTGTGAAGTTGCATACGCAACTCCATCAGACGTTCTACACGTTTTGTCTCTTTTTCATTGCGCGTAGAGGTCGGAGCTTTGGGTTGCTCTTTTCGCGTCACTTGCGCTGCCGGCTTGCCGGGAGGTTCTGTGTTAGAAAAATCGACCGATTTTACATTGGTGGGCTTTGCTGCGCCCCCGTCACCTGATCCATACTTCTTGAACATTTAGTTCGCCTCCGATTTCGCCTCCTCTGATAATGCCAGATCAGCTAGGGTTGTTGCAATCTTTCTGATTTCACGACGTAGTGGGTTTTTTGGCGCAATCTCTGCCAAAGGAGAGCCGTGGTCACCTGCATAGGGAACCTGTTTTTGACCATCAGGCAAGAAGAAACGGAATTGAACGTCCAAACTGTCTGCAAGTTTCTTAACACGACTACGTCCTGTTAAATCCGTAACCTTTGGTGCCCTATTCAAAACAAATTGAACTTTTTCATAGGGAAGGTCGTCGGATTTCAACACACGCAAAAAACGAAGCGCATTTTGGGCGGACCGCATGTCCAACTCAAGCAGGGTGAAAAACAGTTGCGAAGATTTCAACACAGTCTCTGTCCAACTGACCAAGTTCTTGGGTAGATCAACGATCACAAAGTCATAATTGCGCGCAAAAACATTCAAAAGATGCTCAACTTCGGCACGGCCTACAAATTCCAGCGGGATGGCATCACTTGGTGCGGCAAGGATGTCGAGGCGTTGCTCAAAATTTGAAACAATTTGCGCGATCGTGTCGTCATCTGCATCCATTGCGTTCGACAGCAACTCGTACGTCGCGTCTGTCCGCGGAACATCAAGATATGTCGAAATACAGCCAAACTGCAGGTCAAGATCAATGATCGCGACGCGCTTGCCTTTTTGTTCAACGAGAGTTTGCAATTCCCAAGCAAGATTTGCTGCAAATGTGCTGCTGCCAACACCACCTGCCAGTCCATATACTGGAAAGATAAATCCATCGCGATCTGGACCGCGCGGGCGGGCCTGTGTTGCGTCGACAACAACCTCCTGAGAGGCAGCTTGTTGACCGGGCATACTGGTCTGCATTGCTTGAAACCGGTCCCGCGTTTCGACCAATGCGTTTTCAGGAAGCGGGTAGGGCAAAAAGTCGTCTGCGCCCAAACGCATTAAAGAATGCAAAGCAGCCGGGTTTAGATCTTTTGCGACCAAGACTGTTTGAAAGCCCTGCGTCTTGCAAGATTGAATGATCTGCGTGATGCCCGCTGAATCGTTGGCATCTTCAGTATCTACGGCAAGAACAACAAGTTGTAGGTCAGCTGCTTCGGGCGTCTGCAGTACAGATGTGGCATCGGCAAAGTCTAAACCACCCCAAGCATCGCCATAAAGCGTCTGCATTTCATTAATTAGCTCGTCGAAACTGTTGAGGTCTCGCGCAATTGCGCAAGCCAAAACTTTGCCGGAGTCTTCTTCTTCAGCCATGGAATCTCACAAATTTTTCCGAGCATTAGTGGAAAAAGCAATGGGCTCCAAGGGTGAAGCCCATTTTGATTGTAATCCAGCGCGGTTATTGAGCGCCGCCAGTACCTTCGTTGAATGTGCGCTGGCCCTGAGCGATACGCTGGTAACGACTGACATATAAGTCATAAACGTTACGCGCATACTTGCCATCCAGATCGCCATCAAATGGTTTAACAAATGCAATCACCTCTGTCACTGTGCGGCGATTGGCACGACTTCTACCCTGCGTGAAAACGACGGGGCGTGTTTCACCAAATGATGCAACACCTTCCAACCTATTCCGCGGAACACCACGAGACACCAAATACGCAACGGCGGCATCTGCGCGACGCTTGCCCAAGGCAATATTATAGGCGTTGGACCCAACCTTGTCGGTATGTCCGTATACCCGGAACTTCACAGCCGGATGGGAGATGATCCATTGCGCTTGCGCATCCAGAGCGGATCGCGCTGCGTCATCCAGTTCTGAGCTGTTAAACTCAAAGTTGATCGTCGCTGGAACTTCAGCACCGAACATCCGTGTCAGGTTACGAAGCATTTCTTCAGTCGGGATCACCTGTTGGCCCGTATTGATCGCAGTTGCGACGCCAAGTTGACCGGATCTGTTTAAGCTGTCCCCGGCTGAGCGACCCGCAGAATCAAGGTCTGATTCAGCGCAGGCCGTTGTCAGAAGGCTGATGGCGACCACGCCGCCGACAGCTGAAAGTTTACGCTTATTCAAGGACATAGCCATAGCTCCCCGAGAAGTCCTGACCTGCAACAGTGCCAGGTTTTCCTGCTGTGTTTCCAAGTAAAAAGAGTTCTGCCTCAGATGGTGGCTGAATGCGATCCGTTGGAAGGGTAAGAGTGTCACCATCCACTGGGGTCACAAGATTTGCGGTAATGATCACAACAAGTTCCGTTTGATCACGCGCATATTCGGCACTGCGGAACAGGGCTCCGATTACCGGGATGTCCCCCAACCAAGGAACTTGGCCTGCAAGATCTGTGAAGTTGTCCTGCAAGAGGCCGGATATGGCCAAGCTTTGACCATCTTTCATTTCAACAATTGTCGATGTGATCCGGTTCGAAAATCCAAACGCTTCGGACGAACCGACATCAATTGCAATTGAGGTATCGATCTCACTTACCGATGTTGTCAGAGCGATATTTATGTTTCCGCCATCCAAAACGGTGGGCAAGAAGGTCATTTCTATACCGAATGGACGGTATTCTACGGAAATATCGCCATCATCGGAAATGCCGGGGATTGGAACCTCCCCACCGGCCAAGAAATAGGCCTCTTGGCCTGAAAGAGCGACCAGATTTGGTTCTGACAGAGTACGAACCAAACCCTTCGTTTCTAACGCCTCGATCAAGACCTCGATTGCCAGACTGCCGGACGTATATCCAAGCGTGAAGGCGCCTTGTGTGTCAGATGGAACAGTCAAGGCACCAAAAGGTGCGTTGTCGCCTGCTAAGTAAGTGCCCGTTTCACCCGCTGAAGTGTAGTTTCCAGAACCGCCTGTAAATCCGATGCTCGAACTTAGACTTTTCGATACCGAACGCGACATTTCAGCGAACCTAACTTTCAACATGACCTGTTGGCTGCCGCCAATCGTCATAAGGTTCAAAACGGCGCCTGGAGCATATTGTTCTGCCAAGTTTAAAGCGCGATCCAGCTTTTGAATGCCAGATACTCGACCACTTAGAACGATGCCACCATTGGCGGTGCGCACTTGAATCGGTTCACCCGGTAGGATTGACTTTAAGCGTTCTTTGAATTCGGCCAGATCAGGTTCAACCTGGACATCAACGTTTGTAATCAAACGCCCATCAGGGCCCAACAAGGTAAGTGTGGTCCGGCCTGGCACTTTACCAAGAATGTAGATCGTACGATCTGACAGTGTTGCCACGTCTGCAATTGCCGGGTTGGCCACAGACAGCTCTGCAAATGGCGCTTCCGATTCCAGCACAACAGCGCGGTTTGTGTTAACTTTGATGCTGCTTGCAGCTTCGCCTTGCATTACGCGAAGGACGCTCTGCGCTTCAACAGGTGGTGTTCCAACGGCAATCGCACATGCGATCGCAGCCGCCCACAAGATGGGTGCTTTCTGCTTCATTGTGATCCTGCCTCTCTGACCACGATTTCTTTTATTATTGTGGATAACTTTGCACGAACCGAAGTTTTTCGCAAGAATCAATGTGTTAGCAGGATTTTTAATGTGCGTTTTTGGACACACCACATGAAATTGTGTTCAAAGAACGTAGAACCACAAGCTATAGGTGAAAATCAGTTAGAGCATGGAATTTCTGTTCGGACCACCTGCGTGCCTTTGCGAACATTCGTAAAGCACTTCTGATCTTCTACAACTTCTTCAGCCTCTTCGATGCCGAAGAAGTCCGATTGTGTGAACGACAAGTCGCCCACTTCTTCGGTATCCCCTAAACCGCGCAATGAAATCAGAAGAGAACCCGTGTTCTGGGCCTGAACTAAACGCGCGACGGTTGTCGGGTCCACTGCAACTGTGACCGTTCGAGCGACTTGGTTTTGATTTCTAGCTGTCGACGAGTCTAGATCGCGGTTGATTGCAATAAGTTGTACGGCATCCAAGAGGAGTCTTGTCGTCATTTCGCCACGATCTCTGCCAGTCCAATAGACATCAACCAAATCGCCCGGGCGCAGAAACGCCCCACTGGTTGCGTTTACTTTTAACGAGAAGGCACGGCGCCCTTGCCCCAAACGCGATACCAAACCTGCATCTTCGCCTTTGGCGGTTATCTTTGTGGCAACAATCAAATCATTCTTGTCCATTGCTCTGATCACGAGGCGGCGTTCTTCGTCTTGGTTCTCGCCAAATAAATCTTCTGCTGCCTCAAAATGGCCTTCGGGCAGAAGTGACTTTGGCCATTTGAACTTTTTGACCATTTTCGGGGTCAACTGTGTCCCATAAGGCAGGTCTTCTTTTGCGATGTATACTTCGACCGTGGGAACAACCTTTGCGGCTTGCGCTTTGGCAGCGGCAAGTTGTTTTTCCAATTGGCTCGTCTGCTGGGTAACAAGATATCCTGCAAATCCTGCAAGGCCGACACCGGCAATCAAAATCAATATGAAACCAAGGCGCATTAGAGACTCCCGTTTTGTCAAGCAATATAGGCTGAATAAGAAAAGGCGACAACTAAAGTTGCCGCCCGATCTTTACTACCATTTGTCGCGAGTACACGCGACTTGCAGCGCAGAATTATTCGTTGATTTCTGTCGCTGTTGCGTTCAGAGCCGTTTGGATCGCAGAAGCTGCATTTTCCAGACCTGTTTGGATGATCGTGATGATGATACCACCGATCAGAACCAAAGCAGCTGTCAAAACAACCCAGTCAACTGTAACCGCACCGGACTCGTCTTTTTTAAGAGCGAAAAGTTTCATTGTTTTCTCCATCAAATTATGACCCCCACCTACACAGCAGGCTAGTAATCGCCAAGACTACTTGCTCCGAGAATTAGGCAATACTTAGGCAATGTCATAGAAAAATACGTCAAACACCATGTTTCTTTGTTTAAAGTTGGTATAAAGTCACACTTATAAACGCCGCGATAACAAGAAAAAGAAGGTCGGCTGGTGAAAATGAAGCAGAAAACAAGTACAACTTACGCATGTGTGATTTTTGTCACAATTATGTCAATTACCGTCCCGCAGGTGATTCTTGCACAAACGCCCGAGCAGCAATTTAAACGGTTAAAGGTCGAAGATCGGCAATCGGGGTCACGAATCAACGTCCAGATTGACGAAGAAGCGTTTCTCCAACGCCGACAAGCGCAGATAGAGACCCGGAATGCACCAGTCGAAACAGATGATGATCCGGGCTCAGATCAGATCACTTCGATTGCACCCACTACACCGCCCGTCGAAGGTCTTGGTATTGTTCCAAAGAATGAAACCGCGCCATGGTTCTGGGATCAGTTTTCGCCAACACTAGAAGATGCTTCGGTGATTTCATTGCAAAAAGCCCTTTTGATCGGCGGCTCAGAGGCTGAGGCTCTGGTTCCGAAGGTTGAGGCAATGCAAAAACTGGCTTCGACCTACGGACCTGCGCTTTTACGTTCTGGCGCGGAGTTCGGTGTCTCTCCGGCATTGCTTCTTTCTGTTATGTACGTGGAATCGCGGGGCGATCCTACGGCCGTCAGCCCAGCAGGGGCCGAAGGCGTTATGCAATTGATCCCGGCGACTGCGGACCGGTTCGGGGTCGAAAACGCAAAAGATCCAACTGAGGCCATTCGTGGGGCCGCGGCCTACATGAAATTTCTAATTGACGAATTTGGTGGGGATGCGGTTCTTGCATTGGCGGGTTATAACGCAGGTGAGAACGCTGTTTTATCGCACGGAGGTGTCCCCCCATATGAGGAGACCCGAAATTATATCCCCAAAGTGGTTGCTGCGTGGCGTGTGGCCAAAGGTCTTTGCAAAGGGCCGCATCACTACGCAACGGATGGGTGTGTTTTCTTCGGTATGGGCTGATCTGTAAGATGGATCGGCAAGAGCGTTTCGCCGAGGCTTTCTGGGCAATAGTGCCTGTTTCCCTAACGGATGCGAAGGGTCTATTGTTCCACAAGACCGGGGCTGAGCGGGATGCGATGGTCGATCGAATCCTGGAAGGCAAAGCCGCAATCCCCCAAAAGGCTGCCGGCCTAGATCCCTACGCCCTGCTCAAACAGATCAGACCAACCCAATGGGTCAAAAACGGTTTGCTATTCTTGCCATTACTCGCATCGCACTCCGCGTTCGGGGTGTCGTGGCTGTTTTGTGCGATTGGATTTGTTGCGTTCAGCTTGCTCGCCTCGGCGATTTATATTGTAAATGATCTTTGCGATCTTTCTGCCGACCGTTTGCACCCCAAAAAGAGGTTTCGGCCGCTTGCATCAGGGAAGTTGAGCCTTCGGAAAGGCCAAAGGGTTGCTGTATTTTTGATTGTTTCGGGGCTTGTTTTATCCGCTTTGATCAATTTCGAGTTCTTGCTAGTCGCCATTGTCTATTTGGTTTTAACGAGCCTTTATTCCTTCAAACTTAAAAAAGGACGTGCTGTTGATATCCTAATGCTCTCAGCCCTTTACGCAATCCGTGTGATTGCGGGTGCGACAGCAGCTTCGGTTCCTGCCACGGGTTGGTTTCTCGCATTTGTGGGGCCGGTTTTTCTAAGTCTTGCTGCGGTCAAGCGTCTGACGGAGGTCACGCGTTTGTCTGAGGCTGGGAAAGTTCCAGGACGATCTTATTCAACAGCAGATCGCCAATGGCTTATAGCGACGGCGATCCTGTCGGCGGTTGGTGCAGTTTGTGTATTTTCCGCCTACACACAATCGAATACGGCGGGTCTGATTTACAGCCGACCTTTGATCTTGCTTTTGTCCAGTTTGCCCTTGGCGGTTTGGTTGGCGCGCATGATTATAAGCTCTGCCAGAGGGTTGCAGGATTTCGATCCAATCACTCATGCTTTGAAAGACAAGGTTGGACTGGGCCTCATCGCAATTTCGTTGGGTTTTGTGTATTTCGCGATCTAAAGCTTTAGCTTTTTGAAGATCGGCTCTGGTATTGTGCGGATAATGGTCATGATCACCCACCAGAACTTTGGAAGGTAAATCACCTCGGGGCCGCGCGCGGACGCTTTCCAAAGTGCGTTTGCAACATCGATTGGATCGGCAACCAAAAACATGCCAGGCAAACCCCAAGTCATTTCAGTGTCCACGAAACCTGCTTTCACGGTAACAACCCGTATGCCGAACGGGGAAAGTCGGTTCCGTAACCCTGATAAAAACGCGGTGAAGCCCGCTTTTGCAGAACCATAGACATAGTTTGACGCACGCCCACGGTCACCTGCTACTGACGACAGGGCAATGATCACGCCAGATCCGCGCTGTTCCAAAATTGCCGCCAGCGTTAGCAGGCATTCGGCCGGACCGACCAAATTGTCCTGATAGGTTTGTGCGCCCAACTCGGGTTCAGCCGAAATTTCTTCTTGGGGCCGCATTGAGCCTGCAAAGAATGCAACCGATATGTCCTGACTTGTCGCCATGACTTGTGCGCTGAGCGCCGCAATCGATTGATGATCTGTCAAATCGAGCCTTGCTGGCTCTGCCGTGCTTGCGCCACGAATGTGCAGGTCTGCACAAAGGGCTTTGGCCTCTTCAAGTTTCCGTGTTGTCACAATTAAGGAGTGTCCTTCGCGTGCAACTTTTCGGGCAAAGGCCGTTCCCATGGCAGAGCTTGCACCAATTACAACCCAAGTCGTCATATCCGAACTCCCAACCGTCGGACCATATTTGTCATCAGTGTTTTGTCGGGATCGAACTTTGACACGGTGTCTGCCCAATCTGCATGCGCAGGGTACATGGTTTTAAAAGCCTCCTGCGAAAGGCTGCTGTCTTTTGCAAGATAGACCCGCCCATCATGTGCCAGCGTGACCTCTGTCAGCTTGGACAGAAGAGCGGCTGTGTTGTTGCGCGATTGTAAGTCAATCGCGATTGTAAAGCCTTCTTGGGGAAAGCTGAGAGGTGAAAGGCTTGCCGGACCCAAACGCTTTATGATCACCAAAGGAGAGGCGGCCTTTGCTTTGGACACAAGTTTCAAAATCGATGTGAGGCCAGCTTCGCTTGTCTTTACGGGGAAACAGGCCTGAAATTGGTGGAAGCCATCCTTACCATAGAGCTTGTTCCATGCGCCCAGCTGGTCGAGGGGATATTGGGCATCTAAAAAGGATACCCGTTGCGTTTTGGTTTTGGCGCCGGCGAGACGCATCCGTAAGGCGTTGAAAGATGTTATAACCATCGGGGACATGGCCAGTTTCGGCGCCGTCACAGGTACGTTTTTTGACTTGCGTCGCGGTTTTTGAACTGAGCTGCTGGAATAGTCCGAACTTTCAAAAATACCGCGACCCAGATTTGCCCCAACCGCCATCGCGTCGATCCAAGCCACGTTAAATTGCGCGGGGCTGGCCTCAAGCAAGGCGATCCCTTCGCTAAGGGTTTCAAATGCGGTTTTCCTAAGATCCACCATATCGGATGCGGCGGCCAATTGGATTTCAGCCTCTAGGATAATCCCTGTTTGACCCAGACCGGCTACCGTTGCCCAGAACAATCCCGCCTTTTTCGTATGAGATGCGACATGCGTTTTGCCTGTTGCATCCAGCAGCTTTATCTCGCGCAGCTGAGCCGAAAAGCTGCCCGAGTTTCTGTGATCTTTCCCATGGACATCCATTGCGATTGCGCCGCCCAAGGTCACATAGCCAGTGCCGGGCAAAGCAGTTGGGGCCCAACCCTTTGCTAAGGTCACATCCAAAATCTCTCGCATAGTTATTCCGGCTTCAGCGCGCAAAAGGCCGCTCGATGAATCGAACGCAATGAACTTGTTCAACCGTGTTGCCAAATGGGCGCGACCTTCGGTGTTCAAAGCCGCATCCCCATATGAGCGTAGCCCACCTATGGCCGGTGCAGGCGTCTGTGCATAAATCTGCTTTAATGCTGCGAGGCGCGACACCCTCGACACCTCCATTTCGGCCCAGAGGTGACGCCCCCATCCCGAAATATGATCAGACTTCCATCGCATGCTTGTCCTGTCGGTTGCTCCATTGTGCCAGCGGAAATGCCGCAAAGCCCAATACCACTGCGAACCATAATGTGGCAGCCCTAATTATAGCGGTGGCGGCGAGTGCGATATCGATTGGAACAGAGTTGAGTGTCAACAAACCCACCATAATCGCTTCGATTCCGCCGACGCCCCCGGGCAGGCCTGTCGCCCCGCCGCCCAACAACGCCGTCTTGAAAATAAAAACAACCAACCAGAAAGGTAAGGGTGCACCGAGCCATTCTAAAATCAGATAGAGAGCATAAGCCTCTGCCAACCAGCCGATAATCCCCAGGGCGGTTGTTGGCAGTAAGATGGTGGGTTTCATGAAAGTTCGAATTTCCCCAAGCGCATGGCGCATTGTGGCAAAGGCGCGCGGCCAGCGCTGCAAGACCCAATAACCGAATTCCACCGAACGACGCAGAAAGCCCGGATGCGTTGCGATATAAACAATGCCGAATGCAAACAGCACTGGGACGATGGTGCCGCCGCCGCCCATAGACGTGAACCCGATTGCCGTTAACAACAGCACACCCGTTGCTAACAAATCACTGACACGGTCCATCACACCCAAAGGTAGCAAAGCAGGTTCTTTACGACCCGTCGCCTCTGCTACCCAATGCAGTCGTACCAGCTCGCCCACCCGGGCGGGCGTCAGCGTGAAAGCAAAGCCGCCCAAGTAATGATATATCGATTTGAGCAGCGGCAGATGCAGATCCAACCGCTTAAGATAGATTTGCCAGCGTAACCCTCGCAGAAGATAGTTTAGAAGCGCCAAGCACAAAACGGCGGCCCATTGCAGCGCCGTGATTTGCCCCAGTTTTTGCCAGACGCCATTGGCGCTGCTTGTTGCCAACTCAGCCCCAATGAAACCCATCACGACAACAAAGAGGATCACGATTGAATACCGAATGGCTTTTCGTAAATTCATAGACGGGGTTTAGCGTGACCTGTGGTCAAGGAAAGCTCTCTTTGGTTAGAAGCCGTTTAGAAAAGTGATCTAATGATCACAAAATGCGGAGAATTCATCATGGCTGAGCCGATTTGGATGCCAAGCGACGCACGCAAGGCCGATAGCAATATGGCTCGGTTTATCGAGGAACTGGGGCTGGCGCAGGACTATGAGGCACTTTGGACCTATTCAGTGGATCAGATGGATGGGTTCTGGAATGCGGCATGGGACTTTTTGGGGATTATTGGTCACAAGGGTGATATCGTGTTGCAGGAGGCCCATGATCTTAAAAGGGCACGGTTTTTCCCCAATGCAAAGGTAAACCTTGCAGAGAACCTGTTGCAAAAAACCGGTAAAGATGACGCTTTGATTTTCCATGGTGAAAACGGCATACGCCGTTGCCTGAGTTATGATGAACTCCGCGATGCTGTCGCCCATATGCAAGAGTTTTTGAAAGCGCAGGATGTTGGGATTGGAGACCGTGTTGCTGGTTTTGTACCCAATACACCCGAGGCGCTGGTCGCCATGTTGGCGACGGCATCACTGGGGGCGGTTTGGTCCAGCTGTTCGCCCGATTTTGGTGTGTCCGGTGTCATGGATCGTTTTGGTCAAATTGAACCGAAAGTCCTCTTTTCGTCGGACAAATACCACTACAATGGGAAGACAATATCTTGTGGAACCACGGCCAGTGAAGTGGCCGAGGCCCTTGAATCAGTTCGAAAACTGGTAGTCTTTTCTTATGATGGCTATTGCACCGACATATCGGCCTTCGGGTGCAAGGCCGTTGCCTGGGAAGATCTAATCAAAGCGACGCTGCCAGTGTTGAGTTTTGAGCGCGTTGCCTTCGATGCTCCACTCTATGTTATGTTCTCGTCCGGGACGACCGGATTGCCCAAATGTATCGTGCATTCCGTGGGTGGCACTCTGATCCAACATCAAAAAGAGCACCAATTACAGGGCGATACCAAGCCCGGAGATCGGCTGTTTTACTTTACGACTTGCGGTTGGATGATGTGGAATTGGAAGGTTAGCGTACTGGGCGCAGGGGCATCTTTGGTGATGTTTGACGGCTCCCCATTTTATCCAAACGGCAACCGTTGTGCGGATATTTTGGCAGCTGAGCGCGTGACCCATTTTGGGACTTCAGCAAAGTATCTGGACGCTTGCGCCAAAGAGGGCGTCGCGCCCATCAAAACGCATGACTTTCAAAGACTGCGCACGATTTATTCGACCGGCTCTCCGCTGGCACCTGCGGGCTTTCATTACGTGTATAAGAATTGGAAAACCGATCTGTGCCTTTCTTCGATTGCCGGAGGCACAGATATTTTAGGGTGTTTTGTCGGCAGCTCTCCGCTTGATCCAGTCTATCCTGGCCAATGCCAGCGCCGTCACCTTGCCATGCATGTCGAAGTGTTCGATGAAAATGCGAACCCGTTGCGCGGCGCGCAAGGCGAATTGGTATGCATAGCCCCGCATCCATCTCAGCCAGTGGGGTTTTGGAACGACCCCGAAGGACTAAAGTACCATAACGCCTACTTTGCGCGGTTTGAGAATGTTTGGCATCATGGCGACTTTGTCGAACTAACCCCTCAGGGGGGTATGATATTTTACGGCCGTTCAGATGCCGTTTTAAACCCTGGTGGTGTGCGTATCGGCACCGCCGAGATTTATCGTCAAGTCGAAATGGTCGAAGAGGTGCTGGAAGGGTTGGTCATTGGTCAGCTTTGGCACGATGATGTTCGGGTGGTTTTGTTTGTACGCTTAAAAGATGGGATCGACTTGGACGACGCGCTGCGCCGAAAGATCCGTTTCGAAATTCGAACCAACTGCACACCGCGTCATGTGCCTGCCAAAATTATTGCCGTTACCGATATTCCACGCACGAAATCCGGCAAAATTACGGAGCTTGCGGTGCGTGATATCGTACATGGGCGCGCTGTAAAAAACACCGAAGCTATGGCCAATCCAGAGGCGTTAGAACTGTTTCGCAACTTGGAACAGCTAAGAGACTAAGGTTTATCGTCCATTTTTTTCAGGCGGTAGCTGCCTTCGGGTAAATCCAAGGCAGCTTCTAGATCGCGCACCTGCGCGTGTGACAAGACCACTTTGGCCATTGCGTCAGTGCGCTGATCATATTGTTCGATCGTAATGCCTTCGTCAAAGATCTGAATGATCACATCCTCGACCAACGGCATTTTGCCTTCATCAACAAGTGTAACCACCGAGGCATCGAAATCATGCTCTATCGTAAACATCTTTTTCTCCAAGTCCTTTATGGAGACTAGCATTGAGGACCATTTACGAAAGGCCGAACTTATCCACAAACCCCGTTACGATTTGATCGTAAAAGGACTGAACCTCTGGTTCGGGTTGGCGCAGCTTAAAGGTCTTTGCGAACGGGTCTTCGGCGTTGATTTCACTCCCAGAAAGAGCTGCGAGTGTGGCATGTCCACAAAAAGGAACATACACTTGGGAGTAGCCACCTTCATGCGCCAGCACGAGTTTCCCGTCACAGTTTACATCCGCAAAACCTGCAATCCTTTGTGTCATCACTGCAAAGGTTTCAGCCGTGGCAAGCATCCGGGATAGAGGATCAACGGCGGCTGCATCGTAACCGCAAGCCACGAAAATAAAATCGGGTTTGAACCGCGATAGCGCAGGCAGGATCAAGCGATCCATAACATCAAGGTAAGTGGCGTGGCCGGCGCCCGGTGGCAAAGGGATATTTACATTGGCTCCCAAGCCAGCCCCTGTGCCTTGATCCTCTGATGAACCTGTGTCTAAGGGATAGTTATTGGCTTGATGAACCGACAGTGTCAGTACGTTGTCACGTTCATAAAAAATTGCTTCTGACCCGTTTCCGTGATGAACGTCCCAATCAACAATGGCGATGCGACTGGCCCGCTGCGTTGCCAAAAGTTCTTCCGCGGCAATAGCAATATTCGCCAATAGACAGAACCCGTTTGGATGATCAGGTAGGCAATGATGGCCAGGTGGGCGCGAAAGTGCATAAGCATTTCGCAATTGCCCTTGCGCCACTTGTTGGGCGGCCTCCACCACCAAACCTGCCGACAGGGCCGCAATTTCATATCCACCCTGACCAAATGGTGTACGTGGTCCAATCTCTCCGCCGCCTGTATCGGACAGCTCTTTGAAACGCGTTAGATAGGCTTGTGGGTGTATACGTGCCAACATCTGGGATGTGGCTTCCGGCGCGGATGAGACGCTAAGCTGTGCGGTTAAGCCCGTGACATCCAAAAGGTTTTTGAGACGCCGTTTGGTTTCGGGATCTTCAGGAAGCCCTCCGTTTGCAAGCGGTTGAACCAATCCACCAACAGGCAGCGTGAACGCGTAATTTCCGCCCGAATGCCAGAAGCAGCGCTCATCCCAGAAAAAACCAGTGTTGTGCGTATTAGCTATGACGTTTCACCAAAACGGATCCGACAGAATAGCCCGCTCCGAAAGAGCATATCAGACCGATGTCGCCGTCCTCTAGATCTTCGGAATTCTGCGCAAACGCGATGATGGATCCCGCAGAAGATGTGTTGGCATAGTCTTGTAAAATATTGGGCTGTTCATGGCGTTCGGGTACGCGACCCAATATCGTTTTTCCTATAAAATCGTTCATTGTCAGGTTGGCTTGATGTAGCCACATCCGCTTCAACTGATCTGGCGCAATCGCGTTTTCCTCTAGTTGGGCGGCGACATGCTTAGAGACCAAAGGCACGACTTCTTTGAAAACTTTGCGGCCTTCCTGCACGAACTGCATGTCCCGGCGATCTTCCATATGACCTTCGCGCGTGCGTCGTAAAAAACCATTGTTGTTTCGAATGTTGTTGGAAAACTGGGTCGAGCACTTTGTAGAGATAATATCAAAATGTGGCCCTTTTGCATCTTCGGCGCGTTCGATCAGGGCGGCTGTGCACACATCGCCAAAGATAAAGTGACAGTCGCGGTCACGCCATTCCAAATGGGCCGAACAAATTTCGGGGTTCACAACCAAGATTTTACGCGCAGAGCCTGTGCGTATCATATCAGCGGCCGCCTGCATGCCGAATGTCGCTGAAGAACATGCCACATTCATGTCAAATCCAAAACCTTGAATGCCCAACAGGTCTTGAACCTCGACGGCGATCGCAGGATAGGCGCGCTCATGATTGGAAGCCGCGACAATGACAGCGTCAACTTCGCTCGCGCCGCGACCTGCTTGGGCCAGTGCCTTTGTACAAGCGTCCAGACCCATCTCGGCCATAACAGAAGGTTCTGTATCGGCGCGTTCTGGAAGGATGGGGTGCATCAGATCCGGGTCAAGGATACCCGATTTGTTCAAAACATAGCGGCTCTTGATGCCCGATGCTTTGACAATAAATTCAGAGGATGAATGGTCTTTTGCTTGGACTTCACCGGCAGAGATAGCCGAAGCATTTTGGTCATTGTATTTGTCAACATAAGTGTTGAAAGCCTCGACAAGTTCTTCGTTTGAAATGCTCAATTCGGGTGTGAAGACTCCCGTTCCGGTAATCGCAGCTGTATACATAACCATCCTCCAAAGCCCTTTGTTTCAACCTTACAGGTCTTATGAGGTCAAGCTGCGTTTGTCTTGACGGGCCGTCCTGACTTTTTGCGGCGACGCATATGCCAATTGTAAATCAATGGGGCGAGGATGTAGTCATAAGTCATCGATGCAAGCTGCTTGATCCCCGGCAGACCGATGATCCGGGCCAACCATCTGTAGCGTGGCATATTCTGCCAAAGGATTAAAAAAGCTGGAATGCCAGAATAGAGTTGATCCAAATGTCGGACATAGAGCCGACGTGCCGCCTTATCTTCGTCTATATCCCAAGCCACCCTTGCATCTGAATTCAGGTCATCAAATCGGATTGGTAAGTCTTTTTGAGACGAATAAGCACGATAATGATCGATCTCAAAACGACAGATCGGACATTCTGCGTTATACAGGACTTCGGTTTCTTTACTCATGGTTAATAAATAGGCGCCACTTTCGTTCTGTCTATGGCGGGTGTGACGGGATGAACGGCTATTCCCGCAAATTTCAAAAAAAAAGTAATAAGGGAACGCAGAATGCACAATACACAATTGCTTAATACTTCATCTTCAAGGCGTCGCGCGAGATCCGCAACGCCACGACATTACTCTATCGATCAGGCCGCTTTGGACCAAACGGTCGGTTGGGTTGCACTGGGCTTACCTCCCTTATTGGCGACCAGTCTTTTGGTGGAAGGCAGCTGTATGCGCGATAGCGTCAGTCATTTTTATTACGCCGTCTTTTATGGCGACATTTTCGTAGGTTCGATGTTCTTTATTGGAACGTTTCTGTTGGCCTTTAAGGGAACCACCCGACGCGACACGGTTTTTGCGAAATTTGCCGGGATAGGTGCAATTGGAACGGCGCTGTTTCCTGCTAAAGGCGGCGGTTGTGAGAGTGAGCAATTTGCCTCTCGGCTATTTGCACAAGTTAGTGAAAACAGCTTTGGATTGTCTATGGAACCTTTGGTCAGCGGAAGCGATTTAGGTTTCTTTCAATTGATCGGTTCTGCTCATCTTTGGCATTCGATTTTTGCCATTATGCTGTCTACATTTTTGGCCTATTACACCATGGTCATTTTTACGCGCACTAACGCAGGGGATACGTGCCCCAAAACTGGCCGTCTGACAGAAACGAAAATAAGACAGAACCGCTTTTTTTATGCGGCAGGATCGACAACGGTTTTTGCAATTTTTGTGATGGCAGGCCATGTGATTGCTAAGGATGCCTTTGGATCCGGTATTCCATTTTGGGATCAGTACAATGGCAGTTTTATTTCTGAAACGGTGGCCATGTCAGCCTTTGGCGTCAGCTGGATTGTCAATCGTCGTTTGTGCGGGGTTTCCCCCGCGCACGCGCATCTGCCATATGGACTGGGTGTATCGGGCCGCTTGCAGGTCTAGGCGAACGAGGCCAAGCGCGCCCATAAATCATATTCGCTGGCTTCGTCGACTTCGACCTGCACGACTTGACCCGGTTCAAGATTTTCAAAGTCTTCATCAATGAACAGGTTGCCGTCAATTTCCGGCGCATCCGCTTTGGTCCGGCAGGTGGCACCTTCGGTGTCGATCCCATCAACAATGACTTCCAAAGTCTGACCGACTTTCGCAGCAAGCTTCGCTTCTGAGATCGCTTGAGATTTTTCCATAAAGCGTGCCCATCGGTCTTGTTTTATTTCGGCTGGAACATGATCCGGTAAATCATTCGAGCGTGCCCCCTCTACATCTTCATATTGGAAGCAGCCGACACGGTCTAATTGCGCCTCATCGAGCCAGTCCAACAGGGTTTCGAACTCTTCTTCCGTTTCGCCCGGATAGCCCACAATAAAGGTCGAACGCAGCGTGATATCAGGGCAAATTGCGCGCCATTCTGCGATCCGGTCCAAAGTTTTTTCGGCTGCAGCCGGACGGGCCATTCGTTTGAGCGTATCGGGATGGGCATGCTGAAACGGAATATCCAAATAGGGCAGGATTAGACCATCTGCCATCAAGGGGACCAGTTCTCGTACATGTGGATAGGGGTACACATAATGCAGGCGAACCCAAGCCCCCAATGATCCCAGATCACGGGCCAAATCTGTGATGTGCGCGCGGTGCCCACGATCTGTCGCATGTTTGATATCGACGCCATAGGCTGAGGTGTCTTGACTGATGACAAGCAGTTCTTTCACACCCGACTCTACCAGTTTTTCGGCCTCACGTATCACGGCATGGGCGGGCCGCGATTGCAAACGACCGCGCATATCGGGGATGATGCAGAAGCGGCACTTATGATTACAACCCTCTGATATCTTTAGATAACTATAGTGTCTGGGCGTTAGCGAAACGCCACTGGTGGGCAACAAATCCACAAAGGGGTCTGGCGCAGGCGGCACCGCGGCATGCACAGCATCCAGCACTTGCTCATATTGATGCGGACCCGTGACCGCCAAGACGGAAGGGTGCGCGCCTGTGATATAGTCCGGCTCTGCGCCCAGACAGCCTGTGACAATAACACGGCCGTTCTCAGCGAGTGCCTCGCCAATGGCCTCTAGGCTTTCTGCTTTCGCGCTGTCCAGAAATCCACAAGTGTTCACGATAACGGCCTCTGCGCCGGTATACTCGGGCGAAATCGCGTATCCTTCAGCCCGCAGCCGCGTCAGAATGCGTTCGCTATCGACGAGGGCCTTAGGGCAGCCCAAGGACACCATTCCAATGGTCGGCTGACCTGTGCGAACGGGATCCACGATGCGGGCTTTGGGTGCGAGATCAGGGCGCAAATTGTGTGGGTTCGACATGGACGGGTCTATAGGCAGAGATGGCCTAATTAACCAGTCTTAACGAAAATAGTGCCCAAAAAAGGGCGGGAGATTTGCGTGGGACATCCGTAGGACAACCGTAGGTCATGCGGGGGACAGGGTCTGCCGCTTGGAAAGCGTTAATTTTGGGTGGCAAAGGTTAAAGTCAACGGGTCAGCCGATAGGCTTCGCTGACCCGCAAGCGCGTTATCTGCCCCTAGTTCATTACGGCGTTTACATCGGGCATTGAGAAATGGTCCGGCATTATGACCATCTCCTCAGGACTAAAGAGCAGTTTCATTTCCGTTGGTGAAATCACTTTGTAAGCGTTGTGAAAATGAGCGTCATGGTCATTGGGCAGCAGCAAGCGATCATCGCGATCTTTTGGATCGTCCTGCCAAAAGGTTACATCCTCAAAGCTGGCCGCAGCCAGCAATTAGTCACGAGACGCATTGCCAAGCTCTTTGTTTTGGTGCGTGTTTCGTGGCAGGAAATGTGTCTCGAGGGCGTCGATGCCTTAAAGGCGCAGACTAAAGCGGTTGATTTTCCTAGCGGCTGCGGCTTTGCGCTATCGCCTCACCACAGGCCACAGCCGAGCTCCAGGCCCATTGGAAATTATATCCGCCTAGCCAACCCGTGACATCGACGGCTTCACCAATGGCGAAAAGACCGGGTACGGATTTTGCCTCCATCGTTTTGGAGGATAGCGCGACCGTATCGATACCACCTGCGGTGACCTCTGCTTTGGCATAGCCTTCTGTGCCATTGGGGTGGAAAGTCAGGTTTTGCAGTTCATGCGCGATTTCCTCAAGCTTCACATCAGGCGTATTCGCCATTTCCGTTGGGTGGTTGATCTTCGCCGCGAGTGCATCGGCAAGGCGGTTTGGCAGATGCGCATTCAAGGCTGCCTTCAGATGCGCGCGGGGATTGGCCGATTGGAAGGCTTTGAGCTTGTCAAAAGCGCCTTGCAAAATGTTTAGCTGGATCGGGTCGCCATCGGCCCAGTAAGAACTGATTTGTAAGATCGCGGGGCCGGACAGGCCTTTATGGGTGAACAAGCTGGCCTCTGGGAAGCTGACACCATTGGCTGTGGCGATAGAGGGGCAAGCGACGCCCGACAGCCCTTCGGTCAGTTTTTGATCCGTGGGCAGGGTCAAGGGCACAAGTGCCGGGCGCGGTGTGACGACATTTAGACCGAACTGTTTGGCAATGTCGTAAGCGATGCCCGTGGCCCCCATTTTCGGGATGCTTGGCCCGCCCGTGGCGATGACCAGATTGCGCGCGCTGTGACCTGCTGCGTGGAACAGGCCGTCTGCGTGGCGGATTTGCCCAATTTGGATAGAGGTTTTGATCGCCACACCCGCTTTGGAGCATTCCGCTAACAGCATCGCCACGATCTGACGTGCGCT
Source organism: Pseudomonadota bacterium (assembly GCA_039814625.1). Taxonomy (GTDB): domain Bacteria; phylum Pseudomonadota; class Alphaproteobacteria; order Rhodobacterales; family Rhodobacteraceae; genus Amylibacter. The sequence goes on from JBCCAU010000001.1 coordinate 332,244, forward strand.
GCCATCACAGAACAGTTGGCCCAAGGTTTTTTCGTGCCAGGCGATTTTGTGGGTTTGGACAAGGTCCAGAAAGTCCCATTGTGTATAGCGTGCCAAAGCCGATTTTGCGAAATGGGGGTTGTCCGAGATAAAGTTTTCAGGCCCGCAACCTATGTTGGTGAAGTTGCAGCGCCCGCCGCCTGAGATTAGGATTTTCTTGCCGGGTTTATCGGCGTGATCAATGACCAGAACCCGAGCGCCGCCTTGACCCGCAAGGGCGGCTGCCATCAGGCCTGCGCCGCCGGCGCCTAAAACGATTGCATCATATGTCATCCGACCTTTTGATGCACTTCGATGATGTTGCCTTCAGGATCTTGGAAAAACACCTGATGCCATTCGGCGGAGAAGGTCGTGCCATAATCCGAGTAAGGGATGCGGCGTGCATCAAGGATTGCAAGGAAAGCCGCCAAGTCATCAATGCGAAAGGCGATATGGCCGCGCTCAATCGGGTTGATCACTTGGCCATTTTTGAACTGGATCGTAAAGTCGCGCTCGGCCAGGTGCATTTGAATCGCGCCATCGGTGGCAAATTTGATCTTGCCGTCATATCCTGCGCCGTCCTGTGCCTTTGTGCGGACAAAATTTTCTTGCGGGATATCAGTAAGGCCTAGGATATTGGTGTAGAAATCATGCATTCGGTCCACGTCTTCGGACACGAAATTAATATGATGGAATTCAAGTTTCATGCCGCTGTCTTAACGAGGCAGGCCCAGCCCGAAAAGGTGAAGTTCTTTTGCGTCTTCAATAAGGTCCGTTCAAGGCCACCAAGAATAAGATCGCAAGCGATAGTACACAGCCGACTACAGCGCCAATGATCATCGTGGTTAGGATATCCTGACCGGTGAAAAATCCGGCCCCAGCGCCGATTAAAGCGCCTGCAAATGTAGCACTCAGAATGATGAGAATACTGCGTCCAAGACCACGAAGAATTGTGATAACCAGATCTTTTATCAAGCTCCACATATCTTCGAAGAAGTGCTTCAAACGCTACGATCCTTAAAGCTGGGGTTAGATTTAGAGAAGCTTGCCATTGCCTTATTCATTTGGTTGGCCCCGCCGATAATTTCAAGTTGGAGGTCCGCTTCGGTCTTCATAGCTGCTTCATCAGCCCCCCAGATCTGATCTACAAGCCGCTTTGATTGCGCTACCGCATCCGGCGAAAAGGACTTGAATCCTTCGGCCATTTCCACAGCCGCAGCGATTGGATCATCTGCGATACGAGTGATCAGGCCGATCCGTTGGGCCTCTGCCGCTTCCAGCATACGGCCTGTCATGATCAACTCTTTGGCCACATCTGCGCGCATGAGTTTTGGCAGGCTTTGCGAAATCCCCATATCCGGGATCAGGCCCCATTTCGCCTCTAAGATGGAAAGTTTCGTGTCGGGAGAGGCAATCCGGAAATCTGCGCCCAAGGCCAGCTGCATACCCGCCCCGATGCAATGACCGTTTAGAGCAGCGATCACGGGCACAGGTAGTGTAGCCCAAACTGTAATTGGCGCTTGGAACTTATTGCCAATCTTATTGTTAATCGAGGATGCAATCTGTTCCTTCAGGCCATCCATATTCTGAGCGCTTGCCATGATCACATTCACATCAATGCCTGCGCAGAATACCGCGTCCCCGCCCGTCAAGATAACTGCGCGCAAGCTGCGATCTTCGGCTAAATCCAAGCCAGCTTGATAGAGCTCATCCATCATTTCTAGCGACATGGCGTTCTTGACTTTTGGGCGGTTCAGGCGAACGGTCGCTATGCCGTCCTCAATTGCGATCTTAAGCGTTTCCATGCTTGGACCGTAATGACCGTTTGTCCGGCTGTCATCCATTCAGTGTCGCTTTTTCACCTGACGTCGCTGGAGCTCTGCGCTACGTCCGGCCGGAATGAACTTGTGGAGAGATCGATGGGCCTTAGTTTGGGTGTCGATACGGGTGGAACATATACGGACGCAGTGTTGATCCGCGACGAAGTCAATGTGATTGCATCTGCAAAATCGTTGACCACGCGCGAGAACTTGGCACTGGGCATTGGCCGTGCTGTGGCCGCCGTGATGGCTGAGGCTGAAATTTCGGGCAAGGATGTGTCGATGGTGTCATTGTCCACGACGCTCGCGACCAATGCGTTGGTCGAAGGGCAGGGCGGTCGCGTTTGCCTGGTGTTCATTGGGTTTTCCGAGAAGGATCTGGGGCGGCAAGATCTGTCTGTTGCATTGAATGGCGATCCCGTGATCGCGGTCTCGGGCGGCCATAACCACGGCGGCGGCGAAGTGGCCCCTTTGGACGAAACCGCCCTGCGCGCTGGGCTGGTCGATGTGGCTGGTGGTGTGACAGGCTTTGCTGTGGCGGCACAGTTTGGAACGCGAAATCCGGCCCACGAGTTGCGCGCCCGTGAGATCATTCGTGAAGTGACGGACAAGCCTGTGACTTGTAGCCATGAGCTGTCGGCGAAACTTGGCGGACCAAAACGTGCTATGACGGCTGTGCTTAATGCACGTTTGATTGGGATGATTGATCGATTGATCGGATCAGCGGAACGCTATTTCAAAGACCAAGCGATTGACGCGCCTTTAATGGTGGTGCGCGGGGATGGGGCCTTGATCTCGTCTGATCAGGCTAAGGAAAAGCCCATTGAGACGATCTTGTCTGGACCTGCGGCCTCGATCGTGGGCGCGAAATGGTTGACGGATGTCGACGATGCTTTGGTCAGCGATATCGGTGGGACAACAACGGACATCGCGCTGTTGAAAGATGGTTTGCCGCAGATCGATCCTGATGGGGCCAGCGTGGGCGGGTTTCGAACCATGGTCGAGGCTGTTGCGATGCGTACATGGGGCCTTGGAGGTGACAGCCAGGTTCATATGGTCAAAGAAGGTTTGTCGGGTGCAGTGCGTTTGGGTCCACGCCGCATTGCGCCTGTGTCCTTGCTGGCCATGGACGCGCCCGAGTTGGTCCATGGCGCGCTAGACAAAGTTCTGAAATCGGGTCGTCTTGGAGAATTTGATGCGCAATTCTTGCGTCCCGTTTACACAGACCCATTGCGCGATGGTCTGACCCATCGAGAAGAAGTCGTTTTAGATCGCATCATGGAGGGGCCCTGCAAGCTGCAAGACGCCATAAAAACGCGGCTCGATCTGGGCGCGCTGGAAGGCGTGGTCAAGAAAGGATTGGTGCATAAGGTTGGCGTGACACCCTCGGATGCAGCGCATGTCTTGGGATTGGTAGATGCTTGGGACGGCAAGGCCGCTCGAAAGGTATTGGAATGCTTTGGGCTACAGCGCACCGGCGCGGGGGAGCCGTTGGCCACAGATACTGAAACCATGGCGCGGAAGATCATTGATCAGTTGACCGAGCAATCTGCGGATTGCTTGTTGGAAGCCGCCTTTGCTGAAGAAGGGTTGGATGCCCCTGGTGGATTGCCGCGTCATGTCTTGGCCTTGTTGGGGCGCAAAGGACATGCGGCTGTTTCAAAGATTGACTTGGGTTTGAACCTGCCAGTCATTGGATTGGGGGCGTCGGCGCAAGCTTATTACCCGGCTGTGGGTTCCCATTTGAAAACGGCGTCTATTTTGCCGGAACATGGCGGTGTAGCCAATGCGATTGGCGCTGTTGTGGGGCAAATTACGATGCGCAGGCGCGGTCAGGTCACCAGCGGTGGTGAGGGTGCTTTCCGAGCGCATTTGGCGGGTGGCGTTTCCGTGTTCAAGACCAAGCAAGAGGCTTTTGGTGCGATTGAAAAAGAGATCACGGATCACGCGCTCCAAGCTGCGCTTCAAGCAGGTGCAGTAAACGTTAACTGTCAGTACTCTTACGATGTCAAAGAGGCCGAGATTGAAAATCGGACCGTTTTTGTGGAGGCCGAGATAGAAGTGGTGGCCAGTGGCCGCCCGCGATCTGTTCGGGCCTAATCCTTCTTTTGGAATTGGAAAAACACCTCTGGGAGTGCGAGGGGCTGGCCCCTCGCTTACACCATTTGGCTTTGCTTTAAATTCCCTATACTCAGCCAGCTCAGCGCAATCATCCCAGCCGCGATCCCAAGGCATAAAGACAACCCACCAATTTGATAGCTGATCCCAGAAAGCAATGTGCCGATCAGCCGACCAGCGGCGTTGGCCATATAATAAAAGCCGACATCCATGGTCACGCGTTCCGAGCTAGTGAAGGCAAGGATCAGATAGGAATGCAGTGAAGAATTGAGGGCAAAGAGACCCCCAAACGCGAGCAGGCCAATGACGACTGTGATCGTAAGCCAGAGTGCAGGTGCGCCCGCAACAAAAACGGCGATTGTCAGCATCAGCGGGACTAAGAAAAGCGCGCCCACCCAGAAACGCGCCTCTCCGACGAGTTGCGCCTCCGTCTTTTCTTTGGCGCGCAATAGTTTGGGCGCACTTGCTTGGACCGCGCCATAAAGGATGATCCAGATCGCCATGAAAGTGCCAACCATAAAAAAGGCCGCGCGATTGCCCTCGGGCGTGCCATCAGACAGCACCGAATAAAAATAGATCGGAATGCCCACGACGAACCAGACATCGCGGGCCCCGAACAGATACATCCGCGCCAGCGCGAGCCAATTGACCAGCGGGTTCTTAGAATAGACTTCGCGAAACTTGGCCCCTTTTTTCCCGGTCGGCAGTCCCGATGGCATGTAAAGCAGCAAAACCACTAAGATCCCAAACAGGATTGCGGCCATGCCAAGGACCGAGGGCACAAAGCCAATCCCACCCAAGGCGACAGCACCCAGTAAAAAGCCCAGCCCTTTGACGGCGTTTTTGGACCCGGTCAGGATGGCGACCCAACGAAAAAGGCCTGCATCCTCTTTCGGGGCGAGCAGTTTGACAGCGCTTTTGGACGACATTTTTGCTAGATCTTTCGCGATGCCAGAAAGGCCCTGAACCAGCATGACGAACACAACCGAAAGGGTGATCGTCCAGTTTGTGTCCAAAAAAGCAAGCGCAGCCAGGGCTACGACCTGCACGCCAAGCCCCGCATAAAGTGTGCTGGTCAGACCAAAGCGCGCAGCGATCCAACCCGCACTCAAATTCGTAATGACCCCTGCGATCTCATATAGGACGAACAGATAGGCCAGTTGAATGGGAGAAAATCCAAGCGTGTTGAAATGCAGCAGCACCAACATGCGTAGCGCGCCATCGGTGAGCATGAAGGCCCAATAGGCCGCCGTTACTGCGATATAAGCGGCGACGCCTTCGGGTTTGTTGCGCTCAGCCATTTTTGAAGGTTGGCGCAATCAAAATCATAAGCTTTCGCCCACCATATGGGCGACATCGACCAAACGATGTGCATAGCCCCATTCATTGTCATACCAAGCGTAGATTTTGACCTGTGTGCCATCCACAACCATGGTCGAGAGCGCATCAACAATCGAAGAACGCGGATCGTTGACATAGTCTTCGGACACAAGGGGGCGGGTCTCATAGCCTAGAATGTCTTTTAATTCACCTTCGGATGCCGTTTTGAAAAGCGCGTTCACTTCGTCGACTGATGTTTCGCGCTCCACTTCGAAGACGCAATCGGTGATCGACCCGGTCAGCAGCGGCACGCGGACAGCATGGCCGTTGAGCCGGCCTATAAGTTCGGGATAGATCAGTGTGATGGCCGAGGCCGACCCGGTTGTTGTTGGGATCAATGAATTGAGGCCTGAGCGGGCGCGGCGATAATCTTTATCCGGTCTGTCAACGATTGTTTGCGTGTTGGTGATACTATGGATCGTTGTGATGGATCCATGCTTGATGCCCAAGCCTTCATGAATGACCTTCACGACCGGAGCAAGGCAGTTTGTCGTGCAGCTTGCTGCAGTCACAATTTTATGTTCGCCTGACACATAGTCGCTGTTGTTCACGCCATAAACGATGTTTGCCGTCGGCCCCTCTTTGACCGGTTGCGAGATAACGACCTTCTTCACGCCGCCGTCGAAATAGGGTTGGATGGCCTCTTCGGTTTTAAAGGCGCCTGTGCAGTCTATAACGACATCAACCTCATCTAAAGGCAGTGCATTTCGATCGCGGGTTTGAAAACACGGGATGGTCTTGCCGTTAATTGTGATACTGTCATTGGTGGCGGCAAAATCGGCATCCCAGCGGCCATGGACCGTATCGAATTCCAAAAGATGGGCATGCATATGCGGGTCGCCAATCGCGTCATTCACAAATGCGATGTCCGCGCCGCGGTCCAAAAGCGGGCGAATGGCCAGTTTTCCGATCCGGCCGAGGCCGTTTAGTGCATAAGTTGTCATCTCATTGATCCATTTGTTATCGATAACATAGCGTATAACCGGAAACAAAACCGGATGTCTGCCCCCGGTAGGCGGTTTTTTGTGACAGAACTGTGAAAGCTTGGTCGAAAATCTAAGGCTGACGTTCTTCGGCCTCTGGGATCAGAACAAAATTGCCGACATGGGTTTTTTCCATAAATTCGGTTTGGGCTTGGACAATCTCTGCCAAAGGAAAGGTTTTCGCCAAGATTGGTTTGATTTGGTTCGTTTCGATATAGTGCACCAAATTGGGAAAGACCGGTTCATCCCAGCCGGTTGTTCCGATCAACGTGATATCTTTGAGGTACATGTCGCGCATGTCCAGATCGACAATTGGCCCTGCGATTGCGCCGGAAGATACAAGCCGCCCACCGCGTTTTAGGACTTTAAGCATCTGTGGAAATGCAGCGCCGGCCACGTTGTCCACGACAACATCGACGCTTTCTTTTCCCAAAACCTCGATCAGATCTTGGCCGCGGTCGACGATGACATCAACGCCAAGCGCCTCTAACGGGCGGCGTTTCGAGGCACTTGTGATCCCGATGGTCTTTGCCCCACGACATTTGGCCAGTTGAATAGTGGCAGAGCCTACGCCGCCTGATGCCCCTGCAACCAAGACGGTTTCGCCTGCTTTGACGCCGGCGCGGTGCAACATGTTTTCAGAGGTTCCATAGGCGCAAGGGATCGTGGCCAGTTCTGCGTCTGACCAATCTGAGGTGACGGCAAACACTTCAGACGCCGGTACTTTGACATATTGCGCAAACGCACCGTCAAAGTCAGAGGCCATCCAGACATTGTAAGGATCGTCATAGCCCTTTGGGCGCATGCAGGCCCGTATAATTCCGCGTTTTCCCAATAGCCCTGCATCGGCACCATCGCCCAAAGCGACCACTTCACCGCAGCAATCTGTGCCCTGGATCAACGGGAAAGGTGTTTTTTCGTTCCAGCCACCATCGGATTTTTGTTCGTTTACGCCGTCTTGGTCATCGGCGGTTGAACGGGTCGCATTGGTCACAGTTTCGGAATACCATCCAAGCCTGGTATTGATTTCAGTATTGTTTACACCTGCGCCAAGGACCTTAAGCAGGGCCTCGCCAGGACCGGCCACAGGCTTAGGGACATCCTTATACTCTAGCATCTCGTAGCCACCATTTCCCATGGTGACCACGGCCTTCATCATCTCGGACATATGTCCCCCTTAGCGCAGCCAGAACTTCTCGACGATCTTGCAAGCACGTCCTTCGGTTTCATCCTCGCAGAAGACCGTCAATTTCGTGTCGGGGTTTATGAAATCCATTTCGATCATGCCGATCGCAACATTGGCTTTGTAGTCTGGAGAGTTTGCACAAGAGGCAATCCGCCCAGCATAGGTGCCGTTTTCTCCGATCACACGCCAAGGACGCGCAGGCGTTCCCAAAGGCTCGCCCTCGATTTCAATCGGACATATTTCACGCGCGTTTTGATCCGCCTCGGTCAATGCCTCTATGCCGAGGCAGTCTTTTGCCCCCTCGAAATGAACGAATTTGCCAAGTCCACAATCAAAGGGTGTATGCGCCATGGTCATGTCCGAACCATAGGACAGCATGCCCCCTTCGATACGTTCTATCCCGTTGGGGCAGCCGGCATAGACATCGAGATCTTTGCCCGCTTCGAAGAGTGTGTCCCAAAGCGGTATACCATTGTACCAGCCTTCCATATAGATTTCGAAGCCACCCTGAAGCGACCATCCCGAACGCGCGATGACCATTTTTTGGCCGTTAAACTCAATCTTTTTGTGGCGGAAGAATTTGGTGTCCACAATGTCTTGACCAAAGACGCGTTCGACAAGTTCATTGGCCTTTGGACCTTGGATTGCCAGCGGGTAAACATCCGGCTCGAACACGTCGACATCCAGACCAAAGCCTGCCGCAAGGCCCATATAGTAAAACATCATGTCACTATCTGCGAGGCTGACCCAATAGCGCTCATCGTCCAAACGAATGGCCACGGGATCGTTCATGATCCCACCCGTTTTGTCGACATTCGGGATATAGTAGCATTGATCGTTCTGCATTCGCGACATGTCGCGTGGTGTCGTCATTTGGATCAACTTGGCTGCATCAGGTCCGACAAGCTCAACCTGACGTTCCACCGAGACATCCCAGACTTGAACGGCCGATTTGAGGTGTTTGTAGTCTTCGTAAGGCGAACGGAACACCGTGGGCAACAGCATGTGATTGTATACCGTGTAGGATTTGACGCCAATCTCTTCGACACGCTCTGAAAAGGGTGTCTGTCGGATACGGGGTGTTTGGCTGAGGGTTTTCATCAAGCGAAGTCCTATCTAAGTTCAGTCAAGGTCAAGAAGACGATCCTCGAGGGCATCGAGGCGATCCATCACATACTCCAGTGATGTTCGTACTTGGGCAATTTCGCCGAGCGTGTCATTGACGCCTTCTGGACGGTCATAATTGTCGGCCACATGAAATGTTCCATTGTCCTCGCCGTTCAGCAGCCAAACCAATGACACGTTTAGCAAGCCCGACATCATCTGAAGACGATTGGAGCGCGGAAGCTTTAGGTTGTTCTCCCAAGCCTCCGCGACTTGGACGCTGATCCCGATCTTCTCGGCGAAACTTTCAATGGTCAGCCCTTTTGCATTGCGCGCTGCCTCCAAACGGTCGCCAAAGGTTGCGACACCATCATGAAATAAGGCCTCAATGGAACCCGCTGTATCGGCCATTCTCTTCTCCAGTTTTTTACTCCATATCAGAACGGAACTGCGGCGGCTTATAAGATTTGCGACATCCATCGTGCTAATGGCGAAGCAATGTCGTAATTGACGCAACTGGACTTGATATTTGTCGGGTCACAGGGCTTAGAAAGCGCAACCCGAACAGGAGGTGAAGATGGCAGATTTTATCAATTCGGCGGATGTCGACGCGATCCCCCAGGATCTGCTTGAGATCATGGATCGCATGTGTGCTGTCGCGGCCAAGCTTGCCAAAAGGATTGCAAAAGGCCCGTTGGCCGGTGCAATGGGCGCTGCGGTTGGCGGGAATTCCGATGGCGACACGCAAAAGGCGTTAGACGTGATCGCCGATGATGCTTTCTTCGAGGCTTTGAAAGGGTCTGGGGTCCGCTGGTATGCATCTGAGGAAAAAGAGCATGTCGAGATGATTGACCCCGCAGGGGCTTATGCGCTTGCGATTGACCCGCTAGACGGATCTTCGAATATCGATGTGAATGTCTCAATCGGAACGATCTTTGGTATTCAGCCCGCCCTCGAAGATGGCGCGGCAACTTTTCTGAGATCAGGTCGGGCTTTGCTGGCGGCCGGATATTTTATATATGGTCCGCAAACCGGATTGGTTGTCACTTATGGTAAGGGCGTTATCCAAATGATATTTAACGTCGAAACCGGGCAGTTTCATCAAACTGCAGCGGTAGTCCAAATTCCGAAAACAGCCACGGAGTTTTCTATCAATGCCTCCAATGCGCGCCATTGGGAGGGGCCCGTCAAATCCTACATCGAGGCCTGTCAGGCCGGTGTTGATGGGCCTTTTGGGCAAGATTATAATATGCGCTGGGTTGGGTCTTTGGTGGCCGAGGCGCATCGCATATTGTCGCGTGGCGGCGTGTTTCTCTATCCGGCAGATGCGCGCGATGGATACGTCCAAGGGCGTCTTCGGTTGATCTATGAATGTGCGCCGATTGCGCTCTTGGCGGAACAGGCCGGCGGGGCGGCCAGCACGGGCCGGGCGGCGGTTCTGGATGCCGTGCCGGAAAAACTGCATGCACGTTTGCCCTTGGTCTTTGGGACGCCGGAAATGGTTGCACATGTGGATGCCCATCACAGGGAACAGATTTGAATGAAAGGGCGGGCAATGAACTATCGTCGGATTGCCGATCTTGATGTCAGCGGAAAGCGTCTCTTGGTGCGCGCTGATTTGAACGTGCCGTTACAAGATGGTGTTGTCACGGATGCAACGCGGATCACCCGCTTCGCAGATGGCATGAGGCCGCTTTTGGACAAGGGCGCGTCTTTGGTCGTTCTTACACATTTTGGGCGCCCAAAGGGCCGCGTGAAGCCAGAGATGTCTGTTGGTCAAGTCCGTGATGCCTTGGCAAAGGCGTTGGGCCGAGACGTTGATTTTACCCCAGATTGTATTGGCCCAGAGGCCGTTTCAAAGGCGACGGCTCTCTCTGACGGAACGGTCTTGTTGTGCGAGAATTTGCGCTTTCATCCGCAAGAAGAAGACAATGATCCAAGCTTTGCTGCGGCCTTGGCCGAGCTGGGAGATATCTATGTAAATGATGCGTTCTCTTGTGCGCATCGGGCGCATGCCTCGACGGCGGCGCTGGCCCATTTGCGACCCGCTTATGTGGGACCTTTGATGATTGAAGAGTTGGATGCACTGCAATCGGCCCTTGAAATGCCTAAGGCCCCTTCCGTCGCGATTGTGGGTGGGGCGAAAGTGTCCTCGAAGATTGCTGTGTTGAAGAACCTGGTCAGCAAGGTCGACCATGTGATCATCGGCGGCGGCATGGCAAATACATTTTTATTCGCAGATGGGGCACCGATGGGAACCTCGCTGCATGAGCCAGATCAACTTGAGATCGTGGGTGAGATCCAAGACCGGGCCGCAAAAACGGGATGCCAATTGCACCTTCCTCGTGATGTCGTGGCGGCAACAGAATTTGCGGCAATGGCCCCGCATAAGGTGATCCCTGCGGATGCCTGCCCACAAGAGATGATGATCCTTGATGCAGGTCCACAGGCGGTTGAGGATTTCAAAAGCGTTTTAGATCGATGCAATACGATTTTGTGGAACGGGCCCTTGGGTGCTTTTGAAATGGACCCCTTTGATGGAGCAACATGCGCGTTGGCCCAAAAGGCCGCAGACCGCACAAAGGCCGGAGCCGTATCGGTGGCTGGCGGCGGTGACACGGTTGCGGCCTTAAATCATGCGGGCGTGGGCGAAGAGTTCAGTTATGTGTCTTCCGCAGGAGGGGCCTTTTTAGAGTGGCTCGAGGGCAAAGACCTGCCCGGCATAGCCGCCCTTCGCAATGATGCAGAATTGGTGTAACCATCCTTATGATTTTCGATCGAAGCATAAAAATAGCACCTTCTATCCTGTCGGCAGATTTTGCGGATTTTGGGCGTGAAATTCAGGCGATAGAAGCACAGGGTGCCGATTGGGTGCATGTCGATGTAATGGACAATCACTTTGTCCCAAACCTGACTTTTGGTCCCCAAGCCGTCAAAGCGTTTCGTCCACATGTGACGACCGTGATGGATGTGCATCTGATGATTGCACCGGTTGATACCTCGATTGCAGCTTATGCGGATGCAGGCGCAGATATCTTGACCGCCCATATCGAAGCGGGCCCGCATATTCACCGCACGCTGCAAGCTATCAGGGCAGCAGGCGTGAAGGCCGGTATTGCGCTGAACCCAGGCACCCCCGCGGAGGCCGTCGCCCATGTGTTGGATTTGGCAGATTTGATCTGTGTTATGACCGTGAACCCTGGCTTTGGCGGGCAAAAATTTATCGATATGAGTGCAAAGATTAGCACCTTGCGCGCGATGATCGGCGATCGCCCGATCCATATTGAAATTGACGGAGGGGTTGACCCACAGACTGCCCCAGGGGTCGTGCGTGCAGGTGCTGATGTCCTTGTTGCGGGATCGGCGGTGTTTCGGGGCGGTTCGGTCCTAGATCCTGCCCCCTATGGCGCAAACATCCAAGCCATTCGGACTGCTGCGGCTGGGGCGTGAAACGGCCACGATTGAGACCTCGATTTGTTCCAAGCGATGAAGCGCTTCGCTGAAACCGAAGGTGGGTCGCATGTTCATTTCACCGCGATACGACGTTTGATCAAATGGAAGTCTTAGCGGCTATTTGATCGGGTCGTCCTGCGCGCCATCTTCCGTTAATTCTTCTTCTGTCTCATCTTCGTCGTTGCGATCGACAAGGCCAGCAAGATTTGCAAGGAAGCCTGTATTGAACTGTGCGTTAATCTCTTTGGCTTTTTCGAGATAGGGTTTGTTTTCAAACACGTCCACTTTTGGATCCCAAAGCTGTGCCAATTCTAACAAGGCGCCGCGGTCCGCTTTGGTAAACTCTTCGGCCATACGTTCAGCATCATATTTTTCCCAACCCATATGGGTCAACATGTAACTGCCCATGCGAACGGAAGAATCAAAGGTTTCACGCACGATGTCCGTCGCGCCTGCTGCATAGAGGCGATAGACATCGTTGCGACCTGACGCGCGGGCCACAATCGGCAAATCCGGGCGAGACTTGCGCGCAATCTCGACCAGACGGACAGCGGCATCTTTGTCGTCAACGGCCACGATCAAAACTTTTGCGTCCATCAAACCGGCCGTGTGCATCAGATCCGGACGTGTTGGATCCCCGAAATAACCTTTGACCCCGAAACGTCGCATCGTATCGATATGGTCCACGTGATTGTCGATCACGATGGTTTTGATGCCCGAACCAAGCGCCATCCGATTGACGATTTGTCCAACGCGTCCCATCCCGATGATCAGGATCGTACCCTCTTCGTCGATGTGATCTTCGTCGCGCGTATCGCCACCTGCCGCAGATTTCCGCGCAACGGCGAAATCAAACATAATAAACAGTAGAGGTGTGAGGAACATTGAAATCGCAACGATCAATGACAGCATTTGTGACATCTCGGTCGTCACCACATTCGTCGAAATGGCTGTTGCGATCATAACGAAACCAAATTCACCAGCTTGCGCCAGACTGAGCGTGAAGAGCAACTGGTCACGCCCTTTTAGACCAAAGACAAAAGCCAAACCCAAAAGCACCAAAGCTTTGGTCAGCATCACGCCCAAGGCCATACCGATGATCCTTACGAAATCACCAAAAAGCAGTTCGAAATTGATGCCGGCGCCCACCGTTATGAAGAACAGCCCCAGCAAAAGTCCTTTGAAAGGCTCGATATCGTTTTCGAGTTCATGCCGGAATTCGGAGTTTGCCAAAACGACGCCTGCCAAGAACGTGCCCAAAGCAGGAGAGAGGCCTACAAGCGTCATCAACAGGGCAATGCCAACGACCATCAAAAGGGCGATGGCCGTGAACATCTCGGGCAATTTCGATTGTGCGATGAATTTGAAAACCGGGCGGGTCAAATACAAGCCCCCCAGTATAACCACCGCGATCGCACCGATGGTCACCAGCGTAACACCCCAAGCAGGCAACCCTTCGATCAAACTCATGGAGGAGTCACCGCCGGCATGGCCACCACCATGGGTGTCTCCTGGTCCCACGCCGATGGCATTGTTAATGCCAGAAATCGCCAGAAGAGGCAGCAGTGCCAGCATTGGGATGACGGCAATGTCTTGGGCCAAGAGCACGGAAAAGGCCGAACGCCCACCAGGCGTCTGCATCAAGTTTTTCTCATTCAAGGTTTGCACGACAATTGCCGTCGAGCTGAGCGCAAATGTTAAACCGATTGCGAGAGAAATGGGCCAGGTTAGACCCGACAACATACACACTCCCATGATCGCCAAAGTCGTCAGTCCAACCTGCATGCCGCCTAGACCCAAAAGGCGATGGCGCATATCCCAAAGCGCGCGTGGCTCAAGTTCGAGACCAACGATAAACAGCATCATCACGACGCCAAACTCCGCGAAATGTTGAAGGTCCTGTGTCTCTGATCCAACGAGGCCCAAGATCGGCCCTATGGCGACACCGGCAAATAAATATCCCAGCACAGAACCTAGTCCAAGCTTCTTAGCAATCGGAACGGAAATGACAGCGGCGGCCAGATATATTGTCGCCTGTAAAAGAAATCCCGCCATGCTTTGCTCCGACTGGTTTAGCTAGTCCAATGGTTGCACAGAATTGAGGTAAGCCACAATTGCTGCAAGGTCTTCATCAGGTAATTTTGATAGATTTGCCTGAACGGACGCCATGCTGCCGCCAACCACATCAAAATCTGGCGTAAAACCGGTCTTGAAATATTCAATAAGCGCATCGTCGCCCCAGCTGCCGATGCCCGCTTCTGAAGGTGTGATATTTGGAATTCGACCTGGGCCGTCGGGATTTGGTCCACCGGCCAACCATGCCGTCCTTTGCACCCCTCCAAGAGCATTGCGTGGTGTATGACATTCCGCGCAATGTCCCATCACCTCGACAAGATAGCGTCCGCGGTTCAGGACAGGGTCTGCGCCAGCGTCCAAAACATAATCATGCCCAAAAAAGAGCAACTTCCAGCCGCCCAGGCTGGCCCGAATGTTGAACGGAAAGCCGACCGAATGCAGGCGGGATGGAATCGCTTCGGCTTGGGTTGTTTTCAGATAGGCAAAAAGGTCTGTGATATCCTGCGCCGTCATTTTGGAATATGACGTATAGGGAAAGGCGGGATAGTAATGCGCGCCTTCTGGCGAGGTTCCCTTCACAACGGCGGATGCAAATTCCGTAAGGCTCCATTCGCCGATGCCTTCGATGGGATGTTGTGAAATGTTTGGTGCGTAGAACGTGCCGAAATCTGTCGCGAATGCATGACCGCCACCAAGCCCCTCTTTGGTTTCAGGGTTGGCGTGGCACGAGGCGCAGCCCGTTGCCGCAAAGACCAGGGCTCCGGTTGTGGGATCCCCGATCAGATTCTCATATTCGGCTGTATTTACGGTGTCAGGGCGCGTGATGAATAAGCCGAGTCCAACGCCCGTGATCGCAAGAGCCGTGAGAATGAAAATACGTCTGCGCATGTGGTGATCCCTTCTTTACCATCTCACTATACGCCTTTTACGTTCCAAAACTTCAAAAAATTCTAGGAAATCAGGTGAAAATCGCTGGCACGCGCTTAAGATTTGTCGGGCCAATTGCAGATGGAAAGAGGAAAGTCTGCAATGATTACAACGGAAGGCGGTGTTGACCGTCCTGCTTGGCAAGCTTTGCTTGGGTTGATCCCCGGTCTGCTTGTTTTGGGTTTTGTCGCAAACTTAACGATGTTGGTCTCTCCGATTTTTATGATGCAATTGCTGGATCGCGTGGTTCCCAGCGGCAACATGGCTACGTTGGGATTGCTGATGATGATTGCGATTTTGTTTATCGCAATGGGGGCTGTGATCGAGGCAAAGCGCATGCGCATCGTCAAAGAGGCAGGCCTCTGGACTGAAGCGCGCTCAGGCCATGAAGGCTTGGCAAATCCTAGTTTTGTTCAAAAATTGCGTATGTCAGGTTCTGCAAGCGCTGTGCTCGCGGTTTTAGACACACCTTGGCTGACGGTTTTTGCAACGGCTTTGTTCATCCTTAGTCCCTATTTTCTGATCCTTGTCGGTGTGGCCATAGTGATTGGCCCGCTGTCCCAATGCATGAAATCACCGACAAATAGGGTTGATCCCGCAGCTGATGCCGAAGCGTCGATCCGGCGTTTGAACGCTGTTCAAGGGCCATATGGTGGAGTGATGCATATTGCGGCGAACCTTCGGGGGCATTTAGCAGATCGCGCGCAGGCGGTGCGAGGTGCGTTGCGTCATGAAGGGCGCACCCAAGAAGGGCGGATGCGCAAAACACAATTGGTGCGACAGGTCATGCAATTGTCCTTATTGGCTTTAGGGGGCGCGCTGGTGTCAAGCGGGGCGCTGTCTGCTGGTGGGATGATTGCGGCAAGCCTGATCGGGGTGAAAACACTGACCTTAGCAGAGGGGAGCTTTCAAAACTTTGCAGAAGTTAAGGCGCTTTGGGGCGCCATTTCCGGGATCAATTCCAATCCAAAGGAAGGTTCTGAAAACAACAATGAAGTGCCAACCAATGGGGCATTGCAAGTTGTTGCTTTAACAGAGCCTCAACGGCGCAGTGGTGGATTTCGCTTGCACAAGGTTGAATTTGATTTGGCCGCGGGTCGCACGCTTGCAATCTTGGGGCCTTCTGGATCTGGAAAGTCGAGTCTGGTTGGATTTTTAGCTGGAATAGAGACCCCAACTTTGGGCCAGATCCGACTTGGCGGGGTGGATCTTCGGCGCATGTCACAAGCCGCTCATCAATCCAGCGTTGGTGTGATGCCTCAGATGAGCAGGTTTGATCAAGGCCGCATCCATGAGATCATCTCATGTTTTGCTTTGGATGCAGACCAGGATCAGGTCGAAGATGCCGCGATTGCAGCCGGAATTCACAATGTCGTTTTGGGACTGCCGCAAGGCTATGCAACCGATTTGGCCGAAGAGGGGTACTTGTTGTCTGTAGGTCAGATGCAGAAACTCGCATTGGCTCGGGCGATTTATCACAAGCCCAAATTGTTGCTGTTGGATGAGCCGAACGCGCTTCAGGATAGCCTTGGAGAGCAGCAGATTTCCGACGCTTTGGCCAGGTTAAAGGCCGAAGGTGTGACGATTGTTATGGTGGTGCACCGCATTGGTATCATGTGGCTTGCCGATGATGTTCTGGTTCTTGATCGCGGTCGGGTGGCGGATTTCGGCCCGCGGGCTGAGGTTTTGGCGCGACGCTCCCATCCAAACCGTGTGATTGACCTGTCCTTGACGCCTGGTGGTGTGCAGGAGGTGGAAGACTGGGTGACACATCAGTTTCAGCGCGAAGGCGATGCCGCCCTTCGGCAACGGGCGATCATTATTGCCACGGAGATGTTTAACTATGTGCGCTTGACAGGAGAGGTCGGTGTGCAGCGCGTCGCAAGGATGAGTTTTGCTTTCGAGGAGGGCGATCGGTTTCGTATCACTATCCGCGAAGAAAAGAACGCTGTCTTGAATGCCCAAATGAGTGCTTTGCGCGACCGGCTTTCGGATCGTCCGGGACTGGCGAAAACCGAAAGTGAGGTGGATATGGCGTTGACGATATTGTCCCACTCTGCGGATGCATGGGACGTTGCCTTGGATGGGGATGCCGCAGCGCTGGCGGCGGTCATTCGAACCGTGGGAATGCCCGAACAAATGAGGGTGAACTGATATGACCTCCAGTCAAACAGAAACACTGCCCTTTAGACAGCTATGGTTTGCCACGCTTGTTGTCGCGTTTGTCCTGAGTTGTGCCTATTTCTGGTCAAGATGGGCCGAAGTGACCACAACCTTGGAAATCTCAGGCGTCATTGGTGCCGAAGAGGTCGAGTATCCCTTGCAATCTGCAGCTTCGGGCCCTGTATCTGAAGTCTTTGTGGGCAATTTTGAGACCGTCGAGGCAGGCACAGTTCTTGCCTATATCGATCAAAAAGCGGATCGGGCGGCCTTGCATACAACCCGCAAGAATATCAATCGTTTGACACAAGAAGCCGGTCTGCTTGAGAAAATCACCAAAGGGGGGCTAGGCGAGGTCCAGCGGCCGTCAACTGTCTACCAAGCGGTGTTGGCAGCTCATCAAGCCCATGAAAATGAATTGGATTTGTTGCAAGCCGATGCTGAGCGTGTATGGGCGCAGCGCCATATGACGGATGCCGAAATCACGACGATGCAGCAATGGATTGCCTTGGAAAGAACGCGGTTCGATGCGTTGACCGCGTTGGGTGAAAATGGGATTGCCAGCAGCTTTCAGGCCGATGCCCAACATGAAGAAGTCTTAGAGGCCCAACTTCAGCTGGACCAGCTTGAGGCCAAACTGCAATCGGCGTCTTTGGAACATGATCGACTTCTTCAAAACATCGTAGCTGTCTCGGCGGAACGGGAGGCGGAAATCACGGCGCGTTTGCTTGATATTGAAACACGCCTGTCCGAGTTGTTGGTGCGCGAAGCAGAGCTTTCAACCCTTGTTGCGCGTAAATCCATCCGTGCACCCGTTGATGGTGTGGTGACGGGTTGGACGCTGGTGGCGGGTCAAGTGTTGGGCCCGGGCCAAGAACTGGGTCATCTGACACGCGACATTTCTGATGTCAGTCTTGATCTGCGCGTGCCACCAGAAATGGTTGATCAGATTTTCAAAGGTCAAAAAGGCGAGGTGCGTTTTACCTCGGTCTCGCAACGCAACTTGCCAAAGATTCATGTGCAAGTGACATCGCGTGCTGCTGTCAGTCGCGAAGATCCTGTCACAGGTGTCGCATATTTTCAGGCCAATTCCAGAATTTTGGATAGTGGATTAGAAGACCTTCACACAGCTCTTCAAGGACGCTTCAACCTAGCGTTAGATATCCCCGTTCAGGTCGTCCTCGAAGGGCGGAGCATAACGTTTTGGGACTATGTGATGGAACCGGTTGCCGCGATTTGGCGCCGTGCCTTTCAAGACTAGTCAGGGGGCCATGCAAAATGAAAGCGCGCGAGTTGCCCCGCGCGCTCAATCAGGGGAGGAACCCCATCTATATAAGAATTACCCGAATTGGTTCATTGTGTTGTCTTTACCGGAGGCTTTCAGCGCAGCATCGCCAGAGAAGTACTCTTTATGATCATCCCCCATGTCCGAGCCGGCCATGTTCTGGTGTTTCACACAAGCGATACGCTGACGGATTTCCTTCCGCTGAACACCTTCGACATAGCCCAGCATTCCAGCATCACCGAAATACTCTTTGGCCAGATTGTCTGTAGACAAAGCCGCCGTGTGGTAAGTCGGCAATGTGATCAGGTGATGGAAGATGCCTGCCTCACGCGCACCGTCGGCTTGGAAGGCCTGAATACGCTTGTCGGCCTCAATGGAAAGCGCGCTATCATCATATTCCGCAGACATTAGGTCTGCGCGATCATATTCTGAAAGATCTTTGCCTTCATCTGTCCATGCATCGAAGACTTGCTGACGGAAGTTCAGGGTCCAGTTGAAGCTGGGTGAGTTGTTGTAAACCAGCTTTGCATCAGGGATGACTTTGCGGATTTTGCTGACCATCTCACCGATTTGACCGACATGTGGTTTTTCGGTTTCGATCCAAAGCAGGTCAGCCCCATTTTGCAGCGAAGTAATGCAATCCAAGACCACACGATCCACACCTGTGCCTTTGCGGAACTGGTAAAGGTTTGAAGGCAGACGCTTTGGACGCATCAGTTTGCCGTCTTGCTTCAGGACAACATCCTGGTCATTCATTGTGTCCAATGTGACTTCTTCACAATCGAGGAAGGAATTGTATTGTGCGCCCAGGTCGCCAGGGGCGTTGGACACGGCGATTTGCTTTGTCAGGCCCGCGCCAAGACTGTCAGTTCGACAAACGATAATTCCATCATCTACACCCAGTTCTAAGAAAGCATACCGAATTGCGCGAATTTTCGCGATAAAGTCTTCATGTGGCACTGTCACTTTGCCATCCTGGTGGCCACATTGCTTTTCATCAGACACTTGGTTTTCAATTTGCAGTGCGCATGCACCCGCTTCGATCATCTTTTTTGCTAGAAGATAGGTTGCTTCTTCATTGCCGAAGCCTGCGTCGATATCCGCAATGATGGGAACGACATGTGTTTCATGGTTGTCTATTGCGGCTTGTATGTCCTGAGCTTTGTCCGTGTCGCCAGCTTCACGCGCCGCATCAAGCGCGCGGAACAACCCGCCCAGTTCGCGGGCGTCAGCCTGACGCAAGAAAGTGTACAGCTCTTCAATCAGTGCAGGCACGGATGTTTTCTCATGCATGGATTGATCAGGCAGTGGACCAAATTCAGACCGAAGGGCGGCAATCATCCAACCCGAAAGGTACAAATATTTACGTTTTGTTGTGCCAAAGTGCTTTTTGATCGCAATCATTTTTTGCTGACCAATAAAGCCGTGCCAACACCCCAAAGACTGGGTGTAGAGTGATGGGTCGGCGTCATAGGCCGCCATATCCTCACGCATGACTTTGGCTGTGTATTTCGCGATATCGAGACCCGATTTGAATTTGTTTTGCGTGCGCATGCGCTCAACATATTCGGGGTTGATCGATGACCAACTATCGCCGTGCTCTTTCAGCATGTTCGCAAGTTCCATATCCTTTGGCATGAAGCCTCTCCTCAGATTGTATGCATTTGTATACTGAACGGGCTTTTACGAGATTTTTGATGCGCGTCAGCCGAAATCGGCAAAGCGTGGTTGATTCCAATGTCATATTGTCAAAAAATGTCACAAAAAACGCTGTTGCGTTGTAAACTTTTTACAAGCGGGCGCGGCCACGGAACTTTCACCGACATTGCATCGCCCAGTGATGTCAGCATGCACTGACCAGCTTGAGTACTTCATTGCAGGCCCAAATGTATTCATCACCCGCAAACCAACGAAGACGATCATGTGCTCTCTTTGCAATCTCTTGCGCCTCTTTTTGATTGTTTAAAAGCCACTCCGTCTGCTGCAAAATGCTGGAGGGTTCTTCCGTGATGGGAATGTAATGTTCCCATTCTTCAAGTTCAAAGAGAAGAATATGATCGGTTTCGCTGGCCTGCATCATGACAGGGCTATTGCCACAGAAATACCAACTGATGCCGCTTGCGATGTCATTTCCGGGCAAAAGGACGAGCGCCTTATGCCGAAATGCCTGTTCCTTAGTGAATTTTCCTTTTAGCGGTACTGTAACAGAGGGTTGCCCGATATTCGAAACTGGCCAAAGCGTGAGACGCTCCTCAGAGGGATGTTTTATGAAATATTCAAGCACTTGAGGGCGGCTAAGCACTTTTCGTTTTTGACGCTGAATGTACCAGTTGAAACCCGTGACATCGCCGCCCCACCAGGCCTTGTCAGCCTTGTCGTCCCAAGAGGTCCAACAGGTTTCCAGCTCTCGCATTTGTTGCGCCAGTTTCGGCCCCATAAGCCTGTTGCGATTGGACGTGGGCATAAGGATGCCCTTTCCATGCATGCGATCGCGCATGCCCGTCAAATGGCGCCCGTAGGAAAGATCAGCTTTGCGCCCAGCGCTGTCTCCACTTGTGATCCACGCTGACATTTTGTTGGGAAAGGCCGCGTTTTGATCAACAAGGGCCTGAACAATCCTCTTTTGATCGATCAGAGTTTTTCTTTCAGCTGGATCAATTTGGGTCGTCTGAATGAAGCCCATATCGCTCTGGGTTTCAAAGTAGTTGTAATTGGTTCTCCACGAATATTCGGGATCATACTCTGCCTTGCCAGCCTCAAGGTTGCGCTGTGGACCAATGCAATATTCGATCAGTCTTTCGCCCTTGGCGCTGGGTTTACCTGTTCGCGGAACATAGGTTAGGTCAAACGTCTTTGATATTTGTGACCTATGTTGGGAGGTATTTGTTGAAGGTTTCGTTTCCGGCGGGGTAAGGTCCTTTGATGGTTTGGATGCCTGCCTAAACCATCCAAGGACCCTGTTCAAAGTGCCATGAAGCGCGGTTGCGACGTTTGTTTCCTTGTTCTTATTTGGTGTCAAAGTTTGGTTCCGCGGTCCAATACGTTCGCCCAAGTGGCGGCGTCGACCTCCAGCCATCGAAGTTCCAGATAGGGCCAACGATCAACCCTTTCGCGCATCAAGAAGAAGCCCTGAATTTCGTACCAATGCGCGCCGGGCCCGCCGGACGAGAGGGGAATTTCAACGCCTGTAAAGGTCATTGGCAGATCTGCGCAGGTGACGTCATCGATGGTTAAGGTCTCGCGCGGCCCCGTCACCGTCAGCGGCATCACAAAACGATTATCCGTAAACCCGTCATTCCAAAATTCATTCTCGGCGTTACACGCATCATTGACGGTATAATCCGCGTCGCCGCTAAAACTATAGGTGATCTCAAGATCTAGGAAAACAACCTTCCCATCATGCTGGGACGCAAATTCAAGCAAGGCGCTATCATTCTCGGCCGTTACATGCAGCGTGCCAGTGAATATTGGATAAGTGATGTCATGGCCCCAAACGGGAATGGCGAAGGCGGTCAAAAGGGCGATTAGGATGCGCATGCTGCTATCATCGTGCGCAAATTGAATTTGATCAAGTTTCTTGCTGTTGAAGGCTTGCGATGGCATCGCGTAGGGCAAATCTGAAGCGGATGTGAGTTTTTAGGTTTTTGAAGCGCCGGTTCGGTTGGGCGGGATAAGTAGCGCATTTTGAACATCGTGGGTTAAAACCCACCCTAGGCTTGCTTAGATTTTTAGAATGGGAAGACGTAATCGTCTTTATTCAAATATAGCAATTCACAGGCTGTCTCTTGAGTTGCCGTGGGTATAAACCACCAATCTTCAATGAAGCGGCAGTAAAAATTCCTTAGGTCAACGTCCATGGCGATTTTGCCTACCTGTGAATTTTCCAGTAAAATTTCGAAGAGTTTACCAATTTGACCTCTCGTAAAATAATCAATTTCAGAGAGCGATGCTATCACTTGATGCGTTGTTGCAAATGACCCCGAATTCCTGAGTTGCTCTAGGAGTTCACGCTTGCGAGCTTCCAGAGACAGCTCAATTTTTGGGTGCCGAACTTTAAAATATGAAGACAAGGATTTGAATAGATATATTTCGCTAATCTTCTTCTTCGAGTTCCATTCGTCCTTTAAAAACTGTTTTAGTTCTCCGGGATTTAGATCTGATTCAAAATCGGTATCACGAGAAACTATGTCCACCGTCGAATAAAACTGCGTGTTCAATAGCGTCTCCCAGTGCACTGAATCATTAATGCTATCTTTTTTTCCTGGCGGGTTTTTAACGTTGTGCCGCCAAAAAGCTGCGTTCGAAACTTCTTGTGTAATCTCTAATTTTCTACCGAGTCCGAATAATTGGGAAATCAATTTGTCCGCTCGCAGCTCTCTGAGCTTGATTTTGTCATCGATCTGGTTGGCCAGTTCTGCAATAGTCGAATTTGTCTCGCTTAGCTGCTGTTTTATTTTCTGCGTTAACTCTATATCTTCGCAATAATTGGGAATTTTTAGCGAGAGTTTTTTGGATGAAAAATCACCAAATGTTCTAGACAGTTCTGCTTCACGCATTCGCGAAACTTCGTCTTCTAGAAGAGAATTTGTTAAAACCTCAACTTCGTTCTCTTCGACCAAAGTAATTAACTTTTCAATTTGAGTCAGATCATCCGTCCCAAAACGGTAGAAGTCTAAGAGTGTATTTGCGTCTAAGAAGAGCTTATGCAAATCTACCTCGCAAACTTCTTATGCTTCACCCGTTTTGGCTCTAGCGCATCGGGACCAAGGCGACGTTTCTTGTCTTCCTCGTAATCCTCAAAATTGCCTTCGAACCATTCGACATGGCTGTCGCCTTCGAAGGCCAGAATATGCGTACAGAGGCGATCCAAGAAAAAGCGGTCGTGGGAGATGATCACGGCGCAGCCCGCGAAATCCTCGAGCGCGTCTTCGAGCGCCCGCAGGGTTTCGACGTCCAGATCGTTTGTCGGCTCGTCGAGCAGCAGGACATTACCGCCTTCGCGCAAGAGCTTCGCCATATGGACGCGGTTGCGTTCACCGCCCGAAAGTAGGTTCAATTTCTTTTGCTGATCGCCGCCTTTGAAATTGAAGCTTGAGCAGTAGGCGCGCGAGTTCACCTCGGCATCGCCCAGTTTGATGATATCCAAACCGTCTGAGATTTCCTCCCAAACCGTCTTGCTGTCATCGAGATGATCGCGCGACTGATCGACATAAGACAGCTTGACCGTGTCACCATAGCTGACGGTGCCGCTGTCCGGTATTTCCTGCCCCGTGAGCATGCGGAAGAGCGTGGATTTGCCCGCACCATTGGGGCCGATCACGCCGACAATGCCGCCCGGTGGCAAGGAAAAGGACAAATCCTCGATTAACAACGTATCACCGAAACCCTTCTGGAGGTTTTCAACCTCGATCACTTTGCCGCCCAAGCGGGGTCCGTTCGGAATGATGATCTGCGCGCGGCCAATCTTTTCACGCTCAGATTGTTCGGCCATTTCGTTGTAGCGCTGGATACGGGCCTTTTGCTTGGCCTGACGGGCCTTCTGGCCTTGGCGCATCCATTCAAGTTCTTTCTCAAGCGTCTTTTGCTTGGACTTATCCTCTTTCGCTTCTTGGGCCATGCGCTTGGCCTTTTGTTCCAGCCATGCGGAATAGTTGCCTTCGTAGGGAATGCCGCGGCCGCGATCGAGTTCGAGGATCCAGCCCGTGATGTCATCAAGGAAATAGCGGTCGTGCGTTACGATCAGGATCGTGCCCTTATAGTCGATCAGGTGCTGTTGCAGCCAAGCGATGGTTTCCGCGTCGAGGTGGTTGGTCGGCTCATCCAGCAAAAGCATATCCGGCTTTTCAAGCAGCAA
The DNA here is from genome assembly GCA_039814625.1 of Pseudomonadota bacterium. Lineage (GTDB taxonomy): Bacteria > Pseudomonadota > Alphaproteobacteria > Rhodobacterales > Rhodobacteraceae > Amylibacter. The sequence goes on from JBCCAU010000001.1 coordinate 356,608, forward strand.
CTGACACAGGGCCACACGGCGCTTTTCCCCGCCAGATAGATTGGCGACGGCCGCCTCATCGGGCGGGCAGCGCAAAGCCTCCATCGCGATGTCGATGTTGGCGTCCAGCGACCACAAGTCTTCGGCATCAATCTGATCTTGCAGCTTGCCCATTTCCTCGGCCGTTTCATCCGAGTAATTCATCGCCAGCTCATTGTATTTGTCGAGTACGGCCTTTTGTGCGGCTACGGCCAGCATCACGTTTTCGCGGACATTCAAACTTTCGTCCAAATGCGGTTCTTGCGGCAAATAGCCAACCTTGGCGCCTTCGGCGGCCCAAGCCTCTCCGGTGAAATCCTTGTCCAGCCCGGCCATGATTTTCATCAGCGTGGACTTACCGGCGCCGTTCACACCGACAACGCCGATTTTTACGCCGGGCAGAAAAGACAGACGAATATTCTCAAAACATTTTTTTCCACCCGGATAGGTCTTGGAAACGCCGTCCATGTGGTAGACATATTGATACGAAGCCATGTGCGATATCCTTTGAGAGCGCCTGATTTGTGAGCTGTTCTAATGGTCGCTGCGAGTGGGATCAATGGAAGGAGAGGTGATGCGAACGCAGTTTTTGGGAGTGGGGCTGGCGCTGTGTTCGGCGATGGCGCAGGCGCAATCGGTGCAGGTGATCGGGGATTCAATCCTTGTCTGGAATTCTTGGAAAGATGCATCCATCGCGGATTTTTTAATAGACGATTTTGGGGAAGGCGTGTCGAAAGATGCCGCCGCCGGGGCCTATCTGACAAACCCTTCGGCGCTGGGCCGGTTGTTCGGGTTTGACATTCGCTTGCAATATGAACCGCGCGCATGGGACTGGTTGGTCTTGGATGGGGGCGGCAATGATCTACTAAGCGAATGCAGCTGCGGGGCTTGCGAAACGGTTTTGGATGATCTTAGCTCGGATGATGGGCGACGCGGCGCAATGCCGGATCTTGTCAATGAGATAAGGGATACAGGCACGCAAGTGGTTCTTTTGGGATATTTCATGCCCAGTGTTGCTGGGGGTCCAGCTGCAAGCTGCGCACCGGAGTTGCGGGTTCTGAACGCCCGTTATCAAGCGATCGCAGACCGCGATGTGGACGTCTATTTTGTCAATGCAGCCGCATTGATTGCGCGTGATGACTTGTCTTTGTTTGATGCCGACCTCTTGCATCCAAGCATCGCTGGGAGCCAAATTCTGGCCGATGCGATTGCTGACATCATTCGGGAAAACTAATTGAAACCGTCAATTTATGAAATACCCATCGCTTGCAAAGGACGGTTGTTTCAAATGCCGAAACCCTCGGGTGAGTGGTTGGCCGAGGATATCGCATATTACGCGTCCGTTGGCGTCACGCAGATCACCTCTTTGATTGAAAAGCACGAAGCTGCAGAACTTGGGCTGCAAAATGAGCAACAGGCGTGTCAAGCCGCTGGATTGCAGTTTGTATCCTTTCCCATTCAGGATTATGGCCTGCCTGAACGCGACGCCTTTGTGGATCTGGCCAACCAAACGCGCGCTCAAATTGAACAGGGGGCATGTGTTGCAATCCACTGCCGTGCCGGCATTGGACGCTCTGGTATGCTCAGCTGTACGATACTTGCGCCTTGGCTTGGTTCGATGAAATCGGCCATCGAGGAGGTTTGCGCAGCGCGACGGGTCGCCGTCCCTGATACACAGGAACAAAGGCTGTTCATCGAAGGTCTGTATGGCCAAGAACCGGACTGACCTGCAAATTTGTTGTATGTTTGCCGCCTTTGTTACAGCAAAGGGTCATCCAATTACGATTTGTGACGTAAGTTCAATTCAGCACCAAAGACAAAAAAATACCCCCGGTGAGAGGGGATCCACCGGGGGCCGACGTTCATGGCGAGGGGAGCGCCTGAACTAACTTGTAATCTGAATTGTCGGCAGGTTGAGGGTTGTCCCCTCTGGCCTGGCGATATCTTCGGATGGTGTTGTTGCTGCATCAGGATGGATGCGCGCGATTTCGATTGTGTTAATTCCAACAGGATGAACTGATAGAATTGTAGCTGTTAACAGACTGAACATTGCCAGCCTCCTTTCTTGTCATTTGATATAGCGGGTTGCCGCTTCACTTGCGATGCAAAGCCGCGTGAGTACTTGGTCACGCCCACTCTCTGGTTTGTGAAATCGGCCACTTATCACGACGCCACGTCATGCGACGCAAGGGCCGCTTTGCTTGACCCAGAGGGAAGGATAAGGTGTGTCTAACTTGGAGGCCCAGCATGTTTAATCCATCAGAGAATGATTTACGTTTTGCGATCCACAAAACAATCGGTTTGGATCAGATCAATGATCTTCCGGGTTACGCCGAAGTGAGCGATGACTTGGTGGATGCGATCCTTTCGGAAGCCGCAAAACTCTCCTCCGAAGTGATTGCACCGACAAATCACAATGGCGACGTCGAAGGGTCTCACTGGCATCAGGGCGGTATCGTGACCACGCCCAAAGGCTTCAAAGAAGCTTTCAAAGCGATGGGCGAAGGCGGCTGGTGTGGCATTGGTGTGGCCGAAGAATATGGGGGACAAGGCATGCCAAATCTTGTCGCCGCCGCCGTACGCGAAATGTGGCATTCAGCGAATATGGCCTTTGCTCTTTGCCATTTGCTGACAGAAGGACAGCTGGAGGCCCTACAAGGTTGCGCATCAGAAGAGCAGAAAAGGACATTCATCCCGCCAATGGCCGAGGGCCGCTGGACCGGAACGATGAACCTGACCGAGCCTCAGGCCGGGACAGACCTGGCTGCGATCCGCACGACCGCGACACCAGAAGGCGATCACTACCGGATCAAAGGTCAGAAAATTTATATCACTTATGGTGAGCATGACATGGCCGAAAACACGGTCCATTTGGTTCTTGCCAAAACGCCTGGCGCACCGGACACGGTGAAAGGGATTTCGGTCTTTATCGTGCCAAAATTCTTGGTGAACGAAGATGGATCTCTGGGAGAGCGCAACGACGTGAAATGCGTCTCGATCGAACATAAATTGGGCATCAAAGGGTCACCCACGGCGGTTCTGGCCTTTGGCGAAGAAGAGGGTGCAATCGGTTACCTTGTGGGCAAAGAATTTGAGGGTCTGAAAATCATGTTCCAGATGATGAACCACGCCCGCTTTTCGGTTGGTGTTCAGGGATTGGCGATTTCAAATCGGGCCTATTATCAGGCGGTCGCCTACGCAAATGAACGCAAACAGGGCCTGCCAATGGAGCGCGAAGCAGGTGCGGCCATCATTCATCATCCAGACGTCGCACGTCTTTTGTCAACGATGCGCGCAGAGATCGAAGCGATGCGGGGTTTGGCGCTTTATGGTGCGATGTGTTTGGATCGGGGGCACCATGATGCGACTTGGCAAGCCCGTGCAGACTATCTGGTGCCCATCATCAAGGGTTGGATGACAGAGCGATCTTTGGGCATCACCTCAGACGGTGTTCAAGTCCATGGAGGCATGGGTTTCATAGAAGAAACAGGTGCCGCCCAACATTACCGAGACGCGAAAATCCTGACAATCTACGAAGGTACGACGGCGATCCAAGGCAATGATTTGGTTGGCCGCAAAACATCTAAAGACAAGGGTGCGGCAGCTTTTGCATTGATTTCAGAACTCAAAGAAGGCGCATCAGAGGCTTTGCGCGGTGCCGCAGACAAAGCAGAGGACGCCATAAAGTTCATTCTTTCTGGAAAATTGAATGCACGCCAAGCGCATGCTGTGTCCGTGCCTTACCTAATGATGATGGGATATTTACTGGGCGGCTGGATGATCGAACGATCGGCGAAGGCTGCAGATACCGCAACGGCCGAAGGGGGTTGGGATGCGGACTTCCTGAAATTGAAGCCGCAACTGGCCAACATCTATCGCGGACATTCCTTGCCGGATGTGCATCGATATGCCGAAACAATCCTATCTGGCGCACAAGCCGTTGAGGATGTCGATATTATGGCGCTGAGCGCCTAATCTAGGGCTTGGCGCAAAATACCTGAGTGGAACGCGCGCGCAGGCCCGTGAGGGGCCGGTTAGGCCCCATCCAACCGGACCGCACCGCAGCCCAAAGCGCATTTAAGACCTCAGGCTATCGCGCAATTCGAATTTTTGAATTTTACCCGTTGCGGTTTTTGGTAGCTCGCCAAAGCGCACATCTTTGGGGCATTTAAAGCCGGATAAATGCGTCCGCGTAAAAGCAATGATTTCGTCTTCAGTGGCGCTTGCGCCCTCTTTCAATTCGACAAAAGCACATGGGACTTCGCCCCATTTCTCATCGGGTTTTGCCACAACGGCGGCCAATGCCACGGCCGGGTGTTTGTGCAAAATACCTTCGACCTCGACAGAGCTAATATTCTCTCCCCCAGAGATGATCACATCTTTCAATCTATCTTTGACCTCTGCGTAACCGCGCTCATGAAACACGGCGACATCGCCAGAATGGAACCAACCGCCCTCGAATGCTTTTTCTGTGGCGTCGAGATCCTTGAGATAACCTTTCATGATTGTGTTGCCGCGCAACAGCATTTCGCCTTGCGTCTGCCCATCCATAGGCACATCGCCTGTCTCACCGACAACGCGCAATTTTTCTGTCTGGACCATAGACGCACCCTGACGGGCCTTGATTTCAGCCCGTTTAGCAAAGGGAACATCATTCCAGTCTGAGTTCCAACTGCACATTACGGTGTGGCCATAGGTTTCCGTCAGGCCATACACTTGGGTCACGTTGAAACCCAGCTTTTCGACGGCTTCCAGGATCGCAGCTGGTGGTGGCGCGCCTGCGGTCATCACTTCGATCTGGTGATCAAAGGGTTTGCGTACGGCAGCATCTGCATGGACAATCATGCCAAGTACAATCGGCGCGCCGCCAAAATGTGTGACACCATGCTGTTCGATCGCATCATAGACCATTTCTGGTGTGATGGCGCGGGTACAAACGATTGTCGCAGCCTGCGCACACATCGTCCAAGCATGTCCCCAGCCATTGCAGTGAAACAGGGGCACAACATAAAGATATGTCGGGTGCTTGGGAACAGACCAATCGGTAATCGTGCCCATAGTCATCAAATATGACCCGCGATGGTGGTAAACCACGCCTTTTGGCCGCCCTGAGGTTCCAGACGTATAGTTCAGCGCAAGCGCGTCCCACTCATCCTGTGGTCCCCGCCACTCCCAATCGGCATCGCCTTCTGCGATAAGGTCTTCTGTGGTTGCCTCTCCCAAACGTGCCCCTGGCGTGGTTTCATCCACGATATCAATAATCATCATCTGATCGCGTCCGGCCAACGCTAGGGCAGCCTTGATCGCATCAGACATCCCATTGTCTGCCAGCAGGACCTTGGCCTCGCCATGGTTGAGGATATAGGCAATCGTCTCTGGATCGAGGCGGGTATTGATTGTGTTCAACACGGCACCTGTTGCCGGTACTGCGTAATGCGCCTCGACCATTTCTGGTAGATTGGTTGAGATGATGGCCACAGTGTCGCCCTTGGCAACGCCGCGTTTTTCAAGGGCAGACGCGAAGCGCCGCGCACGTTCGAATGTCTGCGCCCAAGTGTAACGCCGATCCCCATAAACCAAAGAGGTGCGGTCCCCGAACATTTGCGCCGTGCGTGGCAAAAAGCTCAGCGGGCTCAGCGGGACATAGTTGGCCTGCGTCTTCGGAAAGATCTCGTATTTATCCTGCATCGTGCCCATCAGCGCCTCCCAAAGCGTTTGGATCCTGCCAACTGGGCAGTTAGTTTTGTACCGGTTCACCCAAGTCTAGCATGGTCTGTATACGTTCCAAAGTCTGCGATGTGCGGGCCAAGGTCAAAAAGGCAGCTCGCTCGCGGTCGTATAGATCCTGTTCACTCACCGAGATTGTACTTTCGTTTTCGGTGTTCACGACAATGGTCCCAATCGCCAAGGCGGTCGTTTTATTATGTGGCGTAAACCAACCTTTTGCGACGCCGTCCGACATGAACGTGTCCATTTTTTCCAGCACCGACTTGCCGGGCAATAGATATTCTTGCTCAGTTGGCGGCGTATAACCATCTTGCATCGCCTTAATTTCGGCCGTTGCTTCTGTTATCAGCTTATCGCGGTTCATGACGGCGCGGTCTTGATTGGGAAGAAAATACTTCAATTTATCAGATGTCTCTGGCGAAGTTCCTGTCTTACCATAACCAATTTGCATCCAAGCCTCCCAAGCGGCCTTTTCAGGCGCGTCCGTGGCGTTCAACCAGCGGCCAAAGGTTTCTTTGACGCCGCCGCCGCCGGGAACAACGCCGACACCTGCCTCGACCAGGCCAAAGACCGAATTGGCGTGCGCCACCAGTTTGTCGCAATGGAGCAAAACTTCATATCCGCCTCCAATGGCCAGCCCTGATGGTGCGCCGATCACAGGAACAGGCGTATATTTCAGCGCTTTCACAGCCTGTTGGAAGTCGTTCAAAAACGCATCTATCCCATCGAAATCCTCGGCTTCGATCATCGCACGAAACGCATTCAGGTCCACACCCGCGCTGAAATGCTGTGCGTCATTATGCACAATGATCCCTGCGCCATGATCCTCGGTCGCTCTTTGAACCACCTCCATTGACGCCCCTGTCAAAGCATTTGCCTTAGAGTGGAACTCAATCAATCTTAAGTCATCTGGCAAAGCCCAAAGGCTTGCGGATGCATTGGAGAAGATCGGTGCAAGGGTTTGGCGCGTGAAGCTGAAGCGCTGCGTGCCTTCTGGAAGATCAATGGGTTCATAATCTCCACCGGCTTGGCGCACCGTTAATTCAGTGCCATGGACCGTGTAGAACGGTCCGTTACCTTGCAACAGAGCGGGTACGTCGACCCCGGCTTCGCGCATCAGCATTGCTGCGGTTTCTGCGCCCAATGCATCGATCATCTCAAAGGGGCCACGAACCCAGTTAAAGCCAAGCTTCATCGCGTCGTCTATGTCTTGGGGATTGTTAGTAATTTCGGGGACAAGGCTGGCGGCATACCCCAAAACACGTCCTAGAAAGTTGCGTATGAAGGCGTCATGCTTTGGCGTGTTTGACGGCGCGACCATCTCGGCCAATGTTTCTTGGTTGGCGGCTTGCAGTTCGGCTGCAAGCTCTGCTTTGGGTGGCAGCTCTTTTAGGCGCGCGCGCCATTCCCCGCTGGCCAGATCCATAGCCTCTTCTGAGCCGTTTTCGACCCGGTAAAACCCTCCCAGACCTTTTTCGCCTGTGAAGCCTTTTGAGATCATTTTCTCAATGATTGGGCCGACAGGATTTTCGCCTTTGCCGACTGGGAAGAACGCATCGCCTGGTGGCAAAATCTGACCCAATGTATCGACCACATCAAACATTAAATCGACGCCGATCAGATCATAAAGACCAAAAACGCCGGTTTTTGGAATGCCCAAAGGTCGTCCCATTAAGGCGTCCGCATCCTCGATATTGAGGCCATTTTTATAGGCTTCGTCCATGCCCACCTGTAGCGCGAAAACACCGACACGATTGCCCAGAAAGCCTGGCGAGTCGCCACATTGCACAACGCCTTTGCCCAGAATGCGGTCATTGTAGTCGGCCAATCGATCCATGATCGAAGGATCGGTATCCGCGCCGCGAACCAGTTCCAAAAGGCGCATATAGCGCACAGGATTAAAGTAATGGGTGATTGCAAAACGCTTGCGGAAATCCTCGGGCATGTCTTCGACAAGCAATTTGATCGGAATGGTCGATGTGTTTGAAGTGACAACACAGGTCTCTGAGATGGTTTTGTGAAGCCGCGCGTACAAGTCTTTTTTCAGCGGCAGACGTTCAACGATGGCCTCCACGATCCAATCGCAGTCCTTTAGGAGATGGAAATCATTCTCGATATCGCCGGTTTCGATCAAAGACGCGCAAGACTTGTGATGAAGGGCAGGTGGGTCTGACTTTATCAATCGGTCCAAAGCCCGTTCTGCTGCGCTGAATTCCCCGCTTTTGCCGGGCAGATCCAAAAGCAGGACTTTATGTCCGGCATTTGCAATTTGGCCCGCGATGCCAGCACCCATGGTGCCGGCACCGATCACTGCGATATTTTTGAATGGGAGGTCAGACATTTTACGCTCCTAGGAAAGTCTTCAAGGCTGCATTCACGTCTTCAGGAACTTCCGAAGGCATCATATGACCGGAATGCGGGATTTCGATGGTTTGTGCATTTGTGGCAGCGGCTAGGGCGCGCCCGGCCTTGATCGGTGTCATTTTGTCCTGATGGGCCAAAATCGCAAGCGCCGGGACGGTCAGAGTCGCTGCCGCCTTTGGTCCGTCCACGTAATCTGCGCAGGCTTTGAGATCGGCATGAAGCGCACCCCTTTCATTGGCCGCCATCAGTTGGTGACCAAAATAAAGATGCGTCATGCCAGGCATGGTGTGATCATGGTGATGGGCATTTGCACCGTGCCCCCAATCGGTCATCGCGGCGATTGCTGCAGGCTCTTTGTTTTCGGCCAAACCCAACAGCATGTCATTCACGGGAATGGCCAGCGCGGTGGCGATAAACACGATTTTCTGCACAAAATCGGGATGTCGTCTCGCGATTTCCAGTGCAATCAATCCCCCTTGAGAATGACCGATCAGGCAAGCTTGTGTGACCCCTGCGGCTTGTGCAGTTTCAACATACCAATCTGCCATGTCTGGAATGCTGGTGAGGGGCGCCCCCTGAGAGTGTCCATGGGCCGGCATATCTGGGTTCAAAACCGCATAGCCACGATTGGCCAAAAACCGCGCTTGCAAAAGATACCCAAGATGACTTTGGCCCGAGCCATGGATGAACAAAAGGGTGGGTTTAGAAGCGTCAAAGCTTTGCCCCCCGGTCGAGGCGAAAACCTCTTGATTGCGGACCTTTAATCTCATTCGGCGGCCTCGCGGACGGTTGTTGCGCGTTTGGCTGCTTTCAACGCATGCGAGAAATCGGCAATGATGTCGTCGGCGCTTTCCAAGCCCACAGAAATCCGTAGCATGTCATCGGTCAGGCCAGCTGCGTTCATGGCCTCTGGTGTCAGATGCGAATGCGTGGTCGAGCCGGGATGGATTACAAGGGTTTTTGCATCGCCCACATTGGCCAAATGCGAGGCTAGTTTCACGTTTTCGATAAAGGCCCGTCCGCCATCGCGCCCGCCCTTTACACCACAGGCAATGATTGACCCGGCCCCTTTGGGCAGCAGCTCTCTTGCTTTTTCATGGTCTGCGTGATCTGGCAAGGAAGGGTGTTTGACCCAGGCAATCTGGTCGTGCTCTGTCAAGAAACTTAGAAGTTTTGCGGTATTGTCCTGGTGGCGTTCCATACGCAGGCCCAGCGTTTCAATCCCTTGTAAAAGGTGGAACGCATTGGTGGGCGACATGCACGGCCCCACATTCAGCATCCCTTCCGAGCGGACACGCATCGTAAAGGCAACTGGGCCGTATTCCTCCCAAAGGTTGACGCCTTGATAAGAGTAATGTGTGCCATTGATCATCGGGAATTTCCCCGGTGTCGCGCCCCAATCGAAATTGCCAGCGTCTACGATAGCCCCACCCATTGCAACGCCATGCCCTCCCATCCATTTGGTTAGTGAATGAATCAAGATGTTGGCGCCATGGGCGATGGGTTGCATCAGATAGGGCGTATTAAAGGTGCAATCTATGCCAAGCGGTACATTATGGCGTTTTGCAATCTCAGCGATCTTTGGGACGTCCAGAATATCAAGCCCCGGATTTCCGATGACCTCTCCGAAGATCAGCTTTGTGTTCGGTTGGATAGCGGCCTCAAAAGCGGACGGATCATTTGGCGGCACAAAACTGGTGGTGATCCCATAGCGCGATAAAGTATGCTGGAAGAGGTTGATATTCGCTCCGTACATCTGGCTGGAGCTGACGATATGATCCCCTTGCGAACACAGCGCCATCACCGTCAGAAAGAGTGCAGACATGCCAGAGGCAGTGCAGGTGCAGGCCGCTGCGCCCTCAAGCGCAGCCACACGCTGCTCTAGCACTGCCACGGTCGGGTTGGTTAGACGCGAATATATATGCCCACCGATTTCCATATTAAAGCGAGCGGCGGCCTGCTCGGTGCTGTCGAAAACATAGGATGTGGTCTGATGAATGGGTACGGCACGTGAACCGTGGCGCGCATCGGGTGTTTGCCCTGCATGCAAAGCAAGCGTGTCAAAGTCAAAATCGCCAGTCATCATGTCCTCCCTCAACTTCCTCTCACGGAAGTTCGGATCACCTGCTGCAAGTGAGCCGCGCTGTCAATTTCTGTCTGACACGACGTTGTGTCTTGGAACGCTTCTGGTCAAGAGCGAGATCAGTTTGGGCAGGTCGTTTTCAAGCGTCTCTACGGCATCCATAACCTGTTCGGCTCTTTCCTGTCCGATGACCGGTCGTGCCAATTTGAAAAATTTTTTGGTCATTTCTTCGGCCCTGGCTGGATCTTCGGGGTCGCCGATGGCGCGGGTGTATCCGGACGTGAGCTTGGCCCCGGATTTCATGTGCAAGGTGACCGCAGAGATCCGATCTTTGGGAAAAATTTCATTGCAATCATTACTTTCAGAGATGACCATACTTTCGGAAAGGCGTTTGATTTCGGGGTCGTTGAAAGCGTCTGCACTGATTTCCGCAACACCGACATCGCCGCGCACCATCGCGGCCGCTGTGGGATAAGATGTCGAGTATTGCGCCTGTTCTGTGTCACGGGGAGAGGTGATCGCCAGCCGAAGCGCTTCGTGAAATGTCGTCACCTCGATATGATCGACATCTTCCGAAGCCAGATTGTGATCTTCGCGAAGGCGAAGTGTTGCGGTGATTGCGGGTTGCGCCCAGCGACAAACTGGGAAGGGTTTGTAATATTGTTGGAGGGTCAACCAGTTCCCTCCGAGATCATCGTAAAAACTGGGTTCCTCCTCAAAGGAAACAGCCGGCGCACCGGTAAAGCCATCTGCCGCAAGGAAAACGGCAGAGACCCCGGCCATCGCGCCCCAGCCGGAACCATCTTTCAACATGGTGGGATGGTCGATCACGCGCATCATTTGGCTGCGCGGGCCGTGATACTCGGCAATACCAATGGCATGACGCGTTTGTTCATGTGTCAAATGCAAAGCGCGCGCGCCAAGAGCCGCGATGCAAGGCGCCATCCAAGCCCCTGAAGTGTGATAATCTGCCGTGCTAGCATGCAAGGCGGCGCCAGCGCGCGCACCGATCTCATAACCGATAACCAATAGGGTCAGAAACTCATCGCCGGTCATCTTCGCCATTTGGGCAAAGGCCAACAACCCAGGCAGCAAAGCACAGCCCACATGACCCTTCGCGGGGCGATAGCCGTCATGACCATCAATGCTGTCGATTGTCATACCACCGGCCAACGCCATGCCGGCCGGGCTGACCGCGCGCCCATCAAACAGCAGTTTTGCAACCGATTGACCGGCGGCAAAATGTTCGGTCGCATGATTTGATATAATACATGACAATTCGGTGGCGTGACCGGCCGCAGCGACACCGATCAGGTCGATCAACCACAGTTTCGCGCGTTCTTGGACAGGCTTTGGGATATCTGTCAGCTGCGTATCGTATAAAAATTCGTAGAGTTTCTGTCCCATGGGCATACAAAAGCGTCGAATTTACGGGGATACGCGTCCGTAAGCGACCCGGAATGCCGTTTTAAGAAATTCGGTTGAACTTGGCTGTGACAGCGGTAAGACAGACGAAATTCAATGAGACGGAGGGATATCGTGGCGATAACAACGAATGACGCAGTGATTGCTGAGGCCGTCTGGGACGCAGATGGGGCAGGCCTATGGGCGAAACGCATCATCTTGGTGATCCTAGGTGTAATGGCATTGGCACTTTGTGCGAAAGTGAAATTTCCGCTGCCCCCAAGCCCGGTTCCGATAAATCTTGGAACATTTGCCGTTTTGACTTTGGGCGCCGCGTACGGCCCTCGACTGGGTTTGGCGACCATTTTGACCTATATGCTGGTCGGCTTTCTTGGGTTTGACGTTTTCACCAATTCCTCTGCTTCAAATAATGGCTGGGCCTATATGATTGGCGGCACTGGCGGTTATTTGGGAGGCTTTGTTCTTGCAACTGTGGCTTTGGGTGTCTTTGCGCGTATGGGCTGGGATCGCAATGTCGGGCTGATGGCCATCGCAATGTTGGTGGGCAATATCGTGATTTATGCGCTCGGTGTTGCCTGGCTCTATACAATGGTTGATGCAGGTTTGTTCGACGCAACAAAGTTCAGCTCGGTTTGGCAGCAAACTTTGGCTTGGGGTTTTACGCCTTTCCTGATCGGGGATGTTATCAAAATCATTGCCGCGGCCATCTTGTTGCCGGTCTTGTGGAAAATCATAGGTGCTGCGCGGACGTAAGAGCTGGCGCGTGCTTAGTGATTTAAAAACCAAGGGGCGGCCAAAGGGCTGCCCTTTTTCTTAGAGGTTAAAAAATGTTTGAAAATACGTTTCCGGACAAAGCAACGATTGCAAAACTCTCAGCGCGTATGTTTCTGGAGATCGGCGCTGTCAATTTCCGTCCCGAAGAACCCTATACCTTTGCCAGTGGCTTGGCCTCTCCGGTTTATATCGATTGCCGAAAGCTGATCTCGTATCCCCGCATTCGGTCCGCCTTGATGGATTTCTGCGTATCAACTCTCTATCGCGATGTTGGCTTTGAACAATTCGATGCCGCCGCTGGAGGGGAAACGGCTGGTATTCCCTTTGCTGCTTGGATTTCCGAGCGGATGGGCCTGCCGATGCAATATGTTCGCAAAAAGCCAAAAGGCTATGGTCGTGACGCCCAGATAGAAGGCGATATTCACGAGGGGCAACGTGTCCTGCTGGTCGAAGACTTAACAACGGATGGGGGCTCCAAACTGAAATTCGCGCAGGCGATCCGAAATGCCGGTGCGATTTGCGATCATACTTTGGTAATCTTTTACTATGACATCTTCAAAAAAACCCATGAGGTACTGGGTGAAAATGGTCTTGTTTTGCATCATCTTGTAACTTGGTGGGACATTCTGGCCGAAGCCCGTGATCAGGGCCTCTTCACGCCAGAAGCTTTGGATCAAGTGGAAGAGTTCCTGAAGGATCCGCTGCCTTGGTCCGGCGCACATGGCGGCGTTACCAAAATTGTGAGCGCTGGGTAATCAGATATATTTTATGCGGCAACCACCGGGTTGCGCATAGCACCCAGCCCTTCGACTTCGGTTTCGATCACATCGCCCACTTCCAAAAACTGTTTTGGGTCCATACCAGCACCCACACCTTGCGGCGTTCCCGTTAGTAAAATATCCCCTGACTGCAGTTCCAAAAACCGCGAGAGATAGGAAATCAACTCGGCGACTGAAAACAGCATCGCGTCCGTGCTGGCGTTCTGCATCACGATGCCGTTGCGTTTCATCGTAAGGTCCAGCATGTTCGGGTTGATCACGTCTTCTGCGGTCACAAGATACGGGCCTATGGGGCAAAAACTTGGAGAGGATTTCCCTTTGGTCCATTGACCGGTTCCCATTCTTTGCCAACGCCGTTCCGAAATATCATTGGCGGTAAAGTATCCCGACACAAAATTCAGCGCCTCTGTATCTGAGACCTGATAGGTTGGACGGCCGATCACGACTCCAAGCTCAACCTCCCAATCCGTTTGTTCAGCATCTTTGGGCAGTAAGATCGCGTCGAAGGGCCCATTGAGCGAAGAACTTGCCTTTTGAAAAAGAAGAGGTTCTTTTGGTGCCTCGGCCAGCAACTCGCGTGCATGTTTCCCATAGTTCCGGGCGATGCAAAAAATGTTCGGAGGCGTACCGATACAAGGCCCCAATCGGGTTTCATCGCCAAGCTCTGCCAAGCCCGTTGGATCAATTTTTTGAATGTCTTGAATGGCGTTAAGGCCAACGCCTGGCCCAATAAGATCAGGAACGGCATCGCCCAGATCCAGGTGGCGACCATTGATTAAAATTCCCGGACGCTCTGCGCCCTTTTCACCGTGCCGAAATAACTTCATGACTTACCCCTTATCCTTAGACGAGAGATTATGGGATTGCTCGGGCGCGTCAATTCGCAACCCGCTTTATCTTGCATGATTTCTGATGATCTGTAACACGCCCATTTTGAGCAGACGAAGGGATAGGGATATGGCGAAACGTCCTACATTTGCCGCTTGGCTGGATGACACAAATGATGTGATCAAAGTGTTTCTCGCCGCAGGTCAAATCCCTGACCTGATCAACCTGGCAGGAGGATTGCCAGCGCCAGAAGTATGGCCCGTTGCGCCTTTGGCTGATATCGCAAGCGATGCCGTGCAGACACATTCCAATGCTGTGCTGAATTATTCGCCCGTGGATGGGTTGCCTGATCTTCGTGATGCGATTGCGGCGCGCTTTACCAAGGGCGCGCTCCAGCTGACACGCGAAAACGTCTTGATTGTCAGTGCAGGCACACAAGGTTTGGACCTTTTGGGCAAAGTACTTTTGGAGGAAGGTGCGACAATTGCCTGCCAGTCGCCAGCTTATTTGGGTGCATTGGATGCCTGGCGACCGCGCCGACCCGATTACCGTCCCATGCGACTGGAGGCCAATGATCTTGATCTTGGTGCAGCTTTCACAGGCGCACAATTTGCTTATGTTGTCCCAAATTTCTCTAACCCATCTGGGCGTCTTGTCGAAATGGATCAGCGTCGTGCCCTTTTGGCTGCCGCCCAAGATACAGGGACTTGGCTGGTTGAAGATGATCCTTATGCGGGATTGTTTTTTGAGGGCGCCCCATTGCCGACATTGCTTGCGCTTTCGGCGCAAGGGGATGCAACATATCAGGGTCCAGTGATCTATCTGGGGACGGTCTCAAAAGAGCTTGCGCCGGGTTTGCGTGTGGGCTGGGTCATTGCTGCCCCCGAAGTGATCAAGGCTATGACGGCAGCCAAGCAAGGATCGGATATGTTTACCTGCGGTTTGGCACAGCAAACCGTGTTGGGTGCAATGCGCCAAGGTTTGTCGGAAAGCGGTGTCGCAAAGGCCGTTGACCTGTACCGTGCGCGTCGCGATGCGTTGGTCGCTGCGATGGATCAGCATTTGTCACCTTATTTCGATTGGGACGTTCCGAAGGGCGGTATGTTTGTTTGGGCAACCGCAAAAGACCCAGACTTCGACACCGATCAATTGATGCAAGTCGGTCTTGGCCATAAGGTTTGCATTTCACCGGGGTCGGTCTTTGACCCGTTGGGCAAGGATCGCCGATCGGTTCGGATCAATTTCACTTTCAATTCTGAAGACCGATTGCAAGAGGGTGTAAAACGTTTGGCCGCTGCCTCGCGCGACTTGATCAAAGATGCCGGCAAATTGAATCAAATTGCTTGATCTTGCGAAAAGCTGGGGTCGATCCCGTCGCCTAGGTCGTACTTAAAACGCGTGTATTTCGCCATGGGATCAAATCCCGAACGCAAGGCGAGCCGTACCGATTGAGGCTTCGCTAAAAGCTGCTTTTGAGACGCTACAGTTTAACGCTCTCTCGCGGAGTTTCGTCCAGACGACATTTTTTGCGCCTCCGCCAGCTGTGAAAATGCAGGCCGGCACTGTGCCCCCGCGTTTTGTGATTTCCGCATAACCTTTTGCTTCGATCCGGGCCATTGCCGACAACATGGCGTGCAAGAAGGCCACATCACTATCGGGGCGGGGCGTCAGTTTTGGGGCAAGGTTTGGATCATTGGTTGGAAACCGCTCGCCGGGTTGGGTCAGGGGATAGTAGTCCAAATCGAATGTCTTTGTGGAGTCAATCTGGGCGCTGAGTTCCCTTAACGCGTCGGTTGAAAAATGCGCAGCCAATACCGCACCACCTGTGTTTGATGCACCGCCAACCAACCAGTGATCACCGATGCGATGCGAATAGAGGCCGATGCTTGGATCATCGACGCGCGCGTCACTTAAAACTTTAATCGCCAAAGTCGAGCCCAGCGATGTGACGGCATTGCCCTGTTTGAAAGGTGCGCAAGCCAGAAAAGCGGCAATACTGTCTGTCGTGCCGGCATGCACAACCGCGGCGCGTGAGAGGCCCAATTGATCTGCCACGCAACCTGAAATCGCGTCCCAGGCTGCGCCTGGTGGCGCCACCTTTGGAAGCAGTTTTGGATCGATGATTTTTGAAACCCATTCAGGCCACCCCGTGTCAGGGTCAAATCCGGTTTTCAGAGCATTGTTGAAGTCTGAATGTCCACCAGCCGCCAAAATCTTTGCCGCGATATAGTCCGCTTGATGCAGCAGATAGCAGGGGGTGTCGCTTGCCAGATCTACAAGTCTGGCCGCCCGTGCAAGGGCCGAGTTGCTGCCGCGCGTGATATGGTTTTCAGGTGCGTGGCGGGCGATTTTGTCTGCTTCCTTATCGAATCCTTTTGAATTGTACATCAATGCAGGGCTGACCGGATTGAGTGCGGCATCGACCAAAACCATCGAACCCGAGGTTCCATCGACGGCAACACGGGTAATGTCTTGACCGCTTAGGCCTTGTGTTTTGAGGGTTTCAACTTGGGCGGCAATGCAGGTTTCCACCGCACGCCACCATTTGCTTGCGTCAATCTTGTCTGGTGTATTTGGCAGATGCGCTACACGTGCTGCGGATATAGGCGCGCCAGAGGCGTCCACAACGGCGGTGCGAACGCCAGAGGTTCCCACATCAATGCCCAGTGCAAGTGTCATCCCCGGGCGGCCAAAGCTTGCCGGTATTTTTCAGCATCCCAATCCAAGAGCGCGGCCTCTGCGGCGTCTCCAATGGGTGTTGCCGACCAGTCATGAGGCAAGCGCATCAAAAGATCTGAGATACATTGTAGCATCGCTTTTTGGCTGGCTGTTGCGTCCGTTTTCAGGGCAATGCCCTGATCTTTGTGCAGGATGGCAGGCGGGTTTCCGGCATGCGTTGCGACGGGCAATGCAGGCCCCAGAAAGACAACGTGATCAGGGTAATAGGTCCCATTTAAAACCAAGTCTTGGGCATGGGTATCTTTGGCAATCCAACCAGCATCATGCCAAGCGAAGCCCTCCGGCGCGGGGGTTGTAGGTGGCCTGTAAACCGACACCCGAACCGGCATGCTTAGACGGGTTTCGACCTCTTCGATCAAATTTCCGGCCTCTCCGACGCTGTTGCCACAACAGATTAAGCCATGGTTTTGAAGGATGAACACGCGAACCCCGCCATTGGCGCGGGCCAAGATTTCTTTGGTCAAAGGAAGACCGGGTTTGGCATAAGGCACTATCGCAAATGGAAGATCGGCCAACTTGGTTTTGGCGGCTTCGAGCCCTTGTGGGCTGATCGCGTGCGTCAGCGTAGATATCGAATGTGTGTGCAAGACGACTTTGAACTCGAGGGCTGCGTGAAAAGTCGTTTCAATGGACGGGCGCAATGTGATTGCAGGATCAAGCACGGTCGTTTTGCAACTGCCGTCGCCCGCTTCTTCGCGCGCTTCGGCGATTGCTGATTTGCGGTCCACAGGGACAAAAATGTCTTGTGTCTCTGCATGGGCCAGCTCTGTTCCGGATGCCTTGATCCACATCACATCATCCGATTTGATCGAGGTGTTCCCACCAGGGCCCTGAACCCGCAAACGATTCTGGCCTAATGCCGCCGATAGGGCACGGAATTCTGACGTGACAAGATGCGGTTCTGTGGTCATTGGACCATCTCCATTTGGAACGTGGGCGCGGTGTTGCCATACTTAGCGACCAGAGTTTTCAGCGTTTGATCGGGATCGCCTTTTGCGAATTCATTTGCATAGAGGCCACTTTGAACAAGGACATTGTCCCATTGCGATCCAGCAGCCCCGGCAATGTCATGTTCAAGGCTGTCGCCAATCATCAACAGATTGGACGTCCCAAGCGCCATCTCGACTGAGGCAAAAATAGGACGGTGCGGCTTGCCATAAAACACAACCGATCCGCCCATAGCCTTGTAGGCGAAGGCCAAAGCGCCCGGAGAGACTACAAACCCGTCCTTGCGTGGAGATTTGCGGTCAGGATTGGAACAATAGACCGTTAGGTTCTGGGTCTTCGCGGCGTCCAAGACAGGTTGCCAATCAGACAGCGTCGCGTCATCTGGCAATCCCATCAGCAAAACAGCATCAGCTTTGGCAATGTCTTCGACAAAGGCGATATTAAGGCCCGAAGCCCATTGCGCAGCATCACCTGCTGCGCGCTCAATGGCGTAAAAGCACCGTTGGTAGATGGTGCCAGCTGCGACGTCCCGCCAAAGCGCCTCTCCACTGGTCATGACGCATTCGAACAAGTCCGATGCAAATCCCATTGCAGAAATTCGATCGGCATTTGGGGCCGATCTTTTGCCAGAATTAGACAGCACGGCGATACGTGTTCCGGACGCTTTTAGTCGGGCCAGAGTGTGCACCGCCCGGTCATACGGCCTGGACCCATCATGCAGTACACCCCATTGGTCAAAAACGATTGCGTCATAGTCGGACGCGATCTGTACCAGACTTTGGAGCGCGCGGGTCACCGTTAATATTCGGCCATATCTTTGGGGTTTATCAGGCTGGCCTCGTAATTTGCGACGTCACCCGGCGCCATTGCTGCTGCGGCTTTGTACGCCATTCCATTTGGCATATCGCCAAAATAAAACTTGTAACCCGGAATGTGCTGGCGGCGTTTGCGGATCGGCATCCCCTCATAGGGATAGACATCCGAGCGCGCATTTGCGCCTTCATCATGGCATGGCAGAACATAGTCGGCACGTTTGTCGATTTCTTCGACCGATTTCCAACCCTCATACGAATTGACGAAGCGGGCAGGGACCCAGTAACGCCATTTTTCGGCTGGATTGGGTTCCAGATTGCGCTCCACAAAAATTGCATCGCCCACCACACAGATATCCCCTGCGCTTGTGGCCACGGTCACGGCCATATGACCCACGGAATGGCCGGGCGTATGGAACATGGTAATGCCCGGCAGAACCTCACACTCATCTT
This sequence comes from Pseudomonadota bacterium, assembly GCA_039814625.1. Classification (GTDB taxonomy): domain Bacteria; phylum Pseudomonadota; class Alphaproteobacteria; order Rhodobacterales; family Rhodobacteraceae; genus Amylibacter. The sequence continues at coordinate 375,558 of JBCCAU010000001.1, forward strand.
CTACGGCTTCAAAAACACAACCGGAATAGGCCTGTTCAACGCCGATATTCGCTTCGTAAGTGCGGTAATACAAGGGCAGTGGATTATAGGCCATTTCGATCTCGGCCTTGGGGGCAATGTAACGGGCGTTTTTGAATTCCTTCATGTTCTGAACATGGTCCCAATGAAGATGGGTAAACACAATCGCGTCGATCTCATCGGGATGCACACCTAGCTTCTGCTCTAGATGCTCATGCACTTGCAGGCAGCCGCGCTTGTCGCATTTGTGGTGGTACTTGGTGGCCCGCTCTTCATCTGGCAGGCCGGTATCGATCAGGATCTTATGCTCGCCGGTATCGACGTAATGGCAGTAGACCGGGTTCCAATACTTTTTGCCCGCCGGACCCTTCCAAAAAATATAGGTGCCAAGGTCAGCCTCTAACCAGCCCGTGTTTATAGGATAGATTTTCGTCTCTGCGACGCCCATGGCGGCTTCCTCCCCAGTAAGTCGATCCAATGAATCAGTTATGTATACAAAAATACAAAATTGTAGACTGAAGCAAGAGGCATTCTGCTTAAAGCCGGGATTAGTTGGCTTTCAGCGCCTGCATAAAGCTGAGGGTCATATGATCGCGCATCGATTTGGACGCGGTTGCGGAATCTTCAGAGAAAATATCGTCGATCAGTTCTTGATGGTTTTGCGCCGAGGCAATCAGATCCTCTTTGTCGGCAAATTTCTTGGCCCGAAATGGCCCCGTACGGCGTCGGAATTCAAGGGCAATCTCGGCCATATAGGGATTGCCTGTAGCGTTATATATGGCCATGTGAAACGCCTCATTGGCCCGCAGATAGGCCGTGCGATCGCCGCTTTCGGCAGCAGTCATGCAAGCGGATTGTGCCGTCTCAATCTCTGATCTTGTAAGTAAATTCAAACGTGTAGCGGCAATTCTGGCGCAGGCAGCTTCTATTTCATGCATGGCTTCGAAAATTTGACTGAGCTCTTCGCGGGTATATTTGGCTACGAAAACACCGCGTTTTTCGCCTGAAACCAGAACGCCTTGGGCGGTAAGTCGCGACAAGGCTTCGCGCACAGGTGTTCGCGATGCGCCAAACCGTTCGGCCAATCCCACCTCATCCAATCGCTGGCCCGGGATCAGTTCGCCCACGGCGATCTCCTCCATCAAGGCCTGCTCTATGCGCCGCGCCGTTGAGCGCTTTTGTTCCGCATTCTGGTCCGTCGCAAGTTTCAGCATACCACTTTCTATCCGTCCATAGGAGCCAAAGCCACTTTGACATCAAATTGTCACACAAGTCAATTTTGTATGTTTACTTTTTAAATTGTATACAAAATAGTAATCGTGGGAGGATTTTGGATTCTATGCCGAACATTAGTTTGCAAGGGCTGGTGAAGCGGTACGGTGCGGTACAGGTGCTGCATGGTATCGATTTGGAGATGGCCGACAATGAATTTACGGTTCTTGTAGGGCCTTCTGGCTGCGGGAAGTCTACGACGTTAAGGATGGTCGCGGGCTTAGAATCTGTGACCGAAGGTGAAATCTATGTGAACGGTGATCCCGTCAGCCATCTAGAGCCTAAGGATCGCGGTCTTGCGATGGTGTTCCAAGATTACGCGCTTTACCCGCATATGGATGTCGCGCGGAATATCTCATTTGCAATGCGGCTTCAGAAGCGCCCAAAGGCCGAGATAGACGCGAAGGTTCGCGAAGTGGCCGAGATTGTCGGCTTGACCCCGTTTCTGACACGCAAACCTGGCGCATTGTCTGGCGGACAACGCCAGCGCGTTGCCATGGCTCGGGCCTTGGCCAAAGACAGCGATATTTTCCTTTTTGACGAACCTCTCTCTAATCTAGACGCGAAACTGCGCGGCCAGATGCGCGCGGAACTCGCCCTGATGAGCCAGAGCGTTCAGAAAAACATGATTTATGTGACGCATGATCAGATCGAAGCGATGACATTGGCCGATCGGATTGTCGTGATGCATGGCGGCTATATCCAGCAGCAGGGCACCCCTGAAGAGCTGTTTAAAAAGCCATCAAACAAATTCGTTGCAGGCTTTATTGGGTCACCGCCGATGAACTTCCTAGATGCAGAGTTGCGTGGCACTGGCGGTAAGCTCTATGCTGAAGGACAGAATTTTAAGCTTTTGATCCCGGCCAAAAAGGCCAAAGAGATCGGCAAAGTGAATGGTCTTGTCACATTGGGCATTCGCCCAAGTGACCTGAATTATGATGCAAAAGCGCCCAAGCAGTCGGCACTCGATCTACAGGTCAAAGTGTCTGAATATATTGGGGCGCAATCCGTGCTGTTATGTGATTGCGGCGGGGCGGATGTCACCGTTGAATTGAAATCAGAAACCCCCATTGCCTTGGGGGAAACACTCAGGTTTGCGGTCCGACCTGAGGGCATTCATCTGTTCGACCGCGACTCAGAAGAAGCGCTATAGCGCTGGTCATTTAGCAACTGGGAGGAAATCTAAATGCTAAGTACACTTAAGAAACTGGCCCTCGGCGCGACATCGGCGCTGGTTCTGGCGTCTGCGGCGCTGGCGGGGCCTTATGATGACTATGCCGGAGAGACACTGATCGTGAATTTCCCTGCACACCCGCATTTCGATGCTGTGATGAAGATTTTACCTGAATTTACAAAAGAAACAGGCATCGAAGTGGAGGTTGATCAGCTTCCTTACTTGAAAATGCGCGAGCGTCAGACGCTTGAGTTGGCTCAGGAAGAGGGGGAATATGACCTGATCGCATATGTCGTTTTCTCGAAGGCAGATTATGTTTACGCAGATCAGCTTGAAAACCTTGCGAAATATTTCATGAACCCGAAATTGGCGAACCCGGCCTATGACGCAAACGATCTGATTGATGGTTACGTCTATAATATCGGTTTTGCAGGTGGCGGCAAAGGTTACCTAGAAGGGAAAACAGGTTCCTTGTTTGGAATCCCTTATGGGTCTGAGACATCTGTTCTAGGCTACCGTACGGATATCTTTGAAAAACATGGTCTAGAAGTTCCAACAACATATGAAGAGATGTTGGACATTGCATGTCAAATTCCTGAGCTTGAGCCTGGAATGGGTGGACTGTCATCACGGGCGGCCTCTGGTCACCATGCATCACACGCCTTCTTGCTGCACCTTGCTCCATTGGGCGGTCGCGTCTTCGATGATGCGTGGAACCCGATCATGAACAATGCCGAAGGGGTTGCTGCGGCAGAAGCCCTGAAGAAAATCGTTGATTGTGGTCCTGAGGGATCTGCAAGCTTTGGTTTTGGTGAAGCGCTTGGTTCATTCTTGAACGGTGACACAGCAATGTTCCTGGATACAACGGTTGTGGCGGGTCAGATCAATGATCCATCCAAATCCCAAGTGGTTGGCAAAGTTGGTTGGGCCATGCACCCGATGGGTGTGCGTCGTGGATCGCAAACTGGGGGTTTCGGTATTGGTATCCCGGCTAATGCGGAAAACAAAGATGCAGCCTTCCTGTTGATGCAGTGGCTGACCTCCAAAGAGGGTGACAAGCTGGTGGCCATGGCAGGTGGAAACCCATCGCGTTTCTCGACACATGCGGATGCCGACGTGAATGCTAAGTTCCCGCATATGGCGACATTTGGTGAAGCGCTTCAGCATGCCGACCCTGACTGGCGTCCAATCATCCCGGTATGGGGTAAGATCAACGCGGATCTGGGCACGACTTTGTCCAAAGTTCTGACCGAAGATCTGGATATTCAAGAGGCGCTGGATGGTGTCGCCGAGCGGACCCAAGCGGTTATGGAAGAAGCTGGCTATTATACTTGGCAGTAATTCCTCCCGATATGTGGCCCGAGCAATCGGGCCACATGTTCACCCAAACGGAAAACCGACATGCGCGCACAGACATTGAATAAACTGACGCCTTGGATGTTCATGGCACCCGCTGCGGTCATCATGGCGATCGCGCTACTGTATCCGTTGGGCTATATGATTTTTGGCTCGTTCCGGGATTGGGACCCAAGCCAAAATATCTCTGAATCAGAATTTGTCGGATTGAAGAACTATGTCACGCTCTTCTTTGACCCCGCCTTTCGCGAAAGTATGGCTGTCACTTTGACCTTTGCGGTCAGCGTCGTGATTGCGGAATTGATCATTGGTGTCGGTCTTGCACTGCTGCTGGATCGCGACATCAAAGGCATGTCGATCCTACGTACGCTGTTCATCTTGCCGATGATGATCGCGCCGGTCGTTGTGGGTCTGATGTGGCGCTATATGTACCATCCGACCGTTGGCACGTTTAATCGCTTTCTAAAATCGATAGGGTTTGAGGGCGTGGACTGGCTGGGCCAGCATGCACTGTTATCCGTGATCATTGCCGATATCTGGCAATGGACCCCTTTTATCTTCATTCTCTCGCTGGCCGCACTGCAGTCGCTGCCGCGCTCTGCGTTGGAGGCTGCCAAGATCGATGGCGCCACCGCTTGGCAACAAATCTGGCACATCAAAATACCGCTAATGATGCCCGTTTTGATTGTCACAGGTCTGTTGCGTTTGATCGATGCCTTCAAGGTTCTTGAAGTGATTTTGGTGATGACCGAAGGTGGCCCGGGCTTGTCCACTGAAATTGTCGCCTTGCGGATATCCCGCACGGCAACGGAATTCCGCGAACTTGGAACGGCAGCTGCGATGTCGAATTATTTGCTGATCATGCTTTTGGTTTTGACGGTCGCGATGTTTGCCATCACACGCCTACAAGAATTACGCCAAGCTCGATTGGCGCGTCAAATTCAGGAAGAGGATTAAGCCATGGAAAGCAGACCAAATCCAGCCTTCTATGCCTTGCTTGTCGCGTTGATTTTCATGGCGGTGGGACCGATCGTCCTGATGTTTGCCAATTCCTTCAAACTGGATGTGGACATCATTAGCGGCACAAGCGGGCTTTTGTTTGTGCCCACTATTCAGAACTATGAAACGGCCCTTTGTGACATCCTATGGTATGAACCGGATCACTTGGATTTCTGTTCCCTGAAATTTGGCGGGGCGTTTATCAACTCGCTGATTATCGCACTGATCTCGACCATGCTGACTTTGGTGATTGGCTGCATGGCGGCCTATGCGCTAGTGCGCTTTCGCTTTATGGGGCGCGATACGATTTCGTTGACGACATTAATGGTCCGCATGGTGCCACCTGCGGTTCTTTTGGTTCCGGTTTTTGGCCTATGGAACAATGAATTCTGCATCGACAAAGACAGTTTTGTGGGGGAGGCGATCCGGTCGGTCTTTGACGGACGCGGCGACATTTGTCTGGCGGGTACGCATTCCGGTATCATTCTGATCTATGTTGCGATGAACCTGCCTTTTGTCATTTGGATCTTGCAAAGTTTTATTGTCCAAGTGCCGCGGTCCTTGGAAGAGGCCGCGCGCGTTGATGGTGCAGGTCCGTTCCAAGTCTTCTTTATGGTGGTCTTGCCTTTGATCAAGCCAGGCCTTGCGGCGGCTGCAATTTTTACCTTCCGTATTGCTTGGAATGAATATCTACTGGCCTCTGCCTTATCAGATCGGAATACCAAAACTGTGCCCATTTTGATCGTGAACAATATGTCTGAATTCAATGTGGAATGGGGGGTCATTATGGCCACAGGTATGTTGCTGGCGATCCCACCTATCATCTTTACGCTGTTTGCCTCGCGCCAGATTATCACGGGCATGACAGCGGGTGCCGTAAAGGGGTAGAATGGTCCTATGTCTCCGACGTCTACGCCCTCGGTCCTGTTGCTTGCGACTTTGGACACAAAGGCCGAGGAACACGCCTATCTTAAAACGCATCTGCGCTCTCATGGGGTTCGTGTCATCACAATCGACGTGTCTTTGGACACGGGTGGCGCGCTTTTAGGGGGCGAAGAAAAGTGCCTTGCCATGGTCGCGGCATCCGAGAAAGCACTGCAAGCCGTTGATGAAGGGCTGGAAGCTGGTGCAAACGCGATCTTGGGCATTGGCGGTGGCACTGGCGGCGAGATTATTTTGCAAGTGCTGCAAAGCCAACCGATCACCTTCCCAAAAGTTCTGGTCACCACGCTGCCCTTTGACCCGCGCATTGCCATCGCTGACAATTCCATCGTTTTGGTGCCGACATTGGCCGATATTGCGGGCCTGAACGCCACTTTGCGCGAGGTGTTTGAAAATACCGCCGCGATGGTCGCAGGGCTGTGTCAGACACGCCGCAAGGGTGGGACTTGCGTGGATGCTCAATCCGTTGGGATCACGGCTCTGGGTGTCACAGACGGCGCGGTTCGGCCTTTACTTACAGCACTGCGGGATCAAGGTCAGGAAACGACCGTGTTCCATGCCAACGGATATGGTGGCGCCGCATTTGCGCGCTTTGCAAAGCGCGGCGCATTTCATTCTGTTATCGATTTAACACCGCATGAAGTGACGCGCATCCATGTGGCAGGTGCCCATGTCCCAATGACAGATCGGTTCAATGCTGCTCTTGACGTGCCGCGGATCGTTTTGCCGGGTGGAGTAAATTTTGTTGGTCTGGGTCAAAAAAACCTTATGCCCGAACATTTTCTTGCGCGTCCTCACTACGAGCATTCCAATCTGTTTACACATGCCAAACTGACATTTGATGAAATGGAACATGTTACGAAAATTTTGATGGCCGCCTTAGCCCAAGCAACCAGTTCCAAAGCACTAATTGTGCCATTGGGTGGGTTTTCCAGTCAAGATTGCGTGGGCGGAGCGATTGAAGATGCCAACCTACGGGGTGTTTTCTTTGAAACCGCTAAGGCCCATGCAGACCCAAACCTGCAAATCACCGCCATTGATGCGCATCTCTTTGCGCCCGAGATCACCGAGACAATTTTAAGAACGCACGGCCAAATGATGGCCGACAACCCTGAGGTCGCCCATGTTGGATGAGACAGATTTGAATGCCAAAAAAGATGAGTTGATTGCAACGGCAAAACGCTGCTTTGATCTGAAATTGCAAACCAATGCAGGTGGTAATTTGTCGGTGCGTCTGGACCATGCAGATGCCATTGTCATCAAACCATCAGGCATCGGGTTCAACGAATGCACCCGCGACAACCTGCAAGTTGTACACCTAGATGGCACCATCGAACCCTCAGAGCATAAACCCTCTAAGGATCTGGATTTTCACCTCGATCTCTACCGCATCCGAGAGGATATCCGCGCAGTGGTGCACTGCCATTCTCCTTGGGCGACTGGGTACGCAAGCGCGGGCATCGAAATTCCATGCCTGACGGTGCAAACGATCGAAAAGATCGGGCGCATGCCCCTGATCCCGTTATCCCCACTTGGCGGGCCACAAACGGATAAGGAGATCAGTCCCGTTTTCAAAAACCCTAAAGTTGTGGCAGCGGTCTTGGCCAATCACGGCACAATAGGCGTAGGGCGGACCTTGATGAAGGCGCAATACCTGGCCGAGATCATCGAGGAAACAGCCCATATCGCCTATATTCGCGATACCTTGATGGCCGCGCATGGCAAGACGAAAGCAGATCTTCCACAATACGGCACAGCAAAAGAGGCCCAAGCTGCAGCGAAGTAAGGTACCCAAATAGACGAAGCCAATCTGGCGTCAGGGGCGACTAATCTTTTGGCGCATAACGAAAAATGCACTTTGGGTGCGCGCGCCAGAGGGGCCTGTGGGCGCAAAGGCCATCCCGATCGGAATGTTTTACTTTTCGATCTCAAGTTTGCGTTGATACAGGAAGTCGCGGATATCCAACTCTGACTTTTCATCCATAGAGACATAGACCAGCGACATATTCGTCCGTTCGCGGACCATCTCACCTGGAAAGGGCAGATAGCTAAGCTCGCGCGATCCAAACGAAGGCGAGGCCGTGCCCACCTGCCATTCAGTTTTCAAAGCGATGTCCACCAGTTTAAGGGCTTTGGCGCCGCCCTTGCCTGGGCGATCAAAGGGGACTCCTGCCAGTTTTAGGTAGCTGGTTTTGTCCGCAGCGTTCAGGTAGCCATCAATGAATTGCGCGGCCAAAACTTGCAGATCGGCGGCCTCATCTTCGTGATGCATATGGCTGTGCAAATGATCGGCATGGGCATGGTTGTGACCTTCGCCAGGGTGGTGGTTCGGATGGTCGTGAAAATCATGTGGCATTGGACCAGCGCTTTCCTTCGAATTGCCCATGTGGGATCGAAACAGGTTTATCGATGTGCTTTTTGTGATCACCGAGTTTTCCGGCCGAGACCAGTGAACCCAGCACATCGACAATAACGCGCGTTCCCATAAGGGCCGTGATGTCTGAGGTGTCATAGGGGGGGGAAACCTCGACCAATTCAAGACCGCAAATCCCTTCCGCTGCCACACCAGAGGCCAGAGCCAAAGCCTCGCGCGGCAGGAAGCCACCCGGCTCGGGCCAACCAGTGCCGGGGACAAAGCCGCAATCAATGCTGTCGATATCGAACGACATATAAACCATATCGACGCCATCCCACGCCATTTCTAGCGCCATCTCGATGGTCTTATCGACGCCCATCTTTTCCATATCGCCCATGGTGATGATGTTGGTCTCACGCTCGCGGGCGACTTTCACAGCGTCGCGCGGAACCTGCCATCCGCCAATGCCGATCTGGACCAGGTTCTTGGCCGGCACATTGGGCAGGTTCGTGGAATGGAACCACGGCGTTGTGTGCATCCGTTCATCAAGGTCCTTTTCCTGAATATCGGCATGGCGATCGAAATGAACGATGCCAATCTTTTTCGACGTGCATTCGGCAATACCGCGCACACACGGAAACCCGATTGAGTGATCCCCCCCGATCATCACGGGTAGCGAGCCGCTGGAAAAGACATGAGACACCGCGCGACTGATCTGATCGAAGCTCTTCTCGATATTGGCAGGGATGGTGAACACATCTCCTGCATCGCAGAGCGTCATCTGTTCGCGCAGGTCGATCCCCATCTCATAGTTATAGGGCGTATAAAGTGCCGATATTTTCCGTACCCCTTGGGGCCCAAAGCGCGTGCCGGGACGGTATGTCGTCCCGCCATCAAAGGGAATGCCCAGCACGGTTGCGTCGTAATCGGCAACCTCCAGCACATCTTCGGCATAAGGCGCTTTGAGGAATGTGTTGATGCCCGCGAAATGCGGAAGCTCTCCGCGCGCGAAGGTTGGGATCGACTTATCATCAATACTGTCCGCGCCCGTCAGACCCATACGCAGCGCCCATTTGCGTTCCTGCGCCCAGCCTGAGCCTGACAGCTCTGCCTCTTTGTGCATAGCACGCCAACCTGCCAATTTGGTGAGATCAGGATGGTGCTGCCTTCTGTCGCGCAACAGTGCGGTCTGATCTGAGGGGTGATGTGATCGGCTACGTCGATCCATGTCATGCAACATGTGTGGTCTCCATTAAGTCTTGAAAGGGAATGCCGCCATTGCGGGCATCAAAGTCGTAAGTGATAGTTGCGCCATAAAGGCCTGGGTCATCTGGGTCCCAACGGGGTTTGTCGAAAACCAAAACGCGATCGGCAAGTTTGAAACCTTCTTCCAAATCATGCGTGACCATGAACACGGTCATATTGGTTTCTTCATGAAGCTCGGTCAGGAAGCTGTGCATTTGCAGGCGCGTGCCGGGATCCAAAGCGCCAAAGGGTTCGTCCAGCAAAAGCACCCTCGGCTTTGCACTCATGGCCTGACCAATGGCAAGGCGTTGTTGCATCCCACCCGAAAGCGAGGCCGGATATTGATCGGCCACATGGTTCAGGCCTATACGCTCTAACATTTCATCTGCGCGGGCCGCCGAGGCCTTGCGAGCGCCGCCAAATAGCATCCCCGATCGGGTGGAAAAGCTTTCGCCCACGACGAGATTTTCCCGCACCGACATATGCGGAAAGACCGAGTATTTTTGGAACACAACACCGCGTTCTTTGTTAGGCTCCGAGGCCGGTTTGCCACCATCAATGCTGATCGTGCCTCGTGTTGGTGTTTCTTCGGCTAGCAACATACGCAAAAATGTGGATTTGCCGCAGCCAGATGCCCCCACGATCGAAATGAATTCCCCTTCTTCGACACCAACGTTCACGCGTTCGAGGATCGAGCGGCCATCATAGGCCTGCCAGACATCCTCCACGGACACGAAACTCATAGACTGGCCTCCATCCAAGGAAAGCTTTTGCGTGACAGTTGTTTCAGCAACCAATCAATCGCAAAGGCCAAAATGGTGATCCAAATGACATAGGTCAGGATCACGTCCATCGCCAGATAGCGACGCACCAAAAAAATCCGATAGCCAAGGCCCACATCCGAAGCGACAGCCTCGGCTGCGATCAAGAACAACCAAGCTGATCCAAGCGAAAGGCGAACATTGGCAATCAAACGCGGCAGGACTTGGGGCAGGGCAACCCGCAGGGCAATTACCCCGCTGGATGCGCCAAGGGTCTGCGCCTTAACGAGTTGCTCTTTTGGGATTTCCAGTACGCGGCCTGCCAAGTCTCGGGTCATGAAGGGGGTGATGCCGATCACGATCAGTACGACTTTTGACGTCTCTCCGAGGCCAAAGACGATGAACAAAATCGGTAGGAGTGCTAAGGGCGGGACCATAGAGATGACATTTACAAATCCGGAAAAGAGCGCGCGTGCGAGCGGGATCAATCCAATCAGCATACCGAGTGTTAAGGAGATAGCCGCCGAAATGCCTACGCCACCAAGCAGACGTTTCAAACTGGCCCATGTGTCGTGCCACAATAAGATTTCACCTGTGCGTTTGTTGGGTTCGGTGAACAAACGCTGTGCCGTCTCCCAAATCGTGGAAGGTGCGGGCAGAAGTTTGTCAGAGGGGTTTACAGAAAGGCGCATGTCAGAGCCGACCGCATAGGCAATCACCACCAGAACGAAGGGCAGCACTGCCAGAAAGGCCATGGTCACACGATCTGGTTTTTGATTGATTAGGCGCATCGCTGTCTTTCGGAGTTGGATACAAAACGGGGCGCACCCATGAGATGCGCCCCTGCGTGCTTACAAAGCGCCGTCTGCCGCCATTTGCATATAAGTCGCATCAAAGCGTAGCTTCACATTGCCAGCATCGCCCGTGGTGGAGCCATCAGGATAAGCCACACCTACGAAATCCGCACTTGGCGCACCTTCACCAAGAATGCCCTTGTCAAAGAGGAATTCGGCCACACTAACCATCGTTGATGGCAAGTCCGCAGATGCAGCTTGTGCCACCGCGTCAGCCGGATCGAAGAACATCTCGGTCGCTTCTAGCTGTGCCTTATAGCCTGCCAAATCGGTGCCAGATGCTTCGGCCATCGCGGTCAGCACACCTTCATCACCTGCAGCCATCAACGACATCACTTCGTACCAAGCACCCACAACAGCTTTGCCAAAAGAGGGATTGTCGGTCAGCGTTTCCGTATTCACGACCATCATGTCCAGAATTTCACCGGGAATCGCGGAGCTGTCGAAGATATTCGTGGCCGTTGGGTTTGAGCCCAGGATCTCTGAAACGAGAGGATTCCACGTCACAACCGCTTCGACATCATCGGTTGCGTAAGCCGCAATCATATCAGCGTCAGAAGTATTGATCACACCGTCCAAATCCGCCTCTGATAGTCCGACCGAGTCCAACCCCCGCGCAAGGAGATAGTGCGACACCGACAGCTCGACCAAGTTCACAGGTTTTCCGGCCAGATCAGCCAGACCACCTTCGCCTTTGACGATCACAGCGTCATTTCCGTTGGAATAATCGCCAATGACCAAAGCGGTGGTATCGACGCCGCCGCCTGATGGAATGGACAAGGTGTCCATGTTTGTGGCGGACACACCATCGAACGCACCTGCTGTGTATTGGTTGATCGATTCTATATAGTCGTTGATCTGAACGATCTCGACATCGATTTCATATTTTTCGGCCCATTTGTCCATGATGCCGCTGTCTTCAAGATAGCCCCAAGGCATCCAGCCAACATAAATGGACCAAGCAAGTTTGAATTCTGTTTTCTCTTCGGCAGATGCAGGCGTCGCAATTGTTACGAAAGCCGACAATCCTATGGCAGAGGCAGAAAGGAGGAGTTTTCTGAACATAAGCATTCCCTGTTTGACGTCCCGCCTTATGTTTCGTGTCCGATTTTGCCCGCTGGCGGAACATAGAGGTCTGGCGCGGGTGAAACCGGCGCAGTGACATCTCCCGGGATTTTGGCCCTCCGTGTGCCCTAAAGGATTTTGCCTTTCGGGTGATGCTTCTCGGACCAGACCTGGAGATCCAGCGGAACCCTAAGCACCCTGCCAGTCCAGCGGGACTAACGCTTGCGTCTTTCGCAAGCGGTTCGGCAGAGGCAGTTGTGTAAATTTCAGAAATTGACGCAAATAAAGGCGGCTATCAGGCAATCTGGTTGTAACTTGCGCAAAGTGAATCTCAATGCTTGTCGTCTCGCGTTAGATGGAATCTTTAGTGCGGGGTTCTCTACTAAGGTTTTCGGAGCTGGTGAACGCATAAAAAAAGAGGGATTGTTAGCTTTACCGATGGACCCTAGCCACAGGCAATCGTTTAACGCACAGTTTAACACTGTTGAGGTCCTTTTCGTGTATGAAATATGTTGGATTTTCTCCAAATTCCGGTGCGGGCTCAAAGGCGGAAAGATAGACCGGGATCGCGTCCGATCGCAAAGCTGATTTCGGCAATATTCAAGTAGAGCAAGGTTAGGATCCAGAAACCCCCGAAAAGCTCTGACAACGGACAAGCTTCCTGAAAATTCACAGTTCTGTCTCGCACTCGAAAATACGATGGGGCTTTAACTATGATCACCTTCGGTTTTGATTTTTGACCTCGAAACAGTGTGAGATTTCAATGCAGCATGGCTTATAGTTTGGGTGTTTTCCCCCAATTGATAAATCCGGTAGCCACTTTAAAGCTTGATTGTGTTTTAATTTGGGCAATCAAAACATGCGATTTTATAAAGCATCACGACTTCTAACCCTATCATCTTACTTGGCGCTTGGTATGAGTGTCTCGCTTGCGCCCGCCTGGACCAAAACAAGCACTGAAAATATTATTTTTATTTTCGATGCTTCAAATTCAATGTGGGGGCAGGTCGAAGGCAAGACTAAATTTCAAATTGCAAAGACAGCTGTAGAGGATACCATTGACAGTTTGCCTGTCGGAACCGGCGTTGGTTTGGTGGCATACGGACATCAACATTCATTCAGATTACAAAGATGCGATGACATCGAAGTGCTGAGCAATATCGTATCGAAGTCTGATTCAGATATCTCCATCAAGCTTGGAAGAATTAGACCAAATGGCCAAACGCCGATATCTGCCGCGTTAATAAGAACTTTTGAATGGCTGCAGACCTCACAAAATCAGTCCACCGATTGGGTTCTTATTTCCGATGGGTTGGAGTCTTGTGAGGGGAACCCTTGCGAAGTGGCGGCGGGGCTATCTCAAAAAAATGTTGACCTAAAGGTTCACGTAATTGGGTATGCTTTAGAGAATGAAACCGACGATAGTCTCAAATGCATCGCCGAAGAAACCGGTGGAACTTTTTCAAATGCAGGAAACTCAGACGATCTTATTGTTGCGCTTGCGGCTGTATCACAAGAGATAACCGAACCAGAACTTGAAACGACTCTCATTGAAAAGAGCTTTTTTGAAGACGACTTTGAAGACAGCCGTTTGAAACCTGATTGGGTTATACGCAATGCCAAGCCACCAGATTTTATTTTAGAAGACAGCAGCCTTTTAGTGGTGTCTGGCCAAAATCAGGCTTTCAAAGATTCAGATCCAACAAATCTATTCACATTGGGATTGGAGCTGCCAAAGAATGATTGGGACATTAGCATTGAGGCGCGCTTTCAGCTGAGTTCAGGACGTGATTTATTTGAATTCGGATTGTTGAATGATCCCGAAAACTACTTTTCTGTTCAATTTTGGTCAAACTTGGGAGATTGGTGCAAAGAAATTTCTTACGGTCTTTTGAAAAGGAGTGGCGGTCAAGATACCACGGCTTATCAAAAAATTTCGGCGAGTAGCAGCGTTTGCGGAGCACCGCTTAACCCGGACACTGATCTAATAATAAACTCAATTTTTGAAGATGGCGTGAAGATTGGTCTTTCCAAACGTGGGAGAGAGTATCGCTCCACGTTGATACTGTCCGGCTACCCAAACTCAGAAAACCCTCTTTCGTTTGAGACCGAACCCTTATCGATGCTTAATCCACCCAAAACTTTTGCGATGCAGATCGGAACTTACCAAGACACCGATGGAGAAATTGCGGCATATTTTGACAGGATCGAGATCACCGGACTTTCTTCAGAGTAAAATGAGTTTAACTCCGAAACTTCTTGAATGTATCGGCAAGCTTGGCATTTGGTTTGCAATTGCAAGTCCAGTTTTTGGCGCGGAGCGAGATTTTTACATTGTAAATTTTGAAGAGTGGGGACAGTCGAGAACTGAGTACTCGGGTCAACACCCAACATCTAATGTTTATTTGGAAGAAAATTCATGGTCCCTGATTGGCCCAATTGAAACCCAAGTTGCACTGGACTTGGTCAACCAGACCGAACTTGCCCCTTGGTACCAAGGTCAATTTGGGGAGGACTGGAACACTCGATCTAGTATTCTTTGGAACAAAATTGAAATTCAAAAAAGCAGAATTTCAAAACTAAAGGTTCAACGGAACAGTGTCGGTGTTCTTGATCGTATAAAACGTAGGCAACTCAACCAGCAAATTGAAGCGCTAGAGAAAACGATAAATGAGGCAGAACGAGCTTACGATGTTATTTCCAATTTACAGGAAGTGGCTGACGCGATTGACGCAGTTCTAAGTGAACTTAAGGAGTACAAATTCTCAGATGGTGAAGCTTTTGTAGGATTTCATGGCGCTGCCTGGAGCACAAATTCGTTGGAAACAGATGAATACGGCGCAAACTTCTATGAAATGGAAGCGTATGCAAACGCCTATAACCTGACTGAAGAACAAGCAGAAAATCGAAGCGCTTCATTTAGAAACTTTCGAGATACGGTGAGGTTGTACTCCCTAAAAGCAGATCAAGAAACTCTTGCCCCTGTACACCTTGCGCTTATTAACTGGCCCAAACTCCACAAAGAAATTGCATTAGAATCTTCAGAAAATTGGGCTCAGGATGGCGCAAGTTCTGAACTCCTTAGGTCGGATGTCTATTGGTTTCAGACAAATATGGATTTTGCTCTCCAATCTGTAGCACATGCATTTTTCTCGTTGTCAGATGCAAAACAAAAAGGGCCCGCGACATTAGAATTTGCCATCGGTTCTGACGACTTTTCGACACCGATTTTGGAACAGTTGCAGATACCCACTTTTGAATTTGAACAAAACGCAGTCGCGCAAAATACAAGCGTTGCTTCTCCATTTAATCCTCCGATTTTAGATATGCGCTCAAACCCTGTCTTGCTTCCAACTTTCCATGACCTCGTTATGCTTCGTTTGGACGTCAATTGGAGTCCACACGCGGATGCATTTTGGGCCGTGGAAGGTGATTTTGTTCAACGAGGCACTGCGGGCTCAAGTAGCTTAAGCATCGATGGTGAGTATTCTGTGTGGAGCGAAGTAGGCATCGAACCCAGTCCGATGTTTCAGTGGTTAAACACAGGTATAGAATGGGAAAGAAGTCAAAGTAATCCTCAATTACTGCCGAATGCCTGGCTAGAAGGGAGTTTACCTCTCGATCCGTTTATTTCACTCAGATCCACAAGTTCAGACGGATTGATCGAGGTCTCGGTTACAGGCAAAGCCGAGACAGTGCCTCTGGCGCTGGGTCAAAGTTTGAAGACGAAGCTTACATTGTCCGTTTTCCCGGGAGAGACGCCTCCACCAGCCAAAAGGGACGAAATGGACTTACGTTTAACGCGCCTATACAATTCGGATTACAGTCCGCTTCCTACAGTTATCTCATATCAAGCAGGAAATCGAACCTATCCTGTTGCGATTTCTCAAGGTTGGGGAGATCATTTTTTCGTAGAAGGCTTACTAGAAGAGCCAGCCGAAAGAGACTTCTACATAGTTGACATGGACGTTGACGGGTTGTTGCGTGAACGACTGATACTCTCACCGTCCGAAGAAAATCCCAAAATCGTTCGAAGCGAGATGCAGTACTTTATTTGGGAAAGTCAGCCCATAGAATATCGGTAGGTCTTTGTGAAATATCTAATCTCAATTCTATTCTGTTTCGCACTCAGTACTTCGGCTGTATCGCAGACGACGGATCCAGTAAAAATTTCTGGCGAATGGGAAATCAACTATTTCGACCATAAGCTTGGAAACGTCACAGGCTCAGCCATTGTGAACGATGAGGAAAGCAGCGTCACTGTTACATTAAAACATCCAGAAACTGGCACCGAATACAGTTTAATTTCAACAGAGATGGCTAGAACGGGTGAGAAAATTGAAATTACACTCACTGGTAACTCTCCCAGTGCAGAACGAGAGTTAGGCTTAAACCTTGCAGACAACCCACTCCAAGTACCGTTGGATTTTAAAATAGTAACTTTTGGACATCGTGGGGCCGTCTTAGAAGTTCCAATTTCGCCACGACTAGAAAGTGATCTCGGTAAAGTAAAGATATCTCTAGCAATAACGAGAGACGCACTTATTGGCCATTGGTCTTATAAGGCTGATCCAGTAACTTTTAGAGATACCGAAGGCTTTGGACGAACAGGGTTCAATGGAACGTCTGATGACGGTCAAGCCTATCAAACTGGGATTGAAACATGGGTTCGACCAAGTCCAGAGATATTTGGTGTTGTCCCTATCCAAGAACAATTAGCAATCGCGGTTGACGAACCGGCACATCCTTACCCCTTTTCGGGCGATGACAAAGGCTCCTCCACGCGAAGGCATCTTTTTGTTTTTGGTAAAAATCTTCCTCAGAGCTTGGGTGAAATTGGCGGTTTAAGGGCTGAAGGCGCACACATTGATTACAGATTGGCATACTTTTCGTCTAGTGAAGGGCGTGGTGGATTTGGCAGCGACCTTATCGCGCGTGGCCGTGAAAAGCTGTTAGACGGTTTAGATCCTTCGATGCACTCAGAAGCTAGCGAATTAGACTATGTAATAATTGAAGCTCAGCTCAAACCTGGCGTTGTCCCAGGCCACAAACGTTTCTTCTTGGATGATGTTGAGGCTGGTTGGTTACTTCAATTTGGAGACAATTCTGCAACCATCAACTTTGTGCGCAAGGTGCGGGAACCGGAAACGAATACAGAGTTCACACCTGAGGCTTTTTCTCCCATTCAATCTTTTCTTTCGCCTGACGGGTATGAAGATACAAGCTCACTTTACCTTCCCGAAACAATACGCATCGAAGTGAGAACAAACACCGTTCTTCCCGCTGAAGAAATTCCCCTGATTGTCAGCCAGAACGGTGTTCTTCAAAATTTTGGTGAGGCGTCAGAGCTTTTAGCCATTCGAACGAACAACCCACAGGTCTATAGGACTGGACCAATCAAGCTCGTTCACGAAGGCGAAAGCGGCGCACAAACTGCCGATTACCAACTCGAGACATCTCTGGGCAGCCAATTATCCGCCCGGGTATCCGTCGCAGATTTGATTTCAATTCCTTCAGCTGTACCGACAGCGAGAGTAACAAGACGAGAATTTTCTGACAGTTCACTTTGGGAAGATGCTTTTACTCGAGCAGCCAGATGCAGGGGCATTGCGGTAGAGAATTGGCGCACGCTGTCTTCAAGTGAAAGCGATACTATCTCTAATACGATAATCCTCGATTCGCTGCCCTTTAGTAGCTTAGATATCAATGTCACTTTTTCCGATCATGCTGCGATGATACTGTTGAGAGATCATTTCCTCGAAAGTCTTAGATCGCAGGACAGAGAGATAAACAGTTTCCAAACAGATGAAGAAATACGGATCTTCCGAGCGATTATAGAGCCTGCAATTCGATCTGGGACGCTCTTGATGGCTCAATTCCCGGTCACTTCCCCTGACGGAACACAGGAAAATTTTGCTCGTACTTACGAACGTTTCGCAATCGCAGAATCTTACCATCAATCCATTCCTCAGTCCGATGCTTGGGTCATCGCTGCCACGCGAGAAGCAATCAGAGAAATGCGGCTCTCTATTCGTAACGCCATCCAACATGCGGAATCTGTCGGTGAATGCGACGTGGAAGATTTAGTTCAACTTACAGGCCTTGGATTTGACAATATGGTCAAGTCAATACTGCCAAGACTTATGGTCCCGCCCAAGTCCTCCGCTCAGAATGCGAGTATTATCGAGTGGCAACCTGATCTTCCTGCGCGCGCAGCAGTCAATGGAATAAAAACACTTGCGAGTGCCGTTACTGCGCAGCAGGACTACTCTGATACAGATGCGAATTTCGTAAGGGCTACAGCTGCAATTGCCGTGCTTCCTCTTACTTTGGGGAGTTCAGCAATTGGTACCGCGATCAATTTTGTGGCTGATACTGTCGATCTAGCATTCGTTGCGCTTAGTGAGATTCCAGATTCTTGGAAAAGCCACCAAGAGTTCGAGTTCGCCCGAGGCGCTTCGGCCGTTCTTGGTACCTACAGATATGATCTAGCTGAAAAAAACAGGCAAAGCATTGCGCTGACTGCAGCTTCAACTGTGCTGAGTTCAGCATCCTTCGTAAAATCCGTTTCGGAAATTCCCGACGCTTATTTGAAATTCCAAAGCTCTATTATTGTCGCTCGCGTGAAGTCCGGACGTGAAATCATCGCAGCCGAACGGGAAGGACAAAACCTTTTTAACAGAGCGAACCAATCTGGCTCAAATGTTGAGCTCCCTAACAGGGATGTGGCGGAGTCAAATTCTAATATAACTATTGCAAATGCCTCTCCTGAGGCCAGGTCACAAGGTTTTTCGCCTTCGCTTTCAAATGCAGAAGCTTATGATGCACTTCCAGGCCAAAACGTGGACGCGATACGTGCTGAATTGCGAGAAGACGCAAATTGGCTGGATGATGCACTCGACGCGATTGCCAAGCAGGATGCTGAAGACGTGCTTATTGCGGCAAGAAATGCAGATGATATTGCTGCTCGGCTTCGAAACTACTCGTATGTGAATCAAGCGGAAGTTCTTGAACAAGACTGGGCCAAAGATATTCCAGAAGAAATCTATTCGAGCCTAGAGCCTCATCTAAAAAGACCAGACATTATAAAAATAGTTGCTTCTTCTCCTATTGAATTTTCAAATCTGCTAAGATTGGAAGGCCAAAATGTGATCTCAACTATTTGGTCAACCCCTGTCGACGATATTGCCGCATTATCCTTAGCAGTCGCTGCCAATAAAAAACGTATTAGAGGCACCAAAGGCGCAGATTTTTATAGCCGGTGGAACCCGGCGAATGAAAATCAAATCAAACGAATAAGGGACGAAGACAATATCGTGATCTCAGGCGATACAAAGTTCTTTGAGGAGCGGACTGCCGGTTTACGTAACAATGGCGGATCTATTACAATAACCTTTAGAGACATCGATCCAAACGTGGATCGCCATGCTTATTTCGATCGAAGATTTGACCAAGCAACCGCTACTTTGACGCTAGAGAACGCGCAGATCGAAAGTATGAGTAGATGGATCAAAGCTGCAGATGTACCCTTGGTCGAAGGTCGCGGTGTTCCAACAACCCTTGCAGCAAACCTTAGGGCGATGAATGTATTTGGAATTGGCTATGGTGGTTCTGGCGTACCTCTGATGAACGTCAAACTATCGAACGTCGTAAATCCACGAACAGCAGTTCAACTACAATGGCTTCGCAATAGTTATCCAGAGATTCCCGTAAATGAACTGGTTCGCCACACATTCTCATTCAAGTATGCTGAAGACGCCATAAACCTCGCTGGTTACCGAATTTCTGGAGTGCAAATTGAAGATGGTTTTTCGTCTTCAGTAAGATCCTATGGCCGATTTTACGCAGGTTCCGAAGACTGGAAACAGTTTTCAACTCGGTACGGGTTTGAGCAGCACGAAAATGTCCAAGGCAGTTACGACATTAATATATCAGTCGAACCATTGCAGTGAAATTTACAAAATTATTAGATCCAGAGCAATCGCACGCGTTACCGCCTGTGCCGTGGTCTTAGCGCCGAGTTTTGCACGTGCACTTGCAAGTTGCTTTTCCACTGTTTTTGGATGAGTTCCCATTTTATAGGCAACCTCTTGCACGCGCAGCCCAGCCATAACCCACGTTAGACATTCTTTTTCGCGCTCAGTAGGGATTCTACTGTTGGGTAACAAAGTCCTTCTATTCAATGAAGCGTGAAACATTTCTGTTATTGCGATCAAATCTTCAAGATTTTCATTTAAGTGTTCATCAAATTCTTTAGTTCCAATTCCGCGACTACCTTCCAAAGATATTCCCGCTGCAGATGTTGGCAACATACTGGAAAGAGGTATTGCGACGCCATTGAGCATACCAATCTGTCGGCTCATTTCGTGGTTCTTGCTTTCAGCCTCATTCAATTCTCCATAGTCGAGACGCCTATATAACTCTCGAAAGGTCAAAGGATCAGAATTGAAGACCAAATGTTTGGCTACATGATCGTGCACAAGCCAATCTTTACCTTTCTGGTTTTCTTCCCATTCGTTGCAAAAGCTTCCTAACTCTATAGAATCTTGAAGTGAAATCCGTCCGTGAAAAGCGGTTAGAAGACCATAACGAGCGTATTCAAAGCCGATCTTAGAAAGCTCAGTTTTCAAGGTTTCCCATTTTTCGTCATTGGTCACGTCATGCTTAAACTTGTCATGAAGGTCGTTTAAATGCGCAGACATAAATTGATTATAACTACAAAATTACGCCTTCCAATAATAACATCTGCCTTTTTGAATTGGGCGGGCAAAAATCACTCTAAAGTGATTGAATTACACTCTTTTCTAAACTCGTTGCTTAAACAATCTCAGACCAAATAGTGGCGGTAGCTATTTAGTTTTGGATGTTCAAACTTTGTAAAACCTATCAATAGGCGTTCGGCCCAAAGCTGACATTTGCGCCAAGTGCCCTAAACGCGCTTTTGTGTTCCTGAGAGCAGACCAAGCGGTGAAAGTCGCAGCCCACGACTTCCACGTGGAATAAAAATATAGGCTATTCTGTTTTAATCCAGATTCTCGACGATCCTCTGCCAGAGAAATCACGTCCTTAGCTGCGAACCCAATGCTTTCTGGCACTTCTTTCATGGATGGCTAGATAGTGATCGTGCAACCCTAGGCCCAAACAACACCGCTCGAATGAGGCCGTTCGATCACCTCTGCGAATTTTTTCTCGATCAAGTTCCGCTTGGTCTTGAGTGTGGGCGTTAGCAGCCCGTTCTCCACCGTCCAAGGTTCGTTTGCCACGACGACATGGCTGTTGCGCTCATGCGCTTCGAGACGCCCATTCACGCTCTTCAACGTGGCAGAAAGACTGCTTTCAAGGGCTGACTTAATTAGGCCCGATGTTGTTTCTTCGGCCAGAACAACAACCGAGACGGGCTGAGGCAGTCCAACACCCATAACACAGATCTGTTCGATATAAGAGTTCTCCAGCATCAGACTTTCGATTGGGACAGGCGCTACATATTTTCCCTTCCCAGTTTTGAAAAGCTCTTTGACGCGCCCGGTGATCCGCAGGCATCCATCAGCATCAATTTCGCCTTTGTCGCCCGTGTGCAGCCAACCATCCTTGAAGGTCTCGGCCGTTTTAGCGTCGTCTTTGTAATAGCCGCTGACGATGCCATCACCGCCGATCAACAACTCACCCTCTTCAGAAATCTTCAGTTTCGCGCCCGCAGCCGCACGCCCATTTGTTCCGATTTTCGCGTGCTCAAATGGGTATTGTACCGTTACGAGGCCAGAGGTTTCGCTCATCCCGAAACCTTCGGTGATGTTGATGTCTAGCCGTGCAAACCATTCAAGAACCGCGGGCGAAATCGGGGCCGCGCCCGAGCCTGCGATGCGCGCATCCGTCAGGCCCATCAAAGCCTTGATTTTCTTTTTCACGACGGACCGAAGTCCAGGGATGCTGAGAAACAGATTGAGTTTCTTTTGCGGCATCTTGGCCAGAATACTGCTCTGAAATTTCATCCAAAGGCGTGGCACCGAGATGAACACGGTTGGCGCGGCCTCGCGGTTGTCTTCGGCGAACGTCTCCAGCGACTCCACAAAGGACACCGTGCAACCGTGATACAAACCGACATGCTGAACCATGGCGCGCTCGGTGATATGGGCGAGCGGCAAGTAAGAGATCAACCGATCCTCTGGCGTGTAGTTCAATTTCTCGACTGCCTTTGACGAACTGTACCCGATGTTGCGGAAAGTGACGACAATGCCTTTTGGATCACCGGTTGTCCCTGACGTGTAGAGCAGAGTGAACGTGTCTTCCATTTTGGGTTTGTTCACGTCTTTCAACGGCTCATTTTGCGCAATCAAATCTGTCATCTGATGGTCGCAAGGGATGGTGTCATAGGGCTGCGCGATGGTAATGACACCTTCGGAAATGCTCGCGCGCGCAGGCCCCAGGTCGTCCAGTTTCCCAAGCACAATCGCTTTGGCTTCACTATGTTCCATCACGAAGCGGATCGTGTCTTCGCCCGCGGTGAAGTAAATCGGTGCGGGGATCAAACCTGCAGCGCCGAGCGCAAAATCAGTGATGAACCATTCCGCCGTGTTCTTGCCCAAAATCGCGACAACATCACCTTTTTTCAATCCGAGCGATTTGAAGCCCGCGGCCAGGCGCAACACCTCGTCATGAACCTCGGCCCAGGTTTTTTCGTGATACACACGGTCAACCGGCTGACGCAGATAGACTTTGTCTGGTGTCTCAGTGGCCCATTTTTTCAACATCTCATAGGGCACAGGGTACGTTGTGTTCGACATGGCTTCCTCCCAAAAAACGTGTCGTTGTAGATCGTGGTGCCGTTTGACCGGCCTTTGATCAGGCCAAAGATCACAAATTTCCTGTCCAGTCTGAGAACTAGTGAACAGTTTGAGTGTCGAATTTTCGTTACGCCTCGTCACTGAGGATAAATCTGGGAGGGTTCTTCGATGGTTGGTCAATTTGAGCAGATCGCATCTGCGTTGATTGTATTCGTGATTATGTTGGGAATGGGCGCGTCACTGACGGTGGATGACTTCGCAAGGGCCATTCAAAAGCCGCAGGGTCTGGCGATTGGTGTTCTATGCCAGTTCGGCATCATGCCTTTAATCGGTTTTCTTCTGATTTCAGTTTTGCCGCTGACCGAGGCGATCGCGATCGGTGTTCTGATCATGGCCTGCATGCCGGGGGGCACGACCTCGAACATGTTCACCTATTTCGCCAAAGGGAATGTCGCCTTGTCCGTTTTGATGACGGTGACGTCTACCGTTGTCGGCGTCCTTGTGATCCCGATCTTGATCGGTCTTTATGCCAATGCATTGGACCTGACCATTCCGCGAGAGAACATCATCATCACGCTGGCCTTGTTACTGGTGCCCGTTGCAATCGGTTTGGGTATTCGCAAACTCAGCGCGCGAGCTGGCGAAATCACCGAAAAAATCGGCTCTGGTTTGGGCGTGATCTTTATCGCGTTCCTGATCCTATCTTGGATCCCGAGAAACCTTGAGTTTCTACAAATGACAGCGCCAGCAACCTTTGTCGCAGCAACCGTTCTGGGGATTGCGGGCATTGTGATCGGGTATGGTATTGCTCTGGCTCTGAAAACGGGTGGCAAAGACGCAAGGACCATCGGGATCGAAACGGGGTTGCAAAACGGACCGTTGGCTTTTGCAATCATCGCGATCACATTTACCGGTCCCGAACAGCAAAGCTATATGGCGGTTCCGGCGCTCTATTCCGTATTCATTGTGATGATTGCGTCTGTTGTCGCATTGTACTTCAGGCGGGTTGATGCGGCCTCCGGCACACTCGAAGTCACCTAAAGGAATGAAGTTAAGGTCAGCGCGCAGGGACCGACCTGACCACCTTTATTCAGTTTCTTTGATGCTATGATCAAGAGGATTGCCACGACCACTTCGACGGCAATCATGACAATTGCGAACGACGCATCATGCGCCACCCAGGCCAAGACGCGCCCGAACCGGACGCATTTTGCGCGGCGTTGTTTACTAAGACATCCAAATTCAAATCCGCGATCTTGGCACGGTCGTCTGCGCTTGTGATGTCCAACTTGAACGCGGTGGCCGATACGCCAAGCTCTGCTTGAAGCGCCTCGGCTTCGGCTTCGCTGTAGGTTGTGGCATAAACTTTGTGCCCGCACGCAATCAGATTTTTTGCCGTTTCTTTTGCGCGCTTGTTCCGGCACCGGTGATCAAAATTGTTTTTGCCATGAGTGCAATCTTACTTAAGCCGCTGATAGGAACGGGAGACAGCCCGTCTCTTTAAGCCACGTTTTCAGTTCAGTGTTTGCCGCAACGCTTTGGTATTTGCGCCGCAATTCATCCAAAGTCTTGGCCTGATACTTGAACGTTTTCTGGGTGAACTTGCTGCCATTCATAATCAGTTTGGTTTGGTCAGAGCCTGCTTCAAAAGAATTGTGATTGGCGTCCATCCAGGGAAGGAAACGCCTTGCAAAGTCGCTGGACAGCAAAGGATCCAAAGTCGGGCGTAAGGACGCGACAGGTTCAAATCCGCCTTCAATCGCGGGATGCAGCATCCGTTCGATATAGGCTTTTAGATTTGGGGTATTCGCCTCGATATACGCGTGCGCCGTTGGATCGGTCCACGCTTGATAAAGGTTGCACCATAACCCGAAATCCCCAAAACAGGGTCGGCCACCAAAGAGGTAGGGCCGCGTCGCAAAATGCATATCCAGTATCTCTGTGACGTCTTCAAAGGATTGTTTCAGCTGCGGAATGTTTACCTCATTCCCGCCCGAATAACTAAGGCGCGGGATCATCCGTTTGACCATCGCCTTAGCGTAAATCTTGTGTGCCAAGGGGCGGTACCATGTCCCTTCCAGCCTTTCATAGGCCAACCGATCGCCGGTGTTTTTTGCGTCGGCCTTATAGAACCAGCGCTGGAAAAACATCAGCTTGTTGCACCATTCGTCTCCGAATTCTTCGAACAGGCAGGACATGAACCAAAGCACCTCATCTTTTGGATGGATGCTGGGCTCGGGGTATTCTTTATCCAGACGTTCCAAAATGTGCGTCGAGTCCTGCATCGTCTCCCCGTTGGGAAAGAACACCAGCGGGATCAACTGAACCTTCGCGTGTTTTTGAAACAGCGGCTCGTTCTTCATACTTCTTGTAATCCACTCGAACGGGATGCCCTTAAACTTCAAGAACGCGTCGACCTTCATCGTGTAAGGAGACGGCAAAAGGCCCATCAGTTTGAATCCGGCTTGTGTCATCATAGTATCCCCTTCGCGGTGCGTGCTATTTCGTGACAATCTTTTGAGCGGTCTTGGAAAACGCGGCCGAGGCCTTTTCATCTTTGGTCGAACTTTGGATGACGAAGGGCACTTCGATGCCTTTGCGACAGGCGGGGCGCGCTTTCATGGCGTCTTTCCAACGATTGAGATGATCGAGTCCTTCGACATCGACGCCGGACCAGCGATGCGTCCGCACCCAGCACCAATTCGCGATATCCGCGATGGAGAAATCCCCTGCGAGCCATTCGTGATCGGCCAACCGGGTGTTGAGAACCTCAAACAAACGTTGGCCTTCGTTCTGATACCGGTCAATGACCGGTTGGATTTTTTCCGGGAAGTAGCGGTAAAACACATTGGCCTGTCCCATCATCGGGCCAACGCCGCCCATCTGGAACATCAGCCACTGTATCACAAGCGAGCGGCCTTTGCGGTCGCTTGGCAAAAGACGCCCTGTCTTCTCGGCTAGATAGATCATGATCGCACCGGATTCGAACACTGCGAAATCGCCCGCGTCGCGATCCACAATGGCGGGTATCCGGCCATTGGGATTGATTGCCAAATACTCAGGCTTTTTCTGGTCGCCCTCGGCGATGTTTACGAAATGTGTTTCATACGGAAGCGCCAGCTCTTCGAGCGTCACAGACGCTTTCCAGCCATTCGGCGTTGGTGCGGTGTAAAGATCAATCATGACGCAACAATCTTTGCCAAGCGGTCATTGATGATCTCTTCCGCATCCCAGACAATCCGGTCGACCAATTCTTGGCAGCTTGGGACGTCGTTGACAAAGGCGCCCGACATACCCGCCGTCACCATGCCCGCCTCGATGTCGCCGGTGCTCCACGCCTTTTCCTGATTAGCGCCAGAAACATATTCATGGACATCCTTGAATTCGCCGCCTTGCCCTTCGATCTCGACCACTTTCTCGGCCACTGCGTTTTTGTAGACGCGGGCTGTGTTTTTGAAGGACCGGAAGATCAGCTCGGTCTGATTTTCATCCATTTCGACAATTTTGTCCTTGATGCCCTGATGAACCGGCGCCTCTTTCGTGGCGAGGAAGCGCGTCCCCATATTGATGCCTTCGCAGCCAAGCGCGAGGGCAGCGGCAAGTCCCCGACCATCGCCAATGCCGCCAGAGGCCACGACCGGAATTTTCAAAGCTTTTGCAGCGGCTGGGAACAGCACCAAACCACCCACGTCGTTTTCGCCCGGATGACCGGCGCACTCAAATCCATCAATGCTGACGACGTCGACGCCTACACGCTCTGCGGCCAAAGAATGGCGCACAGTCACCGCTTTGTGGATCACCTTGATCCCTGCGGCCTTGAAGAACGGCATGAAGGGTTCAGGACTGCGGCCCGCCGTTTCCACGATCTTCACGCCATTGTTGATGATGACTTTGGCGTATTCAGTGTAGTCAATCTCGGTTGTGACCACCCCCACGGTGATATTAACAGCAAAAGGTTTGTCGGTCAGCGCTTGACATTTCTTGATCTCGGCATCCAAGAGGTCGGGCGTCGGTTGCGATAGGGCGGTCATAACCCCCAAAGCGCCCGCATTGGATACGGCTGCGGCCAACTCTGCTGTGCCGACCCGCATCATACCCCCACAGATGATCGGCGTTTCAATGCCCAAAAGTTCGGTGAGTCTCGTTTTCATATCTCTCTCCTTGGATCAGGACTGGCCCGACTGCGTGTTGCTTGGCCCAATCAGGATGTCCGCCAGTTTTCGCCGCTGATAGACACCATCGCCCAGATAGACCTGATTGTGCAGGTTGCGTTTGAAATAGACGTGCAAACCGTATTCCCAAGTAAAGCCGATCCCGCCATGCAGTTGGATCGCACGGTCCGAGGCAAAGTTGGACGCGTCTGACGCGGCACTTTTGGCCATGCGTGCGGCGACCTCTGCCCTGGTGGAACCTGCATCGATTTCCGCGCAAGCGTGATAAAGCAGCGAACGCGCGCGATCGATCTCGATCATCACGTTTACAAGCGGATGTTTCACTGCTTGGAAAAACCCGATGGGGCGATCAAATTGCACACGCTGGTTGGCATATTCGACCGTGGTTTGCAGCAGCCATTCGCTCGCGCCCACCATATCCGCTGACACAAGCGCTAGCAGGCTGGGCCAAACGGTGCGCATCGCAGCCGACGCATTGGGGGATGCGATAGCATCGGCTGCGACGGTCACATCCTTGAAATGAACGGTCGCTTGATCGCGCGTCAAATCATGGATGTGATCTGCTTCTAATGTGACACCGGCCGCATTTGTTTCCACTGCACAGAGAACCAACTTTTCACCCAGCCGGGCGCTCGCAACCAGCAACCCAACCTTGAATGCATCCTGTACGAAATAGGCTGTGCCGTTCAAAATCAGGTCATAGCCCGACGCTGTGGCCACCAGCGGCGCATCTTCAGCCTCCCAGCTGCCCTGTTCATTGGTGATCGCCAAAGTCGCCATCACTTCGCCAGCTGCGATTTTCGTCAGGATCGCTCTGGCGGCGTTTGTACCCGCGGCACGCAAGACCAAACTAGCCGACAATGTTGGGATCAACGGAGACGGTAAGCAATGGCGCCCTGCCTCTTCGATGATGCCTGCAATCCCAACCATCGAGATGTCGGAACCCCTTTCGTCTTCGCCGATTGCGAGGCCCGTCCAGCCAAGCTCGACAATCGCAGCCCACAGGTCTTCATCCCAAGGGGCGCGTTGGCCATGGCCGTAAACGGGTTCCGGGTTTTCAGCGACAAGCGTGCGCAACCTGTCGGCTGGCAGTTGATCATCCAGCATCTTGCGTGCCATGTCGCGCAGCATCACTTCGTCTTCGCCAAAGCCAAAATTTTTCGGTGCAGTTGTCTGTGTCATCTCCGCCTCCTCATTTCGTTTTTGGCAGGCCAAGCACACGCTCGCCCAGGATGTTGCGTTGGATTTCATTCGTGCCAGCGGCAATCGTGGCACCGTAAGAGTTAATATAAGACAGCGGCCAATGGCCTTGCCCCGGCGCTTTGGGATCGAGCTTGTAAAGCGTCGAATGCGCACCCGCGATCTGCACGCCGAGGCGCGCGACCTCTTGGTCAAACTCTGTGATGCTAACCTTGGATTGGAGCGGCAGGCGCATCGGATGATCGCACAGTGCTGGTACACCAGCGCGCCGCGCGCTTTGCTTCATTCCTTCGGCAACAATCGCTTGCTGCATGATAGCGTCACGTGTGATCGGATCATCTGCGGCACAGATACCGTTCGTGACCGTCTCTTTGGCCAACGTGATCAAATCCCCGATCGCATTTTCACCTGCGCCAAAACCTCCGCTTCCTGCACCCTCGGCAGCTCCACGCTCGGCCGCCAGTGTGGTCATCGCCACGGCCCAGCCATTGCCGACCTCGTCCAATCGGTAGGCGTCTGGCACGCGGACATTCTCAAACAGAACTTCGTTGAACCCCTCTTCGCCTGTCATCTTTACCAGAGGGCGCACGGTGACCCCCTCATGTCCCTCAATCGGGCAGAGGAAATAGGTCATGCCCGCATGCTTCACGTCTTCTTTGCTAGTGCGCGTGACCAAGATCATCCATTTCGCGAAATGGCCCAAGCTGGTCCAAACCTTGTGACCATTGACGATCCAATCCTCACCATCGCGCTCAGCCGAAGTGCGCTGATTGGCCAAATCCGATCCTGCGCCCGGCTCAGAAAAGCCTTGGCACCAGATCTCGTCGCCCGACAGGCAGCCGGGAATAAACTTGGCTTTCTGCTCTTCGGTGCCATGCCTCATGATCGTGGGCGCGGCCATGCTCAGCCCCACCATATTGATCAGGTAGGGCACATCAGCGCGCTGCATTTCCTGATTGGCAATCTTCTGAAAGCCGCTCATCCCATACCCGCCATAGGCTTTGGGAATGTCACAGCCCACCAACCCAGCTTCATAGCACTTGCGCTGCCAGGTCTGCAGATAGTCGCGCTGACCCACCGTCATCACTTCAATCGGTGTAATCGGCAAACGCTCGGGTGGCGGCGACGGCGCATTCTCTGCCAGCCAGTTCCGGGCATAAGCGCGGAATTCATTCGGATCGGAGCTAAAGTCTAAAGTTGCCATGATCTATCCTTTACTGAAGCCCGATGGAGGGTTGGGTGAAGAGGATGCCAGGCTCTGCCGGCACCGCGATGGAGGTCGCGACATTCAGATCCTCACGCGGGTCAGTGACCTCGCCAGCCGCAAGCGAGACCAGCGTTGCAGGCGCGTCTGTGTCGAGGCACAGCAGATGGTTGTTGTCATTATCCCGCAGGTCCGCCAAAGCCATGGGCGCGACAACCATTGGGCCATCGGCGGTTTCAACCATGATCTCATAGGGCACATCGGGAAAATCGTAGATATGCACATTGTTGGGCTTTGTGATCCCGCCATCCCAGCTGACGCGGATCACCTGCCTAGTATCCACAGGGCAAAAGCTGCCACCACCCCAAGGGATTTGACTGCCGTCGCCCCCCAGATTCCACATGTTTTCGGGCAGCACTTCAGAAACCACCATCGAAGGCCCTTGCTCCAGCGGGGTGACATCGACACGCGCGCCATTGAAATTGAGCGCCCCGTCCAGTGACAGAACATTTCCGACGACCTCAACCGTGACGGGCTGATCCTCGAGGCGGCCATAATTTCCGACCAACAACGCTGTCCGCAGCTCCCCTGCGCCATCCGCCGGGGCCATCGTCAGGCACTCTAAATCGCCGACCGCCCCAGAAGCAGTTGTGACTTTGATATCGCCTGGCTCAATCGTTGCGGGGTCGACCTCGTGCGAGAAGATGATCGGCATGCCGTCTTTGCCACCCGATCCTTTACACACCGCCCAGCTAGAGAACTTGGGCAGCGCATTGTCCAAGCCAAAAAAGGCCGTGACTAGACCGGCCTCGCGGCCAGAGGCATCAACCCGCGCGGTCACGTCCGTCGCGGTCGTATCCGTTTGCGCGTAGGCGTCATAAGCGCGGTCATAGGTGACAATGTAAGGCAGGTTTCGGATCGCCGGGTTAGTGTTGGCGAGATAGATGACAGCACCGACGAACAGTGCGACAACCGCCAGTAAGATACGTTTTACCCAAATCATTTCGAAAGCTCCTCGATTTTTTTCGCCACTAACCACAATCGGTCCTGGCCCCAGACGCCCAGAACCTCTTTCCCGTTTTTGTCCAACAGCCGGTAACTTGGGACGCCCCAGCTGCCGAAGCGGTACATGGCCAAACGGTTCTCTTCCAAAATGTCATGCCAACTGTCATCGTTCAGATGCTCTTTGGCCTCTTTCCAGTTCAGACCCGCGAACTCGACAACCTTTTGCAGGCCCTCGGGTTTGGTCGTGTCGATCCCGCGTCGAAAGGCGGCTTTCAGGAAGGACCCGAAAAAGGCGATGCCTTTGCCTTGCGCTTCGGCCCACACGTAAAGGCTGTAACCCTGTTTGATCGGCTCCCCAATGGGATCAAAAAACTGGCCATAATCATCGTCCCCTAAGGCGCGGGCCTCGCGGGCCGCGTCCTTGAAAACATAAAAGGCTTTCTTCAGCGTGGCCGGCACACCGCGCATCACCATCGGCAAAACAGGGCGCATGACGAAATTCACGCCAGAGTTTCGCACCAACTGCAGGGTCGGGTTCCAGGACACCGCCGTATAGGGGCTGCGCAGCGAGGGGTAATATTCCAAGGTCATCTCTTGCGCGCCTTGGGGGTAGCGCTTTGCAATTTCGGGGCGCGGGGCAATCAAGTTCGGTGCGCCCAAGCGTTTCACTCCCAAAGAGATCAGACGCTCTTCAAGATGGTAAAGGCGGTCGATGCCCCAATACCATTCGCCCTCATACCAAAACATGCCGCCGGTATAGTGTTTGAGCTTCGCGCGCCGCGCCGCACACTCTGTGATCCGGTGATCCAGCTGCGCTTGGGTGACCGTGCCATGCGTTTCCGCCAGTTTGGCGAGCGCCTTCTGATCCCCTTTCCACAATGCCTCGCTGACCGTGGGGCCGAACTCGGCGAAATCATCATCAGACAGATTGCACAGGATGCCGCTTGCAAGCGCGGTATGCGCGGCACTTGGCAGCGACTTTGCCTGAGGTGCCGACAAAACGTAATATGGGGCGATTAAACGCGCGTCGCTTAACGACATCTTGTGCCAGAGGTCCGGCTCGGGGAAGTTGGCGTCGCGCAAAGCGGGCACAAGATGGACCTGCAGCTTGATATCGTATTGCGCTTTCAGCTTACTCAATACTTGCAGGACGAGATGCGAATAGCCATCATCGACCTGATGAAAATACTCGACCAGATGCGAGCGCTTTTCCTTGACCCGTTTCGCCTCGCGCTTGGCGCGATGCTTGTTCATGCTCTTTTCCGAAATGACCTTCGTCATCAGTTTCGACAGGAACCAGCGTTTCAAAGGGGAAGGCGTGCTGCTGGCGATGCCTTTTTGCTCGGTGACGTCACTCATGGGTCGCTCTGTCTCCACTCAAGGTCTTGCCCCAATTGTAAGACACAGAGGTTTCGTATCCGGCCTCTTTCAGGCGAGATGCGATTGTTTCCTGATCCTCAAGCCAAGTCATATCATAGGCTGGAAGCCTACGCATTTCATCGTTCAGCACTTCTGCCAGCAAGCACGCAGGTGTAGTTGCTGCACCAAATGCGACACTTTCTACCAGAGTAGCTCTTGCAAACATCCAAAGTCCTCCCACTTTGTCAGCGGGACATGGATGCCTTATGAAACAGCATTCGGTCTGTTCATTAGTTGACAATCATGCCATCTTTTTTTGCATGGTTGCCAGTTTCAACAGTTACGCAGCTGGGGTGATGGATTTGCTCAGCCCCGAAACACGGGAGGCTTTGCTTGCCTCCGGAACGCGGGTGCAATTCAGCGACGGGCAACTTTTACAAACACGCGGAAATATCGCCGTTGATCTTGGCTTTGTGCTGAAGGGTCATATTCGGATGATGACCATTGGCGCTGACGGGTCCGAGACGCTAACCGCTATTCTGGGCCCTGGCCAGCAAATCAACGAAGTCACTTTGTTTGCGGGCGCGGCCCGGACCCATGACGCGATCGCCGTTGGTGAAACGGAATTGCTCACCCTGACCCCGGACGAATATCACCGCTTCGCAGAAAACCACCCCGAGATTGTTCAGGCGCTTTTGATCAGTAATGTACATCGCGTGCACCAGTTGGTCGAAATGCTAAACGATTTACGCGGATTGCCAAAATCGGTTGTGCTGGCGCGGACACTTTTGAAAAACGCAAAACACAAGCGAAAGTCTCCAGAGCAAACCACTGTACAGCTGGACGTCTCGCAAGAGGATATTTCGATGTTCTTGGGCGTATCGCGGGCTTATCTTAACAAAGTGTTGGGCCAATTGGGCGAGCTCGGACTTATTGAGCTGTCTTACCGCAAAGTGATTGTGCGGGATCTGCCCGCACTTGAATCCTGGATCGAGGACAACCTGACCTACGAGATGGTCGAAGGTCGCGGGCTGAGTCTCTTGAACAATGCGGATAAGGCTAGCTGAATGTCCGATATGACGGACGGTTCAAAACCAAAGGCTGTCTGACGTCAGCACCTAACTCTAAGGCTAAAACACTAAAATCATACAATTCAATGCGAAAACCGTCAATTGGGGGAGGATGGAGGCGAGCACCGGAGGATGCGAAACTCTTGGATAAATGATTAAATATCAAAAGGTTAATGGTTTTCTGACAGGTCTAAATCACACATAATGACTCACAGTTGCAGCCACGGTGCGGTCTCTGGAGGCGGAGACGAAGGGTAACTGCACCAAGTCCCATTTATGTTCTATACACAAGTAGATATGCGGATCGCAGAACAAGACTGTAGCAGCTAATTGTAGCAAAATGGCGGAATCCGTAGCCCGCCTCGCTGAACGGACGTCAAATTTCCCAATTGCTTTCAATCAAATAAAGTCAGCCCGCCGTCTTGGTTCGTTCTGCAATGACCATCTCGTGAGCGGCTCGGCGTCCAAAAAGTGCCCCGAAAAAGTTCATCGTTTTCAAAATCACCACGGCATGCGCTGCCATCTTCTAAATAGATGACTCCGTCGTAGTGGAATTTGTTGTCTTTGAACCCTCCTCTATAAAACATTCGACCGGACGAAGTGAACATGCTCCCCAAACCCTCCTTCGTATAACTAACAGGGTCAAGATGGCCATAGTATGCGCTACCACTTGGCCAGACTATCATACCGTGTCTAAGATGATCACGGATTACGACGTCGTATTCCGAATACTTTTTGACTGGCCCTATTATTGACCCGCCTTTGTGGTATTCAATTTCAACTACTGTTCCATCGTCAAAAATTTTCCGCTCAAGCGGACTTGCTAGTAGTCTCAATACTCTCCAAACTTCCGCCCCTTTTTCGAAGGACGTAGGCAGTCTTCGGTTGCTTGTGTAAGTTAAGAACTCATTACGTATGCGTTTAACATATGCGGTATCGTCTGCATATTCTAACGGCTGGCGTTCGCTGACTGTCCATGTGTCATCGACCCCTACTAAGCCATATACATATCGTTCTCGCAGCCCTGTGGAAGAATTCGGAGCAACGAAAGTAACAAGTATTGCACCTTGATTAGCGAACGGTAAATCTATCACAAAATCTTCGTCACCGCGATAGACCACAGGGTAGTTATGAGGCAGTAAGTAAAAATCCTCGATTTCCGAAAGCCCGCAATTGCGTTCTAAGAAATCAGCTGATACCTCTTGCGCAGTCCCAACCATAGCGAAGAAATCTCTATCTGCCTCATCTTCTATTACGATTTCATTGGGATTTTGAGCGAGGTGCAACGCTACTGCTTCACTACCGCTATTTTCATTAACGATTGCTAACGAAGCTCGTTTTTTAGTGGGCTGTCGTAAAATATAGAGTGAACATGTGCCAATACGCTTAGGTCCAACATATGTATCTATAGCCTCAAGAGCTTGCCCTGGAACCACAGTCGCTAAAACTACCCCAATACAAAGTAATATACCCAAAAGCTTAGAGTGCAACCATAGTAACATAAAGCAAATCCCGTAAGGCAATTGATAAATTCGTGTGAATAACGTGCGTCTAACGCTTTTTCTAAATCAATACACTATTTTCGAAATTTGTTCTAGCAACGAACGAAGGTTGGCTACTTAATGAAGTCGCGATCGTCAAAACGATTTTCCAACCAATCAAAACTGGAGGCGAGTACCGGAATCGAACCGGTGTACACGGATTTGCAATCCGCTGCGTCACCACTCCGCCAACTCGCCTTACCGGTGGTGTAGACCTGCGCATTACACATTCTTTCGGCGCGCAACAACGTGAAATCGCCTCTTTTATTACTAGGTGCCTTCGGAACCATTAAACATAAGGCTGAACGCGATAAAAGGCGCAAGCTGGCTGGCAATAGCCAAAGACAAAATGATCCGTGACAGCGTCGAGCGGTATCTGGTCCACATCCAAATGCACAGTCCAACCACAAGGGCCGCTTCGATTGGACCTACGATATTTCCATAAGCCGATGGGTCCCAATAACTGACGGGACTTTCAAAAACCCAATCTGATACGGGCCAAAAATGCGCGCGCCCGTCGTCATGATGCAATGGAAAGTCCAGTAAGACATGCGTCAGGCCACCGGCCGCAAAGGCCCATGTGATCGGCTTGCTCCAGACTAAACCGACGGCCAGCAATCCCCCCCAAACAAAAAACGAATTGTCAATTGCGAACACAGTTTGCCACGTCTCAGAGAAATACAGGGTGCGAAAAATATAGTCCCAGCTGTGGCCTTCGATAAATCGAGCCCAAATACTGAGGAAATAAAGCGAAAAATCAGGTGCTAGACCACCAAGGATTGCAGCCCAGGTCTGCTTTGGCTTATCTGGCGCTCCGTAGGCTGCAGCGGCAATCACAAGATGGGCGGGCGTGTTCATCTTAGAGACCATAGGGGTGAACATGGCAAAGTCCATCATGATTCAAGGTGCAGGCTCGAACGTCGGCAAATCAATCATTGTTGCAGGATTATGTCGCGCCGCGAAGGCGCGCGGATTGCGCGTTGCACCTTTCAAGCCACAAAACATGTCAAACAACGCGATGGTTACAGATGACGGTGGAGAGATCGGTCGCGCCCAGGCTTTGCAGGCGCGGGCATGTGGTATCCCCCTCAGCGTAGATATGAACCCTGTATTGTTGAAGCCAGAGGCCGATAATGGTTCACAAGTCATTGTTCAGGGACAACGGTTGGCCACGGTGAAAGCACGCGATTATGCCGATCTCAAGCCCCAGCTGATCGAAAAAGTGTTGCAGAGTTTTCAGCGTTTGAAGTCTGAGTTTGATCTTCTGATTGTTGAAGGCGCCGGTAGCCCGGCCGAAGTCAACCTGCGTGCAGGCGATATTGCCAATATGGGCTTTGCCGAAGTTGCAGATGTGCCCGTGGTTTTGATCGGTGACATTGATCGCGGGGGTGTCATAGCGCAGCTCGTCGGCACGCAAACGGTTTTGGATACCAAGGATGCAGCCCGTATCAAAGGATTTCTGGTGAATAAGTTTCGCGGCGATATCACACTTTTCGATGCCGGGATGGATCAAATTGCCAAACGTACGGGCTGGTCTGCGCTGGGCGTTGTGCCTTGGTTTGGTGCCACGCGCAATTTGCCCGCAGAGGATAGCTTGGACATTGCAGGGCAGGGCGGGGATGGCTCTATTCGCATTGCCGTTCCACGTCTTCCACGGATTGCAAATTTTGATGATCTGGATCCGTTGGGGGTCGAACCTGCGGTTGAGTTAATTTTCATAGAAGAGGGGAACGCTCTGCCAGGCGATATTGATCTGGTGATCCTGCCAGGAAGCAAGTCGACACTTTCGGATTTGGAGTGGCTAATCTCTCAAGGCTGGGATGTAGATCTGGCCGCGCATCTGCGTCGCGGTGGACGCATTCTAGGTCTGTGTGGCGGGTACCAAATGCTCGGCAAGACTTTGTCTGATCCAGATGGGATCGAGGGTGAACCGGGTCAGGTCAAAGGGTTGGGCCTTTTGGATATCGATACGATCATGACAGCACAAAAACGGCTGGAAAAAGTTCAGGCGCAGGCCGTGACCTTGGGCAATACCGAGGTGAAAGGCTATGAGATCCATATTGGTCGCAGCAATGGCCCCGACTGCGCCCGTCCATTTTTGCGCGTTGATGGAAGGCCAGAAGGCGCAATTTCCGCCAGCGGCCAAGTCATCGGAAGCTATGTCCACGGAATGTTTGCAGAAGATCATTTCAGGTCAAAATTCCTGTACTGGCTTGGAGCGCCAGGTTCGAACCTCAATTTTGAAGCTATGATTGACGAGACGCTTGACGATCTTGCGCGGCATCTTGCAGCACATTTGGATCTGGATGCGCTATTCGCCCTTGCCGAGTAAGGCTCTTTGCTCTGATAGGATACGCGCAACTTCATCTTCGATATAGGATCGGATGGTATTTGTGATTTGCTGGCCAAAAGGACCGGCAAGTTCACGGCGAACGGTCTGAGAAATCAAATCTTCAAGGCGCTCATTGTCGATTGTCACTGAGATTGTTGCCGTACGTTGATTGTCTAATGTCGTAGGCTCAACCACTTCAGAGCTGGCCTCATTGATCAAACTTGCAGCAATGTCTTGCGTAGCTGTCTCAATCAGCGTGTCGGCTGCATCTTGAGATACTTCATCAAGGCGCGTCTCAGCGTCCGAAAGTGTTTCCGTTATGCTTTCTGTGTTTTCGTCGGGTTCGGCTGTGTCAGCTGCCGCATCTATCACAGGTTCCACATCAATGGCCGGCCCTCCCGTTGCAGAAAGCGATTGGGTTTCGATCTCTGGGCTGGACGCTTCTGTTTGGACTTCCACCTCTGCTGTTTCTGCTTCGCTATCAGGCGGGATTTGATCAGTCGGTTGTGCCTCGTCTTCGCTTTCCCCGCTGTTGATGCGTCGCAAAGCGGCTAAGAAATCTTCGGCGCTTGACCAATTTTCATCTGCAGCTTGCGCATCTGCCAAAGTTGTCTGGGACAACGGATCATCCGATTGTAGCGGCGCTTGGACCTTGGGTTCAGTGACAGGTTCTTCGATAACGGGCTTTGGTTTGACTGGCTCAAAAACTTCGGGCTCGGCCAACAGTTCAGCCTCAAGATCTTCGGCGATCTCTTCTGGCGCCTCTTCGACAGGGTCGATCAGCACATCAGGCGCAGGTTCAACCATTTCGATATCGTCTTCAACAAGAAGGGTTGTGTTGGCGACAGGATCGGCGTTCCCGGCGTCTTCGACAGGTTTTGGGTCGGTATCTTCTTCAGGTTCACGGGGTGGGACACCCGGAGTGTCGCCCAGCTTGCGCCGAAAGGGACCGCCCTCTTCGGCTGATGATTTTGTCTCAGCGGGTTTTTGAAAAGCACTCTTGGTCTCAGCCGCCTCGGGTTGCGCGTCTGTTTCGTTGGCTTCGACCGGAGCGTCTTTTTCTGGTTCGGCAGCCTTTTCCTTTTTAGCGAACATCCCACCAATACGGCTTAACATTCCGCCGTTATCCGATGAGGATGCCGCAGCTTTTTCGCCCGTCAGCTCACTGCGAAGGTTGGAAAGGTCGGGTCTTTGGCTGTCGGACATGTCGTGCCTCAATTTCCGCTACGTTTGAGTATCCTGTCTAGCAGCTGCTCGCGCCGAGCGCCAAGGGCAGATGAACCTGTCGCCACAGCGTTAAAGTTCTCTTCGGGATTGAACAAAGCCACATCAAGGCCCAGCTTTTCGGCCGTCAGCAGGCCCATCTCGGAAAGAACGGAGAACCGTGCAACAACCTCATCCCGGCGCGCGGTGATTGAAGCCGATTCGGCATCGCGTAGTTCCTGCTCTGCATCGAGCACGTCCAATGTGGTCCGTGCGCCTACGGACGCTTCTTC
This sequence comes from Pseudomonadota bacterium, assembly GCA_039814625.1. GTDB lineage: Bacteria > Pseudomonadota > Alphaproteobacteria > Rhodobacterales > Rhodobacteraceae > Amylibacter. The sequence continues at coordinate 413,760 of JBCCAU010000001.1, forward strand.
GCTGACACCATCAAAGGCAATTCGCGATGCACGGACTTGCTCGTCAGAGGAGGTGATACCAGCAACCGCGGCTTGCCAGTTTGCAAAAGCTGACCTTACACCTTGTCGCGTTATCAAAGATGCGTTTTGTAGATTGAACTTGCTGGCGTTTAAATTTGCAACCGCAGCGCGTATATCGCTGTTCAGCGCGTCACCTTTGTAAAGCGGAACAGAACCTTGAACAGAGATGCTGGCAGAGTTGGTTGGGTTGGTCGTCAAGGTGCTTCCGCTGTCAGCGCGCTGTGCCGCAATAGAACCTGTTATCGAAGGTCGCTTGGCACGTTGCGCGGATGAAAGTGATACCTCGGCCGCGCTAAGGTCAAATTGTGCGGCCAAAACCCGCGGATGTGTATTGATTGCGATTTGCTCTGCGGCGTCGGCATTCGCGGGCAAACGGGGTAAATTTGTTGGCTGCAACGGCGCCGTTGGATATTCTCCGATAACGGCACGATAGGTTTCTTGCGAGACCCGCAAGTTTCCCTGTGCGGCAACCAGATTGGATCTGGCAGCAGCGCGACGCGCCTCGGTTTGGCTGACATCTGTTCGCGTAATATCACCAACTTCGAACCGATCATTTGCCGCGTTAAGTTGTTCATTTAAAACGCGCACATTGTTTTGGCTTAGGCGCACAATCTCGGCGTCGCGGCGCACATCCATAAAGGCCTGCACGGCGGCGAAAAGGATATCTTGTTCGGTGTCCAAGAGTTCCTGACGGTCCGAAAATACAGACAGTCTTGCCGCTTCAAACCCAAGCAGGTTCTGCCCACCTGCGTAGATCGTCTGATCAACGGTAACACCCAATGTCCAACTTTCAGTATCCGTATTGGTTGTATAGTTCTCAGACGATGTTGCCGAACCGCCAATCTCAACTTGCGGGCGCAAGTTGGACAGGGCTGATGCAACGCTTTCATCGGTTGCTGCAAGCGAGGCCCGGGCGATCTGCAAACTTGGGTTTGTTTCATAAGCCCCGACAAGAGCTTCGCTTAACATTTGCGCCGACAATGGCCCGGCACAAGTTGTTGCCAGCAGAATTGAGAAGAGTGTCTTTGATCGTTTGGCGGTCATATGTTTTGTCCTGTCACTGCCGTTTTAGCTAGACCGCAAAAGGCTTAGCTGAAAGTAAATCCTAATTCGCGCGCGAAGCCCGGCAAGATCGGCGCATCGGCATCAAACGCTTCCCGCCAACTCAAACGGCCATCATGTTTGATACCAACTTGCGCACGTCCAATGCCATTACCCGCCTTGATCGCACCGACGCGTCCACCATCCTTTAATTGATCAATCAACGCTTTTGGCCATTCTTGATACGCACCTTCGACCACAATGACGTCATAGGGGGCGTGTTTTTTGCCACCAAGATTTAACGCGCCTTCGATCACAATTGCATTGTCGATCTGGGCTGCCGTTAGGTTCTCTGTGGCCTCATTTGCCATTTTGGTATCGCCTTCTAGGCCCACAACTGCTTCGGCGAGGTCTGCGATAATCGCCGTTGAATAGCCAAGGCCGCAGCCCACATCCAAAACGAAATCTGTCGGTAAGATATTCAACGCATCCAATAGTTTTGCAAAAACGCGCGCATCCAAGAGCGTCCGGTCATCCGTCAGTTTGATCGGCGCTTCGGCATAGGCCACGCTGCGCAATGTGGAGGGAACAAAATTCTCGCGCTCAATTTTTAAGAGGGCGGAAATGATGCTGTATTTTGTAACATCATTGGGTCGAACTTGGCTGTCGACCATTGCCGTGCGCGCCGATTTAAAATCCATGCGATACTCCATTGAGTTAGCGATACTTACCACGCTGGTCCTATGAAGCAATAGAGGCGCTTAATCACTGCCTAAAATTTGCCAACAGGTTATGCAAGAGCGGGCGCGGCCAGAGAATATGTGGAAACCGATATCTAAATGTGGCGAAGAAGAGGGGGATGCATCCAGCTGATGCCTGCGACTGTCTTTCGTTCTGGGAGTGTTAAGAAAGCATTCTCACGCGTCTCGGACTTGAACCGTTTCAATCGCGCCATACCCGTTGAACCGCGAGTTTATTCCGATGACATAGGCCCCCATACCTTTGATCAGCAAATAATCCTCTTCTTCGATATCGGCCGGCAGGCTCAAGCCGCCAGGCAGGGTGTCCAGACTGTCACAAGTTGGACCAAAAACAGGTCGGATGATCGCTTTACCCCTGCGGTGATCGGCTGCTGGATTGACAGCTGTAATGCGATCAACGGGGTAGATGTCACGAAATTCGGACAACCCCCCATAGACACCATCATTCAGTGTTACGTCATCTTCGTCGATGGACTTGACCCGTACGGCCAATGTGCAGGCCTCGGCGATCATCGCGCGTCCCGGTTCGCACACCAATTCAGGGCGCTTTTCAAACGCGTGCTGAATGGCGATCTCAATCCGCGTGAAAATCGCGGGAAGTCGATCATCCTCATCCTGACGTCGCTGCGAGGGATATCCGCCGCCTACATTGAGACGCCGTAAAGTCACGCCAGCCTTGCGCGCGATTTCAGCGCAGGTCTTGATATAGCTCTCCCATGATGCGCCTTCGCGGCATTGCGTTCCTGGATGAAAGGTCATCGACGGTATGAAGCCAAGCTTTGCTGCGTGTCGCAATAGACCCACACAATTCTCGGGGCTTGCGCCATATTTCTCGCCAAAGTCATAGGCTGACCCGTCAATTGGCAGTTTCAACCGAACAGCAAGCTCTATCCCTTTGGGTTCAATCAAATCTGCCAGTTTCTGAAGTTCAGAGAACCGGTCGACCGCATAGCTGGCAACGCCGGCCTGGGCCGCGTAGCTTATTTCGCGGCGAGACCGTACCGGGTTATTGTAGTGCAATACGGCATTTGGCGCATGTGTTCGAACCAAGTCAATTTCTTGCGGCGAAGCGACATCAAAGCCCCGCAATCCAAAAGCAGCCATGCAAGCGATTACTGTTGGGTCCGGATTGGCCTTTACAGCAAAGGTCACCAATCCGGGAAAGGTGCTTTGAAATTGGTCAATTGTTCTCTTGAGCGTTTCGGGGTTGAAATACAGGATTGGGTGATCCGGTTCCGCCCGTACAAGATGTTCTGTAAGCGTCTCGAAGCCAAATCGATCCTGTTTCATGCCTGTTTCCTGCTATTTCTTTTAAAATGACCCGATTGAATATACAAAGTGAATCGTCAATTCCGTCATTTTAGGTCATAGTTTCGTTGAAATGACAATTTTAAGGGCAGAATGATGGATTCCCGAGATCAAGAATTGATAGACTTGCTGTCACAGGATGCCCGGCAATCTGTGTCTTTATTGGCCCAGAAATTGGGAATGGCACGGACGACATTGCAAGCCCGTTTGGAAAAGCTTGAACGAAGCGGGGTTGTCGCGGGGTATACGGTGCGTTTGGGCGACGTTACGCAGGCCGCGCGCATCACATCGACCGTTTTGGTTCAGATGGAGCCAGGATCCGTGGCGCCGGTGACCTTTAAGTTGAAAAAGATGGCAGGCGTAAAGCGCGTGCTGACGTGTTCGGGGCGATTTGATTTGATCCTAGAGGTGGATGCCGCATCGCCTTCAGAGCTGGACAAGCTCTTGGATGATATCGGCGATATTGCCGAGATTACCTCTTCGGAGAGCTTGATTCATCTCACTGAGCGCTTCAATCGCCACGCGCTTTGACATTGCTCTCTAATTTGGCCCATCTTCGAATCAGTCCCTTAACCTTAGGAGAAATGATGAGAAAGATTCTGACTTTGGCGGCTGTCCTTGGTTTAAGCGCAGGCGTGGCCCAAGCTGACTACACTTTACATATTTTACACATCAACGATCTTCACAGCCGGATCGAAAGCATCAGCCGTTTCGATGGAACTTGTGGCGCGGATGATGAGGCTGAAGGAAAATGTTTTGGCGGCGTTGCCCGTGTCAAAACGGCCATAGACCAAAAACGGGCCGAACTGGAGGGGGAAAATCTGGTCTTGTTGGATGCCGGCGATCAGTTCCAAGGATCGCTCATCTATACAACGTATAAAGGCAAGGCCGCGGCAGAATTTATGAATGTCATGGATTTTGATGCAATGGCCGTTGGAAATCATGAATTTGATGATGGGCCAGAAGCGCTGTCAGAATTCATTGATGCCGTTAGCGTCCCCTTGGTGTCCTCCAATTTGGATGTGAGCCAATCGAACCTCTTGAAGGGTAAGTTGAACGATCACCTTGTCTTAGAGGTTGGTGGTGAAAAGATCGGTATCATTTCTGCTCTGGCAACCGATACAGTGGAAACATCCTCGCCGGGTCCAAATGTCATCTTCCAAGATGAGGCCGAAGCTCTGGCCGCTGCCGTTGCAGAGTTAGAAGCCGAAGGGGTGACCAAAGTGATCGCGCTGACCCATGTTGGCTTGCCGAAGGATTTGGAACTTGCAGCCGAGGTTGATGGCGTGGACGTCATCGTGGGGGGGCACTCGCACACATTGTTATCCAACACAGATGAGAAAGCGGCAGGGACCTATCCGATCATGGTCGGAGATGTGCCCGTTGTGCAGGCTTATGCTTACTCAAAATATCTGGGCCATCTGACCGTAACATTTGATGACGCTGGCAACGTGACTTCTGCTTCTGGAGCGCCAATGCTGCTTGACGCCAGTGTTGCTCCCGACGAAGCGGTGGCCGCCCGTGTGGCCGAACTCGCAGCGCCCGTTGAAGAGATGAAGAACACGGTCGTTGCCTCCACGTCTATGGCCATCAATGGCGAACGCGAAAGCTGCCGATTGGTCGAATGTGAGATGGGCAATTTGATTGCGGACGCCATGTTGGAGCGTGTGGCCGACCAAGGCATTCAGATCGCAATCCAAAATGGTGGCGGCATCCGCGCTTCCATTGACGCAGGCGAGGTCACAATGGGTGAGGTTTATACCGTTCTACCCTTCCAGAATACCCTCTCGACATTCTATGTGTCTGGTCAAACCATCATAGATGCGTTGGAAAACGGCGTCTCGCAAACCGAAGAGGTCAAAGGCCGCTTTCCACAGGTGGCAGGTCTAACCTTCACATGGGATCCATCAATTGCTCCATTAGAGGGTCGCATTGTTGAGGTTCTGGTCGGTGGTGAACCAATTGACCCAGCTGAGCAATATGGTGTTGTGTCCAACAACTATGTCCGTGGCGGTGGTGACGGGTACGGCATGTTTGTTGATGCGAAAAACGCTTATGACTTCGGTCCTGATCTGGCGGAAGTTGTTGCCGAGTATATGGCCGCTGGAAATGGCGCACCTGAGCTGACTGGCCGTATCAAGCAGAAGTAATCAAAAGGTTGTGGAGGGAACTGGTTCCAGTTCCCTCTTATCCCTTATAGAGAGTTTTTCCGCCCAAGCATTTTCCTTTGCGTGTGTTGTTTTGGAACGACTTTTCAGAAAACTTCTTTTGTTGGTTTACCCGAATTTGGAAGCTCACTGACGGTGGCTTGCCGTCATTCATCCAATTCTCAATCACATTCCGCGTAATCAGGTGCTGTTGTCCGGGATTAAGCGCAGGTACCATCGGCACGCCACTGGTCGAAAGGGCAATTGTACCGGGTGGTGCAGCCCCATAAGGCGTTGATGGGCTTGCCTTGTCTCCGATATTTTTGACGTAGAACGCAATTTGCGGAAGACCGTTTTTTATTGGTCCGCAGAACCCCGTTTTTGGTTTTCCGCTAGCGCCACCACCATAAGCGGGCAGAATTGCAAGATCGGGAAATGCGCTGTCGGTAAAACCACCAACCCCCGAGTTTGATCCTCCAGAAGAAGAGTTAAGTGTGTGAGCCTCTGCCAACCCTGTAAAAGCAAGAAGGGATAAAGCAGCGAGAGATAACCGTTTCATCATAAATCTCCGTGTTTAACTGCTAGTATGTCGTGTAACCCTACTACGAAGTTCAAAATAAACCTAGTTCCGTCACCTTTGTTGCCGTTCTCTGGTCTTCCCCTTATCGCAGGGCTTTTGTATGGGGGCCGCTCAACCCCATTTCGGAGAAGACCCATGGCATTAGATAAGAATTTCGACGCGGCATCAGCTGAAGCGAAATGGCGTGTGGTCTGGGAAGAAGAAGGCGCGTTCAAAGCGGGTGCGAATGCGTCGCGCGAAGAAACATTCTGCATCATGATCCCGCCGCCCAATGTCACGGGCGTCCTGCATATGGGGCATGCGTTCAACAACACGTTGCAGGATATTTTGACGCGTTGGCATCGGATGCGGGGCTTTGACACGCTCTGGCAGCCCGGCACGGATCATGCGGGCATTGCGACCCAAATGGTGGTCGAACGCCGTTTGGCGGAAGCGGGCGAACCGGGTCGTCGCGATCTGGGTCGTGATGCCTTCCTAGACAAGGTTTGGGAGTGGAAAGCGCAATCGGGCGGAACGATTATCCAACAGCTTAAAAGCCTTGGCTCAAGCTGTGACTACTCGCGCGAGGCGTTCACCATGTCTGGCGCACCGAATGCGCCGGAAGGGAATGAAGGCAATTTCCATGATGCGGTGATCCGCGTCTTTGTGGAAATGTACAATAAAGGCCTGATTTATCGCGGCAAACGTCTGGTGAACTGGGACCCGCATTTTGAAACCGCGATTTCCGACCTAGAGGTCGAGAACAAAGAAGTCGCGGGCCATATGTGGCATTTCAAATACCCGCTGGCGGGAGGCGAGACCTATACCTATGTCGAAAAGGACGCAGACGGGAATATCACGCTAGAGGAAGAGCGGGATTATATCTCCATCGCGACAACACGCCCTGAAACCATGCTGGGCGATGGGGCCGTTGCGGTCTCTCCCAAGGATGAACGTTATGCGCCGATCGTCGGTAAGCTTTGTGAGATTCCAGTTGGGCCGAAAGAGCATCGTCGTTTGATCCCGATCATCACCGATGAATATCCCGATCCTGATTTCGGGTCCGGCGCGGTGAAGATCACGGGCGCGCATGATTTCAACGACTATCAGGTCGCGAAACGTGGCAATATCCCGATGTATTCTTTGATGGACACCAAGGGCGCGATGCGCGCGGATGGCGAACCCTATGCCGAAGAGGCGGACACTGCGCAAGCGATTGCTAATGGTGAACAGGACTTTAGCGAGGCGATGATCGCTGCGATGAACTTGGTTCCGGATGAGTATCGTGGTTTGGATCGGTTCGCGGCGCGCGACAAGGTCGTGGCCGACATCACCGCCGAGGGCAACGCGGTGATGATTGCAAACCCGAAAGCGGACGAAGATGGCGCGCCTGCGACGATCCCTTACGTTGAAAACAAGCCAATCATGCAGCCATTCGGTGATCGTTCCAAAGTCGTGATTGAACCGATGCTGACGGACCAATGGTTCGTGGACACGGATAAGATCGTTGGTCCCGCGATCGATGCGGTCCGCAATGGCGACACGCAAATCCTGCCGGAACGCGACGCGAAGGTTTATTTCCACTGGCTGGAAAATATCGAGCCTTGGTGTATCTCTCGCCAGCTCTGGTGGGGGCATCAGATCCCTGTTTGGTATGGAATCGCCGTAAGTGACGAAGATGCAGAGCGTGTTGGCATCCCACCCTCGTCAGGAGAATTTCAAGCCTTTTGTGCGCCGACATTCAAAGAAGCCCGTGTCATCGCTGAGAAGTATTATGGGTGTAAAGTTGCGGAGGCGGAAGGTGATGACTGGAAATGGGAGTTTAGTCAGGAGGATGAGTCCAAAGATGTTATGACTCTTTTCCGCGACCCCGACGTTCTCGACACGTGGTTCTCCTCCGGACTTTGGCCGATTGGTACGCTTGGCTGGCCCGAAGAGACCGAGGCGCTGAAAAAGTACTTCCCGACCGATGTCCTGATCACAGGCTTTGACATCATCTTCTTCTGGGTTGCGCGGATGATGATGATGCAGCTGGCCGTTGTCGATCAAAAGCCGTTCCATACCGTCTATGTTCATGCTCTCGTCCGTGACGAGAAGGGCAAGAAAATGTCCAAATCCTTGGGCAATGTACTCGACCCGCTGGAGCTGATTGAAGAATTTGGTGCGGATGCCGTCCGCTTTACCCTGACGGCCATGGCCGCCATGGGGCGGGACCTGAAATTGTCGACGCAACGTATTGCAGGATACCGAAACTTTGGAACGAAGCTCTGGAATGCCACACGCTTCGCCGAGATGAACGACGCGGTAGGCATTGATGTCAGTAAAGAGGGATCGGCCCAGTACACGGTCAATAAGTGGATCATCGGCGAAGTTGGCAGGACCCGGATTGCGGTGGATAGCGCGTTGGAGCAATACCGCTTCAATGATGCGGCAAACGTGCTCTATGCCTTTGTCTGGGGCACGGTTTGCGACTGGTATGTCGAGCTGTGTAAGCCCTTATTGCAAGGCGATGATGCGGCGGCGAAAGCCGAGACGCAGAAGGTCCTGTCATGGGTGATCGATCAGTGTTTGATCCTGATGCATCCGATTATGCCGTTCATCACCGAAGAGCTGTGGGATGCGACATCAGACAATCGCGCCAAGCGTTTGGTGCATACGGATTGGCCGACCTATGGTGACGAGCTAATTGATGCAGCAGCGGACGCCGAAATGAACTGGGTTGTCAGCTTGATCGAAAGCATCCGCTCGGTCCGTTCCGAAATGGGTGTGAATGCCGGCGCGAAACTGCCGCTGTTGCTGCTTGGATTGGACGAGGCTGCGCAAGGGGCCTTTGATCGGAACCGTGTGATGATTGAACGTCTTGCGCGTTTGGATGGTGTTTCGACGGTTGCTGAAGCTCCGAAAGGTGCGGTGACCATCCCTGTTCAGGGCGGTCAGGTTTGCCTGCCATTGGCCGATGTGATTGATGTCGCAGCTGAAACCGCACGTCTGTCGAAAGCGATTGATAAGCTGGATAAAGAGATCAAGCAGACAAGCGGTAAGCTGAACAATCCGAAATTTGTGGCCAATGCGCCCGAAGAGGTTGTGAATGAAAACCGTGAAGGGTTGGCCGCAGCGCAAGCTGAAAGAGATAAATTGATGGGGGCGTTAGAGCGCGTTGAAGCGCTCTAACACAGTGTTTAAATCCTGCTTTTTTCGTGGCAGGCAGTCCTATCTGCGCTGACACTCTTCCAACCAGAAATTCTCTTCCAACTCACAATTGATAGAATCATCATCATCGTCGTCGCTTCCGCTTACAGCCAACGCCACAAGTGCAACCGCCACCAAAGGAATGATCCAAGCCGCCGAAGTGGCTGGAGCGGCAGCAACATCCACCGCATCGACCACAGGTTCATCAAGTCCACCTGCAACACCTTGAGATGCCAAAAAAGCCGCAGTGGAAACTGCGATAAGTAAATTTTTCATAAGGTCCCCTAGTTCTAATTTCCCTATGTTTTCGAAATTGTGCCAAAACGGCAATCCGTCAAGAAATTGAAAGACCAACTTGAGCGAAAGTCTAAAAAGCTACTCTCGCAAACAGAGTTTCTAAACCTGGAAGACAATAGAAAAGTAGCTTTTCTAACCAATGATTAGATCGAATACCAAAGAGTTTTTACAAGTCTTTGATCTAATAAACTGTCTCCAAGCTGCGCTGATGGATCAACGCAGCCAGGAAGAATGTACTGTCAATTAACGCAATAGCTCGTCGCTTTCGTCATCCGACGATTCATCTTCCTCGCCGTCTGACTCTTCTTCTTCCTCGTCGAGGAGTACTTCCTCTTCGTCATCATCGTCGTCGCTTCCGCTTACAGCCAACGCCACAAGTGCAACCGCCACCAAAGGAATGATCCAAGCCGCCGAAGTGGCTGGAGCGGCAGCAACATCAACCGCATCGACCACAGGTTCATCAAGTCCACCTGCAACACCTTGAGATGCCAAAAAAGCCGCAGTGGAAACTGCGACAAGTAAATTTTTCATAAGGTCCCCTAAATTTTAATTCCCTAACGGGGCGTAGATTGTGTCAAACGGAAAATCTGTCAAGCTATTGAATGCGTGCGCGACGATTTCGTGTCTGCGCTTGAAGCGAATGTTATGACTGACCTCGGGAAATAAACCGTGTCACCGCCGTCAGATATGAAGATAGGCTTGCTGGTTTAACGACAGATGGTTTGCCTGATTGGGTCTTTGTTTGATCTGGATTGTCGTGCTTGCTCGTTTGCGCAGGTGCGGTCATGTCGCCGAATCCCTTTTTTGGTTACGTTGCGTCACTTATACATATTTTATGCGGTGCAAAGCCCTGTCTTGCAAGGGCTGATATGTTGACGCGGCTTGGTATCGGTGCCAGCAATCGCCTCTGGGAGGGTAGATGTTCATGATAAACAAGCTGCTCAAGCAACTTCCGGCAACAGTTCCTTTTGTAGGCCCAGAAGCCATTGTTCGACAGACAGGTGCCGATTTTGTGGCGCGTTTGGGCGCAAATGAGAGCGTGTTCGGTCCGTCGCCCAAGGTCTATGATGCGCTTAAACAGGCCCCAGACGAGATATACAAATATCCAGACCCCGAAGCTTGGGATCTTCGTGAAGCGCTTTCAAAGCATATAGACGTGCCAATGGACGCGATTTCGATTGGTGAAGGGATTGATGGTCTTTTGGGTGTGGTCGCACGCGCGGTCATGGAGCCTCGAGATATAGCTGTTACAACCGCCGGTTCTTACCCCACTTTCAATTATCATGTCGCCGGGTTCGGGTGTCGTCTTGAAGTTGTACCAATGCGCAATGACCGCGAGGACCTGGTAGCACTTGTTGAGAGGGCCCGTGCGGTTGGAGCTCGGCTGCTTTATGTTTCTAACCCGAACAATCCGATGGGCACGGTCAATTCTGTTGAAAAGATCAAGAGCGCGATATCAGCGTTGCCAGACGGATGTATGATGATCCTGGACGAGGCCTATCTGGAGCTCGCTGATCATGCCGTGAACCCAGCCATCGATCTTTCACGTCGGAACGTCCTGCATATGCGCACTTTTTCCAAGGCTTACGGTATGGCAGGTCAGCGGGTTGGCTATGTTATTGGCGCGCCGGAGTTTGTTCAATCACTCAATAAAATCCGAAATCATTTCGGGGTGAACCGGCTGGGCCAAATGGCGGCTTTGGCGGCACTGAAAGATCAGGACTACTTGCAGTGGGTGCTTGCCCGAACCAAGGCTGGTCGAGTGCGCCTGGCAAAGATTGCAGAAGCGAAAGGTCTTGCGCCAATCGAGAGCCATACCAATTTTGTGACCATGGATTGTGGAACGGTTGACCGCGCCAATGCCATTCTCAACGCCTTGATTGCGCGTAGAATTTTTGTCCGCAAACCGATGGTCGCACCGCAAGACCGATGCATTCGGGTGTCTGTTTCCGTGCCAAAGGATATTGATCGTTTTGAAACCGCATTGCGCGAAGTTTTACAAACGCTTTAACCCGATATGCCAAAGCTTGTGTTCAATTTTGATACGGGTCTTGGTTATACGTCTTCCTTAGTGGTATTCGCCAGGGATGCGATTTTAGCCGTGGCAGCTTCGACTGCCCCTGAGCCATGCGCAATACCAAGCACCTTCATACCGGCATCAATGGTCGACAAAGTTCCAGTGATCATCGGAATGCTGAGGCCACCCATATGGCCAATACGAAAAACGTCATCGCCACGAGGACCGTCCAAATCGGACAAGCCGAGTCCGATGCCCAAGACGCAGCCTGCCTCGTGTTCGGTCCACCGACGTAATTCACCGCCTTTATGGGCTGCCATCCGTACTGCCGAAACAGCCGTAGAACGCTGTGCAGGATCGGCGACATTATGTTTGATTTCCGTTCCAAGACCCCACGCCTCTAGTGCGGCCCAAACGCCTTGTGCGAAAATTTCATGTCGCTTCCAGACATTTTCAATACCCTCTTCAAGCAACATATCCAAAGCTTCGCGAAGCCCATAAACATGATGCGTCGGCGCTGTTCCACAGAAGTAACGGTAGTACGGGTCAGGATCTGCGCGCGGTTCCCAATCCCAATAACTGCTGACCCTGTCCATATCCGCGCGCGCTGCAACCGCGCGATCATTGAAAAACACAAAACCCAGACCTGCAGGCGTCATGATGCCTTTCTGACAGCCAGAGACCATAATATCGACGCCCCATTCATCCATTTTGAAAGGTTCACAGCCAAACGAGCAAATGCAATCGACCATGAATAGGGCTGGGTGCTGTGCAGCGTCTATTGCCGCTTTCAAAGATGCTACATCGTTGCGCACCGAACTGGCAGTATCTGACTGCACAGTTGCCACAGCCTTGATGCGTCCGGTGCGATCCGCTCGTAAGACTTCCTCTAGTTTTTGAGCGTCTGCAGCGCTGCGCATGCCAAAGTCCAGATCATGTACCACCACGCCCAGATTGCGAATAAGTTCGCCCCATGCAGGACCAAAACGGCCCGTTCCCAGGACTAGTACTTCGTCTCCCGGTGCAAGAACATTTGCTGCCGCGGCCTCCCAGGCGCCATGACCGTTCGATATGTACATCGCCAATTTGTGCTTGGTGCCGGCAATCGTGCGCAAGTCTTTGGCAGCACTTGCCGTGATCTCAGGCAGCTCGCCCTCATAGATATTTGGTGAAGGTCGGTGCATTGCGCGCAACACACGCTCTGGAACCATGGATGGACCGGGAATGGACAAAAACGGATATCCGCGAGCAAGCGACATTGGGTTAATCCTTAAGCTGATTTGCACGTTCTAGCTGTCTAAAACATGGCGTCAAACTGAGATTGGCCTTCCTTAAATCCCATGTTAGCGAGGGGGACTGTATCCGAGGAGGGTGCGTGAGTAAGTCGAAGTCTGAATTGCCAAGTGTGCAGAGCATTTTTGCACGATTGTGGCGCGATTGGCTGTCTGCCTATCGGGGACGCTTTGCCATCGTCTTGATTTTGATGATTGTGATTGCAGTGTGTTCGGCTGGGTATGCGCAGTTTATCCAATGGGTCATTGAAGCATTCGAAACATCAGACAGTTCGGTGATCTACTGGGGCCCACTTGGTGTTCTGGCTTTGACCTTAACCAAAGGTTTCAGCACCTATGGCCTCCAAAATCTGCAGAATTGGGTTTTGAATCATGTGCAAGCCGACATGCAGGTCAAAATGTTTTCGCGGCTAGTAGACATGGACCTATCTAGTTTGACGAGTGAAAGCCCAGCAGCGTTGGCAACCCGATTCTCCAGCGATATTTTGTTAACAAAGGGGGCTGTGAACGCTGTGCTGGCTTCACTGACATCGGCGCTTACGATTATCGCTGCAATTATATACATGCTTTCGGTTGATGCATTGATGACTTTGGGCTTGCTTTTGGTTTTTGCACTGGCTTTTGGGCCCGTTGGAGTTATCGGCGCGCGCATTCGCAAACTATCTTCACGCATTCAGGCCCAAATCGCAAAAATGACAGAATCTGTGAATGAAGGTCTGTCTGCCATTCGAATGGTGCGAACCTATCGGCTTGAAGAGCGTATGCGCCATTCTGCGGCGAGCGTTTTTGAAAAGCTGCGGGTTCTTCGGGTCAAAATGGTAAAATGGCAGGCGGCCGCGTCGCCGTTGATGGAAATTATGGGTGGGGCAGCGGTCGCTGTCCTATTGGTGTTGGTTTCGTTCAGATTGCAAGCCGGTCAGATAGATTTGGCGGCATTTGTGGGTTTGTTGACGGCCTTGGGTGTAATGACCAGTCCTGCGCGTCGAATTGGCTCTTCCTATGCGATCGCGTTGCAAGGCAGCGCAGCCTTAGATCGGATATTTGCGCTATATGACACGCAGAACATCATAAATGATGGAGAGTTCGCTTATCCGGGAGGACAAAAAGCAAAAGGTGAATTGAGGTTTGAAAACGTGTCGTTTGCATATCCTGACGGGTATCAGGCTCTGGAAGGGATCAATCTGGAAATCCCCGCAGGCTCAACCTTTGCATTTGTAGGCCGCTCTGGCGCGGGTAAGTCTACGATCTTTAACCTATTGCCCCGCCTGTATGATGTCGTGGACGGGGCGATCTTCTTAGATGGTCGCGATCTGCGCCATTTTTCTCTTGCGGCTTTGCGCGACCAAATTTCTGTCGTCAGCCAAGAATCTGTTTTGTTGAACGGATCCGTCATGGAAAATATTCGCTTTGGTCGATCCGATGCGAGCGATGAAGAGGTCAAACTTGCCGCTGAACAGGCCGCGGCATCGACCTTCATTGAAAAACTTCTGGATGGCTATGACACACATATTGACCCCGCGAAGCACGAGTTTTCGGGTGGTGAACGACAGCGCCTTTCCATTGCGCGTGCCATCTTGCGGGATGCTCCGATACTTTTGCTGGATGAGCCGACATCAGCCTTGGATGCCGAATCCGAAGCCGCGATCCGCGAGGCCCTCAAAGAGTTGGAAAAAGGGCGCACGACACTGGTGATTGCCCATCGTCTCAGCACGATTTTGGACTCTGATCAGATCGTGGTTCTGGATCAGGGCAAGATTTCAGATATTGGAACGCACTATGAGTTGTTAAAACGGGAAGGTATTTATGCCGAATTGTTCAATCTGCAATTTCAGCAGCCGCCAAGACGAAAGCGCCGCAGAGGCCGCCCAAGTGACGTCTTAGATGTCTCTCAAACTCGCCTTGAGCGCGTATTGAAGTATTTTGGCGCGAGTTGATCAATAGCGTCTAGCAAGCGTTTTGGGGTCTGCCCCAAGTTTGTAGCGGACCAGCAATCCGATATTCTTGCCCCCCCGCTTGAGCCATCCGTCTTGCGTGTACCGTGAGGCACTTGTTGTGACCGTCGCGGCCATCAAGTTGATCTTTTGGCCTAAGGCCTTGGCAATTGCGACATCCTCCATCAGAGGAATGTCGGAATAGCCGCCAACCTTTTTGTAAAGTCGACGATGGATCAAAAGTGCCTGATCGCCATAGGGTAGATTGAGCCAACGCGTCCGCCAATTGGCCCAGCTTGCCACCAAGCTTGGCCAAAAGCCTTTCGCATCAAAGGTAAGGCGAAAGACATGCGCACGATCTGGAACGGACAGCGCTTGTTTTACATGATCCGTCCAATCCTGGGGCAGAATTGTATCTGAATGAAGCACCAAAATCCAATCGGACAAGACGGCTTCACAGGCCAGCTTTAGTTGCGTCCCACGCCCCGGTGAAGAAGAAATAATTTCGACGCCAGACTCTTCTGCGATCGCAGCTAACGCATCGTTCGAGCCACCATCCGCAAAAATGACCGCATGTATCAGACCTTCGGTTGTGCCTTTTACCAAAGGGGGCAGCGATCGTTTCAACGCTTCGGCCGCGTTGAGGGTTGGTATCACAACAGTGATCGGAGCTGGCATTGCTTGGCCTTTTGTTTGGCCCAGCCTTAGGGCAGAAGTCCCTTAAATTACAAGCGAGGTTACGATGACACGCACCGTTTTAGAGCTGGGAGGCAGCGACGCTGAGAAATTTCTAAGTGATCTGACAACCAATGTTTTGCCGCGTGATGGCGGGATCAGTTACAATGCGTTGCTGTCGCCGCAAGGAAAGTACTTGTTTGATTTTTTCGTGCTAAAACAGGGGGATCTGTTTTGGCTTGATGTCGCCACAGCGCGGGCGCAAGCGCTTGGTCAGCGGTTGATGATGTATCGACTGCGCGCGGATGTGACGCTGAAAGCTGCAGAGTTTTCTGTGACGCGTGGTTTGGGAGATCCTCCGGTTGGTGCTGTTATGGATCCAAGATCCTCGCGTATGGGCTGGCGCGCTTATGGTGATACCCAAGGCCAAGATGTGGACTGGGATGCCATGAGAGTTGAATTTTTGATCCCTGAAAGTGGGGTCGAGTTGATCGCGGACGAAAGCTATATTTTAGAGATGGGTTTTGAGCGTTTGAACGGCGTCGACTTCAAGAAAGGTTGCTATGTCGGACAAGAAGTTACGGCGAGGATGAAACACAAAACTGAGTTGCGCAAAGGCTTGGCGCGCATATCGATATCTCATGAGGTTCCTATCGGAACAGAGCTTATTGCGGATGGAAAATCCGTAGGAAAAGTCTTTACACAATCAAAGGGTAGGGGCCTTGCGTATTTGCGATTTGACCGCGCGAAAGGCCAAATGCATGCTGGGGATGCAGGCGTCGCCCTAGATCTAATCGCCTAGTCCCGGATCACTTTTGCAAATTGGTCGAAAGTCTCAGAAGGTGCGGCGACAACTTTGCCTGTTTCCATTGGATCTGAACGGGGAATGATCCCTTCGACCAGACCGCCTGCTTCTTTCACAAGCAACACCCCCGCTGCGATGTCCCATGGCGCAAGCCCGCGTTCCCAAAATCCATCGTAACGTCCCGCTGCCACATAGGCCAGATCTAGGGAGGCGGCACCCCAGCGCCGCACCCCTGCGCAAGTTGGCATCAAGCGCGCCAGGTCCTGTAAAGTTGCTGGCAGGTCAGGACGACCCCCAAAAGGGACGCCCGTTGCAAATATCATTTGCATCATATCACGTCGACCCGACACGCGCATGCGTTTGTCGTTCAACCATGCGCCCCCTCCGCGTTCGGCAATGAACATCTCTTCTCCTACCGGGTTGAAGACAACGGCGGCTACAATTTGTCCTTTGTGCTCAAGAGCGATTGAAATGGCCCAATGTGGCAAAGCGTGTAGGAAATTTGTGGTTCCATCGAGTGGGTCGACAATCCAACGTCGTGTCGGATCTGCACCGTCTTGCCCGCCCCCTTCTTCGCCTAACCATCCATAGTTCTCGCGTGCGCCGAGCAATTCTTCTTTCAGGATTTCTTCTGCCCTAATATCAGCTTTGGTGACAAAATCACCCGGGCCTTTTGAGGACACTTGAAGGTTTTCGACTTCGCCGAAGTCACGCATCAGGCTGCTGCCTGCTTTGCGTGCGGCCTTGATCATAACATTTATATTTGCGGACCATTGAGACATGGCGGGCGCCCTATCGGATGGTTCAAGGAAATGCGAGCGCTTATTTAGCAGGATTTCATGCGCTTTGTGAAAAGCGCGGCCGCCGTCTGTTGTCAAATAATGATCCTGTGGTCATGGCAGGTGCTTATGCCCGTTCGGAATATTCCAAAGTCTCGGTATTAACCACCACATCTTCGTCTTGATTCACGAATGGCGGCACCATGATCCGAATACCGTTGTCTAGGATTGCCGGCTTGTAGCTGTTTGCGGCTGTTTGGCCTTTCACAGCGGGTTCCGTCTCGACAATTTTACAGGTGACTTTTTGGGGCAGTGACGCACTGAGGGCTTCTGCTTCGTGGTATTCGATTTTGATGATCATTCCGTCTTGTAAGAACGGGCGCCGTTCACCCAAGATATCGGCGGGCAATTCAATCTGCTCGAATGTCTCATTATCCATAAACACTAGCATGCCATCATTTTCATATAGAAATTGCTGGTCTTTTTGTTCGAGACGCACGCGTTCAACCTTATCTGCAGATCGGAAGCGTTCGTTCAGTTTGGAGCCGTTACGAAGGTTCTTCATTTCCACTTGGGCAAAAGCCCCACCTTTTCCTGGCTTTACGTGGTCAACTTTAACCGCAATCCAAAGCCCACCATTGTGGTCTAAGATGTTACCGGACTTGATTTCGTTCCCGTTGATTTTTGGCATGCTCTCTCTCGAATTTGATTTTTTCGTGCCTATATCTTTCGCAGGTTTTGGAGACAAGCACGACCGAGAGGACCGAAATTCAGCCGCGTTTGACATTTTCCGCCATGCAGTATAAACATGGCAGCTATGCACGAAGTGGGGTGCCGAATCGTCGTCAAATCGTCATATTGGCCAAACCCTTGAAAAACATAATAAATGAGTAAGGACGGCGTATGTTGGATTACGTTGATGACACAGCTTACACGAATGATCAGGGCAAGCGTTCACAGAAGCTTTTTGCTGCTGTAGTTCTTGCCGCTCTGGATGATGCGATTGCTGATGATAAAAAATATGGCAATGGTGTTGAATCTATTGCTCGTTGGGCGCGTTCCCGTGATGGTCGTGAGGTCTTGATGTGTGCAGGCATTGAACCGAATGAGCGCTGTGTAAACGGCATGATGGACTTTGTTGGTAAAGGCGTGAGAACGTCTGTGGCGTTGAGCCGCGAGGAGAGTGAGCGTCAGGCTTTGGCCCGCGACGCGGCTTAAATCCCACAAAACGATCTTGCAAAAAGGGGCCCGAGCATCGCGCCGGCCCTTTTTTGTTATTGCATCCTTGTGACCTTTGCACTGCCAAAGACTGTTTGAGCCTTGATTTCTTGCAATTGGTACTTTGCGTCAATGGCCCTATAGCGAAGCGTGAGCGGAAAGACTTGGCCACGACGTAAAGCCCGGTCTGAAAATCCGGCAACCCGTGTATACGTCCCTTCACATGTGACCATATCGCCCGAGGCAACGGCCGGTCGCAGCGAAATTGCGGTGCGCCGCCGTCCATCAAACCCAAAATATGTCGTGTCACAAAGCTCAGAGAGTGGGCGCTCTCGGAAGACCCAATAGGCAGACGTTAGAATGTCGACGGTTCCGCGTTGCGTTTCAAAAGGAATGGTAAAGGCCGTGGCAGGTGGCGTCGGTTGATAACGTTCAACCCGCGGTACGCCTTGGCGGTAGGCGAGTGTCACAATGGTTGAGGTTTCTCCAGATTGAATGCGTCCATCATATCTTGTTGGAAAAAGACGACCGTTCAAAATCCGGCCTTCGGCTGAACCAGAATATGCCGTAGACCCAAAAAAGGCAGCGATACCGCGGCTTTCAATTTTTGCAGCCACCTTGTAACGCTTTGTGTTGCTCGTGTCGGCTATTGACAAGATGCCTGCATTGAATCCTGCAATCTTCACGCGAAAATTCTGTTGGTCGGCCAGGGCAGGCGTCGAGAACAAAATCAATAAAGTCAAAAGTAGACGCATCGTACCTCCATTGCCGATATGCTAACCCGGTGGGACGTTCATCCAAAGGAATTTAAGCAGATTGCTTGAAGTTTTCGGCCTGCGCGTCATGCTTGGAAATAATCCGCGATAGAGAGGTTTGTGATGGATTTGGGAATTAATGGCAAACGTGCGCTTGTTTGTGCCGCCAGCAAGGGTTTGGGTTTTGGCTGTGCCCAGAAGTTGGCCGAAGCTGGGGTAGATCTTGTGATCAATGCGCGCAGTTCCGGGCCTCTGGAAGAGGCTGCGGCGCTATTGCGGGATTATGATGTGAATGTGACGGCGATTGCCGCAGATGTCACAACTTCTGAAGGTCAGGCCGAAGTTCTGGCAGCTGCTGGCGAGGTAGACATTTTGGTGACCAATGCCGGTGGCCCGCCGCCGGGGCATTGGAGTGACTGGGACCGCGACGCCTTCATCAAGGCTATGGACGCCAATATGCTGACGCCGATTGCGCTGATGAAAACCTTACTTCCTGGTATGATGTCGCGGCAATGGGGCCGGGTTGTGAATATCACCTCTCAATCGGTCAAAGCACCGATTGCGATCCTGGGACTGTCGAACGCGGCGCGGACCGGGTTAACAGGATATGTGGCAGGCACGGCCCGGGATGTGGCGCCATCGGGTGTGACGATCAACAATTTGCTGCCGGGCATTCATGCAACCGATCGGGCGATTTCTTTGGACACAGGCGTGTCTGAAACAAAGGGGATATCAATTGAAGAGGCGCGCGCGCAGCGCTTTGCAACAATCCCGGCACGTCGTTATGGCACGCGCGAAGAATTTGGCGCAATGTGTGCCTTCTTGTGCTCGCAACACGCAGGTTTCATTGTTGGACAAAATATATTGCTTGATGGTGGTGGTGTGAATTCCACGCTGTAGAGAAGTGGGAAAGCAGTAGGCCTCAAATTGTAGGGGTCTTTTGTCCCTTTGCTGGGGCCAAACCGGCCCTGGGCTGAACCCAGGGTGTTTGACCCCGTTCCACGTTACTTAGCGGCACGAATTTTTCCGATGATTTCGGCTGTATCCTTTGAAATATCGGGATTTGATGCAATCCTGTCGAGGCAGGCTGCTATTTTTTCTTGCCTGTCTTTTGTATTGCGACGCCAAGTTTCGAACAAACCAACCATACGCGCAGTCGTTTGCGGGTTTACCGCATCGAGTTTGATCAACCAATCTGTCAACAGGGTATAGCCTGCGCCGTCGGCGCGGTGGAATGCGGCCTGGTTGCTTGCAAATCCCCCAAACAGCGAACGGAAGCGATTTGGGTTCTTCCATTGGAAATCGGCATGCTGAGACAGCGCATTTGTTGTCTCTACTGCGTGTGCGGAAGGTGCTGCTATTGCTTGCAATGCAAACCATTTATCTGTGACCAGCTTGTCGCTTTTCCATCGACCGTAAAAAGTTGCCAGCTGTTTCTCTGCTTTTTCTAAGCGAATTAGATTTGTAAGAGCAGCTTGGCTTTGGGTCATATTATCGGCGGTTTCAAAGGATTGTGTGGCAAGTGCTCCGCCATCTTGTCTGGAGATCAACGAGAGCGCGACCCCTTGCAAAGCGCGCTGGCCTGCATCTTGTGCCGCAGGGGAGTAGGGTCCCTCTACTTTCATCGTATCAAAAAGCGCTTCGCACCGATCTGAGTGGATGGCCGCCAGAGCGTCCAATACAGTGTTTCGACATTCATTAACCAGTGTGGCATCAACCAAGTGGTTGCGGGAAGAAAGCTCGGCGGCGATCGCATCTTCTGTTGGAAGGCCTATGGCCAAGGCGCGGTATGCCGGATCCCGAGAGGAATCCGACATGATTGTACCGATGGCTTCGATAAACTCTGGATCCGGTGCATCATCATTTAGGACCATCCCGACAATCATGTTCATTCCGGTCCGATAACCGGCTTCCCATGCGTTGAACGGGTCTGTGTCATGCGCCATCAAAAGCAGTCTATCTGCGTTTGATTGTTTAAGACCGAGTGTCACGGGTGCGGAAAACCCCCGGTTCAATGAAAGGATCGGCTTTTCGGAAAGGCCATCAAATGCAATCTCGGCCTGTACGTCCCGCAGAACTTCGACACGCTCGGAAATGATCTCTTGTCCGCTTTGGCTATAGGCGGCCAAACGCAGGGGCAAGACAACGGGAGATTTTTCGTCTTGGCCTGGTGTTGGTTTGGTCTCTTGGGCAAGTTTGAGCGTGTACGTGCCATTCGAAAACGTTTCTTCAGCTGAGAGATGCGGCGTGCCGGCCTGTGAATACCAAAGCTTGAATTGTGACAGGTCTGTTTCACAAGCATCCTCAAAGACTTTTATCCAGTCTTCGATCGTACAGGCTTGGCCGTCATGGCGCTCGAAATAAAGGTCAAGCGCTTTGGAATACCCTTCATCGCCGACAAGCGTTTTCAGCATGCCGATCACCTCAGCGCCTTTTTCATAAACGGTTGCGGTGTAAAAATTGTTGATCTCAATATATTCTTCTGGACGTACGGGATGGGCGAGCGGCCCTGCATCTTCGCGAAACTGGCGCGCGCGCAGCATCAAAACGTCGTCAATTCGCTTGACTGCATGGCTGCGCATATCACCTGAAAATTGCTGATCCCGAAAAACAGTCAGACCTTCTTTCAAACACAGTTGGAACCAATCGCGACATGTAATTCGATTGCCAGTCCAATTGTGAAAATACTCATGTGCGATAATCCCTTCTATGAGCTCATAGTCGCGATCTGTTGCCGTTTCGGGCGAGGCCAGTACATATTTGGAGTTGAAGATATTAAGGCCCTTGTTTTCCATTGCGCCCATATTGAAATCATCCACCGCAACAATCTGGAAGATATCAAGATCATATTCGCGCCCGTAGACCTGTTCATCCCAACGCATCGAGCGTTTTAAGGCATCCATTGCATAGGCGCATTTTCCCTCATCGCCGGGGCGCACATAGATTTTCAAATCGACGTGCTTGCCCGATCCGGTTGTGAAACCATCATCATATGAGACCAAATCGCCAGCAACGAGAGCAAACAGATAGGCAGGCTTTTTCCAAGGGTCATGCCAGATCCCTGCGTTGATTGGATTGCCGTTCGACAATTTTACGGGCATGTCCCCATTGATCTGGACCCGATACGTGGCCATTACATCTGGTCGGTCTAGGAAATAGGTGATCTTCCGAAAACCCTGCGCTTCGCACTGGGTGCAATACATGCCGTTTGACATGTAAAGGCCCTCCAAAGCCGTGTTCGCTTCTGGATTGATCTGCACTACAGCATCCCATTCAAAACCAGATTGTGGGATGTACTCGGATTTGAGTGTGAGGCCCTCATCGTCGAAATCAATCAGCCCGTCTTCCAATTCTGTGCCATCAATGGAAGCGGACAAAAGTTTTAAACCGCGCCCATCAAGGCGCAAGTCGTGTGGGCCGTCGCCTGATCTGCTTGGGTTCGCCCGAAAAGTAATTTTCGAATGCACGCGTGTTTTGGTTGGGTGCAGATCAAAAAATAGATCGACCGTATCGATCCAAAACGGCGGCTCTTGGTAGTCTGAAAGGCGAATGGTGGGGGCAGTGGTCGTGCGCATAGGTTTCCTCGATGGCTTTATTCAGAGGGTGAAGGATTTTAGCGCAACGGCAAGGTCTTTTTCACCTTGTATACGGTTGTATGCGATGCAGCACCTTGTTAGGGGGCGGCGTGATAGTTTCCTATTGGAAACGGCTTATCAAAGTTTAGATAGGCAAATTAGTTCTAGGAGAGGAGAGCGGCATGAACCGTGTCGATCGTTTTGGCCTGCAAGTAGAAGAAAATCTGGCTGGGTTTGTTGAAACACAAGCCTTGCCTGGCACAGATGTCGATCCGGACGTCTTTTGGAAAGGCCTATCCGAACTAGTCCATATCAAGGGTCCGCGCAATCGGGAACTATTGGAGATCAGGGCGCAGATCCAAGATCAGATCGATGCATGGCACAAAGACAACCGCGGTCAGGCTTTTGACTTTGCAGCCTATAAGGCCTTTCTGACTGAGATAGGGTATTTGGTTCCAAAGGGCGCAGCATTTGAGGTGGAAACGGCCAATGTTGACCCAGAGATTGCAACGATTGCAGGGCCACAACTGGTGGTGCCAATTATGAACGCACGCTACGCTTTGAATGCTGCAAATGCGCGCTGGGGCTCTCTCTATGATGCGCTTTATGGCACGGATGCGATGGGCAGCCTACCACCGTCCGGTGGATATTCAGAAGATCGCGGAGCGCAGGTCATTGCCTGGGCTAAGGCGCACCTTGATGACGTTGTTCCTTTGGCAAATGGGTCATGGCGCGATGTGACCGAGATTGCTGTGTCTGAAGGCGTTTTTTCGCCCAGTTTGAAAGATTCTGCACAGTTTGAAGGTTACGCTGAAATCGATGGCACAAGGCGCTATTTGCTGCGCAAGAATGGGTTGGGTTTGGAGATTGTTGTCGATCCCAACAGTCCGATTGGCAAAGTAGACCCCGCGGGTATTGCAGATGTGCACCTTGAATCGGCGGTGTCTGCGATCATGGATTGTGAAGATTCTGTTGCGGCCGTCGATGCAGAAGACAAAATCCTAGCGTATACAAACTGGCTTGGTTTGATGCGGGGTGATCTGTCTGAAGAGGTCACGAAAGGCGATCGAACCTTCACCCGAACTTTGCGGGGCGATGATGCCTTTGTTGCACCTGATGGCAACAAGCTGGTGCAAAAGCGGCGCGCCCTATTGCTGGTGCGTAATGTGGGTCATTTGATGACGAACCCTGCCATTTTGGACAAGGATGGTTTGGAGATCGGTGAAGGCCTAATGGATGCAATGTTAACGACCCTTATCGCGATCCATGATTTGAAACGCGCAGGCGGAAATTCCGTGCAAGGGTCCGTTTACGTTGTGAAACCAAAAATGCATGGACCCGACGAAGTTGCCTTTACGAATGAGATTTTCAACCATGTCGAAGAGGTTCTGCGACTGCCAAAATACACTGTAAAAATCGGAATTATGGACGAAGAACGGCGCACCACTGTCAACCTGAGCGAGTGTATCCGAGCGGCGAAGCATCGTGTGGCCTTCATCAATACAGGTTTCTTGGATCGAACCGGCGATGAAATTCACACGTCGATGGAACTGGGTCCGTTCATGACCAAAAGTGACATCAAAGGTCAGCCCTGGATTGCGGCCTATGAAGATTATAACGTTGATGTTGGATTGGCCTGTGGCTTGCAAGGGAAAGCCCAAATAGGCAAAGGCATGTGGGCGATGCCCGATCTTATGCAAGACATGCTGGAACAGAAAATTGGTCATCCCAGCGCTGGTGCCAATTGTGCTTGGGTGCCCAGCCCAACGGCGGCCACATTGCATGCAACGCACTACCATAAAGTTGATGTGATGACCCGCCAAGCCGAAATCAAACTTGCCGGTCAGCGCGCCTCGGTTGATACAATCCTACAGGTCCCTGTCTCGCAAGGTCAGAACTGGTCGGAGGAAGAGATTGCGCGTGAAGTTGAAAATAATGCGCAGGGCATTTTGGGATATGTTGTTAGATGGGTTGATCAAGGTGTGGGATGTTCAAAGGTTCCCGACATCAATGATGTAGGGTTGATGGAAGATCGCGCGACATGCCGGATATCCAGCCAGCATGTTGCAAATTGGTTGCATCATGGGGTGGTGAGTGCTGATTTTGTGATGGATACAATGCAACGCATGGCCAAGGTCGTTGACGACCAAAACGCAAATGATCCGGTCTACAGGCCGATGGCGCCAGAATTTGACGGTATCGCGTTTAAAGCGGCTTGCGATTTAGTGTTTGAAGGCACAAAACAACCCTCTGGATATACCGAGCCGGTTTTGCACCGTCGTCGGTTAGAGCTTAAAGCAAGCTAAACTAGAAAGGCTTAGCAATGGAAATCTCACTTACAAAAGCAAAAAAGATCATTTCGACTGCTTTCGCAAAAGGCAAGGAGGCGGGTCTAAAGCCGCTATCGGTGGTTGTTGTGGATGCTGGTGGCCATGTGAAAGCTTTTGAACGTCAGGATAACGCCGCTCCGGGTCGTTTTGAAATCGCCTTTGGTAAAGCGCATGGCTGTGTGATGCTGGGCATGACAGGCACCGCCCTGATGCAACGCGCCGAACAACAGGCCTATTTTGTGACCGCTGCGGGCGCGGCATATGATGGTAAAATGATCCCGGTTCCAGGTGGTGTTCTTGTGCGCGACAAGAAAGGGAACATCATCGGGGGGGTAGGTGTAACCGGCGATACATCAGAAAACGACGCAATGGCTGCCATGGCAGGGATCGAAGCTGTGAAATTGACGGCCGAGGCCTAAACCTCAGGAGCCAAGCTTAGCAACCCGTTGGTTCGAGCCAAGCTTGCAAATCACCGCGCCAATGCGGTCTAAAATAAGCGACAATTCGGCCCTCTTCTGGGCCGGGAAATGTCTCGGGCCAGGGTGCCACGCCGTGCAGGGTAAACCGGTCGACCAGGTATGATCCGCCAAGATCAGCACCGATTGTGATGCGGTCACAGCTCTCGAAAATATGGCGTCGGATATCGGCATAGCTGTCGGTCAGATCCAGATCTCTCCAAGCGTCGGGAGGGGTGGATGCAAACTTGCCCATCAGCCATTTGTGGATAATCTTGTGCGAACCTTTCCAAACAACCAAAGGGGCGGCGTTTCTAGGCGCGTCGTTCAAAGGCAGGCCCAACACAAACGCGTGGTATTCCTCCATATGGCGCCGTCGCTTTGGCCCGATTGGCAAAAGACCGTCTAAATGGGCCGCATCGCGGTCCTTTCGAAATCGATGATTAGTGTTCGTCTCTGTCGGGTCTTGCTTGGGGTATCCTTGATATGGGATCGAGATTTGCGCGGTGTCCCAGCGAATATCGAAAGGACAGAGCGCACGTGCGGCTTCTATCACGTCACCGTCTAAAGCCGGGCCTGCGGGCCAAGTTCCGTTTTCGTCGTTGGGAAAGATGTTCACACCTGCAAACCAGGTTCGCCCATGCCGAAGCCAGTCCGATTTCAGTTTTGGATCTTCTGCCAGTTTCTGCGCAATTGGACGGGCGGTTTTCACCCAGTCCAGTAACCGTGGATCAGGCGGATAGATCCGATATCCGTCTTCAGAAAAACTCATCCCAAAAACGCCCGTCGCATCATATTCAAAGCGACCAGTGCTAAGAACAATCCAAACACGCGTTTGAGGCGTTTCGTGTCGATGCGATGCGTAAGCTTCGCACCATATGGCGTCGTCAAAATCGAAGCGGACAAAACAATGAGAACGGCAGGGAGGTTCACGGCGCCGATTGTACCTATGGGCGCCTCTGGCGAGGTTGGCGACAAAAGAAAACCTGCAACTGCCGGTACTGCGATGATGAACCCAAATCCAGCGGCTGTCGAAATCGCTTTATGGATCGAAACGCCATGAACCAGCATGATCGGAGTTGCGATACTGCCCCCACCAATGCCCATAAGTGTGGATAAAAATCCGGTCCCAAGACCAAATCCCAGCCGTTTTAACCCCTTGGGCATCTCAACCTCTTTGGGTTTGAATGCTCCGCCAAAAGTCATGAGCGCGGAAAGACCAAGAGCGAGTACAGCAAAAATCACAATCAATGCGTCGTTACGCAAACTGTTGGCCGTCAGCATTCCGGCAATAGCGCCCAGTCCAACGGGCAAGGCCCAGCTTTGAAGGATAGACCAAAGGACGGTACCATTGCGATGATGGGTGAAGACCGAAAGGCTGGAGGTCACAATGATTGTGGCCAGCGAGCTGGCCAGGCAAACTTGCATCACCCCCTCAAATTCATGGCCCAAAGACACAAAGATGTAAAAAAAGGCCGGCACCAGCACCATTCCGCCACCGACCCCAAGTAAGCCGGCCAGAAGCCCTGAAATCGCGCCTGCCGCCAGCAAAAGGCCCAATAGAGGCAAAAGGTTCGTGCTGAATGCCATTAAGCCGCGAGATCGAGATCTTCGACATGGCCTAGTGCAGTTTCAAGTGTTTTTAAATCCGCACCGGGTTTGTTTGCTTGTTCTGACAGATGGCGTCGCCAGCCCCTTGCACCGGGACGACCCGCAAAAGCGCCCATCATATGGCGGGTTATCTGGTGAAGGCGTGTGCCTTTGATCAATTCATCGTCGATGAAATCAAACATCGCATAAACGGCTTGTTCAGCCGTGACGATACCTTCGGCTCCGAAAATCTGGTGGTCTGCCAATCCAAGTATGCTTGCGGGCATATGATAGGCTGCGCGACCAATCATAACACCATCCATAATAGATAAGTGCGCTTGTGCTTCATCCAAGCTCTGAATGCCACCATTGATCGACATCGGTGTATCCCGAAATACAGATTTCATCTTGTGGACAAGAGGGTAGTCCAAGGGAGGGATGTCGCGGTTTTCTTTTGGCGACAGGCCTTTTAGCCATGCTTTACGAGCGTGGACGATAATCTGATCCGCGGCAGCGACAATGACATGATCGAGAAATTCGAGCAATGCGGTTTCTGGATCTTGGTCATCAACGCCGATCCGGCTTTTTACGGTTACTCGCGTGCTGCCAGCGGCCTCTTTCATAGCGCAAATACATGCGGCAACGAGGGCAGGGTTCTTCATAAGAACCGCACCAAAGCTTCCTGACTGAACGCGGTCCGAAGGGCAGCCCACATTTAAATTGATCTCATCATATCCGGCCGCCACACCCAAGCGCGTGGCATGAGCCAGTTGTTCAGGGTCTGATCCCGCAATTTGGAGCGCAACAGGATGTTCGATTGCATCATATGCAAGCAATCGATCCACATCACCATGGATGAGAGCAGGGGCCGTGATCATTTCGGTATAAAGTAAAGTATGTTTGGAAAAACGGCGATGGAAGTACCGACAAAATCGATCTGTCCAATCGATCATTGGGGCAACCGCAAGTTTTTGCATCTGTGTTGAGCTTGTTTCAAACATGCCCTTAGATAATGTGCTAAGCTGCGCGATCCAAGGGACAAATCAAACAAGTTCGCTTTCGCTTTCTAACCACCAAAGAAAGATTTTAGACGCTCCGCCAGAGTTTTGGGGCGATATTTTTCGATCGCTTCCATACGTTCGATGACCGTCTTGTGAATATCGTCCTTGTCCTTTGGGATAGAGCGCCAGCGTTTGTAGAATTCACCCTTCTCTTTTAACTCGCTATGGTCAAAAAGCGGGTCTGCGATGCTGTCATCGACGCCACTGCCATTCTCAAAAGCAACAGAATCTGCACCACGCACGACCCATGCAAAAGGAATGACACTTAGGGGGTGACCATCTTTGAACGATCCTCCAAGGATCCCATGTGTTCCGATGAACCATGTCTGTTGATAGGGTCGAAGGCTGCCCGTCTGATCGCCGTTTAGCTTGCGTAGATTTCTCCAGCGGCTGGGTTGATACACAATACGTCGTTCGTCGACAGCAATGGCATGGCGGGCCGATCGCACAAGTGAAGACAATTCCGTATCATGGAACCGATACTTTCTGTTCCAAAGCATCGCAACAGGGCCGAGGCCGCCGAAGAGTAATGGGGGTATGCCCAAGGCGCCAACGGTATCCAGCACCCCAAGATAGGCCAAATTCACAACTTCCGAGCCGTCATCCCCCCGCCAATTTTGATCCCTTTCAGAGGTTGAAAATTTCGGAGACATGTCCTTTCGCGCAGCCATAATATGCTCTTCGTCAGGGCGGTTTCGGGCCCAGCGTTTTTGATAAAGTTTATAGGCTTTGTTGATCCCATCGACCGAAACATCCTTTGATAGACCACATTTCCGGATCATTCCGGCCACAGACCGTGCGGTGAAGGCGCCTCGAGAAAACCCAAAAAGATAGATTTGATCGCCTTTTTTATAGTTTTGACAAATAAACTGATAGGCGAGCTTGACCTTGCCATCGAGGCCCCAGCCGAATGCTCCGCCACCATATTTTTTTAAGGTACCCTGAAATTTTGTGTCGAACTGATTGGTGGCATCTTGATCTGTTTTGGTCCCAACACCTGGAATATACTCTGTAATTTGATGGCGTGTCGGATCGTTTATGCAAACTTTATGCAAATCCACAATTGACGTCGGTTCGTCGATTTTTGGATCATTCCAAGTTCCATCACAAAAAACTACGATTTTTGTCATCAGAAATCCTCTTCAACGATATCAAAAGCCTTAACGCCGAGGTTAGTCAGACTTTGGGCAGACTAATGTGATCTTTGGAACACTTTTGCTCTTTTAAAAATTGGTCAAGAGCACGCCTGTATCGATAGAAAGTGCCGCGCGAGCAACATTGCGAACGCGGTATTTCAAAGCAAAGGTAGAGGACAACTACCCAATATCTGCTACGACACCGCGGCCGGCTTTCAGGCCAGAGAACATACAGCCGCCCAAAAACGTCCCTTCAAGTGCCCGATATCCGTGATAGCCACCGCCACCAAATCCGGCAACTTCGCCCGCCGCATAGAGCCCTTCAAAAGGCTCTCCGCCGCGTTTTCCTTTTATGGCACGCAAACAACGCCCAGACAGATCAGTTTCTATCCCACCAAGTGTTTTGCGTGTCAGGACATTCAGTTTGACCGCAATAAGCGGTCCGTGTTTCGGATCGAGAATCTTGTGAGGGGGCGCGGTTCGGATTAATTTGTCCCCAAGGTAGTTTCGGTACGAGTGGATCGCCATAATCTGCGGGTCTTTTGCAAACTTGTTGTCTAATTGACGGTCGCGATCCACGATTTGCTTTTCAATTTCTTCAATTTGCAATTTCCCATTTCCAACGATCTTGTTCATACCGGCTACAAGATCGCCAAGATTTGTCGCAACAACAAAATCTTTGCCCTTTTCTTTGAAAGCTTCCACCGGCGGCGTTGCATTTCGGCCAAATGCGCGCTGTAGGACTTGTCCAACTTTCTTGCCGGTTATGTCGGGGTTTTGCTCTGATCCTGATAGCGCAAACTCTTTTCGGATGATCGACTGCGTTGTGATAAACCAAGTGTAGTCGAAACCAGATTTCGCAATGTGCTCTAACGTGCCAAGACTGTCATACCCGGGATAGTTCGGGGCAGCCAGACGTTGACCTGCACCATCAAACCACATCGATGAAGGTCCCGGCAGAATTCTTATCCCATGGTCAGGCCAAATGGGATCCCAATTGTTCACACCTTCTGTATAATGCCACATCCTGTCTTCATTGATCAGGCTGGCCCCTGCAGAACGGGTGATATCTAACATACGGCCATCAACATGGGCTGGTACGCCCTTGATCATATTCGAAGGAACAGGTCCCATCCGTTTAGGCCAATTCTTGCGAACCAGATCTAAGTTTCCGCCAATCCCACCAGAAGCTACGATAATCACGGATACCTCAAATTTGAAATCACCCACAATATCACGGTTGCTTTCCTCGCCCCGGGGCTTTCGGTCTTCGGCCAAAATGGTGCCAGAGACACCTGTCACGCGGCTTCCAGAAGTTTCAATTGTGTCCACCTGATGGCGAAATGCAAAAGTTATCAGACCGGTTTTTTCATGCTCTAGGGCGCGTCGTTCGAAAGGTTCCACAACACCGGGACCGGTGCCCCATGTCATATGGAAGCGTGGAACAGAGTTGCCATGACCTGAAGCGGAGCCACCGCCGCGCTCGGCCCATCCTACTACAGGAAAGCTGCGATGCCCCATTTTGCGCAACCAGTCGCGTTTTTCGCCTGCCGCCCATTCAATAAAGGCTGTTGCCCATTGGCGAGGCCAGTGGTCCTCTGCGCGATCGAACCCGGCTGTTCCTTCCCAGTCCTGCAGGGCAAGATCCACGCTGTCTCTGATGCCCATGCGACGTTGTTCGGGTGTATCGACCATGAACAAGCCACCCAAAGACCAAAAGGCTTGCCCGCCGAGGTTTGCCCGACTTTCCTGATCCAAAATCAAAACAGATTTGCCTGCGTCAGCCAATTCACATGCTGCGGTAAGGCCCGCTAAACCCGCGCCTACGACGATTGCGTCGAAAGATTGTGCCATGTCTCCTCCACTTGGCAAATTAAACTCTATCTGGATACAAAGACAGGCAGAGGTCAACCGGAGCCTGTGATGACGATTACAGTAAAACGCCACGTCAAAGATATGGTGGCAGATGCTAATACACGGATAAAAACAATTACCTTTGAGAAGGCAGCGAAACTGGTGGGCAGCAAAACACATATCTTCGTTGATATTCGCGACATTCGGGAGGTTCAAAAGACCGGCAAAATCCCTGGAGCGTTCCATATGCCCCGTGGGATGTTGGAATTTTGGATAGATCCCGAAAGCCCCTACCACCGTCCCATTTTTGATGAAGATAAGAGTTTCGTTTTCTATTGTGCCAGTGCTTGGCGCTCGGCTTTGGCGGCTGATGTTGCCCAATCCATGGGGCTTTTATCGGTATCCCATCTTGAAGGTGGTTTTTCATCTTGGGAAAACCTTGGGGGTGAAATCCGAATGCCTTAAGTTGGGCGGACGCGCGCGTTTACTTGATATGCCTTCGCATATGCCAAATGCTTGTGTTCAAGAAGCTGGGCTTGACCAAATGTGGGTACGTCTTTTTGGTGATCCGTCGGACGTCCGTTTTGAAGCTTTTCAAGGTTGGAAATCTGCGACACGCCACCAAGGCCTCTCGATGAGCTGCTTCAATCTGAGTGTTCGAAAATTCAAAGTAAGTTTCATTGGCGTTATGGAAAGCGTCGAAATACCGTTCAGCACCAAGATAGGATAGTGGATGTGTGGGAGTTTTCCCCGCTATGACGGCTGCCAGATTTGCAAAGGCAGATTTACCAGAGACGATTTCTTTTGCTTCTGAAAGGGCTGCCATGTGGATAAAGTCGACAAGACGTTTGGGGTATTTGCGCAAATGGACCGGATCCACGTTTTCCTGAACCAAGAACTTTTGAAGATGATCGGGTATAAGTTTTACTTGGTCGGTGAAAATGATCGGGACGACAGATTTGGAAAGGGCATAGTCTGCGACATCAATGGGGCAAAATCTCTCAAAGTTCTCACCCAGATGCGTATCGATTTTTAAGTATTGCTTAAGATCACCACGTCGCAGATGTACCGCCACAAAGTTATCTGGCAATCCAACCCGCACTTTTTCTATTGTTCTTCTAACGTCTTCTCGGATCAAGCTATTCATCAGGAGGTCAGAAAGATCCTGCAGCACTGTAAATCTATCTTCACTTTCTGTTTTGAGAACACCGAATGGACGATCAACCCAGACGTTGGTGAATGGTTTTGGCGTTTGAAACACGTGATCGGATGCCCCGGGTGCGTAAAGACTTACTTTTGTTTTCAGCCTCGTAAGATTTTCGGGCAACGCTTCTATTCGCGCTGCCTTTAAGAAAGTGGGTGCAAACAAATTTTCTGCTTGAACGGTTCCACTTGCATTTTCCCAAGCGAATTTCACTTCTGCATCATGGGCGTTTGCAATCCTCTTAGCATTTAAGAGAGAGTTCAGGCGCGCGCCAAGGCGGTCAGTCCGGTCGGAGTAGAAGATCATGTCTGAGCAGTGTTCAGAAGTGGCAAGCCGATGTTTTTGTGATCTTAGGCCGCAAGCGCTGGGCGTTCATGAACTGCACGGCCAAAGGCCTCGAACAAGGGGCGGGAGACCGGGTCGACGTCTGCTTTGTATTCAGGATGCCATTGAACGGCCAGTGCAAATCCTTTTGCATTCAATATGCGGATCGCTTCCGGCGTGCCGTCGGGGGCGTACCCTTCGATCGAAACGCGGGCAGCGGGTTCTTTAATGCCCTGCCCATGTAAGGAATTTGTCCGCACAGTCTCAGCGTTGAAAACATCGCGAAAAATGCTGCCTTCGATCAGCTTAATATCGTGGCGGAGAGCAAATTTCTCTTCTAAAGTGCCATCTGGGGGCATGCGATGATTGTCACGACCTGGTAAGTCGCGGATCTCTGGGTGGAGGGAGCCGCCGAAAGCGACGTTGAATTCTTGGAAACCTCGGCAAATGCCCAAAATTGGCGTGCCAGTCTCAACGCAGGCTCGGATCAACGGAAGCGTGACTGCGTCACGATCCCGATCAAATGCGCCATGGGCCTCTGTGGCCTGTTCGCCATATTCTTCTGGATGAACATTGGGGCGTGCGCCGGTGAAAACGAAACCGTGAAAATGCGCCAGCAATTCTTCGGTTGTATGAAAATCTGGGACAGCTGGTACAATCATAGGCACCGCGTTTGTCAACCTTGAGACAGCCTCAAGGTTGTGCATGCCGCAAGCTTGGATCGGATATCGTCCATCAATCTCATAACTGTTTCCGATGATACCAATAAGCGGGCGCGGCATGATCTCTCCTAGATTAGAATGATTCTAAATTACCATGGTAATTTACTAAGGAAAAGGGGTACAACGTCCGCTGCGTTTTCCATTTGGTAAGAATAGCGCTCTGTAGCCCGCCCACAAGTTTCAAATTAGCATCGGAGGTTTCCTATGACGATCGCCCATTTCCTTGTGGCTGGACAGAGCAATGTTGATCAGTGGTTCCATGTCGATGATGGCAGCACACTCGATGCGTTCAAAATACGCTACATGTCGCTTAATCCTGGGGTGACAGATGTGATCCTCTACGACGTGGCGCGCGGGGGGTCCGCGCTGTTGAAATCTTCTGCGTTTGGATATGCCAATGATCAGTCTTCGCCGGGCGGCGCTAATTATGACACCTATCTGAATAATCATTGGTGGGATGAAGACAATGATGTGATGGGTTACACTTTTGATCTGTTCGATCACCGCATCACAGATTGGGTCAATGTTGATGGTGTTGTCTTTGATGGGATCATTTGGGCGCAAGGCGAAGCTGACACGAGCTATGTCGGTTCCAGCAACAGCGCGACCTATCAGTCGGTTTTGGCACGCGTGTTGGAAGAACTGATGTCGCTTTCATCTTGCGACAAGCTCTACATTCAAGCGCTTGGCGATCGATCTGCCTATTCATCTACATTGCATGCAGGCACGGATTTGATCCGTCAGGCACAGTTTGCAGTGGCCGCCGCGGATGCGCGGATCACGGTGTCCAGTACGGTGTTTGATCTGGAGCTTAGAGACTCGGTTCACTTGACAGATAGCGCATATATAACAGCGGCCGAGCGGCTTGCGCTTGCGATTTCGACCGGCGAAGCCAGCCCGATGGTTACCGCGCAGGGACGCCTTGCAGATCGGGTTTTCCTACAGTTTGGCTTAAGCGCCGGACAAAGCATGACCAGCGCACCAACAGTGGCAGGGTTTCGCGTCAGTGATGCCTCTGGCCCTGCGCATGTTCAATCTGTGGCCGCGCAGGAAAGTGGGCTTGTAACACTGACCCTTGATCGCCCGGTCGCCGACACCGTTGTGGAATACGGCCTTCCAGAGATTTCTTCGGATCTGGTGCCTGGTGATTATCTTATGGTCGAAGGTGCAATGCCGCTTCCGGTTCATCCCTTTAGTGTTTTGGCCCAAGCAGAACAATTGTTACCCGAAGGTTTTGAGGATACTGCGATCATTCGGGGAACGGCTGTTGCCGATGATTTACGAGGCGATTTTGCAAACGAGCGTTTGATGGGTTTGGCTGGGGATGATCGCCTTTCAGGTGGGGCGGGGACAGACCGCCTTTATGGGGGCACCGGGGCTGATACATTTGTTTTCTCGGCAGGTTCGGGCGTTGAAGTGATCTATGATTTCGACATGCAGAGTGATTGGATCGAGTTGCAGGGCATTGAGCGTTCGGACCTGAAGATCCAATCCATCGGTGTGCGCGAATATGAGGTTAGATCGCCGAGCGGCGATCGTCTTGTGGTGCGGAATGTCCCGCTGGAGTTCGTGTTTCGGATTGTCGAAGGTTAGAAGTGCGGGTTGTTGAGTATTTTTCCGTTCAACAGGATGCGGGGTCCAAGTGGAAAACTTTGAAACCACCCCGACCTGCGCGATCCAGCACGACACTCTCACGAACTCAGTTTAGTGGTTTAGAGGCGCAGAACACCAATATTTGAGGAAATCATTTGTTTTTAAATCCGCAAACTTCGTAGAAGCGTTTTGATCGATCCCTACCGTCCCATGCGCCCGCCTTTGCGGCGACCTTTGACTTTGGCAGCACGAAAAGGCAGTTCTTCTTTCAAAGAACGGCGCGCGTCATCCTCCATGCGCGACCAGCCCGCGATTTCATGGCGCGTGCGAAAACATCCCATACAAAGCCCGCTGTCTTCGTGGATGACGCAGACTTTGATACAAGGGCTTTCAACTTCGTTTCGGGACCAGATTTCATCCATTTTCTTACTCACCTGTGACTGCCCTATCATTAAACTATATGACGTCGGTGTCTAAGGTCTGCTAACGACAATCGCCTTACTATTGCGGCCTATTTGCAAAGCCTTTTGCAATTCGTAAAGCGTGAAAGGCAGATGTCACTGCACCCGCCATCTGTGCGAACAAAAGATTTAGGCCCAAGGCAGTTTGTTCGTACATCTGAAAGCCAAAAAATGCATTTATGAGAAAATGTGACGTACCCGATATTCCGAAGATACTGATGCCAACAAAAAGGTATTTGTTTTCCGCCAATCTGTCTGCAATTGAGCTGAGGATCAGTGTCCAAATTGCAAAAACTGGTGCCGTGAAGACTAACCCAAATATGATGAACCCAAAGAATACTCTGCCAATCCCCTCTAGATAGAGTTCCCCATCCTCGAAATAAATCTCCAAAGTTGTTATAAACAGAAGCGTGGTAACTCCAACGACGACTCCGAGAAACCAGCTTAGAAGAATTTTGGGGAACAGACAGTTTATCATTTCAAGCTTTATGTTGTTAAATTCTCAATTCAAAAAACACTTGTAAAAGGTTTCTCGGATTACTTTAGGGGGCCAATCCTATTCCGTGTGCCATGCAAAATGTACCCCACCGCGACGTGATCAATGGCCTCGGCGCTTTAAAATGGCAGATACCGAACAGCAAAAAAGTGTGCCCAGCTTAAGGTTTGAATATTTCAATGAAAATATGAATGAGGCCTCTTAAACTCCCTTCCCTATGTTTGTCATAGTACGGAAACTAATATCTATCGAGCTTACGGATGTAAGATATCGACGCTATGACCCCAGCAACCGAAAATGACAGCAGCATTATCCAATCGAAGGGCAAGACTTCTGTACTTGAGAAACGGAAACCTGGTCCAAAAAGAAGATACACCATAAGCAATGTAGCCAGCGTCAAAAAGGTTGTTGAAATGATTGTAAATCCCAATCGATTTTTTCCGATTGTAGAACGAAATATGACCACAAGCGGAAGCCAAATTGACAGAGGACCTAATGTCAGAAGCAGCCCAAAAACAAAAATAGTCACAAGAAGAGATAGCAGCTCACTAAATTTGATGGGCTCAAGGCCCTCGAAAACAAGAATATCAATAATCGCTAGCAGTACGATAGATATACAACCTGCGAGGATTGCGAATAACCAGCTTAAGACGCCGGCGAATATAGAATTACCTGTTGGTGCCATGCCTCAAGAGTACTTCTAACCTGTCTAACGATCCTTGCAAAATATACCCCGCCGCCACATGGTCAATGGCCTCGGCCCGTTTGGCACGGGACATATCTGCCTCTAGCAGGGCGCGCTCGGCGGCCACGGTGGACAAGCGCTCGTCCCAAAACCCAATCGGCAAATCGATCCGACCTGATAGGTTGCGCGCAAAAGCCCGGGATTTTTGGCAGCGTGGTCCTTCGGTGCCGTCCATATTCAGGGGCAGCCCGATGATAAGCCCTGTTGCGCTTGTCTGGGTAATGATACGGTCCAACTGATCTGCATCCAGCCCGAATTTTTTGCGTTTGATCGTCTCGCGTGGGCTGGCCACGGTGCGAAGTAGATCAGATACAGCCACACCGATGGTTTTCTCGCCAAAATCTATGCCCAGCAACACGCCGTTCGGGCTGGCGTTCGCAAAATCTTCAAATGGGTCATAAACGGCCATCTCGTCCAGATAACGAAAAACGCCCATGTCGCAAGAGTGGGGCTTCGTGTCGCTGGTAAAACGCCATCAAGCACGGTTGAGACCTAGAGAAGGCCATCTTAGGATAGTCCCGATTTTCACGAGAGGGTTCATGAAACGCTATTCAGCCTTTGCAATCGCGCGAGAAGCAACGCGCCACCATTCCGGTTGGGAACGGGCTTGGCGTTCTCCTGAGCCAAAAAAAGAGTATGACGCGATCATTGTCGGCGCTGGCGGTCATGGTTTGGCGACGGCTTACTACTTGGGCAAAAACCACGGGATCACCAATGTAGCGATCATCGAAAAAGGCTGGCTGGGCGGCGGCAATACGGGTCGAAACACAACGATTATTCGCTCCAACTATCTGCAAGACCCGTCTGCCGCGATCTATGAAAAAGCCCGCTCCTTATACGAGAACCTGTCTCAAGATTTGAACTATAATATCATGTTTTCACCAAGGGGTGTCATGATGCTGGCCCAAACAGAACATGAGATCCGTGGCTATAGGCGCACGGCCTACGCAAACAACTTACAAGGCGTGCAGACGGAGTTTATTGGGCCAGAGCGTGTGAAGTCCCTGTGTCCAATTATAGAATTGAAAGGGCCGCGCTTCCCCGTTTTGGGGGCTCTTTGGCAGCCTCGTGGGGGCACAGCGCGTCATGATGCGGTGGCCTGGGGCTATGCTCGGGCCTGTTCTGACATGGGTATGGATGTGATTCAGCAATGCGAAGTCACAGCGATCACGCAATCGCGGGGCAAGGTCACTGGGGTTGAGACGACCAAAGGCAAGATCAAATGTAAAAAGCTTGGCATCGTGGTCGCTGGCCACTCCGGGAAACTGGCTGAGATGGGAGGCTTTCGCCTTCCAGTTGAAAGCGTGGCGCTGCAAGCACTGGTCTCTGAGCCGATCAAACCCTGCATGGATGTCGTTGTGATGGCGAACACTGTGCATGGCTATATGAGCCAATCTGACAAGGGCGAGATGGTCATTGGCGGCGGTGCGGACGGGTTCAACAACTATACCCAGCGTGGCTCTTTCCATCATGTCGAAGAGACCGTGCGCGCGCTAATCGAGACGTTCCCGATGATCTCGCGCCTGAAGATGCTGCGCTGGTGGGGCGGGATCGTGGATATGACGGGTGATCGGTCGCCGATTATCTCAAAGACACCATTAGGCAATTGTTTTATCAATTGCGGCTGGGGCACGGGCGGCTTCAAGGCGATCCCCGGGTCGGGTTTTGCCATGGCCGAACTGATGGCCGATGGAGAGCCGCGCGCTCTGGCCGCGCCGTTTGGATTGGATCGTTTCAAAGAAGGGCGCTTTATTGATGAAAGCGTAGCCGCGGGAGTGGCGCATTGATGAGTAAACACGGACTGATAAAACGTAACTTTTTCGCTGCTTTCTTTGTCGTTTGTTGGCTTCTTGGAACACTGTTTTTCGGTTTGATGCAGCCCAATGGAGCCCTTTTTGCTGCGTCAGGATCCCTACTGACACTAGCTGGTTTTTTGTTGGCTGTTTGGTGCTCGCGTCCAAGAGAATTGGAAGTAATTTCGCGTGCGCTTACCTCGAACACTGGTTTCGGTTCCGCGATGTATGATCGGACTTCAGAGAATCTAAGGCGGCTAGCTGATTGGAAATCCGGTGAGATCGATGATCTTTCATTCTACTATCCGAGTGGAGCGAAGAACGCGGCTGAAGCAGCTATAATTGAGCTGGATCGGAACGCTTCACAGCTAAAAAAGGTCGGCCTCTTTGAAATTTCGTTCGTTGTTTCGGGTACAATTCAATGGGGGTTCGGTGATGCAATTGTTTAACAAAGGTACGAATGCGACGCTGCAGAGCGCAAGCAAAGCTTGTCGCGCGCATGAGAGCGCCCGCCCGTCCCGCAGGGCGGGGCGCTTCGCGCTGTTAACCCGCCCCCGGTCGGTCGCTCTTTTGCTTGTATCTCTTGTCGCTTTGCCCGCCTCTGCCCAAGTCGTCCCTTTCGACGACACCGAAACCTACGAAGTCGCCAAGATAGCTGACAAGGGCGTGTGTTTCGCGGCCACCAGAACATTGAGCGAAAACAACCGACCCATGGTGTACACCTATTATCATACGGTCAATGACCAGCGCTGGCATGTTTTGGGGTATGAAATCGACGACACAATTCCCACCGATTCAGTGTCTTTGGCGGTTAATATCGATGGGGAAACCACATTGCTGCGCGATACATCGACCCAAAACTCGGACTTTATGTTGCCTTTTGAAAATCTCGAAGAGATTTCCAAACATGAAACTCTGTCTGCGTCTGGCAATGACATGAACGTTTCCATTGTTGAAACATCAGACATGGTAACGATCGAGCTAGAACCCTTCCGCAATGCGCTCGTTCTGATGCAAGCGTGCTTGAACTCGTTTAGCCAAGGTGAAAACTGATGCTGATCCTTCATTGTCCCAATTGCAACACAGACAAATGCGAGACCGAGCTTACGCCAGGTGGACAAGCGCATTTGACGCGATTTGGTCCAGGTTCTTCTGATGATGACTTTGAAAATTACCTGTTCAACCGCCCAAACCCGCGCGGCGTTCACTTTGAGCGGTGGCGCTGTAGTTATGGATGTGGGAAATGGTTTCATGCCGCCCGCGATACAATGACGCTTGAGGTGTTCGGCACCTATTCGGCGCAAACGACCGAACCACCGAAATCCTTGATCACCAAGATCAAAAAGAAACGTCCAGATTTCACGGGGTTTGACAAATGAGCACACGTCTCGCCTCGGGCGGCCGGTTTATCGATCGCAGCAAAAAACAAGACTTCACATTCGACAGTAAACGCCTGTCAGGCTTTGCAGGCGACACGCTTGCCTCGGCGCTTTTGGCAAATGACCAAATGCTGGTCGGACGATCCTTTAAATATCATCGCCCGCGTGGGATCGTGGCCAGCGGCCCTGAAGAGCCAAATGCTCTGGTCGGCACCGGGCAGGGGGGTCGATTTGAGCCAAATAACCGCGCGACAACAACCGAGCTTTTCGATGGATTGACGTCCGTTAGCCAGAACCGATGGCCAAATTTGGAATTTGACATTGGATCGATCAATGCTGCGATGGCACCCTTTTTTCCTGCCGGCTTTTATTACAAGACCTTCATCCACCCGCGGGCCTTTTGGAAGCATCTGTTTGAGCCAGTCATTCGTTGGGCCGCTGGTCTGGGTTCTGCACCGAAAGAACCGGACGCTGATCATTATGAATATGCCTATGCGCATTTTGATGTCGTGGTTGCAGGCGGCGGGATTGCCGGCCTTGCAGCAGGGCTTCAAGCGGCGAAAGCTGGCGCAAGCATTTTGATTGCAGAGCAGTCCCCGCATTGGGGCGGACGTGCGCCCGTCGATGGTGTCGAAATTGATGGGATGCCTGCATCGGAATGGGTGGATGCAACCCTTGCGGTATTGAAAGAGATGCCCAATGTGCAGATGCGAACCCGTGCGATGGTCGCTGGGATTTACGATCATGGTTATACGCTTGTTTATGAGCGTTTGCAGGACCATTTTGCCCAAGTGAACGGGCCGCGCCATCGGTTGTGGCGGGTGCGTGCAGGGCGTGTGATTACCGCGACAGGTGCCATTGAGCGACCCCTGTCTTTTGCCGGCAACGATGTACCAGGTGTGATGCTTGCGTCCGCAGTTCGGGATTACGTTGTGAATTACGGCGTATCGGTTGGAGACAGATTGGTCATCGCGACAAATAATGATGATGCTTACCGGACTGCAATTGCGTATGTTGAAGCCGGGCTTTCGGTTCCGGTTGTGATCGACGCGAGGGACAAGGCCGATGGTGATCTGATCAAAGAAGCCCAAACGCTCGGCATTCGAGTGGCCCGTGGGATGGCGATTTCGACGGTCAAAGGTCACAAGCGCGTTGAAGCGGTCCAGCTGTGTTCGCAATCAGGCGAGGGAGCGCCTCTTGAGACTGTGAAATGCGATGCAGTGGCGATGTCTGGTGGCTGGTCACCTGTGGTGCACCTTTGGTCTCATTGCGGCGGCAAGCTGACTTGGGATGCGGAAAAAGCCTGG
The DNA here is from genome assembly GCA_039814625.1 of Pseudomonadota bacterium. Classification (GTDB taxonomy): domain Bacteria; phylum Pseudomonadota; class Alphaproteobacteria; order Rhodobacterales; family Rhodobacteraceae; genus Amylibacter. The sequence goes on from JBCCAU010000001.1 coordinate 454,619, forward strand.
TTTGCGCCAGACCCGCTGCGCGGACCCACCAACCAAGACGGGTCCGTCAATGTCCTTGCGGCTGGAATAGCCTCTGGGGCCATGGAAACCAACGCAGTGCTTCAAGATGCCTTTCAAGCTGGCAGCAAAGCTGTCAAAGATTTGGGTTACAAAGTAAGCCCCGCAAAAGCACATAAATCTGACGCGCCGAAAGGGGACGCCTTGCTGCCCGTTTGGTCCATGCCGCAAGGCGCCAGTTACGAGCTACGCTCAAAGACATGGCTGGATTACCAAAACGATGTGAAGGTCACGGATGTTCAATTGGCCGCGCGCGAGGGCTTTGAAAGCGTCGAGCACACGAAACGCTATACCACGCTCGGCATGGCGACCGATCAGGGCAAGCTCTCCAATATCAACGGTCTCGCTGTTTTGGCCGACAGTTTGAACAAGGACATCCCACAGGTTGGCACAACGACCTTTCGCCCGCCCTATCATCCGATCTCGATGGGGTCGCTGGCGGGTGATGCGCGGGGCGAGCTGTTCAAGCCGATCCGCAAATCGCCCATGCATGACTGGATTGATGCCAATGGCGGGTTCTGGGAACCGGTGGCCGATTGGCGCCGTCCTTACTGTTACCAAAAAGACGGTGAGAGCGTGGAAGAGGCTGTGCACCGTGAGATCGTGGCGACGCGCAATTCTGTTGGTCTCTTGGACGCATCTACGCTGGGCAAAATCATCGTCAAAGGGCCAGATGCGGCCAAGTTTTTGGATTTGATGTACACGAATATGATGTCGACGCTTAAGGTCGGACGCTGCCGCTATGGCTTGATGTGTACCGAGAACGGGTTCTTGACGGATGATGGCGTTGTTGCGCGCCTGTCTGAGGATACCTTCCTCTGCCATACAACCTCTGGTGGGTCGGATCGCATTCATGCTCATCTCGAAGAATGGCTGCAAACAGAATGGTGGGACCTGAAAGCCTATACTGCCAACCTGACAGAGCAGTTTGCTCAGATCGCAGTCGTCGGTCCGAATGCACGCAGGGTTTTGGAAAAGCTTGGTGGTATGGATGTCAGTGCTGAGGCGCTTCCTTTCATGTCCTTTGCAGAAGGTGAGTTAGCCGGGATCAAAGTGCGGACTTACCGAATATCGTTCTCGGGCGAATTGTCTTATGAGATTGCTGTTCCTGCGGCCCAAGGTCAGGCCTTTTGGGACAAATGCCTCGAAGCCGGTGCTGTGTTTGGCATCACACCCTATGGCACCGAGGCACTTCACGTGATGCGAGCCGAAAAAGGGTTCATTATGATTGGTGACGAAACGGACGGCACTGTGATCCCACAAGACTTGAATTTGAATTGGGCGATTTCAAAGAAAAAGGATGATTTCTTAGGAAAACGCGCGATGGAGCGCACCTATATGATGGATCCCGGTCGTTGGAAATTGGTTGGGTTGGAGGCGCTGGACCCGGACACTGTTTTGCCAGATGGCGCTTATGCTGTGGATGGCCGTACCGATGTTTATGGCAACAAGGCGACAATCGGACGGGTCACGTCAACATATCATTCGCCAACTTTGGGTCGATCAATCGCGATGGGTTTGGTTCAGCATGGCCCCGACCGGATGGGTGAGGTGATCGATTTCCCAGAACTGAATGGCAATATCGTGAAGGCGCGCATTGTGGACCCGGTTTTTTATGACAAAGATGGGGAGAAGCAGAATGTCTGATGCGATATCCGTTTTGAATGGAGCACAGGACGTTGGATTGAATATCGTCACTGATGCCGGTCTAAAGGGCATGATTGCTTTGAAAGGGGATCTGTCATCGGATCAGATTGCCAAGGCTGTGAAATTGGTTTCTGGCCTTTCGATACCTCTGCCTGCGACATGTAAAATGGGTGCAAAGGGTGCTGTTGCATGGATGGCCCCTGACGAACTCTTGCTGCTTTGTGACTATGAATCGGCTGACCTGAATGTCGAAAAGCTGAATAAAGCCTTGTCTGGAAAACACTTTTTGGCCGTGAACGTCTCTGACGCACGCGCGTTTTTCAAAATTGAAGGCAACGCGATCAAGGATGTTTTGGCTAAAGGAACACCGACTTCTTTGGCCGGGTTTGGTCCCGGTCAATTCCGTCGGTCTCGGATTGGTCAAATTGCAGCTGCTTTTTGGATGGCCTCAGAGGAAGAGGCCTATGTCGTTTGTTTTCGGTCTGTTGCCGAACATATGTTCAACTGGTTGAAAGCTGCGAACAATGCCGAAGGGGCGCTGTCACTTTATAAGTGATGAAGGATTGGGCGATACCATGTTGCGGTTGCCCGTCTTGCAATCAAATCCGATGCTCTACCCTATGTTGCATTGCACAAGCCACATGACGGCTATTGATTCTACGGCACTACTCGTGATCGGCACCTTCACCTAGCTTGACCCTATCGTTCACCAGAAAATGGAGAGCCACAATGGTCGATACCGAAGTTGATTATGAATTAGATCTAAATGAAATTGAAATGAAAGCGCGGCAGCTGCGCGCCGAAACTTTGGCCTATGGTTGGTCAAAGATGATCGGTGCAATGAAGTCTCTGGCGGCTAAGAACCTGCTTCCAGCCAACTTGGGGGCTCGCAAACCCGCGTAATACAAACCTGTGACTGGTTTAGAGGCCTTCTCAATTCGAGGGCCTTTTTCTTTGCCAAAAGGCAAGGTAAGCGCCGTGAATGACAGATCGCCCAACGCTCAAACTTCGCCCCAAGGTAAATGCCCAAAAGTTAAGATTTGGGTTTCCTTGGATCTATCAGGATCAGTTGGTACTTGATCGTCGATCAAAAGCGTTGCCTGCGGGTCAAATGGTGAATGTGATCGACGCCGAGGCGCGTGATTTAGGCTTATGGGCCTTTAACGCGCAGTCTAAGATCACCTGCCGCAGGATAGATCTTGAGGGGTGCTTGGATGTCGATGTCGAATGGTTTTCCGGTCGCTTAACTCGCGCGGCCGTACATCGAGACCGATTGTTTGATAAGCCGTATTATCGCTTAATCCATGCCGAAGCGGACGGGTGCCCCGGTTTGATTGTCGACCGCTTTGGGGACGTTTTTGTTGTCCAACCGAATGCCGCCTGGGCAGATGTGCGGTTTGATCATCTTGTCGCGGCATTGATAGCGGTATTTAGCCCCAAGGCCATCGTTAAGAATGCACAAGGTCGTTCGCGTAAATTGGAAGGGCTTGGAGATGGTCTTGACTTGGTTCACGGCCAAATCGACGGTCTGATCAATGTGCCAATGAACGGTGCGACCTACAAGGCCGATCTGCTGGGCGGACAAAAGACGGGTATCTTCTTCGATCAACGCCCCAATCATGCGATTTTTCAATCATTTGTTGAAGGCGCGCGCGTGCTCGATGTTTTTTCGCACGTGGGCGGGTTTGGTTTGGCTGCACTGGCAGGTGGTGCGGCTTCGGCACTTGCGGTTGATACCTCGCAATCTGCGTTGGACCTAGCTACCGAAGGTGCCATTGAAATGGATCGGGACACCTCTTTCGAGACGCGCCGCGGCGACGCTTTTGACGTTATGGGAGCGCTGATAGATGAAAGGCAAATGTTTGATGCTGTGGCCTGTGATCCGCCAGCCTTCGCACCTCAGAAGTCGGCGCTTGAAGCGGGGCTGCGCGCCTATGAGCGCGTGGCACGTCTTGGCGCGAAATTGGTGACTCCGGGCGGTTATCTGGCGCTTTGCTCCTGCTCGCATGCCGCCGATTTGCCAAAGTTCCGCGAAGCCTGTTTGCGCGGCATTGGCAAAGCGGGACGCGGCGGTCAGGTGATTTACACCGGTGAGGCAGGACCAGACCATCCCATCCATCCTAATCTTGCAGAGAGCGCTTACCTGAAATCGATATTTTTACGGCTTTTTTGATGCGCGCTTGTCTGGATACTTGTGTTCTTGTTCCAACAGCTTTGCGTGGCATTTTACTTCGTTTAGCAGAGGCTGGCGCGTTTGAGCCACTTTGGTCGGCACGCATTTTCGACGAATGGTCGCGGGCTGATTTGAAGTTGAACCCCAACGCGAATACCGGTGTCACAATGGCGCTTTTGCGTGACCGTTGGAAAGCCGCGATGATCGCTGCCGACGAAACCCTAGAAGAGATCATATCGCTACCCGATGTGAACGATGTCCATGTTCTGGCAACGGCCGTTGCCGGGAAAGCTGATCTGTTGGTGACGGCCAACTTGCGTGATTTTCCGCAAACTGCCATGGCGCGATTTGGGATCGGTCTTAGGCATCCAGATGCGTTCTTGCTGGAATTGAGTGACGCGTGGATGGCAGAGTTAAGGCAAGCTATCGAAGCCGAGTTTGAGCTTGCCATAAAGGCCACTGGTGAGATGTTTACAAAAAAAGCGTTTCTCAAGCGGATCGGCGCACCGCGTGTTGCTAAAATGGTTATTTAGGATGGGCCAAGGTGCCCCATTTCTTCTCTAACACTTCGATGGCTTTGATACGGTCCTCGGTTTTTGGATGGCTCATCAGCCAAGCGACTTGTGGCGCTTGCGCGCCGATCACATGGTCGAGTTTCGCAAACAGCGACTTTTGTGGGTTGGTTCCAATACCTGCTTTTGTCATAAGGGCGGCGGCGTAGGCGTCAGCCTCGTACTCGTCATTGCGCGACAAACCTGCAGCAAAAATACTTGCTAGGGCGTTTGCCACATAGATGCCGATACCGGGAAGGAACCGATTCAGGATCATGGCCACACCAACCCGCATCGCATTCTGCAATGAAAAGTGAACCAAACGACGCTTGGCATGACCCAAGGCGACATGGCCAAGTTCATGTGCAATAACGCCGGCCAGCTCATCTGCTGATACCTGTCCTTGTCGATATTTTTGTAAGAAACCACGAGTGATGAAAATTCGGCCATCCGGCGCGGCCAATCCGTTCACAGGTTCAATATCATAAACATGAACTTTGATTTGAGGTAGATCGACGCTTTCGGCAAGTCGCTGTGTTAATGTCAGTAAAATAGGATCTTGGAGCGGTTTGGACTTTTGGTTCAGGTCGGATTTGAGGCGCCACGCCGAAAACACATACATGCCAAGGCCGTATAGAACAGCCAACAAGATAGGGGTCAGTTTCAACATGACTTGGATATGGTGTCAGGTCTGGCCAATGGCAATCCAACCCACAATCACAACATAGAGAACCGAGAGCAAAACGAAGATTAGCCCCATCACAGCCGCAGAATGCAACTGGTCATAGAAATTGCGTTTTTTGAAATACGCCGTCCCCCATCCAAGAGCGGCGCCAATCAAGGGCATGACAATAAAAAACCACATGGGCTTCGTTCTCACTTCGTTTTTTGGTACTTAATGAAAGGTGTCAGGTCTGCAACCCGATCATATAGTTTTCGTGCCACAGCATTTTCATGCGCCGTTGTCCAATACAGCATGGATGCACCGGCGGTTTCGCTTTCATCATATACATATTTGATCAAAGCCTCGCCAACGCCCTTGCCGCGCGCTTGGGGCAAGACCAATAAGTCATTCAGGTAGCAGCGTTCTTCGGCTTCCCAAAAGCTGTCATGATAGAGGTAGTTTGCCAGACCAACGGGGTCTTTGTCCAACCAAGCGATGACGGAGTGCATCTTTGTGGCTGGATCCAGAATACGGTCCCAATCGGCATCATAAACGTCTTTGGGTTTGCTTGTTTTGTAGAAGGTCAAATACTCTTTAAAAAGCATGCACCAGGCGTCTTTATCTTCAGGCTTAGGTTTGTCGATCAACAGCTTCATAAGATCGCACCTCATCAAAATTTGTTCTTTTGTGCATTCAGCACAGCGCGCAGCTAGTGACAACCGTTGCAGATCAGGATAAGCGCGCCTCAAATAATCGAAAGTAGCAGTCCGTGGGGCCGAGTGAGATAAAGATGAAAGCAGAAGTTGTCCTGAATTCAGACTACCGCCCGGCGGAAGACGAGCCGTTTATGAATGATCGTCAGCTGGAGTATTTCCGTCGTAAACTGATCGATTGGAAGGCTGAGATTTTGAACGAAACCCGCGAAACAATTGAGGGTATGCAAGACAGTGCACGCAATATTCCGGATCAAGCAGATCGCGCATCTGAAGAAACGGATCGTGCATTAGAGCTGCGCACCCGGGATCGGGAACGCAAACTGGTGTCCAAGATTGATTCAGCATTGCGTCGGATCGAAGACGGATCTTACGGATATTGCGAGTCAACTGGTGAGCCGATTTCGCTAAAGCGACTGGACGCAAGACCCATCGCCACCCTTTCGCTGGAGGCGCAAGAGCGTCATGAGCGTAAAGAGCGTGTCCACCGCGACGACTAATTTCACCGACCAAACCGCCTGTGTGATCGGGGGTGGTGTTGCGGGCTTGGCCTGTGCCATTGCCTTGGCGCAGATTGGCGCGAAGGTTCAGCTTTTCGAACGTGCGAACAGCTTTGAGAATGTCGGGGCGGGATTGCAGCTTTCTCCGAATGCAATGCGCGCTTTGGCGGCATTGGGCATTCAACCCGACTTTATGGAGTTAAAGGCGCTTAGAATCTTCGACGGTTTGAATGATATCAAGCTGGCCGAACTTCGACTGGCCTCGATGGATATGCCCTATTGCGTATCCCATAGGGCAGATCTGATCGATTGCCTTGGTCGTCGGGCCGCAAAGCTTGGCGTGCAGGTTAACCTGGGTTCTGAAAAAATCGATGATCTAGACGCAGATTTGGTTGTTGCCGCCGATGGTGTGCGCAGCAAAACACGGGAGTCTATTACACCTTCTAAACCGCGTTTTACAGGAAAGATGGCTTGGCGTGCGTTGGTGCCTGCTGAGAAACTTGACCGGCAGTGGGTTTCAAATGTGGTGCAAACATTCTTAGGCCCTGAAGCGCATCTTGTGACTTATCCGCTGCGCAACGAAGCGCTTGTAAATGTTGTTGGAATTGTGAACGCGGAAACAGGAATTGCGGAGAACTGGCAGCAACAGGGCGATGGGACTTCGATGCGGGCGGCATTTGCGGGATGGTCAAAACGTGTCTTGTCCCTAATGGATTTGATAGAGCATCCCATGATGTGGGGTCTTTTCGATCATGAGCCTTTGCGAAATTGGCAGGATGGACAAACTGTTTTGGTAGGCGATGCGGCGCATCCCTTGGTGCCGTTTTTTGCCCAAGGCGCAGCCATGGCACTGGAAGATGCCGTCGTCTTAGCAAACTGTCTATCGCGTTTAGATCGCGCTGCGGCTTTGGAACGCTTCGAAAAGCTGCGTAAACCTCGAACAACGGCCGTGACGCGGGCTGCATGGGGCAACGCGCGCTTGTTCCATTTCAAACACCCGCTGATGCGTTTTGGCCGGGTTGCGACAATGCCTTTCCTCAGCCGGGTTATGCCAAGTGTGTTCGAGAGGCGGTATAGCTGGGTTTACGCTTATGATGCAAAAGACGTGGTTTAGAGGTCCAATTCCACCCAGATCGGTACATGATCCGATGGCTTTTCCCGATTGCGGTACTCGCGATCAATCTGACATTCGATCAGCATATCGGCCACGGCAGGAGAAAGTAAAAAATGATCAATTCTGATGCCGTGGTTTTTTTGCCAAGCACCAGCTTGATAATCCCAAAATGTATAAGTCATCGGTGCGAACTCCCGAATGCGTAAAGCATCTGTCAGGCCAATTGCGCACAGTTTGCGAAACGCTTCGCGTGTTTGCGGAAGATAAAGCGCATCGTCTTCCCAGGCTTTCGGATCATAGCAATCTTCAGGTTGTGGAATGACATTGAAATCACCTGTCAAAAGGAACGGTTCTTCCAAAGCCATCAACGTCTTAGCCCTGTTTTGTAAGCGCTCCATCCAAGCCAGTTTGTAGTCATACTTTGGTCCAGGTGCAGGATTGCCATTTGGCAGGTAAAGTCCACAAAACCGCAAGGCGTTTTTGCTTCCGATCACCGTGGCCTCTATATATCGCGCTTGCGTGTCTGCATCGTCGCCGGGAAGCCCCATCATCACATCTTCCAAAGGCACTTTGGAAAGCAGCGCCACACCGTTGAAGCTTTTTTGACCATGCGTCACGACCGTGTAGCCAAGGTCTTCAATCTGCTCTCGGGGAAAGTTCTCATCTATCGATTTAATTTCCTGCAAGACGGCGACATCTGGGTCTGCCTCTTTCAACCAATCTAAAAGCGCAGGAAGGCGTGCCTTGATTCCATTGATGTTAAAGCTTGCTAGTTTCACGAAACACTCAGATCGAAAAACTTGTGCCGCAACCGCAGCTGGACGTGGCGTTTGGATTCTCGATCGCAAAACGCGCTCCGATCAACTCATCCGTAAAGTCAATCACAGCATCTGCCAGAAACGGTAAGGATACCGGATCTACAAGCACCCGCTGACCACCTTTTTCTAAGATAAGGTCATCTTCATTCACTTGATCGGCCAACGTGATTTCGTATTGGAAGCCTGAACATCCACCGCCTTCGACGGCAACGCGCAAAGATTTTTGCGCTGTTTCGGCGCCATTGATCTCTGCCAAACGGGCAAAGGCGCGGTCTGTGACTTTTGGAGGAACTGTGAAGTCCATATTTTCCATCGCTCTATCTTTGATTAATTGATAGATACGTGCACAAGCCGCGCGGATCAAGGAAGGGAAGCCAAACAGATGCTGGCGCCTTATGCCTGTCACCCGGAAGAGACGCGGGGACGTTTGATCAAAGAGGAAATGTCCGCCCATCGCTCGGCCTATCAGCGCGACCGGGATCGGATTATCCACGCAACGGCCTTTCGGCGCCTAAAACAAAAGACCCAAGTTTTCGTAGAGCATGAAGGCGATCATTTCCGAACCCGACTGACCCATTCGATTGAAGTTGCGCAGTTGGGCCGTACGATAGCCAAAGCGCTGAGACTGAATGAAGAACTGACCGAGGCTGTTGCGCTTGCCCATGATTTGGGACACACGCCGTTTGGCCATATCGGTGAAGATGTGTTGGACGTTTGCTTGTCCGATGTCGGTGGGTTTGATCATAACGCGCAAGCCATCAAGATTGTCACTTATCTCGAGCGGAAATACGCGCAGTTTTATGGCTTGAACCTGACTTGGGAAGCGCTTGAAGGGATCGCCAAACATAACGGCCCAATCACAGGCGATGTTCCGCCAGAGTTGGCCGCATATAATCTGCGCCACGACCTAGAGTTACACACATATGCCAGCGCCGAGGCTCAAATCGCAGCACTCTCAGACGACATCGCATATAACGTGCATGATGTAGATGATGGTATCCGCGCTGGGTTCTTTACCCTTGAGCGGCTGTCCGAATTCGAACTGATTGGACCTTTGGTGGCCGAGGTGGATGCCCTCTATCCAGGGCTAGACCGAAAACGACGAAAGTCCGAGGTGCTGCGCCGCGTCTATGGTGTTTTGGTCGAAGACTTGCTTCGCACATCCGCAAACCGAATAAGCGATTTAGACCCAAAGACAGAGCAAGATGTGCGCAATGCGTCGGGTGCGGTGATTGTGTTTTCGGATCCGGTTTGGGCGCGATTGCGCGAATTGCGCAGCTTTCTTTATGAAAACATGTATCGTCACCCTGACGTGACCCAGATGCGGGTCTATGCTTCGGCTTGCGTCAAGTCACTCTACCAGCACTATGATATGCACCGCGATGTTTTGCCTGAAGGCTGGTTAAACGATGCCGCAGACGAGGACGCGCGAAAGAGAGCCATAGGTGACTATATCGCTGGGATGACAGATCGGTTTGCGATCAAAACATATGAGGCAACCCACGGCATAAGCCCACCGGATTTTGATCGTTAAGACTTGGAGCTGGGGTCTGCGCATGTTAGCGGGCGCATCACCCCGATATAAGGCGCGTACCCATGGATATTTTTGCCCAGATTAAGGATCTTGTTTTGACTGCAGTGGCATCGCTGCAGTCAGAAGGCGCATTACCGCTTGATATATCCTTGAATGCCATCACGGTCGAGCCGCCCCGGGACCCTTTGCATGGTGATATGGCAACCAATGCCGCGATGGTTTTGGCAAAACCCGCAGGAGCAAAGCCGCGGAACTTGGCCGAAGCGCTCAAGGCGAAACTGCAAAGCGCAGATCAAATTGAAACGGTCGATGTGGCAGGTCCAGGATTTATCAATCTTCGCTTGGTGCCCTCGCTTTGGACAGAACTGGTTCCCAACGTACTTGGCGCCGGAGAGGCCTTTGGCCGTTCTAATCAGGGCGCAGGCGCGAAGGTGAATGTTGAGTATGTATCGGCCAACCCAACTGGGCCTTTGCACGTTGGCCACACAAGAGGGGCTGTTTTCGGGGATGCCTTGGCCAGTTTACTGGAATTTGCAGGCTACAAGGTCACACGCGAATACTACATTAACGACGGTGGGTCACAGGTCGATGTTTTGGCCAGATCAGCTTACAAACGCTATCTTGAAGCTTGCGGTCAGAAGGTGGATTTTGACGACGGAACCTATCCCGGTGACTACCTGATCCCGGTTGGCGCGGCGATCAAAGAAAAGTTTGGCGACCGTCTTGTCGATCAACCAGAAGAGGTTTGGTTGTCAGACCTTCGGGACTTCTCGACCAAACAGATGATGGAATTGATCCGCTCTGATCTGAAAGCTTTGGGCATAGAGATGGATGTCTTTTTCTCAGAGAGAGCGCTTTATGGAACCGGTCGAATCGAAGGTGCACTCGCGCGTCTGGATCAGGCCGGTCTTATCTATGACGGTATCCTAGAGCCGCCCAAAGGTAAAACGCCCGAAGATTGGGAGCCGCGCGAACAGACATTGTTCAGATCTACAGAACATGGGGATGACGTCGATCGACCGGTGAAAAAGTCAGATGGCACATGGACTTATTTTGCTCCTGACATTGCATATCATTTTGACAAGCTGGAACGAGGTTATGACTTGCTGATCGATATTTTTGGTGCCGATCACGGTGGATATGTAAAACGGATGAAGGCAGCCGTCTCGGCACTTTCAGATGGCAAAGTGCCGGTTGATATCAAGTTGACGCAACTTGTGAAACTTTTCAAAGATGGCGCGCCGCTCAAAATGTCAAAACGAGCCGGGACTTTTGTCACACTACGCGACGTGGTTGACCAAGTAGGTCCAGACGTGACGCGTTTTGTGATGCTGACGCGGAAAAACGATGCGCCGTTGGATTTTGACTTCGACAAGGTTTTGGAACAATCCAAAGACAACCCGGTCTTTTATGTTCAATATGCGCATGCGCGCATTGCCTCGGCCTTTCGTAAGGCCGGTATCAGCGAAGATGAAGTGGTCAACGCTGACCTGAGCGGGTCTTTGGCAGCCCTCTCGGACCCTGCCGAAATGGCTGCATTGAAAAAAATCGCAGAATGGCCGCGGATGGTTGAACTGGCAGCAAAGCATAATGAGCCGCACAGAGTTGCGTTCTACCTTTATGATCTGGCTTCAGTGTTTCATGCGCTTTGGAACCGTGGGAAAGAAGACTCAAGCCTTAGATTGGTGCAGGATGCTGTTGTCGAAGCGAAGCCAAAACTGGCTTTGGCCCTGTCTGTTGCAACCGTTATCAGGTCCGGTTTAGGAATCTTGGGCGTCACACCAATGGACGAAATGCGCTGAATTGGATTTTCTCTTGGAAAATCCGAAGTGATTCGTTACACCTCTCGATAATAAAAATAAAAACAAAAAAAGAGCAGGCCCATGACAGAGGCAGCCGAGGCAGCAGAAGTTTCCAAAACGAGTCCGTCAGGACCGCCAACACCGATTGCATGGTTGATGGGATTGACCACCACTGTGATGACGGTGGGCGTCATTTACTGGGGCGTTCAATTGGCGCAACGTGATCCCGCAAGCCTGCCGGTTATTATGGCCCCAGACGGCTTGGCACGGCTTGAGCCGACAACCCCAGGTGGATTGTTGAAGGATTATCAAGGCCTTGCCGTAAACGAATTGCAATCAGCGCAAGATGCGGAAGAAGGCGTGGAGGTGATCTCGCTTGCGCCGGCGCCCATGGGGCTTTCGGATGAAGATATACCGGCACTAACGGATGCCGAAGAAACCCAGCTGACGCCCTCGCGAGTAGAAGTTGCTGAACTTGAAGAAAATGAACAGATCGTTCCGGAAGCGGTCGCCCAGGACGCTGTGATAACGCCCGTATCTGCGCCGAATACACAAGATGATGGTGCGCTTACAGGGGAACAAGTCTTTCGACCTGTTACGGCCGAGGAAGTAGAAGCTGCTGTCGCGGAAGCTTTGCGCCTTGCTGCCGAAGCGGCCGGGGAAACACTTCCTGAAAATGACAAAGGCACAGACACAGAAAAGGTCGCAAGCAATACTGACGTGCAAAGCGATGTCACGGACGCGGAAGCGACGGCAGTTGCGAACGCGGAGCCGCCTGAACTCGCGGTAAGCAAGCTAGCCCTTGTTGAAACCGTGATCCCAAAACCGCGCCCAGAGCGTGCAGCAACGGAAGAAGCGCAAAAGACAACACAGGACGATCTCGCGTTGGCAGAGCAAGAGGTGGCGTCGGCAACGGCCTCGCCACAAGTTGGTACTGAAGTAGCGAGCGTCCAACTGGGCACGCGAATGGTTCAATTGGGCGCCTTTGATAGCCGCAATACTGCCCGAACTGTTTGGAAAGAACTTGAAACACGCAATGCCGACCTTTTGTCTGGCCGATCAACCTTCATCCAACCAGTTGAAAGCGGTGGGAAAACACTGTTTCGTCTAAGAGTTTTGGGCTTCGAGACAACGGCTGATGCCCGCAATATGTGTGCGGCTTTGATGGCACGCAAAACGCAGTGTATCGCGGTGATCGCGCGCTGATGACATCCCAGTCAGTTATTTTTGGCTGTGCCGGTTTATCTCTGTCCGAGGATGAACGGCGTTTTTATTATGACGTACAGCCTTGGGGTTTTATCCTATTTGCGCGCAATATCGATACAGCCGATCAGGTCAAAGCACTTTGCGCGGAATTACGATCCACGGTCGGACGCGATGCGCCAATATTAATTGATCAAGAGGGCGGGCGTGTTGCCCGACTTCGCGCGCCCTTGGCCGAGGAATGGCCGAACCCGAAAGATCACATTTTGGGTTTGCCGCTTGATAGGGCCTGTGACGTGATGCGTTTGCGATATAAAATGATTGCTGATGACATCTTGCGTCTCGGCATTGATGTAAATTGTGCGCCGATGTTAGATGTTTCACAGGACGATACAAATGCGATTATCGCGGACCGCGCTTATGGGTCTGATGCCAACACGGTCAGTAAAATAGGTCGAGCGGCAATGGATGGTCTGTTGTCAGGCGGTGTTTTGCCCGTGATCAAACACATCCCTGGTCATGGGCGTGCCACCATTGATAGCCATTTGGATTTGCCCCGCGTGATGGTTGATCTTGAGGACTTGCGTAAGGTCGATTTTGCGCCCTTTGCCGCCCTTCGCGATGCACCTATGGCAATGACCGCTCATGTGATCTATGACGCAGTGGATCCAGAGCGATGTGCGACTTTGTCACCAAGTGTCATTCAACTCATTCGTGAAGAATTGGAAGTTGATGCTTTGTTGATGACCGACGACCTGTCCATGAAAGCTCTGCAAGGCCGTTTTCAAGACCGAGCCGCCAATGCCCTTGAAGCTGGGTGTGACATCATTTTGCACTGCAACGGTGTGATCGAAGAAATGACTGAGGTCGCCAAGGGGTTGAAACCGTTGGCAAATCGGGCGTTGTATCGTGCAAATGCGGCGCTTGCCGCAAAAATGCCAACCAAAGACCTCGATCGAGAAGAGGCGCGCGCGCGCCTGCGGTATTTGTTAAACACTCGTAATGCATGAGAATCACGAACGTTCGCCAGAGGTCATAGGCGCCGAAGCATTTGTTGTGGATGTCGATGGGTTTGAAGGTCCACTCGATATGCTGCTGACTTTGGCGCGGACCCAAAAAGTCGATTTGCGCAAAATAAGCGTTCTTGCTTTGGCTGAGCAGTACTTGGCATTTGTAGAAGAGGCAAAACGCCTGCGCTTAGAGTTGGCCGCAGATTATCTTGTCATGGCGGCTTGGTTGGCGTATCTGAAAAGCCGTCTTTTGCTTCCGCCAGACGCCGAGGAAGAGGGACCAAGCGCCGAAGACTTGGCGGCCCATCTTGCGTTCCAATTGGAACGGCTAGAGGCCATGCGCGGTGCCGCTGCACGCCTTATGGGCCGCGATCAGTTAGGGCGCGACTTTTTTGCTCGTGGATTGCCTGAGAATGTCGAGCGCAGGCGCATCATTTCGTACAAGGCATCTATCCTTGACCTGATGCAAGCGTATGCGCGGATATCAACGCGCGAAAGTTTCAAACCGCTGCATTTGGATGAACGCAATAATGTTTTTACGATGGAAGAAGCGCTGGCGCGTATGAAAGGTTTGATCGGTTCAGTTATTGATTGGCGTGATTTGAAACAATTTCTTCCCGATGGTTGGAAAGAGGACGCAAACCTTAGGCGATCGGCCACAGCATCAACCTTTGCTGCGACGCTGGAGATGGCAAAAGCAGGGATGATCGAAATTCGACAAGCCGGACTATACGACCCAATAGAAATTAAGATGAAGGACCGCTCTGATGGATGAGAGTGAAAGCCTCTTTGAAGCCCCTCCTTTGGGAGAACAGGAACGCATGGTAGAAGCGATGCTTTTTGCCAGTTCAGAACCACTATCTGTGAAGGAGATGGAAAAGCGTATGCCTCAGGGCTGTGACGCGGCCGAGGCTGTATCACTATTGGCTAAACGCTATCAGGGTCGCGGTGTTGAATTGCGCCGTGTTGGAGATCGCTGGGCGATGCGAACATCTGCTGATTTAGGATATCTGCTGCAGCATGAGGTCAAAGAGCAGCGCAAATTATCGCGTGCTGCGATCGAAACTTTGGCGATTGTTGCCTATCATCAGCCTGTTACGCGGGCTGAGATTGAAGAAATCCGCGGCGTTTCGGTTAGCCGCGGCACGGTTGATCAATTGCTGGAACTTGAATGGATCAAGTTAGGCCGACGCCGCAATACGCCCGGTCGCCCCGTGACATTCATCGTAACACAAGAGTTTCTTGATCAGTTTGGCCTGGAAAGTCATCGCGATTTGCCTGGCGTGAAGGAGCTCCGCGATGCCGGGTTGTTGGACAATCGCCCGCCGCCGGGTATCATGCCCGGGCATGAAGGTGCCGAAGGTGATGAAAACCAGGTCGAAATGTTCGAAGAGGATGTGGACTGATGGACAGAATGCTTAGAATGATCATGAATATGGCGGTTCGGCGGGGTCTCCCAGCGGCGATTGACTTCTTTGCGAATCGCAAAAAAAAACAGGCACCCGAAGAAGAAATCGAAAACATTGAAAAGACTCAAAAGCAAAACAAGAAAAATGCGCAGCGGGCGGCAAAGACACTGCGAATGGCCAAACGGTTTACACGCTTTTAAAGTGCTTCGATAGTTTCAGACCTTGGCCCTGATAGTTTGACTTAAGATCTGCGCCATAAAGCGTATCAGGAACAACGGACATGTGTTCATAAATCAGACGACCAACGCTCTGACTGTGTTCGAGCGCGAATGGGGCTTCGTGACAGCGCACTTCTAAAACACCCCGCGATCCAGTGCCCCCGGCACCTTCATGCCCAAATCCGGGATCGAAAAAACCTGCATAATGAACACGAAATTCGCCGACCATCGCCAAATAGGGGGCCATTTCAGCCGCGCAATCAGGAGGGATCGTTACGGCCTCTCGACTGACAAGTATGTAGAACGCGCCCGGGTCCAAGATGATCCGGCCTTGATCTGCGAAGACCGGTTCCCAAAAATCTGCCGGCTCATAATGGTTGATAAGATCAAGGTCGATCAGACCAGTATGTGGTTTTGCCCGGAACCCCACAGGCCCGTCGCGTTGGCTGAGATCAACCGAAAACCCCAACCCGTCATCAATTTGCGCGGTCCCATCGACCAGACCAATATCTGCATGAAGCGCTGCAAGATCGGCATCTATGATCCGCGCGATGCCTTGTTTGAAGCGAATTTGGTTTAGACGCATGCCCGGACGCACAAGCACAGAAAATGAGCGTGGTGAGATTTCGGCAAAAAGCGGTCCACTATATCCAGCTTCGACGCGATCAAACTCGATCCCTTGATCGGTGATGCATCTGGTAAAGACATCCAAACGCCCGGTTGAGCTTTTTGCGTTGGCGACGGCAGATACTCCTACAGGCAGGTTCAAAGCTTCCAGAAGGGGAACCAGGTAAACGCAGCCCTTTTCCAAAACAGCGCCACCGCTAAGGTCGATCTGATGCATTTTGAAATCGGATAGTCGATCGGCAACCCTCGCTTTCTCGCCAGGCAAGAAAGAGGCCCGCAACCGATACGCCACATTTCCAAGGCGCAGGTCCAAACTTGCAGGTTGTATCTGGTTTTCAAGAGGGGGCTCAATCATCGCAATTTCGCTACGCGAAATCATTGCGGCTATCTCTTGTGACGGCAATACACCGTTGTTCGGCATGACCCCTCCGAAAAAATGGTCGGGCTAGCAGGATTCGAACCTACGACCTCTCGTCCCCCAGACGAACGCGCTACCAGACTGCGCTATAGCCCGACACTTAGGCGCTACAGCACATACTGATTTGCGGGCAAGCGTCAATCTTGGATTTGACCGGCCAATTCAGCTCGAAGGTCCGATAGATCATCCAAAACGGCCTGAATTTTGTCATTATCGGCGTTGGGAGGAATATTCAGGTGCCATCGGTGGCTAGGTTCAAGTATCGGCGTCGGACCGCCTGCAAGCATCAAAGGCATTTGAACTGGCTCGCGATCAAAAGGCGCCGTACTAGGTTCGTATACTATCTTATCCAGCGGCCCCAGATCGGAACTCGCCGCAGGAGCGTTGTCATCTGGATGCGTTGCTGTATCCGCATCATCGGTCTCTGCGTCTTGCGGGGGCGTTGAATCCACTGCGACCGCCGCATCTTCCGATAGAACAGTCTCTTCGGGGTTTAGCGTCTCTTGTGATTTTTCCGCCGCCCCCTCAGGATCCTCCTCCGAGGAGTCCTTGATTTCCGCAGGAGTGGCCTCGCCACCGAATTGCGCAACAACCGCTTCCATTTCACCAAGTTTCTGACGTTTTCTGCGTCCCGGCGTGGGGGGCGCGGTTTCAGCCGGTGAAGCCTTTTCATTTTCTTTGATTTCAGGAGCGCCTTCTAACACCTCTGAAACGCTGGCTTTCACGCTTTGTATGCCGTCTTCTTCAATCATTTTTTGTACCGCTTTGATTGTCAGCCCGTCTTCGTGCAGCAGTTTTTTCAAACCACTTAAGATTTGCACGTCATCTGGACGGAAATATCGACGCCCCCCTTCTTTTTGAACCGGGTTTATCTGTTCAAATCGACTTTCCCAAAACCGAATAACATGCGCTGGCGTATCCAGCCAGTCAGAGACTTCGCCGATGGTCCGAAAAGCGTCGGCTGATTTTTCCATGAACTAGTTGTCCCGTACTGCAACGCGATCTTTCATCAGTTGCGAGGGTCGAAAGCTTAGCACACGACGCGGGGGTATTTCCGCTTCGACTTTTGTTTTCGGATTTCTGCCAACGCGCGCCTTCTTATCGCGAATGCCAAACGTTCCAAAACTGGAGATTTTGACTTCGTCCCCTTCGGCAAGAGCGTCTGAGATATGCTGAAGGACGCTTTCCACCAAGTCGGCGCTTTCTGCGCGTGACAGGCCAACCTCGCGAAAGACAGCTTCGCCCAAATCAACGCGTGTTAAGGTTTTTTCGTTCATTTCGACCCCAATCTTTAAAAGAGGTTATCTTGAGGTCCCAGCCAGAGTCAAAGTTTTTCATTATTTACCAACGCACTAACGCGGCACCCCAAGCCAATCCTCCACCGATCGCTTCAAAAAGAATGACGTCATCCTTTTTTATTCTTCCGTCTGCCTCGGCCACAGACAAAGCCAATGGAATAGAAGCCGCAGATGTATTTCCATGATCCTGAACTGTGACGACGATGTCATCCATGCTGAGACCCAATTTTTGCGAAACACTTTTGATAATGCGCAAATTTGCCTGATGCGGGACAACTTTGCTGATATCAGCCGAGGTCATTCCTGCTTTTTCCATTACGCGGAAGGCCGCATTTGCCAGCTTGGTCACCGCATGTTTGAAAACCTCTTGGCCTTCCATCTTCAAGACACCTACAGTTTGTGTCGAAGACACCCCGCCATCAACATAGAGAATGTCGTTGTAACGGCCGTCCGCGCGCAAATCTGTTGCCAAAATTCCCGGGGCGATTTCGTCCTCGGTCTCGATAGCTTCGAGTATCAAACAACCGGCACCATCGCCGAACAGTACACAGGTGCGTCTGTCGGTAAAATCAAGAATACGAGAGAAGGTCTCAGCCCCGATCACGATGATCCGCTTTGCACTGCCTGCTTTGATCAGTGCATCTGCGTTTGCAAGCGCATAGGCAAAACCGGCACATACTGCTTGGAGATCAAAGGCGAACCCTTGGGTGATACCCAACGCTGCTTGTACTCGTGTGGCTGTCGCTGGAAAAGTTTGATCAGGCGTCGAGGTGGCAACCAATATTCCATCAATGCTTGAAGGATCTATATCAAACCGTTTTAAGGCATCCTTTACAGCTGCAATGGCCAGATCTGATGTCAGCTCACCTTCGGCCGCGAAATGGCGTCTTTCAATCCCTGTGCGTTGTCGGATCCATTCGTCGGACGTATCGACCATCTGTTCGAACTCGCGATTTGGGACAATGCGCGCTGGCAGATAATGACCAACAGCGATGGGGCGGGCACGGATCATAGATGTCTCCGATACGATCAGTTTGTTTTGGAAAGCTCTGAAAGCTTGTCTGCAACAGTTTTGGTGAAACCATTCTGGTCTAATCGGATCGCTAGGTCCAGTGCGGCGGCAATTCCGGTGCTATCAGCATCGCCATGAGATTTGATGACTGTGCCCTGAAGACCCAGAAAGACCCCTCCATTTGCATGGCGTGGGTCGATTCTGCGCTTTAGGCGTCGCATGGATGTAATCGCAAAAAGTGATGCAAATCGGGACAATGATGAATGCGCAAAGGAGTTTCTGAGCATTTCCGCAATCACCTTGGCTGTACCTTCGGCCGTTTTCAAAGCGATATTTCCCGCAAAGCCATCGGTTACAACAACATCAACCCGATCGGAGGCGATATGATCCCCTTCAACAAAGCCGACATACTCAAAACCTCCGTTCGTGGCATTTTGCGACAAAAGATCGCTTGCCGCTTTTACTTCGCTACGCCCCTTGTGATCCTCTGTTCCGATATTCAGCAATCCAATACGCGGCCGCGACAGGTCAAACGCATTTTGCGCATAGGCGGCACCCATATAGGCGTAAGCGCATAGATCGTCCGCTTTGGCACGGATATCGGCGCCAACATCCAAAACCACATTGTACATATGTGCATTCAAAGAGGGCCAGAAGATCGCAATTGCAGGGCGGTCTACCCCCTTAATTTTCTGAAGAATAACGGTACTCATTGCCATAAGGGCACCCGTATTGCCGCAACTTATAGCGGTGGTTGCACGACCTTCTTTCAACGCGTTTAAGGCATTGGCCATGCTTGTGTCTTTGCGGTGACGAAGGGCGGAAGACGGTTTGTCCGTCATTTCCACGACATTTGGAGCATCACAGATTTCAATCCGACCGCTTAACCATGAGTATTTTGAAGTGAGTTCCACAAGCGTTTCTTTGGGGCCATGCAGAAGAACAAAGACATCAGCATGTTGTTTGAGCGCTTTATTTAGACCCTTAACAATGGGCACCGGACCATTGTCCCCGCCCATAGCATCAACCGATATGACCGTTTTGCGTGTGCCGGTCATAGTTTCAGTTCGCTCCGACAAAGTTTGATTAAGCTGCGTCTTCGTCCAGATCGATTGTGTCTTCGACAATCACTTCGCGATCGTTGTAATAGCCACAAGCGCCACAAACATGATGTGGTAACTTCAACTCACCACAATTTGGGCATTCATTCGGGTTTCCCGCAATCAAAGCATCATGGGAACGGCGGTTGTTCCGACGAGACCGCGTAATTTTGTTCTGTGGGACAGCCATTTAAGCACCTGTTCCTAATTCGTGGACCGCGTGTCATATCGCAATCTACACTATGGGTTGAATCGAGAGGCGCACACATAACCGAATCTCTGTGCCATGCAAGTGTTTAAGTCACTCAGTTATCGTCGTTGAGTTTGTCTCGCAATGCGGACAGGCTGGCAAACGGGCGTGCATCTTCGTCCGTCATTGGCTTTTTCCCAGGCTCGGTGAATTGGGCATCTTCAAGGGCTGCACCACTGGCGCGTGGATATTCAGGGATTTCCAGCGCCAAAGCTTCGGTCAGGATATCGAACAACACAAAGCGATTTGGAAGAATATCTTCTGGATCATCATCAAGCAGTTCAATCTCAGCTTCAGGATCGTCGTGCTTTGACAGAGCCACAAATTGGCGTTCGAATTTGGTATCAATCCGCGTGGTCATCGGTTGCAATGTGATAATGCAGTTTTGCCCCACCGAGGCGCCCAACTGACCTCGTAAAAGTATTGAACCATCCGAGTGTGGGAGGAATTCTCCTTGAAACCGCAATTTTGACAAGGCCCTGACGCCCAATTTGTCAATCAAATCTGCAATCTCGTCGGCTGTGAGCGCCGCTTCGAAAGCGATGCCGTCTTTGAACCGAATATCGGCAGGCTTTATGGCGTCGCCAATGGATATGTTCTGGACATGTTGCATATCGATCGAATGTGCGAGAAAAGGCGTCAGGTCAAGCTGCGGCACGACACTAAGGGGAGTCTTCGCTTTGCAAGTTCTGTTTCGTTTCTTTGTGCTTTGCGCTTTTGTCTTGGCGGGATGTTCTCCGACATTTGACAATCACGGTTATATCCCTGCGGTTGAAGATGTCGCCGCATTGCGCGTTGGCGTCGATGACAAGACCACCGTTGCTGAAGCAATTGGTCGACCAACCAGTACTGGCGTTTTGAATGAAGATGGGTGGTATTATATCCGAACGACAGTGCGGAACTTTACTTATAACGAACCAGAGGTTGTTGAACGTGAGCTGCTGGCGATAAGTTTTGACAGAAACGACCGTGTTCGAAATATAGAAACGCTTACCTTGGCGGACGGTCGCATTGTTGATTTAAATCGCAGAGTGACTGAATTGCCCGTGCGTGGACCTACGTTTTGGCAGCAGTTGATCGGCAGTTTGGGCAATATCACCGCCGACCAGCTTATTCAGTAAAGCGCTAGGTTTTCTCTTCGAAACTCAAGGCAACGCCGTTGATGCAATACCGCAATCCCGTTGGTTGCGGCCCGTCAGGGAAAACATGTCCAAGATGCGCATCACACCGGTTGCAATGAACTTCTGTACGCCTCATGAACCAGGAATTGTCGACGGACTCGCCCACTTGCTCGCCCTCTAGGGGCGCATAAAAAGAGGGCCAACCCGTTCCAGAATCAAATTTCGTTTCAGTTTCAAAAAGGGGTGTGTTACAGCACACGCAACGAAACATTCCAGATTTTTTAGGAAAGTTGTCATGCGTGAAAGGACGTTCAGTGCCATGTTTGCGTGTCACGCGATACGCCTCTTGGGACAACTGTTTCTGCCATTCGGCATCTGATTTGATGATTTTGTCGCTCATGCAATGTCCTTTCCATTCAAGTGGCTGTTAACGATATATATGCGAACATGGCGCAAAATACAGAAGGCAACCGGTCACAATGCAGACAGTCCAGCGGGGAAAATTTGTTATACTGACCGGAAAAGGAGACATTGCGTTAAAAGAGGCTTTGGCCTTGCGTAATCAGGTCTTCCGATTGGGCGGGAATGATCAAGATCGCTTTGATGCGCAAAGTTATCATTGCGTAGTCAAAGACAGAGAAACGGCCCAAGTTCTGGCAGCTTTTCGGATGATTCTATACCCATCCGGTGCAAAAGCCGAAGGCGGATATGCGTCGTCGTTTTACGATCTTGGCAATTTCAGGCACATCACGGCCCCTGTCTTGGAGGTCGGACGATTTTGTACAGCACCAGGATTGCGTGACCCAGATGTCGTTCGAGCCAGCTGGACCGCCGTCACAGATTTGGTTCAGGCCCAGCGTGTCGATCTGATGTTTGGCTGCTCCAGTTTTTTCGAAGAGGATATCGAGAACCTATACGACGCTTTCTCTTTTTTAGCTGCAAATTATCTGGCACCTAATATCATCGCGCCGAAAGAACGTGCCCCGCATAGGGTAAAACTATCGGGTCATCCGCATTATCGATTGCGCAAAGATGCATTGGCGCAAATTCCGCCTTTGCTGAAAACCTACTTAAAAATGGGGGGATGGGTGTCCGATCATGCTGTGATTGATCATGATCTTGGCACAATCCATGTTTTGACTGGGGTTGAGGTGTCCAAGATCCCGGAAAGCCGCGCAGCCTCGTTGCGACGGGATGCAATCTAACCGCCGGTATGGGACATATGCCTGGGCATTTGTCCTGCGATTGTATCGCCGGAATAGTCGAAGTCATGGCCCTTCGGCTTTAAGCCGATGGCTTGGCGGATGGCCCGATGCAATGGCGCACTTGCACCTGGATGCTCCCGCATAACAGCACGAAGATCCATTTGTTGGGTTTGGCCCAAACACTGATACAACTGTCCCGTACAGGTGAGGCGAACCCGGTTGCATCCGTCGCAGAAGTTTTGCGTGAGGGGTGAAATAAAACCGATACGCTGACCTGTTTCCGCGATACGAACGTATCGCGCGGGGCCGCCGGTTCGGTCCTTTGTATCGGTCAATGTCAACTTTTCGGACAGTCGGGATCGAAGATCGGTCAAAGGCCAAAACTGGTCTAGGCGGTCCTCTCCGCCAAGATCGCCCATCGGCATAACCTCTATGAATGTCAGGTCAAACCCTTCATCTCCGCACCATCTAACAAGATCAAAAAGCTCATCTTCATTGGTTTCTTTCAAAGCCACGGTGTTGATTTTAATCTTTAGTCCAGCCCGCTTTGCGGCTGCCACGCCGCGCAAAACTTGATCCAAACGACCCCATCTTGTGATGGCTGAAAACTTGTCTGCATCAATCGTGTCGAGAGAGATATTCACACGTTCCACACCACAGGCCTTCAAGTGTGAAGCGTGCTTTTCCAACTGCGAGGCATTCGTTGTAAGTGTCAGCTCGTTAAGGCCGCGCCCCAAACGCTCTCCCATGGCTTCAAAAAAGCGCATGATATCGCGCCGGACCAAAGGTTCCCCTCCCGTCACCCGCAGCTTTTCAATGCCCAGATCGATGAACGCGTCACAGACAAAGGCCAATTCCTCTAGCGAAAGAAGTTCGACTTTAGGTAAAAAGGTCATGTTTTCGGCCATGCAATACACACAGCGGAAATCGCATCGGTCTGTTACGGATATCCGCAAATAAGTGATGTCGCGTTGGAAAGGATCGATAAGGCGCTTAGTCATGAGCTTCCAACTAGCTTAATCGCAGGTAATACGCACGAGGCTTTCGTTCAAAACTTCGTCGGAATTGACGCTGCTGCGACGTGTCGCGGGGCGAACCGCCGGGAAGACGCCATTTTCATACATGAAAAGCTGTGCAAACTCTCCGCGGATGGCCAAGAGGCCGGACACATTGGGAAAGAGTCCGGTTTGCGCAAAGCGAGGATCGCGGTTGCCTGTTGAGATACCAATCACATTTCCAACTTGGTTCAATACCGGCACGCCTGCCGGAATATTTCTTTTACCAATTGCGATTTCCATCAGGTTTGCCGCATCCGGAAGTGTATTGGCCTGTGTCGATGCGGAAACTTTATTATATTTGCCTTTGCCAAGCCCGTAGCTGGGAACCTCGACAGTTCCGTGACGCACAGCGCGATACTGTGCAAAGTTCAAAACGGGTTTTCCAACGACGCTGCTGGATTGCAAAAGCGCAAGACCGTATCGGCTTTGCTCTGAATGGATTTTTGCGGATTGGCCATTCACGCGAGGGTTCGGGCAGTTTGCCACAACAAGGTTACTGGTAAGAACAAACCCTTGCGCGTTCACCACAAAACCTGAACCAAACTGAACAGTGTTTCTTGGAAGCGGTTTCAGCGGCAGTGGGATGGGGTTTGAGCGGTCGCTTTCGCGTGCTGCAAAACGTTCTAAATCGGCATTGGCGAGTATTTTGGGATTGAAAAGGGCCGCGTTTCCGAACGTTTGGCGTATTCGATTTTGACTGCGTTCAATGATACCATCTTGGGTTAGGTTAAGTGCTTGGATTTTCTTCAAGCTCATCGTTGAAACAACCCCTGTGATCAGCGCCTGATCCTCTGGACGTGCAATCAAAACAACGGACTTCCATACATTGTCAATTTTGTCTGAGCGAAGATACCGTTGTTTGCCATCGGTCCCTAGCGCTGACGTAACCCGCAAATTTGATCGACGCAAAGAGTAGACCTGATTTTGGGAAAGTGAGGCGACAAAGGAATGCAAGACTTGATCTCTACTGTCACTGGATCTGGTAACCCCGAATTCTAAGCTGCTGTTCTCGTGGCGCCAAATGTCGAAGAAATTTTTCGCGTCGGTACGCTTTATTGCGTCAGTTGGCACCAAAAACGCCAATGAAGACTCCCCCAAACGGCGTAGCTTCCAATCGTCGTCCTGTAAGAAAGCTTCGAACATTGCGACGGCGACAGCGGCATGCCACATTGTTGGCTCTTTCCCAAATTCACGCCGCGAATAGGATCGAAAGGCCGCTTGACTGCCATTTCCCCAAGCGCCATCGACAAAGCTTGTGTAATCACCCGAGAAAGCCAAAGCGCCTTGGAGCATCTTCTTTTCTGAAACTGTTAAGTCAGAGGGGTCAAACCCGTTGGGCCCAGATTGTGCAAGCGCCATATTGGGCAATAAAACGAAAGCGAAGAGTACCAAAATTTTGCGCATTGCATCCTCCGTGACATGCGAGGCCAGCTAAGCGCGCATGGTAACACGACGATAGTCACACATTTTTGTAAGGCGAGAAACGGCCTTGATCGATTGGGTTATGAACGAAAAACCGCCCAAACGCAGGCCAAACCTATTCAACAGTCACAGATTTCGCCAGATTTCGAGGTTGATCCACATCGGTGCCTTTGTGAACGGCTGTGTGATAAGCCAAAAGTTGAGCGGGAATTGCGTAGACAATCGGGGCAAGACGGGCGTCCAACTTTGGAAGTTTTACGACATGCCATACCCCGTCAGATGCCGCCTCGGCCCCAGCTGCATCTGTGAAAAGAAGAATCTTTCCGCCACGCGCCATCACCTCTTGCATGTTTGAGACCGTTTTTTCGAAAAGGCTGTCCTTCGGTGCGAACACAACGACAGGCATCTCATCATCAATCAAAGCGATTGGGCCGTGCTTTAACTCGCCACTGGCATATCCTTCTGCGTGAATATAGCTGATCTCTTTGAGCTTTAGCGCACCTTCGAGTGCAATCGGGAACATCACACCACGACCCAAGAAGAGTGCGCTATGCGAATGCGATATCGCTTTCGCAATGGCCTCTATTTGCGGTGCCAAGTTCAGCGTTTGATTCACAAGGGACGGGGCTTGATTTAATACTTCAACCAATTCGGCTTGTTCGGTTTTTGTAATATTTCCCTTTTGCAAAGCGGCGTGCATCGCTGTTGCAAACAAGACTGCCAATTGACAGGTGAAGGCTTTGGTTGAGGCCACACCGATTTCCGTTCCGGCATAAATGGGTAGGGCGATATCGGCCTCACGCGCGATTGAGCTGGTCGGAACATTGATGACACCCACCGTTTTCGCGCGATGCTGAATGCAATATCGCATAGCCGCCAAAGTATCTGCGGTTTCGCCTGATTGGCTGACGAAAATTGCCATGGTTCGATCGTTGATTGGGGGCTCGCGATAACGAAATTCTGAAGCAATATCGAGCTCAACTGGAATGCCCGCGATTTGTTCAAACCAGTATTTCGCGACCGAACAGGCCAGATAGGCGGTCCCACAAGCCACCAACACGACCCGCTCAACCTCTGTAAAGTCCAAGTCCAGTGGGTACAGGCGCGGTTTTTCCGCCGACATATCGGTGTACTTTTCGATCACATTGGCAATCACAGTTGGCTGCTCGTAGATCTCTTTGGACATGTAGTGTTTGTGGTTGCCTTTGCCGACATCAGCTGTGTCGATATCAATGCGGCGCATCTCGCGGCTCGCACGATGTCCTTGGGCGTCGTAGATTGCCACGGTATCTCGAGACAAAAACGCATAGTCCCCTTCTTCGAGATAGGTGATTTCGCCGGTCAACGGCGCGAGCGCGATCGCATCGGAACCGACATAGACGGCGTCTTCTGCATGTCCAATTGCCAGGGGAGACCCTTTGCGCGCTGCAATCATAAGATCGGGCTCTGCGTCAAAGATGAAGCAAAGCGCATAGGCGCCGTCCAAAGCGCGCAGCGTGTTTTCAATGGATATTTTATGATCATGTCCACGCGCCAACTCCCGTTCAAAGTACTTGGCCACGCATTCCGTGTCTGTGTCTGTTTCAAACTCGATACCGTCAGCGGCAAGGTCGGCGCGCAATTGTTTATAGTTTTCAATTATACCATTGTGTACGACGGCCACAGGTCCCGATTTATGCGGATGCGCGTTTGTCTCATTTGCGACGCCATGGGTCGCCCAGCGTGTATGGCCAATTCCAGCAAGCCCTCGGATCGGGTCATGAACCAAGAGATCGGAGAGATTAGAAAGTTTACCCACAGCTCGGCGACGGGTCAGTGTCCCGTTATCAATCGTCGCGATACCTGCGGAATCGTAGCCACGATATTCCAGTCGCCGCAACGCTTCGACCAAAATAGGGGCGGCTTCATGCTGACCCAATACACCAACAATCCCACACATCGCTTATTCCTTTTTTGCTTTTTTAACGCGTAGCTTATCCATGAAACGCTTGCCCCAACCGGCTTTTGTCACTTGCTTGGCGCGGCTTACGGCCAAATCTCCGGGTCCAACATCTTGTGTGATCACGGACCCGGAGCCGACCAAGGCGTCATCTGCTATTGTAATCGGTGCAACCAAAGAAGAGTTTGATCCGATAAACGCGCCGGCCCCAATTGTTGTCTTGTGCTTGAACACACCATCATAATTACAAGTGATGGTGCCCGCGCCGATATTAGCTGCGGCGCCAATTTCGGCGTCACCGATATAGGTTAGATGATTAACCTTTGCTCCGCGGTGCAAGATCGATTTCTTCACTTCAACAAAATTGCCGATACGAACGTCTTCGGCCAAGTTCGCTCCGGGACGTAACCTTGCATAAGGTCCAATCACAGCGCCGCTCGCGATCTGACAGGCTTCAAATGTACAATGCGATTTGATATGGACGTCATCGGCCACTTGGACGCCTGGCAAGAATTGAACAAAGGGATCGATCACCACATCCTGACCAAGTTGCGTGTCAAAACTGAAATGTACGGTGTTGGGATCGCGCAGCGTTGCGCCATGCTCCATTGCGCGACCGCGCGCCGTTTTTTGAAAGTAAGCTTCTGCTTTTGACAACCCTGAGCGAGTGTCCACACCCAGTGTTTCTGCTTCATTGCAAGTGACAACGGCGCATTTGCCGCCCTCTGCACGGGCGAGGCGCGGCAGATCGGTTAGATAGTATTCGCCTTTGGCATTTTGGTTATCAACGCGCGATATCAATTGGAACATCAACTCAGACTTGGCGCACATCACACCAGAGTTGCACAAGGTAATGGCTTGCTGTTCGGGTGTTGCATCCTTGTATTCGACGATCGTTTCCAAACCCTCGGGTCCCACAACCAAACGCCCATAGCGCGCTGGGTTTTCTGCCTCAAAACCCAGAACGCAAATGGCTGCACCAGCCTTGCATTCGGCATGCATCTCGCGAATTGTATCTGCTGTTATAAAGGGCGAATCCCCATAAAGGACAACGGTGTAACCGGGATGATTTTTTAAGAAACCTTCCGCTTGCGACACCGCATGGGCCGTGCCCAACTGTTCTTTTTGTTGCGCAAAACCCACATTCTTCGAAAGATCTGACACCGCGGCGCGCACCAAATCGCCCTCATGTCCCGTCACAACCACTGTTTTATCGGCGGCCAAATCCCTTGCTGTGTTCAAACAGTGATGGATCAGCGAAGTACCGCCAACTTCATGCAAGACTTTGGGAAGTCTGGATTTCATCCGACTACCTTTCCCAGCGGCAAGAATGACAATGGCAAGCGACATGTATTTTCCTTAAGTGGTTTGGAAGAGGGCTTTAGACCTGTTCCGTTTGACGCGAAAGCGTCTGCGGCTCAAGTTGCGCTGCAAGATGTTACGAGGTGTGATGCAATGGCTGCTGTAATTTTTGATTTGGACGGCACACTGGCGGATACCAGCCAAGACCTGCTGAACGCCGCAAACACCGCGTTCACCCGGCTGGGTTTTGAACCGCCTTTGATCAAGGCCACTGATCATGCCGTGGCCTTCCATGGTGGGCGGCGTATGTTGTCCGTCGGCATCGAAAGGATCACAGGAAGGATTGACAATGACTTTGTTGATCGAAACTACCAAACACTTTTGGATGCTTATGAAGAAAACATTGCGCAGTTTACGCGGTTTTTTGATGGCGTTGAAGCCGCTCTAGATATCCTGAAAGAGCAAGGACACAGAGTGGCCATCTGTACCAACAAGCCGTTTTATCTGGCTGAGAAACTGATTCAGGAGTTGGCGGCCGCAGATCGCTTTGAAGCATTGCTTGGCGCCGACACCCTAGACGTTCGCAAACCTGACCCAAAGCACTATACAGAAACTCTGGCTGCGATGGGCTATGATGGCCCGTCTTTGTTGGTCGGAGATACGGTGACTGATTTGAAGACTGCAGAGGCCGCTCAGGTCCCTTGCATATTGGTTGATTTTGGCGCGCGCGAGGAGGGAACCTTTGCGTATAAGCCCGCCGCAGTGATTACGGATTTTGTCCAATTGCCTGCGGCGGTTGAAACTGTTTTTGAAGGGTTGGAGGTGATAGCATGAGTGATCGTTTTACAGGTGTATTTACACAGCAGGAACCGATCCCAGACGAAGCCATAGAGGCCGCGATTGACGTGATGAAGTCCGGTCGCCTTCACAGATACAACACTGTGGGCGAAACCAAGTCCGAAACAGACCTTCTTGAACTTGAATTTGCTAAGATGGTGGGGGCAAAATATTGTTTGGCCGTGGCCTCTGGCGGTTATGCTCTGTCTTGTGCGCTTAGGGCTTTGGGCGTGTCCCATGGCGATCTAGTGTTGACCAACGGGTTTACTTTAGCGCCGGTCCCGGGGTCAATCGCTGCTGTCGGCGCAAATCCAGTCTTTGTAGAGACGACGGATGATTTGGTTATCGATCTTGAAGACTTGCGCGAAAAAGCGGTTCTAACTGGTGCGAAGGTTTTGATGCTGTCGCATATGCGCGGACATATTGTCGATATGGAGGTCATCACGCGCTTATGCTGCGAACTGGGCATCACGATCATTGAAGATTGCGCGCATACCATGGGTGCTGCATGGAACGGGCGGCCATCTGGTCGATACGGCCAAATCGGTTGTTACTCGACACAGACCTATAAGCATGTGAACTCGGGCGAAGGGGGATTGTTGGTGTCTGACAATCCTGAAGTGATGGCACGTGCTGTCATGCTATCAGGGTCTTACATGTTTTACGGCAAGCATGCTGCTGGGCCCAATCCAGAAATCTATGATGATATCCGGTTAGACACCCCAAATAATTCAGGTCGTATGGACAATTTGCGCGCCGCGATTTTGCGACCCCAAATCAGTCGTTTGCAGGAGCAGGGCGAAGCTTGGAACGCGCGCTATCGCATTCTGGAGGATGCCTTGAAAGGTCAAGAGGGCGTTCATTTGCCATATCGCCCCCAACAAGAGGCCTATGTCGCTTCGAGTTTTCAATTCCGTCTTCCAAAATGGCGTGAAGCCGCGATTTTGAGCTATATGGATCGATGTTTGTCTCGCGGTGTCGAGCTTAAATGGTTCGGCCGCGACGAACCGGTTGGGTATACCAGTCGGCATGACAGTTGGCGTTATGCAAAACGTCAAGAAATGCCAAACACCGACCGCGTGCTCAGCACGCTTTTGGATATGCGCATACCTCTGACGTTTAGTTTGGAAGATTGCGCATTGATAGGATCTATTCTACGCGAAGAATTGATCAGATGATCTCAGCTTTTCTGGCGGCTTTGGCAGTCTTTTCGGCGGGTTCAAGGGTGCAGTAACGATCTTCGCATATTGACATGTGTTGTTCGAAAAGCTTGCAGCAGCGGCTGTTTCGCGCAGGTGAATTGGTTGACCTTCGACACCTCCAGTCGTAGATCAAACTAAACCTTGGAGAGAGGGTGCGCGCGTGGATACGCTTTTACAGGAATATCTTCCGATTTTGGTCCTTTTGGGCGTTGCCCTAGGTCTTGGATTGGTCTTGATGCTGTCGGCAGTTGTAATTGCGGTTCGAAATCCTGATCCGGAAAAAACGTCAGCTTACGAATGTGGTTTTAACGCATTTGACGATGCGCGCATGAAATTCGACGTCCGATTTTATTTGGTGGCCATCTTGTTTATCATTTTTGACTTGGAAGTCGCCTTCCTTTTCCCTTGGGCCGTCAGTTTTAGCGGGATGGGTTTGATTGGCTTTTGGTCAATGATGGTATTTTTGGCGGTGCTCACGATCGGCTTCGCCTATGAATGGAAGAAAGGCGCGTTGGAATGGGAATAGCGACAAGCCCGAATACGGCCGGTGCTGACAAAGAGGTTGCGACCGAAGCGCTGAACCGCGAGCTTCAGGACAAGGGCTTCCTTTTGACGTCGACCGAGGATGTCATCAATTGGGCCCGCACGGGTTCGTTGCATTGGATGACGTTCGGATTGGCATGTTGTGCTGTTGAAATGATGCAAACGGCGATGCCGAGATATGATATGGAACGCTTTGGTACAGCGCCTCGCGCCTCCCCGCGTCAATCTGATCTTATGATCGTGGCGGGAACGCTGACCAACAAGATGGCACCTGCCTTGCGCAAGGTTTATGATCAAATGCCAGAGCCGCGCTATGTGATTTCGATGGGATCATGTGCGAATGGCGGTGGCTATTATCACTATTCTTATTCGGTCGTGCGAGGATGTGATCGTATTGTGCCAGTTGACATTTATGTTCCAGGTTGCCCGCCAACGGCAGAAGCGCTGCTATACGGTATATTGCAGCTTCAACGTAAAATGCGACGCACA
The DNA here is from genome assembly GCA_039814625.1 of Pseudomonadota bacterium. Classification (GTDB taxonomy): domain Bacteria; phylum Pseudomonadota; class Alphaproteobacteria; order Rhodobacterales; family Rhodobacteraceae; genus Amylibacter. Next base: position 485,855 of record JBCCAU010000001.1, read on the forward strand.
GGGACGATTGCAAGATGAATGAAGCGCTGCATGATATGGCCGTTTTGGTCCAAGAGCGTTTAACGGCGTCCGTTGATTCTACCGAAGTTACGCCGATGGGAGAGCTTGTTATTCATGCTGCACCCAGCGCAATTGTTGATATTGTGGAATATCTTAGGATGGATCGGAACTGCCGTTTTTCGACCTTGGTGGATATCACGGCTGTGGATTATCCAGAACGTGATAAACGCTTCGAAATCGTGTATCACTTTCTGTCGATGTATACGAATGCGCGTGTGCGCATCAAAGCAGAGGTTGACGAAAATGAAATCGTGCCGTCGATCACATCTGTCCACCCGTCAGCCAATTGGTTCGAACGAGAGATTTTTGACCTTTTCGGGGTCATGTTTTCGGGGCATCCAGACCTTCGACGAATTCTAACCGACTATGGCTTTCGAGGGCATCCGTTGCGTAAAGATTTTCCAACGACTGGTTATGTCGAGTTGCGATATGATGAGGCTGAAAAACGCGTGGTTTACGAACCCGTGAAACTGACACAGGAATACCGCCAGTTCGATTTTATGAGCCCTTGGGAAGGTGCTGAATATATCATCCCCGATGAAGAGAAAAATCAGGCTTAGTCTGGAGAGCACGCAATGGATGGAAACTTTAGTGACGCGCTGACAGACGAGCAACGGATCAGGAATTTCAATATAAATTTCGGTCCGCAGCACCCAGCTGCACATGGTGTTTTACGGCTTGTGCTGGAACTGGATGGCGAAATTGTTGATCGCTGTGATCCGCATATTGGCTTGTTGCATCGCGGCACCGAAAAGTTGATGGAAAGCCGCACATATTTACAAAATCTGCCGTATTTCGACCGGTTGGACTACGTTGCACCGATGAACCAAGAGCATGCTTGGTGCCTTGCGATTGAGCGCTTGGCTGGCATTGAAATTCCAAGACGCGCCTCAATCATTCGAGTCCTCTACTCTGAAATCGGCCGCATACTCAGTCATTTGCTGAATGTTACCACACAGGCTTTGGATGTCGGCGCTTTGACACCACCGCTTTGGGGTTTTGAAGAGCGCGAAAAACTAATGATCTTCTACGAACGCGCTTGTGGTGCGCGCTTGCACGCGGCTTATTTTCGTCCCGGTGGCGTTCATCAGGATCTGCCACAGGATTTAGTCGACGACATTATGAAATGGACGCTCGAATTTCCAAGCGTGTTGGATGACATTGAAGGTTTGCTTACCGAGAACCGGATCTTCAAGCAACGCAATGTCGATATTGCGATTGTCACCGAAGAAGAGGCATTGGATTGGGGCTTTTCCGGTGTGATGGTCCGGGGATCTGGCATGGCATGGGATTTGCGCCGTGCGCAGCCTTATGAATGCTATGACGAATTTGATTTCCAAATTCCCATTGGTAAGAATGGTGATTGTTATGATCGCTACCTGTGCCGGATCGCCGAGATGCGTGAATCTGTCAAAATCATGCAACAAGCGATCAAAAAACTGGAAGAGACTGCTGGTGATGTTCTAGCGCGCGGAAAGGTTTCTCCGCCCAAACGCTCGGATATGAAAACATCGATGGAAGCTTTGATCCATCACTTTAAGCTTTACACCGAAGGTTTCAAAGTCCCCGAAGGAGAGATTTACGCAGCCGTAGAAGCGCCAAAAGGTGAATTCGGAGTGTATCTTGTCGCGGATGGAACAAATAGGCCCTATCGTTCAAAAATTCGCGCGCCGGGGTATCTTCACCTTCAAGCGCTGGACCATTTGTCCAGGGGACACCAGCTTGCGGATGTGGCCGCGATCATTGGGACATTAGATGTTGTCTTTGGTGAGATTGACCGGTGAGCCTTCGGCGAGTGATTCAAGTGTTGTTGTTGATTTCTGCATTGATGACGGGTGTATTTGCTATTGTCTTCGCGGTGGATTCAGACATGGGACTGGCCTTAACAGACCATCGTATGGAGCAATTGCCAATGGTGATGGCCGGGAGGTATCTGGCGCTGTCACTGTTTGCCTTAGTGATCGCATTTTGGGGTGACTTAAAGTTGTTTGCAGCCTTCTTTGCGATCGGAACGACATTGGCACTTATAGACACTATGATCTATGCCATTTTGGGACATGCTTTTTTGCCGCATGCTTTGGTTGGCGTCTTGGCGGGGCTCGCATGTGCAACTTGTCTTTGGGGGCTCAGAGTCAAAGGGGCGGTAGATGATCATTGATATATTTTATGTTCTGCTGGGCATCGTGTCTGCGCTGGCGGCAGTCTATTATGCCAAGGGAAAAAACCGAATGTTGGTTGCTGGGGTTATCGGCGCTGTCGTTGGAATCGTTTTTGCAATTCTAAGGATGGTGTTTTAAGGCATCCCCTGAACTGCGGTATCTGGAGAGAGATCATGCTACGTCGTTTGCACCCTGAACAACCTGAAAGTTTTAAGTTCACTGCCGCCAACAAAAAATGGGCGAAAACGCAGATTGCGAAGTTCCCAAAAGGACGTCAGGCCTCTGCCATCATTCCATTGCTATGGCGCGCTCAAGAACAAGAAGGCTGGCTCAGCAAACCAGCCATTGAAGCTGTGGCTGAGATGTTAGAGCTCGACTACATCCGAGCGCTCGAAGTTGCGACCTTCTATTTCATGTTCCAGCTGCAGCCTGTGGGAAGCGTGGCGCATGTACAGGTTTGTGGAACAACATCCTGTATGATTTGTGGTGCCGAGGATCTTATTGCCGTGTGTAAAGAAAAGATTGCCTCAGCGCCGTTTTCGATCAGTGAAGACGGGAAATTCAGCTGGGAAGAAGTTGAGTGCCTCGGTGCATGTTCGAATGCGCCGATGGTTCAAATTGGCAAAGACTACTACGAGGATCTTACCACAGACCGCTTTGCAGAGATTTTGGACGCCTTGTCCGAGGGTGAAGTGCCGACACCCGGCCCCCAAAATGGGCGCTTCGCTTCAGAGCCTCTTTCCGGTCTGACATCATTGAAAGTCCCGAAGAAAGACAATGAGCAGAACGCATCTGCCAGCTTGGCAATCGAACAAAGGGACACCGTTGCGCGGATTACCTAGAGCGTAAAACGGCACTGCTGAATGAAAAAAGTGAACCTGAACCGCGAAAAAATAACCAATTCACATATTTCCATGCTAGTTGGCATTCGGCATGACGTTGCCTTATACGAAAACAAGCGGCAATCGCGGCTGCGCATTTGGGCAAATGCCTAAGACTAAAGGGGAGTGATGATGGATAATAATTCGGTTTGGAACTGCACAATGGGCAGTTGGATTTTGGCAGTCTCAGGTGGTTTTCTGATTGCGGGGCTGTTGTATTTTGTTGGAGATTGGCGAGCGGTTCAAGCGATCGCAATAGGTGTTGTTGGATTGCTTTTGCTGGGCGTTTTCCTGACGCAAGCGATTTGCGGTGAGAACGCATGGGGAGCGCACCCCGATACGAGTGGGCCTTTGGAAGAAAGCGATGCCTCTGCAACAGCAATGCCTGCAGCGGCGGTTTCCGCGCCTGCGGCCAAAAAGGCAGCGCCCAAGAAGGCCGCTCCAAAGAAAGCTGCGGCTAAAAAACCTGCGACGAAGGCTGCTCCGAAGAAAGCAACCAAACCCAAGCCTCCGGTGCTGTTTAAAAGTCGTCCAGAGCAAGTCGATGATTTAAAACTGATTTCAGGCGTTGGCCCTAAACTTGAGACGACTTTGCACGACATTGGCGTGTACCAGTTCGCCCAGGTAGCAAACTGGAAGAAAGCGGACATCGCTACAGTTGATGACAAGCTGAAGTTTAAGGGTCGGATCGAGCGTGATGATTGGGTCGCGCAAGCAAAGATCCTTGCGAAGGGCGGGGACACAGAATTCTCGGCAAAGAAGCGTAAATAGGCGAAACTGGACACCCGGTGACCCCTGAAGAAACCGCTTTAAGATCGCAAGCGCGGATTGCTGCGATCGTAATGGGAGTGACAGTTTTGGTGTGGCTTGGGGCAACATATATTGGAGGGCAACTTGGTTTGCTCTCTCGCTACGCATTTCTGTTTGATTTTGCCGCATTGGCGGCTTTCGCTTGGTCTGTCATTGTGCTTGTAAGGGTTCTTATAAAGCTGCGGGATTGAAGAGACGCTATGCTCAAAGACGAAGATCGAATTTTCAACAACATCTATGGGATGTATGACCGTTCTTTGCCAGCGGTAAAGAAACGCGGGCACTGGCACCGAACGGCCGAATTTATCAAGAACGGCCGCGATTGGATCGTTGATGAAATGAAGAACTCGGGCCTTCGGGGCCGCGGGGGCGCAGGATTTCCAACCGGACTTAAATGGTCGTTTATGCCGAAAGAAAGTGACGGCCGACCGTCATATTTGGTTGTGAATGCCGACGAGTCAGAGCCGGGAACCTGCAAAGACCGTGAAATCATGCGGCATGATCCGCATACGCTTATTGAAGGCTGTTTGCTGGCGGGGTTCGCGATGGGCGCTCACGCTGCCTATATCTATATCCGAGGCGAGTATATTCGCGAAAAAGAAGCGCTGCAGATCGCGATTGATGAGGCCTATGAAGACGGTCTTTTGGGTAAAAATGCTGCAAAATCGGGATGGTCTTTTGATGTGTATCTTTCGCATGGGGCCGGGGCTTATATTTGTGGCGAAGAGACGGCTCTGTTAGAAAGCCTCGAGGGTAAAAAAGGCATGCCGCGCATGAAGCCGCCATTTCCTGCGGGTGCGGGGCTTTATGGGTGCCCGACTACGGTAAACAATGTTGAATCTATTGCGGTCGTTCCCACGATCCTACGACGTGGCGCGGATTGGTTTAAATCCTTTGGCCGAGAGAACAATGCGGGGACCAAACTGTTCGCGTTCTCAGGACATATCAACAATCCATGCGTTGTCGAAGAGGCGATGTCGTTGCCCTTACGTGAGCTGATTGACAAACACTGTGGCGGCGTGCGCGGCGGCTGGGACAATCTTAAGGCGGTAATCCCTGGTGGGGCGTCCGTGCCCTTGTTGCCGAAATCGATTGCAGATGAAGCGATCATGGATTTCGACTGGTTGCGCGAACAGCGGTCCGGTCTTGGGACTGCAGCTGTGATTGTTATGGATCAATCGACAGATGTGATCAAAGCGATTTGGCGGCTATCGAAGTTTTACAAGCATGAAAGTTGTGGACAATGCACGCCGTGTCGCGAGGGCACTGGCTGGATGATGCGCGTTATGGATCGTTTGGTCAAAGGTCAGGCAGAGGTCGAAGAGATCGACATGCTTTTGGACGTCACCAAACAGGTCGAAGGTCATACGATTTGCGCACTGGGTGATGCTGCGGCATGGCCGATTCAAGGCCTGGTCCGCCATTTCCGCGAGGAGATTGAGGATCGGATCAAATATGCCAAAACGGGGCGTGTTTCATCTATTGCCGCCGAATAAGCGTTTTTTTGATCCATTTATGCGACTTTGGGCGGGTTTTGACCGTCGAAACAGTGCGATTTCTCAATTTGGTTGAATTTCGTCGGTGTTATTCCTTTGTGTCGTAACACTCGAGCAGAACTCGAAAAAGGAATGCGAGATGAAAAAATTTGTATTGACGCTTTGTATCGCCGCCTTCGCTGCGCCATTGATGGCGCAGGCCAAGCCGTCACTGTGGACCTATCCGCGTGTGGATCAAGGGCTCTTTGATATGGGCGTTGCCTGGGGCATTCAAGACAATTGCGAGCGTATAGGTGAGCGTACATTCTACGGTTTGACCTTTGCCTTGTCATTGCAAAGCTATGCACAAGAACAAGGTTACAGCTCTCAGGAAGTGAAAGCGTTTTACAGAAGTTCGGAAGAAAAGCAGAAGCTACGAGAACGCGTCACCAATTATTTGGAAGATCAAGGTCTTGATACCGAAACACCAAATGCGCTTTGTAATTATGGAGATCAACAGATCGCAGAAGGAACGCAGGTTGGGAAATTCTTGCGTAAGAACTAAGTGCAACAGCCCAAAAACAGTCACCTGGCGCAATTAAACATAGGTCGGTTACGGGCAGAGCCGGGCGACCCAATCGTTAAAGAGTTCATGGATTCGCTTGATTTGGTAAACGGGATCGGCAAGCGCGCTTCAGGATTTGTCTGGATGATGGAGGGTTCAGGGCAACCCGGAACCGGTAACACAGAAAACCGGCTCGATGATGACCCGCAATTTGTCGCAAACCTGACAGTCTGGCAGGACATTCCAAGCCTGCGACATTTTGCAATGAATACCTTGCACCTTAAATTTATGGAACGCCGCCATGAATGGTTCGAAAATCTGCAAAAACCCTCTTTTGTGATGTGGTGGGTCGACGCAGGCCATACACCTAATCTCACGGAAGCACGGGATCGCCTTGACCAAAGGGCCAAGAAGGGCGATAGCGAAACTGCCTTCGGTTGGGATTATGCGGATGCGCATAGCCTGATGAAGAGACGGAGCGCAGATTAAAAACGGCGGAGAGTGGCATGAGTGACCTCAGAACCATCATTATTGACGGTAACGAGATAGAGGTCGATCCAGCGCTAACGGTCCTGCAAGCCTGTGAAGAGGCTGGGGTCGAAGTGCCTCGTTTTTGCTATCATGAGCGTCTTTCGATTGCTGGCAACTGCCGCATGTGCTTGGTCGAGATCGTGGGCGGGCCACCAAAACCTGCTGCAAGCTGCGCGATGCAGGTCCGCGATTTACGTGGCGGCCGCAATGGCGAGCTACCAGAAGTCAAAACAAAATCGCCGATGGTCAAAAAGGCCCGCGAAGGCGTTATGGAATTTCTTTTGATCAACCATCCTTTGGATTGCCCGATTTGTGACCAAGGTGGGGAATGCGATCTGCAAGATCAAGCGATGGCTTATGGCGTGGACTTTTCGCGTTTTCGCGAACCAAAGCGCGCGGTTGATGATTTGAACTTGGGCCCATTGGTCGGGACACAGATGACACGTTGCATTTCTTGTACGCGATGTGTTCGCTTCACGACCGAAGTGGCTGGGATATCCCAAATGGGTCAAACGGGCCGCGGCGAGGATGCCGAAATCACAACCTATTTGAATCAAACCCTGGAGAGTGAACTTCAAGGAAACATCATCGATCTGTGCCCGGTTGGTGCATTGACCTCTAAGCCATATGAATTCACGGCTCGTCCGTGGGAACTTAAGAAAACTGAAACGATCGATGTTATGGACGCATTAGGTTCTAACATCCGCGTTGATACGAAGGGTCCAGAGGTAATGCGGATCATTCCACGCAACCATGATGGTGTAAACGAAGAATGGTTGTCGGATAAATCACGTTTCGTTTGGGATGGTTTGCGCCGCCAAAGACTGGACCGACCTTATCTTCGCGTGAAAGGTAAGTTACAGCCAACCTCTTGGGATGAGGCTTTCGCGGCAATTGCAAGGAAAATCAAAGGCAAGTCGATGACGGCTTTGGCTGGCGATTTGGCCAGCACAGAGGCCGTTTTTGCTCTGAAACAACTGACCGATGCGTTGGGTGGCACTTATGAATGCCGAACCGATGGCGCAAAATTGCCCGAGGGCAATCGCTCTGCCTATGTCGGAAATGCGTGCATAGAAGACATCGATACAGCCCAGGCGATTACATTGATCGGGACAAACCCACGGGTTGAAGCACCCGTTTTGAACGCGCGTATCCGCAAGTCCTGGATTGCAGGCACGGATGTTACCTTGGTGGGTGAGGCAGTCGATCTAACATATCCGTATAAACATGCAGGCACAGATCGTGCCGCTTTGCAGGCGCTTTTGGATAAAAGGGTATCGGCTGCCACGAAAAAGGCTGAAAGCTTGGTCATTTTGGGCCAGGGGGCGTTGACCGGTGCTGATGGAGACGCCGTTCTTGCGGCCTCGATGCAGTTGGCCGAGAACACGCAATCTAAGCTTTTGGTCCTGCACTGCGCTGCGGGGCGCGTGGGCGCTATGGATTTGGGGTTCACCACAAAAGGCGGCATGGCCAAAGCGATGGCAAATGCTGATGTGGTTTACAATCTTGGTGCGGATGAGATCGAAATAGAGGCAGGCCCATTCGTGATTTATCAGGGCTCGCATGGCGATCGTGGCGCGCATCGCGCTGATGTCATTCTTCCGGCCGCCGCTTATACCGAAGAGCCTGGTATCTTTGTAAATACAGAGGGGCGCCCTCAAATGGCCTTCCGTGCAGGGTTCCCTCCGGGAGACGCCAAAGAGAATTGGGCAATACTGCGGGCGCTTTCTGCAGCTTGCAAGAAAACCCAGCCTTTCGACTCGCTTTCACAACTGCGGGCGGCCATGTTCAAAGACGTGCCGCATTTGGCTGCCATCGATAGTGTGCCCGCAAATAATTGGGTTCCGCTGAAGCCGAAAACCCTGAAAGATAAAGGCTTCCGACCCGTGATTTCGGACCATTATTTGACAAACCCCATCGCGCGAGCGTCTAGCCTGATGGCCGAGCTTTCGCGCAACGCAGCCGAGCGCCGCTCGGCCAAATTGGCCGCGGAGTAGCGTGATGGATACATTGATCTCTGCATTGATTGTTATTGGACAATCGCTTTTGGTGGTTATGTTCGTCATGATCTCGCTGATCGTTTTGGTTTATGCGGATCGTAAGATTTGGGGCGCAGTTCAGCTGCGTCGGGGGCCAAATGTGGTCGGTCCTTGGGGATCTTTGCAGCTTATAGCGGACTTCCTTAAATACGTTTTCAAAGAAGTGGTCATTCCCGCGGGCGCGGATAGAACGGTGTTTTTGCTTGCGCCATTGATCGCCTTCACTTTGGCGCTTTTGTCTTGGGCGGTGGTTCCGTTTTCGGAAGAATGGGTTCTTGCGAATATCAATGTGGCCATCCTCTACATTTTCGCAATTGGCTCTCTCGAAGTTTATGGCGTGATCATGGGGGGGTGGGCATCCAACTCAAAATACCCATTCCTTGGCTCGTTGCGGTCTGCAGCGCAGATGATCTCTTATGAAGTGTCCATAGGCCTGATAATCATTGGCATTATTATCTCAGCAGGATCGATGAACCTGGTTGAGATTGTAAATGCGCAGGATGGCGCTGGAGTCTTGAGTTGGTTCCTTTTGCCCCATTTTCCAATGGTTTTCCTATTCTTCATTTCAGCATTGGCTGAGACGAACCGACCGCCTTTTGACCTGCCAGAGGCTGAATCCGAGTTGGTTGCAGGCTATCAAGTCGAATACTCATCCACCCCGTTCTTGTTGTACATGGCCGGCGAGTACGCAGCGATTTGGTTGATGTGTGCGTTGACATCGCTTCTGTTTTTAGGCGGTTGGTTGTCTCCGGTTGAGTTTATCGCTGACGGCCCTCTTTGGATGATCGCAAAGATGTTTTTCGTCTTCTTTATGTTCGCGATGGTGAAGGCGATTGTGCCGCGGTACCGATATGATCAATTGATGCGATTGGGGTGGAAAGTATTCCTTCCAGTGTCGCTGGCATGGGTTGTATTTGTATCTGCCCTGACGTTTTACGATAAGGAATTTGACACATTTGGCGGGTTCTATGCGCGCTTCACAGTGGAGGCATCTGAGTAATGGCGAATGTCGACTATACGCGCGCGGTAAAATACTTTTTGTTGGCTGACATGTGGCAGGGCTTCAAACTGGGCATGAAGTATTTCTTCAAGCCCAAAGCGACTTTGAACTACCCGCATGAAAAAGGCCCTCTCAGCCCACGGTTTCGCGGCGAGCATGCGTTGCGTCGCTATCCAAACGGCGAGGAGCGCTGTATCGCCTGTAAACTCTGCGAGGCGATCTGTCCTGCGCAGGCTATCGTGATTGATGCAGAGCCCCGCGAAGATGGATCAAGGCGAACGACGCGCTACGATATCGACATGACGAAATGCATCTATTGTGGTTTTTGCCAAGAAGCTTGCCCTGTCGATGCGATTGTTGAAGGCCCAAATCTTGAGTTCTCAACCGAAACACGCGAAGAACTGTTTTATGATAAGGAGAGGCTTCTGTCCAATGGTGAGCGTTGGGAAGCAGAGATTGCTCGAAATCTTAAAATGGACGCGCCGTATAGGTAAGGGATACTGATGACACTTGCTGCACTTGCCTTTTACTTGTTTTCAACAGTCGCTGTTGTGTCCGGTTTTCTGGTCGTGATGGCGCGTAATCCCGTCCATTCCGTACTTTGGTTGATACTCACATTCTTTTCGACAACGGGTTTGTTCGTTCTTTTGGGGGCGGAGTTTGTCGCAATGCTTTTGGCGGTTGTCTATGTGGGCGCGGTCGCGGTCTTGTTCTTGTTCGTTGTAATGATGCTGGACGTGGATTTTGCCGAGTTAAAGTCGGGGTTCGTGCAATATGCGCCTGTTGGTATCCTGATCTCGATTGTTTTGTTGCTCGAATTTGGGTTGATTTACGGCACTTGGCAAACGGCCGATACTGCCGAAAGCCTGCGCCAATCTGTTACCCCAGACGTAGCCGAGGCCCATAACACGCTTGCCCTGGGGCAAATCATCTATACCGACTATATTTTGATGTTTCAGACGTCTGGTGTGATCCTTTTGGTCGCTATGATTGGAGCGATTGTTTTGACCATGCGCCACCGAGAACATATTAAACGTCAAGATCCCAACGCGCAGATGTACCGTGATCCAAAAGAGGCGCTGGCGCTAAAGGATGTAAAGCCGGGGCAAGGCCTATGATCGCGGCGTTTTTGGTACCTTTCACTGTGGCCCCGATCATCGGGCTTCCGTCATGTGAGCGCGATATTGGCGACTATGCCAGCGAGGCCAATCATATGGTAATCGGTCAGGATCGGGTGGCTTACACATCTTCTTGGGCGGGCGATGGCGTTAAAGAAGATCTTATTGTTGTGCATTGCCCAACCGGCGAAGGGATTTCAGTTCGTACTTTGGAAATTGCGTTTTCGGATCGTAACCCATTTGATTACCGATTTGCTGTATGGGACGAACTTGCCAAAATTGAAGGCTCTGGTTTTCTTTTGACGTTGGACCAAATGGCAGAGCGTTTTGGAGCAATCGACGCCGAAACGCATAGAGTCTTCATGAAAGAGACATGTGCCTGTCAGGCGATGGAGGCTGAAAAATGATCACGCTTGAGCATTATCTCACGGTTGCTGCGGTCCTGTTTGTGATCGGCATCTTTGGGATTTTTGTGAACCGGAAAAACGTAATCGTTATTCTGATGTCAATTGAATTGATGCTTTTGGCCGTGAATATCAATCTCGTCGCATTCAGTTCGTTTCTTGGCGACTTGGTAGGCCAGGTCTTCACGCTCTTTGTACTGACCGTTGCGGCGGCTGAAGTCTCAATCGGGTTGGCCATTCTTGTCTGTTTCTTTAGGAACCGGGGAACAATCGCTGTCGAAGACGCGAGTATGATGAAAGGGTAAGGATGATGGAGAGCATCCTTCTATTTGCCCCGCTTGTGGGCGCGCTGATTTGCGGCTTCGGTTGGCGGATCATAGGGGAAACCGCGGGCATGGCCGTTTCGACAGGGCTCTTGTTCCTATCGGCCTTGTTGTCTTGGGTTGTTTTTCTAGGCCATGACGGTGGCGTCGACGTCACAGTGGTTTTAAAATGGATTGAAAGTGGATCGCTTAGCACAGACTGGGCCATTCGCATCGATCGATTGACCGCGGTTATGTTGATCGTGATTACTACAGTGTCCTCGTTGGTTCACCTCTATTCTTGGGGCTACATGGAGGATGATCCGCAATGGAAAGAGGGTGAAAGTTATAAAGCCCGGTTCTTTGCATATTTGTCTTTTTTCACGTTTGCGATGTTAATGCTTGTTACAGCAGACAACTTGTTACAGCTGTTCTTTGGTTGGGAAGGCGTCGGTGTCGCCTCATATCTTTTGATCGGTTTTTACTATCGTAAAGCCACCGCAAACGCTGCTGCGATTAAGGCATTTGTTGTGAACCGGGTTGGGGATTTCGGGTTTCTTTTGGGAATATTTGGTATTTTCTACTTTGCAGACAGCATCAATTTTAGCGAAGTTTTGGATCCAGATTTCGGGCAGGAATTGGCCGCAACAAGTATGAGCTTCCTCTGGTTTGAAGCGCCTGCCGCCGAAGTGGTTGCTATCCTTCTGTTCATCGGTGCCATGGGTAAGTCTGCCCAACTGTTCTTACACACATGGTTGCCAGACGCGATGGAGGGGCCAACACCTGTTTCTGCGCTGATCCATGCCGCAACGATGGTCACGGCAGGTGTGTTCATGGTTTGTAGGTTCAGTCCGGTAATCGAATATGCCGAGTTTGCGGGTCAATTGATCGTCGGTATCGGCGCGGTCACAGCGTTCTTTGCCGCGACCGTTGGCCTGGTGCAAACGGATATCAAGCGAGTGATTGCCTATTCGACCTGTTCGCAATTGGGTTACATGTTCGTCGCCGCCGGCGTTGGTGCCTATCCTGTTGCAATGTATCATTTGCTGACCCACGCTTTTTTCAAGGCCATGTTGTTCCTTGGTGCAGGCTCGGTCATTCACGCGATGCATCATGAGCAGAACATGCACAAATATGGGGGTCTGCGCAAAAAGATACCCTATACATTCTGGGCGATGATGATTGGCACACTTGCGATTACGGGAGTGGGTCTTCCGGCTGTTTGGATTTTACACGATCTTAAAATTGCAGGCATTCCGATTGGATTTGCCGGCTTTCTGTCAAAGGACGCCATTATCGAAAGCGCGTTTGTCGGGGGTACAAATGTAGCCTCATTCGCTTTCTGGGTTCTGGTTCTGGCTGCTGCGATGACCAGTTTTTACAGTTGGCGTTTGATGTTTTTGACGTTCTACGGCGAAATGCGCGGCGACAAGCATACGCATGATCATGCCCATGAAAGCCCGAATGTCATGCTGCTTCCGTTGGGGGTTCTCGCTGTAGGTGCGGTATTTTCGGGCATGGTCTGGTATGAGGATTTCTTTGGCAAGTTGAAGCATATTAATGAATGGTTCGGGGCTTCAATTTTTATGGATCCAGGGACGAACACCGTGATCTACGACGCTCATAAGGTGCCAGATTGGGTGAAGGCGTCGCCCTTTATCGCGATGATCTTGGGCTTCGCGTTAAGCTACTACATGTATATCATTAATCCCAAAGCACCGGCGCGTCTCGCGGAGCGGCAATGGCCTGCTTACAACTTCTTGCTGAACAAATGGTATTTTGACGAACTCTATGACGTGATCTTTGTGCGTCCAGCGATGAAGCTCGGGCAGTTCCTTTGGAAAAAGGGCGATGGTGGAACGATTGACGGTGGGATCAACGGGTTGGCCATGGGCATCATTCCGTTCTTCACGCGTCAGTTGGGCCGAGCGCAGTCGGGCTTCTTATTTCACTATGCGTTCTGGATGGTTGTTGGTGTGGCTGCAATCGTGACATGGTTTTCGATCACTCAGGGAGGCAGCTGATGGATAACCTCCTTTCCATCCTGATTTTTCTGCCGATTTTTGCCGCAAGTACTTTGGCATTTATCTTACGCGGAAGTGATGAAGCTGCACAGCGGAATGCCAAAGGTGTCGCACTTATTGCGACTTCGGCCACTTTCCTGATTTCGATTGGCATGCTCAGCCAATTCGATCCAAGCAATACTGATTTCCAGATGGTTGAAGAATTCCCTTGGATCGGTGGATTGACATATAAAGTTGGCGTCGATGGCATCAGTATTTTGTTTGTTATGCTCACCACATTTTTGATGCCGATTGTGATCGGTGCGTGCTGGAACGTGACTCATCGCGTGAAGGAATACATGATTATGTTCCTGATCTTGGAAGGGTTGATGATCGCGGTATTTGTGGCCCTTGATCTTGTGCTGTTCTATGTGGTGTTTGAAGCAGGCCTAATACCCATGTTCCTTATTGTCGGAATTTGGGGCGGGAAAGACCGCATCTATGCGAGTTTCAAGTTTTTCTTGTACACGCTTTTGGGTTCTGTCCTGATGTTGGTTGCGATGATCTACATGTGGATGGCGGGTGGGACCACCGATATCCCAACATTGCTGTCAGGCGATATCACCTTCGCATCAGAGACATTCCGCATTTTAGGTGTCACCATTGTCGGCGGTGTGCAGACCCTGCTGTTCTTGGCGTTTTTCGCAAGTTTTGCCGTTAAAATGCCAATGTGGCCGGTTCATACGTGGTTGCCCGATGCCCATGTTCAGGCACCAACCGCAGGCTCGGTCGTGTTGGCTGCAATTTTGTTGAAAATGGGGGGGTACGGTTTCCTAAGGTTCTCATTGCCGATGTTTCCAGTGGCCTCAGATCTTTTAGCGACTTTCGTCATGACACTTTCGGTTGTCGCGATCATCTACACCTCACTGGTTGCGTTGATGCAGGAGGATATGAAAAAACTGATCGCCTATTCGTCGGTTGCGCATATGGGCTTCGTAACGATGGGCATTTTCACGTTGAACCAAAATGGGCTTGATGGCGCCATTTTCCAGATGATCAGCCATGGTTTTATCTCTGCTGCGCTGTTTCTTGGTGTCGGTGTGATCTATGATCGGATGCACACACGAGACATTGATGCATATGGTGGGTTAGTTATTCGTATGCCAGTTTACGCGCTGATTTTCATGTTGTTTACAATGGCAAATGTTGGCCTTCCGGGAACGTCTGGTTTTGTCGGAGAGTTCTTGACGCTTATCGGAGCGTTTCAGGCCAACACTTGGATTGCCGTTTTTGCAACCACGGGCGTTATTTTTTCGGCGGGTTATGCCTTGTGGCTTTACCGACGGGTTGTGTTTGGTGATCTGATCAAAGAGAGCCTTAAAGGCATCACTGATATGGATACGCGTGAGAAACTGATCATGGCGCCTTTGGTCGTGATGACGCTTCTTTTGGGGGTCTATCCCGCACTGGTAATCGACCTAATCGAACCCAGTGTTCAAAACTTGTTAAATTCGGTGGATGTCGCGTTGAATACAGCGGCAAATAGCCAACTGGCCCAAAATTAGGAGACCAGAACGATGATGGCACAACTTTCTATTCTGAGCGCCGAAGTGATCTTAGTGCTATATGCAATGGCAGCCCTGATAATCGGTGTTTATTTTGGCAAGGATGCCCTCTCGCAACTTTTGTTCTGGACAACGGCAGCCGTAATGGGCGGATGTGCTGTTTTATTGGGCGTTTCACCCTATGGAGAACGCGTGGCCTTTGACGGGGCTTTCATTGATGATGCATTTTCGCGCTATGCAAAGATTCTGATCTTGTTTGGATCCTCGGTGATTTTGCTACTTAGTCAAAATTACCTTAAACGCAATAAACTCTATCAGTTTGAATTTCCAATTCTGATTGCTTTAGCGACCGTTGGAATGATGCTCATGGTGTCGGCGGGCGATTTGATTGCGCTTTATATGGGGCTAGAGTTACAATCGCTTGCACTCTATGTGATTGCGGCGTTCCATCGTGACAGCGTCCGCTCCACCGAAGCAGGCTTAAAGTATTTCGTTTTGGGCGCTTTGTCTTCGGGGCTTCTGTTATATGGAGCGTCGTTGGTATACGGCTATACCGGATCCACGAATTTTGATGACATTGCAAGTACGGTTCAATCTGGCGACATGCCTTTGGGCATGCTCTTTGGTCTTGTTTTTCTTTGTGTAGGTATGGGCTTCAAGATCTCTGCCGCCCCATTTCATATGTGGACGCCGGATGTATACGAAGGTGCGCCGACGCCAGTGACCGCGTTTTTTGCGACAGCGCCAAAAATTGCGGCAGCTGGATTGTTTGCGCGTGTCTTGTTTGACGCCTTTGGCGGTGTCACGCAGGACTGGATTCAAATCATTGCCTTTTTGTCGTTGATTTCAATGTTCTTAGGTTCGGTCGCCGCGATTGGCCAAAACAATATCAAGCGTTTGATGGCATATTCTTCGATAGCGCATATGGGTTTTGCGTTGATGGGTTTGGCTGCAGGAACCGAACAAGGTGTGCAAAGTATGATGATTTATATGGCGATTTACCTGGCCATGAATATTGGGGTCTTCGCCTTTATCCTCAACATGGAAAAAGATGGCCAAGAAGTGACCGAGATTGGGGCCTTAGGCCTTTATTCTCAGCAAGAGCCATTGCGTGCGGCCTGTATGGGGGTTCTGCTCTTTTCGCTCGCAGGCATTCCGCCTTTGGTTGGGTTCTTTGGGAAATTTTATGTTTTGGGTGCGGCGGTCGATGCCGGATTGGTTTGGTTAGCCGTGGCGGGTGTTATCGCGTCGGTGATCGGCGCTTATTACTATTTGCGGATCATTTATTTGATGTACTTTGGCGAACAGGTCGATGCCCTTGATGGAACAATTCCAACGCTGCATTGGTTGGCGCTTGTAGGCAGTTCGGCCGCTATGGTTTTTGGGATCGCAAACCTTTTTGGGTTCGATGGCTTTGCCGCAGAGGCGGCTGCGGCGTTGCTTCGGTGATAACCGAAATTGAGACTCGGTTCTTTGGAACTGTTGTCAGCACGAACGAAGAGGCCCGTAAGCTGGTGGGCCAAATCGCACATCCTGTAATGTGTCTTGGCTCAGAGCAGACTGGAGGCATAGGGCGACGGGGTCGGCAATGGGCATCGCCCAAAGGGAACCTCTATGCCAGCTTGCTGATGCCTTGCCATGACAGCCCGCAACAAAAAGCTCTGCGCAGTTTTACCGCTGCTCTGGCTTTGTCTGACACCCTATTGGAGTTTAAACCGGATTGTCCTGTGTCTTTGAAATGGCCCAATGATGTCCTGGTTGGAAACCAAAAGGTTGCCGGGATATTGTTGGAAGCATTGCCGAAATATCTGATCATTGGTATTGGTGTTAATGTTGCGGTAGCTCCACCGGCAACTCTGGTCGAAACCCGGGCTCTTCCGCCGGCGGCCCTCAACGCGTTGGGGTTTCACGTGACTGTGCCGGATTTGGCCAAACGTTTGACAAAACACTTTTGCGAAAGAGAAAACAGTTTCATTGAATTTGGTTTTGCGCCACTGCGAGAGGCTTGGTTGTCCCGTGCTGCGCATTTAGGTGAGAAGATCGTTGCACGCTTTGCACGGTCTGAAATCTCAGGTGTCTTTGATACAGTGGACTCTGCCGGGGCGCTTGTTCTAAAGACGTCTACCGGGCCGCAGCACATCACCGCGGCAGATATTTTTTTTGAGGATGGCTGAATGCTTCTTGCAATTGATGTGGGCAATACAAACACAGTATTCGCGCTCTATGATGCCGATAAGGTTTTAGCCGAATGGCGGTGTCAAACGGTACATCAACGCACAGCAGATGAGTATCATGTTTGGCTCAATCAGCTGATGAACTTGAACGACGTTCAGGCACATATTGATCGTGTGATCATTTCCAGTGTCGTGCCACGCGTTGTATTCAATCTGCGTGTGCTTACGGACCGCTACTACAACACACGTCCGGTTGTGGTTGGAAAAGACGATTGCGAATTGCCTGTGCCTGTGCGTGTTGATGAAGGCACAATTGTCGGTGCAGATCGTTTGGTAAATACAGTAAGTGCTTTTGATCGATATGGCGGGGATTTGATCGTAGTGGATTTCGGAACTGCGACGACATTCGATGTCGTTGATCGTGACGGGGCCTATATCGGCGGTGTTATCGCACCAGGTGTGAACCTTTCAATCGAAGCATTGCAAGCGGCTGCGGCGGCATTGCCATTCGTTGATGTCACCAAACCGGACAAGGTGATTGGAACCAATACGGTTGATTGCATGCAATCAGGTGTATTCTGGGGTTATATTGGCTTGATAGAAGGGATCGCTACGAAAATCCGCGAAGAGCATGGTCGTCCGATGAAGGTTATCGGAACCGGTGGCCTTGCCCCGCTCTTTGATCGGGGAACAGACTTATTTGATCACTTAGATGCTGATCTGACAATGCATGGGCTTGTTTTGATCGATGCCCATAATAAGGGAAATTGATGTCACAAGAGCGTTTGATTTACGTGCCCCTTGGCGGCGCCGGCGAGATTGGCATGAATATGTATGCCTATGGATGGGGTGTCCCTGGAAAAGAGCGTTTTATTCTTGTGGATGTCGGGGTCACTTTTCCATCTATGAACGGCACGCCAGGTGTCGATCTGATTGTTGCGGATCCAGGTTGGATTGCGGATCAGGCGGATCGGTTGGATGGGATTTTCATCACGCATGCCCATGAAGATCACATCGGTGGGCTTGGAATGATTTTTGACCGGCTTTCTGCACCGATCTATTGTCGTCGCTTTACCGGAATGGTTGCGCGCGCGAAAATGGCGGATTGGAACCGTGATGAAGATCAAATCACGGTGCTGCCACCTTATCCCGATATGACGGATGTGGGCCCTTTCAAAGTTGGTATTTTGCCGGTCAGCCACTCGATACCTGAGGCAGGTGGACTGGTGATAGACACTCCCAAAGGACGCATTGTCCATACGGGTGATTTGAAACTGGATCCGTCTCCGATTGTTGGGGATCCTTTTAATCCTGCAATGTTACGAGAGGTCGCAAAACCCGGGGTGAAGGCCTTGGTTTGTGACAGCACGAATGTTTTTTCGCCGCTGCCGGGGCGCTCCGAATCTGAACTGCGAGAGCCGATCCGAGATTTGATCGCGACCGCCGAGGGACTCGCAGTTGCAACAACCTTTGCTTCCAATATCGCGCGCTTGAAAACATTGGCTCAGGCCGGTGTTGAAGCAGGTCGTTCGGTATGTGTTCTTGGGCGATCAATGCAGCGCATGTTGAGATTTGCGCGTGACGCTGAATTGTTGGGGGACTTCCCGCCCGTTGTTGATTTGGAAGAGGCGCAGGATATTCCAAGGCAAAACCTGATGCTTTTGGTTACGGGATCTCAAGGGGAACGTCGCGCAGCCTCAGCACATTTGGCAAATGGCAAATACCTTGGCTTTACCATGAAGGAGGGGGACATGTTTTTGTTCTCTTCAAAAACCATTCCGGGCAATGAGATTGAAGTCGGACGGATCATCAATGCGTTTGCAGCGCAAGGCGTGCGCGTAGTTGATGACAGTTCGGGGCTTTACCATGTTTCAGGTCATGCGAACCGCCCTGATCTGGAACAGGTTCATGACTTGTTGGCCCCCGAAGTATTGATCCCTATGCATGGAGAATATCGGCATCTTCTGGAACATGCCAATTTGGGCAAAGCCAAGGGCATACCATCACTTGTCGTGCCCAATGGTGCCATCGCAGATCTGACGTCGAAACATCCACAAATTGTCGAGCATGTCGATGCTGGTCGCGTTTACCTTGATGGTTCAGAGTTGATTGGAGCTTATGACGGGATCGTACTGAACCGCATTCGAATGGCCACGCGTGGTATGGTTGCCGCATCTGTCATTTTAGAAGATGATGCTTTGCTGGGGGTATGGGTCGAAACGATCGGACTGCCTGACCCGCATAAGGGCCGCGAAGATCTTGCAGATTTAGTCGAACGTGAGATGGAGGACGAGATTGATCTTATTCCTGCCAAAACCTTGCGACGCGATGATGATGTCATCGAACGGCTAGAGAGGCGTATCGCGCATATCTGCCGTGATCTTATTGGAAAGAAACCCGTGGTTCGTGTGCTTTTGAACAGACTAGAAGCCGAAAGTGGCTAGGCCGCGTCGGCCGCTTCATTCTTGGGTGCGGTGGAATTCGCATCGCTTTTTTCTGGCGCAAAACTGACTGTCAAGAATGCCGGCACATGGTCGCCCATGCCCGTAACCTTTGCTTTATCTTCATAATGTTTGCCACGGGAGCGTTCCGGTTTCGGTTTCGTTGGAACGGCAGCGACGGTCCTTTCGGCGGCAATCTCAGATTTGGGTTCTTTTTCAGCTCGGTCTGTTTTTCTTCTACTTGAAGAGCGTGTTTCAATTTTAGGTGGATCAAGACGAGGAATTTTTTGTTCAACAAGTTCCTCGATCTTCTGGAGATACTTTTCTTCGTGGGGAAGACACAACATAACAGTAGAGCCTTTGCGGCCCGCACGACCTGTTCGACCGATCCGGTGAACATAATCCTCTGAGTGGATTGGCACGTCATAATTGAACACATGGCTGACGCTTGGAATGTCCAACCCCCGCGCAGCAACATCTGATGCAACTAGGAACGTGATCGACCCGTCACGAAAGCCATCTAAAACTCTCATGCGGATTTTTTGATCAAGATCCCCATGGATCGCGCCTGCGTTCATGCCATGTTTTTTAAGGGATTTGTAAACAATATCGACATCGATCTTTCTATTGCAGAAGACGATACCATTTGTGATTTCGTCAGTCTGCGCTTTGATCACTTCGCGCAGCATCGCGCGTTTTTCGCGCCCCTCTTCGGTGCGGCTGCTTGTTTTGAAACAGCAAACTTTTTGATCAATATTTTCTGATGTCGTAGCCTGCTTTGCAACTTCCACGCGTTCGGGATTGGATAAAAATTCCGTGGTTATTCGGGTGATTTCAGGCGCCATGGTTGCAGAGAAAAATAAGGTTTGGCGCGTGAAAGGTGTCAATTTGAAAATCCGTTCAATATCGGGGATAAAACCCATATCAAGCATACGATCGGCTTCATCGACGACCATGATTTCAATACCCGTCAGCAATAATTTACCACGTTCGAAATGATCCAAAAGGCGGCCCGGAGTGGCAATCAAAACGTCGACACCTTTATCAATAAGGGCATCTTGGTCTTTGAAACTAACACCCCCAATCAAAAGGGCCATGGTGAGTTTTACGTGCTTTGCATAGCCTTCAAAGTTTTCAGCAACTTGCGCTGCCAATTCGCGTGTTGGCGCGAGGACCAAAGACCTTGGCATGCGCGCCCTGGCGCGCCCGCGGGCCAGTTTGGTGATCATGGGCAGGGTGAAGCTGGCAGTTTTGCCGGTGCCAGTTTGGGCGATCCCTAAAACATCACGCCCCGCAAGGGCATGTGGAATTGCCTCGGCCTGAATGGGAGTTGGCGTTTCATAGCCAACTTCATCTACAGCTTTCAGGACTTTGGGATTCAAACCCAAATCTTTAAATTTTGTCATTTACGTCCGTTCTTGGCGGCAGGGCCGCTGTCTGGTTTCGGACGCCAATCATACGCCCGCGTGTCATACGGGCTATAGGCCCAATGCGCGCACGTTAAAGGAATTGCGTCTTTGGGTCAATCAAACTGGATCGCCCCAATGATTTTGGTCATTTGAGTGTCAAGGCATTCAAAACCCATCGATCAAGGCGCGCTGTGAAGAGTTGATCAACTCCAATCGCCTCGTTGATTTGTAGGTGTTCCATTTGCACCGAGAAGACGTCAACATCTTGGCCAACAGATTTCGCCTTTTGCTTTAACTGTTCGCCCTGCTTACACGGCAACTCCCGCAGGGAAGAACATACAATCAATATAGGGGGGCCTGCATCGTTCAACTGGGTTAAAGGAGCATAGTTTGACCAAGCTTCTGCCACCTGTCCAAAAGCATGACGCCATGTGCGGTATGGCGTACCGGACATTATACCAACGACATCTATTGCGCTTGTGTCGAGTGCAATGGTTGCGGACCACTCTGGCGGTCCAAACCTGGATTGAAATCCGCTATGCGTTTGAGCCAGCAACGCGAGATGCGCTCCTGCCGAATGGCCGAGCAGCACGATATCTTGAAACTGGTTTAAGTCTTCGAAGTGTTGGATCGCTTGCCTGATGTCTTCAGCCTGCTGGAAAGGGTTCACTTCAGGGACAAGTCGATAGTTCAGAGCCGCGAGAGCGATGCCTTTTGCCCCCCAATGAGCAAACTTATCTTTCCAAATATCAGCGCCAGATTTGTCGCCTTGGAACCATCCGCCACCATGGATGATTACATAAAGGCGGTCCGTTGCGGTTTTGGGCAGATACAGATCATAAACCTGTCTTGGATGGTCGCCGTAGCGAATATCCCGAAGGACTTCAGCGATGGCTGCGGGCGCACTGCAACAAATGATGAGAGTGAAAAACCATACACGCATGCCGAAGGGTTTGAAGAGATAGTCTTAACATAAAGTAATCTACTTCTGGCTTAATCGACCAAAACCGCGTCAACCAATCGAACCGCCTCATAGATTTCAGGATCTTCGATCAGTTCGATTGTTCCTCGGACACGCAATTTGGTATAGTTTGGCAGATCGGACATCGGTGTTTTCATCTGCACATCCAGAAAAGGGCCGTATCCGCCGCCGCCGCAAAATTCACATTCGGGCGGGTCAGGCACCAGCATGAATGCTTGTAAGTAAGGCTCTGCCAAATAGCGCAGCAAATAGCCCTCAATTTCAAACTCATTTGTTGCGGCACGCAGGTTATCTGGAAAGGTTTTAACCACATTTGGCATCAGACTGTCGCTAGTGTCGTATATCTCAACGGACGCCAGCAACTGCCATGCCTGCGTTGTGTGTCCCCTTGGTGTCGTCGTACCAGATTGCGGCCAAAACACTGTGATCAAAACAAACACAGCAGCCGCAGTGATCGCGATGGTCGCTATCATTCCAGCGAACTGGGCATGCAGGCGCTTTGACATCATAAACCTGACCTAAGGAAACCTTTTCACAACGGCAAGTTCGGCAGCGTTAACTTCAAGAAATTGGCTGATTTGCCCCAAAACTCCAAAGACTTCTAGACGCAAGATAGTCGATTAAAGGTAAAAACAAGGTCAGACGGTGAGGGGTCCCATGGTTCCAAGGCGGCAAGCAACGGCGCAGCGGACTACACATGTCACAGACTTGTTCCAAACAGAGCACTGAAAAAACCGACCAAGAACAAAATGGCCTCTTCAGATGTCGAAGCGATTGAATGTGGGTTTGATGCAGACTTGCTAAACTCGCTCAGATTGACGATACGAATACCCAGCTCTGACCATTTTTCGTCTGCCGTGATCTGACCAACCCGCGTTTTTGTTCCGCGTATAAAAGTCGATATCTTTAAGGCGGGGTCGCTCTTTGCCGCGAAGACGAGAAAAGGGTCAGGAATGGGGTCAATCTTCGAGAGCTGTGCCTCAAACACATCTGGATCGATGTCTGGCGCAAGTAAGAAAACACCCGCCACGCGGTCCGTGACTTTTGGACCGGGTTGCAGCGCACTTTGACGCAGCGCTTCCATTGTTAAAAATGAACCTAAGGAATGTGCTGATAGTACAACTCTTTTGCCTGAGTAACGGTTGATGTCATGGATCAGGTCAACGAGAGTGTCTCTTGCAAATAAGGCGCTGTCATTGTCGTAAACATATCCGCGTACGGTTGCCGCAGAAGGCCATATGAAAGATATGGTCGGAATTGTAACTTCGTAATCATGGCGGATTTGCGCGTGCCTGTACAACGCCTCGGACGGGTTGGTGTTAAATCCGTGAACTTGAACAAGAACGGTATCTTCATCTTCTTTTCGCAAAGCTTCATAAAAATCAGCTTTGCTCTCAAGAAGGTCTGCGCGAACAATACCGAAATGCTTCTGAGGGTCAGGTTCTGCGCGCTTCGGCCATTCGATACGTCCGGCCTGATGGTTTGGAGGAATTGAAATGGCAATTTTTTGGTAGTTGACTTCCGACGTTCGATCCGAGCCAAATTCAAACTCTCCATCCGCTGAGCTACGCTGAACAACCGAATATATCTCTTGAACAAAAGCAGTTTCGTCGAATGGCACAAAGTTTGGTTCGCCCCTTGGGCTGCATGCCGTCAGGAAAGTAAGACCTAAGACTATCGCACAGAGACGATGCATCGCTAGGTCAACGTTTCTTTGATGGCACTTAAGGTGAGGTCGGGGAAATCCCGCTCAATCCTATCAATGTCCCATTGTAAACGCGTCATATAAACGGGGTCTCCATCGTTGTCGCTGGCGATATGCCCTTTGTTTGTGTTGATGAACGCATCGAGGTTTTCTTTGGGGCCCATCACCCATCGGGCCGAGGTGAATTGCGTCGGCTCAAACCGCACAGGGATACCATACTCAAGTTCGATGCGACTGGCGAGCACTTCGAATTGCAACGCGCCAACAACGCCGATGATGAAACCGGCACCGATCATCGGTTTGAACAGTTTGGCGGCCCCTTCCTCGGCAAATTGCGTAAGAGCCTTGTCCAGGTGCTTGGCCTTCATTGGATCGGTCGCCCGGACTGCTTGCAAAAGCTCTGGTGCGAAGCTTGGAATGCCCGTGAACCTCACATCTTCGCCCTCGGTCAACGCGTCCCCGATCCGCAGTTGCCCATGGTTGGGGATGCCGATGATATCACCGGCCCAAGCCTCTTCTGCAAGCTCGCGATCAGAGGCCAAAAACAGCATGGGCGAACTGATCGCCATAGGCTTTTTTGAGCGGACATGGGTCAGTTTCATCCCGCGTTTAAAATGCCCAGAGCAAAGTCGCACAAAGGCCACACGGTCGCGATGCTTGGGGTCCATATTGGCCTGCACCTTGAACACAAACCCAGTTACTTTTGCCTCGTCGGGGGCGACCTGCCGGGGTTCGCCGGGACGCACTTGCGGCTTGGGGCCAAAGTTCCCGATCCCTTCCATCAATTCCTGCACGCCAAAGCTGTTGATCGCCGAGCCGAACCAGATCGGCGTCATTGTGCCATCCAAAAACGCCTGATGGTCAAATGCGGGGAGCAAGGCGCGCGCCATTTCGACCTCTTCTAGAAATGTCCCCAGCATATCGGCGGGCACATGTTTGGCCAAGTTTGGATCGTCTAAGCCGTTGATTTCTATACTTTCTGCGACCACATTGCGATCTGCACGATCCATCAGCTCTAACCGATCATTGAGCAAGTCATAACACCCCAAAAACGCCTTACCCATTCCGATGGGCCAAGAGGCCGGACACACATCGATCGCCAAATTTTCTTGAATCTCGTCGATGATATCAAAGGTGTCGCGGCTTTCGCGATCCATTTTGTTGCAAAAGGTGAGGATCGGCATGTCGCGCAGACGGCAGACCTCGAACAGTTTCTGGGTCTGGCTTTCAACGCCCTTGGCCCCATCAATCACCATGATCGCGGCATCGACCGCGGTGAGCGTCCGATACGTGTCCTCAGAAAAGTCACTATGGCCCGGCGTGTCCACCAGATTGAACCAAAAATCCTTGAATTCAAAAGACATGGCCGAGGCCGAGACCGAGATCCCGCGATCCTTTTCCATCTGCATAAAATCAGAGGCCGTACGGCGTGCATCGCCCTTGGCGCGGACCTGCCCGGCCATCTGAATAGCCCCACCATAAAGGAGGAATTTTTCCGTGAGCGTCGTCTTGCCTGCATCGGGGTGCGATATGATCGCAAAGGTTCGACGGCGGTCAATCTCTGGCGGGAGATCGGGTTGGTTGGAGGCACGATCAAGCATGGCGCGCGCTTACCGGATCACGGGCAGGGGGGCAAGAATAGGGTGGGTGATATCCGTGGGGTATGCGTGTGATCTGCGTGGGATATCCGTAGGACACGCTGCGGTAAGGTTTTGGTAAGATTTGAGGGCTGATCCAAGCGCCATGACACGAGAACGCGATAAACAAAAACAGGCGCTGGTGGATTTTCTAGACAGCGCCGAGGCGATGCGGAATGCCTTTCCAGTTTCAGATGCCTTGAGCGACTGCCCACCCGAATGGGACGAGATCGATATCGAGGTGCGGGATACGTCGAAAAAGGAAAAGATCAGCATTCGCATTGACGAAGATGTGCTAAAATTCTTTCGCGCACTGGGGCCGAATTACACCACTCGGATAAACTATGTGCTGCGGACCTTTGTGATGGGGCGGTTGGCGCGGGTTCTGTTCTCGCGATCCGGGGCTTTGGATGAAGACGAGCTGTTGTTAGGGATACGGCAAAAGAGCCTACGCGAGCAGATGAAGGAAATGCGCCGCTGGGAGAAAAGGTCAAAGGGCTTGGAGGGGGAGTGGTGAGATTGGTTAGTGGGCACGTTGGGGTTTGGCTATTAAAATTGATCGAATTGAGATAAAGTCATCGTAGTAAACGTGACTGCAATTAAACCTTATCTTAGAACCTTTATAATCAAAATGAATGACGACGACTTTGAAGAATTGCTTAGGCTGAAAGATGGCACGCTTTTTCACAGAGAAACTCAAACTTTAGAATTTAAAGAACAGTTCAACCTAGCTGGATTGGCTGACTACTTTCGGGACTTTGCTGCTTTTGCAAACAATAAAGGTGGCAAGCTAGTGTTTGGTATCAAGGACAAGCCCCGTGTTCCAATCGGTCTAAACGAAAAATCTAGAAATCAATTCGAGTCTATTGATCCAGAAAAGATTACTGGATTCATTTTAGAAATCTTCTCGTGTTCAATCGATTGGA
Source organism: Pseudomonadota bacterium (assembly GCA_039814625.1). Classification (GTDB taxonomy): domain Bacteria; phylum Pseudomonadota; class Alphaproteobacteria; order Rhodobacterales; family Rhodobacteraceae; genus Amylibacter. The sequence continues at coordinate 512,041 of JBCCAU010000001.1, forward strand.
AGCAGTACCATTATCAGAAAGATGGAAAATACTTTGGTGTTTTTGAGATCAAAGAGTGCAGGACCAAACCCGTAATTGCTAAAAAAGATGAGGGAAAAGATAATTCTCTTAAGAACGGAGAAATATATTTTCGCTATGGTGGAAGAACGCAGAAAATCATGTCGGCGGAATTGGAAAGCATTATCAACAGTAGGATTGAAGCCACAAACCAAGCGTGGATTGACCACGTTACTCACATCGGACGTGATGGGCCAAGCAATTCAATTACTCTTAAGGCAATGAAAGATATGAATGCTCATTCTGGAGCGTCATTTTTTGTGGACAACGATTTAGCGAACAGAATTAAGTTCATCAGGGAGGGAGAGTTTAAAGAAACTGAGGGCGCAGAAGCTTTGAAGTTGGTTGGAGATCTGGTTCCGGTAGACTCCATAGAGGTTGAAAAAATTGTGGCCGAGAATGTTCATGAGCTTTATCCGTTCGCGGCAAAGCAGCTGGCAAAAGAGGTTCAAAGCAGATGCCAAGGTGTGAAGCAAAATACAGTTTGGTCTCTGATAAAGGCACACAAGCTTAAGTTTGATCCGGCATATTCCACATTTATTTTTACAAACAAACGCAATGAGAAAAAGTACATTGAAACAGGGCAGGTCAGTGAAGCTACGCCTTCCGTTTACAATCAAGCTGCGATTGACTTGATTTGTAAACTCGCAATGGAACAAGACTAAGGACCAAGTGCAAAAAGCGAACGCCCGTGGGCGGGTTAACAGCGCGAGCGAAGTGAAGCGCCCCGCCCGTCGCACCGAAGGTGCGCTTTCAGCGCTACGGGACGGCTCCTCTCAGCAGTGCTGCGCACCGCTCGTCGGGCATTGGGGCGCTCGAACTGACCGCATAAGTTCGCAGCAGTCACGCGGTCAGGTTCAGTGGTCCCTATCTAATAAGGGAGGCAAAGTGATGCGAATGAACCCCTGCCTATGACTTCTTCGCAAACGTCTTCTTTTGTATGGAGTGCGCTTGGATTTCCGCGACAGGCCGCGCTGCAGCGATTGGGCTACCTTCGGTGATCGGGTGTTCATCGAGAGGGCGGTTAGTGTGTTTGAAACTCTAACCCGCCAACGCTTGCCGTACGCCAACAGCCTCTCTAACCTGCCCCTATGCAGATCTTCATCAATGGCGCGATAATCAGTATCGCCCGGGTCGGTTGGAACAACCACCTCAATTACGGGCAAATGCAGCGCTGGCAACCCAACCAGATTTTTAACTATGTTTTGCTGTTCTCTCGGGCCGAGTTTCTGGATCTCTTCTCGGACGCTTTTGCACAGCAGGCGGCCGAATTTAAGCAGATTGATGAAGAAGACGGCGGGGAGCCGACCGATTTCGCGGCCTTTAACTATGGCCCCTTGGCCAAGGCGCTTGGGGGCGGACAATCCGCTGCGCTCTATCACTGCTTCGACGATTTCATGATGACCGACCATGTCTTGCCTGCGATCTTTGATCCGCCCGGGCCGGCGGCGTTTACGATCAATTGTTTGGATCGGATCGCGACGTCGGTAGATCGGGTGATGTTAGAGGGGCGGGGATACACCAGGGCCGAAGGGATTATGCGATATGAGGATTGGATGGACGGGAAATCGCCATCTGATGTGTAGGGCCCTTGCGCGCATCGCAGCTTTGTGAGGTTGAACGCTTTGAAAGGCAGGGCCAAGGTCTGTAATCTTGGTCGGTCTTGTCCCTTTGGTGGGCCGTTTGTCTGGGCAATGCGTGAAATTTTCTTTCGACCAACATGCCAAATCCCACGTTCAAGCATCGCTTGGCATTTGAGGGCCCCCAACTTAATGGGTCCTTATGTTCACAGTGATAACGGTTTCATTCAATGCATCTGATTTGATCGCGAACTGTATTCAAAGCGTCAACGAACAGGACTATCCTAATATCGAGCACGTGTTCATCGATGGGGGTTCCACGGATGGCACCGTTGAAATTATAAAAGCCCAATCCGCAAAACGAACATACCTCCAGTCCAAGCCAGACTGGGGTATTTACGATGCAATGAACATCGGCATTGCGCGTGCCAAAGGGCAATACATCGCCATTATAAATGCCGATGATCGTCTGGCTGACCCGTTTGTTTTGTCCAAGGTAGCCGAAACCTTTGAATGCTCTGATGCAAAGATCGTGTTTGGTGGCTTGCAGTTCGAGACATCGGAGGGAAAGCCGATGGAGGTTTACGTTCCCAAAGCGTTTCAGAAAGGTCAGTCTTTTAGAAAGGCGTGGCAAGCAGCCCATCCTGCCATGTTCGTGCGCAAAGAAGCCTATAACGAAGGCGGAGTTTTCAACACCTCTTACGCCATTACGGCGGATTTGGATCTGCAAGTGAGGTTCCTTGAGGTGCTCAACTTCAAATCTGCACGTGTTGACAAGGTTCTGGCTGTGATGCGCGTTGGTGGTGTCAGCGGCCGATTGAACAGCAAATTCCGGGCCGTCTTTGAGACCGTTTTGATCTTTTCAGAACAGCGGCTTTTCGATCAAGGTCTGCAATTTATGTGGAACCGCTACAAATATGCGCCGCAAGCGTTGATCAAATATCTAAGGCGTCGTTGCGCGAAGCGCATGAGATAGGATCATGTTTCGTGCGTTGGCGCAAATACCGCTTGCTAAGTTAGCACTTCTTACTAATTATGTTTTCACGCGTTAGAAAGGCCTTCCTATGACCAAAGTCTTCGTCACCGGTGCATCCGGTTTTATCGCAAAGCATATTGTTCGTGAGCTGCTCGAAAAGGGCTATGAAGTCCGAGGCTCGGTGCGTTCTGAAAAACGCAAAGCAGAGATTGAGGCGCTGTTTCCAGATGCGAAATTAGAGTTTGCGTTTCTGGACCTGAACAAGGATGCGGGCTGGACAGATGCGATGGCCGGTTGTGATGTCCTGATGCACACGGCGTCACCTTTCCCTATGGCAGACCCGAAAGACCCTGAAGAGGTGATCCGTCCAGCGGTGGATGGAACTGTTCGGGCCATGAAAGCCGCTTTGTCTGCAGGGATCAAAAGGGTGGTTTTGACCTCGTCCAATGCTGCTATCTACAAACAAGCGAATAAGCCCATAGAGGCCCCGTCTGATGAAACATATTGGACCACGCCAGATGCGCCGTATGTGTCCCCCTATGAAGCGTCGAAAACACTGGCCGAAAAAGCGGCTTGGGACTTTCAGGCTGAACATCCACAGATCGCGCTAACAACTGTGAACCCAGGCGCCGTATTTGGTCCCGCGATGGATGCAGAATATGGTACATCATTGGAATTGGTGGAGCGGATTATGAAACGTCTCGATCCGATGTTACCCCCGATGGAGATGCCTTGCGTAGATGTCCGCGATGTTGCGATGATGCATGTGGCCGCGCTGTCAAATGAAGCCACAGAAGGCGAGCGGTTTTCGGCAACATCCCAGACGGTTAAATTTATAGAGATGGCAGAAATGCTTAAAGTCTGGGATCCGTCTTTGAAGTTGGCCACTGGTGTGGCACCGCTTTGGCTGTTGCGGGTATTTGCGATCTTTATGCCAGAGATACGGGGCGTGATCCAAAATGTAGGGCGGAGTTTGACCGTTTCAGGCGCCAAGGCCGAGAAAGTTTTTGGGTTCAAATTCATTCCTGTAAAAGATGCCATAGCGGCCTCGGCGGCCTCGATCCGCAAACACGCAGGTTAGAACCACATTTCAAGCCAGATTTTGATCGCAACTTTAGAGGGGACCCTGTCCTCGACGCGCACGGGCATCGGCAGAATGAAGTTCGTTCCGAAGACGTACTTTAAAATCGCAATAGGGACAGATTGCACACGCAATTGACATGCTATGTGCATAGGAGTGCATTGTGTGATTGTGCCGCAAAAAGTAGCAAACTTCGCAGAGCAGAAACCGACCGCGAGGAGAAGGCTGTGAAAGACTTGGCAAACAGACGTATGATTAAGATTTTGATCACTTTGGTGACGATTGTTTACGGTGTGCTGCCCGCCATTGCAGATTTAAATGAAACGCATATCTACAATCCGGAATGGAGTCCGCATGCCCGTGTTCACGGCGTTTGGTTTTTGTTTTTTGGAGCATCTATGTCTTTCATGAGCCTGTATTTTTTATGGCTTAAGGACAATTTGTTTCTTCCAATTTTTGTTGGCTTGATGTTCGCGTCAGGGTTTTGGGTCGCGTATGTCACATCTGAACTATACGCAGGAGCTTTGGTCGATGAAAACGGCGTCGAGACGCGCGTCTTGGGTCTGGAGTCAAATGTCTTTGTGTTCTCAGTCGTGACAATTGTGCTTTTGGGCGCGCTGGCATTTGCTTTTAAGAATGATGGATTGCCGTCTGACCCAGTTTAGATGTTCTCCAAACTAGGTCTGACGTGGATGCAAAGTCTGGTCTGGGCTTTTCTTTCGACGCGCGTGCGTGAAAAACGTGTGCTGGAAAAGCAAGCCATCCAATGGACCCTGTTAAAAGAACAAATACGCACCTGGGAACTGAATTGATCGAAAGACGTTTCGCCTTGGGAATTAAGAAGGCCGATCTAATCGTAAAGGCGAGTAAGGGCGGAGAGTTTGGAGTGTGGGATTGGAGGCTCTTTCTGACATTGCAGTCATCCATCACTCCCAATCCCAGTCTTAGTTAGTGTTTGGTATAGTTTTGGAGTATGAGTTTACACGGTCGGCACAACCAGACGCTGAAGCTTTGGCGCATTTTGCGCGCAGGTTGCGTTCATCGACCCGGTTTTCCAAAAGATCAACGCGATCTTCGATACGATCACGCGGACCATATGTTACCCGGCGATCAATACGATCTTCATAGCGATCGGCACGATCTTCGAGCCGATCGAAATATCGCAAAGGGGTGGCCATTGCGGTGGATGCCCCTAAAAGCGACACTGCGACTGCGGTCAAAATTAACTTAGACATTGTCAGGTCCTCTTTGCTGTTGGTGCGAGTGACACGTTTGGCGTTTTGATTCCCGTCGCGTTTGACAGTTGTTTTAGGTGTTGGTGTAAGAGCCTATGACTTCGATACCGCCTAAATCTTTGCGCGCCTTGTTTCTTGGGGTTCCAAATATCGTAAGCATGGGCATTTTAAGGGGATGGTTGCTGTCGGGGCACGCGGTGGCAGAGCTTTGGTACCCGATGCGACTTAAGGGTGGGCTTGATTTCAAAGAGGATCGAAAGCTGTCAAAAGACATGCCGGGTGTCACACTTCATGGTTTGGAGAAACGGCAAAGTCTAAAGGTCAAGCCGGTGCCTAAGTTGAAAGATTGGACCCATTTGCCCAAGCAGCTGTCGCGGTTGAAGGTCGATGTTGTCATTTCCGCCTTGTACCCAGACCTGATTCCAAAGCCCGTTTTAGATGCGTTTCCGGGACGCGTGGTAAATTTGCACCCTGCGCTGTTACCGGCCTATCGGGGGGGCACGCCTATTGCCTCGATGTTGTGGGACAGGCGTATTCACGAATTTGGTGGGATGTCGCTGCACTTGGTCGAAGAGGGTTTCGATACCGGGGATTTGTTGGGTCAGGTTTCAGCGGAATACGGCGGAGACGGAAATCTGACAGCCTATTATGCGCAGTTGATTAAGGGGGGAACTAACTTACTTTCTGAAAACTTCGCAAACTACTTATCAGGCAACTTGCAACCGATTTCTCAGCATGGCGAAAACGGGCCTCAATCCCGGGCATTCGCAGATGTTTTCGAAATTTCTTCCAAGGACGACTTAGAGCATACGGTCTGGCGCATTCAACATGTTGTGGATCTTGTCCCGGTCCGGCTTGCCGGATTGGACAGAAGCATCTTTGTCAAATCAATTGATCAGCTTTTGCGCCCGCCCGATGGCAGCCCCCCGGTTGTTGGGGAGGGCTGGGTCGATTTCGATCTTTCAGATCAGCGCGTCAAGTTTACGACGGGTCGCTTGCGTTGACTTAAAACGGGAACAAGACCCCGATCTGAAGGAAATTTCCGGATAGTGTTTCGCTTAGGTCTGTATCAGCTGGGCCGCTGTCGTATTCAACATTGGCGGATTTGTATCTGTAGCCAATATCGATAAGTGCGCTGCCACCGACGGGGATCGTCACACCTCCACCGACTTGGTAAGACATTCCGCTTGCTTCGAGGTCATCTACAATTGTTTCGGCCGAGTAATCCAAGTAGCCGATCCCGCCCCCAACATACGGGGTCAAATTTGACGACTCCAAAGGAATATCAAGCCAGAGATTTCCCAAGATTTGAAGGGCGTCCATGTTGTATGAGCCCGACGTCTTGCATTTAAATGCGCAACTCCCGTCTGCACTCCATTTCGAAATCTCCAATTCTCCGCGAAGGTTGTTTGCAAAACCCCGTCCAAGAACCGCGCCAAAAATGAAACCAGTATCATCGCGATCAAGTTGCGACACTGCAGATGGGCTGTCAGTTAGATCATTTGTGAAGGAAATCCCTCCGACAAACCCGCCTGCGTAATACTGACCCTTGGCAATTCCTTGCGCGGATGCATCAGAGATATGCGCCGTTGTCGCTAAGGCCAAAGCCAGACCGGTCACACTTAGATTTTTCAACATTTTTCCCCATTTTCTTATCAAAAGAACAACTTCCGCGATCTGTATAAGCAGCATAAGTGTGAAAATCAAAGTTAATACATCTTTCGACCCTTCAAACCGAAACGAGCCTGATTTCCAGTGCCTAAGCACTTGACCCTTTGGGGTGAGGTGACTACACGCCAACATCTCTGATTTTGACCGAGTCCGTTTGTTCCTTTTGAGGAAGACTGCGGGCACGATGATGAAAGGACGAGCTATGTCTCGACGTTGCGAATTTACGGCCAAAGGCCCAATGAGTGGGAACAATGTGTCCCATGCGAATAACAAAACAAAACGGCGTTTTCTGCCGAACTTGAATGATGTCACGCTGATGTCCGAGACATTGGGGCGCACCTTTAAGTTCCGCATTTCAGCAGCTGCTTTGCGCTCGGTCGATCATCGAGGTGGTCTGGACGCATTTCTTGCAAAGGCCAAAGATGATGAGCTTTCGCCAGCTGCACTGAAGGTCAAGAAAGAAATCGCTGCCAAGTCAGCTGCCGCCTGATTGCTACGCGTAAGATTGAAACAAGACGATCTCCATTTCGGGGGTCTTTTTTTGGTTTTGTTTACAGAAGCGGCTTTCTGAAATAGCCAATTTCTATGGAAAGTGTTTACAGACTTCGGCTATATATCATCATTTCGACATTGCTGATTTTGTTGGGTGTGGGCACGGTCATGTTCCACTTATTGGAAAACTATACTTGGATCCAAGCCTTCTATTTTTCAGTCACAACCATGACGACTGTGGGCTATGGCGACCTGGTGCCAAGCCATGATGGCACGAGATTGGCTGTTGCGTTATATATTCTGATTTCTGTTTCACTTTATGTGTCGCTGATTACCCATGTCGGTTTCATTTTTTTGGAGCGCAGAGAGAAGCGCGCGACAGATCGCAAGTAAAATGAGCCAAATTTCGAAAGATGTCACGGTTCGCGCAATAGCGCTGGAAAGTGTTACGATGTAACATTATTTAGCCTGTGAAGTTCATAAAGTGGAGAGAGTGAATGTTGAAATGGATTGCGGGCATTGCCGGTGTTGTTGTGATTGGCGCAGGCGCTTTTTTTTTGATGCATGGCCATGATGACCATGATGACGATCACGGTGAACATGGAGACATGGATGTCGTTGCTTTTGGTGATTTGGAAATCATCGATGCCTATGTCCTGCCAAATACCGGTTCTGCACCAACTGCGGCAGCGTTCTTCATCATTGAAAACGATGGATCTGAAGATGATCGCCTGATTGCGGCATCTGCTAATGTGTCTGCCTTGGTTGAGCTGCACACCCATATAGAGGAAGACGGCATTATGAAAATGCGCGCCGTCGAAGATGGGTTTTCAATCCCTGCGGGTGACGAAGTCAAATTAAAGCGCGGCGGTGATCATGTCATGTTCATGGGTGTTGAAGAGCAATTGGCCGATGGGGACACATTCCCTTTGACGCTGACATTTGAGAAGGCCGGTGCGCTGACATTCGAGATCACGGTTGGCGAAGCAGGCCATGAAGGGCACGACCACTAGTTCGTGCGCGCCCAGAATTTAACTGCAATTTTTGGCTGCGCGTTCGGTCCATTCTTTGTAGCGAAGCCAAAACTCTTCTTTTCCGGGATCGTCAGACTGTCGCGTGACTTGCGCTTGGTGTGGGTCCGCGAAAAAGGTTGCCGCTTTTTGTTGATCTGAACCTGTTAAACTTTGATTTGCAACGCCTTGAATGCAGCTGCAAAGACGAGAAGAGGCGGCGGGGCGATCAGATTGAATGCAAGCCTTTTCTATAGGGCCTGCATAAATAGGTGTGGTCAATAAAAGTGCGAAGGCGAATGCGATGCGTTGCATGGAATTCTTCCTGACTGTTTTTTCGTAACGTTCCTTCTAAAGTTAGAATCACAGACGGTACCAAGCTGTCAACAAAAACGGGAGCCAGGGGATGGTGGATCAGATTTTGGTCGAGGTCACACGCGGGGGGGTCCGGGAATCTGTGCATCGCGGTGTGGCGGCGGTGGTGGATGGAGACGGAAATTTAATCCGCGCCTGGGGCGATCCTGCGCAATTGATCTTTCCGCGATCTGCAATGAAACCTTTGCAGTCCTTGGTTTTGGCGGAAGCTGGCGCGCAGCTGTCTTCGCAACAATGGGCTTTGTCCGGTGCCAGCCATGATGGCGAGGCGATGCACCGTGAGCGTGTTGAGGCCTGGCTTGAGGCGCTGGGCCATCAGGCCGCAGATCTAGCGTGTGGGCCGGCTTGGCCCCAACATGGTCAAACGCGCATGCAGATGATCCGTGCGGGGCAGGGCCCATTGCGCGTCATTCACAATTGTTCAGGCAAGCATTGTGGCCAGCTGGCCCTGTGTAAACATAATGGCTGGACGCATGAGGGGTATGACAAGGCAGATCATCCAGCCCAAAAGGCGATGCTGATACGATTGGCGGAATTGGCGGGAGAGGAACCCTCGGCGCTGGGCGTGGATGGCTGTAGCCTGCCTGCACCGCAAATCTCGCTTTATGGTTTTGGGCGCATGATCGGACAGATCGCAAAGGCGGCGCAAACCGGTGGATCGGCTGCTGAAACGGTCATCTCGGCGGCGATTACCCATCCCGAATTGACCGGTGGATCGAAGCAATGGAATGGTGTTTTGACGAAAGCTGCTAAGGGCGCACTTTACGCCAAAACCGGGGCCGAGGGTGTTTTTTCGGTGACTGCACCGAAGGCTGGTTATGGCATTGTGGTAAAAATTACAGATGGCGCGACACGCGCCTCTGAGGTTGCAACTGCGGGTGTCATTGCCCAGATGGCCCAGGCGTTGGGCGTTGAAAAATCGACTTTTGAGGCCTTTAGTGATCTGCGTCAGAACAATGCAGATGGGATCGATGTTGGGGCGGTTCGATTTGTCGGCGGGCCGGGGCAAGCATAGTTTTGTCATAGAGTTGTCACAACGGTCGGCCATCGTTGCGCTGACATGTTTTGGAGGGGTTCATGACCGCGTTTTTCCATGCGCCGGGGCAGTTTTACCGCGGCAATCTGCACACCCATTCCAATTGCTCTGATGGGGTTTTGGATCCTGCCGAGGTCTGTCGCCGCTATCAAGCAGAGGGCTATGATTTCATCTGTTTGTCGGATCACTTTATCGGTCTTTTCAAATATCCGATCACCGACACGAAGCCGTTTCGCAACGTGAATTTTACCACTATTTTGGGCGCTGAGATGCATTCCGGCGCGATGCAAAACGGCGAGCTTTGGCACATTCTGGCGGTCGGCCTACCTGAAGGGTTTACGCCGCCACACGCTCCGACCTTTTTTCCTGAAGCAGGTCAGGAAACCGGGCCGCAGATCGCCGAAAGATGCCGGGCGGCAGGCGCCTTTGTTGCAATTGCGCATCCTGAATGGGCGGGTTTGACGACAGAAGATGCGTTGTCGATCGAGGCGGCCCATGCCGTCGAAGTGTATAATCATGGATGCGCGATCGGCAGCGACCGTCCGCACGGGTTTTACACTTTAGATCAAATGCTCAGCGCTGGACGCAAATTGAACTTGATTGCCACAGATGATGCGCATTTCTCGGAACCTGATCATTTCGGGGGATGGGTGATGGTAAAAGCTGAGGCCAACGAACCTGAGTTGCTATTGGCGGCGTTAAAGGCGGGGCATTTTTATGCCTCAACAGGGCCAGAGCTGCACAATATAGAATGGCATAAAGATCATGTGATGGTGGAGTGTTCTCCGGTCACAGCGGTGATTTTGCAGGGCCGGGGATCAGCCACGAAAAATCTAAATGGCAGCAGTATAACCCGGGCGACGATTGAGTTGGACTATCGGTTTGAAGGCACGGATTGGTTGCGGTTGACGGTGATGGATCGTGCGGGCAAACGCGCTTGGAGCAACCCTTATTACCGTGTGTAAAGCGGTCATCTTTTGTTTAGTTGGGTGATGGTATACTGACCGGGTGCTAGATCAAGAGCTTGGATTAAGTCACGCCAATGGAAGAGTTGATGAAAGCGCGCAAATCTGGACGCAGCCTGATGGGGGCGGTGTTCTTCTTTAGCGTGTTTGTCAATCTGCTTATGCTGACCGGGCCGCTTTTTATGTTGCAGGTCTATGATCGGGTGCTTGGCTCGCGCTCAGAAGAGACATTGGTGGCATTGTTCCTGCTTGTTGCTGTGATGTTTGGGTTTATGGGCGTCTTGGACTATGCACGTGGACGGGTTTTGGCGCGGTATGGGGCCCAATTTCAGGGCAGTTTGGATGCCCCGGTTTTTCGCGCCACTATGGCACAGGCTATTGATCCAAAAAAACGCGCAAAGGCGGCGATGGGTCTGCGCGATTTGGATGTTTTACAGCAGTTTTTCACCTCGCCCGTTGTTCTGGCCTTGTGTGATATCCCGTGGACGCCGCTCTTTATGGTGTTGATTTTTGTCTTTCATCCTTGGTTGGGCTGGCTGGCCCTATCGGGTGCGTTGATACTGGTCATCTTATCATTGATCAATCATTTCTGGTCGCGTGATCTAACGGCGCGCGCCCAGCTGGGCGTGGTCGAGGCCAGCAGCTTTGCCAATGAGGCCCGCACACATGCTGAGCTTATTTCGGCCCAGGGTTTTGGAAAGTCGATGCTGTCGCGTTGGCAACATATGCGAAGAGTTGGTGTTGATGCGGTTTTGGGCGCGGCCGATGTGACGGGTACATCAGCCTCTGCCACAAAGGCGTTTCGCTTGTTCTTGCAGAGCGCTATGTTGGCGCTGGGTGCGTATCTTGTTCTACTGGGGCAAATGACACCGGGGGCCATGATTGCGGGGTCCATATTGATGGGGCGGGCTTTAGCCCCGATCGAACAAAGCATTGGTAGTTGGACCTTGGTGCAAAGCGCGTCGCAAAGCTGGACATCGCTGGGTCAGTTGTTGGTCAGTCAAACCCAACCCGAGCCCAGCGTTGCTTTGCCCCGGCCGGATGCCCTGTTGGTGCTGCGCAATATCAGTTATCAAGTGCCAGATCGCAAAGCCCCTGTTTTAAAGGCCATCAATTTGAAGATTACCCCGGGCGAAGCCATTGGTGTGATCGGCAAAAGTGGCGCAGGTAAGTCTAGTCTGGCCCGCATGATGTTGGGTCTGACAGCGCCCTCTACCGGAGAAGTGATGTTTGGTGGTGCCCATTTTAGCCAATATGATCGCGACGCCTTGGGCGCGTATATCGGGTATCTGCCACAGCATGTCACTTTGTTCCCTGCCACCATCGCCGAGAATATTGCGCGCATGTCCGAGACGCCAGATCAAGAAGCGGTTATTCGGGCTGCGAAACGGGCCGATGTGCATGATCTGATCACGAATTTACCAGAGGGATATGACACAAGCTTGGGCAAGCACGACAGCGCGCTGTCTGGTGGTCAGATGCAGCGCATCGCTTTGGCCCGTGCGCTCTATCCTGATCCCGTCATGCTGATTTTGGATGAACCGAATTCTGCTTTAGATGCCGATGGAACAGATGCCCTGAACCGTGTCGTGCGCGAGTTTAAAGCCGCCGGGCGGGCCATTGTTTTGATGACGCATCGCCCCATGTCGATTACAGAATGCGACCGTTTGGTGGTGATCGAAGAGGGTGTCATACGGGCTGACGGCCCCAGAGACGAAGTTTTACAATCCATGTTGAAGAATGCCGATCAAATTCGTCAAATTGTCAGCGGGGCCCGGTCATGAGCGCGCAAACCTACTCGCCAAGAAGGCATTTGATCCTTGGTTTTATGGGCGTCGCGCTGTTGCTTGGGGTGCTGGGCGGATGGGGGGCCTTTGCGCAGCTTTCGGGGGCGGTGATTGCAACCGGTGTGATCGAGGTCGAAAGCAATCGTCAGGTTGTCGAACATGATGAGGGTGGGATTGTTTCCAAAATCCATGTGCGTGACGGCGATTTTGTTCAAGCTGGTGCGGCGCTGTTGACCTTGGACGATCAAAGAATCCGCTCCAGCCTTCAAATCATTGAAGGACAATTGTTCGCGTTTTTAGCCCGTCAGGGCCGATTGATGGCAGAACGCGATCAGGCCGATGCGATTGTTTGGCCGTCTGCCCTGAGCATTGCAGAGGCCGATAACCCAAGGATCAAAGAATTGAAGACAGCGCAGGCCAATCTTCGGGACTTGCGCGCCCAGAACTTAAGGGCAGAGGTCGACCAATTATCCGAGCAAGTGCGCCAATTGGATGCGCAAATCGAAGGGATTGAAGCACAACTGACCTCATCTATGCGGCAGGCTGATCTGTTGGACCAAGAGTTAGCTGATGCGCAAGCCCTGTTCGAAAAAGGTTTGGCACAGTCCACACGGGTGACGACTTTGGAACGCGAAGCTGCCAAAATTGACGGGGATATCGGGCGTTTTCAATCCGAGGCCGCACAAGTCAGAACCCGTCAGTCGGAACTGGAGATTGGTAAATTGCGTTTGTTCAGCGCGCGCCAGGAAGAAGCTCTAACAGAATTGCGCGAGCTAGAGCCGCAAATCAACGAATTGCGAGAGCGCCGCTTTGACGAACAAAGTCGATTACAGCGGTTGGTGATGCGGGCGCCAGTATCAGGCACTGTGTTTGGCAGTCAGATCTTCGCAAACAACTCGGTGATTTCAGCGGGAGAACCGATTTTATATGTGGTTCCAGGTGATCAGCGTTTGATTGTGTCTGCGCGCATCGATGCCGTTCATATTGACCAAGTGACCAGCGGTCAGTCTGCCGTTTTGCGGTTTTCAAGTTTCGATCAGCGGTTCACACCCGAAATCAAGGGTGATGTGCTGACCCTATCGGCCGATATCTTTGTCGATGAGGCCACAGGTCAGCAATATTATGAGGCCGAGCTTGCGCCCCGCGAAGAGGAGTTGGTCAAGCTGGGCGATCAGCGCTTGATCCCAGGCCTACCGGTCGAGGTCTTTATTCAAACTGGCGACCGTACGCCGATCCATTATTTGACCAAGCCTTTGACGGATTATTTTTCGCGGGCTTGGCGGGAAAGTTGATACCCGACAAATATTATCGGAATTTGCTTGACCGAGGCAGATGTTTTGGTAGTTGACTATTATTGTCGGAAATAAGCCGATGCCATCTAAGGGAGATTACCTGCATGACCTCTAAACCACTCGCGCTGATTGGCCTGATGGCCGCAACAGCGATGCCCGCATTCGCCGCTGGGGAGTTGAACCTGTATTCCTCGCGTCATTATGATACCGATGAACGTCTTTATTCTGATTTTGAAGACGCAACGGGGATCACGATCAACCGGATCGAAGGCAAAGCCGATGAATTGATTGCTAGAATGGAAGCAGAGGGTGCAAACTCTCCTGCCGATGTGTTTATGACCGTGGACACGGTGCGGATCACCCGTGCCAAGGATTTGGGTCTTTTGCAGCCTATTGAGTCTGATGCATTGGAAGCGGCCATTCCGTCCTTCTTGCAAGATGACGACAATCAATGGTTCGCGTTTTCGCAGCGCGCGCGGATCTTGTTTTATGATAAGGCAGATGTGGCAAACCCACCGATGACCTATCAGGATCTGGCCAAGCCAGAATATGCAGGTCAGGTCTGCATCCGGTCATCCTCAAACGTGTACACGCAAAACATCACAGCGGCCCTTACGGCCCATCTGGGCAAGGATGCCGTTCAGGATTGGGCATCTGCTGTTGTTGGCAACTTTGCGCGTGCGCCACAAGGCGGTGATACAGATCAGCTGCGTGGGATTGTGTCCGGCGAATGCGATATTGCAATGTCGAACACCTACTACTTTGCGCGTGCAATCCGCAAAGACGTCTCAGGCTTGTCTGACAGTGTTGATATGATTGGTTGGGTTTTCCCGAACCAAAATGATATCGGGGCGCATATGAATATCTCAGGCGGTGGTGTCGCAAAGAACGCACCAAATAAAGAGAATGCAATCAAGTTCCTGGAGTATCTGGCCTCTGCACAAGCGCAGGAATACTTCTCTGCGGGCAACGATGAATATCCCGCCGTGCCTGGTGTTGGCCTTGCGTCATCGGTTGCACAGCTTGGAATTTTCCGTCCTGACACAATCGATCTGGCCGATATTGCGGACAATATCGATGATGCCGTGAGTATTTTGAATGAGGCTGGTTGGGAGTAAGGTCCCAACCAAAGGCATCACAATGCTATGGGCCTCCGCGGTGACGCGGGGGCTTTTTTACGCGCGGCGGACGGTTTTTAAGGATTTGCCAAGCTGACGACATACCAAGGTGACAGGGATCAGGCCGACGGCCAAGATCACCAAAGAGGGGACGGCTGCCCCTTCAAGCCGTTCATCGGCGGCCAGACGGTGCGCTTGTACAGCAAGAGTATCCCAATTGAAGGGGCGCATCATCAAGGTTGCGGGCAGCTCTTTCATCACATCGACAAACACAATCAGAAGCGCTGTCAAAATGGTTGGGCGCAGGATCGGGAGATGCACACGCGTGACAACCTCTTGGGTCTTGGCCCCCAGAGAGCGGGCAACTTCATCGGTGTGTTTGTGCAGAGAGGATAGGCCGCTTTCATATGTGCCTAAGGCAGCTGCCAGAAAGCGCACCATATAGGCGATCACCAGCAACCAGATTGAGCCGGTGATCAAAAGACCTGTATCAATTCCGAAACGCGCCTCCATGAAGGCATCAAGGCGATTGTCAAACAGGGCAAAGGGCACAAAAAGACCCACGGCAATGACCGTACCCGGAACGGCATAGCCGATGCGCGCGATATTTTTGACACTTGTGGTCAAGGCCGAGGGCACCAAGCGGTGGATCATCGAGAGCGCAATCGCGGCAGACACGGTAATTAGGGCGGCAATTCCGGCCAAGGACAGTGAGTTCTGAACAAACCCACGATAGCGTTTGGACAACAGGTCCTGTTCCGACCCGATCGCAAGTTCTAGCAACAATATAACCGGGAGAACAAAGCCCAAGAGCACGGGCAAGGCGCAAAAGGCAAATGCACCCCATTTTGCAGCCCCCTTTAAATGCGCTGGACCTAAGGGTTCGTGCTTTTGACCGGCATTGTGGTGGCGTGCATTGCCTCTTTGATGATGTTCCAAAACGGCCAAGATCAATGCAAAAACCAGAAGGCATAGCGCAAGCTGCGCGGCTGCACCGCGGTCATTATTTGCCACAAAGCTGGTATAAATTCCCGTCGCAAAACTTTGCACGCCAAAATAGGACACCGTGCCGAAATCTGCGAGCGTTTCCATCACGCTTAACAAGACGCCTCCGGCGATGGCGGGACGTGCCAAGGGCAAGGCGACGCGGAAAAAAGCCTGCCGTGGCGACTGCCCCAAGGCGCGGGCAGCCAGATAAGCGGTTGAGGATTGTTGCAGGAAGGCGGCACGCGCTAGCAGATACACATATGGGTAAAGCACCAAGATCAGCATGATCGACGCGCCGCCCACCGAGCGGATTTCAGGGAACCAGTAATCACGCGGACCCCAACCCATAATCGCGCGCAAGGCAGTTTGTACGGCGCCCGGGTGGTCTAAAAAATCTGTATAAGCATAGCCAAGCACATAGGCTGGAAAGGCCAAAGGCAGGGCAAGCGTCACAGTCAAGACGCCGCGTCCGGGAAATTCGGTTGCCGTGACCAACCAAGCGGTCCCAGTGCCGATGATGGCGGTTCCAATGCCGACAATCGCGGCCATTAAGAGCGTTGTATAGGTATAGCGCCACAGCACAGTTCGGCCAAGATCGCGGATCGTTTCGAGATCGCCCATGAAAGCTGTGATCGCGGCTGTGAGCATCGGCAAAAGACAGATCGCCGCGATTAGGATCACAAATGCACGCAAAAGCGCAGGGGTATGGACCTTACGGTTGAACATAATAAGCCGTGCTTTGGCCGAGGGCGTGTGCAGCGTCAATGCGGCGCCATAAACCGTTTAGCATGGGTTTTGGATCGTCTCGGAAAGGGCGATCAACTGGCCTTGCGCGGGCGAGCGGTTGTTGAAAAAGGCGCCAACGGCCACGATGCGTTTGTTCTGGATGCCCAGACTTGTCACGAATTTTGGGAATCCATCTGTCAGTGTGACACGACCACAAGGTCCAAGCTGCACAATCGTGGCGGTGCCGTATAGGGCTACCAGTACTGCACCATCAGGCAAAAGGCGCAGACCATCTGGTCCGCTAAGCGGGTCCAATAGGCCCTCGATCTCCAAATCTGTAAAATCGAAGACCTCTTGGATGCTGCCCTTGGGTCTTGGGGGTTGATCTAAGGCGATTGATAGAATGCGTTTTCCCAAGTGTTCACTGACCAGAAGCGCGCCGGTCTCGGCATTAAAGGCAAGGCCATTTGGGTAGCGCAGCCCTTCGGCCACAAGCGAAACCGTTTTGTCGGAAGCGATATGAAACACTTTTCCAACAGGTTGGGCGCGTGGTGAAAACGGGCCGGGATCGCTGAAGTAAACCCCGCCATTGGCGTCGAAATTGATGTCATTTGGGTTGCGGAACCGAAACCCAAACGCGCTGCCATTGAGCGTGCTTTCAACCCGTCCTTCGGCGTTCAGGATCAGCACTTCACCACTTTTGTGGCACGCCACAGCGTAGTGATCATCATTGAATGTCGTAAAGCCTGTCGGACCGCAGCTGGGCAAACTTGCAAAAACCGCGGCGCGGCCCTCTATGACGCGGTAGACACTGTCGCGGTCCATATCGGTGAAATAGATCTGATTTGAGGGCGATATGTAGACACCCTCGGGGTAGTTTGCGGGCAAATCCAACCTGGTGTTTGGCGCGGCAGTGACAGGGGGGGGTATTGTCAGGCCAATGCCAAGGGCCACGCAAGAGATCACACCAACTGTGTTGGCTTTGATTGATGCATTGAGGAGTGCGAAAATGACCACAATACCGACAAGCGCCAATGCCATGTAAAATGTAATTGTGCTGCTGCCGAAATTTGGCACGAGATAGAAAGCGGTGCTGAGCGTGCCGAACACATTGCCGACCGTTGAAATGCCGTAAACATATCCGGCAACAGGGGGGCGGTTGGTGTCGCCGTGATGCCAAAGGCCAACAGCGATCGGGGACCAAAAGCTCATCAAATAGACGGGTATGGCCAAAATGAACACCGCAGCCAAAAGTGTCAGATAGACGGAAAATTCAACGCTTTCTATCATCCAACCCAGTGTATTATGGGCGATGACAGACAGCACAAAGAGGTAGAGTGCAGCCAAAAGTGTTGCCACAATCAATGCGGTTTTCGCTCTGCGAGAGCCCGCCAGATAACCCCCAGTAAAATATCCCAGTGCCATAGAGCAAAGAACAACAGAGATGATGCAGGCCCAAGTCTCAATCGAGCTTCCGAAATAGGGGCTCATGAAGCGGCTTGAGACCATCTCAAAACCCATCAAAACAAAACCTTCGCAAAAAAGCAGACCGCACAGGACTGCATTTCGAAGCACAGCGCCGGTCATTCAGAAATCTCTTCATAGCGGCGATTGTGCAATTCGATTGATCGCAGATATTGCGCCGGAGCAAAGTCGTCGGTCAGGATATCTGCGCTGAAACTGTCGAAATTGACAATGCGGCGTGTGTCCACAATCTGTGAGAGCGGATACCGAAAGGCAAAGTCCTGATCATGTTGTGAAGCGATGCGCAAAAGATCGTCCTGAGCGCGTGGCGCCCCTTGATAGGCCGTTACAACAACGTTGCCACCGGCTGGAAACACGTCAACATTGTCAAAGACCGAGCCGATGGTCGCAATTGCGGCATCAAAGAGCATGGTTGAAGGCTCTACATTTTGAACAACAACGCCACCTGTATTGAGGCGTCTATCGATCAGTTCGTAAAACTCTTTCGTCAACAGATGGAAGGGTACGAACGGACCGCGATAGGCATCGACCATAATGATGTCATAGGTCTCTTTGGTGCGCAGTAAGAACAAACGGCCATCCTGTTCAACCACTTGGACGTTGGGTCCGCCTTCAAATTCAAAATACTTTTGCGAAAGGGCCAGAACTTGAGGATCCAATTCAACAGTCGTAAAACGGGCTTGGTCGCCCATAAAACCGTTCAGATAGCTGATAATTGTGCCACCACCTGACCCAATCTCGACGATATTTTCCGGATCAGAGATATAGGAAAGGCCGGCGGTCATCGCGCGGGTATAGGTAACTGGCAGTTCTGTTGGGTCGTCCAAGTTTACAACAGATTCCGTATAGAGTTTGGTGTTGTGACCAAATTTCATCGACACGTAGTTGCCGGTTTTGGAAATGACGATTGTGTTGTAGCGACTCTCTTTCACCTCAATCGTTTCAGCCAGCGTCGGAAGGCCAAGTGCGTTCGCCAACACAAACAGGATTGCTGTGAAGAACTGTTTTCTGAGATCTTTCAAGGCTGTCTCCGCGTGGTACCATATTTGGTTTTGAAGGGACGGGGAGGGATTAGCAAGTTCACTGCAAACAAATGGCTCGATTTCACGGGGATTTGCGTAGATGTGTCCAAGCGATAGCGCCGTGGTCGGAACTACGATGCAAGGATTGCGTTATGATTTTTCCATCAGGAAACGTCCCCACCAATCGGGATTGTCCGTAGACCGCCAAGTGCCACGGATCGTTTTTCCAATTGGATCGTAAATCCCTTGGTAATCAATCGAATGATCGACGCCATCGATATCGGCATATGTCTTTCGGAAAAACAAACTGCTGCTCTCTTCAACGCCTCCTTGGAGCGTCGAAAATAACTCCTGGACGGTTTCCTTGTTTGGAGAAAATGTGTTCGGCTCAAACACGCCACCATGCAATTTCATATCTTCCCGGACAAACCGAATATGGAATTCAACGGGTTTGAATTCCCGAAATTCGCTGGCCACAGCATAGCTGTATTGGCCAAACCAATTGCCTGCGATCCCCTGAGGATCGTCTGCAAACAAGAAGTCCGCATTCGCGAGAAGGTTCTCTCTGCCTTCTTGGACCAATGTCTCCATGCTGACATTATACGTGATGTTCATGGTGTTGGGGGCAAGGTCGCTTCGGTATATTGTTTCGCAGAGATGATAAAGGAAATGACCATCCAAGGTGAACCGCCGCACCTCTGCGAATTCGTCATAAAGGGCGTCTCTTTTCTCGATAATTTCCAAATTTAAATATGTCGTATCCTCTTTGGCGACCAAAACAATGCGGTTAGAATGGCGCTGCATCATTGTATCTGCAAAAGCTGGGATTTCTTCTTTCAAGGGGCGGCAGATATCCGCACTTTCGGGGGGATCTGGGAAAAGATCGCCGTTATAATAGACATAAGCGGCCAAAGCTGCTGGGATCAGCCCGGAAAATAAACCAATTACAAAGCCAAGAACCGTTCTATTGGTTTCGTCAGACAACCAGGACCATAAGCGTCTCATATCATGTCAAATTCTGTCGCTTGATTTTTTAAAAGTAAACTTGGGTCGATGTTATGCGTGCATCCAGACATGGGTCAAATGATTTTGTAAAAAAAACGGTCCTCCATGGGGTATCTGAACGTTTGAAGGCCCGAAATGCGGCCCTGCTTATGGGGCAGAACCGCAGAGTTCTGCCCCGCGCAGGTTGATATTTGCAAAACCAAAAGTCTTTTACTGCTCAAGCTTTGAGCAAACGAAGCCGGATATGTTTGTCATTTATACATCCCCGTTGCTTCGCGTAGGATTGCGGGCGCTGTGGATACTCCCCTTGGGGCACATGACTTACGCCGCATCCATGACCAAGTCGCTGTCCATTATTGTTGTCGAAGAAGACCGAGATCGCGCCTTGATGATCGTCGATAGCCTAAGAGAAGCTGGAGACAATGATATTGTTGTGATCTCCGAAGTCTCAGGCCTGGCCCGCCGCATCGCTGAACGGCAGCCTGATTTGGTACTGGTTGATATCGCCAGTCCCAATCGCGATGTGATTGAAGAGCTGTCATTGGCGACCTCTCCTTTGGATCGTCCAGTGGCGATGTTCGTGGATCAAAGCGACGAGAGTTTGACGAAGGCTGCGATTGAGGCGGGTGTCTCGGCCTATGTGGTCGACAGTCTTGTGCCAGAGAGGATCAATCCGATCATATCGGCGGCGATCGCGCGCTTTAATATGTTCCGGCGGATGCGCGATGAGCTGGCCGAGACGAAACGCGCACTTGAAGAGCGCAAGCTGATTGACCGCGCAAAGGGTCTTTTGATGAAAGCCAAAGGCATGGGCGAGGATGATGCCTATGCCTTGATGCGCAAAACCGCGATGGATCAAGGAAAGAAGATCACGGATGTCGCGCAAGCTTTGGTGACGGCCGCGGAGCTGTTGAAATGACGACGGTTCGGGTTGGTTTTATTCCGCTGGTTGATGCAGCGCCATTGATCGTGGCGCATGAAATGGGTTTTGCAGGCGAAGAGGGAATTTCGCTTGAACTGGTCAAAGCGCCGTCTTGGTCGACTATTCGCGATATGCTGGCCTTTGGTGGGATTGATGCGGCCCATATGTTGGCTCCCGTGCCCGTTGCGATTTCCTTGGGGATCGGTGCAAACGCGGCCGATTTATCTGCACTGATGGTCCTTTCCGTGAATGGCAATGTGATCGGTGTCAGCGCCGAGCTTGAGCATCGCCTTGCGGATCTCGGCCATGAGTTTGGGTTTGATAACGCCATAGTCGCAGGGCAAGATTTTGCAAAAGCGGCGGCGACCAAACCGCTTAAAATCGGCGTGCCGTTCCCTATCTCGATGCATGCTGAATTGCTGTATTATTGGTTGTCGGCCTCGGGGCTTCCAGCACCGCAAGGCGTCGATGTCCGCACCGTGCCGCCCCCATTGATGGCAGACGCTATTGCGGATGGCGAGATAGACGCGTTTTGTGTGGGAGAGCCGTGGGGGTCTAAGACGGTTGAGCGTGGCATCGGAGCGCTTTTGCTGCCGGGTTCTGCGATCTGGAGTTTTGCGCCAGAGAAAGTTTTGGCAGCCCGCACGCAATGGGCCGAGCAGGAACCTGATTTAACAGGTCGCCTGATGCGGGCCGTTTGGAAGGCCTCGCGATGGCTGGGTACAGAAGGCACGCACACCACGACGGCCGAGCTATTGTCGCGGTCGGATTACTTGAATTTGCCGTCTGAAATTATTGATCGCGCGTTGATGGGTCGGATTGTTGTCCGCCCCACGGGCGAAACGCGGTTCTCACCAAGTTTTGTCCAGTTCTCTGACGGGGCGGCGACATTTCCTTGGCGCTCTCAAGCGGCCTGGATTGGCAATCAACTCGCTGCGCGATTGGGGATGGACCGCGGCGCGGCGATGGCCTCGGCCAAATCTGTTTTCCGCTCTGATCTATATCGGACGCATTTGAAAGACACTGGTGCAATTATGCCTGGTGCCTCTGAGAAACTGGAAGGTGGTATTGAAGGAGGTTTTGCCGGCGCATCCGAGTCGGGGCGACTGCTTCTGTCAGAGAATCGCTTTTTTGACGGGGCTGTTTTCGATCCAGCGACAAAAAAGTGATTAAAAATCAATCATTGTTGCTTTTTTACGCATATTTTGCGGGGAATTTAAGGGAATTATTGAAAACAAACTTGCCGTTTGCGTCAATCAAATCAATGTCTTCCGCAGGAACAATGGCGTTCCCCCGACACATTCCCGACATTGGGTTCCCGAGCGAAGCTGCTCGATAGGCAGGTCAAATAGACCGCGCTTATCTGGTGGCTTTTTTTGTGCGCGTCCTCCCGCGCTTTAGATGAAAGGTTGAGAGACCAAGATGAAAAACTTCGTAAAAGGGCTGATCGCGAGCGTCATGTTCGCCGCGCCGGCCTCTGCTGAATTGTTGGAGCTTGAAAAAGACGAGCTGACATTCGGCTTTATTAAACTGACTGACATGGCGCCTTTGGCTGTGGCGTATGAAAATGGTTATTTTTTGGATGAAGGCCTGTTTGTCACACTGGAAGCGCAGGCCAACTGGAAAGTCTTGCTTGATGGTGTGATTGATGGCCAATTGGATGGCGCACACATGTTGGCTGGACAACCTTTGGCAGCCACAATCGGCTTTGGCACCGAAGCCCACATCATCACGCCATTTTCAATGGATTTGAACGGAAACGGGATCACAGTTTCCAATGAGATTTGGGAAGAAATGAAGCCAAATATCCCCATTATGGACGATGGCCGCCCACAACATCCGATTTCCGCGGCTGCGCTGAAACCCGTTGTTGAGCGTTTCCAATCTGAAGGCAAGCCGTTCAACATGGGTATGGTTTTCCCTGTCTCTACGCACAATTACGAATTGCGTTATTGGTTGGCCGCGGGTGGTTTGCACCCAGGGTTCTATTCTCCTGAAAACATCTCGGGTCAAATCGGCGCGGATGTTTTGCTGTCGGTAACACCTCCGCCACAGATGCCAGCGACACTCGAAGCAGGTACGATTTATGGTTATTGCGTGGGTGAGCCTTGGAACCAGCAAGCCGTGTTTAAAGGGATCGGTGTTCCTGTGATCACAGATTACCAACTTTGGAAAAACAACCCAGAGAAGGTTTTCGGCATCACCAATGAATTCGCTGAGAAGTATCCAAACACCACTTTGGCGGTGACCAAAGCGTTGATCCGTGCTGCGATCTGGTTGGATGAAAATGAGAATGCAAACCGTCCAGCGGCGGTCGAGATCTTGTCCCAGCCGAACTATGTGGGTGCGGATTATGACGTGATTGCGGCCTCTATGACGGGCACCTTTGAGTTTGAGAAAGGTGATGTTCGTGACATCCCGGATTTCAACGTGTTCTTCCGTTATAACGCGACATATCCATTCTATTCCGATGCCATCTGGTACCTGACGCAGATGCGTCGTTGGGGTCAAATCTCTGATCCGAAATCAGATGAATGGTATGATGAGATTGCCAAAAAGGTCTATAAACCAGGTATTTACCTAGAGGCAGCGCGCCTTTTGGTAGACGAGGGCATGGCCAATGAAGCGGACTTCCCTTGGGATAGTGATGGTTACAAAGCGGCCACTCCGGGTGAAGATATCATTGATGGCATTCCTTACGATGGACGTGCACCGAACGCTTATCTCAACAGTCTTGAGATCGGCCTGAAGGGGCAGCAGATGGTCGTTGGTGAGGAAATCAAAGGCTAAATCTAAGTCTTGATCGACAGGCAGAGCAATCTGCCTGTCGGTACCTAATGCCGAAACGTTCCTACCAGAGAAGAAGGGCACCGAAATGACAACGATCGATCCAGATTTTGCCGCAGCCGAGGCCAAAGAGGCCCGCCGCGCCCGCCTATTTTCGAATATCAACAAAGCTGACAAATGGTTCCAAGTTTTGGGTTTGGCCTGGCTGACACCGATGCTGAAAGCGGCGGCTGGCGACAACCCTATGTATCAATTCAAAGAGATTTGGCGCCTGTTATTGGTTCCGGTTCTTGCGATCTGTTTGTTTTTGGTGATGTGGGGCAATTTGGCGCCAAAGGTGCAGACATCGCTTGGCGCTGTTCCGGGCCCGGCACAGGTCTGGGAGCAAGCGGTCAATCTGCATGAGGATGCCCAAGCCAAAGCGCAATCCAAGGCCGATTTTGAGGCCAAAGTTGCCCAGCTGAATGAGCGGCTGATTTCGCAAGGCAAAGAGCCGAAACAGCGGGCCTATACCGGTGCGCCCACATACTATCAGCAAATCTGGACTTCGATAAAGACGGTGTTCTTTGGCTTTTTAATCGCGACACTATTCGCCGTCCCTTTGGGTATTCTGGCAGGCTTGTCGCCCACAGCAAATTCCGCCCTTAATCCGTTAATCCAGATATTCAAACCGGTCTCGCCTTTGGCGTGGTTGCCGATTGTGACGATGATCGTTTCGGCTGTCTATGTGACCCCAGATGGCTGGTTTGCAAAAAGCTTTCTGATTTCGGCCATCACCGTGACGCTTTGTTCGCTCTGGCCCACGCTGATCAACACAGCTTTGGGCGTGGCTTCTATCGACAAGGATCTGATCAATGTCTCTAAAGTTCTGAAAATGAACACATGGACGAAGATCACGAAACTGGTTTTGCCCTCTGCGCTGCCCCTGATCTTTACGGGTCTGCGTTTGTCCTTGGGCGTGGGCTGGATGGTTTTGATCGCGGCCGAAATGTTGGCCCAAAATCCGGGCCTTGGAAAGTTCGTTTGGGATGAGTTCCAAAACGGCTCTAGCCAGTCGCTGGCCAAGATCATGGTTGCCGTTCTGACCATCGGGATCATTGGCTTCCTTCTGGATCGCATGATGTACGCGTTCCAATCCCTGATGACATTTACGAACAATCGGTGATCTGAGATGGCCATTCTTGAATTGAATAATGTCTCCAAGTCCTTCGGCGAAGGCACGGCAAAGACAGATGTTCTGAAAAACATCGACCTAAAAGTAGAGGAGGGTGAGTTCCTTGTCCTTCTGGGATTCTCGGGCACCGGGAAGACAACCCTGATAAACCTTCTTGCGGGTCTCGACACGCCAAGCACAGGCAAAGCCATCTATAAGAACGCGCCGATCACGGGCCCAGGTCCAGAACGCGGCGTGATTTTTCAAAGCTATTCGCTGATGCCTTGGTTGTCGGTAAACGGAAATGTCGCGTTGGCAGTCGACACAGCCTATCCAAAGGCGAGCAAGTCGGAAAAACAAGAGATCATCGATACTTATGTAAAGATGGTCGGGCTAAGCCATGCCTCGACGCGCAAGCCAGCAGAACTCTCGGGCGGTATGCGCCAGCGGGTGAATGTAGCCCGCGCTTTGTGCATGAAGCCAGAGGTGCTTTTGCTGGATGAACCTTTGTCCGCTTTGGATGCGCTGACACGGGCCAATCTTGCAGATGAGATTGAGAACATCTGGCAAACCGAAAAGCAAACCTGTGTTCTGATCACCAATGACGTCGATGAAGCGATTATATTGGCAGATCGCATCATTGCATTAAACCCTGATGGGACCTTGGGCGAAGAGTTCAAAGTGTCGATCCCGCGACCTCGCGAACGAACGGCCATGAACACGAATGAGGACTTTAAAACCCTGCGCGCGCAAGTCACGACTTACTTGATGGATGTCGGCATTGAAGCGAAGGTTGAAGGCTCTCGCATATTGCCAGAGGTCACCCCGATCCATGGCATTCCCGCAGCTGTTGTCGAAGCGCAAAAGTCTGTCACGACAGACCGCTATTTGCAGTTTTCGCAATTGCATAAGGTTTATCCGACGCCCAAGGGCCCGCTGACAGTAGTCGAGGATTTCGATCTGAAGGTTAAGAAAGGTGAGTTTATTTCGCTGATTGGTCATTCGGGCTGTGGCAAGTCTACCGTGCTGACGATGGCAGCTGGCTTGAACGAAATTTCCAAGGGAGCGATTGTTCTGGACAATCGGGCCGTGATGGGGGCCGATCCTGAGCGTGCGGTCGTCTTTCAAGCGCCCAGTCTTTTCCCATGGTTGTCCGCCAAAGAGAATGTGGCGATTGGGGTGGACAAGGTCTATCCCAAAGCATCCATGGCCGAGCGTCAAGATGTTGTGGAATACTATCTGGAACGTGTTGGCTTGGCAAATGCCATGGATAAGTCGGCAGCTGAATTGTCGAATGGGATGAAGCAGCGGGTCGGTATTGCACGCGCTTTTGCGTTGTCGCCAAAGCTGCTGTTGTTGGATGAGCCTTTCGGGATGCTGGACAGTTTGACCCGTTGGGAGCTGCAAGAAGTTCTGATGGAGGTTTGGTCGCGCACCAAAGTGACCGCGATCTGTGTGACCCATGATGTGGACGAAGCCATCCTTTTGGCCGACCGCGTGGTTATGATGACCAATGGTCCGCAAGCCACAATCGGTAAGATTACGGATGTCGATCTGCCACGCCCTAGAACGCGCAAGGCGCTGTTGGAGCATCCAGATTACTACAACTTCCGCCAGGAGGTGCTGGATTTCCTAGAGGAATATGAGCACGGCGCGAAACCCAAGCCAAAGCCGCAGCCCGCGGCAATCGCAGCGGAGTAAAAGATGAAGAAACTTGTTGTCATCGGTGCTGGCATGGCGGCGGGACGGTTGATCGAACATGTGTCTGACGCAGGCGGATGGGAGATCACATTGTTCAATGCCGAACCGCGCGGCACCTATAATCGCATCATGCTGTCGCCTGTTTTGTCAGGTGAAAAAACCTATGAGGAAATCGTAACGCATGACGATGACTTCTACACCGCGCACAAAGTGAACTGTCGCTTTGGCGAAAAAGTTGTTTCAGTTGATCGTAAGGCCAAAACCGTGACGGGCGAAAACGGCACGGTGGCTTACGACAAACTGGTGATCGCCACAGGGTCAAACCCGTTCATGATACCTCTTCCGGGTCATGACCTTGATGGCGTGATCGCCTATCGCGATTTGGAAGACACCGAATTGATGATGGGCTTGGGCGACGGCAACAAGGCCGTCGTCATTGGCGGCGGTCTTTTGGGTTTGGAAGCCGCCGCCGGAATGCATGCCCGCGGCGTCGACGTGACCGTCGTTCACCTGATGGGCCATTTGATGGAGCGTCAATTGGATGAGGCTGCTGGCTATCTGTTGCGCAAGGAGCTGGTCAGCCGTGGGATGAACGTACTGTGTTCGTCTAATTCAAAGGAAATCCTTGGCGAGAATGGTAAGGTCAAATCCTTGCTGTTGGAGAATGGGACAGAACTGCCATGTGATCTCTTGTGTATGGCGGTCGGCATTCGCCCGAGCATTGCGTTGGCGCAAGAAGCGGGCATCGCCACCGGCAAAGGCATTCATGTTGACGATCAGATGATCACCTCGGATGAAGATGTTTTGGCGATTGGTGAATGCGTTGAACATAATGGCGCGATCTTTGGTTTGGTTGCCCCGCTTTATGATCAGGCCAAGGTGGCAGCGAAAACCCTGTTGGGTGAGGTCGCCGCCTTTGAAAACAAAGAAACGGCCACCAAGCTTAAGGTTACGGGATGTGATCTGTTTAGTGCTGGTGATTTTGCCGATGGCGAGACCCGCGAAGACATTGTTTTCCGCGATCCCGGTCGGGGCATTTATAAACGCCTAGTGCTTGAAGGGGATCATTTGATCGGCGCCGTGATGTATGGGGACACAGCCGATGGAAGCTGGTTCCATGGTTTGATCAAAGATAAAACTAATGTGTCTGAGATGCGCGAGACGCTGATCTTTGGACCCGCCTTCCAAGGGGGAACCCCCCTGGACCCTATGGCGGCCGTTGCAGCCTTACCGGCTGACGCAGAAATCTGCGGCTGTAACGGCATTTGCAAAGGTCAGATTGTAGAAGCCATCGAAGGGGGCGCAGAGAACCTTGATAGTGTTCGCGCCACCACCAAGGCCAGCGGGTCCTGCGGGACATGTACCGGATTGGTTGAACAGTTGCTTGCCTCTACGTTGGGGGAGAAGTTTTTGGTCGATGCGCCCAAACCAATGTGTGGGTGTACGGATTTGACGCATGAAGATGTTCGTCGCTTGATCAAATCGCAACAGCTACAAAGCCAGCAAGCTGTTTGGCAAGAGCTAGGCTGGAACACTCCCAATGGGTGCCATGTGTGCCGCCCTGCAGTGAACTATTATCTTTTGGCCGATTGGCCTGTGGAATACCAAGACGATCCTCAATCCCGCTTTGTGAATGAACGCAAACATGCGAATATACAGAAAGATGGCACGTTCAGTGTTGTGCCCCGCATGTGGGGGGGCATTACAAACCCCAAAGAGCTGCGCGCGATTGCTGACGCGGCAGACAAATACAATGTACCGACAGTGAAGGTGACTGGTGGTCAGCGGATCGATTTATTGGGCGTGAAAGGTGAAGACCTTCCTGCGATCTGGGCTGATTTGAACGATGCGGGTCTGGTTTCGGGCCATGCCTATGCCAAAGGTCTGCGCACAGTGAAAACCTGTGTTGGCACGGATCACTGCCGTTTCGGAACGCAAGACAGCACCGGTTTGGGCATCAAGCTGGAGGAAAAACTCTGGGGCTCATGGACACCGCACAAAGTGAAAATGGCCGTGTCTGGCTGTCCCCGGAATTGTGCTGAAGCGACCTGTAAGGACGTGGGCATTGTATGTGTCGACAGCGGGTACGAGATCGGCGTCGGTGGGGCGGCAGGAATGGATCTCAAAGAGATCGAACCGCTGGCCAAGGTCGAAACCGAAGAGGCGGCGATGGACTATGTGCTCGCCTTTGTTCAGCTCTATCGTGAGAACGCCAAATATCTGGACCGTCCATATAGGTGGATCGCCAAGGTTGGCATGGATTGGGTGTGTGAGAAGATCGATGATGAGGTCGAGCGCAAGCGCTTGATCGATGCTTTTGAGCTGTCGCAGTCGATCTACCAGAAAGACCCATGGGCCGAACTTGCGGAAGCCAAGAAGCGGAAATCCTTCCAGCCTTTGGCGGATTTAACCTTGGAGGCTGCGGAATGAGCTGGCTGGATATCGGCGCTTTGGAAGAAGTGCCCTTGCGCGGTGCCCGCAAAGTGAAAACCCATTTTGGTTGTATTGGTGTCTTCCGCACAGCCGAAGAAGAAGTCTTTGCTGTTCAAAACGAATGCCCCCATAAAGGTGGCCCATTGTCTGAAGGTATCGTGCATGATCAAAAGATCACCTGTCCGCTGCACAACTGGGTCTTTGACCTCAACACGGGTCAGGCGCTGGGCGCGGACGAAGGTCAGATCGCGATTTATGCAGTGAAGGTCGAAGACGGGCGCATCCTTTTGGATGTGACCGAACTGGCACAGAAAGCCGCCTAATGTCCGAGGTGATCCGGTCGACCTGTCCTTATTGCGGTGTGGGCTGCGGCGTTCTTTTGAAACGGGATGGCGAAATCGGCCTGAAGGTCGAAGGCGATCCGGATCATCCGGCGAACTACGGACGGCTCTGTTCCAAAGGCCTCGCCTTGGGCGAGACGACATCTTTGAATGACCGCGTGTTGACACCTCAAATTGGCGGCAAGGATGCTGATTGGGACACCGCATTGGACTTGGTCGCTTCCAAATTCAAATCAGCGATTGCCGAGCATGGACCTGACAGTGTGGCCTTTTATGTCTCGGGCCAGTTGCTGACCGAAGATTACTATATCGCCAACAAGCTGATGAAGGGGTTCATCGGATCCGCAAATATTGACACGAATTCACGGCTTTGCATGGCGTCTACTGTAGCGGGGCATAAGCGCGCCTTTGGATCAGATACGGTTCCCGGCACATATGAAGATTTAGAGCTGGCTGATCTAGTGGTTCTGGTGGGATCGAACCTAGCTTGGTGTCATCCGGTTTTGTATCAGCGATTGGTTGCGGCACGGCAGGAACGGGGCACCAAAGTGGTGGTTGTCGATCCAAGGCGCACCTCGACATGCGAGATCGCGGACTTGCATCTGAAAATAGACATTGGGTCAGATGTCGCCTTGTTTAACGGCCTGTTGGCGCATTTGAAACAGCAAGGGCAGATCGACCAAGGTTTTGTCGGTGCGCATACAGATGGTTTCGAGGCTGCAGTGTCAAGCGCGCAGGAAGATCTTGGTCAAACAGGTCTAAGCGATCATGATATCCAAGCCTTTTTTGCGCTTTTTGGACAGACTGAGAAGACGGTCACAGTGTTTAGCCAAGGTGTGAACCAGTCAAGTTCTGGCACAGACAAGGTTAACGCAATCATCAACTGCCATTTGGCAACGGGTCGCATTGGAAAGCCAGGGATGGGGCCCTTTTCGGTGACGGGTCAGCCCAACGCGATGGGCGGGCGCGAAACGGGCGGTCTAGCCAATATGCTGGCGGCCCATATGGACTTGGAAAACCCCGCGCATAACGCGGCCGTCAAAGACTTTTGGAGCGCGGAGGCCATTCCGGCAACGCCTGGACTTAAGGCAATCGATATGTTCAAGGCGGTCGCTGCGGGTCAAATCAAAGCGTTGTGGATTGCTTGTACCAACCCTGTGGTCTCTTTCCCGCAAGCCGGCGATGTTGCCGAGGCGATCAAGGCATGTGATTTTGTGGTTGTCAGCGATCTAAGTGCGACGACGGACACAGCCAAATTGGCCGATGTGGTTTTGCCGGCGACGGGATGGGGTGAGAAAGACGGAACAGTCACTAATTCGGATCGTACGATTTCGCGTCAAAAAGGGGTTTTGGTACCTCCGGGTCAAGCCAAACATGATTGGGAGATTTATGCCGAAGTGGGGCGGCGCATGGGTTGGACCAGGGCCTTTGACTACCAAAAACCGGTCGAAATTTTTCGAGAGCATGCAGCGCTGAGTGGCATTGCAGGGGGTTTTGGACGTGATTTTGACATCTCTGGCCTTAGCGATATTGAGGATGCTGAATATGAGAGCTTGGTCCCAACGCGTTGGCCTATCTCGGCTGTGCGACAGGGCGGACGCTTCTTTGGGGATGGTCAGTTTTTCACGCCAACTGGACGCGCAAAATTCCTTGCAGTCTCATCAAAAGCGCCAGCCACCAAACGACTTCCGAAATATCCTTATCGTTTGAATACCGGTCGTATTCGCGATCAATGGCATACGATGACGCGCACGGCCAAAACTGCACGCCTTTCCCGCCATTTTGCTGAACCGTTCCTTCAAATTCATCCCAAGGATGCAAGCGATTTGGGACTGAAGCCTGCTGATCTGGCGCAGATCACCAGCCCGCACGGACACGCCATTTTACGTGTGCTGGTCAGCGAACACGCAACATTGGGTGCGCCTTTTGCGCCGATGCACTGGACGGGCGAATACGCTCCCGCCGCGACTATCGGCAATGTGATTTCTGCTGCCACAGATCCGTTTTCAGGCCAGCCCGAAAGCAAGGCATCGGTGATTGCAATCAGCAAGTTTGCAGCGTCATGGTATGGGTTTGCCGTTTCGTTGAAACCTTTCGAATTGAAAACGGAGTATTGGGCACAGGCGCGCGCCGACAAAGGTTGGCGCGCAGAGTTCAGTGGAACGGACGATGTTTCGGATTGGGCCAGTTTTGCCAATACGCTGATGCCCTCGCTGAGCCAGTGCGCAGAAATGATTGGCCCGCGCGCGGCGCGCTTTGCCCTTTGGGAAGACGGCGTGCTGACAGCTGCGCTTTTCTTGTCCCGGGGCCCTGTTCTGGTGGCCCGAGATTTCGTGGCCGCGCAACTGGGACAAGCGGCCCCTGACGTTATGGTCGGACAACCGGGCGCCAATCGCCCAAATCCTGGGCCGGTCGTGTGTTCCTGTATGAATGTGGGGCGCAACACAATCCTATCGGCGATTTCGAACGCGCCGGGGGCCAGTCTAGACGAAATTTGCGCGACAACATCGGCGGGAATAACCTGTGGGTCATGTCGATCCGAACTGGTTGAGTTGATGAAAATGCCGCGCTTGCAACAAGCGGCTGAATAGGAGTTGGCATGAAAACGTTTCCGATGTTTCTGACCATGACGGGGCGCCGTGTGGTGATCGCCGGCGGTGGCGAGCAGGCCGCTCAAAAGGCGCGTCTGATCCTGAAGACAGAAGCCGAGATTGTATTGCTTGCCGACGAGCTCGACGCGGAACTGATCGGCCTGGTCGAACAGGGCAAAGCGACCCATATCGCAGGGCCTTTGACAAAGGCGCATTTCAAAGATGCGGCGCTGGTTTTTGTGGCAACGGGTTGTGCGGGCGCCGATGCCGCCCTGCACGATGTTGCAAAGGCGGCAGGCGGTGTTGTGAATGTGGTTGACCGACCAGAACTTTGCGATGCGATCACGCCATCTATTGTTGATCGCGATCCGGTTGTGGTGGCCATTGGCACAGAGGGAACTGCCCCAGTGCTGGGTCGATCCATCAAAACACAAATCGAAACCATGCTGCCTCCGCGTTTGGGACATCTGGCCGCTTTGGCTGGCCGGTTGCGTGGCGCTGTTGCAAGGCATGTACCCAAGGCCCAGCGTCGGGCCTTTTGGGCTTGGGTTTTCAAAGGAGGACCTGCGAACCAACATTCCAAAGGCCAAGAGGTTCATGCCGCCCAAACGATCAAAGCGGCCATTGAAAACGGGGGGCGACCTGATCAAGCCGCTCAAGAGGGTTCCATTTGTCTTGTTGGTGCAGGCCCCGGTGCGCGCGATTTACTGACTTTGCGGGCCGTCGAACGCCTGCAAGAGGCCGACATCATTTTCTATGATCGCTTGGTGGATCCGGGCGTACTGGAACTTGCGCGCCGGGATGCCGAACGTGTTTTTGTCGGCAAACAGGTGGGCGCGAATGTTTGGCCACAGGATAAAATCTGTTCTTTGATCGTGGCCGAAGCAAGACAAGGTAAGCGCGTCCTGCGCCTCAAATCAGGGGACCCGATGATTTTTGGTCGTGCAACCGAAGAGATTGACGCGGCCAAAGCCGCAAACGTGGCTGTCGAAGTGATCCCAGGGGTCACAGCGGTCAGTGCGGCGGCGGCAAGTTTGGGCGAAAGTCTAACGCAAAGAGGCGAGACAGATACGCTTATCTTAACCACAGGCCGGTGCAAGCCGGGCGATGCGCCACCAAATTGGGCCGCCTATTTGCAACCTGGGGCCTCTCTGGCGATTTACATGGGTGCTGGTGTGACGGAACAGATTGCCGCGAACCTTATAGAGGCGGGATTGCCGACACAAATGCAGATCGACCTTTGTGTTGATGTCTCAAAAGAGGGCGAAAAACATATCAAAACAGATATCGCAAATCTGAGTGACAGTGTCGCCGAACATCGCATTCGTGAGGGCGCCGTGATTTTGATGCGGCTTGCAAAACGGGCAGAAAGCGCGGCGCTTCAGGTTGCATGACCTTGTGTCACCAACCTGCCGATTTCCGCTTTGGCCTTGCACCCTGAGGGTAAATTAAGGATCAGCTGACCTCTAAATCTGTGCAAACGGATCAGGAGGAGTGATCATGAAGCAGGATGCGAAGGCAGATGCAATCGACCTGAAATCGAAGCTGGTACGGTTGCAGGCCAGTTGGAAGCGCACTCCGAACCCAAGTTACAAAACACGGCTGGACCGCCTGGCCCGATTGTATGCAGCGATCAAAGACAATGAAGAGCGCCTGATCAATGCGATGGTGGCAGACTTTTCAAACCGATCGCGTACCGAGTGCAAGGCCTTTGATTTTTCGATCGCATTGCATGAGATCGTGCATCTCAAACGCCATTTGCGGAAATGGATGAGACCGCGCCGGGCCTCTGTGCCGCTGCACTTGCAGCCTGCGCGTGCGAGAATCATCCCGCAGCCTTTAGGCGTTGTAGGCGTGATCTCGCCCTGGAACTTTCCAATTTTCCTGTCCGTTCCACCTTTGGCGGCGGCCTTGGCGGCAGGAAATCAAGCCATGCTGAAACCCTCAGAGCTATCGCCCAGAACGTCAGAGGTTTTGAAGGATGTCCTTGAAGCGGCATTCTCGGCTGATGAGCTGGTCGTTGTGACGGGTGGGCCTGCAATCGGGGCAGAGTTTGCATCCCTGCCATTTGATCATCTGGTGTTTACCGGTTCCACTGCGGTGGGGCGCAAAGTGGCGCAATCTGCGGCACCAAACCTGACACCTGTAACCTTGGAGTTGGGCGGAAAGTCACCTGCGATTGTCACGCCATCTGCGGATCTAGATGTAGCCGCAGAACGTATCATTTTTGGAAAAACGGGCAATGCGGGGCAGATGTGCGTGGCCCCAGATTATGCTTTGGTGCCGCGCGAAAAGCTGAACCTTTTTGTGTCCAAGCTGGAGGGCGTGATGAAGGCGTTTTATCCGGCAGGCACAGCAAGCAACGAATACACGGCGATTATTTCCGATCGCCACAAAGCGCGTTTGGATGCGATGATCGCACAGGCCAAATCTTTGGGGGGTGAAACGAAGACGATCCAGCTTGATGACAATGAAACAAATCCCAGCATCCGAAAAGTAGTGCCAACGATTGTGGTCAACCCAGATCTATCACAGCCGATCATGCAAGAAGAGATATTTGGACCCATCCTGCCGGTCATTGCCTATGACACGCAGGAGGAGGCACTAAGTTTTGTACAAGAAGAAGATCGACCTTTGGCGCTGTACATTTTTGGTACGCAGAGGTCGGATATCCGTTTTTGGCTGAAACACTCTATCTCGGGTGGGGTGTGCGTGAATGAAGTGGCCCTCCATCTGCTGACGCCGAACCTACCTTTTGGTGGCGTAGGAGCGTCGGGTATGGGGTCTTACCATGGCAAACATGGGTTCGACCAACTGAGCCATCTGAAGGCGGTGTTCACCCAAACCAAGCTGAATGGTGTATTTGTTTTTTCGCCACCTGTGACGGGCCTCAAAAAGAAGATCGCAAGTGTTGCTACGCGCTTGATGGAGGGACGAATGCCCAAGCCTGGTCCAAAGCCGGATCTTGTGGACCCTGTGCAAGACGATTTGCCTTAGCGCGAGGTTGCGTTTGCCTGAGGCCAGCGGCTGGCATGTGTTCGCCGGCGGACTATTCAATTCTGGCAGAATTTTAGGGCCACTGGGCTCATGCGGACACAAGAATTGCGTGCTGGTAGGGTTCATGTGCTATGTGAGTGCAGGCTCCCTCAGAGCGCTTGGGGTGTGATTTGCAGTAGAGTTTGGAGAGGTATTACGCGCAGGGTAAATGTGCTTAGTTCGATAGGTCGTTTACGGACTCGGGAAGGAGTTAAGTTTGGTGATGAACTTTAGAAACAAACTGATTTTAGGTTCGTTTGTTGGGGCAGTTCTACTTGTAACAATGCTTGGAGCTGCTTCGTTATTTTCAAATACGAATGACACTCTCACGCAATCAGACTTAGAAATTTTCAGAGCATTTGATGAAATCTCAAGCACACAATTTGTCGAGTTTTTTTCTGAGACTGCCCATCAATTCGAACTCTGTATCTCTGAAGATCAGAGGTCATGTGACACCGGTTCTTCGAAAGCGCACGCGTGATTTCAAACTAGTTTTTGCTTTCGAAGAATTTCTAGAAGACAACAAATTGAGGTCTGCCGCTGAGTAAGTCCGCATCAGAGCGCCTCCCGAGAAACGCTGAGGATGCGCGCCAAATTCTGTATTTTCTCATTCGATAGCAGGTCGTGAGCATCACCTAACAACTCATCCAACCTGTCTACCAACGTGTTTAGAAACCCGATTGCGAACGGCAATCGAACACGCATGAAACCTTTGAATTAGATTCAAGTCAATCAAAGCTTATTGTGCCTCTGCCTGTCCGGTCCCAGAAACCATCTTGCAAATGGACCACAGATAGATCATCTGCTTACACCTACGCCGGGCCTCTAAGGTGAGGCGGATCACGATAAGCGTTTGATGCGAGCGTCCGAGCGCATTAGATCAAGGCAAAGCGAATGAGTGGTGGAGATGCCAGAACACAGTGGAACATGGAGTGGTTTAGACGTCGAGCGCGAGTCATTCGATTTGCTAGGATTTTCGCCCGCCTATCCACTTGCTGATCCTGATCGCGCCTCCAGCGTCGTCGCAACCTACGATTTTACGCAGCAACATCGACATAACCCGCATGTGGATAACGCCAGGGTGGTTGAGTTGCTCCAAGATCCAATGCTGGAAACCGTAATTGAGAGATTGTGTGGCCCTGGGTATCTGCTCTGGCGTAGTGCATTTTTCGCCAAGAGCACCGGAGTTGGCGAGATTGGTTGGCATCATGACAAGCACTTTCAAGACGGTGATGCGGATGTGCAATACGATGGTCTGCATAGCCATATCTCGGTGTTTTTCGGACTGACCGAAGTCACTCAGCGCAACGGCATGCTAGAGTTGATCCCGGGCACGCACCGCCCCGTTGACGGTCTGGAACGTGACGTTCGCCCCTTTCACCTGCGCCCGCTAACGGAACATATTCTGGATAACTTGAATGAACAATTTTTGCGCTACAAACGCGCACTACCGGTTCCGGCGGGCAGCTTTGTCGTGTTTCACTCATCTATTTTGCATCGCAGCGTTGCGCATGCGGGTGGATCCCAGAGGCTTGGACTGGCAATCCGATTGGTAAAAGGCGACAAGGTGATCCCAGATGCGCTGGCCGACGCGGTTACGGACGTTAGGGCATTTCCCCTGCGCAGTGCCGAAGCGGCGGAGTGAGCGAAAACGCACAAGGGGTTTGGGTCGTTTCTGGTACGTCTCGTGGCATTGGGCTGGCCATGGTGCGCGCGTTGCTTGAACGCGGCACACCCGTCTTGGCGATTTATCGAGACAAACCTGGAAATGCGCTCAGCGAGATTGCGGAGCAAGACGAGCGCCTTTCTCTCTTGCGTTGGGATCTGGTACATCCTGCTGATCCAACCGCTATAGAGCAGGTGGTGCAAGCACCAGTTGAAGTTTTGTTTTGCAACGCAGGGGTTTTTGGCCCCCAACCTGGAAATCTACAGGACAAAGAATTCGACGGGATGCGCCACGCGTTTGACGTAAATGCGCTAGGAACACTGCGCATGATTGAAGCGTTCTTACCTTGGATGAAGGAAGCTGACTGGCCTCGGATTGCAGCGGTGACCAGTTTGTTGGGAACAATGCCGCGTAGCGGCCCGGGAGCGCTTGGCTACCGCATGTCGAAGGCCGCTTTGAATGTCGCCATGGTCAGCCTGGCGCATGAGCTCAAACCGCTTGGGGTAACCACGGTATGTCTGCGTCCTGGCTGGGTAAAAACGCAAATGGGTGGCCCAAATGGAAAAATGAGCCCAATGGACTCTGCCCGAGTCATGCTCTCGGTTATGGATAATCTCGACCGTCAGGCAGGGCCTCAGTTACTCGATACGGATGGCAGTGTACTGCCCTGGTAGTCAGGCGAACGAGCTGAGAATTTCTGATCGTCCTGCGGGGTGGCAAATCACGGCGGTTTTGAAGATGCCGCCTAGTTTCTGCAGAGAAAGGAACATGCCACATGACAAGAGATACCGTCCCGACGTAGAGTAAGCCCTCCGGATATTCCACTGATACTCTGATTGTTTTTGGCTGTACAGTTGGGCTACCGAACGTGCGAGGCTTACGTTAGAGGATTTTATATTGCTTAGGACTTCTCACATGGCGACCGGCCCGACCGACTGGCAAAATCAAAATAAGGACAAGGCAGGTTTAGCATGTGAACTTTCCCCGTCGATCCCGCGTGAAACATATCCTAATACTGTATGGTGTTTCCACATGTCGTGGAGCCGTTTGGACAGGATAGAACCCGGATGAAACTTGTGATGACTCTGCTCGTGCGTGACGAGTATGACGTGGTAAAAGCGAACATCCTGTTTCATCTGGAGCGAGGCGTTGATGCTGTTGTCGTCATCGACAACGGTTCAATCGATGGAACACGTGAGATACTAGAAGAGCTAAGCAAATCCGCCGATATCAGGATCATCGACGAACCTGGTCGCAACTATGATCAAACGACTTGGGTGACTCGCGCTGCGCTTATTGCCCGAGATGAGATGAGAGCGAATTGGGTACTCAATAATGACGCTGACGAGTTTTGGGTCAGCAGAGATGGAACGCTAAAGGACGTGCTTTGCCGAGCGGGTTCTAACAATGTGCTTCTCTGTAAACGCTTAAACATGGTAACCGGCTACGACGCTTGTGAAGATAGGCTCTGGTATGAATGGCTCACTCACCGGGTAAAGACGCCGGTGGCTCGACCGAAGATCAATGATATCTATACGGATCCGTTGCCTTGCCCTTATTTTTATCTTGACCTACCACCTAAGGCCCTTGCGCGCACTGAAGGCCTTGTCAATGTCGCCCAGGGGAACCACAATGCTTCATTTGACACTGGCGCGTCTGCTATCACCGCCCCGATAGACATCTTTCATTTCCCAATCCGTTCTTCGGCGCATTTCGAAAAGAAGATTACTCAGGGTGGTTCTGCATACGAGAACTACGACCTATTTCAAAAAGATATCGGCTGGCATTGGCGACGTTGGTATCGGCTTTACCAAGAGCAAGGGCTCGAAGCAGCGCTTAAGGATGCCCTACCTTCAACCGAAACGCTTACTGCTGATGTCCAAAACGGCGTAGCAATTGAAGACAAGCGCTTTGTTTCACTCGCAAAGCAGATCGTGAATGGGAAGAGCAAATGAAGCTCTGTATCGTTGGAACAGGACGGTGTGGCACAACCCTAATTTGGCGGATGTTGAACGACCATCCTGATCTCTTCTTGTTCCGCGAGACCCATTGGTTACCGGCATTGTACGAAGCTTTCGGGACAAAACCTGCCTCAACGGAAGCCATGCTTGATTTGGTAACGCGGACACGCTTTGTCACGGGAGAGCCAACCACCCCCCTAGATGTGGCCGCGTACCGCGCTAACTCACGATATCGCTCAGAAATGACGGTTCGTTCCTTCACTGAAGCTTTGGGCCAGATCCAAGCAAACGCGCAAGGTAAACGTTTCTGGGGCGATAAGACACCAGACTACGGCTATTTCCTCGGGACACTCCAACTCTACTGGCCAAGTGTGAGGGTTGTACATTTGATCCGAGATGGTGTTTCGACCGCTGCGTCGATGTCGAAACATATTGGTTATCGCGGTTTAGCAGCTCTAAGGCGGGTGCACTGGTGTCCACTTGCCGTTGATTATCAACCACCTGAAACACCCTTTCCCGAAGCCGCGATGAACCATTTTGCGAATTTGTGGCACGATAGGCTGGTACGCATCCGCGATGAGGCAACACGCCTCGACGCAGGCAGCTATCTGGAAGTGCGCCATGAAGCGGTCCTTACGCAGCCCGAGCGTGAACTCGCTCGGATTGCGGAATTCGCGAACTTGTCTGAAGATCCATCATGGCTTGCGCGAGTGCCATCTTTCATCGATCCGAACCGATGTATGGCGCGCCGTAGACCTGTGGAGGGACTCAGACACTTTGGTACCCGTCCAACCCAATTACTCGCAGACCTAGGATATGAGGTAGAATAGACCGACGCATGGAAAACCTCGAATGTATTAAAGATGGTCCGAACATATCTTCGAACGCGATCATTCTGGTGGCTTGCGTTCGAAATGAAACTTTGCGCCTGCCCGATTTTCTTGCGCATCACAGAAAGCTTGGCGTGTCCTGCTTTTTCATCATCGACAACGGCTCAAACGATGGCACGACAGAATTCCTACGCGCTCAGGACGATGTGCAACTCTACTATACTACAGAGCCTTATTCACAGAGCGGTTGCGGCATAGATTGGCTGAATGCGGTGATTGCTGAGGTCGCAATTGGTCATTGGACATTGGTCCTAGACGCCGATGAACTCTTTGTTTTTCCGGGATATGAAAATACAACTCTTGCGGAATTCCTTGACTGGGCAGCAAGAGATGGGGCCGACGCTATCGCCGCCCCTATGCTCGATATGTACCCGCAAGGGGCTATTGGCGGCATTGGATACCAGCCTGGCGCGTCGCTGCTCGAAACCTGTCCTTGGTTCGACAGCACAGGCTACAGCTACCACCAAATTAACCCCGATCTCGAAGTAATTCATCGAGGTGGCCCGCGAAAACGGCTCTTCTGGGACGGATATGACAGAGACTACCCTTCTCCCGTCCTCTTCAAGATACCGCTGATTAAATGGCAGCAAAGCTTCGCGCTAACAGCGTCCACCCACGAGCTAAAGTGTGCCAAACTGGCTGAGGCAACTGGGCTGCTGTTACATTTCAAGTTCCTGCAGGATTTCAAAGAGAACGCTGAAGCGGAAACCCAACGCGCAGAACATTTCATGGGTGCAAGGCAGTACGTTGCCTATAATGCTATTCTGACCGAGAATACGTGTCTGACTGCATTCAATGAAAACTCGAAACGATTTACTGACACTCGTCAGCTCGCCGAGTTAAACCTCATGTCGGTGCCGGCGAATTATCCCTTTTTACGAGCGGTCAACAGCTGTACTTCGGGTAGGGAAACTCAGGAGGGCGTAACCATTCAGGGTACATGGAAAGACTTTTTTGTCGTTGATCAAAGCGCACAGGACCTTGGGGGCAATCTTCGCCACGGTGATGGCAAGACAGTTACACCAGCTTTGTGGCAAGCGCTCATCGATCGATTTGCGCCACACTCAATGCTCGATGTCGGCGCGGGAGAAGCCCATGCTGCTGCGTTCTTTGCGCGACGGGGTGTCATTGCCCACGGATTTGATGGACTTCATAAGAACATCGAGCGAGCGGTGCATCCCATCGCTCTTCATGACCTTAAGTCCGGCCCCTACACTTACCCCTGTGACTTAGTGTATTGTGCCGAGGTGGTGGAACATATCGCCGAACAGTACCTCGACCATTTGATGGTCACGCTTACAAACGCACCCGTGGTTGTAATGACACACGCGTTACCAGGTCAGAGAGGTCACCACCACGTGAACTTGCAACCTCCAGAATATTGGGTCGAGAAGTTCAGCACGTATGGTTATCGACCAACCATTGAAATTGATTTCTTGCGCGGAATTGCTCACAACGAACGCGCGGATAGCTTTTTTGCCCAGTCCGGGTTAGTTTTCTTGAAGGCGGAACAAAATGAGCGATGAAGAATCCTCAATCTATTCAAAAACATGGGATACCTACGTCTCCAAGGGCTTTCCCGAGATTCAAGCCAAACCAGCCAGAAAACCCGGTGATCTGCTTCCTTGGCAGGTCCTCAACACAACCGATGAAACCTACAATTGGCCTGGGGACGAATGGGGGAACGCGGCGTCTGTAGAAAAGATACTAAGAACCTGCGTGCTCAATCACTTGCCCGCAGATGCCCGAAACTTCTGTGAAATCGGGAGTGGCGCTGGGCGCATCACAGCAGCGCTGCTTGGTTCTTTTCCCAAAGCGAGCATAGACTGCTTCGATGTCTCCGCCGAGTTTCTCAAGCAGATCGAACAGCGTTTTCCCGACAAAATCTCATCCGGTCAAGTGACAACAAATGTAATATCCAAAGATCCGAAAGCCATGTATCTCACGCTTAAACAATCTGGGCGCGTGCGAAAACTCGAGTGCATCTATTCCTTCGATGCTATGGTACATGTCGAACTGCACTCCGTTCTAATCTACATGGCAATCGCTGCTGCAGTTTTGAAACCGGGTGGCTTGCTAACAATGAGTGTTGCTGACGCCACCAACTCGAAGGGATTCCAAAAAGCGCTTTGCAACGCACCGGGTGTTTTCAGCCAAGGTGGATGTGCCGGTTTGCATTTTCAGTTCATGTCACCCGACATTTTAGCAACCGCGCTTCACGCATTTGGCTTCGAGTACAAGCTCTACGATTGCAATGGAAGGGATTTGTTCTTTTCGGGGCAATTGACGGACATGGACGCTGCCGAGCGTTCATTCAGG
The DNA here is from genome assembly GCA_039814625.1 of Pseudomonadota bacterium. Taxonomy (GTDB): domain Bacteria; phylum Pseudomonadota; class Alphaproteobacteria; order Rhodobacterales; family Rhodobacteraceae; genus Amylibacter. The sequence continues at coordinate 553,741 of JBCCAU010000001.1, forward strand.
TCTGCTGGAAGCGGATGGAATCTAAGCCTTTGATTTTCTGGCAGAGTTTATTGGTCCGATCACCCACACAGACGCCAAGACTGTGTCCGTAGTCAGGGATTTTGGAACAGATGGCTGCCTAATCTAAGAGAGAATCTGGCTCCTCTGGTTGTTGTGATAGTGATGGCCGTTTCCCAGAAATCTTTCTTAATTGCGCTTTGCTTAATCCTCGCAGCCACGGAGTTTCCAGAGCCAATGAAGAGCGGCTGCAACGCGGCCTGGAAACTATTGCGGTCGTGCTGCAGCAAAAGCCAAGTGGATCTTCGATGGTGATCTAAGCAACGGGCATCTCGAAGATGCTAACGTTCGTTCAACGCATCGGTCAAATTGGGCTCAATGCCGCCATAGCCAGCACGAATACTTGAAGTTGTGCCTTTAAACCCAATTGTGTGGCTGCTTGTTGGCAAGTTTCGTCGCTCGTAAACCGTAAGCGAAGCCTTGAATGTGGATTTTGCTATCTTCGTAGCACTCAGTACACATCCAAAGGGACAATTCTCCTCAGCGCTGTGGATTTGCTTGGAAGCTCGCTACATTCGCCTGCTTGTGGTTACGTGAAACTTCAGAGCAAGCACGGAACACCGACAGCACAAGTCCTTAAGCAACTGAAAAATATTAGTAAAATGGCGCACCCGAGAGGGTTCGAACCTCTGGCCTCTGCCTTCGGAGGGCTTGATATCCGGTAAAATGCTTACTTTGCATACCCAGTAATGTATTCTGAGACAGACTATTGCAATTCAGGGCAGTGGTTTCCTTGCGGTTTTATTGCGAGATTATATATCCGAGAAAATCATGCGAAAGTGCTTAGATAGCACTTGGAGAAGTGGAAGGGTTTGCTTCAAAGCTTCCGACTGTGGTGGATTTTTGACTGCATTGGTGATTGTGCTTGATCGTTAAAGACTAGTTAATTTTGCCTACTCACAATCTATGTTAAATTTCGGGGAACCAGGGATGGTAAATTCACTTAAACCGAACGAAAAAATCTTTTGTGTCGAACAGGAAACTGGACGAGAGATCGGAGGATTTTTTAATTTTTCGAACGAACGGATTGAAACGGAACTGATATCTTTTTCGGGTCCTTTCAATATACCCGAAAACAAAAGAATTACTCTTTTGGCGGACGATCTACAGTTTATCACACTGCTTGATAGTTTTTTTAGCTCAGGGAGTAGGTCAAAACACTCTGAACCGGCACGCAAAGCTGATATTCAACGAATTCATTCGAACATAGCCCTCGTTGGCCATTGTCCCTGGACCGAAGAAATGAATGTCAAAGGAGTTAGTTTTGAAGTTCCCGGTTCACAGAGAATTTTAGAAAATCAGAACTTCGTGAAATTACTTTCCGGGGAGGATCGTTATTCTGATGCAGACCGAAGGATTGTGCGAGTTGCCCTCAATGGCATGGAGCTATCGATTTGGTATACTGCGGAATATAAGGGGAGCACAGTATTCCCTACCGTTTGGGGCCCTCGCTTTGAAATAAATTTTAGTCAACCTAAATCGATTGATGATTTCACTGACACACTTTCCTTTGTGACTTCGTTTTTGTCGTTTAATCTTGGTGTGTGCCTGCAATGGCGTGATCCTAAACTGTCAAGCCTTAGTAATGATGAAATCGAGGCGGCTGTCGAAGAAGGAGCCTTTTTTGGCACGCATGATGCGATTTTCATGTTGAGTGATGATAAGCCGAATACGGAAAACAGTGGAAACTGGGGCAGTCCGTGTCTCTGCCACGATAAAGAGGAGCGTATCATATTCGGTAGGTGTATTGCTAAATGGCTTGAACGTGCACCAGCATGGCATGCAGCCTACTCGCTTATGATGGGTTTTCTAAAGCTAAATGACATAATTAGTGCTGAGCGTTTGCTTGCTGCCTGCAAGTGTCTTGAACAAATACCAGATGCCAACAGTGTTACAGTTGTTGCCAAAGAAAAGATCGATAAAATCACCCAATCAGCGCAAGAAGCCGCTAAGGAATTGGAGTTGGCAAACCTAACGCCTCGAATAAACTCCGCACTCAGCCGTATAGGTTTAGAAGACCATACAACGAGATTAGAACGACTCTTCGAGTACTCACTCAACGGACGGCCCAGTTTTAAACCAACTGAAACAGTGATCGATGACCTAAGGAATGCAATGTACTTTAGAGGACACGCAGCGCACCGAACACTTAATGAGAATACCGACGACGAGTTTCGAAAACTGTCGAGAGCTATTAGTGCCGTCGAGTGTTTGTGCTTTCTTTTGCTCGCACGTGATCTGCCTTTGTCTTCGCGAGGCCGAGATCGGGTGTTTCAGAATAGACTAGTAACTGATTATGCCAATGCATACTAAATGCAGTTTATACTACTAAGCTGTTTTAGAGACTAAATTGTTTAGCTCTGAACTGTGAAGGGAAGGGGTTTGTTTGCCTTATATTGATAAAGAAGATTTGGAGAGTAATCTTGAACGCCAAATTGGCTGGGTCCGCGCTTCGGAGAGCAGGCTAAACTTGGTCCTGCCGCTTGGCACCTTACTGTTCGGAATAATCGCCGCAAAACTCGACCAAATACCTGATGATCAAAAAGCGGTCCTCTTTGCTTCTTGGTCGAGTATTGTCCTTATATCATTAAGCATTACGCTCGCGGCTATTTCTATTTTACCTAGAACAAAAGGGCCAACTGGCTCCGTTTTATACTTCGGCTCCATCGCCAAAATCCCCTTAGACAAATTTAAGGATGAGATCGATAGCAGTGACCAGTCTAGCTATCGGTCGGACCTAATTAATCAAATTCATAGGAATTCTCAGATTGCAGAAATTAGGTATCGGCTTATGAAATACTCAATTTTGGCATTGCTGTTTTCATTTCCTTTTTGGGGCTATGCCGCATCGCATCTTTATTGAGGCAGGGTTGTGAGTATAGATGAAGACATTTTTTCCGACGTAATCAAAATTCGGGACGCCGACTGGAACAAGAGAAAGGGAATTCAAGTACCTGGACCCGCAGACATCACTCTCAGTAATGGTGCAGTAGAAATAGAGGCGACATATCTTTACACGGATTTGGCCAATTCTTCTGCGATGGCGAAAACGCTAGATAGACGGGTAACGGCTAAGATTCTGAAATCCTATCTTGCAGTCTCTTCACGCCTTATTCGCCATTTCGGTGGAAAAGTTATGAGCTTTGATGGTGATAGAGTTATGGGCGCATTTATGGGTGAATCAAAGAATACTTCTGCCATTCGATGTTCATTTGGGATCGCGTATGCGGTAACCAATTTGATTTGTCCGAAATTCGAAGAAAAATATAATACACTTAGGAACTCGTCGTTTAGTATTAAACACGCTACTGGAATAGATCAGGGAACCGTGTTTTTGGTCAGAGGTGGTGTTCATGGGAGCAACGAACTCATTTCAATTGGTAGGGCCCCAAATCTAGCGGCTAAACTTAGTGACATACGCGAAACAAATTTTTCTACTTTTGCCACGGCAAGTGTATACAACAAAGCGCATCATTCCACGAAAGTACGTTTGGATGGTTCATCAGGTATTTGGGAGGCCCAAAATTGGAATTATTGCGGTGAAATGATTTCAATTTATCGATCAAGTTACTGGCGTAAACCGGCTGCAAATTAATTTATGGTCGTTCGCCGGAGACTATTTTCATCTGAGCAAGTGTTTTGTTCCAGCTTATATTCTAGGAACGTCAATCTTTCTCGGTTGGGTAACGGACTTAATACAGACTTCCTTTCCTAACTTCACCAGATGATTGTCCCATTTGATCTCATGGAATCGCTCGGATGCTAAACCAGTGCCGGTGGTGTAAACGAATGCATTGCCGAAGGTGGCGACTCCACAAACATCTTCGAGTATGATTTCTTCGGCACTCATTGATGTTGTTTCTAAAAGCTCCAAAGCCATCCCTGAACGTGGGGACGTTGCTGAAATGCTATGGTTACTTGATGTGATGGCGATGCTGCCGACGTATCCCCCCAATGACGTACTAGCTTCATAAATTGCTATCCCACTATTGTCAGCATAACGTCCTACGACGGGAACTTGGTCCGATATATCGCCTTGCCATTGAGTGCCAAAAGCAACGGTCCCCTCGTTCGCGATTGCAAGATGTCGAATGGAGTTCCTTTGGTGCTCGGCATCTAATTCGACATGAGTTCGAATACTGCCGTCGAGGTCCAAAAAGCAGAGATTTGATCGCATGGTCGGAATGTTCAGTTTGGTTCGGCCTGTTTCTGGATGAGTTTCAATCCCACCATTTGCAACCACCAACCGCTGCCCATCAGGCATGAGTTTGATGTCATGTGAACCAACGCCACCGGATGCGAATTCTGCAATGCGAGTGAAATTACGCCTTGCATCCCATACCCCCACAACGCCCCTCGCATTCTCAAAGTCATTTTCGGTCGTGAATAACAGATCGCCATTTTCGGAGAATGTTCCATGACCGTAGAAATGTCTTCCAACAGGTGCATTTAAACGAGCGACTTGCCGCCCTTCGACACAATCAATGACCAAGGCAAAAGTTCCGGGACGCCGTGCGAATGCGACGGCTTGCGCTAGTATGGGATGTGCAGCAGCAGCATGTCCACGAGCGGGTAAAGCAATCTCGAAGGTTATATCGCCCAACTCAGTGAGACCACAAAGGACATATCTTCCATCAGGTCTAAGCCCGGCGGATAAAAACGCAGGGTTTCCGGCTTCGGCCCAAGTTGGTTTAGGGCAAAGGCTTGCTGCGAACAAACCGGCTAGGAATGATCTGCGATCCGTCATCAATCGCCATCAAGCGCATTAAAGCCGGCTGCGATGCCCAGAGTTTCCCCGACTTCGAATGCTAGGTCTTTGCGGATATCATCGATTTTTAGCTTGAGTGACTCTACCCTAAGTCGCCCAGAAATATCGGCTACACCAGCGAAAGTGGGGTCATCCAACTCGAGCGCGGTGTTGATCGCATCATCGAAAGCCAGATCAATCTTACTACCCTGTCCGACAAAATAACGTGCCAGTTCTTGTGAAGCTTCAAGCGACAAAACGACATTGCGCAAAGATCGCCCTGATCGACGCGCTTCCGCACGGTTGGGTCGCGGACGGTCAAAGGTTCCCATTGGGCGTTCAAGCCTCTGGAGGGATGTGAACTCCAAACCCGTCGCCAGTGCCGTGAAAAGCTGCCTCAACGCCTCTTCGCGTGTTCGATAGGTTTCGTTGTTGGGCGCTGCCAAAAGAGCCGCATATTCATTCGCCCAATCTGAAAGAATAGCGCTCGCATTGCGTAAGATGTCATGTGCTATTGCTTGGATAAGGCGGCAACGATACTCAACTTTTTCTGTCCCGATGAACTGATCATCATAAAGCAGAAACTCGAGCGCGTAGAACCCACGCGCGGCCACAGATACGGTTGCAAAATCTTCTGGTTCGTCAACGACTGTATCCTCATCACGCATCAAGCTTGCCAACGTCTTTGGAGTGGATCCACGAGGATCAGGCCAGAAAGCCAAGGCAAAAGCACGTTGCTCGACTTCTGATGGCCCAAAACGAAGATGGCTTACACCCATCCAAGCATCAAATGCCGACTGATATGCTGAACGGAGCTCAACGCTCTCGGGCAAGCAATTTGTTTGTGCCGCAGTATCAAGAGCAACCGCGCTTTCGACAAGCGTTTCGTAACCAAACATGATATGATCGCCAACGAGATCCTCGAGATTTGGGTCAGCAGCGATCGCCTTGGTTGCAAAGACCAGCGATACAAAGACTGTCAGGATTTTCATGTCAAAGGCTCTCTAAGAAAGTGATCAGTGCGTCGCGATCCTGTTTGGTCATATCAACGACGGCATCACGATGTGGCTGTGCTTCGCCCCCATGCCAAAGGATCGCCTCTAGTAGGTTCCGGGCGCGCCCATCATGTAGGAAATAAGTGTGGCCCGAGACTTTCTCAGTCAGGCCAATCCCCCATAATGGTGATGTCCTCCATTCGCGCCCGTTCGCCACGGCTTCGGGACGATTATCGGCCAATCCCTGGCCCATATCGTGAAGCAGCATGTCGGTGTAGGGCCAGATCAATTGAAAGCTTTGCTCGGGTTGATCGTTAAGACGATAGGTTACAAAACTCGGTGTATGACATGATGTGCAACCTGTTGAGTAAAAAACCGCCTTGCCCTTCAGTACTGTCGGGTCATCGACGTCTCGGCGTGCCGGGACAGCAAGGTTCCGAGTATAGAAAGTAACAAGATCAAGGATCTCATCATCAATCTCAAATACGCGATCATCCCCGTCCCCATGAATCGCGTTCTTACAGTCTCGCTGCGCGTCAGTGCACTCTCCCCAGGGGGCAGGCTTCAGCGGACTGGAAATCCCGATATCCCCGGAAAACGCATCCGCGTTCTGTTCGCGTAAGGTTGGTTGGCCGGCCTTAAGGCCAAAACGACCGAGCATAGGTTGGTTATATTCTACCGACCATACAATATTCGGGCGTCCCGATATACCGTCACCATCAGCATCACCGGGATCGGCGAGTGCCAAAATATCCGCGGCTGGGATGGCTTCGAGTAAGCCAAGGCCGATCATCTGCGGTGCAACACGGGGGCTCATCATAATACCAGCACCGAAATCACCGTAAGCCAGGTTTTCAGCCAGATATTTTGGTTTTCTAAGGTATGCGACTTCACCTTCTGAAAGTTGGACTTCGATTTCTTCGTATTCGATTTCTAGACTGTATTCGGCGGGAATGCCCGCCACAGAAAAGTCCTGAAGCTGAAAGCCATAGTTCGGATCAGGTAACATGGCGATATAGTCTTCGATTTCTGTGATAGCGTCTTTCGCATCGCCAGGCAGTGATATTCGCATAAGCATAGAAATCGCGTTGTCGTCCGCCCCTTCCGGAGGGTGCCCACGCCCGTCTTTAATGTGACAGCGCTGGCATGATCTCGCGTTGTAAAGGGGGCCAAGTCCATCTGATGCTAAGGTCGAAGCTGGCGAAGAGACCCAGAGCTTCTTGAATAGGCCATTTCCCACTTTGAAATCTAACTCACCGTGAAAAGGGATATTCCCCGAAGGCTGCGAGAAAGCGTCTGCGTTATCGCGCGGGCGCACCGTCGCTGCCCCCGCTGAACGCTCTTCGAATTTCTGTGGTTTGCTAAAATCGGTCGTAAGTGCTGTCACCGCTTTGATCCGCTCGATTTCGTCTTCGGTCCTTGGAATAATATCCAGATGCGGCTCACTTAGAACATCCGCAAACGTTGCGGAGGCAACAGAAATAAAAATGGATGTAAGTATAGGGTGCCGCACGGAGATCTCCTTACCCACGGACTTATGGTGGCGCGGCGCCTTGCGCCACGCCAAATATTTAAGTGCGACTTATTGGAACACTGCATCCGGGTTGTCGAGGCTATCAGAACCCTCAAACTCGATCCCGTCCACACCCAAAGCGGCGACAACACGTTCGATGGAAGCCGTTTGATCAACCAAACCATTCACACCACCCATGATGAGGGCTTCACCAGCAGCGTTGCCGCGCTCCAACATCATGTCATATGTGAAGCCAGCTTCTGCTGCGATCTTGATTTTGCCCAAGGCCAACACAGCATCGTTCAGCTTCGCTTTCATTTCAGCGTCCAACGCCTCATCGTCGTGCGCAACGAGGTCGGATAGGGATGGTCCCTCGATCACAGTGCCGTCGACAGACGTGTAAGTGCCAAGATACACGTTTTGAATTCCTACGCCGTTGTAGAAATGGTCATTATGTGTGTTATCAGCGAAACATGAATGCTCTTCTTCGGGATCATTGAGCATCACGCCAAGGCGCATGCGCTCACCTGCTGTTTCACCGTAGGAAAGCGAGCCCATGCCGGTCAGCATAGCTGCGATACCTGCATCTTCATCCGCCAAAACGGCTGCACGTGCTTCACCGTCATCGACCCATTGAGCGGCCATCCACTCCAGGTCTGATACCAAGAGGTCAGTAGCAGCTTTCAGGAATTCTGCACGACGATCACAATTTCCGTTCGTGCATGCGTCGCCCGCTGCGTAATCCGTCCAAGGGCGGTTACCTGCACCTGTTCCGTGCCCATTCAGGTCTTGGCCCCAAAGCATAAATTCAACGGCATGATAGCCTGTTGCAACATTTGCTTCGACGCCATCTGCTTCGTGCAAGGTTTCTTCAAGCAATGCGGGCGTGATTGAAGACGCATCAATTGTTTCACCGCTCAGCGTGAAAGATGCATTTGCAACCACATTCAGAACAGCAAATTCGTTCTCGTCTGATGGGCCGCCATAGGAAGCATCTACATAGTCGATCAGACCTTCGTCCAAAGGCCAAGCATTCACTTTGCCTTCCCAATCATCAACAATGGCATTTCCGAAACGGTACACTTCGGTTTGCTGATATGGCACACGAGCCGCCAACCATGCTGTTTTCGCGGCTTGCAATCCTTCTGCGGACGGTGTTGCTAAGAAAGCGTCCACCGCAGCTTGAAGTGTTTTTGCCGTTGTTAAACTGTCAGCATATTTCGCCTCTGCGATGTCTGCATATGTATCTAGCACATCGGCTTTGCTAACATGTCCACCTGCATGGGCGAGTGACGTAAGACCGAGTGCAATCGTTAGTGCACTTGCCGTGATATGAAGCATCTTCATGGGTTATTCCTCTCTCTCTTGGAATGGTCGTGATGCGTTTTGAAGGTTTTGGCGGGAGGCTTCATGTGATTGGCGGCAGTTCGCCTCGAAACGATCCAATAGCCACTCGACATTAAAGCAATTTAGACATCCGACTTCCCAAGGATGCAGCAACCCCTCGTTGCTACGTTCGCTGGTTTGTTTGGTTTCATTTTGATCGGAACCGAACACAGGCTTTCCTCGACTGGGACAAACAGATGAGTGACGGACTCATTCGTCAGCCACGCTTTAATCCTGAGTGAATTGCTGCGATAAGTCAATCCGACAAATTTTGTCGGAATATACTACTTACTTCAATCAAAAACGGTCGTTTTCGTTTCTCGTTAACCGGCGGATTGGAAACACCTCGAAACTATCTGATTTGGTTCTCAAAACGCATTCTCGAAATTCCAATGAAGTAAACCTATCTGTTGATGGGTTTTGAGAAGGAGATTGAATGCAAATTGGATATGCTCGTGTGAGTACTAGTTCGCAGACGATAGATGGACAGATCGATGCTTTAACGAAAGCTGGCTGTGACAGGGTCTTTGAAGAAACCGCATCAGGTGCCAGGACAGATCGACCTGCACTACGCCAGGCCCTAGAAATGACCCGTGGGGGCGATGTCATCGTCTGCTATAGGTTGGACCGTATTGCACGCTCATTGCCCCACCTGATTGAGATTATGGACGATCTGAACAAGCGAGGGATTGGCTTTAAAAGCCTTTCAGAAAACCTAGATACGACTAGTAGCGGTGGCCGTCTTGTATTCCACATATTTGGTGCCGTCGCGAATTTTGAACTCGATCTCATACGGGAGCGAACGAAAGCAGGTTTAGATGCTGCACGCAAAAGAGGGCGAGTAGGTGGAAGACCAAGCAAGATGAACCAGGTCCAGATCAACTCAGCCAAAGACATGTTTGCAAAGGGAGTGCCTGCAACCGAATTCGCGGCTGCATTTTCGGTGAGCGTTCCGACACTCTATCGCACAATACCTGCGAGTAGCAGATAAGTTTACCGGACTACCAAATTGAAGATTTAGAAGTGACGTTGCCTAAGGCATAGGTTTGCAATTTCTGAGCAGGATTTTTCGACTTCTAGCGTTCTGGTTCCATGCTTTCGGTATTCGTTTGTAAAAAACCCAAACGAGAGCAAAAATCGAAACTTAAATCGTCGCACCAGTTCCTTATAAGATACAGTAAGTCACAGACGCTATCTTTGTAGGAGACACGTGACCTTTTCCACCCTATTGTCTTTTGGGCAGTTGAACTGTTGATGCATCTCCAAAAGTGGAGAAACCACACAGCATAGTCTAATTTTGATTTATTCTTTCTGAGCCAATCCAGTTGTTCTGAAATATATAGTTCCTTCACTCTCGCTGGATCGATTGCGACCCCCGACTTCTTTAAAGACTTGCCCATGGAGAAAGTTCGATTTCGTCTGCTCCATGTTGCATCAGCAATAGCGAGTGCCACTATAGCTTGCTCAATCAGCTTTGGGTCCTTCAAGTTAATCTCTGTTTTCTCAGAGCAGCAGTATTCATGCCATCCTTGCGGACCATTAGTTTTTTGCCCGTACTTATCTGTTAGTTCTTCTTGCATATTGCGAACGCAGACCCTGCGTTTTCCTGGGAAAGCCTTTGCAATGATATCCCTAACACTTTGTCTTGAGAGATAGGGGTCAGATACATCACCATGCCAGTGAAGCAGGATAAAAATTGCGTTCGGTTCGTTGATGGGGTCCATACCTGCTGGCCATTCTTCACGAGGGAACATCTCGCTAAGGTATTCAGCATGATGTATGCTGATTTGGAACATCCCCTCAACTTGAGACCCTTCTGAGAGAGTGTTGAAAACTCTACGCAACTGTGGCCTTATTTCTTGGGTCTCTATATCGAGTAGAGCGGTAAGAGGCAGTATCGCCGCGTTGATGGTAGTAGCATTTCTCATGAAAATGGAAAAGCCAACCTTCTTCCGCTCCATCCTTTGTCCAGAACGGCTGGCGTAAGATCGCCCGGTTTCTAAGCCGCATTCATTAAAGCTAGATGGAGACTTGTAGTCTTTTCTTGCACCCTTGTGGCGGCGTTTTTTCTTTTGGGCCGACGGGTGTGCAAATTGCTTTGATCTCTGATATTGAGCGATCAGCCTGTCTTGTTTATCCAATGCCTTTCTAATTGCGGGATTACCTGTTTCTTTATACTCTCTCTCTAAAATCCTTCTCTTTGAAACCTGAGTATCCTTGAGCCCAGATGAGTGTATTCTCCGAGCATCAAGGCCATTAGCCATTCCCTTCTTTGTAAGCCGCGTCATCATCTTTCTCCTCAGCCGGACAATATACGCCACGCATGAAGGTCGGACCAGTTTCAGAGAATTGTAGTCTTGTCTGATGATCAAAATCGGTGAGCGGTTCTGATACCAGGATTTCAATCGTGAACATATTGTCCGTATTTAGTCGGACAGTTGAAATTCGTGGACCCTTAGCTGGGGTGTGCCGAAGTTCACTCATGTTTGGAACAGATGCCTAAATAGTTGGAGAAGAAGGGTAACGGCTATGCGAAAGAAGATAAGCGTTAAGGGTGTTGATGAAGAAGTTTATCGGATGCTCAAGGAACTCCGAGATGAACAGTAAAAACTGTCCGGTGCTGTAATTAATGATGCCATTCGGCACTACCATGCATGGTACTATGGTTATGAAGAAGTTCAGTGATTGGAAAAGCTAAAGTTACTATCTGTGCCAATTTGAAGCTAGTACAGGAGCAGTGTCAGATTGCTGGTCGCCTCTTGGTCGCCGAACACCCCAAACCCGTCTCCAAGCTTAACAATTGTCACCGGTCATTAAAGTCCTAGGCCAGTGTAAAACACCCACCAAAGTCTTTGAGGGTTCCAAGTTCATATCGTGCAAGAAACTTGATAAGATCAAAGCGAACCTTGTGCGGGCGAACAATACCTTATTCTTCGCGCAGTTGAGCCTCCGCTAATTTATAGACATCGAGATGTTGAACAATTCGACCGGGTATACCTGGCACCCCTTCAATCTCGTCGTACAGTGCTTTCACATATGGCCTAAGCAGTTCTTCGAACTCCCAATGTTCGTAGTCCCTGATCTCTTCTCGAACCCATGCTTCGGTGTCGAATTCAGGAAGCCCTTGAGAGCGCCGATAGTCGTTTTCATCGGCGACATCATCACGTATTTCTTTGATCTCTTTTGGTGTGACACGTGTTGTCGAGTAGCTCGTTTTTTCCCTCTGCATCCTAATCTCCTTAGATTTATAGACACAGGTATTTAGGAAATCGGACCTCGTTTTGACTGAGGTTTAACTTGCAAACGATCTACAGACGGATCGTTTTTTCTTCACGAAAATACTATTTGGAACGGACCAGAGGAGACATTCGACTCCAACGTACTGTCCAAAAAGTAGAAATGTAACTACGCCTAAATGGATAGCTATAAACAATTACCGTTAAAGCAGTCCGCCAGTCTCAACCCTTGCTTTCAGTCAGTCGATCTCGCGCATCCGCTTCCATTTTCTTGACCAGATCGGGATTATCTGAACGCCATGTCTTGTAGCCAAGATATCCTTGTTGGTTAATCGACGCTCGTTCTGCTGCGGTCAGCTTTTGAAACGCTTGAAGATCAACATCGGGCACAAAGCTCAGTTTCACTTCTGTTTATATTGCAGTGCAGGCTTCGATCTCACTACGGTCAAGCATTCGCATTTCCGCACTTTCCGAGCACAAAAAGTAAGAGGCGATAAGGGCGAGTATTTCTGATGTCATTAAGGCTCCTTTTTATTGTTCGTATCGATGGAGATGAGGTCTTGGACGCTTACCGCTCCGCGGGTCTCTTCAACGATTGCATGAAGCGTCCTCCGCGAAGGTATCGTGACGCCATCTCGAATTCTCATGACGGTGGGTGCAGATAATCCGCATCGGTCGCCAAATGCTTTTAAGCTCATTCGGTTTTGATCCAGGTATTCCTTTAGCGTCATAGGATTATTTCATAAAGTGAAACATTATGATTCTCTATATGAAACATATCATTCTGTTGCTTTTTTTGAAAAAACGTTACACGATATGTAACGTCTTTCGAGAAAGCGATGATTTGGCGAGCCTTTACGAACGCATAAGACAGGCCCGGGAGAATTCGGGCATGACCGTCAATGAGGTGGCGGAACGACTTGGTGTAAGCCGGGTCCAGGTGTGGCGTATGGAGAACAAAGCTGAGACGATTACCGCCGAACGGTTGTTTGCACTCGCCGATCTATACGGCGTTGATCCATCTAAGCTATTTCTCGGTAAAGACGCGGGCTCTAATCAAACACAGCGCATCGAAGACAAGATCGTAGAGATCGTGACTTTGGTGGAAAGGGAGGTTCAGGCATTGAATGTAAGACCTGCACCTGAGTTGGTCGCCGATGCCGTCGTTGAAATCCTGAAACAGGAAGCGGCAGGTGGTTTTGAAAGCTCGTCAAGTCCACTCGATGCATCTCGTTACCAGGGTCTAATACAATTGGTGTTCAAGTAGTCTTTCTACGTTTAAACTGTTGTCTGGGTTGCGGATTTAAACATACGAAATCGCTCCCTTAAAAAAATCATTTGCGTTGTGCAGGACTCGAATGGATTTCTCGTTTGCGGGTTTTGCATACCGATTAAGACTTGTTGCAAACAAAACTAAAAAAACTTCGTCTTTCCCCTTGATCCAAAAATAATCTGGTCGAACTTCTGATTAACTGGGTTGGACAGATTCATCAGTGCAACCGTTCGCATAAATCGTTTTTAAGCTTGGAAAGGCGTAAATGAAAATTACAACATGTAGCGAAGAGTTCCTCGAAAGTACCTTGGGTCACGACCCGTTCTCTCGTGCCGAGTTTTTCGAACCTGCCAGCGCAAGTCAAAAATCAAAAAGAAAATCGGAATTTGAAATGCTTTCAGTGGAGGAAGCGGCGCAAGCCATCCATCCATTGGTCAAGGAAAATTCGATCTATCAGTTGATTAAGGATGGGTCATTGCGAGCAAAGAAGATTGGATCGAGGTTTTTTATCTCAAGAAACAGCGTACAGGAGTATCTAGATTGGCACGACCCAAAAAACCCGCACGATTATACCAGAGAAAAGACGAAAATGTCTGGATCATTATCGATCAAGGACGACACATCCGGACAGGATGCCGTTTCGAGCATCGTGAAGAAGCTGAAAAAGTCTTAGCGGAATATCTTGCTTCTAAGGCGTCTGAAACACTTCCAGAACAGCATACTGACAAGACGAAAGTCGGAATTGTACTTGCGACCTATTTGAAGGACAGTGCGCCTACTCAGAAATCTATAGACCGCACAATATATGCTATCGAAGCGTTATCTCGTTTTTGGTCAGAATACCCAGTTTCACACGTTACTTCAAAACTAGCTCGGGAATATGCGAGAATCAGGCCCGTGAGCGATAGCACAATCCGTAGGGAGTTGGGTGTATTGCAGGCAGCATTAAATCACGGACACAGTGAAATGGGGCTGCCTCAACCAACAAAGTTGTGGAAACCCACAGAAAGCCCGCCTTTGGACAGATGGCTGTCCGAAGAAGAAATAGCGGCATTACTCGAAGTTTCTCCAGAGCACTTGAGGCGGTTCATTCTGATCTCCGTCTTTACTGGCAGGAGAAAAGGTGCGGTTCTAGGGCTGCGATGGGAACACGGGCCCAGCAACGGTTCAATAGATTTTGAGACAAATAGAGTTCAGTTCATTGGTGATGCCGAAAATGAAACATCTAAACGAAAGGGAACAATTTTAATGCCAGAACAGTTAAGGCAGCATCTTTTGGGATGGAAAGAAGACGGATTTGCTTCGGTTGTTCACTATGAAGGCAAGCCCGTTAAGGATATTGATACCAGCTTCGCAACCGCTTGTAAGAAGGCAAATATAAGCGGAGTGAAGCCTCACGTTTTGAAGCATACTGCTGTAACTCATGCCTTTAGAAAAGGGATGACATTAACAGATGCAGTAGAGTTTTTTGCCACTTCATCGCAAACTCTGGAACCTACTTACCGACATCATTCCCCATTATATCAAGAAAATGCAGCGGGCTTAATGACGTTTGATAATCCAAGTTTCGTTGCGAATAAAGTTGCGGCCCAATAGCTGGTCAGAAATAGTGGGCAGAAATAGCACAAAAACAAAGGAAAAGGCTGTATTTTTGGCGCACCCGAGAGGATTCGAACCTCTGGCCTCTGCCTTCGGAGGGCAGCGCTCTATCCAGCTGAGCTACGGGTGCTTCGCGGCGTGTTTACGCCAACTTCTTGGATTGGTCCATCCACAGCTTTGGGGTATCGGATCGGGATCGAAGTTCATCGGTCCATGCCTGCAATATGAATGGGTTCACCTAAAAAAGAACGGTTTCTTGGCTCATATGTGTCCGAGATTTCTTTGAAAAAGCTTGTCCAGCTAGGCACTGGGATGCCAGACATGTCGGCAGGACTTCAAAGCCTTTCGTCGATGGTCCTTAATACAGGGGCAGCAGTAAAATTGTTTACTTGGGTTTGAATCGCTGACACAGTCATCCGTAGGGTATTTGAGTAGGGTTTCACAATGCATAAACTGAGAACACTGTCGGCTTCGGCCGCAATTGCAATCGCTGCATCGGGCGCAAACGCGTTTGATTTATATGCTGATCTATATGGCTCTGGGGCTGATTACGATTACAATAACGAAGATTTTGAAGGTTACGGATTGGACGTCGCCGCACAATTCGATGGTCGTTTCCTTTGGATCGAACAGCTGAGCCTTCGCAAGATTTACTTAGAAAATCAGGATGACGACGGTGTCGACATCAAGAACGAACAGATCAGTGTTCACTTTGGATTGCCCTTTGAGTCGATCGATGCGGCGGTTTTCTTAGGGTATCTGGCCGATAACGGATATGACGGCGACTCCGAAGATGAGTATTATTTTGGCGGGATAGATAGTGTTGTTTTTCGGGGTGAACGGTTGAAACTTTCAACGCGTCTTGGCGTCACTCAGCATGTCGAAGGCGTGTACCCTTCCGAAGGCAGCTCGGAAGTTGGATTTTTTCATCTTTTCGCCGATCTACAGGTGACAGATAAAATTGACCTATCAGGTTCAGTGGGCGGTTTTCGAAGTTTCGGTGATTTCGGCGATTCTACAGGGGAATCCCTGTCCACGAATATCGCAAACATTCGGGCCAGTTATGGGTTTTCCCAGAAAATTGCCGCCTTTGCAGAGTACAATTTTCAGACCGGCGGTTGGGAAGATGAGCCTGACGATTTTGAAACGCAAACCGTATCGTTGGGGATCAGTATCAGCTTGGGCGCAAATGCAGCAAGCGATGGGGCAAAGTGGAAGCCGATCAGCTTTACCCCGATTTCATGGGTTCGCCTGGACGGATGGTGATTTTAAGGACGGTCTGTGGATCTGGGTGCGATGCCCAGATCGACGGTCGGAACACTGTGAAAATGCCTTCGTCGCCGCCAAGTTTGGTCGCATTCTGAATCCTGATTTAACCTGAGTATTGAGTTTGGTAATGACGCATATTTCAAGCTGTTTGCTTCTCCATTTACGCTTCAGAAAGCTTCGACTTTAGATCAGCGTAAACAACTTTTTCGAGAGCCAAGTAAAGATTGCGATATGCTGGAAAGTTGCATGTCTTTGGACCCGCTAAGCGGTCTTTGAGCTTTGACTTGGCTGGTCCTTGCAATTTTTGAAAACAGCAAAATTTGATAACAAAAGGTTAGCAATGCTTACAGTGTTCGCACATAATCAAACCTATATTCAAGTTTTCGGTAAGTAGAGTTTCGAATGCTAAAAGAACATGCAGACTTTTCGTATGTGCAAAATCAATTGATGTTGAAAGGAATTTACAGAACCGGAAACAAAACCCCTTTGTTAAACGTTCTTTTTCGAGGTCTGTCACATTTCGAAAAACAATTTGCGAACCCAAGTTCGGCCAAACTGATATGGCATCGTATCAATTGCCCATCGGGTTTGGGTTATGACCGTCTTGCGTTCACCGATTTTCTTGCTTCACTTGAGGCTGACGTTTTGGCAAACCTGTCGTCGGGGAAAACAAAACTCGTGTTGGACTATTCCCACGAGGGGAGGCGTGTCAAAAGCGGCCGAGGTTTTCCAAGAATCGAACAGCAACTGTCGGAAATCGGCTTGACCGCCGACTGTTGCTTTGTGCTCACGCAAAACCGGTCTGCTTTGGCTTCGGTCGCGGACAAAGACATTGGGCTTAAGGTGGGTTATGCACATTCCCATGGTTCAACAGTCTATCTCAATTTGAAGGAGAACGGTGCGTTCGCAGCGCATGGGACAGAATTTGGAACAGCTTTGATCGATGAAGGTTTGCCGCGCAAGAACTTCATTTCCCTCAATCGCGAATTGCGCGCGCATCGCGCCCTTTTGGTCGCGCGATTGCATGAAAATGGTTTTTTGGGAAATCTCTCTTTTTCACATGACCAAGTTCGTTTCGCATTCGTTTATGACAGAGTGACAACTGAACTGACTGAAATCAGTACAAAGGCGAAGCTGGAACTAAACCAAAGGATGGTCACCGACCTTTTGAACCGCGAGTTCGTCTTTAAGATTGATGAGCCCGAAGGCAATCGCGCGGACAACTACACTGCAGTTTATGACATGCCGGTATCTGTTTTGCGGCAATCCGAACTGTTTATCGTCACCGAAACCGAAATGTCTTCGGCCGCATTGCAGCGGATCACTGAAAAGACAATTAAGGCTGTCATTTCAGGGCTTCCATTTGTGGTTTTCGGCAATCCCTATTCTATAAAGTTTTTAAGGGATTTGGGGTTTAATGTTCATGATGGATTGGTCGATCACGGATATGATGTGATTGAGGACCCTGCGATGCGTTTTGAAGCGGCTTGGGCAGAAGTTAAGCGTCTATTGGCGCAAATGCCGGGATTGATTGATCGAAACTTAGATTTCCTTTGGGGGGCATCAGAGACAAACAAACATGTCTTCGAAGACGTTATTCTTGACCTTATGTTGATAAAACCTTTGCATGAAATTTTGACTTGGATCGATTGAAGCCATTCTGACCTATCTTGGTTCAGATCGAGATTGCCCTCTATCCCTCAATGCGTCATGTCTGGGCCACAAATTTGGTGGGAGACGCATATGTCCTTTAACGCATTGATGGTCCGTAAGGATGATGAAGGGAAGACCTCTGCGATGGTCGAAGAGATCGGGCTGGATGATTTGCCGCAAGGCAATGTCGTCGTGGATGTCGAATACTCGACAGTCAATTACAAAGACGGTCTTTGCATTGGCCCTGGCGGCGGGTTGGTTCGGAACTACCCCCATGTCCCAGGGATCGACATGTCTGGCACCGTCTCCTCTTCGGAGGATGACCGATATAAGACAGGCGACCGCGTTGTTCTGACAGGCTGGCGTTACGGTGAGGTGCATTGGGGTGGTTATGCCCAGAAGACGCGGGTCAATGCAGATTGGCTGGTGCCACTGCCTGATGCGATTTCCACAAAGCAAGCCATGGGTGTGGGCACTGCCGGGATTACGGCGATGTTTGCCCTGATGGCCTTAGAAGAGCATGGATTGAAAACCGGGCAAGGGCCTGTTTTGGTCACCGGCGCCGCGGGTGGAGTGGGCTCTGTTGCGACGGCAATTCTTGCGAATTTAGGTTATGAAGTTGCAGCTGTTACGGGACGCCCGGAGACGGCAGATTATCTTAAGGGTCTGGGTGCAACCCAGATCGTGGCGCGCGAAGACATCAATGAAACCGTTAAGCGACCACTTGAATCTGAGGAATGGTCAGGCTGTATTGACGCTGTTGGCGGGCCAATGCTGGCGCGTGTTCTAGGTCAAATGAAACACTCAGCAAGTGTCGCGGCGGTTGGCCTGGCTGGCGGGGCTACTTTGCCCGCAACTGTTATTCCCTTTTTGCTGCGCGGCGTGAATTTGCTGGGGATTGACAGTGTGACGCAACCCTATGAGCGACGCGTCAAAGCGTGGAACTTCATCGCAAATGATCTGCCGATGGAGAAGTTGGAAGGCATGATGGTCGATGCAACATTGTCTGATTTGCCGAAACTGGGAGCAGATATTTTGGCGGGTCAGGTCAAAGGGCGCGTGGTCGTCGATGTAAACGCTTAGGTTTGCAAACCGGGTGTCAAATTCAAGATCGGTTGTTCGAAAGTCTCTTGCGTTAAATGAGACCAGTGAGCTAAAATTTCGAGTGATTTTTGTCATAGAACCATGAAACTGATTTAACGGTTCTTTCGGTTTCTGTTTGCCGCATGAACCCGTTCTGAAATCAGGGTTGGTGCCCATCGACACCCAGATATCTCGCCCTAGATGACCCAGAAATCCGGAGAGCTGTCATGTCTGCGCCCAACCCAGCCCCAATTCTTGTTTGGCTTCGCCGGGATCTGCGGATGTCCGATCATCCCGCCCTACAGTTTGCCGCCGCCCAAGGCATTCCCGTCATCCCGGTTTTCATCTGCGATGAACTGGTTGAGATTTATGGCGCAGCACCCAAATGGCGTTTGAGCTTGGGCGTCGCGCATTTTGCCCGAACCCTCACCAACGTCGGATCCAAACTGATTTTAAGGCGTGGTAAAGCGTTGTCGGTTCTGCGGAATCTGGTGCGTGAAACCGGTGCCCAACACGTCATCTGGACGAGAGCTTATGATCCAGATGCAATCGCTCGTGATACGGAAGTCAAAGCTGGGCTGACAGAAGACGGCGTTAAAGCGGAGAGTTTCACGGGGCATCTTTTGTTTCAGCCCTGGAGCGTTCAAACCAAGACTGGTGGCTTTTACAAAGTGTATACGCCATTTTGGAAATCTGTGCAGAACAGCGATCTATCGGCCCCATCGGCATCTGTGAAAACATTAAGGTCACCGCAGCAGTGGCCGCAAAGTGACAATTTGGAAGACTGGCGTCTTGGTGCTGCGATGAACCGAGGCGCCGATATCGTGTCGCAATATGTGTGTGTTGGCGAAGATGCGGCACGAACAAAGCTAACATCGTTTTTAGAAGGCCCTATTGATCATTATAGCGCCGCGCGCGATGTCCCAGCCATGTCTGGCACATCACGGCTGTCTGAAAACCTGACTTATGGCGAAATCAGTCCGCGCACGGTTTGGCACGCTGGACAAGAAGCGCTGCGGCAAGGCAAGGCTGGGGCAGAGACTTTCTTGAAAGAATTGGTCTGGCGAGAGTTTGCATATCATCTGACATACCATACCCCACATATCACAACGACCAGTTGGCGTGTGGATTGGTTGGATTTCCCTTGGCGCGATGGAACTCAACCACAGGCCCAATCTTGGCGGCGTGCTCAAACGGGTGTTCAGATCGTCGATGCAGGACTGCGGGAATTGTATGTGACGGGATATATGCACAACCGTGTGCGGATGATTGCGGGCTCGTATCTTACAAAGAACCTACTAACCGACTGGCGTGTTGGTTTGAGATGGTTTGAAGAGTGTTTGATTGATTGGGATCCGGCATCCAATGCGATGGGATGGCAGTGGATTGCTGGAAGCGGTCCTGATGCCGCGCCTTACTTTCGCGTGTTCAATCCAGCCACGCAGGCCGAAAAGTTTGACAAAGAGGGGGTTTATCGCGCGCGCTATTTGCCGCAACCAGATGGCCGTGTTGAGGGACGGGCAGCCGAATTCTATGCCGCGATACCCAAAAACTGGTCCGTTTCTCCCGAAACTTATGCTGATCTCCCTGATGTTGACCTAAAGGCAGGCCGCCAAAGCGCGTTAGATGCTTATCAAACCCACCGAAATTCAAGGAATTAACACTTGAAACATGGCAGTTCGCTTTGCTTTAATCTTGCGAAAGCCGGGGAGGCGAAATGCAAATGCTAGAAACAACAAAAGGCCAAAAAGGTTTGCCACGATACTTTGCTGCTGCCTTTAACATGGTGAAGTCCATGGATTTTGGCGGCCTAGAAGTTGCTTTGCCAGACGGTCGTATTTTTAAGGCGCAAGGCAAACAGGCCGGTCCGCAAGCGCGCTTGGACGTCCAGAATGGCGACATCTTTGCGCGTTTGATCCGTGATGGGAATACGGCGTTTTCCGATGGCTATCTTGAGGGATGGTGGTCAACGCCCGACTTGCAGGCCTTCATGGATCTTGTCCATGCCAATCATGCAGCCTTTGTGCGCAGCTTTCCGGGCGGTGGTGTGGTAAAGGTCGTCGAGAAGATCCGCCATTGGATGAATGCCAATACGCGGCGTCAGGCAAAGAAGAATATCTCCTATCATTATGATCTGGGCAATGACTTCTATACGGAGTGGTTGGATGAAACGATGACCTATTCTTCGGCTTTGTTTGAAACCGGCCAAGAGAATATGGAAAAAGCACAGATCCAGAAATATGCGTCGATTTGCGATCAAATGGGTATGAAAGAAGGAGACCATTTGTTGGAAATTGGCTGTGGATGGGGGGGATTTGCCGAATATGCCGCCGGCATCCGTGGGGCGAAAATGACATGCCTGACGATCTCTCAAGAACAGCATGACTTTGCCCGAGACCGCATGAAGCGCAAAGGCTTGCAAGACCGGGTTGAGATCGTGCTGCGCGACTACAGAGATGAAACTGGAGTTTACGATGGCATCGCTTCAATCGAAATGTTTGAGGCCGTCGGAGAGCGGTTTTGGCCTTCCTATTTTGATACGCTTCGTGATCGGTTGAAACCGGGCAAGCAAGCGACCTTACAGATCATCACAATCTCTGATGAATATTTCCCAAAATACCGAAAAAGTGTCGACTTCATTCAAAAGCACATTTTTCCAGGGGGGATGTTGCCAAGCCCAACCGCCTTAAGAGAGCAGATCCGTCGTGCGAACTTAGAATTCAGGGATTCCGTCGATTTCGGCAAAAGCTACTCGCTGACGCTGCGCAGATGGTTTGAGACATTTAACGAGAAATGGGGTAAAATCGAAAGCATGGGATTTGATGATCGGTTCAAGCGTATGTGGGATTACTATCTGGCATCTTGTGCGGCCGGCTTTGAATACGGTCCCACGGATGTTGTTCAAGTGACTTTAAGGAAGCCATGTTAAAGTTTGAAACCCGCGCAAAGAAGTCGGCTGCTCTTTGGACGGCTGCCCGTGTTGTCGCTTTTTTTTGGTTCGGGGCTTTGGGTTGGGCTATGGCGCGTGTGTATCTGTTTCACGAAGATAATTTGGTGCCGTTTATCCCAATTTTCTGGATCGGAGCGATTTTTTTGGGCGCTATGCTGGGTTGGCGTTTTATGGCTAAGAAGCCAGGCTTTGGGTATAAAAAGAGTTTGGGGCGCGGTTTCGCATCGGCCGTTTGGTTGTATTTGTTGATTGTTTTATGGCAGGCGTCTTTGTTTACATATGTCAACTTGAACGCCGGCAGCTTTGATAGTCCCGAAATTATACCCGGAATTTGGATGAGTTCATTTGTGTTTTTTGTCCGCAACATGCTGGATTGGAATATGGTTCTTGTTGGAGTTGTTGGCGGATTGATGGGTGGTCAAATTGTTGGCACTGTAAATTGGTTTTGGCGCTAAGGCCGCTTGTGGCGGCTGTTTTGGCGGCTTAGAGGACCCATCAACTATAGAGGCGACCGATGATGCGTTATCCCGATCTTTTGTCTGCAATTGGCAACACACCCCTGATCAAACTTAAAAAGGCATCAGAGCTGACGGGCTGTGATATTTTGGGCAAAGCTGAGTTCATGAACCCTGGTCAGTCTGTCAAAGACAGGGCGGCGCTTTCAATCATTCAACATGCCGTGAAATCCGGGGCGCTAAAGCCGGGTGGCACCATCGTTGAGGGTACAGCCGGAAATACCGGGATCGGATTAAGCGTTGTGGCAAATGCCTTGGGGTTTAAGACCGTGATCGTTATTCCCGAAACCCAAAGCCAAGAAAAGAAGGACATGCTGACGTTGATGGGGGTGAACTTGGTCCAAGTGCCTGCTGCCCCTTACAAAAACCCCAACAACTATGTGCGATATTCCGAACGCTTGGCCATTGCTTTGAACAAATCAGAACCGAACGGTGTGATTTGGGCCAATCAGTTTGACAATGTCGCCAATCGACAAGCGCATATCGACACAACGGCGCCGGAAATCTGGGAGCAAACGGACGGAAAAGTGGACGCTTTTATTTGCGCTTGTGGATCGGGAGGTACCTTAGCGGGCGTGGCAGAGGGGCTGCGCGCGCGATCAAAAGACGTGAAAATCGGTCTTGCAGATCCCGAAGGAGCCGCCTTGTTCAGTTATTACACCCAAGGCGAATTGAAGTCTGAAGGCGGTTCGATCACTGAAGGAATAGGGCAAGGGCGCATCACCAAAAACCTTGAAGGCTTAGACGTTGATTTCGCTTACCGCATCCCTGATGCTGAAGCGTTAGAAATCATTTTCGATTTGTTGACCGAAGAAGGCTATTGCATGGGTGGTTCGACCGGGATCAATATTGCTGGTGCGATGCGTATGGCGAAGGATCTGGGGCCAGGCCATACGATTGTGACGATCTTGTGTGATTATGGAACGCGCTATGCCTCTAAGGTGTACAACCCGGAATTTTTGAAATCCAAAGGGCTACCGGTTCCGACATGGTTGGATCAAGCGGCGGGTGAATTGCCGTCAGTTTTTGAGTAGTATGATGATCAAACGGTTCGTCATTGCGCTGTTGCTTTGTGTCTTCAACGCATCGATTGGTGCCGCGCAGTCGCTAGACGCTTTCGACGCCGTATCGTTCAACATTGTTGCCGACCGCTCCCAAGAAGTTCTGGACAACGAGGTCGCCTCGGATGACGCTTTGCTGGATATGCGCGCAATCCTTGTGGAATGGCGCGAAGCTGCGACAGCTTCGGAGGATCGACGAAGCGCCCGGGTGGATACCGCACTGAGCCAATTGAATGCGTTAGGACCAGCGCCCGCTGATGGTAGTACGGAATCCCTCGCGACTGCGGCCCAACGGGAGAACTTGGAAGCCCGGCTGAATGAGGCACAAACCCCGGTACTGGAGGCACAAAGCGCTTTCGAAAGGGCAAATGGCCTGATTGGCGAGATTGATGCCTTGTTGCGCAGTCGACAAACGGATCGCATCGTGACGATTGGCCCAAATCCATTGTCGCCGCAGAACTGGATCGCTGCCGGTACGGCCTTGGTGGGGTATTTTGCGGATGTCTCAGATGAAATCCAAGATACGATTGCGCGCCCTGCATCGCGCCAGTTGATCCTAGAGCGTCTGCCGGTCACGATCTTTTACCTGCTTGTGGCCGTGTTGTTGATGTGGCCCAGGCGTGCACTTGCCCTTTGGGACCGTATGCATCCCAAAAGCCTGTTTGGCAAAGCGATCGGGCTTCAGTCTCTTTTCCGGTCTTTCTTGGTTTTGGTATCGCCCATTATTGGGATCTTTGTGTTGGTTTTTGCGTTAGAGGGTTCAAGTGTTTTTGGACTGAACGGTCAAAAGATTTTGCAAGGCATCCCAGCCTTTGGCGTTTTTGTTGTGATTGGTGTTTGGCTGGGTTGGGTGGTCAAACGCGAAACCCCTCCGCTCAATGATGAGGATCTTGATCCGACCCGTTTCCAATGGCTAACGGGTGCGTTGGGAATTGGAGTTGGCCTGGCAAGCCTACTCAGCGAGATCTTTGGCGATAGGGAGGTCAATCTTGTCGTCAATGCGGTTCTGCGCTTTCCTTTGACCCTTCTATTTGCGGCCGTTTTGGCTGGCATTTGGTTTTTGACCAAGCCGGGACGGTGGTTGGGCCAAGCTTTGACCACGCGCGATGGTCCATTTGCCCGCGCGCTGCCTATTGCCCGCGCAGCGATGCTTGGTTTGGTGATTTTAATGCCGATGATCGCCGTTATCGGTTACGGGATTTTGGCGACCAATTTGTTGTTGGCTGTTTTGTCGACATTGGCTTTGCTAACGATCTGTTATGTGACTTTCATTTTGATCAGTCGTGTCTCACGACGTCTGGACCCAAAAGCAGAACTGAATGAGGGAGGCGCGCGCAACACGGGCGTCTTGCTGCGCTTTGGTTTGGGTTTGATCATCGCATGCCTTGCGGCCCCCGTCTTGGCTTTGATCTGGGGCGCGCGAACGACCGATCTGCAAGAGATTTGGGGCCAGTTCCAATCGGGCTTTGCGCTGGGCGATGCCCAGGTGACCCCATCTGATATCTTCACCTTGCTAATCGTTTTTGCGGTCGGCTTTACGATCACGCGCGTGGTTCAAAGCACGTTGCGCAAGACGGTTCTGCCAAACACAAGTTTGGACAACGGAGCCCAATATGCCGTTGTCGCGGGAACTGGATATGTCGGGATATTCATCGCCTCTGTTGTGGCGATCTCGGCGACCGGTTTGGACCTGTCGAGCCTTGCAATCATCTTCGGGGCCTTGAGTGTCGGGATCGGTTTTGGCCTTCAAAACATCGTCTCAAACTTCATCTCTGGGATCATTTTGCTGGTCGAACGCCCGATCAAGGAAGGCGATTGGATCGAAGTGGGCGGGCAGCATGGTACAGTTAAAAATATCTCTGTGCGTTCGACCGAGGTGGAAACCTTTGACCGATCCGTCGTGATTATCCCCAATTCTGATTTGATGACTGGCACATTGACCAATTACACGCATCGCTCGCTGATTGGCCGCGTGATTGTGCCCGTAGGTGTCAGTTATGATGTTGATCCACGTGAGGTCGAGCGCATTTTGTTGGACATCGCCGAGAACCACCCACGCGTTTTATTGAACCCCGCGCCTTATGTGGTTTTCCAAGGCTTTGGGGACAGTTCCATGGATTTCGAAGTTCGCGCCATCTTGCGCGATGTGAACTGGGTTTTGACCGTACGGTCTGACATCAATTTTGAGATCGCCAAACGCTTTAAAGAGGCGGGAATTGAAATACCATTCGCTCAAAGCGATATCACGATCCGCAATTTGGACGAGCTAAAAGAGACCTTTTCGTCTAGTTAGGTTACAAACTTTTGTACCTGATGATCGTGGTCTTGCACCCGATCCTAAGAGACCGTAAGGGATGGCGCCACGGACAGGTGGCCGAGTGGTCGAAGGCGCACGCCTGGAAAGTGTGTAGGCGGGGAACCGTCTCCAGGGTTCGAATCCCTGTCTGTCCGCCAGAAAATAAAACGTTTTATAAACTGTTCTGCCGACTTAACATTCCTTATTTTTATCAAAAGTTTACAGACCTCTCAGCCAATCTGAGATCATCTTTCGCCTGTTTTGAACTCGATTTTAACTATAATCTCTAGGCCACAAATACGGGTTTCTTGCAGTATCCAATTTTAGCTGATCCTCGAAACTATGAATCAAGATGATCTCAGTTGGTGGACCCCTTTTAGGGGCTGCTCCATCGTCTGACCGCACCCAACTTATGCAGTTTGGAAAAAGTTTAAACTTTTTTGAACCATTGCACTTTGCCACGCGACCTATGTTCGAAGCCGATACGGTTTCACACAGAGAAAAACCCCTGATGGGATGAAAAGGAAAATTGAAATGAATGTAACACGTACACTGGTCGCTGTGGCGATGGTCTTATCTGCTCCGGCTTTGGCTGCAGCGCAACCGAACCTTACGCCCGGTTTTGACACAAAAACTGGCACAGTTATCGCCAAAAACTCTGGTGCAAGCGATGCAGGCCGCAGCCTTTTGACAATCAAGTGTTCGGGCATGGGCGGATCAACTTGTCCAGACCCTAACCCTGTAGATTTGGCTCCTTACCTGAACCCAGCATTCCCGAATGCGGCAACAGTCAAAATGAAACCGGTCAAGGCGGGTACACAAGCCACGCATAAAATTGACTTCTTCAATTCCCTGCCATTTGCGCCTGGGTCGTATATCTTTTCGGTTTGTGTTGATGCAGGCGACGATGTGGCTGAAAGCAAAGAAAACGACAACTGCACGCGCATTCGCTACACCGTAAAAGAGCGCAAGACGCAATTTAAAAGCTCTACACGATAATGGAAATGACGCATCAAAAAGGGATGCTCCATACTCAAAAACCTTTGCCCCGAACGGATTTTTCGTTTGGGTCGAAGGCATTTGCATGCGATGATGTCGCAGGAGAGATATTTAGCAAAATAGCCTGTAGTGCAGAGGAGAGTAGCATGGCCTTACGCAATTGGGTGTTAGCAAACGCCCTGTATATGGGCGTCACGGGTTCAGCACTTGCGCAAGACTTGGGCAAAATTGAAGCGGGTCAATCCATCTTAGTGTCTGTTCCGGGTGCAAGCTCTGACATTTATGTGGAAGTAGATGCGATTGATGTGTCAGCCTATGCCTCACTCGAAAATGGTGTGCTCACCATTGACCCGCTCACGTCATTTGGCCCGGGAAAACATCAGATTTTGGTCTATGATGCGGTAAGTTTTGACCTCATTGCAGAGGCGACATTTACCGGATCGCAGTCTATAAGTCTCAACTGGTCTTTTGATGCCGTTCACGAGGCCGAGGCCCGGTCAGTCAATGGGGATCAAACAGAAACTTTTCAAAGTTCGGGCGCTCTTTCAGTCGAAACCGATGATCAAAGCTTCACCGCAAATGTCGGATATTACGCAACCTCTGCTGATAACTTTCAAATCGACGGCAATCCGATCGATATCTCGGAATACTTGTTCACGGTGGATGAAAGCATTGGGGGAACAAATCTGCGCGGAAACCTTGGCCATCATACAATCAGCTATGACAATGCGCTGATCTCTGATCTGACGAAGCGCGGTCTTTCAGGCGAGTTCACAAGTGCGAACGGCGTTTTCCAAATTGGTTTGTTTGGGATGCGCGTGGCCGAAGAACAGGGCGTCGACAATTTCTCGGGGCTCGCCCAAAGCAATGATCGCCTGCAAGGCGCTCAGATCAAACTGACCCCATTCAAGTTTTCCAGCTTTTCAATTTCTGCCCAAGGGTACGAGGGCGAGGGCGCGGCATTCGGCTCTTTCGACATCGGCGAGGGCGATGGATATTCCTTCTCGATATCTGGGGCCTCGCGTGATGGCCGCGTCCGTTATGGGGCAACGGCGGCGCGCGCAACTTGGGATGAAGATGGCAGCGGCGGTTTATTCCAATCTGAGACGGCAAACGCCGCTGTCGCCTTCTTAAGCTATGACTTTCCGGAAAAGGGCCTGACCAGCGCGACGATTGGCTTGGAAGCTGAACGGGTGGATCAAGACTTTTTCAGCTTAGCCAATGAAGCGCTGATAACGGGTGTGGAGACATATCGTGTCACAGCGGATATTCTCCGCAATAACCTCTCTCTGGGCATCGTGGCTGAAACGGAAGAGACGAATTTTAATGGCGATGCAGATGAGCCTATTGACCGGATCAACACGTTCGAGCTGAGCGCCTCAATAAATGGACTAGGTCAGGGCGTTTTGTCAGATGCAAGCCTAACCATTTCTGCATCTGTGACGGATCAAAAGCGGCTGGAAACTCCTGCGCTGGCGCTCGACCCCGCAGATTATCAGGTTAGAGATCTTGGTATAAATCTCGATAAATATGGCGATATATGGGGTTGGGGCATCGGATTGCGCTATATTGATGATGACGATCAATCAGCCGATGATTTTGATTTGTTGCAACAGGAATTATCGGGTTATATTTCGTATAGCCCAAGTGCCGATTTCGATATCTCGGCAAATGCCTGGATTGTTCGCAGCGAAGACATCTTTGAAGATTGGGTGGATAGCGAACTCGATGTCGCACTCAATTACGCCATTGTGCCCGAAAAATGGGATATCTCTTCTCGCTTTGGGGTCTACAATACAAACGCACCTGGCGGGGAAGATGGCCAATATTTCGAGGCGAGTCTCTCTTGGACTTTCTTGCCAAGCGCAGCCCTCGTTTTCTCGGGACGGTATGCCGCCGATTATTACGCATCTGAAAGTGGTACAGATGAAGATGAGATATTCTCCATCCTACTGCGCGCAAACACAAACTTTTTGAAGTAGAGATGACCATGAAACGTATCATTTTTGCATTCTTATCCGCCCTTTCATTCGCCCTACCAGCGCAGGCCGTGGACTCTGTCACGGCAACACCTGGCACAATCACGATACCGGATAGGGGCAACGCATTGATCACGATCAGATGGCGTGCAACCGTTTCCGTGTCCTCTCCGATCACCGGATCAAGATTGACCGTCATCGGGGATGTGGGAACGCTTTTTGTCGATGGTGTTCCCGTTGATTTGAGCAATTCTCAAATCTCGCGCACGATCTCATTTACGCCGCCGACCTCAGAAACGGTAACGATTATTGACCGCATTCGGGTCAGTCGGGCAGCTGCTCAACGGATTGCCAATGGCGCAACTTCGACCTTCCAGCGCAGTTTTACAAATACCGGAACGGGGAGTTTTGCGACCGGTTTGGTGAATTTACAAACGGGGCCGAACTCTGCGCTAGGCTTTAGCGAGTTCCGTTTGTCCTTCGACGATGCCTCGACTTTCAGAACTGTACGTGAGGATGCATCTTTGACAGCGAAACTGTCAATCTCGTCAAGCGGACGTGGCGTGTTGCGCGGGGTTTGGGAAGTGTCAGGACCAGATGGGCAAACTCAGTTCCGCGGCATCGGGCGTGAAACAAAGTCGCTTGCCGGGAACCGTAGAACCACTTTGCAAAGCCCCAGCCTTCCAACAGATCGCAACGGAATTTATTTGGTGCGCTTCGTCCCAGATGGGCGTCTGACTTCGATCCCACTGGAAGACAACCCAGTCATCCGGTACACGGTGACTGGCGCTTCAAATGGAGTTTTGGTCAGGCTTCTTGCGCCGCAGGTCGATGCATCCTTGTCGCCTACCGCGCGCTTTGCATGGGATGGCCCGGACGGGGCGATAGGCTACCGTTTGGAGTTTTTGATCCCGAATGCCGCCGGATCAGGTATCCGAATTGCGGCGAAAGACATCCCGACAGAAGCGGTCCGATTGAGCCCGCTTACCGTGGCAAAGCTTGCCGGGCAAAAAGGTGTCACCTGGCGTGTCATAGCCTATGACGGCGAGGGAAACCCCATTGGTCAGTCCGAACAAAGAAGCTTGGGCATCGAGTAATGGCACCGACGTCCAATGCCGATTTGAAAGTTCTGATGCAGTCAATTGGGTCTGGCGATCAAGCGGCATTGGCTGGGCTATATCGCGCATTAGAGCGACCAGTTTACAAATTTATTTTGTCAAAATTGAACGATCCTGCCGAGGCGCACGACATACTTCATGAGGTATTCATGGATGTCTGGAAAGCGGCTCCAAGCTTTGAGGGTCGGTCCACCGTGAAAACCTGGATCTTTGGTATAGCATACAGGAAAACGATGGATCATTTTAGAAAACACAGCCGGGTCAGTGTCACAGACGACATGCCCGAACAAATCGACGAAAGCCCCGATGCCGCGAGCTGCCTTGCGGCATCACAGGAAAGCGCTCATGTGAAACACTGCATGGGAGAATTGAAGGCCGAGCATCGCTCTGCGGTGGAACTCGCTTTTTTCGAAGATATGTCCTACGGACAAATTTCCGAAGTTGCAGGCGTACCGGAAGGTACGATCAAAACGCGGATTTATCATGCCAAAAAGCTATTGATGCGCTGCCTTCAGGGCCGTATCGCGGGAGCTTTGTCATGAGTATGGAACGTGAAGAACTCGAAGCAATGCTCGTTTTTCTGGCGAATGACACGCTGGAAGGGGACGAACGTTTAGAAGTTGAAACGGCCGTGGCAGCAGACCCAAACCTAGCGGAAGAGTTAAAAGTTCTGAAAGGGATCCGGGCGACTATGCAAGCCGAAGATGACGGCATTCAAACCCCAGGTGAATTCGGTCTGGCCCGTTTGAAGCGTGATATCAAAGCTTCGAAGCGGATGATTCAACCAGCCCAGTCTACAGGCCTATGGCGGATCGCAGCGGTTGTGGCAGTTGGTCTATTTGCAGCCCAAACCCTGTTCTTGGTCTCCCAGCCAGGGGTTGAGGATTACATCCTGGCAGGCGAAGAACAGCGTTTGGAATTTGCATTGCAAGCGGGTTTTGTTGGTACAGCAACTGAAGCGGATATTCGTGAGTTGCTGCTCGATGCGGGTTTGGTGATTGTTGATGGCCCGAGTGCGATTGGCATCTATACGCTCTCAGCGCCTGACGCAGATGCACAATCGGCGGCATTGGAACGTCTCCAAAACCGACCTGAACTGGTCGAATTTGCGGAGGAATTGCAATGAAACGGTTTTTAATCGTATCGCTACTTGCGCTTCTTCCGAGCGCTGGGTTGGCGCAAGATCGATTTGCAGTGTCGCCTACCGGATGCGTTGACCCTGGGGGTGTAATAACTGTCACAGGTTCGGCCATTCCAAGTGCGGCAAGAAGCGAAGTTTTCTTAGAACGCGCTGGCAGACGGACAGAGATAAACGTCACAAGTCAACAAGAAGGTCGGTTCAAAGCCAAACTTCCTAGACGCGGGTTGGGCGATGGACAAACTTACAATGTGCTTTGGGCTCCACCCGGTGGTGCATTTATGGATGTTGGTGACGTGACCATTTGCAAGGACACAAAGGTTTCAGGCAAACAACCCCGCGCGTCTAAAGAAGTTGTGCCAGCACCAAGCGGTGCTCCCGAATACATCGTTGTTGTTCCGAACGGTCAGCTGGTCGCCGCAACCAATGCGGTCGAAGGGATTGGAGCCACAATTTTGCGAACACGCAGCCTAGCGCAATTCGGTCAGACAATTTTGATGGTGGAACTGTCAGGTGGAGCGGGTCTTCAAGACCTTAGGGATGCACTTGCGGGACCCGCACCTGATGCAGACGCGGATTTTCATCACATCTATGGCTTGTCAGAAGGTGCGCGGCTTTATGCTGCCACCTTGGTTGGCGCCTCTACGGGTGGCTGCAATGTTCCGCGTGGGACAAGGATTGGCTTGATCGATAGCGGAGTTAACGCCTCGCATCCTGCTTTGAACGGTGTGCCCGTGCGCAGCTACAATGCGCTCTCACAAGGTGAGAAACGCCTTTCACCAGACCATGGCACTGCTGTTGCGGCCCTTGTTGCTGGCAGCGGGGCAGAAGTTTTTGGCTTTGCCCAAGGCGCTTCCATTTTTGCGGCCGAAGCCTTCGGTGCTGCAAAAAGCCGAACGGGTGCGCGTCTGGAAAACATCGCTGCAAGTCTCGATTGGATGACAGGCCAAGGTGTCCGTTATGTCAATATGTCCATGTCCGGGCCGCCAAACCGCGCTTTTGATGGGTTGCTTCGTTCCAGCGCCAGAAAAGGCGCTTTGCTTGTAGCAGCAGCTGGGAATGAAGGCACAAATTCGGTCCGTTTTCCCGCCGGATCAAACTACACTGTTGCGGTGACCGCCGTGGACGCAAAGGGGCGCAGCTACCGAAAAGCAAATAGCGGCAAGCATATTGATGTCGCTGCACCGGGCGTTGACCTCTATGTCGCAGGAAGCTCTGGCGCAGGGTATAAATCCGGCACGTCATATGCTGCGCCAATTGCACTTGCTCGTTTGGCCCAAGCTGGCGTGCGATCTAAAGATCAAGCAACCCGTTTTATCAGCAAAAATGCGGCAGATCTTGGACCCTCAGGCCGTGATGCAAAATACGGGTACGGTCTCATAAAATTCTCAAACTGTTTTTGAACCTTTTGGTTCTTCCTTCCGACACAGAGTCAGAACTCTGTTGAATATGGAAAGGAACAGTCATGAAAAAAATAGTTCTCAATCTTGTCGCTGCGGCAATGGTTACGTCTTCGGCGTCAGTTGCCTTGGCTGATACTTATATCGCTGAAGTCACAAAAGTGACGCCAAATGTCATCGAGGTGATGAGCAATGGCAAAAACTACACAACGATGAAATCCAACTTCCAGTTTATGAAAGTTGACGCAAAGATTTCGTATTCCACTGGTTTTACAGGTAAAATTAAAAGCTGGTCGGCCTATCCGTTCTTCTCCGGCCCGGGCGGCAGCTTTGGAAGCTTTGAATTCTATAAAATTGGTGAAACTTTTCCCTCCGGCCAGCGTCCAAACTCAATCACGCGCTTAGAGACTTTTGATATTCACGCAGGCGTGGTGGAAATAAAAGCCCGCGAAGCCTGCGAACGCCATGAAAACGCCCTTCGCAATGGCGGACAGTCTAATAAAGAAGTTCACGCCAAGACGCATAATCTCGTGTTCAACGGACACCTCAGCACAAAGTTCAAGGTGAATGGTGCGGGTGGAAACGACAAAACAAAAGTGACTGAATCAGGGGGCGCAAACAAATTGACTGTCCGTTGCTTGAAAGGGCCTAAGGCAAAATTCGTTGGTGGCAATACAGGCGGCTTTCAATCCCAAGTCAGCGTAGAAGACGCGATACTTTTTCTAAAGGGTGTTTCGACCCAAAGCGGTGTTTGCAAGGTGCGCTTACGCCTGCAACTGAGCACAAGCCATCCGAACATGAATGTGAACTTCCGCTATCATCACAGCACCGGTTCGAAGAGTAAGGTTTACAGCGAGAAGTCGAACGGCACACGTTTTTTAGATTTCACGCAAGAGTTTGACGTACCCACAGATCAACAAGGTTGGGCAGAGGGAGTGTTCCATGTGGAAAATGCAGGTGGCGCGAAATTCAAAACGCTTCCAGAGCTCTACAAATTCAAATGTGCAAAAGGACAGATCGGCAAAATAAACAATGGCCAGACCTCCGCCACAAAGAAATTGAAACTAAAACTGAACTAGACATCGGATCTATAGAGTTCACACCACTAACTGACAGGTCCCATCTGGCGGACCTGTCAGAGGAACTGCGTAATCATCAGACTTGTCCATTCTTGACGAAGGCGCCAACAGCGTAGAGCGTGAGCTGGAAAACCGCCGTCCGATAAGGATATATAAGTGAAACCTAAAAACCCCTCTTTTGACGCGCCCGCAGATGGCAATGAGCGCAAAGATATCCCGCCCGTGATCTGTTATGCGCCAGATACACTGCCCGCTGTCGATTTGGATCATCTGTCATCGATCCGCGCGGCTTGCACTAAAACCGCAGAGACTGTTGCCCCGCCGCGTGATGCCGTTTGTATCGATGTTCCAGCAGGGGCGTTCTTTCGGATCAATTCGGTTGAAGGTGCGCAGGTCGGCGATTTGAACCTTTGGAATACGCATGATCTGACCGAGCGGTTCTACTCGGGCAAAACCCGCGCGCTTCATGGGACGCATCTATCAACAGGCGATCGTATGTGGTCGCACTTTCCGAACTTGCGGCCTATGGCAACGATCACATCTGACAGTTTGGATTGGTACGGGTTTGATGCATATGGGGGTTCGGTCCATGACGTTATTGGGACGCGTTGCGATCCCTATACGGGCCGCTTGCTTGCCGGGGATGACTACCACTATTGTTGCCACTCCAACTTGACCCGTGCGTTGGCGCGGCATCGTGGCCTGTCATTGGAGGCGGCTGAACCGCTGGTTCATGATGTTCTAAACGTCTTCATGTGCACAGGGTTCACGCGAGACACGGGTCAGTATTTCATGAAGGCCAGTCCGGTGCGTCCCGGTGATCATCTGGAATTCTATGCCGAAGTTGATCTGACGGTTGGACTGTCGGCTTGCCCGGGTGGGGATTGTTCATCAGAGCATTCTTCAGACACGGCGGCATGTCATCCGCTCTTGATCGAAGTGTTTGACCCTGGGGCCGCCGCGCGCGGCAGCCATGTGGTTCCGCGGCCGTCGGCCTATGATGGCTCCCATGGCACAGGGTGATGGGGAAAATGTCCTGCGGTTTGTATGGCTTTGACTCAAAGGCTGAATTGTATCTTGTCTTGGTCAGTCAAACTAGTGTCAATGCGCTATGAAATTGGTTGAAAACCCGTATCGTGGCGGTGCAAAACTTGCGCACGACGCCCCTTATCCTTCGACAGATGCAGCCCGAGCAGCCCGCCTGTTTGAAAGAATATTGCCTTCGGGCAAGACACCGCTGATACTTGCAGATGCGCTGGCAGGGTCAGGCACGCTTTGGATCAAGGATGAGCGCGGTCGGATGGGGATGGGATCATTCAAGGCGCTGGGAGCGGCCTATGTCATAGCCACACATGCATCTGAAAAGGCGCAAGTTCCGGATCATAGCACCTTAAGTGGCTCAACCTATGTGACGGCAAGCGCGGGCAATCACGGCCTGAGTGTGGCATTTGGTGCGAAGACTTTTGGGGCCGAAGCTGTGGTCTATATTGCCGACACAGTGCCCGAGAGCTTCGCGGATCGCTTACGCACCCAAGGCGCGCAGGTTCGACAAGAAGGCGTCGATTATGCAGCCAGCATGGCCGCAGCGGCGGCAGCTGCGGAAACCCAGGGTTGGATTTTGCTGTCTGACAGCTCTTGGACAGGATATTACGATTTGCCGCATCGATTGATGGAAGGTTATCTTCAAATGGCCGCGGAGACGGTATCGCAAATGTCGCATGTGCCAAGTCATATTTTTCTGCAAGCCGGCGTTGGTGGAATGGCCTGCGCCTTGGCGACCCATTTCCGCGAGGCTTGGGGTGATGGGCCGCAAATCATTGTGGTAGAACCGGACGCAGCACCGGCCTTACAAGAGAGTATTTTGGCGGGCGCATGCGTTTTTGCAGATGGTCCAGACAGCATCATGGGTCGGTTGGATTGCAAAGAACCTTCGTTGATTGCGCTTAATGGTTTGGCTCGGGATGCCGATTATTTTGTGACCCTAAGTGATACAAAAGTCGCAAGTGTATTGCCGCGATTGGCCCAAACGGGTTTTTCTACGACGGCCTCTGGTGGGGCTGGTGTGGTTGCAAGTCTGGATGATGCTGTAGGCGCGCAACTTGGGATCGACGCCGATAGTCATGTGTTGTGCTTTTTGTCGGAAACCGCTGAATGAGGGGGTTTCCCACCTCAGAGTTTCAAGCCCGGCTTAAACGCGCGCAGATTTTGATGGCCCAGCACGGGTTGGATGCACTGTTTTTGACCACGGAGGCAGAAATCCGGTATTTCACGGGATTTCTAACGCGCTTTTGGGAAAGCCCGTCGCGCCCGTGGTTCTTGCTTGTTCCGGCATCTGGTCTGCCTGTCGCAGTGATCCCTTCGATTGGCCGTGACCTAATGCTGGGCACTTGGATCGAAGATATACGGTGCTGGAGTGCGCCAGACCTTCAAGATGACGGCGTCAGCCTTTTGGCCAACACCATCGAAGAGGTGCTTGGGTCCGGCGTGCGGATCGGGATGCCGGATGGGCATGAAACCCATTTGCGTATGCCATTTGCGGATCTGGAACGTGTAAAAGCCCTGATTGCACCGACCATCGTGACCAGCGATGAGGGCATTGTGAGATCGCTGCGCATGATCAAATCCAAAGCTGAAATCGCCAAGATTGAAACGGCATGTGCAATTGCTGGCCGGGCCTTTGCGCGTGTGCCTGAACTGGCGGAGGCAGGCATACCCTTAGAGGAGGTTTTCAGAAGATTTCAGATACTCTGCTTGGAAGAAGGGGCGGACTGGGTTCCGTATCTTGCTGGGGCATCGGATCAGGGCGGTTATCGCGATGTGATTTCGCCGGCAACTGAGGCCCCGATTCAGCTGGGCGATGTATTGATGTTAGATACCGGTCTGGTTTGGGATGGGTATTTTTGTGACTATGATCGAAATTGGTCCCTCGGCGCGCCATCTGCTGAGGTGGCTTCGGCACATGCGCAATTGATAGAGGCATCAAATGCCGCCTTTGAAATTGCCATGCCCGGGGCGACAGCAGCCGATTTGTTTCAGGCCATGAACCGAGTTGTCTCGACCAGTGGTGAGGCAACAGAGGCCGGGCGCCTAGGCCATGGGCTAGGCCTATCTTTGACGGAATGGCCCTCTTTAATCGCGACTGATCACACGGTTTTGGAGGCGGGGATGGTGCTTACGTTGGAGCCGGGGATTGCCGTGGCCGATAAGATTTTAGTACATGAGGAAAACATCGTCATTACAGATTGTGGCGCCCTTTTTATCAGTCCAAAGATCGGGCCGGAGATCACAATTCTATGACCCAAATTCCTTATCGACTTGACGATGACGATCCCGAAAACCAGCCCATGGGCCTGATCGTTTTGCAAACGGATGAGACGATTGAACCAGAGTTCAAAAAACAGTTCGCACAGACGTCTTGGCCGATTTATGTTTCGCGTATTCCAAGCGCAAGGACTGTGACAAAGACGGCCTTGGCCGAAATGGCGGTGGCCTTGCCAGCTGCTGCGGATTTGTTGCCCAAGGCCCGTCCGTACAAAGTTGTGGGATACGGGTGTACTTCGGCGAGTTCGGTCATTGGGTCGACGCGTGTTGAAGAGATGGTTCAACAAACTTGCGAAGTGGACACAGTAACGAACCCTTTGCGAGCTGCGATTGCATGCAGCAAAGCCCATTCGGTCGCCAAATTTGCATTGTTGTCACCCTATATCGAAGAGGTGAATGAACCCTTGCGCAAAGCTTTTGGCGCAGCTGGTTTGACAACGGATGTGTTTGGAACTTTTGGCGAAGCCGAAGAAGCCAAAGTCGTTCGCATTTCAACCAGTTCGGTGGTGGAAGCGGCTGTCAAACTGGGCTCAGATCCAGACGTCGATGCTGTTTTCCTGAGCTGCACAAATTTGCGCACTTTCGATGCGATTCCCAAGATCAAAGATCAGCTTGAAAAGCCTGTCTTTTCAAGCAATCAATGTCTTGCTTGGCATATGCGCGCTCTCAACGCTGCATATTAAATGACCAGCGTGTTCAAAGCTGTTGAAAAAAAGGCAAATTTTTGCTTGCGCACCTGAAGAAGCTTTGCATTACTTGGCGAAGTGCTTCAGTTTTCGACTGTAAGTGTGGTCGATATGTGAAGGGGAATGCGTGACCAGTACAATAACGAGCGATGCTTTCGTCGAATTTCAACGCGTTCAGAAATCCTATGATGGCGAGATACTTGTTGTTAAGGACCTAAATTTGGCGCTCCCTAAGGGGGAGTTTTTGACAATGCTTGGGCCATCGGGATCGGGTAAGACGACCTGCCTGATGATGCTTGCAGGGTTTGAAACAGCGACGCATGGCGAGATCATGTTGGATGGTCGACCGATCAACAATATCCCACCGCATAAAAGGGGTATTGGCATGGTTTTTCAAAACTATGCGTTGTTTCCCCACATGACCGTGGCCGAAAATCTGTCCTTTCCACTGGAAGTCCGGAAGATTGGTAAATCTGATCGTGAAAATAAGGTGAGGCGCGCCTTGGATATGGTTCAAATGGGAGACTTTGGATCCCGCAGGCCGGCGCAACTTTCAGGGGGTCAGCAGCAAAGGATCGCTTTGGCGCGTGCTTTGGTTTTTGAACCCGAATTGGTTTTGATGGATGAGCCGTTGGGCGCTTTGGACAAGCAATTGCGCGAACATATGCAGTTTGAGATCACACGTTTGGCCCATGAGTTGGGGATTACCACCGTTTATGTCACACATGACCAAACCGAAGCCTTAACAATGTCAGACCGCGTTGCGGTATTTGATGATGGGCGCATTCAACAACTTGCTCCACCTGATGAGTTGTACGAACAGCCACAAAACAGCTTTGTTGCCCAGTTCATCGGTGAAAATAATACCTTAGATGGTGTGATCAAATCGATCAAAGGTTCTGAATGCGTTGTAACCTTGGATGATGGATCTGAAATCGATGCAACGCCTGTGAATGTGTCAAATGTGGGTGATCGGACCAAAGTGTCCATTCGGCCAGAGCGGGTCGAATTCAACAAGGATCGTCTTCACAAGGACGCGCATACGTTAAAGGCAAAAGTCCAAGAGTTCATATATATGGGGGATGTTTTCCGGTTCCGAATGTCGGTGGCGGGAAAAGATGACTTCATTGTAAAAACACG
This sequence comes from Pseudomonadota bacterium, assembly GCA_039814625.1. GTDB lineage: Bacteria > Pseudomonadota > Alphaproteobacteria > Rhodobacterales > Rhodobacteraceae > Amylibacter. The sequence goes on from JBCCAU010000001.1 coordinate 592,234, forward strand.
AAATGCACCTGACGCCGTCAAGCTGACGGCCGGTCAAGAGATTGAGATTGGCTGGCTGACAAGTGATTGCCGTGCATTGGATGCCTAAGAATATCGCGACACCAGAGGAGGTGAGCGACATCAAAGGGGGCAGACTAAACCCGAGACTGCACCCCAATAAAATGAAATCGGGACCAACTTGGAGAAAGCTATGAAAAACTTAAAATCCGTAATGTTGGCAAGCGCAGTTGCTGCGATTGCTAGCGGTGCGATGGCCGATGAGATGACAATCGTCTCTTGGGGCGGCGCATATTCGAAGTCTCAGCTGAAGGCTTATCACGAGCCCTATTCTGAAAAAACGGGTGTCACGATCCTGAATGATGACAGCTCTGCCGAAGCCGTTGCGAAGTTGCGTGCGATGAATGAAGCGGGCAATGTCACATGGGATGTGGTCGACGTTGTCGCGGCGGATGCGATCCGTCTTTGTGACGAAGGTCTTGCCATGGAAATCGATGCTGACACGCAACTTGCGGCAGCACCAGATGGCACGTCAGCATCCGATGATTTTGGTGATCTATTGGTCAGCGACTGCTTCATTCCGCAGATCGTTTATTCGACAACATTCGGCTATCGCACAGATTTGGTCGGAAGCACACCTCCGACAGATGTTTGTGCGGTTTTCGATCTTGAGGCCTATCCTGGCAAGCGTGCGTTGGAAAAGCGTCCGATCAACAACATGGAATGGGCTCTTCTGTGTGATGGCGTCGCAAAAGCCGACGTTTATGATGTGCTGGAAACAGAAGACGGCCAAAGCCAAGCCTTGGCGAAGCTGGACACAATCAAAGACAGCGTCGTTTGGTGGTCAGCTGGTGCCGATACACCTCAGCTATTGGCCGATGGTGAAATCGTTATGGGTTCGACATATAATGGTCGTCTGTTCAGCCTGATCGAAGAACAGAACCAGCCTGTCGCCATGCTTTGGGACGCTCAGGTGTTTGACCTGGATGGTTGGATCATCCCAACTGGTCTCAGCGAAGAGCGGAAAGCGCGTGCTTTGGATTATGTGATGTTTGCGACGGATACACAGCGTCTAGCGGACCAAGCGAAGTACATCTCCTATGGTCCAGCACGTGCGTCCTCGGCGCCTTTGGTCGGTAAGCATGCCGATCTGGGAATCGACATGGCACAGCACATGCCAACAGACCCAGAGAACGCACAGAACACGTTCCTTTATAACTACGAGTTTTGGGCAGACTATCGCGATGACATCGATGCGAAGTTCCAAGCGTGGTTGGCGCAGTAAGAGCCGTTGGTTCTAAAGAAACATAGGTGAAGGGCCGTCTGGCCCTTCCCATTTATCCAAGGGAACAAGATGGGCGATATAAGCAATTCCGGCAAAATGCTTGCCGCAGATGGGACACCCCTAAAGGTCTCCTTAGCGCGTTCATTGCGCCGTCAGAAAATGCGCGCGCTTTTATTGATTGCGCCCTTGCTGATATTCGTTCTGTTTTCCTTTGTGTTTCCGATTGTCTCAATGTTGTTTCGGTCCGTCGAAAACAGTGTTGTTTCCGATACAATTCCACTCACGGTTGAGGCCCTGAAAGACTGGGATGCCCAATCAGGTGAGTTGCCCGATGAAGTTGTTTACGATGCTTTCGTACAGGACATGGTCGTGGCGATTGAAGAGAAGACGCATACGCGACTGGGATCGCGTTTGAACTATGAAGAAACAGGGATGTCTTCGATGTTCCGTAGATCTGGCCGTGCGATCAACAAGCTTGATCCCGAGGTCGATGGCCCCTTCAAAGATACATTGATTGAAATTCATGACGGCTGGGGCGAGGTTAAGACCTGGCAAGTTATCAAGACACATTCTGTGCAATTGACGAATGGCTATTTCTTGAATGCAATCGACATGCAACGGACGCCGGACGGGCCGCAAGTCCAACCCGAAGATCGCCAAATTCTAATCAAGCTCTTTGGCCGAACTTTAATGATGTCTTTGATTATCACGGGCACCTGTATTCTTTTGGCTTATCCGATATCATATTTGCTTGCGAATATACCAATGCGGGTGTCTAACCTGTTGATGATATTGGTTTTATTGCCGTTTTGGACATCCCTTCTTGTGCGGACTTCAGCCTGGAAAGTGATGTTACAACAGCAAGGTGTGATCAATGACGTGCTTGTTTGGTTGGGGCTTGTGGCAGATGATGCGCGTCTTGTTATCATCAATAATCAATTTGGGACGATCATTGCGATGACGCACATCTTGCTGCCGTTTATGATCTTGCCCATGTATTCTGTAATGCAAACCATTCCGGACACGTATTCGCGGGCGGCCAAATCGATGGGGGCGACCAATTGGACCACGTTCTGGCGGATCTATTTCCCGCAATCAATACCTGGCATTGGCGCGGGTTCCATTCTGGTATTCATATTGGCAATTGGGTATTACATCACACCTGAAATCGTGGGCGGCACCAAAGGTGTCTTCATTTCGAACCGGATTGCCTACCACATTTCATCATCGCTCAATTGGGGTCTTGCGGCCGCATTGGGCACCATCCTATTGGCGGTCGTTATGATCCTTTATTGGGCTTATGATAAGATTGTCGGCATCGACAATGTGAAGCTGGGGTAGAGCACATGGCATCACTTACTCCCATATCGCGCCAACCTCTCTCCATGGTTCTGCCAAGCGTCGCCTTAGCGGGCGGGTTCGCGGGATTGTTCGTTGGTGCCGGCCAAGGATCCTTAGCCTTAGGCATTTTGATCGGGGCTGTGGCAACAGCAGTATTGGCCTATGTTTTGATTACATTTGTTCAAAACGAAAAGATATCGCGTTGGGCGACCATTCTTGGTGGTGGGGTTCTGGGGTTCGTCCTGGCAGGTGGTCCGATGGGCGGGATCTTGGGGCTGTTATGTGGCTGGTTTTTTGCCTTCTTTATCTTCTGGCTATACGAAGGACGTTACCGCGCGCGATTGCTGCCCTATTTGACGGGTCGGCAAGTCTTTAGCTTTTACTCTTTCCGTGTGATTTGTGGGGCAATATTTGTTTTCTTGATAACGCCCATCCTTGTCGTTCTGCCGCTCTCCTTCAATGCGCAGGATTTTTTCACCTTCACGCCGGAAATGTTGCGTTTGGATCCAGAAGGGTATTCGCTTAAGCATTATCGCGATTTCTTGACCAATAACGAGTGGCAACGCAGTTTCAAAAATTCTCTGATCATCGCACCCATTGCGACGATCATTTCGGTCTCGCTTGGGACATTGGCTGCAATTGGTCTAAGCCAGTCACATGTACCAGGGCGCAGGGCCATTATGGGCATTCTGATTTCGCCAATGATTGTGCCGCTGATCATTTCAGCCACAGGCATGTTCTTTTTCTACAGCGATATCGGACGATTTCTGGAAGGCACGATTGGCCTAAACAAAACCTTTGTCGGCTATTTTAAGGTTGTCTTGGCGCATGCCGTCTTGGGTATTCCGTTTGTGATTATTACGGTGACAGCGACTTTGGTGGGCTTTGATCGTTCACTCACAAGGGCGGCCGCGAATATGGGCGCAGGTCCTGTAAAAACTTTCTTCTCGATCCAAATGCCACTCATCCTGCCGGGTGTCATCTCTGGTGGGTTGTTTGCATTTATCACATCTTTCGATGAGGTGGTCGTGATATTGTTTGTGGGGTCTGCAAGCCAGAAAACCTTGCCGTGGCAGATGTTTACTGGTCTTCGAGAACAGATCAGCCCAACAATTCTGGCCGTCGCCACGATCCTGGTCGTGATTTCTATAGCACTGCTGACAACGGTGGAATTGTTGCGTCGCCGCTCTGAAAGACTGCGTGGCCTATCCCCTGCTTGACGCGCGAAAGCTGACCGCTTAGCGCTGCAAATAGATCGTCCATGCTGCGATGGCGTCGCGGCAGTCAGGCGGGTGATCTATCCCGAGCATTTGGGATCATCTTTCCTGTACGCCGGGAGATGCACTTGGATCATAGATCCAGCTTAGACAAGAGACCTGATATGACAAACCAAACCAACCGCCCTGCGTTTTTTACCAGCCATAATGGCCAAAAGGCCCAGCTTCCGTTTTCAAAGGCCGAATATGAGCGCCGCCTCAAGGGACTGCGCCGGATCATGGTCGAAAAGGATATTCCTGTGGTCGTGCTGACCTCGATGCACAATATCGCGTATTACTCTGGCTTTCTTTATTGTGCTTTTGGACGTCCCTATGCCTGTGTCGTTACGCAAGAGAATTGTACGACCGTGTCGGCCAATATTGATGCAGGTCAACCGTGGCGTCGTTCGGTTGAAGAAAATGTGATTTACACTGATTGGAAGCGGAACAATTTTTATCGTGCCGTAAAATCTTTGACAGGTGGTGCAACGCGTGTTGGCATCGAAGGGGATCATGTCACCTTAGCCGTTCAAAAGCTTATGCAGGATATGCTGGGCGTGACGGAGCTGATGGATGTGGCCGAGGATACGATGCGCGCGCGTTACGTGAAGTCGGCCGAGGAAATTGCATTGATCCGCGCAGGTGCAAAAACGGCAGATATTGGTGCTGAAGCGATCAAAGCTGCCATCCGTCCAGGCGCGACGGAAATTGAGATTGCAATGGCAGGCCGTGATGCAATGGAAAACGAAATCGCGCGCGCCTATCCAGATGCCGAATATCGCGACACTTGGGTTTGGTTTCAGTCAGGCATCAATACCGATGGCGCCCATAATCCGGTGACCAAACGGGCCCTAGAGGCAGGCGATATCCTGTCCTTGAACACTTTTCCGATGATTTCCGGTTACTACACCGCCTGTGAGCGGACATTGTTCTGTGGTGAACCTGATGCCGAAAGTCTGCGGCTTTGGGAGGCGAATGTCGCGGCCCATGAATTGGGTCTAAGCTTGATCAAGCCGGGGGCAACCTGTTCGGGAATTACAGCAGAAATCAACAAGTTCTTTGAAGAAGAGAACCTGCTGCAGTACAGATCATTTGGATATGGTCACAGCTTTGGTGTGCTGAGTCACTATTATGGGCGTGAGGCCGGGTTGGAATTGCGCGAGGATATCGACACAGCACTTGAGCCAGGCATGGTTGTATCCATCGAACCGATGATTTGGATTCCGGAAGGAACGCCCGGTGCGGGCGGCTATCGTGAGCATGACATTCTGATTGTCCAAGAAGATGGCGCCGAAGACATCACAGGGTTTGGCTATGGGCCAACGCATAACATAGTTGCGGCATAGCATTTGATTTCAATCAAGATGGGATCGACAAGTCCGAGGGGCGCTGCCCCTCGAGCTGCCAGAGATATTGACACAAAGTCCAAGAAGGACGGTTAGGATTTGTTGTGAAAAATGAAGCCAATAAAGTTCAACAGCAGCTGAGCCGCAAGTATTTGCGTGCTTTCGCTGGGATCGTAGGCCGGCGCGACCTCTACCAGATCGATGCCGACGACATCGCCGCGTTTTGCAAGCCCCTGAAGGATTTCTAGCACATCATAATACAAAAATCCGCCATGGCTGGGCGTACCGGTGCCTGCGGCAATCGACGGGCAAAACGCATCAATATCAATCGTGACATAGAAGCGCGCGTTCTGTGGCATCCGGTCCAGAACAGCCTTGGTTCCCAGTTTTCGTACTTGGCGAACGGATAAAATATCTGAGCCACGCGCACGAGCATCTTCATAACCTTCTTTCGCCGTCGATGAGACATTGCGAATACCCAGTTGCGTCATGCCGCTTACATAGTCTTTTTCAATGGCGCGACGCATTGGGTTGCCATGGCCTGCGGTTACGCCGTGCCGTTCGTCTACGAAGTCCAAATGAGCATCGATTTGAACAACGTGAATGGGACCGTTCGCAGCACAGTCTTGCTCGAAGGCATTGATGCAGGGAATGTTGATGGAGTGGTCGCCACCAATCGTTATAGGCAGTGCTGAGGCGTCCAAAATCTTGCGCACTCCGCGTTCGATATCTGCGTGGCTTTCATCGGTTTTTGTGTGAATGATATCTGCGTCTCCAATATCAACCATGCGCACGGAGCCGTCCAAATAGGTGGCGTCGTCCTCGTGGTCATATGCCCCAGCATGACCAAAGCTGAACAAGGTTGAGGCTTCGCGCACAGCGCGCGGTCCAAAGCGGGCACCTGCACGCCATTGCGTGCCAAAATCGAACGGTGCGCCAAGAATGGCGACATCTGCGTCGATCTTATTCCAATCCTCAATGTAGGGAGATTTTCCAAAGGTGCAGATGCCTACAAATGGCAGGTTCAAACGGCCCGATGCATATCCGTGCGAAGACATAAGCCCATTCCTTTTTGTTTGGCCTTAGATCAGTATAAAAGCAGAGCGCTGCATGAAAAGCCCGAACCTGCAGGCAATCTAATAGGGACGGTTGAATTTTTAAGGTAAGAGGTGTTTCGAACTGACATATCTGATCGATCATTGGCGCGGTAACCATGGGTTCCGACAAGCGTTTTGGATCAATTTTCTGGCCCTTCGAATTTTGCTGTTTGGAATGCAAGAATTGTTGGCTCAGCGGTATCCTCAATTGTTTCAAGATGCGCCATGGCTGATGATCACAATGGCGTTCATTTTGCATGGGATCGTTTTTGTTTGGCAAACAGTCGGTGTTTTACGCGCAGCCGAACGTGAGGTTTTGGGCAGCGGTGTTATGGCGCCACTTTGGGGAGCTCAAGCGGCGCTTTTAATGGCTGGGTTTTGGGTGCTTTCCTACGGGTTGGAAGCGTGGCAGATGGCCTTTCCAACGCCTTTAGATGTGCCTGATCTTGAAACTTTGTATAGCGAACGCGCTTCGCGCTACGATATCCAGATCTCTCAAGATGGAGACGTGGTGTCCATCCAAGGCAGCTTTGAACTTGGGATCACAGACGCGCTCCAATCTGTTCTTGCGGGCAATCCTGATGTCATTCTTTTGGAGCTTCAAAGCGAGGGTGGCAATATTTATGAGGCACGCGGCTTGGCCGCTTTGGTCAAAGCGCATAACCTTTCGACATCGGTCCAAGTGGAGTGCAGTTCATCATGTACCACCACGTTTATTGCGGGCCGAGAACGGGCGCTTGGGACAGATGGACGACTAGGGTTCCACCAATATCGAATTGATGCAGATTACACTGTTCTTGGGACGGATCCCAAAGCCGAGCAAGAACGTGATCGCAACGCCTTCAAGGCCGCAGGTGTCAGTCAATGGTTTCTGAACCGCATGTTTGATGATCACGCGTCCTCGATGTGGTATCCTAGCCAAGTTGAATTGTTGGAGGCCGGTGTCCTGACCAAAGCTGCGCTCGATCAAGAGTAAGGACTAGGTCTTTACAAACAGTTTGCGATCAAACGTGCACAAAGCCTCTGCGGGGCCTTGATCCGTGATAAGAATCGTTTCCGTTGTCTCTAACCCCCATGTGTTCATCCAAAGCGCGGGCATGAAGTGAAAGACCATGCCTGGCTCAAGAACGGTTTCATCTTCCGTTCGAATGGACGCCGTCCGTTCCCCCCAATCCGGTGGGTAGCTGAGGCCGACAGGGTAACCCATTCGGCCCTCACGCTTAATCGCGTAGCGCGCCAAGACGTCCAAAAAGGCTTGAGCGATGTCGCGCGTTTGATTGCCCGCTTTGGCCGCCGCGAGTCCAGCTTCAATCCCTTCCAGTTGGGCCTCTTCGGCGCGGCGCATATCATCTGGAGGCTGTCCCAGAAAAACCGTTCTACACAAAGGGGCGTGATAGCGTCGATAGCAACCTGAAAGCTCAAAAAATGTTGCTTCGCCTGCGCGCATAGGATCGCCGTTCCATGTCAAATGGGCTGCGGTGGCATCGAGGCCGGACGGGGTAAGTGGGACAATCGCGGGATAATCCCCCCAATCCTCTTCGACACCTGTGATCCCCGCATGCATGATGTCTGCGACCAGTTCGTTTTTGCGCATGCCAGGTTCAGCGCGGTCGATCGCTGTTTGTATCACTTTGTCCGAAATGCGTGCCGCCTTGCGCATGAAGGCAATCTCATCGTTCGATTTGATCAGGCGTTGCCAATTCACCAACGCCGTGGCGTCCGTCAGCGTGGTGGCGGGCAGGTTTTCAGTCAAAACCTCATGGGCTTTGGCCGAGTAATAATAGTTTTCCATCTCAACGCCGATGCGTGCACGCTCAAGGCCTTGGGACTTTAAATGTCGTGCCAAGTCCTGCATCGGATGGCGCGTCGTCGATTGCACATAATCGTCACTGTAGCCAAGGATGTTGTCCCAAGCCATCCAACAGGTGCGTCGGCCACCTAACATATCCATATAACGACCCCACCAAAACGGCTCTCCCTGCATTGTTAATAGAACGCCTTGATGGACATAAAAGGACCAGCCGTCATAGCCGGTGAGCCACGCCTGATTGGAAGGGTCCGTAACAAAAATTGCATCCAGTCCGACTTGGACCATAGCATTGCGAACCAACGCGATACGACGGTCATATTCAGCCTGTGAAAAAGCCGCATTGCGGGATTTTGTCATCGGGTTTTTCGACATCAACGCATCACGAATGGGTTGGCCATGGGCCCTTCAGATGTATCAATCCATGTCGTCTTAGTGCGCGTGTAGTCGAGAATTGCGTCCCTGCCAGCTTCGCGACCATAGCCCGATTGGTTGAACCCACCAAAGGGCGCGATGGGCGAGATGGCGCGATACGTGTTCACCCAGGTGATCCCGGACCGAATACGCGCAGAGACACGATGCGCACGCGCCAAGTTCTGCGTGAAAACACCAGAACCAAGTCCGAAATCGCTGTCATTGGCCATGGCAATCGCGTCCTCTTCGGTCTCAAAGGGAAGTAGCGTCATCACCGGTCCAAACATCTCAATTTTCAAAGTGTCTGTGTCAGGGCTGTTTGCCAAGATCAATGTAGGCTCCATATAATGTGCGCCCGCAGCTGCGCGTTTGCCGCCAAATGCCACGCGCGCGCCCTGATTGATCGCCGCGGCAATCGTGCCCTCAATCCTTTCAACTTGTGTAAGTGTGCATAACGGACCCAAATGGGTCTTCGCATCATGGGGATCGCCGACTACAAGACCCTCTGATTTCTTGGTAACCTTTTCGACAATTTTATCATAAACGGAACGCTGGATCAGTCCACGTGAGCCGGCAACACAGGATTGCCCAGATGCTCCGAAGTTGCCTGCAATCAAACCATTTGCTGCAGCATCTAAATCGGCATCTTCAAAGACAAGGATCGGGGACTTTCCACCCAGTTCCAAGGTTGTCATAGCAAAATTTTCAGCGGAATTGCGCACGATATGGCGCGCTGTTTCTGGCCCGCCCGTAAAAGCGATCCGATCGATGTCGGGGTGTTCTGTCAGGGGGATAGCACAGTTTTCAGCGTCACCTGTAAGGATTGACACCACGCCGGGTGGGAAACCCGCCTGATCGATCAGACGTGCAAACGCCAACATCGGTGCGGGCGCAACCTCTGAGGCTTTTAAAACAACTGTACAGCCAGCAGCGAGCGCCGGTCCTAGTTTGGTTGCGGATAAAAACATCTGCGCGTTCCAAGGTACAATTGCAGCGACAACGCCGATCGGCATTGGTTTTGTGAACACATGGATCTCGGGTTTGTCGATGGGCAAAACGGCCCCTTCGATCTTGTCGGCAAGTCCGGCATAATAGCGGTAGTAGTCGGCCACATATCCGGTTTGTGCCTTTGTTTCGGTTGCAAGCTTGCCGCTATCGGTGGTTTCAATTGCGCCCAGATGGGCGGAATGTTCGGCTACCAAATCGGCTAAGCGATAGATCATTTTTCCCCGAGCGGTTTGGCTTATATCGCGCCATGCTGGATCGTCCAACGCGGCCTTGGCTGCTGCGACCGCCCGGTTCACATCTGCAGGTGTGGCACAATCAAAACTCGCCCAGGCCTGACCTGTGGCAGGATTGATTGTCTGCATCGTGGCGCCGCTTGCACCTGATGTGAACGCGCCCGCGATATATAGTGGGAAATGATCCATAGAGATAACCCCTAGCTGAAGGCCGGCATGACTTTGTCGATAAAACGATCTAATGAGGCCCGTTTGCGTTCGGACGTCATGCCACTATCGATCCAGAACGAGAATTCATCATAGCCCATATCCTCAAATCGTTTCAAACGATCTATGACCTCTTGAGCGGTGCCAACAGTCAGATCGCGGCGCAGAGTTTTGGGCGACATCATTGCGTTGGCGTCCATCTCGACCTGCGGAATTTCTTCGATCAACCCGTTGTGGACGGGTCGTTTGTTTTGGAACCATGCGCCGAAATAATTGTAAAACCGCGATAGATCGCGTGCGCCCTGATCTGCGTCATCGGCATCAGAGCCGACATAGCTGTGATGTAGCAACATGATTTTAGGGCGTGGCCCCTCATGGTTTGCGCAAGCATCCTTAAATCGTCCCATAAGTGTTTCGATTTCGGCATCGCCTTGCCAAAGCGGGGTGACTTGAACATGAAACCCACTTTTGACGGCAAACTCATGACTGTTGGGATCACGGGCGGCAACCCAAATCGGAGGGCCGTTGTCTTGCAACGGTTTTGGAGCGGAGGTGGTGGCCGGAAAACTGTGATACGTGCCATCATGGGAACAATTCCCTTTCCAGATTTCACGCAATAGAGGCAATGTCTCGCGCATGCGTTGTCCAGCTTCCATTGCGTCCATGCCTGGCATCATGCGTTCATATTCATAAGAATAAGCTCCGCGTGCGGCACCAATTTCAATGCGACCGCCGGTAACCAAATCGCTAAATGCCGCCTCTCCGGCCAATTTGATCGGGTGCCAAAACGGGACAATCACTGTGCCGGTCCCAAGGCGCACATTTTTAGTGTGATGGCTCAGGTCTACCAAGGACGTGAAGGGGTTGGGTGCAATGGTGAACTCCATGCCGTGATGTTCGCCGGTCCAGATTGCGCGCATACCACCATTGTCGGCCATCTTACATAGCTTGATGAACTCATCATACAGGGTTTCATGGCTTTGGTTGGCATCCAACCGTTCCATATGCGCAAATAGGGAAAACTCCATTTTAGGGACCTCCGAGGAACGTTTTGATCAGCAATTCAGCTGTGATTTGGGGATGGGTCATTGGCAGCATATGGGCTGCATCATCAAAAATTTTTGCGGTGCCCTTCGGCGCGCGCGCGGCCATCGCGTGCGCCATCGCGGGCGTGGAATTTGGATCGCCCGCACCGGTTATGAAAAGCGACGGAATGTGCATTGATTTAAGTTGGATATCGCTTGGGCCATCGTTTTGTGCGAAAGCCGTATAGGCGCGTTTGTATCCAAGCGGATCAACCGAGGTCAGCCAATCGAAACACGCGTCACGCGCCAATTCATTCCGCCCGACGGGTGCGTTCCCAAACCAGCGTTCAAGCGTCACATCAGGATGGGCTATAGTGTCTTTGGTCAATGATGCCGCACGGGTTTGCACAGCCGCCTTTGCGTCCGGAGATCTGCGAAAGATCGCGTTTAATGCGGCCATTCCGCGCACGGCTTCAGGCCTTCGTTTGGCAAGCTCTAGAGCCAGCATTGCGCCCATGGAATGACCCGCAATGGTTACGCCTTCATCAATTTGGGAAACCGCGTCGTCGAGACGATCAACATAGTTTTTGAAGGTGGCCGTTTTCCCAAGCGGCGATTGTCCATGGCCGGGCATGTCAAAAACATGAATTGTGAAATGATCTTTCAAAAAAGCGATCATTGGCGCCCAAGCTTCGCTGCGTAAACCAACGCCATGCAACAGAACAAGGTTAGGACCAGAACCTGAACGATAGGACGCAAGGTTGCCCGGCGCTTTAGATGCCAGCTGGGTTGTCCAGGTCATGACCAAGGTCCTCTAAGTCTTGATACCGATCGCCGATACGATGATGTGGTCGTCCACTGGTCGCAGCGCCTAGTGCAATGACCAACTCATCATCACGAGGGGCATCCGCAATCGAGACTTGTATGGTTTGATAATGTGACCGTCGGCCAGCATCATGCTTGTCCATCAAAGGGATTTGCAGCTGCGTATTTGCGGTCCCTCTTATATTGGTGAAAGCGAGGTAAGATGTTGCGCCGACAGCTTCACGGTAGTGATTTCCAAAGCGCAAAGTATGGATCAGGCCCGACGCGTGTTCAATTTCGCCATTCAAGCCCACGATGGCCGCTTTTCCAAAGGCCTCGATTTCGGCGTCATTAACCAAAGAAGCAATGCTGCTTGTTAGAAGAGCGCCAAGGACAGGACCAAAGGCCCGAATTTCAGGGTTCAAATCTTCTACAAAACGCCCCGCCCAGGGGTTCGTTATGACGGCTGCAGCGCTGGCCAATATCCAAGTGGTTTCGGCCACCTTGAACCCTTCGATGAAAACTTCTTCACGGTAAGTTACAATTTTTCGAATTTCGGGTTTCATGGTGCACTCGGTGGTTTTCAGAACCTTAAGTTTCGAGCGACCCAGTGACAAATTAAAGAAAAAGTGCTAGATATATTAGAATTACTTATGGAAGAACTGTGGCAATAACATCTCCACCCTTAACCTGGCTTCGCGCCTTCGAGGCTGTCGCGCGTCGGCTTAGCTTTACGCGGGCCGCTGATGAGCTTGGCTTGACGCAATCTGCCGTTTCGCAACATGTGCGGGCGCTGGAAGATCATATCGGAGAGGCCTTGTTCATTCGGGCCCATCGGCAATTGCGTCTCACTGAGGCGGGACGTTTGTTATTGCCAGATGTCACGTCAGGTTTGACAATCCTGTCTGACGCGACGCGACGCTATCAACGCAAAACGGACAAACCGGTCCTAAGGATTGCGGCCAGTGCAAGCATTGCGGCACATCTGCTCGCCCCCAATATTCACGCATTTAAGGTTTCAAACCCGGATGTGATTGTTGAAATCAGGACCACTGTCTGGCCAGATGATTTCGATGTGACATTGGCCGATATCGAAATCAGATTTGGACGCGCAGAAATGGTGGCAAATGCAGCGCGACTGCTTGAGCCGTCCTTCCTACATTTGGTTGGAGTGCCCGATTTGGTCGCTCAGTTCGAAGCTGGTTTGGAGGTGCCGTTGATCCAACCTGTAGGGCTGTCGACCGAATGGTCTGATATGATCAAAAGCGCCGTGCCGTCTTTACGGGTCGATACGCATGGTATGGCCGTCGATTTGGCAAAAGCTGGGGCTGGCATCGCTTTGACCCATGGGTTGATCTCAGCGCGGAGTATTTTGAAAGGTGAAATCACCGAAGTCGCCCGCCCGCGCTTACCTGCAAAAGAAGCCTATTATTTTGCCCTTACACAAGGTGAAGCTAGCGATTTTTGCCAGCGCTTTGCGGTTTGGTTTGATAATCTGATTGCTGTGACAGCACTTGCTTTGCCTTAAATGTTTTGGACGCCTTTGTCGCGGATGCTGTCCATGGACACGTAGGTAGAGGTGGCAGCGATATTTGGAAGACCAGAAATCCGTTCGCTTAAGACGCGGCGATATTCGGAGATGTCCTGTGTCCGAACTTTTATAAGATAGTCGAATCCACCTGCAATCAGATGGCATTCTTCGACTTCTGCGATGTCTCGCAATGCGGCATTGAATTTCGTTAAACTGGCCTCTCGGGTGTCGGATAGCCGCACTTCTACGAATGCTATGTGATCCCGGCCAAGGCGTTGGGCAGACAGCTCGGCGCGATACCCTGTGATTACGCCATCTTTCTCGAGGCGTTTGACCCGTGCTGTAACTGGCGTTTTCGACAGGCCAACGCACATAGCCAAATCTGTCATAGAGATGCGACCATTTGCGACCAATTGGCGTAGAATCGCGCGGTCAATTGTATCTATTTCAATCGTTTCACCCATTAGTTTCCCCTTATTTTGGCTCTAAAAAAGTGTTAATCACTGCAATTTACGAAAATACAGACAATTTACCTAAACGGGTTTTGATAGGTTTTCCACATTTAGGAGAACGCAATGATTAGCCTTGATCCGAAATGGGACATAAACCGCTTACGCGACGAAGGCGACCTGTTGGCTGAACTGGTGGGACGGGCGGGATTGACCACCGATGAACGCGCCCAAATTGTGGCTGCGGCCACGCGTCTAGTAGAACGCGTCCGATCGGATCATCGCCCCGGTGTAATGGAAGTGTTTCTGGGCGAGTATGGATTGTCTTCGGACGAGGGGGTTGCCTTGATGTGTCTTGCTGAGGCTTTGTTGCGTGTGCCTGATGCCAGCACGATAGACGCATTAATCGAAGATAAAATCGCGGCATCCGACTGGTCCCAGCATATTGGTCAATCCTCTTCTCCATTGGTGAATGCCTCGACCTGGGGACTGTTCCTGACCGGTCGAATTCTTGATGAAACCGGGCCGGGTATTGCAGGCCAGCTGCATGCGATGGTCCGCCGTTTGGGCGAGCCGGTGATCCGTTCGGCTGTGGCTGCGGCGATGCGGGAAATGGGCCGCCAATTTGTTTTGGGGGAAACGATTGGTGCCGCTATGACGCGCGCGGGCGAAGCACAAGCCCTGGGCTATACTTACTCTTACGATATGTTGGGTGAGGCCGCGATTACGGCGGCGGATGCAACGCGTTATGCCCAATCTTATAGTGCTGCTATCGATGCGATTGCTTTGGCTTGCGATCATGAAGAGATTGCAGACAATCCGGGCATTTCCATAAAGATGTCAGCGCTTCATCCTCGCTATGAGGTCGCACAGCAAAAGCGCGTTATGCGAGAGCTTGTTCCGGTTCTGAGGGGATTGGTCAAAAAGGCTGCGGACGCTGGAATGGGGTTAAATATTGATGCCGAGGAGATGGATCGACTGGGTCTTTCAATGGCGATTATCGACGAGGTTCTGGCCGATCCGGCTTTGCAAGATTGGGATGGTTTTGGTGTGGTTGTGCAAGCCTATGGTCGGCGTGCCAGTGATGTCATTTCAAACCTTTATCAGATAGCCAAAACCCATCAGCGCAAGATTATGATCCGATTGGTCAAAGGGGCTTATTGGGACACCGAGATTAAACAGGCCCAAGTCGAAGGGCTGTCGGACTTTCCTGTTTTCACACAGAAAGCGGCCAGCGATGTCAGCTACATCGCGAACGCCAAAAAGCTGTTGGGAATGACCGATTACATTTACCCGCAATTTGCGACCCATAATGCCCATACGATTTGCGCCGTGATGGCGTTGGCCAAAGATGTTCCAACTTCGAATTTTGAGTTTCAGCGTCTGCACGGCATGGGCGAGGCGGTCTATGACATCTTGCGTTCTCAAGCATCTGTGCGGTGTCGAATTTATGCCCCTGTTGGGGCGCATCGCGATTTGTTAGCCTATCTTGTGCGGCGGTTGCTTGAAAACGGCGCAAACTCATCCTTTGTTCATCAGATCGCTGATGTCAGTGTGGCCCCGGAACTCGTTGCCGCATGTCCCTTTGAAGAGCTGGAAGCCAACGAGGGTTCTAAGGCGGGCAAAGTGAGGCGCGGGACAGAGTTGTTCGAACCTGAGCGTCCAAACTCGGTTGGATTTGATCTGTCAGATGTTCGGCAATTGGGTCGGATAGATCGCGCCCGTGTTCGACCGGAAAATTTGAGAATTCGCCCCATTTTGCATGCGAAGATTATCGGCGGCATCCATCAAGATCTTAGCGATCCCAGCGACGGGTCCTCTTTTGGACAGGTCCAGTTTTCTCATTTGGAGGATGTTGATGCAGCTTTTGCGTCGGCGAAGCCATGGGATAATACGGTCGCAAAACGAGCGGAAATTCTGAACAAAGCGGCCGATCTCTACGAACAGGATTTTGGTGTCATTTTTGGGTTGCTGGCCAAAGAAGCAGGAAAAACCTTACCTGATGCCGTGGCCGAATTGCGCGAGGCGGTGGATTTCATCCGCTATTATGCCGCGCAAGCGCAAAAACACCTTCCGGGTCGAGCGCGTGGGATTTTTACTTGTATCTCGCCTTGGAATTTTCCCTTAGCGATCTTCACAGGACAAGTTGTGGCGGCCTTGGCAGCGGGCAATGCTGTCCTTGCAAAGCCAGCAGAAACCACAAATGCGATTGCGTCTTGGGCCGTTGAGAAACTGCATCAAGCTGGAGTTCCGCGCAGCGTGCTACAATTTTTACCTGGGTCTGGTCAGGATATTGGTGCGGCACTTGCCGCGGATCCAAGAGTGAACGGCGTGGCGTTTACGGGGTCAACAATGACGGCCAAGCGAATACAAGCTGCGATGGCGGAGCATTGTACTCCGGGTACGCCCTTGATCGCAGAGACAGGTGGGCTGAATGCAATGGTTGTGGATTCCACGGCTCTGCCAGAGCAGGCCATTCGTGATATTTTGGCCTCTGCGTTTCAGTCTGCGGGTCAGAGATGCTCAGCTTTGCGCTGTCTATATGTACAAGAAGATGTCGCAGAGATTTACAAAGAGATGTTAATCGGTGCGATGGATACTTTGAAACTGGGTGATCCATGGGCTTTGGACACGGATATCGGTCCGGTCATTACACAAGGCGCAAAATCAGAGATTGACGATTATGTGGATGCCACAAGAACAGATGGAAGGATATTGCACCAAGGCAACCCAAACCTTGGGGGTGGTTTCGTTGCGCCGGCCTTGGTTTTGGTGTCTGGCGTTCAGGATTTGGGGGCCGAAGTGTTTGGCCCTGTTCTTCATTTTGCCACGTTCAAAGCCAAGGATTTTGAGCGGGTCATCAAAGACGTGAACGCAAGCGGGTATGGTCTTACATTCGGTATTCATACGCGGATCGATGATCGCGTTCAGTATGCGGCTGATATGGTGAAAGCGGGTAATGTTTATGCCAATCGCAATCAAATCGGTGCGATTGTTGGAAGTCAGCCCTTTGGCGGAGAAGGGCTTTCGGGCACGGGACCAAAGGCGGGCGGGCCAAATTATCTAAGACGGTTTGTGACTGTTCCCCCATCGGATGCAAAGGGCAAGTCAGAAGCAACTCTATGGCAAGCGGGCGCTGGACAGGCAGATATCCTTCCTGGCCCAACGGGGGAGTTGAATCGGCTTTGGAGTATCCCTCGGGATCCGATATTATGTTGCGGCCCAGGACATGCAAAAGCGCAAGACCAGAAAAAAATTGTCGAGGGCCTTGGCGGGCAAGCACGATTGGCAGATGGAGATATTGAAGTCTCTGACTTCGGCTCAACCGATAAAATCGGTGGTGTCATTTGGTGGGGAGATGTGACCACAGGTCAAAGAATTGCGCTTTGCTTGTCCAAACGGGATGGACCAATTGTTCCGATCATCACGGACCTTCCAGATCCGGGCTATATCTTGCACGAACGGCATTTATGCGTTGATACCACCGCAGCCGGAGGCAATGCTGATCTTTTATCCAAGGTTTGAGGCTTCAGCCCATTTCCAAAGCCAAAATCAGCATGAATATCGGGCGGTGAGGTGCTGCGCGCAATTTGTCTATAGGCGAATAACGGCCATTTTGTCTTGGGTCATATCATGCATCGTATAGCCGATACCGCCGGTATTGTATCCGGATTGGCGGCGGCCTGCGAAAGGCATCCAGTCGACCCGAAAGGCCGTGTGATCGTTCACCATCACAGCTGTTGCATCAAGGCCTTGGACGGCTTGCATGGCTGTCTCCAAAGACTTTGTGAAGACAGCTGACTGGAACGCATAAGGCAAACTGTTTGCCGCGTCGATTGCGCTTTGCGTTGTGTCGTACCCATAGACACAAATTACGGGTCCAAATATCTCTTGGGTTGAAACACGCACATCAGAAGGCGGGTTCAACAGCACCGTGGGTGCATATGTCGTGGGGCCCAACCGTTTGCCACCGGTAAGAAGGGTTGCTCCGGCAGCTATCGCCTCGTCGACCCATGCCTCTACCCGGTCCACTTCGGCCGGACGGATCAGCGGTCCGCAATCGACATCCTCGTTTGTGGCATTACCGATTGTCAAAGCAGCGGCCGCTTCAGCCAAACGTGATGCAATCATTTTGGCCATCGTATCGCGTGCAAAAACACGTTGTACCGAGACGCAAACCTGCCCGGCATGATAAAACCCTCCTTTTACCAGGAGCGGTATCATCGCATCCAGATCAGCATCTTCCGCAACCAAAACTGGTGCCGCGCCACCATGTTCCAACGCACACCGCGTTCCCGGCGCCAGTTTAGAGCGCAGCATCCAACCCACACGCGCCGATCCTATGAACGAGAAAAAAGCGACGCGGGCATCTGTGATCAGTCTTTCTGCCACGTCGTTTTCGCAGGCGACAAATTGGCACCAAAGTGGCGGCAATCCCGCCTGATGGAGTATCTCGACAAAGACCTGACAAGAAAGCGGCGTGTCCAGTGCAGGTTTGATCAAAATGGGACAGCCAGTTGCAATGGCCGGGGCCACTTGATGGACAATCAAATTTAACGGATGGTTGAAGGCGCTCGCCGCTACCACAACCCCAATCGGTTCGCGCGTTGTGAATGCGATCCTGCCTGACCCCGCTTGGGTGAGGTCCATCGGAATTTCCCGCCCAGACATTTGCCCCATCTCATGGATGGACAATCGGACAGAGTTAATGGCGCGTGTCACTTCGATCCGAGCGTCGCCAAGGGGTTTGCCGCCTTCATTGGCGATAAGATAGGCCAACTCTTCAAATCGATTTTGCATCTCTTGGGCCGTTTTTTCGAGGATTTCGATCCGCTGATAGGCAGGCATCCAAGCGGCGCGATCGCGGTGCAATGCGTAAGCTTGAGATAGCATCAGGTCAACGTCATCCCAATTTTGTAAATCAAGAGATCCAATTCTAGTCAGGCTGTAAGGGTTAACAATCTCAAGGGAAGTTTTCATCGAAGAATCGCCTTTGCTTGGACTTTCTGAGGTTCAGTTGAGAAACGTTTTATTGTCTTTTCGTGGCTCAAACATATGCATTGCACAGCGGACACACGGACGGTTCCGGATCAAATCAGACCGTTTGCTCAAATGCGTCAGGCATGGTTGCCTTATGGTTCCGGGAAGTGTGAAAAAACTACTTCGCCGTGGGCATCACAAATTCGGCACCTTTTTCGATGCTCTCGGGCCAGCGCTGCATGATCGACTTCTGCTTGGTGTAGAATCGTACACCTTCTTCGCCATAGGCATGCATGTCGCCGAACAAGCTTTTCTTCCAGCCCCCAAATCCATGCCATGCCATCGGAACCGGGATTGGGACATTAACACCCACCATTCCAACTTGCACCTGTTTGCCAAATTCGCGCGCTACATTTCCGTCCCTTGTAAACAACGAGACTCCATTGCCAAACTCATGATCATTGATCAGTTGTATCCCTTCAGCAAAGCTCTCTACCCGCATACAAGACAGCACTGGGCCAAAAATTTCTTCTTTGTAGATCGTCATGTCTGAAGTCACATTATCGAACAGCGATCCGCCCAGCCAAAAGCCCTCTTCATGACCCTCAACGCTGTAATCCCGTCCATCGACCAAAAGGTCTGCGCCCTCGGCAATGCCCGCATTGATATAGCCAAGGATCCGATCACGCGCGGCGGCGGTGACAATCGGGCCCATTTCGGCATCCAGCTCTAGCCCATTTTTGATGACCAATTGTTCGGCGCGTGTTTTAAGAATTGGCATCAGCCGATCTGCGACATCGCCCACCAGAAGCGCCACAGAGATCGCCATACAGCGTTCGCCCGCAGATCCAAAGGACGCGCCGATCAAAGCATCGGCGGTCTTTTCCAGATCTGCATCGGGCATAACCAACATGTGATTTTTTGCCCCACCCAAAGCCTGTACGCGCTTACCGTGGCGCGCACCGGTTTCGTAGATATAATTTGCAATGGGCGTTGAGCCCACAAAGGAAACGGCCTTGACATCTTCGTTTTCCAGCAGCGCGTCTACGGCCGTTTTATCCCCTTGAACCACATTGAAAACGCCGTCAGGAAAGCCGGCTTGTTTCATTAAATCCGCATAGATCAGCGAGGCGGAGGGATCTGTAGGCGAAGGTTTCAGGACAAAGGTATTGCCAGCAGAAATCGCTACGGGAAACATCCACATCGGTACCATTACAGGGAAATTGAATGGCGTTATACCGGCGACCACCCCGAGGGGTTGTCGTGTGGTCCAATTGTCGATCCCAGTTGAGACTTGCTCGGTGTAATCGCCTTTAAGAAGTTGTGGGATACCACAGGCAAATTCGATGATGTCGATGCCACGCTCCACCTCGCCTTGGGCGTCCGTAAAGACTTTGCCATGCTCGAGCGTTATGGCGCGTGCAAGGGCATCCTTATGGTCGCGCACCAGCCCTAAAAACGCATTCATAAGGCGTGCACGTTTGATGGCGGGGGTATTGCTCCAAGTTGGGAAGGCCGCTTTGGCTGCTGCGACCGCCTGATCGACTGTTCGCACAGATGCAAGCGAGACTTGGCCACTATGCTCGCCTGTAGCAGGACAGAATACCGCCTGCATTGCTTCGCCTTCAGGCAGCATGTTTTGCCCTGCGATGTAATGGCCAATGTCAGTGATCGGAGTTGTGTCTTTCATGGCAAAGTATCGCCCTCATTGTGCTTGTTTCGCCTGTAATTTGCCAAATTTTCGATCGCTTTGGTAGCCTCAAATACCCAAATATGCGGCTAATTTTTGGGGTGGGTTAGAAAGAAGGGTGTCAACGGGCAAAGGAGGGTTCGCTATGCCATCGAGAACCGCCATCGCGTCTTGGGCAATCAGGCGCGCATCTGCAGGATCATGACTTATCATAATGACCTGCATTTTTTCTTCGGTGCTGATCTTGTTCACAAGGTGTAGCATATCGCGCTTTAAAGCCGGCCCAAGGGCTGCAAAAGCCTCGTCAAGCAGCATCAAAGGGCGATTCTGTAGTATCACACGCGCAATGGCGACACGGGCCTGTTGCCCGCCCGAGAGGCTCGCAGGTTTGCGACTTTCAAAACCGGTTAGGTCCACTCGATCCAACACTGTTTTGATTTGGTCTTGTCGGTCTTGGAGCGCTTTTTCTTGGCCAAAAGCAAGGTCAAGATTTGCGGCAACGGTAAGATGTGGAAAGAGGTTGTTGTCCTGAAAAATCATAGCCACAGGTCGTCGATGGGCAGGGAGATCCGAAATGGTCCGACCATGCCAAGTGATCCCGCCTGAAGATAACGGCACGAAACCGGCAATCATGTTCAAAAGGGTTGATTTGCCTACCCCAGACGGGCCCAGTAATGCCGTGACGCGGCCAGAGATTTCCACATTGGCTTGCATGCGAAAGTTTCCCTGAAAACTTATAGCGTCCTTAAGATGCAACACGCATTCGCCCTCCTTTATCACAAAGCCAAAAGAGGCCCAGACTGAGCATCAAGAGCAGCAGTGCGGCAGCGCGTGCCGTTTCGATCTGGTAGCTGTTCATCAATCGATAAACCTGGAGCGGCAATGTTGCATTTTGGCCATCGGAGAAAAGCGCGATGACCCCCAGATCGCCCATGCTGAGTGCGGCCGTAAGGCCAGCTGCAAATCCCAATGGTCGGCGTAAGCGTGGCAGATAAACAATCCGAAATTGGGCAAAGCCGGACAAAGACAACATATCCGCAAGATGTCCGAAATCTTGACGTGCGTCGCGTGCAGCAGGTGCCAAGATACGCAAAACAAAAGGCAAGGCCATCAAAGCGTTGATCATGACCGTGACAGGCAAGGCAATAGCGGCTGGTCGAACGATCGGTTGAAATAACAAGAACATGCCTGTCCCGAGGACAAGGCCAGAGACAGAAATCCCAAGCAGCGAGGCGACTTCTCCACCACGGTGGAGCAAAGACCAAGACAGACCAATCGTCAGCAGCGTCGTTGCAAGCGCCATGCTAAGCGATCTAATTGCGGCCAGCCAGACTTCAGCGGGTAGATATACGAGACCTGTAAAACCTGCAGATGCAATTGCAAGCAAAGGTGTGACTAGGAACAAGGTTCCCACCAAGATCCATAGCACATCAAGAATTTTTGCGTGGGTGGCTTGGCCATCCCAACGTTGCACCTGTCGATCAAGGCCGGTACCAAAACCGGTTTGATGCGTCAATTTTAGGGCCGCAAAACCGGCACTTAGTCCCAAACATAGTTGGACGATCGCCAAAGTTGCAGCCTTTCCCAAGTCGAAATCAAAGCGGAAAGCCTGATAGATCGCCAGCTCTACTGTGGTGGCTTTGGGACCACCGCCCAAGGTTAGGGCCACCGCGAAAGATCCAATGCAGATGATAAAGATGACGGCAAATGCGCCCGGTAGAACGCGCCATAGCATTGGGGCTTCAAGCACGCGCCAAACCGGTTTTCCGAGTGATGCAGCTAGGCGAAAGCGTTCAGCTGGGAGGGCCAACCAACCCTGAAGGATCATGCGCACGGCCAATGGCAAATTGAAAAAAACATGGGCCAGAATGACGCCGTGGTACCCGTAAATATCAAGCCGTGGCAGGCCAAGCGGAGTAAACAGCCGATTGACAATGCCATTGCCGCCAAACACTGCCAAAAGACCAAGAATTGCTACGATGACAGGTAGGATAAACGGTGCGCCCATAAGCGTGATCAAAGTGGCGCGACCAAGGAATGCGCGCCGGGAAAGCGCGCGCGCTATTGGCGTGGCCAAAGTAACGCTTAAGGCGGCCGAAAGAAGCGCCTGCCAAATTGTAAACCACAAGGCAGACCAATCGGCCGGGGTCAAACGTGCCGGTCCGCCCCCATACCACAAGACGGTTGCAACGGGGATCATTACGACCCCCGCCACAATCAGACTTGTGCTTAGTTCGACAGGGCGCGGCGCCATGCCTCGATCGCGGTGTCGCGCAGTGCTGCGGCCTCGTCCTCGGAATAGAAAAGCACCGTTTCAGGAAGGGGTAAGTTTTGGAACCCTTCGGGCCATTTCGCTTCTTCGAGTGCAGAAGGGAAGGACCAGTTCGATGTCGGGATCATCATCTGAAATTTTTCGCTTAGAACGAAGGCCAAGAACTGATCTGCCAAATCCGACTGATCGGTGCCAGCCAGTTTCGCAGCCGTTTCCACCATGAAATAATGCCCTTCGTCAAAGATTGCCGCAGACTTCGTCAGATCTTCTTCTGCAATAATGTGATAGGCCGGAGAGGTCGTATAGCTGAGAACCATATCCGCCTCGCCATCGGTGAACATCCCATAGCTTTCAGACCACCCTTTGGTCACGGTGACAATTTTTGGGGCAAGCTGACGCCAGACTTGTTCGGCTTGATCTCCATAGATATTTTGAACCCAGAGCACCAAAGCAAGACCTGAGATAGAGCTGCGCGGATCCTGGATTACCAAGCGTAGATCATCGGGTGCTGCGATCAGATCCTCAAAACTGGAGGGGGGCGTCGTAATCTTGGTGTTGTCGTAAATAAAGGCCGTATGCCCATAGTTGAACGGTAAAAACGTATCATCGTTCCAATCTAGGGGAAGCGTCAGTGCGGACTGGTCTTGGCCATGAGGTGCAAATAGACCGCTTTCACGGGCCTTTTTAGATACGTCTGAGTTCAAACCGATTGCGATGTCGGCCTCGGTGTTTTTGCCTTCGAGTAGAAGACGTGGCAACAACTCTCCGGTTCTATATTCCAAATCGCATCCGCACTGCGCTTCGAAACTTTGTTCGATCCCGGGTCCTGGCCCCCATTCGGAGGCGAAATAGTCGGGTGCGTAAACTGTCAAAACGGGTGTTTCTGCGATTGCGTGCGTCGCAATCATAAGACCCGCAACAAATGGGAGTGCCGTTTTCATGGGCAATGTCCTTTATGTTCGGGGCGGAGTTGGCGCATGCCTGATGCTAACCTTCCCTCCGCCGGTTCTAGCCGGTTCAGGTTCAACGGGTTCGCAATATGCATCTCAGCTTTTTCAAGCTCCCCGAGGTGCCGCCTAGCTGATGGAAACGGTTGAGCGTGTCAAGCAGGCCTATTGTCTGGCACTCCGATTTGAACTGTTCGGCAGTGGTAGCGTGTGTAATGTCTGCTAGCCTACAAAAGCTTTTTCGACGGCGTAATCTGCGGGCGCTGAGTTCGAGCCTTCCGTAAATCCGCGTGTATCCAGAATGTCTTTCATGTCTGTGTTCAGGCCCATTGAGCCGCAAATCATGAAGCGATCAGACTTAGGGTCTAAATCCGGCATATTGAAATAGTGGACCAATTTTCCGGACGTTATCCAATCGGTGATCCGCCCCATATTTGGGCTTTCCCCTTGCGTGGTTGTCGGAAGGTACCGCAACTTATGTGCAAATTCCCCGATCAATGGATCATTTGGGATCGACGCGACTAGGTCTTGACCATAAGCGAGCTCATCTGGGGTGCGGCAAGTATGGGTTAAAAACACCTCGTCAAACCGTTCATAGGTGTCAGGGTCGCGCAGAAGCGAGGCAAAAGGTGCCACACCCGTTCCCGTTGCAACCAAAAACAAGCGTTTGCCCGGAACAAGCGCATCATGGACTAAAGTGCCTACAGGCTTGGGGCGTAAGATCACTTGATCGCCGTTTTGGATATGCTGCAGTCTCGAGGTGAGTGGCCCATCCTGCACTTTGATTGAATAGAATTCCAGCTCCTCGTCCCAACTGGGTGAAGCAATAGAATAGGCCCGCATAATGGGTTTTCCATTATCACCTAAGAGGCCGATCATCACAAATTCGCCCGAACGAAACCGCAGTGAACGTGGCCGTGTCAACCGAAAGGAAAACAGCCGGTCTGTGTAATGTTTGATGGCCGTAACGGTTTGCGCATCTGGCAGCGTAACAGGGGCGTTCATATCATATCACCTCAGGCGGACAGTAATCTGTCTTGGTAACTGTCATTTAGTGCGACAGAAGTCCATTGATGTTCGGGGTTCCGAGCGGCTTGCGCGTCGCTGATTGCCACATCTGTAAAACCAGACCGCATCGCCATGCGAAATTGATCCACCAAAATATGCCCCTGGGCCCGTAGATGACCGGTATAGCCCAGATCGCGCAATTTGGCGGCGAGTGAAAAACCACGCCCATCTGCGCTGCTCGCAAAAGGGATCACAATCAAGGTCAGGGTGTTGAAATGCTCTTCTAAGTCGAACGGGTCTTCATCAATGCCTAAGGTTATGGCGCTCTCTCCGTCGTAAAGACTCAGCGTTGGGATAAGCTGATCTGCCCAAATATCAGCGATAAAGCCATTTTTATCGATCACTTGTGTCATCCGGCCCTCCGTATAATTGTCCCGTTTTCGTTGAAATGTATCCCGCATTCTTCACGCTCTTCGCTGCGCCAACGACCTGCGCGGGCATCCTCGTCTTTGGTCACACGCGTTGTGCAAGGGGCGCATCCGATGGACGGGTAACCATCTGCGGTCAAAGGATGGCGCGGCAAATCAAATACCGCAAAGTAATTGGTCACTTGTTTTGTAGTCCAATTGGCCAATGGATTGATCCTAAGGCGGTCGCTTTGATCTGCTTCAAAAAGCTCTAAGTCTTTGCGCGCTTGTGTTTGGAAGCGCTTGCGCCCCGTTAAAAAGGCGTCGAAGCCATTCAAGGCGGCGTTGAGCGGTTCGATTTTGCGCAGCGCGCAACAGGCCTGAGTATCGCGAAAGTGCAATTTGCGATCCGGATCGGTGGCTTCGTTTGGCACAATAATGCGAATGTCACTTAAGCGCAGGCGTTCAGCCAAGGCTTGCTGATAGAGCAATGTCTGTGGAAACAACAATTCTGTGTTCAAGAACAGCACGGGCAAGTTGCGATCCATCATAGAGACCATATGCAGTAAAACCGCCGCTTCGGCCCCAAAAGAAGAGACCAAGGCAATTTTACCTTCGAAGCGATCCATTACGCCGCGCAGGACAGTTTCGGCCGGCGCTGTCCCGAACCGCTCGTTCAAACGGGACAGGACAAATGGGCTAGGCTGCAGCATCTTGTGCCCCGTAAAGTGCGTTTTTGAAAGGTTCCGCGCCCACGCGGTGGAAGTAGTCTAGGAAGGTTTCTGACTTTGCCAGTCGTTGCTCTAGATAAATGTAGATTAGCCGTTCAACAGCTGGAACAATCTCTTCGTAGGAAAAGCCAGGACCTGTGCGCGTGCCAATTGTTGCATCCTGGGATCCGTCACCGCCAACGGTGAGCTGGTAACTTTCAACTCCGGCCTTATCGAGACCTAGGATGCCGATATGACCAACATGATGATGTCCACACGCATTGATGCAGCCGCTGATCTTAATCTTAAGCGGGCCGATATCTTGTTGGGCATCAATATCTGCAAAAGACTCGCCAATTTGCTGTGCGATCGGGATCGAACGTGCCGTGGCCAACGCGCAGTAATCCATGCCTGGGCAGGCTATGATGTCAGAGACCAGTCCAATATTTGCCGTTGCCAAGCCTGCCTCTCGTAGCCGATCATAAAGAGCCGCGAGATCATTGCGATGCACATGCGGCAGGATCACATTCTGTTCATGGCTGATGCGCAATTCATCATAACCATATTGTTCTGCCACATCTGCCAAAACACGCATCTGATCTGATGTCGCGTCACCGGGTGTCGCACCGATGGCCTTCATCGAAATCGTGACGATCGCATGATCATGGCGCTTATGCGCCGAAATGTTTGTGTCAATAAAAGCGCGCAATGCAGGTGTGTGAACGGTTTTACTTGTGGTTGCCTTTGAGAAATCAGGATCTACGAACCCAGCCTTGATCTGGGCCACGACCTCTGGTGCGATATCCGGCAAGAGCCGCTGGCGCTTTGCGAAACTGTCCTCGATTTGGGCCCTCAGCTTTTCAAGTCCCGTTTCGTGAACCAGAATTTTTATGCGGGCTTTGTACTTGTTGTCACGGCGCCCATGCAAATTATAGGTGCGCAAAATCGCCTCAAGATAGGCAAGCAAATCTCTTTTGGGCAAGAAGTCACGCACGATTTTGCCAATCATTGGTGTGCGCCCCAAACCACCGCCGATCACAACTTCATACCCCGCTTCGCCATTCTGGGTCACAATGCGCAGCCCTATATCGTGGAAGCGGATCACGGCACGATCGGTTTCGGACGCCGTCACCGCAACTTTGAATTTGCGCGGTAGATACGCGTATTCGGGATGATCAGTAGACCATTGTCGGATCAGTTCTGCCGTAATGCGCGGATCTTCAATTTCGTCGGCAACCGCGCCTGCAAAATGGTCAGATGTCACATTTCGAATGCAATTGCCTGAGGTTTGGATCGCATGCATCTCAACATCGGCAAGCGCGTCTAGCATGTCAGGCACATCTTTAAGCTTTGGCCAATTGAATTGAATGTTCTGGCGCGTTGTAAAATGGCCATAACCCTTGTCCCAGCGATCGGCTATGTACGCCAGCTGCCGCATTTGCCTTGCGTTGAGCGTGCCATACGGGATTGCAACGCGCAGCATATAGGCGTGAAGTTGTAGATAAAGGCCGTTCATCAGGCGGATCGGCTTAAACTCATCTTCGGTCAACGAGCCATTTAACCGGCGCTCAACCTGACCGCGAAATTCTGCAACGCGTGACCGGACAAAAGCTGCGTCAAAATCGGAATACTTATACATGTTCAGCCTGCTTTCCGTGGAAATAGTTTGAAGGGCCTTTGGTTCGAAAGGCCTCGCGGAAATGCGCGGGGCCTGGTTTGCCAGACGATAGATCGACTTTGGTCAATACCACCCCCACGGTTACATATGGGAATTGTGATGCCTCTTGTAGAAGGCTTTCGGCGTCTTCTTCGCTGCGCGCAACGGTGGCGTTGGCCATGTCGCGTGTCCAAGCGGGGCGTGCGTAGTAGATGACATCGCCTTCCAGCAGGTGATTGCTTGTGGCTACAACGGGGACGAAGGGACGGCTCATGATCGGGCTTCTTTCAAAAAGGTTTGTGGGGCTGCCTGCGGGGCCAACCCCAGCATGATGACGGCCGTTCCATTGACGGATTTCATCGTGTCTGAGAGGGACAAAAGTGTGGTGGGGAGCACGACCTGATCTGGACGTGAGACGTTTTCGACAATTGTCACAGGTGTTGCGGCGGCGGCACCATGCATCATGAGGCGGCCCGTTAGGAAGGCGCTGGCCTTCTTGCCCATATATATTGCGGCGACGACGCCGGGTTTGGCCAAATCGCGCCAGTCCTGTTCGGCAAAACCCTCGGCTTGGTGTCCGGTGATGATCCGTAGGCCGGAATTGCGACCTCGCCGCGTCAGGCTGAGCTTCAGTTCCGAAGCGGCTGCCGCGGCCGAGGTGATACCCGGCGTAACACTAAATTCTATACCGGCATGCAACAGCGCCTCTGTCTCTTCGTCGAGGCGACCAAATACACCCGCATCCCCAGATTTCAGGCGCACCACGCGCTGAGACGCGCCATGTTCTATCAACAAATCGTTGATGTCCTCTTGTTTCCAAGAGGGGCCAAAACCTGTTTTGCCCGCTTCGATCAGTTTCGCTTCACGGCGCGCGAGTTCTAAAATCGGTGCAGAGACGAGGCGGTCATAGACCACGACGTCCGCTTCATGCAGAATTTTACGCGCTTTGAGGGTCAAAAGCTCTGGGTCGCCGGGGCCGGCGCCGACGAAATGTACGTGACCTTCGGCAACATTTTGTTGTGCCATATCGTCAAGAATATCATGCAAGGATTGAGTGATCTGACTTTCGCTTGCGGTCAGAAGTTTGGGCCCTTTCTCGAAATAGTAGCGTGACCAAAAGGCACGCCTTGGGCGGCCCAATGGCAAACGTTCAACCAAGGGACGGAAAGGTTTGGCGATACGCGCAAGAACGCCAAGATTTTGTGGCAACGTTTCTTCGATATCGGCCTTGATGCGCCGCGCCAAAACGGGTGCTGTGCCCTCCGTTCCGATGGCAACTGTAATCGGGCTGCGGTCCACGATGGCAGGCGTTATAAAATCGCTTGCCTCAAGATTGTCGACAACCAGCGTTTTTACGCCAGCATTCTGACCATGTGTTGCGATGATCAGGTCATGCTCTGGGTTGTCATTTGCGGCATATAGTAAAATGGCATCCGCCAGATCAGAGGTCTCCACGTCACGGCGGTGGAGCGTCAATCGGTCTTGGCGCGCCCATGCAAGCACTTCATCATCGACCTGAGAGGCGAAAACATGAATATCCGCCTCGGTCTTCAGAAGAAGTCGGAGTTTGGCAACGGCGCAATCCTGTGCGCCCGAAACGATGATTTTGCGGCCTCGCGTGTCGAGGAAAACCGGAAAATGTCGCATTTTAGGCTCCAATTAGGGCCTAGATCGGAATGAAATAGGCCGAGTGATCAATAATTTGACTACTGTTCCAAATTCAGCAAGGCTTGCTGTGCGTATTAAGAACGTTGTTCCAAATGAGCGATGCCAGATGACGATTGGACCGAAAAAGGCATGACAAATAGAACAGATCAGATTGATGAAGATGATCGCAAAATCTTGCGTGAGGTTCAGGTTGATACAACCCGTTCCTTGGAAAGAATCGCCACGAAAATCGGCATGTCTAAAACCACCTTATGGAACCGCTTGCAGCGTATGATCCAAAATGGCGTTGTTCTACGGCAGGCGGCCATCCTTTCCCCCAAAAAAGTTGGTTTGATGGAGACGTTTTTTGTAAGCGTTCGGACCTCGCAGCATGACAGTGGTTGGTTGGATGATTTTCGCAAGGTTGTGGATGATATGCCAGAGATCACCGAAGCGCACCGCTTGGCAGGCACGCTCGACTATTTGCTGAAGGTGCAAGTGGAATCGACCGAAGCCTTTGATGCGTTTTACAAAACTCTCGTTTCTCGGATATCGATCTATGAGGTTTCATCATCGCTTTCGATGGAAGAGATGAAACGTACGCTGGCTTTAAAGGTCTGATTTGCAAGGTCGTGATCAAAATATGTGCAAAAACAATAGGCTGCGTTGCAAATCGGCAATTGATGCCTAGGGGCTTCCGTGGAAGTTTTGTCACGACATAAGCCCAAAGAGATCATGTTGGACAGCAAACAGCCCATAGAAAAACAGGACATGTTTGAGACGCGCCTGCGTGATCTATTGGCCCAGATCTATCCGCAAGCCGATCATCGCCATTTGGTCCGCGAGATTGTTGCGGCGTTTTGGCCGGAGGGAACACATCGTCGAAAACGCGGGCGCCTTCCAGGTAACCGTTTATGGTCTGAAAAAGACAGTGTGTTGATCACCTATGGCAACACATTGGAGGATGGTCAGCACAAGCCGTTGGATTTGTTGCATGATTTTTTGGAAGCACGCCTTAAAGGCGTTATCAATGGTGTGCATATTTTGCCGTTTTTTCCGTTCACTTCTGATGACGGCTTTGCAGTTTCCGATTTTTATTCGGTAAGCCCACAATTAGGCGATTGGTCGGACGTAACTCGGATCGCAAATGAATTTCATTTGATGTCAGATCTGGTGCTCAATCACGTCTCATCCCAGGGAGAATGGTTCAATAATTACCGGCAGGGCAAAGAGCCGCATGATCAGTTTTTTGTTGAAGCATCGCCTGAAGATGACCTGAGTGCAGTTGTCCGTCCGCGCACCACACCTTTGCTGCGCGAGGTTGCAGGCCATGAAGGGACGCGTCATGTATGGTGTACGTTTAGCCATGATCAGGTCGATCTAAATTTTAAAAACCCAGATGTTCTGCTCGAAATGCTTCGGATCATCCGTCTCCATATCGACAAGGGCGTGCGGATTTTACGGCTCGATGCTGTGGCGTTTATTTGGAAAGAGTTGGGCACATCCTCGATCCATTTGCCACAAACGCATGCGCTTGTCAGGCTGTTGCGTTTGCTGGCCGACTATACGCTGGAAACTGTCGTTTTGCTGACCGAAACGAATGTGCCCAAGGCGGAAAACCTGAGTTACTTTGGTAATCGAAATGAGGCACATGCGGTTTATAATTTCCCTCTGCCGCCTTTGATCCTGCACGCCATGCTGTCTGGATCGGCAAAGTATTTGAAGACTTGGATGGCCAGCATGCCGCCGGCACAGTTGGGATGCGCTTACCTGAATTTCACAGCCAGCCATGATGGGATCGGGATGCGCCCAGTTGAAGGCCTTTTGCCAAAATCTGAGAAGGATCGCATGATCCAAACGGTCTGTGCACAAGGTGGCTTGGTCTCGATGCGACAGACGCAAGATGGCGGTGAAGAACCCTACGAGCTGAATTCAAGTTTCTTTGATGCGCTGCGTTGCACTTTTACAGGTGATGCCGACGCGCATCTTGAACGGTTCTTATGTTCGCAATCCATTGTCATGTCCTTGGAAGGGATCCCAGCATTCTACATTCATTCGCTTTTGGCCACGCCAAATGATGTAAAGGCCGTGACCCGGCGCAAGATGAACCGGGCGATCAATCGACATCGGTGGCATTACCCTGATCTTCTGGCGCTTTTGGAAGATAAGGCTTCGGACCAGTCGCGGGTTCTGGCCGAAATGTCGCGGCGCTTGCGGATCAGGGCGCAGCAACCCGCCTTTCACCCCAACGCAACTCAATTCACTTTGCGTTTGCCTGACAGCGTGTTTGGCATTTGGCGCCAAAGCTTGGATCGCGATCAGTCGATTTTTGCTTTGCACAATTTAACCGCAGACAAGAGTGAGGTTCACCCAAGCGATATCAATCTGATTGCTGATGAGCATTGGGTCGATGTGCTAAGCGGCGATGTCATTTCCATGGATCAGGGCGCAATTAAATTGGCGCCATATCAATGCCGCTGGATCACGAACCGTGTGCCGTGAACTCACGCAAGTCTTCAGCAACAGCAGCGTTCAAGTGATGGATGAAATCTTGATCTGCGGCATGCACGCGGTTCCATGTTGGAATAAAAGGCGACTCATAGGGGTTTTCTAAAAAGATTTGTCCGGCGCGAATAATGTTCTCAGCAAAGAGCTCAATCGACTTTTCTTCGCGGTGGCGATCAAGGCGCAAACCGTTCATCATCGCATCACTGTAATAGTCTTCTAAGAGGTCCAAAGCGATCCGGTAATATGTCGCCTTGAGGGTGCGAAAAAGATTTGGTGTGAATACGGTGCCATCTGCTGCCAATTTGCGAAACAGTGACTTGCATATATCAGTCGACATCCGGCTGAGACCAGTGCTGGTATCCTGCTCTGAGAGGTCTTGGTGTTTGTGATCGTAATTGTCTGAAATCTCGACCTGACAGACGGATTTGGGCGCCATATTGCGCCAGGCCTCCGACAGAATGCCAATCTCAAGACCCCAATCAGAAGGGATCCGTAGATCTGCCAAGTTTTGCACGCGAATGGCCATCTCACCGGACAAGGGATAGCGGAAGCTGCGCAAATAATCGATATAGTCGCGATCGCCGATCACGCGTTTCAGTGCGATCAAAAGTGGACTGACCAGAAGGCGCGTCACGCGACCGTTGAGTTTTCCATCACCAATCCTTGGGTAATACCCTTTCGCCATTTGATAGGGGAAGGCGGGGTTGGCCAGCGGATAGACAAGTCGATCAATTAGGCCGCGCTCATAGGTCAAAATATCGCAATCATGTATCGCAACAACAGCGCTATCGGCACAGCCCAGAAGATAACCAATACAAGACCAGACATTTTTGCCTTTGCCAGGCTCTTGTTCGGACAGGCCGAGCTGTTGCAAACGGGATTGCATAGCGATCATGCGCGGGCTGTCATTCCAAATCACGACATGGTTTTGCGGCAAGCGTGAGAAAAAGGTTTGGGCATGGCGGTACTCATCCTGCGATGCGCGGTCCAATCCGATGATAATACGGTGTAGATAAGCGACCTTTGACAACTCATCGAGAATACCAGACAGCGCGGGGCCCTCTAGCTCTGAATAAAGGCAGGGCAGGATTAGTGTGATCTTTCGTTTCTCGGCAAAGACGGCGATTTCATCTGCGAGTTCGCGGGCAGGGCGCGCGCGCAAATTGTGCAATGTCGTCACGTTACCATTTTGGTGAAAATCAGCCATGTCGGTCTTTCGTCGTCAATTTCGGTAAAAGATCAAGGAGTGCCGCGTTCCAACCTACCGGGCCAGCCAGTCTTGTGCGGATAATCTTGCCTGTCTCTTCTTGTGCCAATTTGGGGATCCCGGTTCCAGAAGGGTTTACGACAATGATGCCGTAATCGGCGGCTTGCAGCATTTCGATGTCATTTGGGGCATCGCCCAAAGCGATCGTCGTTTTGGGGTTCAAAGACTTGCTGATCTCAGCCATTGCGTTTTCTTTGGTTTGTCCAAATGAGAGGGTCAAGAACCGGCCTCCCTGCCGGGCAGTGATGCCTTTTGCGGCAAGTGCGGCCAAAAAGGCCTTGAGCCCGCTGTCATCGCCTTGCCACAAGCCCGGCTCACTGAAAGCCCGCTGTTTGGCCCGCTTTGCGTCCTTGGGGGGTAAGCCGGTTACATTTGAAACTTGGGCAACGCTCATGTCGCCAAAGCCCTGAAATGGGGCTGCGATCTGAGATAGGGTTTCGCGAATGCGGGCGTAGTCTTTGCCATGATCCAACATTCGCTGCCCAGATCGCAAAATACCAGCGCCATTTTCAACAATAGCGGGCCAGTCTGACAAGCTTAGACCCTTTCGCAAGGGGTCCATCTCGGCCGCGGTTTTACTGCTCGCAAGAATAACACCGGCATTGATGTCGGCCAGCATTCGCAAAGCAGGCTGTGCAGGCGACCAATCATAGGTCCGATGATCGAGGAGCGTTCCATCGAGATCAGAGAAAACAAGGACGTCTGGGGCGTGGGGCACAGTTTTGGTCGCAGTCGCTTTACCCCTAGTGGAGACTGAAACGACGGGTAGGGCAAGGGTCTAAATCCGATCCATTATCCCGTAGTAGAAATAGGCCAACGGCAGGTATTTTCGGCGCAATGGGGCGATCGGAAAGCCCCCTGGCTCTTTCCGCATAAAATCTGGGGGTGAGGGGACTGTATCCGCGCCTGCAATGTCGTCGGCGGCGCGTTGTCCTGCATAAGTTCCCATGGCAATGCCATTGCCATGATACCCAAATGCAGCATGCAAGCCGGGCGCTAGGGTTCCGATAAACGGTGTCAGGCTTCGGGTCAGGCAGACCAGCCCGCCCCAATGATAGGCTGTGGGTATGGTGCGAAAGCAAGGAAACATCTGATCAAAGTCACGGCGCACCATAGATTTCATCAAACGCATTGAACGCGGCGTTATATCAGCGGTGCCGCGCATACCAAACAAAAGGCGTTTATCCGGCAACAGCCTGAAATAATGCAATAGCGTTCGAGTGTCGAATGCCAGCATCTGCGAGGTCCAGCCCTGCACTTGCAAAATAGCATCCGGGATCGGGTCGGTGACCATAATATGTGAAACAACCGGCAGATATCGCCCCTTCATCCCATCAGGAAGGTTTTCTGCGCTATATCCATTGGTGGCGATCAAAAGGGTCTTTGCCAACAGGGTTGCGTATTTTGTGCGGATTGAAAACGTTCCAGAGGCCAAACGCTCAATCTTGATCGCGGGCGTATGCGCATAAAGCGAAGCGCCGCTCTCATATGCGAGTCGGGCCAGGCCAATGACATATTTCAAAGGATGGATGCCAAAGCCTTTGGGATAAACCAAGCCGCCAAACATGTGATCAGCATTTTGACCGGTGGCTTTGAGTTCGTCGTGCGACAGCAGCTTCCCTTCCAATCCGGTAACAGCCTTAAAGCCAGTCGCGTTTTTTGTCAGATATCGCGCTTGCAGCCTGGAATGTGCCAAGCAAAGCTCCCCTTCCAAAGTCTTGTCAGCTGCTATTTCGGTATCCAAATGCAGGCGTACGGCCTCGATCCCAGCATGTTGAACGTCATAGAACTTTTCTAGTTGATCGGGACCGTATTTTTTAACGATCTTTGCATCGCTAAGCTTTGATCCACCATATCCACAAAACCCACCATTGCGGCCCGAAGCACCCCAACCGATCGCTCCCGCTTCTAATACGGCCACTTCACGGTCGAAACCGCGTGCCAATCGCAAGGCTGCATTCAATCCTGTATACCCAGCGCCGATGATCGCGACATCGACCGAGCGATCCGTATTAAGGCGCGGCGCATCCAACGTGGCGTTACAGGTCGCCTGCCAGTATGATGGTACTTGATCCGTCGTGTCATAGGCATAGCGTGCATAAATGCGATTTAATTCATCCATGACTTTCGCTATAAGATTTGGCAGGGAAGATCATACCAAAAACCAACAGACAGGCGCGTTGACCCCGTTTCAATCGCATCTTAGACCACGACGGAATGTACGAGGCTGGTCATGGTAGACAAACCTAAATCCTTTCAGGAAATCCTTCTGAGGTTACAACTTTACTGGGCCGAAAGAGGCTGTGCGATTATGCAGCCTTACGACATGGAAGTGGGTGCGGGGACGTTTCATCCTGCAACAACCTTGCGTTCATTGGGATCCAAACCCTGGGCGGTGGCCTATGTTCAGCCTTCTCGACGGCCAACAGATGGTCGATATGGCGAAAATCCAAATCGGCTTCAGCATTACTATCAATTTCAGGTTCTCATAAAACCTAGCCCACCCGACCTACAGGAACTTTACTTGGGTTCGCTTGATGCTATCGGGATCGATATGGCGCTGCATGACATCCGTTTTGTCGAAGACGATTGGGAAAGCCCAACACTTGGTGCTTGGGGCCTTGGCTGGGAGGTTTGGTGCGATGGCATGGAAGTCAGTCAGTATACATATTTTCAGCAAGTGGGTGGACATGATTGCAAGCCAGTTTCGGGCGAATTGACCTATGGCTTAGAGCGTCTGGCCATGTATGTGCTTGGCGTTGACCATGTAATGGAGATGCCGTTCAACGATCCCCAGACGCCGATTGCCTTATCTTATGCTGATGTGTTCCGCCAAACCGAACAAGAGTATTCGCGCTGGAACTTCGATATCGCGGATACGGACGTTTTGCTACAGCACTTCAAAGATGCTGAGGCAGAATGCACGCGCATTCTGGATGCCCCAGAAATTGATCCCAAAACGGGCCAGCAAATCATCATGGTTCATCCGGCCTATGATCAATGCATCAAAGCTTCACATTTTTTTAACTTGTTGGATGCGCGTGGCGTCATCTCGGTGACCGAACGTCAGGCCTATATCGGTCGGGTGCGTGCTTTGGCAAAGCTTTGCGCAGATGCTTTTGTTAAGACCGATGCAGGTGGGGCTGCGGCGTGAGTGGACGGATCCTGATGATTGGATTGATTGTGACGGCACTCAGTATTGGGGCAGGGATTTGGTATTCTGCCCAAGTTGGAAGCTATGAAACCATTAGCGGGATCGATGAAGTTCAGGTGGGCGAGACCGATTGGGGTGTTGCGAATTATCGCGGCCTTGATGGTGACAGTTCTCCACTGAAGTTGCGGGGCTGCTTTGATTTCGAACTTCCCTACACTTCTGACCCTAAGCCTCAAAGTGAGGCCACACCTTTGGTTGCCCCGCACTGGTTTGACTGTTTTGATGCCGCGAAAATACAGAACGACATTCGGGCAGGTGTGGCGAATGTCCTGATCTCGTCCGAAAATGAGCCTTTTGGGTTCACCACCTATATCGCGCACTACCCCAATGGGGAGGCCTTTATTTGGCGACAAATCAACAAATGCGGAGAGGCACAGTTTGAGGGAAATGATCTGCCCCAAGGCTGTCCCGGCGCGGCTGTCCCAGGCAGCGCTGTGATGGCGCAAAGTGTGATGGGGTCGTTTGAAGGTTTGCAACCTGTTGCCGGGACTGTGCGTGGATCGGGCCGTTTTGCGTGTTTTGAAACAGCGCTTTCTGAAGCTTTGATCACCGAGACATTTGTGATCCTTGACCCCTCTCCAAATGGACCAAAGGATGCGCCAGCTTGTTTCCCTGAAAGTCTTACTGCGGATATTATGTCTGGACGGGCCCTTGCGCTGATTGGCAAAGACGAAAGTCAGATTATTGCCCTTTATCCCGATGGCCGCGGATATGTCTGGGTGGCGGAGTAAATTATGGACCTATTACTGGAACTGTTTTCTGAAGAAATTCCTGCACGGATGCAAGAACGCGCCGCAGATGACCTCAAAAAACTGGTAACTGATGCGATGGTCGCGCGTGGCATTACCTACGCGTCAGCGGGTGTATTTGCCACACCAAGACGTTTAACGCTGGTTGTCGAGACTGTGCTGGAGCGCGCGCCCGATCTTAAAGAAGAACGAAAAGGCCCGCGCGCTGATGCGCCTGAGAAGGCGCTTGATGGCTTTTTGCGGTCGACCGGTTTGACACTGGATCAACTGGAGTTGCGTGACGACAAAAAAGGCCAAACCTATTTTGCAGTGATCGATAAACCCGGGCGCAGCGCGGCCGAAGTGATTGCCGAAATTCTGCCCGAAATAATTTTGAATTTCCCATGGCCAAAATCGATGCGCTGGGGAGCAGGCGAGTTGCGCTGGGTGCGGCCTTTACGCTCGATCTTGTGTCTACTTGAACATGAAGATGACGCGGAAGTCGTGGATTTTGAAGTTGCGGGGTTCCGATCTGGAGACGTCACCTTTGGCCATCGGTTTCATGCACCAGATCCAATCAAAGTGACCGGATTTGATCAATACCGTTCAAAGTTGAGCCGCGCATATGTCACATTGGACACCGAAGATCGTGCTGAGAGCATTTGGAGCGATGCCGTCAATCAGGCCTTCGCGCTGGGCCTAGAGGTTGTTGAGGATGTGCGGCTGTTGAACGAAATTGCAGGTTTGGTTGAACATCCGGTCGTCTATCTTGGACATATTGATCGCGAGTTCTTGGAATTGCCGCCTGAGGTTTTACAAACCTCGATGGCCGAGCATCAAAAATTCCTATCGGTTAAAGAGCCTAAGTCGGGACGGATTGAAGCCTATATTGTGGTGGCAAACCGAGAGACTAAAGACAATGGTGCGACGATTATGGCGGGCAACAAAAAGGTCCTGAATGCAAGGCTTTCGGACGCGAAATTCTTTTGGGAAAATGATTTACGGACACCCCTTGCAGAGATGGCATCACAGCTGGAAAACGTGACCTTTCATAACAAGTTGGGCAGTCAAAGAGATCGGATTGACAGGATCGCGAGTTTGGCCAAATATCTTGCCCCTGCTATCGGGGCGGATGCCGAACTTACGCATCAAGCGGCTGAACTTGCAAAAGGCGACCTAAGCTCTGAGATGGTTTATGAGTTCCCAGAGTTGCAAGGCATTATGGGGCGATACTATGCCCAAGCGGCGGGTTTGGATCACGCTGTGGCAGATGCGTGCGCCGAACATTATTCCCCTTTGGGACCCTCAGATGACGTCCCGCGCGCGCCTGTTTCGGTCGCCGTCGCTATGGCTGACAAGATCGACACTTTAACGGGTTTCTGGGGTATTGATGAAAAACCCTCTGGATCAAAAGATCCGTTCGCTCTGCGCCGCGCCGCATTGGGCGTTATCCGTTTGATATTGGCAAATGGGGTGCGCATCGGTCTTTTGGATATTTTTAGACAGAAGAAGCCAGCCGAGTGGTCCGATGATTTGTTGTCCTTTTTTCAGGACCGGTTGAAAGTGTTTTTGCGAGATCAAAGGGTGTCTCATGATGTGATTGATGCCTGTCTCGCAATGCCCAATGCGGATGATTTTGTGTTGTTGGTGGCTCGTGCGACGGCGTTGCAGGCATTCTTAAAGACTGAAGATGGCGAAAACGTTCTACAGGGCTTTAAGCGGGCTAATAATATCCTACGCGCTGAAGAAGCCAAGGACGGTGTGTTTTATGAGATGCCTGCGGATGTGAAATTCGCTGAAGACGCCAATGAGATTGCGTTGTTTGATGCGCTTTCTTTGGCGCAACCCAAGATCCGGGACCTTGTTGCTGCGGAGCGTTTTTCTGACTCTATGTCAGAAATGGCGAAACTTCGCACTCCAATTGATGCGTTCTTTGATGCGGTTCAGGTGAATACAGACAATCAAGTTGTGCGGCGCAATCGTTTGTGTTTGCTCAACCAGATCGTCGAAACACTTGGACAAATCGCCGATTTTACAAGGCTAGAAGGTTAAGGCTTTCGCACCAATGTTCGCAGCGCCCCTTGCGCAGTCCGCTTGCTTCGCCCTGAGGGGAGACGTATGGGGGTTTCATGGATGGATCAGCGCGTACTTATCACGATGCTATGGTGCTTGAGCCACAGTGCGATGCCCCTGCGGCCGTTTATGGCGCGCGGGCTGAAACACTATGTGTTTTAAAATCCGACGGCGTGCCTGTCCCTGCGACATGGTTCGTATCGGTTGAGGCCGTTGTCCATTTGGCCAATGACCAAGTGTCTGAAACCATCGATGCGTTGGATCCGTTTCAGACAACGGATTTGATCGCCGTGCGCGCAAGCCCTGTCGATCGGAACTGGGGCGGACCGGAAAGCTTGCTTAATCTTGGAATGACCCAGAAAGTGCATGCAAAAATCATACCGCAACTGGGTCAGGTTGCTGCGGACGCAATGTATTTCCGGTTTGTGCAGGATTTTGCGGTGCAAGTTGCGCGGCTTGATGCTGAAGATTTTGCCGATATTTTGGCTGATGCCGCAGAGGACTACTCGGTCGCGCTGCCCAAAGCCTTGGAGTTTTATGCGTTTGAGACCGACGAAGCGTTCCCTCAAAATCCAAAACAGCAACTTCAAATGACACTTAAATCCATGGCGAAAGCGTGGAATGGCACTTCGGCCCGGCTGTTACGGTCTGCCAAGGGTGCGCCGGAAGATGCAGAATTGGCTTTGATTGTTCAGGCAATGGCATTGGGTCACGGCAAAGGTGAAAGCGGATCGGGTTTAGCGCAGTTTCGATCCCCGATCACCGGAGAGCCACAAGCCTATGGGCGATACTTTTCCAAGGATAAAGGCCTTGAGGTTCGATCTGAGGATGCGGCACGCTATTTGTCAAAAGACCCCCGCGGCCTTTCTTTAGAAGAGATTTGTCCCAGCGGGTATGCTCGTCTGAAATCTTATGTTGCAGCCGCGCGCGCAGCCTTTGGCGATGATATGTGGCTGGAATTTACGTTGGCAGATGATGAAGTTTGGGTCCTTGATGCACGTCTGGCCGAACGTTCGGGACAGGCTGCGGTTAAGATGGTCGTTGATTTGGTTGATGCGGGACTTCGGACGCAAGATGAGGCTTTGATGGCCATAAACCCACGCATGTTAACCGAGCTCTTGCACCCAAGGGTTAACCCAAAGGCCGAACTGGACGCCTTTACGCAAGGTATTGGTGCCAGTCCGGGGGCGGCCACAGGCACGATTGTTTTTACTGCGGCCGCTGCACAACTTGCGGCAACCAAAGAACAAAAATGTATCTTGGTTCGTGTAGAGACCACGCCCGAAGATATAAGGGGTATTCATGCCGCCCAAGGGATTTTGACCGAACGCGGTGGCATCACCAGCCATGCAGCTGTGGTTGCGCGTGGGCTTGGTGTGCCTTGCATTGTGGGGGCAACGGATATTCGGATAGATACAAAAGCCAAAGCTTTGGTTATGCCTGACGGCTCTGAAATTCGCGAAGGTGAAATGATCACCATGGATGGGACGTCGGGCATGGTGATGCGCGGTGCGCCTGGGTTGGTGCAACCAAATCTGGACGGAGCGTTTCAAACCTTTATGGAATGGGCGGACGCGACACGCATATTAGGGGTCCGTGCCAATGCCGATACGCCGGCCGACGCGCGTGCCGCACGGGTTTTTGGCGTTGATGGCATCGGTCTTTGTCGTACTGAACATATGTTCTTCGAGGTGGGTCGTTTGACCACAATGCGTGAGTTGATTTTTGCCGAAGAAGAGGCTGATCGACAGTCTGCACTGGACCGTCTGATGCCCATGCAGCGCAGCGATTTCATTGAAATGTTTACATTGATGGCGGATTTGCCGGTGTGTATTCGGTTGTTGGATCCGCCATTGCATGAATTTTTGCCGCATTCGCGTTCGGAAATGAAGGCTTTAGCAGAGGCGATGGACCTTTCGTTGTCTCGGATCACAGAGCGTGTTGAAGCCTTAAGAGAGTTTAATCCGATGCTTGGAACACGCGGTGTTCGGCTGGGGATCGTCTTGCCCGAAATCTATGAAATGCAGGCAAGAGCCATTTTTGAGGCGGTTGCTTTTGTGCAAGCCAGCACTGGTCGCGCGATTACCCCTGAAATTATGATCCCCTTGGTCTCGGCCAAACGGGAGGTTGATCTGGTTAAATCCAATATTGAGAGCGTTCGACTTGCGGTGGAAGCAGAAAACCATGGCAGTTTGCGTTACAAATTAGGTGTCATGGTGGAGACGCCGCGTGCGGCCCTTCGGGCAAATGACATCGCGCAAAGCACTGAATTTTTCAGTTTTGGAACGAATGATTTGACACAGATGACCTATGGATTGTCCCGTGATGATGCGGGCCGTTTCATGCGGGAATACGTGGCCCAACATGTTTTCGTAGAGGATCCCTTTCACACATTGGATCTAGAAGGTGTTGGTGAATTGATCGAAATCGCAACAAAACGGGGTCGCAATTCACGCACCGGTTTGACTGTGAGTTTGTGTGGAGAGCATGGTGGAGATCCCGCTTCCGTGGCATTTTGCCATGAATTGGGTTTCGATTATGTGTCATGCTCCCCATTTCGGACCCCAATTGCCCGTCTTTCAGCAGCGCAGGCTGCGTTAAGCGCCCGCTAACCAAATTCTTGATATTATAAGTTGACGTTTACGTAACGTATTTTTGTGCAGCGCACTACAAGTTTTTGTAGACAGCTATTATTTTACGGTTATAAGGCCCCACCCGATCAGAGGACTAAAAAAAATGCAATACAGGCGGTTTCTGCTTTCAGCAGCCATGAGTCTTGCGTGCTTCACAGCACCTGCTTTGGCTTCAAGCTATGTACAGATTCTTCAAGGCGATCTTTTGACTGCGCTGCGCGCAGAGAAAGAAGAATTGGCGAAAATGGACCCGGGCCTTGCGCGCCGGATCACAAATCGACGTCCCGTATCCAGAGAAGATGCAAAAGAGGGTGCAACGCCAACTTACGCGTCTTTGCCATCTGAAGCCGAATTGGCCGCTTTGCCGACGGGCGAAGGTGATGCTGAGTTCAAATGTATGACGGAGGCTTTGTATTTCGAGGCACGCGGAGAAAGTGTTGAAGGTCTTTTTGCGGTGGCCGAAGTGATTATAAATCGGAAGAACTCTCGCCAGTTTCCGAGTTCTATCTGTGGCGTGATCAATCAAGGTGCACATCGTAGCACGGGTTGCCAATTCTCGTATAAATGTGACGGCGCTGGCGAGGTCTTCTCAGAGCGCGAGGCATACTCGCGGGTGTCGAAAGTGGCTGAACTTGCCCTGTCAGATGCGGTTCCTACCGTTACAGAAGGGGCGCTGTATTATCATACAAATTACGTCAGCCCTCGTTGGTCGCGGCAATTTGAGAAAACTGCAACGATCGGCATTCACTATTTTTACCGTCCAGGTTCTTAATTCGCGAAGGTCTGTGTGACATAGACTACGCCGCAGGGCTTGCTCGACGTGTAACTGACGGCAATAGCAGCACCAGAACGGGCATATTTTGTGTTCAAGCTGTTTTTCTTGTGGGACGCAGAAGCAAGCCAATCTTGTACCACAAGCCGGCCGAGTGACGCGTAGGTATGGACTTCTACGCGTTTTCCACCCTGTTCAAAATGGCACGCCTCAATATCTTTTATCAGATAACGGCGTCGGTTGGTGGCAAGCAAAAAATCCATCGTGATATTCTCTGCCGCTGCGCGGATCCGGACACGGTTCTTCTTCAGGCGTTGTTTGAATGTTTGCTCGCCGCGCGCGCGCGTCTGATGCGACAGCACATTATACTGCGCCATATTTTTTGATTGCATCGAAGCTGTGCGTGTCAAGGCGTTGGTGTCCCGCAAAGAACGACGTCCAGCACGGCAGCGATAGTAGTTGGTATACTCCGTAACGACTTTTGAGAACAGCGCTTGGTTTATGCGCTTGGGGTCTATGGTTTTATTGGCATTCGACGGCAACCTTGGTTGCGCACATGCCTGAACAAGGCTTGGTGCGATCAGCGTGAAAAGAATTGTAATGATAAGTATGGATCGGTTCATTGTAGCGCTTTTCTTTTTTTAATAAGACCATAGGGACGTGGATGATGTGTTTACAACCTAAGAATGTGTTCGGAAAGAGACATGAATAGACAATTTTTCGGAACGGATGGGATCAGAGGACGCGCCAATGTGCATCCGATGACGGCTGAACTTGCGCAGCGCATCGGGGCAGCGGCTGGAAGGTACTTTCGCCAAGACAAGAAAGAGCATCGGGTCGTAATCGGCAAGGATACGCGGCGATCAAGCTATATGTTTGAAACGGCACTGACAGCGGGTTTTTTGTCCACGGGAATGGATGTCTTGCTTTTGGGCCCAGTACCAACACCTGCTGTTGGCATTTTAACCCGCTCTATGCGCGCTGATGTGGGTGTGATGATATCAGCGTCACACAACCCGCACACCGATAATGGAATAAAATTTTTTGGCCCTGACGGTTTTAAATTGTCCGATTCAGCCGAGTTGGAGATTGAAACGCTCTTGGTGAATGGTGTCGATCTGAGCGAGGCTGAGAACATCGGTTATGCAAAGCGGATCGATGATGGTCTAGGGCGCTATGTCGAATTTGCGAAGACGGCCTTTTCTGCCCGATCAATGCTACAAGGGATGAAAATTGTCGTCGATTGTGCGCATGGTGCAGCCTATAAATCTGCACCAACCATTCTATGGGAACTGGGCGCGACAGTTGTCTCGATGGGTACTGAGCCGAATGGATTTAACATAAACAAAGCTTGTGGCAGTACCGCGCCACAAGCAGCCGCAGCGCGTGTCGTGGCCGAGGGTGCTGATCTGGGCATCTGTCTTGATGGCGATGCAGACCGGGTCATTTTGATTGATGAGAAAGGCCATGTGGTCGATGGCGATCAGATCATGGGACGCATTGCTTTATTGTGGCAAACTTCTGAGCGTTTGGCCAAGAACACTCTGGTTGCAACAGTGATGTCCAACATGGGTTTGGAAAAGGCGCTTTCTGCAACGGGTATTGATCTTTTGCGCACCGGTGTCGGGGATCGCTATGTTGTTGAAGCGATGCGTCGAGATGGTTTCAATTTGGGCGGTGAGCAATCGGGACATATTGTGATGACCGATTATGTGACAACAGGCGATGGTCTGATTGCAGCCCTTCAGTTTGTATCAGCCATGGTCGAGATGGGTCAGCGCGCCTCTGAACTGGCAAATGTCTT
Organism: Pseudomonadota bacterium; assembly: GCA_039814625.1. Lineage (GTDB taxonomy): Bacteria > Pseudomonadota > Alphaproteobacteria > Rhodobacterales > Rhodobacteraceae > Amylibacter. The sequence goes on from JBCCAU010000001.1 coordinate 636,351, forward strand.
TGATCCTTTCCCTCAGATCCTTGAAAACGTGCGCTATGGCGAACGTGATCCCTTGCGGATTGATAGTGTGCAAAAAACGATCGCAGGCGCTGAACAGCGCTTGAAAGGCACTGGACGATTGTTGATCCGCAAGTCTGGGACCGAGCCTTTAATCCGGGTTATGGCCGAGTGCGAAGATGAATCGCTTTTAAAAGAAGTTGTAACCGAAGTGTCCTTGGCCGTGGAATCCGTGGTTTGAATCCGTGTTCACGACGGTGAACTCTTAAGCAGATTGCAAAGAAAAATTGCAATTTTTTGTGCGTCGCAACGCAAATATGTGCATTGCACAAAAGTTTCGCGGAATTGCATAAATGTAAGGTCCAAGCTTTTTCCATGGGAGGTCAAATTGATTAAGGATATGATCCCATGTGTATGACAACTGTGGCCCTTGCGACTTTTCTAAACTTGATTTCCAGCGATATCGTTACTGTCTCGTCCGAAAAGGTGACAATTGCAGCCAAAGATAACACAGCTATTTGGATCGCAACAGGCGACGCGCTCTGGTGTATCGAAAAGCCCGCCATTGTGGTCAAAGCTGAAGGTTAATTGGACCAAAGCGGCCGCAATGCCCGAAGTTTTGTGGCCAGTCCTTTTTGACTGACCAAAAGGCCCAACATAATCAAGGCTAGAGCTGCGACGAATTGTACTGGAAGTGTCTCACCCAAGATAACTGTACCCAGTATAACCGCCCAAACTGGAACCTGATAATTGACGAGGCTCATGAAGGTGGGGCCAGCGGTTTGAATTGTCCAGACTAGCATCAAAGTGGCCGCGCCGGTGGCCATAAGTCCAAGATAGACAGCCGCACTCCATGATGTGAAAGAGGCAAGCGGCGGGACACCTTCAAAGGCAATGGCGAAAGGCACGGCAAGCACTGCCGCAACGGCTAATCCGCCGGCCGAAAATGCAATCATAGATGTTGTGGGTGCAAGGCGCGTGATGATGGATCCGATGGCATAACAACATGCTGTTGCAACACAGGCGAGCCTTCCCATTGGTTCAAGACTATCACCCGTCGAACTGAAGAATGTTTCAGGACCGACAAGGATCACAGTGCCGATGAAGCCAATGACAAAACCGATTATTCTGCGCGGTGTGAGATGTTCCCCAGGGACAAGAAAATGGGCAAGCGGCAGAACCAAGAGGGGAACAACGGCCATAGAGATACCTGCAAAACTAGAGGTCACATATTGCTGACCCCAGTTGAGTAGGTTGAAAGGCAAGACATTGGTCATCACACCCATGCCGATGATGAATATCCAAAGTTTGTGGTTTTCCGGTTTGCGCGGGTCGGGCAGGGGGTTCCCGCTTGCGTATGCAATAACCAACAGCAGGACTGCGCCGATCACCAAACGTAAAGCGGTTAGCGTTTTCGGTCCGAAATCAGACAACGCCAGTTTTGCAAACATAAACGCAGCGCCCCAAATCAGGCCAAGGGCAATCAATGCGCACCAACTGAGACTTGAAGGTTTGGTCATGAAACGGTGGTAACCTTAGAATCCGGCCTTTGCTCGCGAGTAAAAAAGCGGCCCTCGGGCCGCCCTTTGAAGTTCAATGAGCCCGGCTTAGTTGCGCTCTTTGTCGACCATCTTACCAGCAGAAATCCAAGGCATCATTCCGCGTAGCGTAGCCCCGGTTTCTTCGACCATATGTTCATCATTGGCGCGCCGTGCCGCTTTGATTGTTGGTTGACCAACGGCATTTTCCAACATGAAGTCACGCACGAATTTTCCACTTTGGATGTCCGACAGAACCTCTTTCATACGCGCTTTGGTCTCATCATATTTGATGATCCGCGGACCGGTGACGTACTGGCCGTATTCTGCTGTATTCGAGATTGAGTAGTCCATATTCGCGATGCCGCCCTCATAGATCAAATCCACGATCAGCTTTACCTCGTGGACACATTCGAAATAGGCCATCTCAGGCTCATAGCCGGCTTCAACCAATGTCTCAAAGCCACAACGGATCAACTCAACCAAGCCGCCGCACAACACGACCTGTTCACCGAACAAATCCGTTTCACACTCTTCGCGGAAATCTGTTTCAATAACGCCTGAGCGACCGCCCCCGATTGCAGAGCAGTACGAAAGACCGATTTCAAGTGCTTTGCCTGACGCGTTTTGGTTCACCGCCACCAAACACGGTACGCCGCCACCTTTGACGAATTCACCGCGCACTGTGTGACCGGGACCTTTCGGTGCCATCATGATGACGTCAACGCCTGCTTTTGGCTCGATCAGTCCAAAGTGGACATTGAGGCCATGTGCGAATGCGATCGCAGCACCATCGCGCAAATTGTCATGGACATATTTCTTATATGTTTCTGCCTGAAGTTCGTCAGGCATTGTAAACATGATCACATCACACCACGCAGCCGCCTCTGCAATTTCCATCACTTTCAGGCCTTCGCCCTCGGCTTTGGCGCGAGACGGGGATCCGTCGCGCAATGCAACGACGACATTTTTTGCGCCAGAATCGCGTAAGTTTAGCGCATGAGCGTGCCCTTGGGATCCATAGCCCAAAATTGCCACTTTCATGTCCTTGATCAGATTTACGTCGCAATCGCGGTCATAGTAAACGCGCATATCCTGTTTCCTCCTGGCGTCAGATTTTTGGGGTCAAAACAGGAAAATCACGGAAAGATAAAGAGGAAACTAGCTTTGGCGAGCCCCCAAGCCCAATTCCATGGCGCTGCGACGCAACGGTGCGAAGCCATGAAGGGTCTGTAGACCTTTAAGGCGCAGCGCCTGAAGGTTTTCACTGCGCGTCATTGCGGCCCGGTTTAAGAGATCAATACCGGTTTGTCGCAGCATGATATCCCCTTCGCGTGCCCGTTCATAATCACGTAGCATGTCTGATGTCCCCAGCCCGTGCCGAAGCGATGCATCTTTGAGGGCCAAAATGTCATTGACACTCATGTTCAAGCCCTGCGCGCCAATTGGCGGCATGACATGGGCTGCCTCTGCAATCAAAGCGGTGCGTTCTGCCGTCAGTCGCGCGGCACGCCGCGTGATTATAGGCCAGCTTTGACGGCGCGAGACAATGGACAAATCGCCCAAGACTTCGCCGGAACGCTCGGTTGCTTCGGAGTTGAATGCAGCGTCCGTGATAGCCATGCGTCGATCACACTCGGCCGAAAAGTCCATCCAGACCACTGCGCTTGCAGGTGAGCCCTTGTAGTCCGGCAGTGGAACAAGCGTGAACGCCCCGCCAGAGCGGTGCACTTCGGTCGATATGTTTTCGTGGCGCCACGCATGCGTCACCATAAAAACCAAAGCCTTTTGCCCGTATCGTGTGGTCTTTGCCCGGATGCCCACAGCCTCTCGGACAAAGCTATCGCGACCGTCGGCACCAACAAGAAGTTGGGCCGTAAATGGAGCTTCGTTTGACAAAGCAATGCGTGCCTCACCATCGCGGGTAAAAACTGATGTCACTTGAGTTTTGGCGATGAAATTGATGTTCGGTCGGGCTTCTATTTCCCTTGCAATGATCTTACGCATTCGCCAATTTGGGATGTTCCAGCCAAAGGGCTTACTGCCGATCTCCTGGGCATTGAAATCCGCGACTTCGCGGATCGTCCCTTCGCGTCCGCCTGCGTCCGCCAGGCGCATAATTTGCAATTCAGTGGCCCAAGGCTCTAGGGCGTCCCAAAGGCCCAATTGCGCGAGTAAAGTTTGGGCAGGCTGAAGGTAAGCGGCGGTTCTTAGGTCTGCCAAAGGGTCATCGCTATTGTCCACAATCGGATTGGGGTCAACGCAAGTGACATTGTAACGTTCTGCGCCCAAAGCCAGTGCTGCTAATAAACCGGCAATGCCCCCGCCGGAGATGAAGATATCGGTTTGTTTCATGGTGCTAATCTATCGGTGCGTTAGGACGTGACGAGAGGATTTGATGTATATGCGACAGCGCGTCCTTCAGATGCGCGCGGTGTAGATGCACAAAATCAGGCGGGTTGACGCCTTCGCGTACAAGCACCGTGGTCACACCCATCTTTGCCGGTTCTGCCAAATTTTTTGCAGTGTCTTCGAAAAAACTGGTGGTCTGCGGCGAGATCGCGGCTTTCTCAAACACCATTTCAAAAGCGCGACGGTCCGGCTTGGGGATAAAATCTGAGTGTTCAATTGAATAGATACCGTCAAACACATGGTCGATGCCGCGCGCCTTTGCAACTTTTTCAGCATGACGGGTGGAACCATTGGTGTAGATCAGTTTCCGTCCCGGCAGACCGGCCAGATCCACAGCAAGTTGAGGGTCTTGCAGCACCTCAGACAAGTCAATTTCATGAACCGCGTCTAAATATGGAAAAGGCTGCATGTCATGGTTCTGCATCAGTCCTGCCAGAGTAGTGCCGTGGCTTTGATAGTACTCTTCTCGAAGTTGATCTGCAGCCGCATAGTCCAAGCCCAGCTCTGCCATAACGAATTCAGTCATTTTCACATCGATCTGTGAAAAAAGGGCCATTGAAGGCGGATATAGCGTTTCATCGAGATCAAACAGCCAAGTGTCGATCTTGCTAAAGTCTTGTGTCATAGACGACGCTTAAGAAGACCCCGCGACCGGGGCAAGGCCTTGGAGGAAAGAGCGGTGCACAATCCGAACCGGTTGAAGGACGCCTACGACATGATTGTTGAGGCAATTGATGTGGGGGTCTATGGACCTGGGGATCGCCTGGTCGAAAGCGAGCTGGCCGAAAGGTTTGGCGTTTCTCGAACCCCAATTCGCGAGGCGCTTCAACGCTTAGAGACGCAAGCCATGTTGGTGCGGGATGGGCGTTCGCTTATGGTGGCCTCTTTAGATCACAACCAGTTGTCGGATTTATATGCAGTTCGGGCTGAACTTGAAGGGCTGGCCGCGCAGTTGGCGGCAAAACATGCATCGCCTGAAGAGGTGCGCGTGATGTTTGCAATGATCGAAGCCGACCGTGGGATCGCAAGTGATCCAAAAAAATTGGCACGCGCAAACCGACGCTTCCACCATCAGCTGCATTTGGCCAGTCACAACAAATATCTGATGTCCCAGTTGGATATGGTACACCAATCGATGGTTTTGTTGGGCAACACATCTTTGGCAGCCGATGGTCGCGGGGATCAAGCTTTGGACGAGCATGTCGAAATTGTTCAGGCGATCGAAGCAGGCGATCAACCGCGGGCGGATCAGGCTGTAAAAAGACATTTATCTTTTGCGTTTGAGATGCGCCTTAAAATTGACGCAGGCGAAGTGCCGATGGTCAACTAGGCTTAGCCTCCATGATGCGTCTTGTCCCAGTAGATCGGGGCAATCACCGCTTCAAACAAGGCCTTTGTACAAGCCGGGACTAGCAGCAATCGGTACAGAGGCATCAAGAAAAGCGCTGGTCGATAGCGTCTAAGGTGCCTTGCAGACAGCGCACGCCATCCCAAACCGAACAAAACAACCTCTGAAAAGGCTGCAACGAGTGTGAAGGTCCAAAACGGGATGTTTGACATCTGAGCGTAAGGCCCAAAACTGAGCGCCCAAAGCGGCAAGCAAAACAGGCTGATGGCAGCCGCAAGGACCGGGCCCAACAAAAGCAAGCTGGACAATGGACCGGGTCGCCGATCTGGCGGACTTAGAAATGTCAGCAAAAACCCCTTTAGCCAACGGGATCTTTGTTTGATCCAAGCTGTCAGACGCGTTGGTGCTTCTTCGAGCGTTGGACGACTTAGGATTTGGATTTGTAGTCCGGCATTGTGTAAGCGCAGGCCCAGTTCCGCGTCTTCCGTGACATTATAGGCGTCCCATCCTCCAAGCTTGCGCAAACTGTCACGCCTAATGAAAAAGGAGGTTCCACCCAGCAGGATTGGCCAGTTTCGGACGGCAAGGCTGGGGTTTTGCAGGCGAAACAACATGGCATATTCGATCAAAAAACACGTGGGTAGAACGCCGTGATGCGCGTTGTATATGTCGAGCGGAGCTTGAAGGCAGTCTAGCTCTGGCAGGCGTGCAAAACGCAATTCCGCCTCCTGCAATTGGTTTGGATGTGGCGCGTCTTCGGCGTCATAGACGCCAATGAACTTGCCAGTTGTAAAAGGAAAGGCCGCCTGCATCGCACGCGGTTTTGTCCGCAACGCCCCGTTGGGAATGGTCAACACCCGCATATGGTCGGGTAGAGTGATCATATTCAACGATAGGCGGCTTTGTTTGTCATGTGCCTCGAGCAAGAACAAAATTTGCAAATACTCCTTAGGGTAGTTGATACGCTCCAGCCGTTGGACCAGCGCAGGCAAAATTTCAGCCTCTTTGTAAAGAGGAATTAAAATTGAAAAGCTCTCACGCTGTGGTCCGGGTTTTGGCAAAGCCACTTGCGGCGGAAGCCCATGTAAACAGAGTTTCAGGCGCAGAACTGTTTGCACAATGAGGCAAAGCGCACCCAAGCCAAGGGCAATCGTGGGAAAAATTAGAGCCAACAAAATGGCGAGCGTTATGGGCCCCCCAATGGCCGCGCTGCGCCGCCATATCGGCCATCGAAGCCAAGTAATCACGCCACGCGAAGAGGCCCCGATACGCTCTGCGTTTGTTTTTGCTTGGATTGCGTAAACGCGACACTGCAAAACCCAAAGGTTTTTTTGTGTGGTGGTCAACGCAACTGCGCTGAGGCCATGTTTATAAAGATGGTCTAGAACCCCTTCGTCCAAGCAATCTACACAGGCCACAATCGCAGCGCCGTCAAAGACATCGACGACAACCGAATGCGTTTCCAATGCAACATCCATAGGAAGAAGCGTGGCATAGTGATACAGGTCAACCCCAAGCGTGATGTCATTGTCAAAGGGCGTATCAATCGAATACCGATAAGCAGCCAGCACCATTGGGGCCTCCGCCAGGAGGCTTGCCAAATTTTGGTTAATAACGTGTTACAAAGAGGCCGCGAACCGTTCGAAGAGGTAAAAACTGTCTTGCGGGCCCGGAGAGGCCTCGGGGTGATGCTGGACTGAAAATACGGGCTTGTCCTGTAGGCGAATGCCGCAATTCGAACCATCAAACAAGGAAACATGGGTTTCCACGACACCTTTCGGTAACGTCTCTGCATCGACGGCGAATCCATGGTTCATAGACGTGATTTCTACCTTGCCAGTGTGATGCTCTTTTACAGGATGGTTTGCTCCATGATGGCCATGGTTCATTTTGATAGTTTTGGCGCCCAATGCGAGTGCCAGCATTTGATGGCCGAGACAAATGCCAAACAGAGGTTTATCGGCCTCTAATATTCCTTGGATCATCGGCACTGCATAGATGCCTGTTGCCGCCGGGTCGCCTGGGCCGTTAGAAAGGAAAACACCATCTGGATCATGTGACAGAACGTCTTCGGCCGTGGCCGACGCAGGCAAAACGATCACATCGCAGCCCGCAGAGGCCAAGCAACGTAGAATGTTTCGCTTTGCGCCATAATCAACGGCAACCACTTTCTTGCCCGGATTTTGGCGCTTGGGATATCCATCTGGCCAAGCCCAGCGCATCTCATCCCAGCGATAGGATTGAGCGCAAGTGACATCCTTGGCAAGGTCCAGCCCTTCTAAGCCGTCGAATGCGCGCGCGGCGGCAAGCAAGCCTGCAATGTCAAAATCGCCCTTTGGGTCATGCGCAATCGCGACATGCGGCGCACCTTGTTGCCGAATAGCGCGGGTTAAGCGCCTTGTGTCGATGCCACCCACCCCAATCCGACCGCGTTTCATCAACCAATCTGATAAGTGCGAAACAGAGCGCCAGTTCGATGGCTCTGTCGGATCCCATTTAACAATCATCGCGCGCGCTACAGGATCTGCCGTTTCATCGTCTTCAGGATTGACGCCCGTGTTGCCGATATGGGGAAACGTGAAAGTAATGGCCTGACCAGCATAAGAGGGGTCGGTCATAATCTCTTGGTAGCCGGTCATCGCGGTATTAAAACACAGCTCGGCTTCGACTTGCCCATATGCTCCAAAGCCGCGGCCGTAAAAGGTTGTCCCATCTGCAAGAACAACTGCGGCAGTAGGACGGGACATCGGCGACTCCATGGCTCAAACTTCTGGAGGCGATAATCATCGTGTCGCACTGCGTCAAGCAAGGCTGGCCCCTGCAACGGTTCTGACATAAAGATGCAATTGGAACATTAAGGGTGATACAATGCGTGATGCGATTACGAACGCAATGAAGGATGCGATGCGGGCCAAAGAAAGCGCGCGCGTGGCAACGCTGCGTTTGGTTAATGCAGCAATTAAGGATCGTGATATTGCGGCACGCTCAGAAGGCAATAATGATGGTGTGTCCGATGCAGATATCCTGTCGATCCTTGCTAAAATGATCAAACAGCGGCAGGAAAGCGCAAAAGTTTACGAAGAGGCGGGACGCTTGGAGTTGGCCGAAGCAGAACGCGGCGAAATCTTAATCATTGAAGAGTTCTTACCCAAACAGTTGTCTGCAGATGAAATAGCCAAAGCTGTCCGCGAAGCAATTTCTGAAACTGGCGCCGAAAGCATTCGCGATATGGGCAAGGTGATGGGCTTTCTTAAAGATCGCTATGCGGGCCAAATGGATTTTGGCGTGGCCGGTGGGGCTGTGAAAAAGGCACTCAGTTAAGTGGGTGCACTCATACCAGAAAACTTTGCCCTGTAGATTTCGCGATCTAACTTCTCAAACAGTTTGATCCGTTCTTGAGGAGTTAAGAAAGAACCCAGTTCAATCTCGCGGTTTCCACCGGTTAGCGTGATATAATTTTTAACGTCTGTGTCTTTGCGCAAGTTCACGCGAACAAAAGCAGGATGGGCGATCCAAAATTGATCCTCTGCGCGTGGGTTCTTTCGGTAAACGGCGATCATATCGGGCCACAACTTTAGGCTCTCTGTCAAGGTGGCGTCCTTGTTTGTGCTTTGAATGGCTGTCCATAGGCCCCAGACCGTCAACACAATAGGCACTAGGACCGCCCAGAAAATGGGCGTGCCAAAGAATGCGGAAAGGGGAATAGTAAACCCGAAACAGATCAACAAGATCGTCGTCACAAACCCTTTTTTCGACAGGGATCTATGAGGCCAAAGTGTGATCTGAAACTGCGGATCGTCACCGCGTGCCGTTAGTTCAAAAAACTGGGCAAGTGTTTCAATTTTCTGAGTTAAATCAACCATAACGCAAGAATAGCTGGTATGGGCTTTTTTGCCATTACCAAAATGAAGCTGCGGCAATCGGTACCCACAAGAAAAAAGGGCCGGAAGTTCCGGCCCCTGTTTCAAGATCTAAATTTTTATATCTGGCCGTTCACCCGTGGTTCGTTCCACACCGTCCTCTAGCCAATCTTCAAGGTCTTCCGGAGCATCGTATGGCTTATCCCACATATCAGGTGTCGGAAGAATTTCGAACGTGTGCTCTGGCGGAGGGTTTGGAAGTGTCCATTCTAACGTGTCGGCATGTTTGCCCCAAATGGCCGGCTCGGTGACGCGGCGCCCTGCAAGCAACGTGTAAAACACAATGCCGAAAAACAGCAGGAAGGACGCAAAGGACAGGTAGGCCCCATATGAGCTGATTTCATTCCAATAGGCAAACTGTTCGGGGTAATCGATATAACGGCGTGGCATGCCCTGACGCCCCAAAAAGTGTTGTGGGAAGAAAGTGATATTCGTGCCGATAAAAAACAACCAGAAATGTAACTGGCCCGCCCATTCGGGATATTGCCGCCCCGTCATCTTGCCGAGCCAGTAATAGACACCTGCAAAAAGTGAGAAAGCTGCACCAATTGCCATTACATAATGGAAGTGAGCAACCACATAATAGGTGTCATGATAGGCGCGATCGACGCCCGCCTGGGCCAAAACGATACCGGTTACACCACCCACTGTGAACATGAACAAAAAGCCAAGTGCAAACATCATGGGTGTTTTAAAACTGATCGACCCACCCCACATCGTGGCAATCCATGAAAAGATTTTCACGCCCGTTGGGACGGCAATCACCATCGTAGCCAACATGAAGTAGGCTTGTTGGCTAACAGACATACCGACTGTGTACATGTGGTGCGCCCATACAACAAATCCCAGAACGCCGATGGCAACCATCGCATAAACCATTGGCAAATAACCAAAAATCGGTTTGCGTGAGAAAGTTGATATCACATGCGAAATGATCCCAAAGCCAGGCAAGATAATGATATAAACTTCTGGATGTCCAAAAAACCAAAGAAGGTGCTGATAAAGCACAGGATCACCACCACCGGAAGGGTCAAAGAAGGTTGTTCCAAAATTCCGGTCGGTCAGGAGCATCGTAATCGCGCCTGCTAAAACCGGCAGCGCCAAAAGGATCAACAATGCCGTGACGAAAATCGACCATGCAAAGAGAGGTGTTTTGTGCAAAGTCATGCCAGGTGCACGCATGTTTAAGAAAGTTGTGATGATATTGATTGCACCCAGAATGGAAGACGCGCCCGACACGTGAACCGCAAAAATTGCAAGATCCATCGAAATGCCCTGCTCGAGAGTGGACAGCGGCGCGTAAAGAACCCAGCCCACGCCAGATCCAAGTTGCCCATTGCCACCCGGAGCAACGAGCGACAGTGTCGCCAAGGAAACACCAACAAAATACATCCAGAATGAAAGGTTATTTAGTCGCGGAAATGCCATATCCGGCGCACCAATCATCAAAGGCATAAAATAGTTGCCGAACCCGCCAAATAGCGCGGGAATAAAGACAAAAAACATCATCAAAATGCCATGACCGGTGATCAAAACATTCCAAAGATGTCCATTCGGCGTACAATCTTCGACGGCCGAGGCAAACAGCGACGCGCCTTCCATGCACATGTACTGGACGCCCGGCTCCATCAATTCCATCCGCATGTAGACGGTAAAAGCAACTGAAATGAAGCCCGCGATACCTGCGACGATCAGGTAAAGAATACCAATGTCTTTGTGGTTCGTTGACATGAACCAACGGGTAAAAAACCCTGGCTTATCCTCGTGGCCATGTGCGGCTGCGTCTGCCATGTGCTCTCTCCTAACACAACTGTTCCCTATTTCGTGTATTTGACCATTTTGCCTCAGACAAGAGTGAACCGAGTTTAATGGCCATCTGTCGCAGGCGTTTTTGTTGGAAAGACAGTTTTCAGCGTTCGATTGCCTGTCACAAATTCGATCTCGAAAAAAATAGACAGATCGGGTGTAACGCGTAATCTTCAGACATTCTTAAAAATTTTTGAGGTAAAAATGAAAATTCGCAACGATAAACTTGTTGATAATGACGGTCGCAACGTACCATTTGATGAAACACCAAACAAAAATGGAACACTGAGTGGGGGACGCCCCAGTTACATAATTATCCACTACACCGCGAGCGGAAGCGCGCAGAGTGCAATCAATACATTCAACAATCCCAATGCCAAAGCCTCAGCGCATATCGTTCTTGGCCATGATGGCGCCATTACGCAAATGGCAAAGTTCGACGAGCGGTGCTGGCATGCGGGCAAAAGCCGTTGGCGCAACATCAATGGCCTGAACAGCCACTCTGTTGGAATTGAAATTGTGAACTGGGGTTTGTTGAATGGCGAGCCAGGGAACTGGAAGTCTTGGGTCGGAACGCGCATTTTAGATGAACGGGTCATCAGAGCTGCGCATAGTTTCGATGGGGTTGTTCGGGGATGGGAAATCTTCGATGAAATACAAATCAACCGTGCGGCTGAAATCGTTCGGGCGTTGGCCGAAGAATATGGCCTAGGCCCTGAGCATGTTTTGGGTCATGACGACATTTCCCCCGGCCGCAAGCAAGATCCTGGACCAGCTTGGGACATGGAGCGATTCAAAGCAATGACCTTCGGCCGCGATGATGATCATGGCGATTTTGAACTAAAATATGTGGTCGATAGCAATTCCGGCCTAAATATGCGCGTCGGCGGAGGTGTTGAACATGCCAAAATCAAAACGTTGGACAATGGGACAGAAGTCATCCGAGTTGAAACATCCGGCGCTTGGTGGCTGGTTTCTGAATTGGTGAATGGCCAGGCAGATCAAACGGGCTGGGTCCATAGCAATTGGTTGCGACAAGCCTAGAGAGTTATGGTGTTGGCGCCCATTGGGCGCTGACCCCTTGTCTTCCAACTTCGGATAAGATCGTTAAAAGCAAGGTGCCAGGCAAGAATGGGTGATAAGGATGCATATGTGTTTGAAACGCGTCGCGTTGGTTTTTGCGATGTCGATAGCGACCAACACCTTCGCTCAAGACATGATTGTCAACAAAGTGGGCGGCAAGCTGCAGGTTGATGATGTTTTGAACGTTCGTGCGGAACCGGCTGCGAGTGCCGAAAAGATTGGCAGCTTAGGTTTGGGCGAAATTGTTGAAGTTTATGACACCGCGCGGGACGGCGCTTGGTCAAAAATTGCTTTTCGAGAGGCTGCGGGTTGGGTCAGCTCGGCTTATCTGGACCCCCTTGCAACTGGTTTCGCGAGCAATGGAATGGTGCTTGGATTGAGTTGCTCTGGCAACGAGCCGTTTTGGGGTTTAGATTTTCGCGACGGGCTGAATGCAACTTTCCAAAGAGAAGCACAGACGTCGGATGCACCACTTAAGAATGTTGCACCGTCGCAAAATTTTTGGCGTGCGGCGATTGGGTTTCAGGTCTTGGACTATCAAGGGTTGTTGACGAAAGGGGCATGCTCAGACGGTGCTTCTGACCGACCTTATGGTTGGACTGTTCATTTGATTGATACAGAAAGCGATGGCCTTGTTCTGTCTGGGTGTTGCTCTATCGCGACGCAGTAAAGCCGCCTAATCAAAAGGACAGCTTGCTTTCAGCGCGACATCAAGATCTTCCATCGCGACAGGCCAGCCAAGATCAACCAAACTCGTCACGCCGTGGCCGGTAATCCCACAGGGCACAATACCGTTATAATGGGTTAAATCGGGCTCTACATTGATGCTGATCCCGTGGAAGCTAACCCACTTGCGCAGTCGAATGCCAATCGCAGCTATTTTGTCTTCTTTTATTGTGCCGTCTGGCAAAGTGGATTTTTCTGGACGCGAGACCCAGACACCCACACGACCTTCCCGGACTCCGCTTTCGACATTAAATTGGTTTAAGGTCTCAATGACCCAACGCTCCAACGTTTGGATAAATTTTCGTACGTCCCGCCCGCGTTTGTTCAAATCGAGCATTAAGTATACGACGCGTTGACCGGGGCCATGATAAGTGTATTCGCCGCCGCGAGCCGAAATATAGACTGGGAACTTGTCATCGATCAAAAGGTCTTGCGGTTTTGCGCTGGTGCCTGCGGTATAGAGTGGAGGATGTTCGAGCAGCCAGATGGCCTCTTCTGCTTGGCCTTGAATGATGGCATCCACCCGTTGTTCCATAAAAAGAACGGCCTCGCGATAGTCGACAAGCTTTTTAGACAAGATCCATTCCACCATAGGCTTCTATTAGTCCGGCTCGCAGGCAGGGGAAAGCCATCTCCTGCGTTCGCGGATGTGTTGCAACCAAGATTTGTTAAACCAGCTACTTCCCTTCTTGAAAAAGTTTCGATAGGGCGCGGGAACCTTGTCGTGCGGCCGTGGCGGAATTGGTAGACGCGCAGCGTTGAGGTCGCTGTTCCTTAACCGGAGTGGAAGTTCGAGTCTTCTCGGCCGCACCATTAAATTTATTAAATTTCTGATTTTTAGGAGTTTTATTTTAGGGTGAGAATTGAGGCCCCCGTTTGTGTTTTCTTGTCAGATGTTTGAGAAATCCTCAAATGAGTAGTCAGAGCAGAAGCCACTAGTAAGATCGCCCAAAATACATCGGGCGACCCCTAAGCTATCGTCTTTCAAAAGAGTGGTATGTTTCTTTCAGACTACGCCAAGTAAATACGATATCGGATCGATTGAGCCACACAATCTGAGTGATAATCGTAAAAGTCAATGTATACACAATTACAACTAACCAGAGCTGCCATCAGTCAGAGCATTAAAGCCTGGCCAGCCATCGGGTATCCAGACCGCGCCGGCGGGCATGCGCGGGGTCACTTTGGCACGCGCTTCGAAAGTGCCCGCGGCATTCGAGACCTCAATGCGATCACCATCGGTAATAGAGCGCGCTTGGGCCGCGGTGGGCGATGGGGTCCTTTTCTATGACCCTGACAACACCGGAGAAATCACCGAACTTCGGCAGTACGTGTTCACCGAATGGGACCCGACCGCAAGCTCTGACATCGAGGCGCTCGCCAATGTCTTGAGCTAAGCGCCGGAGCGCCCCTGCCGAAATGTTAACGAAGCGCAAGCGCCTGCGGCGAATGTCCGCAAAGCGGGCTGCAAATGCGGCATTGGGCGCTTACCATCAATGTAGGCTATGGGCCGCCAGCCGCCTTAATCAGAACTTCCAGTTATACCCGACGCGAAGCTGGTCGGTTGAACTCGTTTTGTCCGCCTCGTAACCACCTGGATCGCCCCCGAAAGTTGTATCGGTAAATCGGTCGGCAAGCCCAGTATGCAAGTATTCAACAAAAACAGAGGATTTGCTGTCTAGTGCATACGCAGCGCCGATTCCGCCCGTAAACCCAATAGAAACGCCATCCAAACGAGATGTATCTGAGTCTCCCGGTTCACAGGGCACATCATCGCACCAGACAATGTCCACATCAGCCGCAGTGACACCCACCTTTGCATACAACAGAATGTCGCCAGTCGCGATTCCAGCTCTCGCTGTAAGGCTTGCAGACCAGTTCCATTTGCTTTCGGAATAATAATTGTCCGCTGTATCACCCGTTTCGGCGTCTGCAGAATGGCCTGAGGTTACGCTCGCTTCCAAACCGTAGACAAATGACCCGTTTTGCCAATTGCGACCCAGCTGAGCTGTAAGGGCCACGCCCGAGTCCGTTCCAACGGTTGCGCCGTAATAGCCATTCGTGAAAACATTTGTGGCGATCAAATTGCCGCTGATACCACCGTAAGTTCCCGACCAGTCAGCGTTTTCAACTGCGCTTTGTTGTTTTTGAGCTTGGCCTAATTTGTATGCGTAACCCAACTTCAAGATGTGTCCGGCTGTACCTAAGCTGACTAATCCGTCATCAGATGAACCACCAAAGTCAGCGGTCACATCCTTAGATTGGAACCGATAGTAATTGTATTCTACTGATAGTGATGACCGATCCGATACTGCGAAAGCAACACCCGCGCCACCAACAATCCCAAACAGGTTTCCGTCAAACCGAGCGCAGTTATCATTGGAGCTTGAGCAATCATCTTCAAAGCTCTCAATGGTGGCGTTGGTCATTGCAAGACCAGCCGTCGCATAAATCAGGGCGTTCCCCGATGCGATCCCAACACGCCCTTGTAACGAGGCCGTCCAATTCCATTCGCTTTCTACCATGTAGCTAGGATCGCCAGTCAGAGTGCCATCAAATTCAACTCCAGCGCTCAATCCAGGGCCGATCAGGTCGAGACTAATCCCTTTTACGATGTCGCCAGATTGGATGTAACGTTGAACGCCAATAAAGGGTGCCACTGCCGCTTCATAGCCGAAGCCAGCCCCATACTCGCTGCCGCCATGTGTTTCTACCATTCCGGCCACAGCACCAAGAGTGACATGAGTACCTGCCCAGTTATAGCTTTCGACATAGGTCCCACTCTTCGTCTCCAGACCGCCAAAATGGTAGTTGAAGCTCAAGTTCAGCGAATGTGCGATCGATGTGGCCTCGGTATTTTCACCACCCGAACCATCGGGGAGCGTCACATCATATTTCGATGGAAAACCGATAATGTTATACTCGGCTCCAAGGGACCATTTGTCGCTGAGCGCGTACATAGCGCCGATACCGACATTAAATCCTATTAACTTGTCATCAAAATACGCTGACTCACTGTCATCTCCATCACAGAAAGTGTCGCCACCCAAATAACATGTGGCGAAGTCATGTTGACCGACAGTTACACCAGCCGTTGCGTAGAATAGTGCGCTCCCAGTTGCGATGCCTTTCTTTGCGCTGATGTTTAAAAGCCATTCCCACTCAGATTCATGCAAAAAATCATACTCATTATCATGTATATGATCGCCTTCATAACCACCGTCTTGCAGGCTAAGCTCTAACCCGGTGACGACATTATCTTTCTGCCAAAAATAACCTGCTTGAACTCCAGGTGCGACGACCATTTCTGTACCGCCGATGGCCCCACCATCCATCAAACCTACACTCGACAAAATACCCGCGTTAAATGAAATGCCAGCATAGCTCCCAGACCAGTCGATGGTAGATGGATCTATAGATTGAGACAGTGCGGGCTGTGCAACAAATAGCGCTAAGGCTGAAACGGAAGCAAGTGGAGATTTCATGTGGTGTCCATTTGTATTCTTTGGTTCACTAAATTGTGTTTCATTTTACTATGCAAGATGAACTGGAACGAATATTGCAAAAAACTTCGATCGAAGGCTTTTGCAGAAATATTACAAATGAGTGAAACTGACCCTTGGCATTACTCGAAATGACCAATTTTCAAATTGCGCAAGACCATTTCGAGAACGGGCGATATAAGGCTGCGCGCGAGATATTTGAGCAGCTGAATCATGTGGAGAAACGCAACGCAGACGTTCTCGATGCTTTGGGACGCGTCTGCATGATGCAGTCACAATTATGGAGCGCAGTGGGGTTCTTCGAAAAAGCCAATAATCTTGTTACCGATGTCCCAGAGTTTATGAACAATCTTGCGATTGCCTATTCTCAAGTGGGCCGACACGACGCGGCACTCGAAGTGGCCACTCGCTCCGATAAAATCAGGCCAAGGAACGCGATGACGCTGAAAATAATCGTGGAGAACTTGCATGACCTTGGTCGAATTGACGACGCCAAAACCGCTTTGGAAAACGCGCAAAAGTCGGGACTTAAGGATATCGATGTTGCAATCGATATTGGACGCATGGAAGGACTGTTAGGCAATACGAGGAGGGCACTTGCCATCTATCGTACAGTTCATGCCGCTGGACTTTCTAGAGCGGGATCGCTTTTTGGTATAGCGGAACTTGTTTCTGCGGACGAGCCGTTTCCAGAAAAAGCCTTTATCTTAAATGCGCTGACCTCTGGGAAGTTAGCGCGTCGAGACCAAGTTCTTCTGCATTTTGCAATGGGACGGTATTATGACCGAAGGGGAATGTTTGATAAGGCCTTCGATCATTTCGTTCAGGCGAACAACAAAAAGCCACACAATGAGGCTGGCGTGCAGCATTTACGCGGTAAGCTCGCGAAAGCCAAAGCAAACCTTACAAGAGCAAAAATAAAGGATCTGCAGAAAAAATTTGGAAACCCAAGCATTAAACCAATTTTCGTTGTTGGAATGCCGCGTTCCGGGACCACTTTGGCAGAACAAATCCTCGCCGCGCATAGCACGATACATGGCGCAGATGAGCTCAAGTTTTTTGAAGCGCTCGCAAAAGAAATTAAGGATTTGGAGCCAAGCCACAATTTCCTAAAGAACAAAGCCAAGGAATATCTCGCCCTTTTGAGGGCATGCGGAGGTTCAGCTGCGCGAGTTGTCGATAAGATGCCTCTAAACTTCCGGCACTTGTGGTTAATGGCGATATTATTCCCAAAGGCGCGCATAGTGTTTTGTAGAAGGGAGCCGATTGCCAATTGTACGTCCTGCTTTACGACCCAGTTAACCAGCAATCACGACTATACTGGCTCGCTATCAAGCTTAGCGGAGTTCTATAAATTACACCTCGAATTGATGGCGGTTTGGAAAGATATCTTGCCTAGCAAGATTTTCACACTGGACTACGAGAGCGTAATTGAAACTCCCGAGGTAAAAATTCGAGAGCTTTTCGCGTTCCTCGAGATTGACTGGGAAGACAGTGTACTAAGCTTTCACACCCAAACTCGCGCTGTTCGCACGCCCAGTCGCGACCAAGTTGCTAAGCCTTTGAATGATGAGGGCTTAAAAAAATGGATGCGCTTCGGGGATAGAGTGGCTGAACTGGAAGAACAATTTGGTTAACGAGTTAGCTTAAAGGACGCACATAACCCTTAGGGCCTGGGATTTATTTCACACAAGTTCAATGGCTGCTTTTTGGAAGCTTTGCTAAAAATCTTTGTTTCCCTGAACGTCAGCTATGGGCCGTGAATGACCGATTAGAGCCCAAATTGCGCGTGTATGCTGGTGCAGCAATCCACCCAAAGCGTCGCTTTGTTTACATTCGTCAGTTCAGGTATCGCGCCTAAACCGATTGCACCCAGTCCAAGATAGGACGCAGTGGACCATCGCGATTGAACAACCTGGTGTGTAATTTCTTCCAAGCAGCCAAAGCTGTCAGCACCCAACAAATCTATAGCAAGGCCATAGTTCTTGGAGTTCCTGCAAAAACAAAAAAAGGCGTGAGTGTGCCTGAAATGCTGATGTAAATGGCAGCGTGGTCGATCCGACGTAGTAGTGTACGCTTGTCATGCAAATTTGAGAAGTGATCGGCGTTTGAAGCCACGTTGGATATCAACATACACAAAACGTAAATTAAAACGGCTAGAACTAGTTTGTACTCGAGGTTGTGTATTGATCTGGCGACAATAACTCCCCCAGCTGTTAAAATGGCCAACAAGCCAATAATGTGGACGGCTAGGTCTGCACGTCGGTGAGACCGGAGCTGGCTTGGAAATGTAAATTCAGTCATAGAATTCTAACTTTGCTCGTTATTTGAAGGTGCCAAAATGCTTAAATAGGTAAATTCTGGCTGTTTCGGTTCCTTTGCTTTCGGTTAGTTTGGGTAAAACTCTTTGGAAAATCCTTGTTCCGTGTTTAATCGGAATTTTTTTTGCTGATCGCCTTCTCAATCTTGGCTGATCTATCAATAGATATACGCATAGGAGGCAACTCTGAGTAAATCTGTGCTGTGATTTTCAATTCGAAGCTGCGTTTCTAAAGTTTACGATGTGTTGTATAATATCAGTGTAAGTCGCCAACTAATTGACTATGAAGATGATGCTTGCTTGAGGGCTCCGGCAAAAAGTTATTTACCCGCTTCGTCAAATTCTTTGAATACGTCTATAGCAACATTGAGCGCATTAATTGCCGCGGCGAAGCCGCCATATAGTGACATCTGCCAAATAGCTTCTGCGATTCCTGTTTTGGAAAGATTGGCTTTTAAGCCTCCTTCAATGTGAATTCGAAGTTGAGGAGCTGTCTGTCCTCCCAAAAGCAGTTAGTGCTGCAATTGTTGCGAGACTACGATCACGATAAGACAATCCCGGAGGATCATAGTGCTGGCCATAGACGAAGCCGATTAGATCTCTTGGCATTTCTGGTAAGAGCTCACCGTATCGCTCTTCCAAGGCCTCTTCCAAACCAGGGTTGTAGGCATCGGCTAATGCCTTCCCTCGCTCATATGAATTTCCCAAATCAGCTCTCCTTTTTGCTTTAGTTGGAGACA
The DNA here is from genome assembly GCA_039814625.1 of Pseudomonadota bacterium. Lineage (GTDB taxonomy): Bacteria > Pseudomonadota > Alphaproteobacteria > Rhodobacterales > Rhodobacteraceae > Amylibacter. The sequence goes on from JBCCAU010000001.1 coordinate 655,744, forward strand.
CTCACTACCAGTGTTTTATCAAAGAAAGACTAAGTAAAAGCCTTTCCGCACTAAACTGTCTTTATGTCCACAAGTCCTATTCGGTAGATACTTTAGCGATCCTTGGCGGCTCATTTCATTGAGATTTACAACGAAAAAATCGCAGTACGCTGTGCTCCTCCGATCCAAAGAAATGGTATATTGACTTCTTTGATGAAACGAAGGGTTGTGACGTATTAAAGTCTATAGACGGTTGAAGCGCACTTAGATTTTTGGCGCCCATTAAGTCAGCAACCTATAAGTAGCCAAGATCGTTTCTTCATTGATGCTTCCACCTTATATACTAACGCACTCTTTGCCATTTATTGCCACGGCAAATTGGTCCTTTGCATCCAAAGACCTCAAGGTCACCATTCTGGTAAGTCATTTTAGATTTAAAGGTTTTTTCGCTCTCTGGATCCCAAATAGTACCGTCAACGAATTCGCCGTTTCCAACATCATTAAGGCCGACAAGCATTTGTTTGCCCAGGTGTTCGTACGCCGGAGCAGGGGTTCCTGTGCTATCAAAAGCGGTTTCTATTGTCCCACAAAAAGATTGTCCGCAATTTGAAATTTTGATGTGCAAAAATCCACCCGATTTTCCAGGTTGGGTTTGCCAAAGACCTACTGGACTTTCACCAAGTGCGACTGTCGGCATTCCGAATACAACGATTACTGATGCAATTAATCTAATCATGTAATTAACCCAGAATCGAACCCAGCTTCATTGCTAAGCCGAGATCCCCATCGATTTTAACGTTGCCGGTCATGTATGCAGTGGTGGGATTTATGGAGCCATCTTGCATACCTTGGAATGTTTCCACACTGGCAGTGACCGTCAAATCGCTGTCTTCATCGCTAACGCGCGCACCGTCTGCATCAACGACAAAGCTACCCTCATCTTCGATGACAAACTTCACCGTTTTGTTTAGCTCTCCGCCCTCTAGCTTTGCGTTCATTTCATCGACCGCCTTTGTTACAATTTCACTCATTTGTTTCCCTTCCTTCAGAGATTGTTGTGTTTGGTTGCCCAAGGTGTTGTGAATTCCCCAAGCGCTTCTTGTAGATGTGTTGTTGAAGCTGATTTGTCAGAAGTAGAAATTATGGCCACCAAACCTCTTCCTTTAACTTCCGCAACGGTTTGGACGCGTTCTGATAGTCCGGCGCCGGACAACGCCTCATCAAAGACACGGGTGATCGCCATTTTGCGCAGATCTGGTTTGAAAACTTTTCCGATCGCTGTTTTTGGGAGTTCGACTACAAGTTCAACATATTTTGGAACAGCTGCGCGTTCTGATATTTTTTCGGATGCATAAACCAAGACTTCGTCAGCAGTTAATTTTGAACCACCTGTTGTTTCTACATAAACGGCTGGTGTTTCGCCCGCATAACGATCAGGCTGACCGATAGCGCCAACGAACGCAATTTCAGGATGGGACATTAAAGCGTCTTCGATCAATAGCGGGTCAAGATTATGTCCGCTTCGAATAATTAGGTCTTTTTTGCGCCCTGTTATCCAAAGATATCCATCTTCATCGAGGTATCCCAAGTCTCCAGACCTAAGGTACGATTCACCATTTTTGTCAGCATAAAGGCCATTATTTTTGAGGTCTTCGGTATATGTTTTAGAGGAAATCCCAGGGTTCGAAATGCAGATTTCTCCAACTTCGTTGTTCGCACATTCAGACTCGATCGTCCCGTTCTCGTCGCAATTGAAAATACCAATCTTTGTATACGGCACGGGTATGCCCACAGATCCAATTTTACGGTCTGCTTCCAAATGGTTGGAGGAAACGAGGCAGGTTGCCTCGGTCATACCGTAGCCTTCAATTATTTTGACGCCGACTTCATCTTGGAAGCGGTTAAATAGCTGCGGGGGCATGGGGGAGGAACCACTTAGCGCCACCCGCATTGAGGACAGATTGGCGTCCCCAATAGGATACTCTAGAAGCGCTGCGGCGGCTGTAGGAACCATAACGATGATTGAGACGCGCCACGCTTCGATGAGCTTCCAGAAATTTTTGACAACTCCCTCACCCCTATAGCCAGCTGGGGTTACCATGACCAAATGAGAACCCGAGAACAGGCAGCCCATCAAAATGGGATAAGCAGCCATGACGTGAAACAATGGAAGTGGGCAGAGCACTACATCGTTTGCTTCTAGCAAATGTTCGGAGTTTACCCAACCATTGTACAAGACACCGGAATAACGATGCTGAGCTACCTTCGGCATTCCAGTCGTACCACCGGTGTGAAATAATGCACAGGTTCGGTCTTTGTCGTTTTCCGCAAAGACCAATTTGTTCGCGGGTTGACGCGCGATAGCCTCTGCGAAATCATGTCGTTTGATATTGGGAGTGGGAATTGTCTTAGGCCGTAAAAATGGCACGATTGCCTTCTTCAGTCCTGACAGATGCTGGAGCAAATCTATCTCAATAAGATGTTTCACACTTGGAGCATTCGCGAGTGCATGGGCTGCTTTTTGCGACAAGTCGGTTTTCGGGAAACTCTTGAGAGTAATGAGAACTTTAGCTTGAGTTTCGTTTAAAATACTTGAGATTTGTTCGGGTTCCAAAAGCGGATTAATCGGATTAACCGTCCCGGCAGTCATTGCTCCAATCAGTACCGAAACCGTTTCGTTCATTGTTGGTAGCATGAAGGCTACTGTATCATTGGAGCGTATTCCTAGTGAGTGAAGCAGGTTTGCTGTTTGTGTGGTTTTAGCGAGTAGTTCGGACCACCAAAGAGTAGAGTGCTTTCCATTCGGATCGGATGTAATTTGAAATGATACGGCAGGGAAGTCACCGCGCTTCACCGCGATTTTTCGTAGTTGTTGGTAAGGTGTCTTTACCTCAAGACGTTTGTCAAATGGCATTTCCGATTCAATTTGTAGCTTTTCTGCAAATACTTCTTCGGGTGTCATGACGTTCCTCCCAGACGACAAATTTAAAATGGCATATTATATGACAAAATATTATGTCAATACATCCTGTGCGCAGTTGATTGATGTATCCACCTATGCTCAATCATGTCTTTCTAAGAGAGCATACCAAAAGTGAAACGCGGGTTGGCTTGAAATAAATTTACAATATAATTGGATTTTATACCAAAAATCTCGTTTTACACCTTATTTTCTGCTGATTAAGAAATCTATTTGTCCGAAATAAATTCTGCCTGCCGAGTATATGTGGGAGACAGTTCCCGTTTCAGCCCCGCGCTATTAAAAAAGCTCATTTTCAAGTATATTGCTTATTTTGTCTTATGATGTGACAATAAAAAGTATAAAGCCTAAATGGCTAAAGGACAGTGCACTTGGGAGGGTGGTAAAATGCGTGCAATTGGCATGATTTTGGCTTCGGGGCTTGTAGGAAGCTTCGTCGGTGTTTTTACGGCTGTTTTCTTTTCAGGGTTGTTGCCCGGTCAAGTGGGACTTGGTGACAGGATCGATGTTGATGGATGGAAAAGTAACTGGTCCATTGGGACGGAGGCTCTGGATCCTTATACAAAAGTTTGGGTTTCGCGTTATGGCTTGTTGGCCTTGCGCAGAACAGAAGCCGTATACTTTACCAAAACTAAGGACAGTGAAGGACGAAGTTTAACCGAAGGCTGTGCTTATCAATTGCATGGTGGCGAGTTGCCCGGGAGTTGGTGGTCCATTACAGTTTATGACAGTGAAGGGTATTTGCCCGACAATGAAGATGGTCATCTATCCGTTGATGCCAAGCTAATTGGGGATCAAGCATCTTGGCAGGTTGCTCTTGCCGGCAAAGAACCCGAAGACTCAGAATATTGGATCTCCACAAAAGGAGCAGGGCGGTTCGATGTTACGCTAAGAATTTATCTGCCCAAGAACAGTTTGCTGGCTGACCCAGAAGCCACTCTTACACCGCCTGAAGTAAAACGTATTAGCTGCGAGATAGGGTCTTAAAATGAAAAAAACAATTCTAGTTGCATTGTTTGCTTTTTGTATCTGTGGCGTGGTTTCGCATTATTTGGCTTTGAGTGGGCTACCTAAGCTAATTATGGCCCAAGCTATTGAGAGGATAGAAAGTAATGGCGCAAAGTTCCATCAATGGGTTGCGTCTCCGAAGATTACTCCAAAATTGCGATCAATTGTTCGTCCTTCGCCCGACCTTTCCTATTCGGTATGCCTGTTCGACATAAGTACAAGACCAATCACTTTATCCGTTCCACGATCAAGCGGTTACGGCTCTTTGTCAGTGTTTCAAGCCGACACTGAAAACGTATTTGTTGGAAGCTTAGATGGTGATGGAACGCTTGAAGTTACAGTTTCTCTCGAAGGTCAAACGGATACTTTGCAAGAAAACGCCGTAACCCTCAATTCGGCTATTGGTATTGCTTTGGTAAGGCGCATTGCAACAAGCCAAGAAGCATATGATAGATCTGTTGAGCTGACTTCAACGAGTAGCTGCGCACCTGTTTTGTAAGAAACTTATGTGGGTTAAGTAAAAGGCCACCGCTGTTTTGAGCGACTATCTTTAAAGCAAAGCTCACTCTGTAACTGCAAGTAAACCAAACCAAACCAAACTAAGGTTTCTTGCCTGAAATATAGGAGAATGCCGAACTGTTTATTTGAGCAGATAATTGGATAATTCAAACTATTGACATTAAAAATGACAAAATATTGAAGGAAAGGCGATTATATCCAGTGGAGGAGTGAGAGATGGATCTAAAAGGTAAAATCGCTTTGGTAACAGGCGGTCGAAGAGGTATTGGAAAAGCAATTGCCGAAGCTCTTCATGAAGAGGGATGTCGAGTCGCAATCGCAGATATTGACGGCAAAGAGGCAGATGAGGTTGCCAAGTCCTGCGGTGGGTTTGGAGAGTTCGTTGATGTCACAAATGAAGGCCAGCTTGCGACCTTTCTTACTAAAGTAGAAATGGAGATGGGGCCGATAGACGTTTGTGTTTCGAATGCTGGAATTGCGCGTTCGGATGGTCCCACTTTTCAAGCGGCAGGCGCACCAAATGCAATTTGGGAGTCTTCTTGGCAAGTCAATGTAATGTCATCTGTATACTTAGCTCGTCATCTCATTCCTGGAATGACTGCAAGGAAGTCAGGAATTTTTGTTGTTGTCGCTTCCGCTGCTGGTCTACTCAATCAAATGGGGTCTGCTCCTTATTCAGCAACCAAACATGCTGCTGTATCTTTTGCCGAAAGCCTTGCAATTACGCATGCGGAAGATGGCCTTAAGGTTCTTTGCGTTTGCCCGCAGGGTGTAAGAACAGAACTTATTAAAGGTGCCGAGGTAAGTTTAAAAGCTTCAGGCCCGATCATTGAACCGCCTGCTGTTGCGTCCGAGGTCATGAATGCAATCGCAGATGGGCGTCGCTATGTGTTTACTCATGAAGAAACGCAGCCGTACTTTGCGGCGCGTGCAAATGATCCGGAAGGTTGGATTGATCGGATGATTTTTGCTCGATCTGTCATCAAGTCGAAAACTGGCAACAAAATGTAATCATTGAGCCGAGTGTCTAAGTTTCGTGTAATTCAATTCTTGCAGGTCTGCGCCTGCAAAATCTAAACTCAGTGGGTGCTCAAGTTAGAGCACCCACCAGCATCGTTATTATGGAGAGACGATGCTATTTCAATTTGGCCAATAAAGAATGAGGCTGTCTTCGGTTACGGGTTGATTGATTGTGACATCCATGGCGATCGGCGCGACAAGTTTTGGTTTGTAAAGAGGCTCAATTGCATCTCTGTGGTGTTCATCGAGTAAGCCTAAAAGTTGCTCTACGACTTGCGGCTCACTCTCGACTAGGTTTTGTTGTTCAGTCGGATCTTCGGCCAAATTGAAGAGGAACATTTTCTCAGACAGGCCATTGCGTTGAAGCTTCCAATCACCGTGCCTCACCACATGATAGTGATCAGATTGCCAAAAGAGTGTCTCATGGGGACGATCAGTAGTCTCGCCAAGAGCGAGAGGGAGCAAATTGCGGCCGTCAATTACACGATCGGCTGGAAGAGACGCTCCAGCTGCGCTGACCAATGTCGGCAATAGATCGATATGTGAAATCGGCGCTTCAATTTTTAAACCGGCTTTGATCTTGGCAGGCCAATGTATGAACATTGGAACGCGTATACCGCCTTCGAAAAAGGAAAGTTTCCATCCACGATAAGGTGCATTAGCCTCAGGCATCCCAATATACCCAGGAGCACCGTTATCTGAAGAAAAGACAATGATCGTATTCTCGAGCTGTCCACTCTCTTCAAGGTAGTTGAAGACATTCCCTACACTTCGATCAAGCGACCTTATCATAGCAGCATAAACACGCTCACGGTGTGTTTCGAACTCCCCGACAGCTTCGAAATCTTCAACGGTAGCCTGAAGAGGTGTGTGAACTGCCCAATGCGCTAAGTAGAGGAAAAAAGGTTCATTCTTGCTGGACTCCATGAGGTCGATCGCTTCATCTGTCCACCAATCGGTAAGGTATCCACCGGGTTCGAACCAATCACTGCCGTTAAATGAAGCACCGAACTTCATGCCGGCCCATAGAAAATTATCGACGGGATCAAAATCTAGTTTTGCGTTTACGACCCGCTGATCATCCTCCGGTAAATACAGTCCGGAACCCATCAGAAGACTTTCTTCGAAACCTTGGTCATTGGGGTCAAAACCGGGGCCTCTACCCATGTGCCATTTACCGATATGCGCTGTGCGATATCCTGCATCTTTGAGAATCTCCGCAAGAGTAACCTCTTCGCTTGGCAAACCTTGATCATCAAAAGGCAGAGGGTTGTCCGTTACTGGGTTTAAAATGTACTTTGGTCTTCCATTTCGGTTTGAGTTTCCGGCCATAGTAACCAGACGTGCCATGCCCTCAGGAGTTGGTGTAAACTCAAACCCTGTCCTTGTTGGGTAGCGTCCTGTCATGATCATGCCACGTGAGGGCGCACAACTCGCAGTGCCTGAATAAGCTTGTGAGAAGGATACACCACCTTCGGCCAATCGATCGATGTTAGGAGTTGGTATTAATCCGCCGCCAAAGGTGGAGATATCATTTATTCCAAGATCATCTGCTAGGATGAAGACAATATTCGGCTTGTTGGTGTTGGCTGGGGTGGCTGGTCCTTGACGCCAAATGACCTCTTGAGCTGGCCCGACCGGATTCATAGCTTGCAGACGCCAGCCAACCAAAAATGTCGCGATTGGTAGCCGGAAATGATATCCTGCTGCAAGACAAACAGCCGTTATCGTTACACCCCAAAGAACATATTTTCGTAACATATTTACTCCTCCCATATTTTGACGCGTTGTATGCCAAAATATAGAAGAATACAATTACTCTACATCTTTAACAATTCTAAAACCGATATGCTGCGTGCTAAAATCTGCATCTTGCGCTTCTCTGGCAGCGGGTCGAAACCTTTGGCAGTAACTGTCCGAACAGAGAAAAGATCCTCCCTTTATTGTAAACTGCGGACTTCCACCAAATGGTGTCTGCGTCCATTCCCATACGTTTCCAATCATGTCGAAAGTGTTTATACGGCTACTTTCAAAACATCCTACTGGTGCTGTTCCCGCAAAACCGTCATCGGCAGTGTTTTGAATTGGAAAAATCCCATTCCAGACATTTGCAATCGGTTTGCCATCGTCATTGAATGTGCCGGAATCAGGTCTGTCGGGATTGGGTAACCCTAGGCTGGCCGCATACTCCCATTCAACTTCGTAAGGGATCCTGCCGCCAGCCCATTTTGCGTATGCCTTAGCATCTCTCAATGACACATGAACGACCGGGTGGTCTTGGAGTTCTTCATAGCTAGGACCATTTGAACCTTCTGGAAGCATCCAAGTTGTATCTTTCGAGAGCTGCCACCAAGAGCGTCTATCCGCTGGAGTTGAGCTTTCTAAAAACAATGCAGAGCCACCGCCGTTACGATCGATTTCAGCGTCTGTGATATAGTGTGTTTCGCTAACGAACTTTGCAAATTGGCGGTTGGTCACCTCGTGTTGCAATATCTCAAATGCCTCGACGTGGACCCTGATTGAGTTTCCTTCTTCCGGATAGACCGGGCTATTAGACTTAACAAAGCTTCCTGCAGGAATGGTTGTAAATTGACCCATCTCATCGAGTTTTAGCCCGCAAGAAGTACTCGTTCCTCTTTCTGGATCGCCATAGCTTGAAAACCAGAAAAAAGAAACAGCTATACTCGAAGCAAACGCTAATGCGATTGCAGACTTCATTTTTGGCTTTCAACAATGCTGAAGGCCATCTTTTTGACGACGTCCTTTGCCAAAGTCTTGGATAAATCTTGATCATGACGAAGTCGCCGCCAGCTTTGAAAACTCATTGCAAGTTGAAGTGAGCCGAAAATAACTTCATCGTTTTGCAGCCCTGACGGTAAAATACCTTTGAGCTGCGCGTGTTCCAAATCGAGTGAGCGTCTGTAGTTTGCCATTAAGGCGTCAGAGCGAAATCTGCGTAAATCGGCCGCCAACTTAAATGGCATAACTTTTTCATAAATGATTATTCTACGATCAATTGCCTCGTCCAATTGTCCCTTCCAATCCGCCGAACCGTAGGGTTTCATCAGAATTGGCATTATTTCAGAATAGCTTTGCTCCGCTAAATCTTTGAACAAAGACTCCATGTCTTCAATATGTCTAAAAACGGTACGTAAACTCAAACCTGAGGCTCCGGCTAACTCATGCGCGCGCGGCATATAGTTTCCGCCCTCGATCAATCTCATAAGCGCATCAGCAATTTGTTGGCTGCTTCTAGCGCTACGGCGCTTCCGCCCGTCAGGTTCCTGCTCACTGGAACTTTGGCCGTTTTTATGTTTTATTGGCAATTCTAACTTCCTGTTTTTCAGTACTTTTATTCGTTCTGCCAAATTACATTGGCATACCAGTTTTTTTCATCCACTCGCAGTTTTCGCTTTTGGTCACGATACCGTTAAGGTGATAAGGCCGCAACTGTTCTAATTTTCTGCAGATTGATGTTTTTTGGAGGAACACCTGATTAGTTCATTCGGGTTGAACGTAGCTTTGAGGTGCAAGTTAAAATTCCAAAATCAGCTCGACCAAGAAGCAGCTTCGAATTTTTTGATCCCTTAAGCGTTTCATAGTACAGAACTGTTCATGAGCTTGCACTCCAAACTTCAAGATAGTTTTCGCGTAAGACGCGACGCGAAAGTTTCTTTTCCAGCATAGTAGACAATCCTGTTTCTTTAAAAAGATTTAAAACGTCTGGATCCTTTGAGAAGGCTTGAAGTTTTTGGAGAAGGTAAAATCTGTAAGGCATGACAACTGTCGTCATTTCCAAACCCCTCCATTTAAAGGTGCATTTTCCAAGGATACGCTTTGCAGGATCATCTAGCCCGTTTGTCCCAACCTCTAAGTTGGGATGACTTTGGAGCCAGTCTTCGGTGAACTCAATATGAGCGTCGATTTCTGGTAGAAAGTCCTCTGCAACGAATTGCATCAAATCAATCAGTGTATCTGGAAGGTCTCTTGTGCAAAATAGATCGCCGCTACTTTCATACTCGCACTGGCGCATCTCTGGAGAATGCATTCGTTCAATCCAACGGAAAACTTCAGGAGCCTCTTTTTTCATCTGCATTGAGGGATATGGATCTCTCCCTAAGTGAGCGTAGAGGGGGCCAAGAAGGGCAAAATCTCCAATCGTAGGATGCCCGCCTAGTAGATATGGATTGCGCTCTAGATGGTGTTTGAAAAGCTGTAAAAACTCTGCATATGCATCTTCGATATGTTCAATCCTTTCTGGCGTGACGCCGAGCATTTCTGTAGTCTTCCGCATTCTTTTTTCAGCAAATTCAAAGACAGACAATTGTGTGCTTTTGTCAGTTTGAGGTGCCAAGCTGGTAGTGAATTCGTTTTCCAAGTAGCTCAGATTGTGTTCATCGAAATTCCATCGGTAGTGCATTGCAGGTCGCAAAAGACCTTCATTCCCAAAAAGTTCAAAGAGGTAGGAAATGGCTTGTAGCAATCGATTTTCAGGTAGAACTGGCCATTTCCCAGGATGTCGGTTTTCCAGAACGTCGATAATATCACTTCCATCCTGGAATACTTCTCCGTTTTCGTCGACCAAGACTGGCATAATTACACGACCAACTTTTTTGACTAACTTCGAATGGAATTCGCTTTCGCTAACAGAGTGTTCTACGAAAGGTATTTTTCGATATCTGAGAAAAGCGCGCACTCGGGCTGTATAAAGCGAAGAGTACATACCGTATAATTTGTATTGCATAATTGTTTCGCGTTTCTTTCTCTCGACTGACCTTTTGTTTCTACAAAGGCCACTTGTAGCCGGACCGTGTCTCAAAAAGCTCCCGCCAAAAAGAAGCCCTTTTCACAGGATATTATATTGACATTAGTAGTGCCAAAAAGGGATATCAACCTAGGGAGTAGTCCATGCTTTTGCCGTACCAAAATGCAGAAGACCAACAATTCAGAGGGTTGCCTGCTGTATTTTTGAAGATTTTGGGATCCGTGTCTTTAATAAGAGCATCCGCGCACATGTGGCTGCCTGACGGTGGGGCCGGCTCAATTGTTGGACTCGACCTTTCGCTGGCCGGCAATGCCTTGATCTCTCTTTTTGCTTGGGCTGGAAGTACTCAATTTGTTTGGGGTTTAACAATTTTGTTTGTTGGTATCTGGTACAAAAGGTTTATTCCAATTGTATTAGTTCTGGTTGTAGTGGAGAATTTACTACAATTTATCAGTATTGTTGGCCCAAAGGGTAGCGCCGGTTCTATGGTTGCGGAAGCATATCCATCCATGATTTTAGCGATATCCAGTTGCTTGGTTCTACTTTTCACTTTGTATCGAAGCAGCGAGAACTTGATAGAAACTCTGAAAAAGTAGAAGGTGGGTGCACGCCGGGTGTAGCCCGGGTACTTTGCAGCACTACACCCTAATAATAAGTTTTCCGTTATTTTGGCCATCAAAGAGCATCTTGTAAGCGCTCGGAAAGCTCTCAATGCCGTGAACAATGTGTTCCCTAAAAGAGAGTTTTCCTTTGAAATGAAGAGTTGAAAGCGCTGAATAGGCCTCTGGAATTCGGTCTAAATAGTCTCTCATTGTGAAACCCTGCATACGAGCCGATTGACTTATCAGGTTTAAATATGCCCGTGGTCCTTTCGGATTATCCATATTTTCGTATTGTGAAATTGCACCACAGACGACAACAATACCTTTGTACGCAATTCGATTTAAACAATAATCTAAGACTTCACCGCCAACATTGTCGAAGTAAACGTCAATGTAATCTGGGGTGTAGAGTTTGAGCTTCTCTGCTACATTTTCGTTTTTGTAATCGATCGCGTGATCGAGATTTAGTTCGTCTTTAAGATACCTGCATTTTTCTGAACCACCGGCAATTCCTATAACGGTTGCGCCCATAACTTTTGCCAATTGAGCAGCGATTGACCCTACGGCACCCGCTGCCGCTGAAACTACAACGGTTTGCCCTGACTTTACTTGAGCGATGTCCATCATTCCGAAGTAAGCTGTTTGTCCAGTAAACCCGAGTCCACTCAGATTGGATTGCGCTGGGGCGACATTGGTATCAATTTTTGACAGGTCCCTTGATCGTAAAGTCGCAAAACGTTGTACTCCAGTAAAACCAGTCACAAAATCGCCGACTCCTAATTTGTCACAATTACTTTTGACGACTTTTCCAATCCCGACAGCCCTCATGACTTCTCCCGGTTGAACCGGGGCAATGTAACTGCGAGTCGGGGTGATCCATCCTCTCATTGCCGGATCAACGGAGATCCAATCTACAGAAATCAAGACTTCGCCTTTTGATGGTTCAGTGACTTCATCCTCTGAAAGTACAAACGCATCGGGAGGAGTTGGCCCGTTGAAGTAACGGGACAACTTGAAAGACAGATTTTTGTCCAATTTATAACCCCTGTGCGTCGTCCAAATATATGACTTGACCCGTTAAAAAACGTTGCCCTGGCTTGGTTAAATACAAAATCGTGTCATCTAGATCGCTTGGCATCCCTAGTCGTTTTCGTGGCATAAATTGAACCATCATCTTCATACCTGGTGTGTCAATTGAGTCAGCATTAATTTCCGTTGCAATAATGCCTGGGGCAATTGCGTTTACGTTGATGCCGAACTTAGCCCATTCAAAAGCCATCAGCTCAGTCATTCGACTAATTGCTGCTTTAGACATCCCGTAGGTAACCAATCCATTCATTGCTCTTTTGGCAGAAAGTGAACTGATGTTGACCATGCGTCCTTGACATTTTCTATCGACCCAGCGTTTTGCAACTTCTGTTGCCAAGAAAAATGGTCCCTTTAAGTTTACATCCATCACGTGATCGTACTCGTCTGGAGTAACCTTTAAGCAGTACTTCTCGTCAGAAACGCCCGCATTGTTAACAAGACAAGTTATCTCACCTAGTTTTTCTTCCGCCTCGTTGAGCTTGTCCGCGTAGCTCGAAATGTTTGTGACATCTAGTTCCAGTGGGATTGCAGTTCCGCCATCTTTAGAAATACTTTCACACAATGCCTCCAGTTTATCTACTCGACGCGCTGCCGCGACAACGGAAAAACCGTTCGCCGCTAAAGTTTTGCAGAACTGCATGCCAAGCCCCGACGAGGCACCTGTAACGAATGCGATCTCTTTTCCCATGATTTGATCCTCCCTTAAGTTTTCAGATACAAAAATGTAAATTTGATATACTGGCACTAATAATGCCTAAATAATTCTGCAAGACCGTAAATGCCTATACAGTCTAAGGTACAACAGTGCATCTAGGCCCGAAAGCTGACTTGCCTTTCATGAAATTGAAACCGTTGCTGTAAATCAACGTTTCTGTGTTTTGTTTTGTTCTGCCAATCCAAGGTTAAAGAGAGGTCCATAAAAAATACATTTAAAACAAATAGTTGATTCAACACTGAAAGACTTATCTTAGCTTTCACAAGCAATAGGTCGTGCGTAGTTTTGCCCTTAGAAAAATCGTGTTTGCAGTGAAAATTCTCATTTTATGTAACCTTACGTCATTTTCTGTGGGCGTAAATTTGAGGGTTGCGACCCTCTGTCAAATGTTTTTACATATTATGTGACAATATATAAGTCGTTGGTATTTTGATTTGCCAATAACGCTTATAGGGAGGAAGACCGATATGCCGACTTACACAGCGCCTGTGCGCGACATGAGCTTTGTGCTCCATGATATGTTGAAAGTTCAGAACAGTGAAATACCCGGTTTTGATGATTTGACTTCAGATTTTACTCAAGCCGTTCTTACAGAGGCGGGCAAAATAACTTCTGAAGTTGTTGCTCCTCTGAACCTTCCTGGAGATCAAGAAGGGTGCCATTTGGACAATGGAATTGTTCGGACGCCCAAGGGGTTCAAAGAAGCATTTGATTTGGTGCGCAACGGTGGTTGGACCGCTTTGGATATGGATCCGGAGTATGGCGGACAAGGCATGCCTCTTGTCATGAGCTTTGCAGTCGCGGAAATGTTCTCATCTGCCAACCAAGCGTTTTCAATGTACCAAGGGCTGACGCATGGAGCTTGGTCTTCGATCTATGCGCATGGATCCGAAGAGCAGAAAAAAAAGTATCTGCCAAAAATGTCGACTTGTGACTGGACGGGAACAATGAACCTTACAGAGCCGCACTGCGGTACTGATTTGGGCCTGATGCGAACAAAAGCGGTTCCTCAAGAGGATGGTACTTACAAAGTTTCAGGTCAAAAAATCTTTATTTCGTCTGGTGATCATGACCTTTCAGAGAACATAATCCATTTGGTTCTTGCGAAAATACCAGGCGGACCTGAGGGAATTAAAGGCGTGTCGATGTTCATCGTGCCTAAATTCATAGTCAATGACGACGGAAGTCTAGGTCCAAGAAACGGCGTTTCGGTAGGGTCTCTTGAAGACAAAATGGGTATCCATGCAAATGCGACTTGCGTGATGAACTATGATGATGCCGTTGGTTATCTGATTGGTAGCGAGCACAAGGGCATGAGGGCTATGTTCACAATGATGAATGAGGCTCGCCTCGGGGTTGGTGTGTCGGGCTACGCTGTAGCAGAAGTTGCTTACCAGAACGCAGTTGCCTATGCTAAAGATCGGCTTCAGGGCCGAGACGTTCTGGGTGTGAAAAACCCAAAAGGTGCGGCAGATCCAATCATTGTTCACCCGGATGTGCGTAGAATGCTTATGGATCAAAAAGCCTTTTTGGAAGGCGCTCGCGCATTTGCGTTTTGGAGCTCTCAACTGATTGATAAATTCCATCGAGCCGGTGATGAAGCTGCGAACGGACTTGTGTCTCTTTTAACCCCAGTTGTGAAAGGCTTTTTGAGCGACAAAGGCTACGAAATGGCGACGGTGGCCCAGCAAGTCTACGGTGGGCACGGGTACGTTGAAGAATGGGGAATGTCTCAATTCGTGCGCGACGCTCGCATCGCTATGATCTACGAGGGGGCCAATGGTATACAAGCGCTTGATCTGGTTGGCCGAAAACTAAGTCAGGACGGTGGCCAACATGTGATGGCATTCTTTCAACTCTTAAAGTCATTTGTTGCTGAAAACAAAGACGTTGAGGGTTTGTCCAAAGGATTCATCGCTCCGCTTGAAAGTGCAGTCTCTGATCTGGAACAGGCTGTGCGGTATTTGATGGAGAATGGCTTGGCAAACCCAAACACCGCTCTCGCGGGGTCTACAGATTTTATGCATCTCGTGGGACATGTTTGTCTCGGGTATATGTGGAGTTGGCAGGCTAAATCTGCCCTTGAAGCGCTTGAGGTGAATAAAGAAAGTGAAGACTTCTATTCCGAGAAACTGATCACCGGACGTCACTATATGTCGCGTCATCTCCCAGCGACAGCATTGCATCTGGCAAGAGTTCGTTCCGGTCCTGAGACCGTAATGGATTTGGCCGAAGCTGCGTTTTAAATTCACAAAATTGGAGCAGAAATGATGTCTGAGGACGCATATATCTATGATGCAATTCGTTCACCCCGGGGCAAGGGCCGCTCTGATGGATCCTTGCATGAAGTAACGGCCATTCGATTGTCCGCAGAAACGCTCAACAGTTTAAAAGATCGTAACAATCTTGATACTTCACAGGTCGAAGATGTTATTTGGGGCAATGTTACGGCGGTTGGCGAGCAAGGTGGTTGCTTGGCTCGTGCCTCCGTACTCTATTCAGATTACGGGGATCAAACGCCAGGCGTGTCTGTGAACCGTTTCTGCGCAAGCGGACTAGAGGCAGTGAATATGGCCGCAAACCAAGTGGTTGCGGGTGCCGGCGATGCCTACGTGGCTGGTGGTGTTGAAATGATGGGGCGTGTCCCAATGGGGTCTGATGGTGCAGCTATGGCAGTTGACCCATATGTCGCAATGAAAACCTACTTTGTTCCCCAAGGCATCAGCGCTGATTTAATTGCGACAGAGTACGGTTTTAGCCGAGATGATTGTGATGCTTATGCCGTTGAAAGCCAAAAAAGAGCAAAAGCTGCTTGGGATGATGGCAGGTTTGATCGCTCAGTCATTACAATAAAGGATCAAAACGGCGTGCCCCTTTTGGACCGCGATGAGTACATGCGGCCAGAGACTGATATGCAAAGTTTGGGTGCGCTTAGGCCGTCCTTTAAAGAGCAGGGTGAAACAATGCCTGGTTTCGATGCGGTCGCAATTCTACGCTATCCGCATTTGGAAAGGGTCAACCATGTGCACCATGCAGGTAACTCGTCCGGAATTGTTGATGGTGCTGCAGCAGTCCTAATTGGCAACAAAGAGTTTGGTGAGCGAAATGGCCTAAAGCCACGGGCTCGAATAAAGGCCAATACCAAAATTGGTACGGATCCGACAATGAACTTGACTGGACCTGTTCCGGTTACAGAGAAAATACTCGCTCAAAACGGAATGAAGTTCAGCGACATTGATTTGTTTGAGGTCAATGAAGCGTTTTCTTCGATTGTTCTTCGTTTCTTGCAAGCATTCGACGCGGACCACGACAAAGTGAATGTCAATGGTGGCGCGATAGCCATGGGGCACCCTTTGGGAGCTACCGGAGCAATTCTGATCTCCGCTTTGCTTGATGAAATGGAGCGGGCGGACAAGGAAACGGGTTTGGCTACTCTTTGTGTTGCCGCCGGTATGGGGTCGGCCACGATCCTAGAGCGAGTTTAAGGAGAGAGTAATGGCTGATTTTACCTACGGGGTTGATGCTGACGGTATCGCTGTAATTTCTTGGGACGTCCCGGATAAACAGATGAACGTAATGTCTGTTCAAGGGTTTGCCGAACTAAGTGACATCATTGACGAGATTCTATCTGACGAAGATATCAAAGGCGCGGTTATAACTTCTGGTAAAGACGACTTTGCTGGCGGCATGGATCTAAGCGCCTTGGCTTCTATGAAACATGATGCCGGGGGCGATCCTGCAAAGGCTCTATTCGAAGGTACAATGCAGGGTCATCAGGTGCTCCGCAAAATTGAACGTGCGGGCATGGACGCCAAGACAAACAAAGGCGGCAAGCCGATCGTGGCCGCAGTAACGGGCACAGCCGTTGGAATTGGTCTAGAATTGCCATTAGCCTGCCATAGAATTTTTGTGGCAGACAAGCCTAAGGCAAAAATTGGACTTCCTGAAATTTTGGTCGGTATTTTCCCAGGGGGTGGTGGTGCGACACGGGTTAGCCGCAAACTTGGCTTAATGGCCGCAAGCCAACTTTTGATGGAAGGTAAACTGATGGCGCCAAAGAAGGCCCAAGCTGTGGGTCTTGTTGATGAAGTTGTGCCGCCAGAGAACTTGTTAGAAGCGGCCAAAGAGTGGGTGAAAACTGCCAAGGACGTTGATCTGGTGAAACCATGGGATCAAAAGTCCGAGAAAATTCCAGGCGGCGGGCCTTTCCATCCAGCTGGGTTTCCGATGTACGCGGGTGCGTCGGCGATGATCCATGGAAAAACTCAAGGAGCATATCCTGCTGCTAAGGCATTGCTGAGCGCAGTCTATGAAGGAGCACAAGTTCCGTTTGACGTCGCTCTAAAAATCGAAGCACGTTGGTTCACGCATGTTCTGTTAAACCCTTCATCTTCAGCAATGATCAATTCACTGTTCTTGTCAAAACAAGCTTTGGAAAAAGGGGCAAATCGCCCATCCAACGTACCCGACAAATCGGTGAAAAAACTGGGTGTTCTTGGCGCTGGTCTAATGGGCGCTGGAATTTCATATGTCTCAGCACTTTCGGGTATTGAGGTAGTGTTGTTGGACCAATCCATTGAAGCCGCCGAAAAGGGTAAATCCTATTCAGTTGAGCTCTTGGACAAGGCAATAAGTCGAAAGAAAGCAACGGCCGAAAAGAAAGAGAAAGTTCTCGATCTCATTACGACAACCGATCGATATGAGGATCTTCAAGGTTGCGATCTGATCGTTGAGGCAGTTTTCGAAGATGTTGGTGTTAAAGCTGATGTTACTCGCCTGGCTGAAGCTCAACTTGATAGCCAGGCAATTTTTGCTACGAATACGTCTACCTTGCCAATTTCTGAACTTTCCAAGGCCAGCAGTGACCCCACTCGTTTTATTGGCATTCATTTCTTTTCACCCGTCGACAAGATGATGTTGGTCGAGATTATCCGCGGTAGTGAAACGGGTGACGCTGCGGTTGCTAAGGCGCTCGATTTTGTGTCCCAAATTAAGAAGACCCCAATCGTTGTAAACGATGATCGTTTTTTCTACGCCAATAGATGCATTATCCCCTATATGAACGAGGGCGTTCGTATGGTTGCGGAGGGCGTTGAACCAGCTCTCGTCGAGAATGCTGCTAAGCAAATGGGTATGCCACTGGGTCCGTTGCAATTGGCAGATGAAACCGCGATTGATCTGGCCGTCAAAATTATAACGGCTACTAAGATTGCGCTAGGTGATGACTATCCCGAAAGCCCAGCTGACGATGTTACGATGTTTTTGTATGAAGAAGGCCGGTTCGGAAAAAAAGCTAATGCAGGGTTTTATGAGTATGATTCACAGGGCAAGCGCACAGGATTGTGGCCCGGCATCAATCATAAATTTCCAAAAGCAAAAGACCAGCCGGAGCTGGAAGAGGTCATAAATCGTCTTGCTTTATCTCAGACTTTTGAGGCTGTTCGTTGCCTTGAGGACAATGTGCTCATGGATATACGTGAAGGTGATGTTGCTTCCATTCTTGGTTGGGGCTTTATGCCTTGGTCGGGCGGGCCTTTTAGTTACCTCGACATAATTGGTGCGCCAACTGCCGTTGAGCGAGGACGGCAACTAGCTTCTAAATTTGGAGAACGGTTTGATGTTCCCAAATTGCTTTCTGACTTGAGCGCTGAAGGTGACAGTTTTTATGGAAGGTTTGGGGCACAGTAGGATAAATCTGCACTTTAGCTGTCAAAATAGCTGAAAAATGAAAAAAAATCTTGTGAAATTAGTGAGTATCAGTCTGTATATAAATTGGCATTAGTAGTGCCATAAGGGAGGAAAAATGGAAAAGAGAGTATTAACCACGCTTGGAGCGTGTGCGCTTACTTTGGCAGCAGGACCGGTTTTGGCGAACGGTTTTGATCGTATAAATGTGCCACCTACATATCTTTTTGAAGAAGGTACGTATGTTGAACTTCGATATGCTGCCGTTCAGCCAAACGTATCTGGTTCGTTTGCTGGAGGGGCTTTGGCAACCGGAGATATCGGATCAAACTATAGTCGGATTGGAGGGGCTTACAAACAAGACATCAACGATCGAGTTTCATTTGCGATTGATTTTGGTCAACCGCATGGGATTGACATTGAGTATCCAACTTTAGCTCCACCACCACTTGCGACGCTTTCAGGTTTGACGACTGAAGTACAATCCGACGCGCTAACTCTCCTTGGACGTTATAAACTAAATGATCGATTTAGTGTTTTTGGTGGTCCACGGTTTCAAAGATTTAGAGGTACAGTGGATAGTGATGCCGCTGGTGCCTTTGAACTAGACAGTTCGGACTACGAAATTGGTTTCTTATTGGGTGTGGCATTCGAGCGCCCTGAAACAGCGACGAGACTTGCGATAACCTATACTTCTGATTTTGAACATGTGCTTGAAACGACTAGTGTAGCAACCGGAATTGCGTCACCAGTAGATACTGTAATTCGAACACCTGAATCTTTGCAGATTGCCTTCGAAACGGGTATTGCAGCGAACACTTTGTTGTTTGCGACATACAGACATTCAAAATGGTCTGATGCGAATTTGGAATACCTTGGCTCGACTCTAACCGACTTTGTTGACGTTAATCGGTATTCATTAGGTGTTGGTCGTCAAGTGACCGAAAAACTTGGACTTCGTTTGGCGTTTTCGTATCAAACTGGTGCAGATAGTCCAGTAGGTAGCCTTTCACCCTTCGAGGATCGCCGCTCTATTGCTCTTGCAGCCAGATACCAGGCGACCGAGAATGTTCGGCTGGGTTTAGGCGTTGCCTACACTTGGTTGGATGATGCGACCACCACAGCAGCAGGCGACTTTACTGGCAACGACGCAACAAGTTTTGGGTTGAGCGTGGGTTATAATTTTTAGAAGCTGCAAAGCTCTAAAAAAACCAGCCGCTCCCTCGTAAACCTGGAGCGGCTGGAATTACGGTTGGTTTATCAGTGCATGAAATACGATTACATTATAATAGGTGGTGGTTCAGCCGGGGCTGTTTTGGCGTCACGCTTAAGCGAGCGTGCTGATATTTCAGTTTGTCTTATTGAAGCCGGCGGCCGAGGCGATGACATAACTGTTCGAGCTCAGATTGGCATGTCTGCGTCTGTACCCGGGCGCATAGGACACAACAATTGGCAGTTCAAGACAACGCCGCAACCGGGACTTAATGGGCGACGTGGATACCAACCGCGTGGAAAATGCCTTGGCGGCTCGAGTGCTATCAATGCCTCGCTATATATTCGTGGGCACAAAGACGACTATAATGAATGGGCGGATCTAGGCTGTTCGGGTTGGTCCTGGAATGATGTGCTGCCTTATTTTATCCGAGCTGAGAACAACCAGAGAGGGGCGTCCATCCATCATGGTGATGCGGGTCCACTAGAAGTTTCAGACCAGCCGTCCCCTCATCCGGCAAGCAATGCTTTTGTAAAAGCCGGGTTATCTCAAGGTTATATAGAAAATGACGACTTCAATGGGGAAGATCAGGAAGGCTTTGGTCTTCCGCAAGTTACCCATTTTCACAGCTTGCCGCGCAAGGGTCAAAGATGTTCCGCGGCCGCTGGATATCTACATTCTTTGAAGCCACGCAATAACTTAGTCATAAAGACCCAAGCGCGGGTAACAAAAATTGAGATCTCGGCAGGTAGAGCCACTGCTGTTGAATTCGCGCAATCTGGAAAATTACGGCGCGCAAATGCAAACAAGGAAGTAATTTTATGCGCTGGAGCGCTCCAGTCCCCACAGATACTGATGTTGTCAGGTATTGGACCTGTAGCAGAACTTGAACGGCATAAAATTAAAGTAAAACACCATCTTCCAGGAGTAGGGCAAAATCTCCAAGATCATTTGGACGTCGTAGTCAACATGAAAGCAAATGACTCTTCGCTTTTAGGATTAGGTTTCCCAGCTGTTTGGATGATGCCAAAAGCATTGTTGCAGTGGTACAGAAAGAAAGATGGCTTGGTTGGTTCTCCTGTAGCCGAAGCCTGCGCTTTTATAAAATCAGACAAAGACTTGCATCGACCTGATTTGCAAATGCATTTCGGAATCGCTCTATTGGAAGATCACGGGCGTAAGCTCAAAACCGGTTACGGCGTATCAGTGCACACTTGCGTACTACGTCCTTATTCGCGCGGCGAAGTTTTCCTGGTCGACGCAGATCCTTTTAGTGACCCCGGGATAGATATGGGTTTTCTATCCGACGACCGGGATTTGAAACTATTGCTTTCTGGAGCGAAAATTTCAAAGGATCTTCTTGAGTCCCAAACCTTTGACCAGTTTAGAGCCGTCCAGCAAAACTCTCCAAACCTAAGTAGTGACCAGGAGTGGCGGAGATATATCCGGTCAACCGCAGACACGATTTATCATCCAGTAGGTACTTGTAAGATGGGTATAGATGAATCTTCGGTTGTGGATCCCAAACTTAGAGTAATCGGTGTGGACGGTCTGCGTGTGGTTGACGCATCAATCATGCCAACTCTTGTTGGCGGCAATACAAATGCACCCACCATTATGATCGCTGAGAAAGCCGCTGATTTGGTTTTGGAGAATCTACACAATGCCTCCTAGCCAAGACACAGTTATTTCGAATTTGGACTTAGTTTTGGATGGACTAGTGCGAAAGAAAAATATGTGGGAGAGCATCCGGCTAGAACAACGTGCAAACCTACTAGACGAAATTGTTTTCTCGACAAACGCTATTGCTGAAGCGTGGGCTGAAAAGAGTTCTCGTAGTAAACGTATTCCAGCCGGTTCTCACTTGGAAGGAGAAGAGTGGCTTACGGGTCCGTATGCACTCATAAAGTATTGTAAGGCCCTTGCGACGAGTTTGCGGCAAGTTTCTAGTGGAAAGCCAAATTCGAATAGAGATGTTAGAGAATTACCAAATGGACAGGTTGCATGTAGGGTATTCCCTAAAACCGTTTTTGACAAAGTACTTCAATCAGGTATTAAAGTAGATGTTTGGATGGAGCCGCATGTAGCTAAGGATAGCTTTGACGTCTCTGTTGCAACCCAAATTCGAAAACCCGCAGGTTCCAACGTATCTGTTGTATTAGGTGCGGGGAACGTTTCATCAATTGCACCGTTAGACTGCCTGTATAAGTTGTTCTTTGACAATGAAGTATGTTGTTTAAAGCTGAATCCCGTTAACTCTTACTTGCGCGCTTATTTCGAAGCTGCGCTTAGACCGCTTACCGAACTTGGTGTGCTATCGATTGTTGAAGGCGATGCCAAGGTGGGTGATTACCTATGTAGACATAAGACAGTTGGATCGTTGTTTATTACAGGAAGCCAAAAAGTTCACGACACCATTGTTTGGGGCGAAGGGAAAGACGGCAAAGACAACAAGACGAAAAACCGGCCTAGAAACCCCAGACCTATAAAAAGCGAGTTGGGCGGAGTGAGCCCAACGATTGTCGTACCAGGCCCTTGGACAGATAAGGATATAAAGTATCATTCATATCAAATAGCGACCCAGAAGCTCGAAAATGAAGGGCATATGTGTGTTGCAAGCCAAGTTTTGGTACTTCCTAAAGATTGGGAAAAAACATTCGATCTGGTGGATGCCATTGCGTTGGCTATGTTCGATTCTGAACAAAGGCCAGCTTACTATCCGGGTTCCGAGAAAAGAGCGCGAAAGCTGTTTGCCAACAAAGCCGCTCTAAAAGTCAAAAGGCAAGATAAGAATAGTCTTCGATCAATTGTAGAATTCGACTCTGAAGCCCCGTCTGATTTTGAACAGTTTGAAGTCTTTGCTCCAGTTCTAACGGCCACCCGATTAGAGTCAAAAGACGCAATCAGTTTTCTTAACTCGGCCATACGGTATGCAAACGAGCGTTTGTACGGCTCGCTTGCTGCAAACATTGTCATACACCCAAAAACAGTCAAACAAATCGGCAAAGCGAAGTTGGAGGAAATTCTGGCAGATCTCCATTACGGTACGATCGCAATAAATACTTGGTCAGGATCTGCTTTTACTATGCCAAATGCGGCCTGGGGCGCTTTTCCGGGTAAGGATTTGCAAAACGTCGAAAGCGGAATTGGAAAAGTACACAATGCCAGTCTATTCGATTATCCTGAGAGAACCGTCGTATGGGCTCCTTTCCACCAATGGCCTCTACCGCCATGGTTTGTAAATCACCGATCGGGTAAAATCGTCGCCAAAGCGTTAACTCGCTTTGAGGCAACTGGAAGTCCGATCCAACTTGCAAAGCTCATTTTTGCAAGTTTTTTTCCGTAAGATGTTGGAGGAACACGGAATGAAACAATTTTTTGTTGGTTTTGCTGCTGCAACCATCACCCTTCTAGTTACCCTAGGGGCGGTGGGCTTCTTTTGGATAAACTCATCGGGTTCAGACTTCCAAAGACAGGCCACAGAGTATGCGGCGGTTGAAAAAGTTGAAGTGTTGCCAGACGTCGCAGAGCACACAAAAATCTTTGAAAAGCGTTTTGAAGAACCTGTGCCAGGAGTGAATGTCGCGATTGGCCACGGGCTTGCAAATGTAGTCGTTATTGATGCGCCAGATGGCTTGATCATGGTCGATACTCTAGAATCTATACGCGCGGCAGAAGCACTTTTACCTTGGGTCGATCAAATCCGAGCGCGAACTGGGAAAGAAATCACTGATATTATTTACACTCATAACCATGCTGATCATGTTTTTGGAGCAGGTGTTTTTGTAAATAGTCAGAGCACAAACCCAAATATTTGGGCTCACGACCTAACGCAGGGCAGGGTACATGAAGTGGTAAATGTACTCTCACCGATCATTTTCGAACGTTCAATGCGAATGTTTGGAAGCTATTTGCCCGACGAAAGCTTCTCAAATAACGGTATTGGCCCACGTTTGTTAAGCGACGACCAAGACGGATTTTACTTCCTACCTCCGACTATAACGATTGCTCATTCCACTGACGTTGAAATTGCGGGTGAGCGAGTAATCATAAGGCATGCGCCTGGCGAAACACCGGACCAGTTGATGGTCTACTTGCCTGAAAGGAAAGTTTTACTTCCAGCGGACAACTACTATCACGCTTTTCCAAATCTTTATTCAATCCGAGGCACGCCTTATCGCGATCCAAGAGATTGGGTGGCTTCATTAGATCTCATGCGAAGTTTTAATGCAGAGGTTATGATTCCACAGCACTCTCAACCTATAGTTGGTGCTGACGAGATTGATGAACGTCTTCGAAACTATCGCGATGCTATTCAATTTGTATACGATGCAACAATTCGAATGATGAACCAAGGCATGTCGCCACGAGAGATTGCAGAGCAAATCGAGCTACCCCCTCACTTGGCGCAAACGCCATATCTGCAAGAGTTTTATGGACGCGTAGAATGGGCTGCTCGTTCAGTATTCACAGGAACACTCGGTTGGTTCTCTGGTGATCCATCTGAACTACGGCCCGTCACCCTTAGGCGAGAAGCGGAACTCATTGCGGAGCTGTCTGGCGGTGAAGAAGCTTTAGCATCAGCAGCGGCAGAGGCGATGGATCGTGGTGAATACGCGTGGGCTCTGACTTTGGGGCAACATTTGTCGAGATTGGAATGGCAAGGATCGGACACAATTCGTGCAAATGCCCTTCGAGCGCTTGCTTCGCAGGAAAGTTCTTCGTCTGGTAGAAATTACTTTTTGACAAGCGCTGCAGAAGCCGAAGGTTTCGTTCTTCCCAATACGGGAGTAGCGAATACGCCTTCATCGGTTATAAACGATATTCCAATCAGGAATTTCCTAGCGGCATTAACGGTCAATGTGCGTGCCGATTCTTTGCTAGATACCGAGCTGGCATATGGTTTTGATTTTACTGATGAAACCCCAATCACTGTGCGTATTCGCAGGGGAATTGCGTTTGTTGAAGACGGACTGTCTGACGATCGGCAGGGCACTTTGATAACAACAACAGATGTGTTCAGAGGGATAGCTATCGAACGTCTCTCACCTGCTAAGTTACTTGTCAGTGGTGAAATGAAGTTAGAAGGAAGCGTAACAACGTTGACGGAATTCCTAGCATATTTCGAACCGCCAATCTAACTAAACGGTTCCAAAAGACTGGTGCAGTTTCCATCATGTATTGAGCCTGATCCTCTTCTAAAAGAGGTCAGGCTCGAATTCGTCTCATACAACGGTAATGAAGGTAATTTACTAGAATCCAAAACTGTTTGTATTCCGGATTCTTCGTTTCACGATCGAAAAAGCGTCGATATATCTGCTGAGCGATAACCGACAGCCTAAAGAGACCAAATACTTCATAGAACCCGAAGTCTCGCTCAGCGACGCCCATTGCATTGCAATAGTATGCAATGACTTCTTTGCGGGTCATCATTCCCTTAATTGTTGTGGGCTGACGTCTTGTTGATTTTGCCAACCGATCATCTGCTTCTTCGATCCAATAAGCTAAAGAGTTGCCCAGATCCATTAATGGATCGCCAATGGTTGCGAGTTCCCAGTCTAGCACACCAATAATTTCGGTCGGACTACTGGGATTTAGAACCACGTTATCAAAACGAAAGTCGTTGTGAGTCAGGCAAAGCTTCTCATGCGATGGTTTGTTCTTTTCCAACCATTTCATAATACGTTTGCCCCTGTTTACATTCCAAGTTCGAGAATCTTCGTATCGTTTGAACCATCCAACCAATTGGCGCTCTACGAACCCAGAACCCGTTCCTAAATGCCCCAAGTTGCTACCTTTATAGTCAACTCGGTGTAGCTGAATTAAAACATCCAAGAAGTTTGTACAAAGTTTTGAGACGTCTTTTTCAGACAGCCTAAGGTCCTTAGGTAAGTTCTTTCTAGGGATTATACCTTCAACGCGCTCCATAAGATAGAAGTCAGCGCCCAAAACAGAGACGTCTTCGCACAGAGCTTTCATCTCAGGAACAAAGCCAAACGACGGTTTTATCGCTTTTTGTAAATTGTACTCGCGAACCATGTTATGAGCACCTTTTGCCTTTTTACCCTTAGGTGGGCGTCTCAAAATCAGGTCATCATTTTTAAACTTTAAACGGTAAGTCCAATTTGAAGCACCCCCGCTGTACTGCGTTACTTCAGGAGTTCCATGAAGACCCGGTAGCGTTTTGTTTACCCATGGAAGCAGCTGAAGAAGATCAAGCTCCTCACCAGTTCTTACAGTCTTTGCTTTGTCTATTACCATTTTGGTTCTCAAAATTCTTTGTAATTTCAGCTGGTGTTTACCTATTTTGCGAAAACTAATTCTTGTACTTCGCTATTTCTCGGCGGGCGATTTGTGATTTGTGAACTTCATCAGGACCGTCTGCCAAACGCAGTGCACGGGCCATGATAAACAGATCCGTTAGTGGGGTCTCATGTGTCAGACCTTGGCCTCCATGTATTTGGATGGCTTGATCCACAACGGTTTGTAAAACGTTCGGGGCAACAACTTTAATCGCCGAAATTTCTGTCATCGCAGCTTTCGCACCAACGGTGTCGATTTTCCAAGCTGCTTACAGAGTAAGAAGTCTTGCTTGTTCTATCGCCAATCGAGCATCCGCAATACGGGATGCATTTCCTTCAAGTTGCAAAATTGGTTTCCCGAAGGCGTTTCGTTGCATCCCTCGGTTTATCATCAATTCTAAAGCTCTTTCTGATGCGCCGATGGCACGCATACAATGGTGAATTCTTCCTGGTCCCAGTCGGCTTTGCGCAATTTCGAATCCTTTGCCAAAACCATGTATCAAGTTCGAATTTGGGACTCTCACATTTTCAAAATGTACTTCCCCGTGGCCCGCTGGTGGATCATATTCTCCAAAAACTGGCAGCATTCTTTCCACGGTCAGGCCAGAAGATTCTATTGGAACCAAGACCATTGAGTGCCTTTTATGCGGTTCATTGTCCGGATTGGTAACTCCCATAAAAATTAAAAACTTAAGGTCAGGGTGTCCTATCCCTGTTGACCACCATTTCCGGCCGTTCAAAATCAAATGTTCGCCATCGGCATCTATGGATGCAGAAATGTTACGTGCGTCAGATGAAGCTACATCTGGTTCGGTCATACAAAATGCGGATCTAATTTTTCCTTCTAGTAGAGGGTACAACCACTGCTTTTTTTGTTCGTCAGATCCAAAGTGGAAAAGAAGTTCCATGTTGCCAGTATCAGGGGCATTGCAATTGAAGACTTCTGCGGAAAACGGCACTCGTCCCATAATCTCGGCCAGGGGCGCATACTCCGATGTCGTTAAGCCGCAACCCCATTCTTCATCAGGTAAAAAAAGATTCCATAGACCGGCTGATTTTGCCTTTGCTTTCAACTCTTCCATCAAAGGCACAGTTTCCCAATTACGCCAATCTCCGTCTTTGTTGGTTGATCGGTTTTGCTCCATGAAGGTTTTTTCATAAGGCAAAATTTCTTGCGACATGAATGCTTCAAGTCTGGAAATGTAGTTTTTGGATTTTTCGCTGTCCAAAGAAAGAAGAACGCGATATTGAGAAAAGCTATTCGAAATCAGAGTTTGTGGCTAAACTACGCCGATTAGCTGATGCCATCGAAAATGATGACCGATTTGAGA